>NZ_JAXCHA010000009.1:0-975 GCF_034044005.1 Microbacterium sp. BG28 | reverse complement strand
TCGCCGGATGCGACGCGCAGCGTCGGGGAGCCGGTGAGCACGTTCAGCAGGCGCCCGTTGACGATGTCTCGCCACGACGTGACCGCGGTGCCGTCAGCGCCGTCGATGTCCGCAGCGATCCAGCGTGCCGCGTAGCCGGGGACGCCGGCCGATGGTGCGAGGACGGGCAGTGAGGCGTCGGGGGTGACGCCGTCGATGAACTCGAAGGTGGTTTCAGCCATGGCGCACTCCTCAGGCGTTGAAGGCAAATATGTTGGTGTCGGATGCGACGCCGACCTGCTTGCTCGATCCGACGACGAACTGCCCGTCGACCGAGCCAGACAGGCTGACCGCGTCACCAGGGGAGAGCGCGGTCACGCCGGGGATCTGCCCTTCGACACCGGATGCGGCGAACAGCTTCCCACGGAGCAGGACACGCCCGTACGACCCGGGCGGGATCGGCTCGAGCGCGACACCCATGAACGCGGAGGCAGCGTCTGCTGTGGTGACGAGGCGAGCGCTGCGGCGGTTGCCACCCCACTTCACCGCGTTCCACCGGCCGATGCCGGTCGGGCCGTCGTTCAGCAGGATCGCTTCGTGATCCGATCGCGGGTACGCCTCCCCCTGGTCGACCGCGTACTCCGATGCTGTCGCTGCGGAGCCGAGCGCCGCGTTGATGGTCGACAGGATCGACGCGTTCGACGCGGCCGTGAGGTCCGTGTTGAACACGACGTCCACCGGAGCGCCACCGTCGATCGTGACGGTGAGCGTCTTCGGTGTGGTGGAGCAGTCGCCAAGCAGCTTGCCCAGCGTGTTCACCAGCGGCGTGGTGCCGGACGAGCCACCGTTAATGCCGGAGATGTCCTTGTAGCCCCAGGCGTATCCCTTGAGCCCACCGCCGCCGTCACGCGCACGCACCATGCCCATGACGGCGGCAGCGGCAGTGCCAGTGACCCGGACACTGCTGGGCGAGGCAGTCGCAGCGGACTCGATCTT
>NZ_JAXCHA010000008.1:0-1269 GCF_034044005.1 Microbacterium sp. BG28 | reverse complement strand
CGCCATTGGTGGGAAGATCGCCGACGACGTCCCGCCGCTCATCACCGAGCAGGCGGCACCTCTCGTCGACGCGGCGATCACCGCGGCAGACATCCCCGGTCAGGCGTCGGACGCCGTCGAGGCCGACATCGCAGGCCGCGATCTGGTGCAGCGCACCGACCCCGGTATCTCGCGTGTAAAGACGTTCGAGAACGACGAGTACGCGCGCGCGTGGGGTGGCGGTCCTGGCCTCGGACGAGTGTTCGGCGGGTGGACGCGCTTCGGATGGTTCAAGATGCCCCGCGGGTTCGACTTCGGGAACCGTCGCGCACGCATGGCGACGAGCGACCAGTTCCTCCGCGCCAGCGTGATCGGAACCCGTGTCGCCGAGGACGCACTCGACCTACAGGGCAACGTGCCGCTGTCGATCTTGAAGCGGTGGGGTCAGCGGCTCGCGAACGCGGGAACCGCTGCGCTGGCTTTCTGGCCGTTCCAGCCGAAGCCGACCACCATCATCCGCACCGTTCGTCCCGCTGGCGGCGGAGACTTCACGACCATCGCCGCAGCGATCGCGGCGTGCTCGGACGGGTCGCCGGCGAAGCGCTACGTCATCGACGTCGGCGACGGTGTCTTCAATGAGGTGAAGCTGCTCCGAGACTCGAGCTACATCACCCTGCGCGGCCGGCACAAGTCGACGACGCGCATCAACGGGTACCTGGATCCGTCCTCGACGGACACTCAGGTCGCCGACGCGTCCACGATCGACCTCCGCGGCACCGAGTGCTACATCGAGCACCTGACCGTGACGATCCAGAACGGACGCTACGCCGTGCACCCCGAGCTTAACGGGCTCAACCTGGACTCTGTGTACGGGTGGGACTCATGTGACTTCGAGCACCTCGGAAACGACGAGGTCGTGGCGTGGCGTGCAGCGAACCCGAGCCAGACGGGCGCTGGCTTCGACCGCGTCGCGACCGGCGGGTTCAACGGGGGCCGCTGCGCGATCGGCGAGGGCACTGCATCGGGCGCGCAGATCATCGGGAAGAACTCGGTGATAAAGGGAGCATCCACGTACTTTCTGCACGACAATTCCGCGTTCACGAAGCCGTCATTCCACCGTTTCGAGCGCTGCTCGTTCGTGGGCACGAGCATCCTCATCCTCAACCCGATCGGCGCTGGTCTCGATTCGCTGCTCGAGTTTGTCGAGAGCCGGTTCGACGCGGAGCGAATCGTTTTCCAGGACTCGGGATGGCTTTCGACCAGCACGGATCAGCCGGCATCTCACTATGA
>NZ_JAXCHA010000007.1:0-2528 GCF_034044005.1 Microbacterium sp. BG28 | reverse complement strand
GCGGATCCGGGTGGATCCGCCGCGCCGCCGGGGTCGTTCCGATCAGACCGAAGCGATCGCCTTGTCGTTCAGGCGCTCGCCGGTCTCGAGGTCGAACACGTGCACGTGACCGGGGACGGGAGCGAGGATGACCGTCTCGCCCGCGCTCGGGTGACGGCGACCGTCGACGCGCGCCACGATGTCGGTGCGCTTGCCGTTGATCTCGGAGTGGCCGTACAGGTAGCCGTCGGCGCCGAGCTCTTCGATCAGGTCGACGACGACCGAGAGGCCCTTGCCGTCGGCCGGAGCCACCTGGATGTCCTCGGGACGCACGCCGATCGTGACCTCGGAGCCGTGCGCCTTGCCGATGGTGTCGGCTTCGACGGGGACGATGAGGTCACCGAAGCGGACGCCGCCCTCGGCCAGGTCGGCCGGGAAGAGGTTCATGGCGGGGGAGCCGATGAAGCCGGCGACGAAGACGTTCTTCGGCTTCTCGTACAGGTCGCGCGGGGTGCCGACCTGCTGCAGCAGGCCGTCCTTCAGCACGGCGATGCGGTCACCCATGGTGAGCGCCTCGGTCTGATCGTGCGTGACGTAGACCGTGGTGACGCCGAGGCGGCGCACCAGCGACGCGATCTGCGTACGCGTCTGCACGCGAAGCTTGGCGTCGAGGTTCGACAGCGGCTCGTCCATGAGGAAGACCTGGGGCTGACGCACGATGGCGCGACCCATGGCGACACGCTGACGCTGACCACCCGAGAGGGCCTTCGGCTTGCGGGTCAGGTACTCCTCGAGGTCGAGAAGCTTGGCTGCCTCGAGCACACGCTGGGCGCGCTCCTCCTTGCCGACGCCGGCGATCTTGAGCGCGAAGCCCATGTTCTCGGCGACCGTCATGTGGGGGTAGAGGGCGTAGTTCTGGAACACCATCGCGATGTCGCGGTCCTTCGGCGGGACGTCGGTGACGTCGCGGTCGCCGATGCGGATGCTGCCCGAGTTGACCTCTTCGAGGCCGGCGAGCATGCGCAGCGAGGTGGACTTACCGCAACCCGAGGGGCCGACCAGGACGAGGAACTCGCCGTCTCCGACCTCGAGATTGAGCTTGTCGACCGCCGGGCGGGTTCCGCCCGGGTACAGACGCGTTGCGTTGTCGAACGTGACAGTTGCCACTGTTTCTTCTCCTTCACCGGCAGGTACGTGCCGGACGATCCGTAGTGATGGATGCGCGGGGGTGACCCGCAACGCCCGCCATCGGGCGCACCTCTCAGTATGGCACGAGCGTCTGGGCATTTCTCAGGCTGTCTGGCTAGCATCGGATCGGCCGTTTCCCGTGCGGCCCGACCGGACTCCGCCGGTCCCTACGTTTTCTTCAGAGGTCCTATGTCGAGCGACGACTCATCGAACGTCCCGGCGCCGAGCGACCGCCGCGAGGCGGTGCGCGAGAAGGCGCAGCGAGTGCGGCAGCGCCATGCGCGGGTCGGACGACTTCGTGTGGCCGCCCTCTCGATCAGCGGTGTGGCGGTCGTCGGCGCGGTGGTCGCCGCGGTGGTGTTCGCGGTGAGCTCGTCGACCTCCTCTCCTCAGCTCCAGCCGAGCGGCGCGGTCGATGGCGGGTTCGCTGTCGCATCCGTCGCCGGTGTCTCGGTGCTCGGCGGGTCGGTGGACGAGCCTGCACCGACCGAGTCCGCGACACCGCAGGGTGACACGTCCCCTACGCCGGCGCCCACCAACCGGTCGTCCGTCGACATCCGCGTCTACGTGGATTACCTCGCTCCCGGGGCGAAGCAGTTCGAGACGGCGAACGCTCCTCAGCTCTCCTCTTGGGTGACGGAGGGGGCGGCGACGCTCTCGTACCACCCCGTCGCCATGCTCACCGCCAAGTCGAACGGCACGAAGTACTCCTTGCGTGCGGCGGGTGCGGCGGCCTGTGTCGCGACCTACTCGCCCGACACGGTGTTCGCGTTCAACCACCAGCTGCTGCTGCAGCAGCCCGAGGCCACATCCGACGGGCTGAGCGACGACACGCTCGCCGACATGGCTCAGGCCGCCGGGGCGGCCGAGCCTCGTCAGGTGCGTTCCTGCATCGAGAACGGCGAGTTCATGGCGTGGGCCAAGAGCGCGACCGATACGGCCGTCGCCGGCATCCCCGGCACGGACGGTCTGACGCTCACCAGCACGCCGATGATCTTCGTCAACGGTGAGCTCTACCAGGGCGCACTCGACGACCCGAAGGAGTTCGCGCAGTTCGTGCTCACCACGGCGAGCGACGCGTACTACCGCACGGCCAGCCCCACCCCGACCCCGACGCCCTCGTCGTGATCCGCCCGCGCTGAGCGCATAGACTCGTCCCTGCGCTCGCGAGGGCGTCAGGCCGCCAGGCGGTCACGCCGGCTTGGCGCAATTGGTAGCGCACCGTACTTGTAATACGGGGGTTGCAGGTTCAAGTCCTGTAGCCGGCACAGGAAAGACCAGATCAGAAGCCGAATCGCGCCCACTCCAAGCTCGTGGAGTGGGCGCGATTCGCTGTTTACTCGGGGTTTTGCGCTCGCTGG
>NZ_JAXCHA010000006.1:0-5460 GCF_034044005.1 Microbacterium sp. BG28 | reverse complement strand
TTTCTAAAAGGAGTCCGGCGGTGTCCTACTCTCCCACAGGGTCCCCCCTGCAGTACCATCGGCGCTGAGAGGCTTAGCTTCCGGGTTCGGAATGGGACCGGGCGTTTCCCTCTCGCTATGGCCGCCGAAACACTATTGATGTTTCAAGTCATGCACACAACAAAAGAATGTTGTCTGCGGTTCTCGACCGTACATCGAGAACCACTCAGTGGACGCGAACAGCTTCAGTTCAAACGAAGTGTTATCAAGTCATCGGCTTATTAGTACCAGTCAGCTACACGCATTACTGCGCTTCCACATCTGGCCTATCAACCCAGTAGTCTGGCTGGGAGCCTCTCACCCGAAGGTATGGAAGTCTCATCTTGAGGCCGGCTTCCCGCTTAGATGCTTTCAGCGGTTATCCATCCCGAACGTAGCTAATCAGCGGTGCTCCTGGCGGAACAACTGACACACCAGAGGTTCGTCCAACCCGGTCCTCTCGTACTAGGGTCAGATCCTCTCAAACTTCCTACGCGCGCAGCGGATAGGGACCGAACTGTCTCACGACGTTCTAAACCCAGCTCGCGTACCGCTTTAATGGGCGAACAGCCCAACCCTTGGGACCTACTCCAGCCCCAGGATGCGACGAGCCGACATCGAGGTGCCAAACCATGCCGTCGATATGGACTCTTGGGCAAGATCAGCCTGTTATCCCCGAGGTACCTTTTATCCGTTGAGCGACAGCGCTTCCACAAGCCACTGCCGGATCACTAGTCCCGACTTTCGTCCCTGCTCGACCTGTCAGTCTCACAGTCAAGCTCCCTTGTGCACTTACACTCGCCACCTGATTGCCAACCAGGTTGAGGGAACCTTTGGGCGCCTCCGTTACTTTTTGGGAGGCAACCGCCCCAGTTAAACTACCCACCAGGCACTGTCCCTGAACCGGATTACGGTTCGAAGTTAGATATCCAGAGTGACCAGAGTGGTATTTCAACAATGACTCCACAAACACTGGCGTGTCTGCTTCACAGTCTCCCACCTATCCTACACAAGCCACACCGAACACCAATACCAAGCTGTAGTAAAGGTCACGGGGTCTTTCCGTCCTGCTGCGCGTAACGAGCATCTTTACTCGTAATGCAATTTCGCCGAGTTCGCGGTTGAGACAGTTGGGAAGTCGTTACGCCATTCGTGCAGGTCGGAACTTACCCGACAAGGAATTTCGCTACCTTAGGATGGTTATAGTTACCACCGCCGTTTACTGGGGCTTAAATTCGCAGCTTCGCTTACGCTAACCGCTCCTCTTAACCTTCCAGCACCGGGCAGGCGTCAGTCCGTATACATCGTCTTGCGACTTGGCACGGACCTGTGTTTTTAGTAAACAGTCGCTACCCACTAGTCTCTGCGGCCACCACACCCTTTTCCAGGCAAGCTGGTATAAGTGGATGGCCCCCCTTCTCCCGAAGTTACGGGGGCATTTTGCCGAGTTCCTTAACCACGATTCTCTCGATCTCCTTGGTATTCTCTACCTGACCACCTGAGTCGGTTTGGGGTACGGGCAGCTAGAACCTCGCGTCGATGCTTTTCTCGGCAGCATAGGATCACCCACTTTTTATCCGCATCGTGTCTCAGCCGAACGAGTCGCGGATTTGCCTACGACTCAGCCTACGCACTTGCCCCGGGACAACCATCGCCCGGGTTGGGCTACCTTCCTGCGTCACACCTGTTAATACGCTAACCGCACCAGCATGGGGTCGAGCGTTCACCAAGACGGCATCACCCCGAAGGGATCCACACATTCCTGGCTAGGACTCTTAGCACCACTGGATTAGCTTGGGCGGTTCTTCGCCGGTACGGGAATATCAACCCGTTGTCCATCGACTACGCCTGTCGGCCTCGCCTTAGGTCCCGACTTACCCAGGGAAGATTAGCTTGACCCTGGAACCCTTGGTCTTTCGGAGGACGTGTTTCTCACACGTCTTTCGCTACTCATGCCTGCATTCTCACTCGTGTAGCCTCCACGGCTGGTTCACACCGCCGCTTCGCTGGCCACACGACGCTCTCCTACCCATCAACACGGCTGGACCACGAAGGCCTACCAATAATGTCAATGCCACAACTTCGGTGGCGTGCTTGAGCCCCGTTACATTGTCGGCGCGGAATCACTTGACCAGTGAGCTATTACGCACTCTTTCAAGGGTGGCTGCTTCTAAGCCAACCTCCTGGTTGTCACAGCAACTCCACATCCTTTCCCACTTAGCACGCGCTTAGGGACCTTAGTTGGTGGTCTGGGTTGTTTCCCTCTCGACTATGAAGCTTATCCCCCACAGTCTCACTGCTGCGCTCTCACTTACCGGCATTCGGAGTTTGGCTGACGTCAGTAACCTTGTAGGGCCCATCGGCCATCCAGTAGCTCTACCTCCGGCAAGAAACACGCAACGCTGCACCTAAATGCATTTCGGAGAGAACCAGCTATCACGAAGTTTGATTGGCCTTTCACCCCTATCCACAGCTCATCCCCTCAGTTTTCAACCTAAGTGGGTTCGGTCCTCCACGACGTCTTACCGTCGCTTCAACCTGGCCATGGATAGATCACTTCGCTTCGGGTCTAGGACACGCGACTGAATCGCCCTATTCAGACTCGCTTTCGCTACGGCTACCCCACACGGGTTAACCTCGCCACGTATCGCTAACTCGCAGGCTCATTCTTCAAAAGGCACGCTGTCACCCCTACTAAGGAGGCTCCAACGGTTTGTAAGCAAACGGTTTCAGGTACTATTTCACTCCCCTCCCGGGGTACTTTTCACCTTTCCCTCACGGTACTTGTCCGCTATCGGTCATCTGGGAGTATTTAGGCTTATCAGGTGGTCCTGACAGATTCACACGGGATTTCTCGGGCCCCGTGCTACTTGGGATACTCTCCACGCCAGAACACGCATTTCGACTACGGGGCTGGCACCCACTATGGCTGGCCTTTCAAGACCATTCGTCTATACGCTTCTGTCACGTCGATCACCCGGCAGGATGATCAAGAAAGTCCCACAACCCCCAACGTGCAACGCCTGCCGGCTATCACACACGCTAGGTTTAGCCTCTTCCGATTTCGCTCGCCACTACTCACGGAATCACGGTTGTTTTCTCTTCCTGTGGGTACTGAGATGTTTCACTTCCCCACGTTCCCTCTACCCGCCCTATATATTCAGGCGGGAGTCACTAGGTCGGCACGCCGCCCAGCGGGGTTTCCCCATTCGGAGACCCTCGGATCAAAGTGTGCTTATCCACTCCCCGAGGCTTATCGCAGATTGCTACGTCCTTCTTCGGCTCCAGATGCCAAGGCATCCACCGTTTGCTCTTAAAGACTTGAAATCACATGAGTTTGAATCGTCAACTCGAAAATTGACTAAATGATCTAAAAAAGATCACCTGTGAAATGAATCCGAAGATTCATCTCTAAGATGCTCGCGTCCACTGTGTAGTTCTCAAAGTACGGGCGGTACCAACCCCCACTGCACAAGCAGCAGAAGAAGGCCCAGAGGTACAGCCGCAACCCCCAAAGGAGTCACACCCGGTCCCTCAGGACCCAACAGCGTGCATGCCCTCACCCAAGAACCCAGCTCCGTTCCAAACCCGAAGGTCGTACTAGAAACCAGACACTCACATGAGAGCCTCGTCAAATGTTCCACCCATGAGCTCCCAGCGAAGAACGTGTGCCTTCGAACTGGGTTCTGGAAGTCCGAAGACTTCAGATGCTCCTTAGAAAGGAGGTGATCCAGCCGCACCTTCCGGTACGGCTACCTTGTTACGACTTAGTCCTAATTACCGATCCCACCTTCGACGGCTCCCTCCACAAGGGTTAGGCCACCGGCTTCAGGTGTTACCGACTTTCATGACTTGACGGGCGGTGTGTACAAGACCCGGGAACGTATTCACCGCAGCGTTGCTGATCTGCGATTACTAGCGACTCCGACTTCATGAGGTCGAGTTGCAGACCTCAATCCGAACTGGGACCGGCTTTTTGGGATTCGCTCCACCTCACGGTATTGCAGCCCTTTGTACCGGCCATTGTAGCATGCGTGAAGCCCAAGACATAAGGGGCATGATGATTTGACGTCATCCCCACCTTCCTCCGAGTTGACCCCGGCAGTATCCCATGAGTTCCCACCATTACGTGCTGGCAACATAGAACGAGGGTTGCGCTCGTTGCGGGACTTAACCCAACATCTCACGACACGAGCTGACGACAACCATGCACCACCTGTATACGAGTGTCCAAAGAGTTCTACATTTCTGCAGCGTTCTCGTATATGTCAAGCCTTGGTAAGGTTCTTCGCGTTGCATCGAATTAATCCGCATGCTCCGCCGCTTGTGCGGGTCCCCGTCAATTCCTTTGAGTTTTAGCCTTGCGGCCGTACTCCCCAGGCGGGGAACTTAATGCGTTAGCTGCGTCACGGAAACCGTGGAATGGTCCCCACAACTAGTTCCCAACGTTTACGGGGTGGACTACCAGGGTATCTAAGCCTGTTTGCTCCCCACCCTTTCGCTCCTCAGCGTCAGTTACGGCCCAGAGATCTGCCTTCGCCATCGGTGTTCCTCCTGATATCTGCGCATTCCACCGCTACACCAGGAATTCCAATCTCCCCTACCGCACTCTAGTCTGCCCGTACCCACTGCAGGCTGGAGGTTGAGCCTCCAGTTTTCACAGCAGACGCGACAAACCGCCTACGAGCTCTTTACGCCCAATAATTCCGGATAACGCTTGCGCCCTACGTATTACCGCGGCTGCTGGCACGTAGTTAGCCGGCGCTTTTTCTGCAAGTACCGTCACTTTCGCTTCTTCCTTGCTAAAAGAGGTTTACAACCCGAAGGCCGTCATCCCTCACGCGGCGTTGCTGCATCAGGCTTTCGCCCATTGTGCAATATTCCCCACTGCTGCCTCCCGTAGGAGTCTGGGCCGTGTCTCAGTCCCAGTGTGGCCGGTCACCCTCTCAGGCCGGCTACCCGTCGACGCCTTGGTGAGCCATTACCTCACCAACAAGCTGATAGGCCGCGAGCCCATCCTGAACCAAAAAATCTTTCCAAACGTTGACCATGCGGCCACGTCTCGTATCCAGTATTAGACGCCGTTTCCAGCGCTTATCCCAGAGTCCAGGGCAGGTTGCTCACGTGTTACTCACCCGTTCGCCACTGATCCACAGAGCAAGCTCTGCTTCACCGTTCGACTTGCATGTGTTAAGCACGCCGCCAGCGTTCATCCTGAGCCAGGATCAAACTCTCCGTAAAAGAAAAATGCATACACACAACGGAAAAAGAAGTGCGCAGCGAGTTTGAACTGACCAAAAGGATGTCAATACTGACAATCCATAACGCCAACCCCAAAGGGTTGGACTTGATCCAAAGGAATCTCACCCAGCCGAAGCTGGAACGAGGTTATTTGGCATTTGACAAGTGCACGCTGTTGAGTTCTCAAGGAACGGATGCTCC
>NZ_JAXCHA010000005.1:0-36923 GCF_034044005.1 Microbacterium sp. BG28 | reverse complement strand
GCGTCGGTACTTGGGTGTACTTATGAGTACGGCACGGTGGAACTGCAGCGGAAAGTACACATATGGACACGTATCAACTCGCGACCCGATAAACGGGGGTTGCAGGTTCAAGTCCTGTAGCCGGCACAGGAAAGACCAGATCAGAAGCCGAATCGCGCCCACTCCAAGCTCGTGGAGTGGGCGCGATTCGCTGTTTACTCGGGGTTTTGCGCTCGCTGGGTGCGTACTTGGTCAGGTCGAGAAGAGCTTCGACATGATCGCGCCGACAGCCGGGCCGCGGTGCAACTCATCGGCGTAGTGGCGCTGCGTCGTGCTTTCGTGCTCATGGCCGAGCTGCTCCTTCGCCGCCTGCAAGCCGAGCTCGTCACGCAGGAACGTGGCTACGGCCTTGCGGAAGCTCTTAGGGGTGAGCCCCTTGTGCCGTGTCTCCGCGAGAGCTGCTCGCCAGGCTGTGCGGTAGTTGTTCGGATGGCGGAGTGTGCCGACGGAGGAAGGAAAGACGAGGTCTGTGTAGGCCGCGACACTTCGCCGGAGGAGCATTGCAGTGACCTCGACAGGCAGCTCTAGTTGTCGATACCCGGCATCCGTCTTGGTGAACTCCTGCACGAAGAACTTTCCGTCGCGGTCCTGGGCTATGGTGCGCTCGATCGTCACCAAGTGGTCGACCAGATCGAGCGACGACCACTGCAGGGCCAGCAGCTCGCCCGTGCGTACCCCAGTGCCGATGATCATGTCGACCGTATCGAGGAGCACACTCGCTCGTGGCTGCCGGCGGCGACGGTCACCGTCCGGGCGCGGCTCGGTGCCGGCGTCCCACGCCTCGAAGCGCGCGCGCACATCGCGGATGATCTCAATGTTCGGTGCTGGTGCGCGGCCGCGACGCTTAGCCTTCTCGGGAGCGGGCACATCCTGCATGGGGTTGCTGCGCACCGCACCGTGGCGGGTTGCGAGTGTGAACATGCCTGCGAGGACGACTCGCGCCGTTGTTGCGGTTCCGGGTCCGGATGAACGAGACAGTGCACTGATGAAGCGATCGAGCTTCGGCACGGTCGCCTCGCCGAGCCGCACCGATCCGATACCGGGCACGATGTGCTTCTCGATCGCGTTGCGGTAGATGCGCACCGATCCCTCAGCGAGCCGAGTGCGAGAATCGAGCCACTTCCGCGCGAGCACGTCGATAGTCGTGTCAGGCGTGAGATCCTCGCTGACCGGCGCGAGCCGCTTCTTGAGCGCCTTGACAAGGTTGCGCTCGGCTTCGGCGGGCGTCTTGCCCTGTCGCTGCATCGGGCGTGTGATGCCGTCGGAATCACGGTAGTACGCTACCGCCGCGTGCTTGCCGTTGACGGTAGTGCGGCGGATCCGGCCCCACGTTTCAAGTTCGAGCGGTGGTCGTGCCATCAGAACCGCCGGATTTGGCCCGAGCGGTGAAGGCGCATCCAAGTGCGCATGATCTTCTCCGTGACGTTCAGCTCGAGCGCGATCATGGCGGGGTCGTCCGTGATGCCCCAGAACTCTTCGATGCGGCGGGGGCGAATGAGGCGCTGCGCCGCGATGCGATCTGCACGCTGCTCCTGGAAGTCGTTCGTTCCCACATCTCCGTGCTCGAAGTGCACCACCTCGTGGGCGAGGGCGCAGCGCTCCACGGCAGCGTGCAGGTTAGTGCGGACGAAGATAGCGTCATGGTCGACGGAGAAGCACGCGACGGCATCCGGGTCCGGGAGGTCGTCGCGGAACACGATCGGTAGGTCAAGCATCTCGGCGTGCGCCCACGGGTCGTAATCACTGACGCAGGGACCGTCGGTGTAGCCGTCGACTCCGTACATGAGGCGCAGCCCCTGACTGGACGCCGGGGCCTCGGTGATCTCGATGTCGTCCCAGTAGTCGTCGTGAGTGCTGCTCATCGGTTCCGTTCCCCTCATCAAGACTCACCGCGAGACGGGTCGATCGGCGTGTTGTCCTTCGAAGCGGCGATCCTCGTGCTATCGAGCTCGACTGTCTCGAGATCAGTTTGGGTAGAACCCCCGACACCCTGCCGGATCGGCGTGACCGGAGCATCGCCTCGTCCGATGGCCGTGCCCTCAGCGGCCTCACGGAGGATCAGTTCTGGCTCGCATCCGAGTGCGGTTGCGAGCAGCTCGATGTCGTTGAGATCGAACGGCCGATCGCCGCGCATTCGAGTGTGGAAGGTGTTCGCCGGCATTCCCGACTCGCTGATGAGGGATGCCTTCGACATCCCGAGTTCCCTACGCCGTTCGTCGATGACTTCGGTCACGCGCTGGGCAAAGCCGCGCGCCGTGCCAATCGGTTTCTGTCCCATGGAGGAGAGAGTACCTAAATGGGGTAGTAGTCGCAATCTGAACAGGGGTTGCGCAGTACTACCCAAACAGGTACTGTCTCCGTCATGACAGGAACCACTACCGGATTGAGTAGTCGAATCCGACGGGCAATTCAAGCCGAGCTGGCTCGCCGGGGCTACTCGGGGATGGACCTCGTGCCCGTTCTCAACTTGGGTCGCAATGCGGTCTATGACCGGCTGCGTGGCTCTGTTGCCATCGATGCCGACGAACTCGAGAAGGTCCTCGAGTTCCTCGGCATCAGCGTGGAGACGCTGCTCGCTTCCGCGGCGCTTGACGTCAGAGTCGAACCCACGGCGGTGGCGTCGTGAGCGCTCCGGTCGTCGAGCGCACAGGGCGGGTGCTGACCACGCGTGACGCTGCGAAGTACTGCGGTCTCGCGCACCAGACGTTCCGCAATCTGCTCGCCGCAGGGGAGGGGCCGAAGGTCTTCAAACAGGGTCGTCTGAACGCCTTCTACCCCGTCGACCTGGATGCATGGATCAAGTCACGGCTGGTCGATCCCGCCGCGGGATCTGACACGCAGGAGCGTGCGGCGTGAGCCCCGAACTGCAGACGATCCTCGGCTGGATCGTCGGGCTGATCATCCTCAGCATCTGCTTCCTGATCGCCTGCATCGTCACGGCGCAGCCCATCGACGACACGCATCCCGACGCGCTCGGCTCTCTTGACGAGCGGGACGGCATCGGCCAGGCGCTCGCCGAGTCGAGGGACCACGAGCGCTGGCGCGACGACCGCCACCTCCGCACCACCACCTGACCTCCCACACGTGAGAGCGGGCGGGACTCGTCCCCCCAACGGGTGCTGTCCGCTCTCACCCTCTCCACAACCGCACAGATCCGAACGAAGGGCACATCATGACGGATCCGAACATCCACCCGGTGAGCATCACCATCCCCGCCGGCACGCGCGTCGACATCGACCTGCACGCCGCGCCTCACCCGCCGGTCTCCGCCGCGGCAGTCGCCGCCGACCGGTACACCGCCGAACTCGGCCGCCAGGCCGACGCAGCCGCGTGAACGGTAAGGGGAAGAAACGATGGGCCTCTGGCGACCTGGTCGTGATCGACGGCGTGCGATGGGTGATCCGAGTGCTCACCCCGACGCGAGCCGAACTCGAAGCGATGAACACCGTGACCGCGATGTGGCGAACCATCCCGCCACGCCTGCTCCCGCCACGGTGACCTTCGGGCCGCTGGCCGGCACCCAGATGCGGTGGCTCGTCCGCCTCGAACCCGCCGAACTCCCGCACCTCGGCACCGTCCGACGCGACCTGCTCGTCTGGACCGTCCGCCCCTGGGTGCGTGTCCCCAACGGCACCAAGCACGGCGAACGCCGCATCGGCCGCATCATCGCCCAGCACGAGAAGTGGGCGCTCGCCGCGGCCGTCGCGAAGGCGATGCAGGCGTGCGGCTCGTTCTACGACGTGCCGTCAGTTCGGATCGGATCGATCGCCGACAACCACCTCCGCATCCTGGGGGGACGGCGATGAGTGCCGTCGACGCCGCCCTCGCTGCAGCATCGAACGCGCCGGGCGTCACGATCGGATCCGGACTCACTGTCGCCGACCTCCTCGCGTTCGCGGCCGCACATCCTGACGCCGCGGCCGCGGAGAGCGACATCATCCGCGAGCTCGCAGTCAGCCCCGCCCGTTACTCGCAGCTGCTCAGCCGGGCGATCGACCGACCCGAGGCGCTCGTCATCGACGCCGTCACTACCCACGCGCTGCTGCGCCGTCGCGAAGAGATCCGCGGACGTCGCTCCGCTCTGGCCCGCGCAAGCGCCGCGGTCACCGCCAGCTTCTGAGAGGTCTACGCATGGACAGCACCGAACGCCCCGAGTGGGCAGACGTCGCACGGTTCGCTGACGATCAGCGCTGGCACCGCGGCGACTGGATGCAGACGTACACCGGCCGCCAGTTCTACCCGATGGCGCCGCATCCGGACGACGTCGACATCGTCGACATCGCGCACGCCCTGAGCATGCTCTGCCGCTACAACGGCCACGTCACCCGCTTCTACAGCGTCGCCGAGCACTGCGTCCTCATGAGCCAGGCGGCCGAGCCGGAGATCGCTCTCTGGGCACTCCTGCACGACGCGACCGAGGCGTACGTGGGCGACATGGTTCGACCGCTCAAGGTCGGCATGCCCGACTACCGCGCAGCAGAGGACCGCGTCGAGGAGGCGATCGTCGCCCACTTCGGACTCCCGTTCCACAAGCCACCGGCCGTGAAGGAACTCGACCTGCGCATCCTGTGGAACGAACGCGAGGCACTGCTCGCCGAGCCGCCGCGCCCGTGGTCGATGCACGGCGAGAAGCTCGACGTCACCATCCACGCGTGGTCGCCCGCGGAGGCTGAGGCTGCCTACCTGGCACGCTTCGACCAGCTCACCTCGGGCGGTGCGCGATGATCCGCGCCCAGCACCTCAGCGCTGTAGCGAAGCCTGCCAAGGAGCGTGGCGTGCACGCCTGCCCCCGCTGCGGCCGCAAGAGGCAGGCGCGGCCGTCGTCACTGTGCGAGGACTGTCGCTTCGTCCTCACTGCCGCTGAGCGTCTGGCGTGGGCGGCATGACCGCGGGGGAGCGTCAACCGCAGGTTGATGCCGAAGCGCGCAACGGCGCGGTCGAGTCCACGGACAAGCGCAACGTCCGCAGCGACGTCGAGACGGAGTCCTGGCTCAACGGTTTCGTGCGCCGCATCATCCGCCGCGCAGGCGTCCGCGTCGCCAACGCCGACGAGGTCGAACTGTCCATCCTCCTCGCCATCCGCGACGACTTCGACAACGCGATCCAGACCGCCGTCGACGGCATGCGCGATCGCCACGTGCCGTGGCGACTCATCGGAGAAGCAGCAGGTATCACCACGCAGGCCGCCCAGCAGCGCTGGGGCCGCGACCAGAAGGAGACCACACGATGAGCGCTCTGCTCTCGCCCCTGTTCCTGCAACACCCCACCGACACCTACGAGCAGTTCATCCGCGACAAGGTCGCCTTCGACCGATCCTTCGGCTTCCCTGTCCACGACGACGACCTCCCCGAGATCCTCAAGCCCCACCAGCGCGCGATCGTCAAGTGGGCGCTCGCAGGCGGACGCCGGGCGATCTTCGCCGCGTTCGGCCTGGGTAAGTCAGTGATGCAGCTCGCGACGCTGCACACCACGATCACGCACCCCGCCTCCGAGGTACCGGGCGGACGCGCGCTCATCGTCGCACCGCTGGGTGTGCGTGGCGAGTTCATCCGTGACGGCCGCGAGCTGCTCGGTATCGAGGTGCGCTTCGTGCGTCGCACCGAGGATGTCGACCTCTCATGGTCGGGCATCTACGTCACGAACTACGAGAGCGTGCGCGACGGCAAGCTCGACGTCACCCTGTTCGACGCGGTGTCCCTCGACGAGGCATCAGTGCTGCGCTCGTTCGGGTCGAAGACCTACCAGGAGTTCCTGTCGCTGTTCGAGCGGATCCCGTACCGGTTCGTCGCGACCGCGACGCCGTCACCGAACCGGCACAAGGAGCTGATCCACTACGCCGGCTTCCTCGGCATCATGGACACCGGCCAGGCCCTGACACGCTTCTTCGTCCGCAACAGCTCGAAGGCGAACGACCTTCGCCTGTACCCGCACAAGGAGCGGGAGTTCTGGCTGTGGCTGAACACGTGGGCGTGCTTCGTGCAGCGCCCGTCCGATCTCGGGTTCCCGGATGACGGCTACGACCTGCCCCCGTTGACGATCAACTGGGAAGAGGTGCAGGTCGACATCGCCTCGGATGAGGTGGAACGCAACGGTCAGGGCGTCCTCGTCAGCGGCGGCGCCATGTCACTGCAGGCCACCGCGCGCGAGAAGCGCAAGACCCTCACGCAGCGCGTCGCCCGGGCTCTCACGCTCGTGCGCGAGCACGTCGAGCTGCACGGGGCTGACGAGCCGGTGATCCTCTGGTGCGACCTCAACGACGAGCAGGACCTGCTGGAGTCGATGCTCCGCGCCGAAGGCCTCCCGTTCTCCAGCATCCATGGCAGCCTCGACGACGTCGAAGCCGAACGCCGCCTCGACGCGTGGCGCGCAGCCGAGACGACCGAGCTGATCGGTAAGCCCGTGCAGCTCGGGCAGGGCATGAACCTGCAGCGCGCGGCCACCGCGATCTTCGTCGGCGTGACCTACAAGTTCAACGACACGATCCAGGCCGTGCACCGCATCCAACGGTTCGGCCAGACCCGACCCGTCACCGTGCACCTGGTCTACGCCGAGACCGAGTCGGAGATCCGCGACACCCTCCTGGCGAAGTGGGAAGAGCACGACCGTCTCACCGACACGATGAGCGACATCATCCGCGAGTTCGGGCTGAACCCCGGAGCGGTATCCGCGGCGCTGCGCCGGGCGATCGGCGTCGACCGGTCAGAAGAGTCCGGGCCCGGCTGGGTGCTCGCGCACAACGACTGCGTGCTCGAAGCCCGCGACCACCTCGCCGACGACTCCGTCGACCTGCTCGTGACGTCGTGGCCGTTCTCGAACCACTACGAGTACTCGCCGAACTACAACGACTTCGGCCACACCGACGACAACCTGCACTTCTGGCAACAGATGGACTACCTCACCCGCGAGCTCTACCGCGTGATGAAACCCGGCCGCATCTACGCCGCCCACGTGAAGGACCGCATCAACTTCGGAGCCGTCACCGGCGCCGGCGTCCCCACATCCTCACCGTTCCACGCCGAAGGCATCGTGCACATGCTCAAGCACGGCTTCGACTACCTCGGCATGATCACCATCACCACGGACGTCGTGCGCGAGAACAACCAGACCTACCGCCTCGGGTACACCGAGATGCGCAAGGACAGCACGAAGATGGGCGTCGGATCACCCGAGTACGTCCTCCTCTTCCACAAGCCGCAGACCGACCGACAGCGCGGCTACGCCGACGAACGAGTCGAGAAGGACGAACGCGACTACTCCCTCGCACGCTGGCAGATCGACGCCGCCGCGGACTGGCGATCCTCCGGCAACCGCCTCCTCGCACCCGACGAGCTCGCAGCCCTCAGCCCCGAGATCCTCGCGAAGCTGTTCAAGAACCAGGCCCGCGCGAACGTCTACGACTACGACACCCACGTCGCCACCGGCGAAGCGCTCCAGGACCGCGACGCGCTCCCCAAGAAGTACGCCTCCATCCACGCCGGATCCTGGCGCCCCGACGTCTGGGACGACGTCAACCGCATGCTCACACTCAACGGCGAGCAGTCCCGACGCGCCCTCGAGTTCCACATCTGCCCCCTCCAGTTCGACATCGTCGACCGCCTCATCGCCCGCTACTCCAACCCCGGCGACCTCGTCCTTGACGTATTCAGCGGACTCGGCACCGTTGCGCTCCGCGCTCGCCGCCTCGGCCGCAGCGGCTACGGCATCGAGCTGAACCCGACGTCGCACCGTGACGCAGTGATGTACCAGCGGGAACTCGACCAGGAGCAGGCGACGCCGACCCTGTTCGATCTGCTCGACCTTGAGGGCGGTGCAGCATGAGCACCCCGATCCTTACCCCGCTCGAGACGCCCATCTTCGACGACGACGTCATCGCTGAGATGGAGCAGCACGTCGACGAAGTGCTCACCTGTTGCCGCTGCGTCGCTGAAGCGACGTCGATGTGCGTCACGACGTGCTGCAGGGCGCAGTTCCCGATCTGCGAGCCGCACCTGACCGGAGCACGCGCCGGCTTCACGCGACCACGCGTGCTCCGATGCGCGACGTGCGGAGTCGTGCATTGCTTCGTCTCGTTCGATGACACGTACCGGGTGGTGGATCTGTGAACGGCATCCCTTTCCTTGACTTCTTCGCCGGGTTCGGTGGCGCGTCGTCGGGTCTCGTGGAGGCGGGCTTCGAGCTTTCGACCGCCTACAACCACTGGGACACTGCCATCGCCGTGCACTCGGCGAACCACCGCCGCGCAGACCACGTTCAAGGCGACCTCTCCGGCTACGACATGCGCCGCCTGCCGCGCGGGGTGCCGTTCCTCTGGGCGTCGCCGGAGTGCACGTGGCACTCGCCGGCGGGTGGGCGTAAGCGCCCCCGCCGCGACACGCAGCTCGACCTGTTCGACGAGTACGTCCCGAATGAGGCAGGGGAGCGCTCGCGGGCGACCATGTTCGACCCGATCCGTGCGACGGAGGCTCGGTCGTTCGACGTGACGATCATCGAGAACGTCCCGGAGGTCGCTTCGTGGCCGCTGTTCCCCTCGTGGCTGCGCATGTGGGAGGACCTCGGCTACTCCTGGCAGATCGTGAACGCCTCCGCGGCGCACATCTACTCGCCAACGAACGCGCCCGCGGGGCAGTGGCGCGACCGGATCTACATCGTCCTCAGCCGCAAGGGTATCCGTATGCCGCGCATCGAGCCGCGGCCTCCGGCGTGGTGCGAGCAGTGCGGTTCCGTGATCGAGGCGGTGCAGTCCTGGAAGAAGGATCACCCGATCCGTGTCGGCAAGTACGGCCGCCAGTACGTCTACGTGTGCGGCGCGGGCCAGCACGCGCGTCAGGTCGTCGAGCCGTTCGTGCTCCCGGCCGCCGCGGTCATCGACTGGTCCGATCTCGGTGAGCGCATCGGTGACCGTAAGCGCCCGCTCGCGGCCGCCACGATGCGCCGCATCGAGGTCGGCGCTCGCATGTTCGCCCGCCCTGCCATCGTCGCCCACCACGGCGAAACGTGGGATGCGGCGAACCCTCGGCACCCGCGCCACGGCGAGCCCGGCGCCTACTACCGTGTGTGGGCGCCCGACGCGGCGCCGCTCATGGCGCGCAACGCGTCCGGAGGCGACGCCCTCGCGGTGCCGCCGTTCCTCACCGCGGTCAATCACGACGCGGACAACCGGGCGATGCGACTGGATGACGGGCCGCTCCCGACACGGTCGACGAAGATCGGCGACGGGCTCGTGTTTCCGCCGTTCATCACGCATCACTACGGCGACGCTGCGGGCCGCAACGGTGACCGGCGTGTCAGCCTCGCCGAGCTGCCTCTCGGCGCGATGACCACGACGATGTCTCAGGGAATCGCAGTACCGCCGTACGTCGTCGAGTACTTCGGGACGTCGACGGCGCGCGACATGGACCAGCCGCTCTCCGCGGTACTCGCCGGCGCACAGCACCACGGCCTCGCGATCCCACCGGGCGCCTTCCTCACCAAGCATCACGGTGGGCTGGACTACCGCGCGATCGAGCACATGAACAAGCCGATCAGCGAGCCCTTGCCGACCATCGTCGCCGCCCCAAACGTCTCGCTCGTCATCCCCACCCGCACCCGGCCGGAGGCGACCTACGAAGGCGATCTGCCCTTCGACCTCGACGATGTTCGATTCAGGATGCTCGGCCCCCGGGAGCACCTCCGTGCCCAACGCTTCACAGACGACTACGACACCAGCGCAGCCAACAAGTCCCAGACGACTAAGGGTGCGGGCAACGCGGTAGCGGTGAACGTCGCCCACTGGCTCGGAGGCTTCGTCGCTGAGGCGATCGGAGCGGCAGCATGAGCGCCGCCACGACTGCCACCCGCGCCACATCCGGCGGCGGCTGGAGCTTCGATGCCGACAAGGGCTGGACCCTCGACCCGGCCATGAAGGAGCAGAACGACGCCGAGCTGCGCGCCGCGCTCGCGGCGATCGACGCGTCGCACGCGCACCTCCCGACGTGCGCCCTGTGCGGGCAGCGCTGCCTCAAGCGCGACCGCTACGGCCTGTGCTCCAAGGTCACCGAAGCACACAAGACATGGCGCGCGAGCACGCGCGCCGAAGAGAGAGCGAGCAACCGATGACCCGACTCGAATCCCCGCAGAAGCTCGAGAAGCTCATGGGGGCACCCCGGCACGCCGTGCACCATCTCGCACGAGCCGTCGCCGCCGAGCAGCGCGTGTACATCCTGCACTCGCAGGAGTGCCTCGACGCCGGCGGAGACCTGCGCGACTGCGAGTACTCCGAAGCGCTCGACCTTGGCATCGAGCCGGCCGTGTGGAACGGGCACGAGGACGTCACCGTCGTGCTCAGCATCGACCCGCAGCACTTCGACCTGACACCCGCCTTCCACTATGAGGACCCGGGCACCCACGCCATCGCGATCGCGCGCGCAGCCGCGACCCGCTGTCTGCAGTTCAACAACGAGGACGACCTGCAGGAAGGCATCGCCGACGCGCTCGCCGACGCGGGTATCACCGCGACGCGTGAGGTGCGCCTCTCGGACGGCGCCTCCCGCATCGACTTGCTCGCCGGGACGGTCGGCGTCGAGGTGAAGATCGCAAGCTCGGGGCCGACCGTTCTCCGCCAGCTTGCCCGGTACGCGCAGTGCCCAGAGATCGACGCTCTCGTCCTCGTCACCACTCGCGCCGCCCACAGTGACATGCCCCTCACGCTCAACGGCAAGCCGCTCATCGTCTGCTCCCTCATCGGAGGTGGACTGTGACCGCGACACGCACCTACGGCACCTACATGTACGAGCCCGCCAACGGGCGAGTGCGTGGCCGGTGGGGACTCAAGCTCGAGCCGGCGGTCGCCGTGCGCGCCAAGCGGATCTTCACCCGCGTAGACCACGACCGCTCCGGGCTGCTGATCATCACCGACGCCGACGACGTCGCCCGTGACATCGAATGGCTGATGGAGCGCTACCCGCTCGTGCCCGCCTCGCCCGAGTCCGAGCAGCAACTCCGCCTACGCGCCGACGCGCACCGCGAGACCATGGCAGCCGTCGCCCGCGTCACCGCAGGCACCGGCCAGCGCCTCGACCTGCCCACACAACCCGCGAAAACGCCCCGCGACTACCAGCTCGCCGCCGTCGAACTCCTCCGCGCTCGTGGACGCCTGCTGCTCACCGACGACCTCGGCCTCGGCAAGACGTTCACCGGCCTGCTGAACCTCGTGCACGCCGACGCGCTGCCCGCGCTCATCGTCCCACCCACGCACCTGCCGCGCCGGTGGATGACTGAGCTGGAAGAGGCGTTCCCGTGGCTGACCGTCAGCCTCGCCGCCAAGACCACGCCATCGGCCGCGTTCCTAGACGGCGACCGCCCCGACGTACTCATCGTCCCCTACTCGCGTCTCGACGGGTGGCGCGACCACCTCGAAGGCTGGGCCGCATCCGTCGTCTTCGACGAGGTGCAGGAGCTTCGCCGCGGCGTCAGCACCAACAAGGGCAAAGCCGCCGCACAAGTGTCGAAAGACGCCGCCTTCGTCCTCGGCCTCACAGCCACCCCCGTCTACAACTACGCCGGCGAGATCTGGGAACTGTTCAACATCATCGCCCCCGGCGTCCTCGGCTCCCAGTACGAGTTCATCCGCGAATGGGTCGGCCGCTGGCACCAGCAACACATGGTCGTCAGCAACCCCGCCGCCCTCGGCTCCTACCTCCGCGAGGAAGGCGTCATGCTCGGCCGCACCCGCGCAGAAGTCGGCCGCGAACTCCCCAAGACCGTCAAGGTCCCGCAACTCGTCGACGCCGACCCCACCGCCCTCGAACGCGTAGCCGGCGACGCACAAGCCCTCGCCCACCTCATCCTCAACGAATCCGCCAACCGCACCGAACGCTGGCGCGCATCCGGCGACCTCGACTGGAAACTCCGCGAAGCCACCGGCATCGGCAAAGCCCCCTACGTCGCCGAGTTCGTGAAGATGATCCTCCAATCCGAACAGAAGGTCGTCCTCTTCGGATGGCACCGAGCCGTCTACGACATCTGGCTCGAAGCGCTCGCCGCGTACGAGCCGGTCATGTACACCGGCAGCGAGTCTCCCGCCCAGAAGGCCGCAGCGGAGGAGAGCTTCATCAACGGCCGCGCCCGCGTGCTCATCATGTCCCTACGCTCCGGCGCCGGTGTCGACGGTCTACAGAAGGCGACCAACGTCGTCGTTTTCGGCGAGCTCGACTGGTCGCCGCAGGTGCACGAGCAGGCGATCGGCCGCGTGCGTCGCGACGGCATGGGGGAGGCCCCGCCGGTCGCGTACTTCCTGCACTCCGCTGAGGGCTCTGACCCGACCATCCTCGAGACGCTGAACGTCAAGCGTCAGCAGTCCGAGCCGATCACCACGCCGGACGGCAAGCTCCGCTCCGACGCCACCACCGACACCAACCGGGCGCGCGCGTTGGCGCAGCAGATCCTCGGCATCGTTGAGCCATCCAGATCAGAGCAACCCGAGGTCCTCCAACTCACTGACCGAGGCGCTGCTCGTTCGCCCCGACCCATCGAAGGCTCGCCACAAGTAATCTTCGACGCCGCCGGCGAGACCAGCGTCGCGAGTGAGGGTGAAGTCGACGCCGTCGACGGTCTTGAAGTAGGGGAGCTTCATGCCGTCACGGTATCGCCCCGTGAGGCGAGCGACTGATGGGCGTCCTCATCGACCTCACCGGGCGCACCTTCGGCATGCTCACCGTCTCCGAGCGCCTGCCTGACGCTGTGTCGCGCAGCGGCGCTCGCCAGCCGATGTGGGGCTGCGTGTGCGTCTGCGGGCGTCGCACCGTCGAACAGGGCCGCGCGCTGCGGTCCGAGCGTGCGCTCTCCTGCCGCCAATGCGTGCGCGACCCTTCCCGCATGCTCAAGTACGGGTCGACGTACATCGCCTACTGGCCCACGCTCGGCATCCTCAAGATCGGGCGAGCGTTCCGCGGATCCCGCCTCGAAATGCTCCGCCGCAGCGGCGCCCACATCTTCCTCGACGCCCGCGGCACCGACGCCACCTGGGAAGCCGCCGGCCTCCGCGCACTCCGCAGACTCTTCGACCCCGCCTTCACCGGACCCACCGGCGACGGCCCACACCGCGCCGACAGGATCCTCTTCCGCGGCCGCGGATGGTCGGAGTGCTTCTTCGTCGAGCCCGAAGACCTACAGCTCGCATACGACGAATGCCTCAGGGCGTTCGCACTCGAAGGGAACGACATTGGAACCAACCCCCCTGCCACCCCCGCGTGGCGCCGCGCCCTCGACGCCGCCCACCGTTCTCGGGCTGCCCGTCGAAGCCGCGCCGACCGCAGTGGGCCTCCGGCTGCTGGCGGGGGAGAAGAACCTCCTACAGCTCAACCCCACGGCGCTCGCAGCGCAGCTGTACCCGACCGAGCCGATCAGGTCCGCGACGGAGCGGGTGATCCTGCACGTCGTGATGCTGGAGGAAGCCGGACACCTCTCGACGTGGATCGCGGACGGCCAGGAGTGGCTGTCGATGACGTCACCATCGAACGCGCTGCGTCCGGCGCTCAGCGCCCCGCAGACGCCCTCATTTTCATCGGCTGGGGAGAGAGAGGGAGAAGGAGCACGTGCGCGAGCGAGAGCGCGAGAGCGCGCGCAGGCGCAGGTGGACGCGGAAGAACGCGAACGTGCCGTCCGCTGGGCCGCGTGGAACCGGGATCAGACCTACGCCGCCCCTCGCAGGCCGGATCGCCCCGCGCTGCTGGATGCTCCGCCCATCGGCTGCCCGGATCACCCGAACGGTCACTACGAACCCTGCGGGCCTTGCGGCACGGCCGCTGCCAGGCGCCGGGAGTACCTCGCTCGGCACACGTACCTCGAGCAGTTGTCCATCTTCGAGGAGCAGACCGGGGGAGCGGACGATGAGCCTTTCTGAGCTGGCGACGCCGCGCATGCCTCACCGCGCTCTCGCGTCCTCTGACCGGTGGCAGGTCAGCGACGACGTGCTGAACGACTTTCTCCACCGAGTGTCGAGCGCATCGACCCGGCGCCTCAACGCGATGCGCGAGCTGCCGAAGGGCAACGAGCCGACCGCGAAGGAGCGCGCCTACGACGCCGAGACCGACCGACTGCTGACCAAGATCCGAGAGGCCCAGCGATGACCCACGAGCGCGACTGCATCCGCGGATGCACCATCGACGACAACACGAAGCACCTTGCCGTCTGCGCCGACTTCGGTAAGACCGACGGCACCTGCCAGGGGTGCGCGCCGGTGAAAGCACGAGACGGGATGCTGCTGTGCGACCGCTGCTACCGCCGACTCTCCCGCACGCTCAGCGACGCGCCTGACCTGGTCGGTCACCTCCGCTCGATCGCGGACCCGATGAAGTCGAGCTGGAACTGGGACCGCATGATCGTCTCGTCGTCACCCGTCGACATGCCGGCGCCCGTGTCGGCTGCCGTGATCGACGCGGCGCGCGACGTCATGCGGATGCTGCACGAGTGGGCCGCTGTAGCGAACGGAGAGGCGTACGGCCGAAGCGATCTCATCGCGGGCGCCGACGCTGCATCCGCCTTCGACGTCGCGCACGACTACGCGCGAACGATCCTCGACCACCTCGACGAGCTCGCGAACCGTAAGGAGGTGACGCAACTCTGGGACGCGGTCATGTTCCGACACGAGGGTGAGCCGGACTGGTGGTCCGTCGCCGACGCGCTGGGGAAGTGGTCACTCGACGACCGCGAGCGGTGGGCGCGGAACCCATGCCCGTCGTGCGACTGCAAGACGATCCGCGTCCGGCCTCCCCGCCGCCGCGCCGACGTCGCTCGGTTCCGCTGCACCACGTGTGACTGGGAGGCGGATGACCAGGAGCACGGCGGCTTCTGGGCTGAGGCGTTCGCTGAGGTGGTTCCGGAGGTGCCGGCGGCATGACCTGGCTCACTCGTGCCGAGGCCGCCCAGCGAGTCGGTCGCACGGAGAGGACGATTCGCAACTGGGAGCGCGCGGGTGAGCTGCAGTCGCTGATGGGACGCATTCGCGAGGCAGACCTGATCGAAGCCGACAGGCGGATGAGGAGCAAGATCGGACGGCCTCGGAAAGCCCTATGATGACGCGCATGGGGTGGGTGACTCGGCAGTACTCGAAGACTCAGGTGGATCGAGCAGGCAAGCAGATCGGCCGAGGTGAGGGGTCGACCCGAGAGCTGTCGGAAGCTCGCGACAAAGTGAGCAACTTCCGTAGCTCGCATGCCTATCCGCTGTTCGCCGTCACAGTGTACGTACGCAGACACGCCCTCGCAGTGAACCTCGATGCGGTGGTCGCGCGGCGAATGAAGCGTCTTCCCACGATCATCGACAAACTCGAGCGCCACCCCAACATGAACGTCACCACGATGCACGACCTCGGCGGATGTCGCGTCGTGTTCCCGGACGTCACGAACATCGACGAGCTGGCCGAGCGACTTCGAAACGCGCCCCGAACGATGAATGCGATCCTGCGGGAATACGACTATCTTCGTGAGCCCCAGAACACGGGGTATCGCGGTGTGCACCTGGTCTATGAGTATCGTGCTTCGAAGGGTGCTTACGTCGGATCGAAGGTGGAAGTCCAGATCCGGAGTGATCTCCAACATGCATGGGCGACTGCGGTCGAGACTATGGATCTCTTCGGCCGAACCCGGTTGAAGTACGGCGAGGGTGATCCGCTGTTGCGTCGCTACTTCCTTCTGGTCAGCTCGCTTATGGCTGTGCAAGAAGGCCTCCCACAGCCCACCGCTGCGCAAGGAGATGCTGCGGATCTGCGGCATGAGCTCTCTCAATTGGAATCACAACTCGGGATCGCGCAGCGGCTGGCTGGTTATGAGGCCTTCGTGCGCAGATTCGGTTCGGTGCGCGATCGTCGATCGACCTTCATCCTGGAGCTGAACCGTGACACGGCGGTCCTGACGGTCACTCGACTGGAGAACCTTCGCGACGCAGAAGCACGACTCGCGGCCATCGAGGCTCAGGGAGACGAGACGATCGATGCTGTGCTCGTATCTGCGCAGAAGGTGAGCCAGCTTCAGTCCGCGTACCCCAACTACTTCGCAAACACGACGGCGTTCCGGCAGTTCCTGTCTGATCAGATGTTCGAGGGCGAGATCATCACCGCGGATGCGTTGAGCTGAAAACTCTTCAAACTCTTCCTCTCGTTCTGGTACGCTGTGCGTGCACAAGAACTATGACCAAGCCTCACCTTCGGGTGGGGCTTTCGTCATCTGTTCCACCGACTGCGGGAGGTGGTCACCATGTGACTCCCCGCACACAGTCCCGGAGTTGCGTGCCCTTCGCCGGGATCTCGCTCCGCCGCCGCACGCTCCCATTCGACGCACCGAGGTCCGAGCCAGAGCCCGCCTGTCGCGCGGTGACGCTCGGCATGCTGCAACCGAGAGCGGTGGACGCGCGGCGGAGCGCAGTCGTGATCGGTGGGGTGTCCGGGTGTCGTCACCTCGGATGCCCTGCCGCCACGAGGAGGTCGACGATGCCGAAGAACGAAGGTGCAGTGATCCCGGCGTGGAGCGGCCGCCGCGCGGCCGACGCTCTGGCGCAGGTGAAAGCGAAGGGGCGCACGGACCGCACGCCCTGTTGTATCTGCGGCCATCGCATCGACTACGACTTGCCAGGCACGCACCCGCAGGGCTGCACGGTCCAGCATCTTCGATCTCGACGCCGGTTCCCCGAGCTCACATGGTTGCCGTCGAACTGGGCGCCAGCGCACAAGGAGTGCAACGAGTCCGACGGTGATGGAACGCGTGGTGAAGACGAAGGTGTGACGTCGAGCGACTGGTGACCGGCCAGAAGATCCACGTTCGCATGAGGGGTGGACACCGCCGGGGAGGGCTTCCTCCCCCTCCGTGATCGACCCCCTACCCCTCGCGCTAGCTGCGTGGCGGTGAAAACGGACCCTGACCGGGAGGTTTCAATGCTCACGGCCGCAAAGCAAGTAGCTCGATGCTCGGAGTGCCCTGCGACCCTCGCGGCGCAGGATCCAGGCGCGCTGCGTCACGCTGAAGCGGGCAGCCACGTTTGGGCACCCACGCTCGGCCTTCCGACCGCGACCGCCGAGTACCTGGCAGAGGCGCATGATCCGGCGATTGTGCAGCACGTGGCGATCGGTGGCGTCACGCGAGGCCTCGTCACGGACTTCGAGCTCGGACGAGGACGCTGGCGTGTGGCAGCGGCGTACGGGCTGCGACGCGCGGCCTGGGATATCGCCTTCGGATATGTCTCAGGATTCAGGAAGCGCGACATCCTCTACTACGTGCTGACGCGGTCACTGTCGCGTCGCATCGAAGCGCGGGTACTTCGAGCCGGTCGATGAGTGATGCGCGATCGTCGCAGCATCCGCGCCGACCGCGCCGCTGGCAGCTCGATCCGTGGCATCGCCCGCGCCACTGGCGCTTCACGTAACGCGGTGCGCCGTGCTCTCGATCCTGACGCGAACCTCGACTACACGCGCCCGTCGATGGCGGAGGAGTACACGCCCGCCGTACGCGACGTGCTTGCTGACTATCCACGTATCAGCGTCAATCAGGTTGCCGAGATCGTTGAGTGGCCGGGCGCCCGGCGCACCCTCTCCGACCTGGTCGCGCAGCTGCGACCCGCCGCGCTCGAGAGAGAGCGTGAAGACCTGAATCGCCCGACGCTCGGAACCGTCCACGTCGGCATCATCCGCTTCGGCCCGATGACCGTCGGCCGCATGACCGTGGGGAGCGTCCATGGCGTCGGCGAAGACGATCAACTGGGACCCGCCTGATCGCCTCAGCAACGAAGCCCGCGAGGTATGGGACGAGGTCCGCGCACGCGGGCGCATGCATCCCTCCGTCGACCCCGAGATGCTGGAGACGTACTGCGCTCTCGTGATCCGTTGGCGCGAAGCCGCGAAGAAGGTCGCGGACGAGGGACTCGTCGTCGATGGCGGCGAGAAGCGCGGTGCTGTCGTGCATCCGGCGCTCGCCGCTGAGCGTGAGCTTGCGGAGCAGATCCGTAAATGGTCGCCGCTGTTCAACCGCCCCGCCGGCGTCCGACGCAAGGCCGGCCCGATGTACGACGCCACGCGCCGCTCGATCACCGCCGCCGAGCTCGACACGAAGCCAGAGTTCGAGGGCGTCCGCGAGGCCGTTCTGACGCTGGCGTGGCTGATCGACGAGGCGCAGCGCGAAGGGCTGGAGGCGCTGCAGAAGGCGACGTACAACCTCATCCCGTCGTACGTGAAGGGATGCGCCGAGCTGCAGATCACGCCCGCGTCGATCCCGGCCGACGCGCTGAAGAAGGCGGGCAAGGTTGGCAAGCTCACGAAGTTCGGCGACGCGGCCGCCGCGCGCCGCGGGCGGGTCGCGAGCTAAGCGCACCCCGCTCGTCCCGTTGCGCTGGCCGGTCCCGCAGGGATGCGGTCAGGCATACGTCGATAAGGTCCATGAGCGCGATCTGGCGACGCCGGAGACGGCTCACCTGTTCGGGAACGCCGAGCCACGCATCTGCACTCCGCCGCTGCGTGAGCTGACGCCGGAGACGTCGCTCGGGTTCGAGGTCATCGACTTCGCCGACGAGGTGCTCGGCGTGATCCTGCTGCCTTGGCAGCGGGCCGCACTGATCCGCATGCTCGAACTGCTCGAGGATGGCTCTCTCCGGTTCCGGACGGTCCTCGTGCTCGTCGCCCGCCAGAACGGCAAGTCGACCCTGGCGCAGGTCCTGACGATCTGGCTGCTGTTCGTCTGGGGATGGCCGCTCGCGCTCGGCACCGCGCAGGATCTCGACGTAGCCGAGTCGCTGTGGGAAGAGGTCGTCGACCTCGTCGAGGCGAATGAGGAGCTCTCCGCTCTCAAGGACTCCGTCACCAAGGTCAACGGTAAGAAGTCTCTGAACCTCGTCACGGGCGCGAAGTACAAGGTCAAGGCCGCCACGCGCCGCGCCGGCCGTGGACTCTCGGGCAACCTCGTGCTGCTCGACGAGATCCGAGAGCACCAGACGTGGGGCGCGTGGGGCGCGATCACCAAGACGACTATGGCGCGCGCGGAGGCACTCATACTCGCCCTGTCGAACGCGGGCGACGTCACCAGCATCGTGCTGCGCTATCTGCGTCTCATGGCTCATCGCGCCATCGGCGACCCTGACGGGATCGCTGCAGTGGAGGACACCGGTCCATCCGACGAGGACCTGGACGAACTGCTCGACACGAGCGACGAGGACGAGCTCGACCTGGACGAGTTCGACGACGAGCTCGCAGACGCCGACGCTGACGACCTGGAGCAGGACGAGGACACGCTCTGCATCCTCGAATGGTCCGCCGCGCCCACCCGCGCCAAGCGTGACCGTGCCGGGTGGTCCGAGGCGAACCCGTCTCGTGGCTACACGATCAGCACGAAGACGATCGCCTCGTCCTGCAACACCGACCCCGAGTGGGTGTTTCGTACCGAGGTGCTCTGCCAGTGGAACGACGGCGCCACCGCCGGCCCCTTCGCTCCCGGAGCGTGGGACGACGGCAAGATCGCGACTGTCAAGGATGCCGACGGCCGCCGCCGCATCGTCAACCCCACAGTCGACCGCATCGAAGGACCCGTGGTCGCCGCGATCGCACAGCAGCCCGGCCGATCCAAGACCTACCTGGCGCTCGCGGGGTACCGACCTGACGGGCTGCCGCAGGTCGAGATCGTCACTGGGCGATACGGCGACGAGTGGGTCGAGGAGTGGCTGTCCAGTCCTGACCGTAAGGGGCGTATCAAGGCGGTCACCGGTCAGACGAAAGCGTCGGCGGAAGCGACCCGACTCAAGAAGCTCAAGCTCGAGTCGAAGTTCCGCATCCCCGTGGTTCCTCTTGAGGGGTCCGACCTGCTCGATGCGTACGCCGATGCTGACGACGCGATCCGTGAGAAGCGCGTGTGGCACACCCCGTGGACCTCACTCGACCTCGCCGCGGCGACCGCCGTGTGGAAGGTACTCGCGGGGGGCACGCGCGTCATCGACGTCAAGGAGTCCCCGACTGACGTGACCGCGCTTCGAGCGTGGGTTGCGGCGCTGTGGCTGCTGGAGCATCAGCCGGTCGCACCACCACCACCTCCTCCCGCGCCCAAGACGCTCGCTGACATCGACGACGAGCCGCGCGCGGGAAGCGATGACGACTACGACGACCCTCTCGCCGACATCGGAGACATGGGGTTCTGAGAGGGGAGCACGCATGGCTGTCCGTGACGACTTTGACCGCATCAAGCTGCCGCGCCTGTTCGCACGTCGCGAGCAGCCGCAGGCGCGCGGGGACGTCGCGGCCGCTCCGACGCGCGAAGACGGCTACGTCACCGCTCCCGAGCAGTTCACGTTCTGGGATGTCCTCGACGACGAGAAGGTGCCGGAGCTGATCTGGCCCGCCAACATCGAGGTGTACGACCAGATGCGCCGTACGGACGCACAGGTCATGTCGGTGCTCCGCGCAGTGATGCTGCCCATTCGGCGCACGACGTGGCGACTCGACCCGGCGCTGGCCCCGCCCGAGGTGGTCGAGTTCGTCGCCGCGAACCTCGACCTTCCTGTGCTCGGTCAGGATGCGGTCGCGCGCCCGCGCACCGGTGATCGGTTCTCGTGGGCCGAACACCTGCAGCTCGCTCTCACCTGTCTGCCGTTCGGCCACTCGATCTTCGAGCAGACCTACCGCATCGCGCCCGACGCGAACGGTGTGCAGCGCGCCTGGATCCGCAAGCTCGGCTGGCGCCCGCCCAAGACCATCGCGCGCATCGACGTCGCCCCCGACGGCGGCCTGATCGCCATCGAGCAGGGCGTCGCCGGGACGAGCAAGCACCGCATGGAGGTGGACCGGCTCGTCGTCTACGTACACGAGCGAGAGGGCGGTAACTGGCTGGGACAGTCGCTGCTCCGACCGGCCTACAAGTTCTGGGTGCTGAAGGATCGCATGCTGCGCATCCAGGCGCAGACGGTGGATCGCAACGGAATGGGCGTGCCTGTCGTCGTCGCACCCGAGATCCCGTCCGGGGTGTACGACCCGGAGGAGTACACGAAGCGCCAGGACGCGGAGATCAAGCGCGGACTTTCTATCGCGAAGAACTTCCGGTCGGGCCGCCAGGCGGGCGCGTCGATCGCAAACAGCGGCGACATCAAGCTGCTCGGTGTCGAGGGGACACTCCCGGATGCGAACAAGCCGATCCGCTACTACGACGAGCAGATCGGTCGCAGCGTCCTCGCGAACTTCCTGAACCTGGGCGGAGACGACTCCAAGGGCTCGTACGCGCTCGGAGACACGTTCGCTGAGTTCTTCACGCTGTCTCTGCAGACGGTCGCCCTGACCATCGCGGACACCGCGAACAAGCACATCGTCGAGGACCTGGTCGATCTCAACTTCGGGTCGAACGTGCCGGCGCCCCGAATCGTCTTCGACGAGATCGGCTCGCAGCAGCGCATCACCTCCGCCGCTCTCAAGGAGCTTGTCGACGCCGAGATCGTCACACCCGACGAGAACCTCGAGCGCTTCGCCCGCCAGACCTACGGGCTGCCGGAACACGACAAGAACACGGCGCGGCCGAATCGTCGCACGTCAGGAGAGGGAGCATGACCGAGAAGCAGAAGGAGCAGCACCGCTATTGGGGATCGGTCGAGCCGCCGAAAGCGAAGACCGAGTTCTTCAGCGCCGTCGCCACATCCGTGTCGGAAGGGGGTGACGCGAAGGTCGCCACGATCCGCATGTACGGACCGATCGACAGCTGGGGCGGCTGGTGGGGAATCTCCACCGAAGACGTCGGTCGGGTGCTCGACGCCCTTCCAGACACGGTCGAGCAGATCGTGCTCCGCATCAACTCGCCCGGTGGCGAGGTGTGGGAAGCGGTCGCGATCCTCAACATGCTCTCGGCGCACAAGGCCACGGTGGTCGCCGTCGTCGACGGCCTCGCGGCATCAGCCGCATCGTTCATCGCCGCAGGCTGCGACGAGACCGTCATGAGCCCCGGCAGTCAGATGATGATCCACTCGCCCCACAAGATCACGTGGGGTAACGCCGCGAAGCTCCGCAAGGACGCGGCTTTCCTCGACAAGGTCGAAGAATCCTGCATCGAGATCTACACCGCCAAGGCTGGAGAGCAGGACTGGCGCACGCTGCTCGCCGAGGAGACGTGGCTGTCCGCGGCGGACGCCGTCGCTCTCGGCCTCGCCGACCGTGCCGGAGTCGTCCCCGACGCTGGCACCGCGACGACCGTCGGAGCTGACGACGACGAGAGCGACGACCTCATCGTCATCACCCTCGACGACGACGCTGACGCGGCCGCCGCCGCACGCATCCACGCCGCCGCCGCGTCCGCGCGCGCAACGGCACCCAAGCCCCCGGACTCGACCGAGCCGGGTAACCCCGCCAACAAGGAGGAGCTCACCATGAGCGACAAGTTCCTGGCTGACGTTCGCGACCGGCTCGGCATCACCGACGCCAACGCCTCGGAAGAGACGGTGCTCGCCGCCCTCACCGAGCGTGTCGCAACGCCCGCCCCCACCGCCGCGCTGCCCGAAGGCGTCGTGCCCATCGAGGCCACGCAGCTCGAGCAGATGCGCGCCGACGCCGCCGCAGGCCGCCAGGCCCGCGACGAGCAGATCGCCGCAGCTCGCGCCGCCACCGTCGACGATGCCGTCGCCGACGGTCGCATCGCACCCGCCCGCCGAGACCACTGGATCGCGGCGCTCGCCGCGGATGAAGGTGCGGCCGACACTCTCGCCAGTCTCCAGAAGGGACTCATCCCGCTCGAGCCGAAGGGTCACACCGGCGGCGTCGACCAGTCCTCCGACGAGGACGGCACCTACTCGAAGCTGTTCCCGCCCACGAAGGCTGAGGAGGCCTGATCATGCCCAAGAACTACCTCCCTCTGTACCGACCGGGCCAGGTCGTCACCTTCGCTGTCACCGCCGCGGTCACCGCCGGTCAGGTGGTCGAGGTCGGCAGCGCCGACTTCTCCGTCGCCCCCGCCGCCGCCGCATCGACGAAGGTCGTGGGCGTCGCCGGCCACGACGCAGGCATCGGCGACAAGGCTGCTGTCGAGGTCAACAAGGCCATCCACGAGCTCAAGGCCGTCGGTGCGATTACGCGCGGCCAGCAGCTCGAGGCCGCCGCGTCCGGTGGCGTGCGCACGCTCGCTTCGGGCAAGGCGCTCTACCTCGCCCTCGCCTCCGCGGCCGACGGCGCCCTCGTCCCCGTCATCCAGCTCTGAGAGGCAGACCGAGATGCAGACCTACCCCTACACCCCGACCCAGATCGACAACTCGACCGCGGCCGACTGGATCGCGTTCCTGAAGTCGCCCACGATGGTGCAGCGCCGCTTCGCGGAGATCATCGCCGCGCAGCAGTTCATCGGCAACTACCTGCTTTCGGGTCGGTACACGATGAGTGGCGGCATGATCGCCGTCCCCGCGAACGAGAAGATCCGCACCGACCGCAAGGCCGCGACCGTCGCGCCGGGTGCTGAGTACAAGCTCACCAACCTGACGGCCGAGGAGTACGAGATCTACTCGTCGATGATCGAGGGCCTCGCGACCGAAATCACCGACGCGGAGGTCGGACGCAGCCGTCGCCAGCCGATCGACGACGCGTTCACCTTCCTGCAGACCGAGCTCGTGTTCGACGCGAACGAGATCGCGCTGGGCGTGATCAACTCGTCGGCGACGGCCACCTTCGCGGGCAGTGCATGGACGAGTGGCAAGGCCATCCTGCGGGATGCCTACCTCGCCAAGGCCAAGGTGCGCCGCCTGAAGCTCGGCTACTCGATCGACACCGCCGTGCTGCCCAGCGAGCAGTACGCGGAGGTCATGCCCGAGCTGCTGGAGATCCTGCCGAAGGACGACCGCATGGCGCTCGGCGACGAGTTCCCCACGATCGCCGGCATCACCTGGCTGCCCGACGACGGCGACGACTTCAGCGACCCGCTGTTCATCGACCGCCGCCGCTACGGCGGCATCGCCCGCGAGCAGATCCCGTCGCCCGAGTACCGCCAGATCGGCGGTGACACGGGCGTGGAGGTCGCCTCGATCCGCAACATCGAGAAGGGCGACAAGACCCGCCTGCAGGCGCGCAACGTGCACGTGCCGGTCGTCACCAACCCGCTCGCCGCGATCCACGTCACCGGAACGGAGGCCCCCTGATGAGCGTCCAGCACATCGCCAAAGCCCGCGTCGTGAAGGTCGCCGTCGGCGCCGCCACCGGCAACCGTCTCGCACGAGTCCTCTTCGCCGGAGACCCCGTGCCCGAGAACGTCGACGACGAGCAGATCAAGCGCCTGCTCGACCGAGGCCTGATCGAGCCGATCACCGACGAGTCGAACGAAGCAGAGCTGCCCGAGGGCGACCCCACCGACAGGTGGTCCGTGCCGCAGCTCAAGCAGTACGCGGGCAACAAGGGCATCGACCTCGGGGCCGCCAAGAAGAAGGACGAGCTGCTCGCCGCGATCGCCGCGGCCGCGCAGCCCACCCCGCCGGCCAACGCCGGCAACTGAGACACAGGGGGCGATGATGACAATCACCAGCGGTGACCTCGGCGTAGACGACACTCTCGCGCGCCGCATCCTGGTGACCACGCGCCGCATCGCCCCCTGCGTCCTCACCCTCACCGGTGACGCCCGAGAGGACGCAATCGCGATCCTCAAAGGCGTCATCGCTGAACTCCCCGAATCAGGCACCCGCCGCACCCGATCGATGAGCCGCAACGGCACCTCGATCTCCTACGACACCATCGAGACCGCATTCACCTCCGAAGCGCGCGCCGACCTCCGATCGCTCTGCGAAGCAGCACCACCTGAACCGGGACTCGCGCAGGCATCCTTTCCATCCGACGCGCTCTTCCAGCGCCTCTGGCCCGAGGAGACCTACCCGTGAGCTTCCCCGCATCGTTCTTCTTCCCCCACACAGTCAGCATCCGCGCGCTCGCCGGAGGTGGTGGCATGAGGCCCAGCTATTTCGGGCCTGAGACAGTCATCGCAGAGGTGAAGGACGAAGCCCAGCTCATCCGAACCGCGGACGGTGCCGAGATCACATCGTCGACCCAGGTCACAGTGCCGCTCGCAACCATCGTGCCGCTCGGTTCGCTGGTGACCGTCTGGCCGGGGCAGGGAGCGGCGGAACGAGAGTCAGCCGTACTGCGCGTCGGCCGCGACGAGAATCCGCCGCCGCTGCCGTCGCATCTGGTCCTCTACCTCAAATAGGAGGGAGCCCATCGTGGCGAAGTTCTACCCGGTCCTCACGCAGCTCGAGAAGTCCGCTCAGGCGGGGCTGCGCGATGTCGGCCGCGCCGTGCTCAAGGTGGCGCGGAAGAAGAGTCCCACCGACACCGGCGAATCCGACAAGTCCGGGTTCGTGCTCGTCGACGACCTCACCCTGCAAGTCGGGTTCACGTCGCCGATCTCCCGGCTGCAGCACGAGGACATGGACGCGAAGCACGCCGCCGGCGAGGGACCGAAGTTCCTCGAGGAGGCGGTCGACGAGGTCGACGCTGCAGCGATCCTCGCCGCCCGGAACCGGAAGGACCTCGGCGGTGGATGATCGCAATCTGACCATCGACCTCTGCGAACGTCTCGGTCAGCTCGACGGGTGGGCGTGGTCCCCGGACTACGACCCCGACGTCTACACCAACGAGGTGGTCGCCGTGTTCTACGGCCGCATCCGCCCATCCCCGGACAAGGCAGTAGGCGTCCGCGTGTACGGCGGCAGTGACGACGTCGACACCGACTCCAAGACCCGCCGAGTGCAGCTCCGCTCCCGCGGCGCATCCGGCAACGCAGACGACGCGGACGTGATCGCTGACGCCGCACACGACCTGTTCAAGTCGCTCCTCCGGGAGGGCGTGATCAGTGAGGTAACTCGCACCTCGTTCAGTCCGCTCGGTGCGGACGACTCCCAGCGCGAAGAGCGCACCGACAACTACCTCGTGGTCTTCGACAACTCGGAGGCCGTGACCAACCCGGAGGAATCCACACCATGAGCAACCGCGTTCCCCTTCCCGCCGGCGTCGTCCGCGGTAAGTCCTACGAGTACGGTCTGCGCGTCAACGTCGCCGAGCGCGACGAGCCCGCCGAGTTCATCGACGTGCGTCGTCTGTTCGGCTACTCGCCGACATACACGCCCGGCACGAGCGACGCCCGCACGTACGACGACCTCGGTGCGCAGAACAACAGCGTCGACAACTGGTCGCACGCGCATGCGTTCTCGACGTTCGTGAACCGCTCCCTCGCGACGGGAGAGTACCTGCCCGAGATCGAGGCGCTGCGCAAGCGCACACTCCCCACGGCGATCGACATCGATGCGGAGATCGAGGTGCAGTTCTTCCACAAGCCCGCGAAGGGCGCCCCGAACCTGCTCGACGCAGGGCAGGGATTCTGCACCGTCTCCTACCAGCGCGGCCAGACCGGCGCCGACGGGCAGAACGAGACGTGGAACTGGACGCTCACCGGCGTCGGCGCGTACACGCCCATCGAGAACCCGTTCGAGGGGTGGCCCGGCGACGCGCCGCTGATCTCCTCGCTCGAGCCCGTGAGTGGCCCCGCTGGTGAGCTCGTCACGATCCGCGGAACTGGCTTCAAGGATGCCGATGGCACGGTTCTCGTGACCGGCGCCGACGGCGTGAAGTTCGGCTCCGCGAACGCGACGGACTACAACGTGGTCAGCGCCACGGCTATCACCGCGATCGTTCCCGCCGGATCTGCCGGCGCGGCCAACGCCACGGTGAAGTCGACGAACGGTGTGTCCACCGCCGCGCCCTTCTCGCGGACCGCGTGATGGGAGGCGCGGTCGACTTCTCGGAGTGGGTCGCGCCGGACCTCGTGCTCACGCTGGGGGACCGGACCTACACGGTCCCGGCCCCCAGCGTGGAGCGGGCGAAGAAGATCATCGCCCTCGCGGTCCGTGCCGAGGTGGATCTCGGGATCGTGAGGGGCGAAGTCCCCGAAGAGATCCAGGATGTCCTGTCGTCGCTCGGACCGCAGGAGCGTCCCGGGCTCGGGCCTGTCTCCGACCAGCTCGTCGCCGACGAGGTCGCGGTCGAGACCATCAGCAACATGCACATCTACTCGGTGTTCTACTGGGCTCGCGGCGAGGAGTACGCCGACGCGATCGCCGTCCTTCTGTGGGCGCCGCGGTCGGATGTGGCAGGGGGCGAGCCGGCCCCAAAAGCGCGAACGCGCTCACCGCGGAAGAGTGGGCGCAGTACGGCGTCGGCGAGCCGATCGACTTCGACGTAGACGGCATCCCGATCTACGCCGACTACCGCGTGCCGCCCGAGGTACAAGCCGCCACCGCGCCCACCGGCGCCGCCGGGACCGTCGACGGCTCGTGGCTCGCGCTCGTCACCCGCTGGCGTCTCGTCGTGGCTGACCTCCGCAAGGAGGCAGGCATCGACCTGTACGCCGCCGACGTGCTCGCCGGGCCCTGGCTCGGCGTGCGCAGCGCGATCTTCTCCCTCCTCGACTCGCCGACTCGGCTGCGGGAGGTACTGACCCGGAGGTGACGATGGCGAAGCTGCGTATCGCTGAACTCGAGGCGCTGTACACCGCCAACACGGTCGGCATCGACAAGGCGGAGAAGAAGGTCCAGGACTCCGCCCAGCGCATCGAGTCGACGCCTATCGAGCAGAAGATCGAAGGCAACCCGACGGCGGCTCTGGCGGACATCGACCGTGTCACGGCCGGGGCGAAGAAGCTCGTCTCAGAGCGTGCCGTGCTGCAGCTCGACACGGACATCTCCCGCGCGGAGAAGAACCTGCAGCGCGCCCGCGACAAGGTCGAGGACCTCTCGATCCGCGCGGAGGCGGGGTTCGAGGTCACCGCGGAGACGAAGCGCGCAGTCGCTGCAGTGGAGCGGCTTGAGCAGCAGGCCGAGCGGCTCAAGGCCGTGCGCGCCACCGTCGAGCCGGAGGTGAACACCGATCCCGCCGAGAGCGGCATGAAGCGCTTCCTCGCGTTCTTCAAGCGCACCACAGGCGAGGCGGGCACGGAGGGTGGCAAGTCGCTATCCGAGGGCCTCGATAGCGCGACGCGCGGCGCGGGGGAGAAGGTCGGCGCGGTCGTCGGCGGCGACATCGAGGGAACACTCGTCAATGCGCTCACCGCCATCCCGATCGCGGGCGGCATCATCCTCGCCGGCGTCGCGATCGGTAAGGCGATCACCGGCGCGATCGAGGACGGCATGGCTGTCGAGGTCGGGTTCGACCGTCTCGAAGCTCTCACCGGCCTCTCGCCGCAGCAGGCGATGCGAATCGGTCGCGCCGCTGGCGAGGCGTACGCGAACGTGTTCGGCGACTCCATCGAAGCGAACATGGACACCGCGCGTCTCGCGGTGCAGTTCGATCTGATCGACGAGAACGCCACCACGCGCACCGCGCAGAAGGTTGTGCAGGGTCTGGCTGGGATCGCCGATGTCCTCGGTGAGGACGTCCGCCCGGTGGCGGAGGCTACAACGACTCTGCTCCGCACTGGCCTGGCGAAGTCGGCTGACGATGCGTTCGACATCATCGCGGCCGGCGCCCGCAACGGACTGAACCGCTCAGAGGATCTGCTGGACACCTTCACCGAGTACCCGGTCGTTCTGCGCAAGCTTGGTCTCGACGGCAAGGATGCGCTTGGGCTCATCAACCAGGGGCTCGTCGCCGGAGCCCGCAACACCGACGTCGTCGCGGATGCGCTGAAGGAGTTCCAGATCCGAGCGACAGATGCGTCGGATGCCAGCGCGGACGGCTACAAGCGCATCGGGCTCAACGCTGAGGAGATGACCGCGAAGATCGCGGCAGGCGGCGAGGGGGCGCGTGAGGGCCTGCAGCAGGTGCTCGACGCTCTGCGCGCCACGGAGGATCCGGTGCAGCGCAACGCTGCGGCCGTCGAGCTCTTCGGCACCAAGGCGGAGGATCTCGGCGACGCGCTGTTCGCGCTCGACCTGACCAGCGCTGTCGATCAGCTCGACGGCGTCACGGGGTCCGCGCAGCGCATGTTCGAGACCCTGTCGGACAACGACGCGACCCGGATGGAGCAGGCGAAGCGGAACATCGAGGTCGCCGCGCAGGGCATTCAGGGTGCGCTGGCGCAGGCGTTCGCGGAACCTCTCGCAGACTTCGCTGAATGGATCAGCTCGAACCGTGGCCCGCTCCTGCAGTTCTTCGCAGACCTGGGCAACGGTGCGCTCGACTTCGGGCAGTCCGTCGTGGATTCCACCGCGGATGCGGGCGAGGCGATCGGTGAGCTCGTGGCTGGCCCTCTGGCGGATGCCGTCAAGGGGCTGGCTAGGTTCGTCGGGTTCTTCGACAAGGACGCGGGCGAAGGGCTCGACGAACTCGTCGACAAGATGCGCGAAGCTGACACCGCAACCGAGAAGTGGGCGGATCGCCTGCGCACCTCGGGCGGCGCGGCGATCGATGAGGCGCGGCAGAAGTTCAACGACTTCATCGACCCGCAGATCGACCAGGGCTTCCTCAACGACGCCACGATGCGCCTCGCCGAAGCTGTCGACGCGGTCGGCGTGGCCGCCAGCAACGGCGCCCCGCTGCTGAGTGACTTCCGGCTCGCGGCGGATGGGACAGGTTCGGCTACAGCGGAGCTCGACTTCCAGATGCGCAAAGCGATCGACGCGATGCGGGAGGAGCAGGATGCGGCAGTCGCGGCGAGTGAGGAGCAGGCGAACCTCGAGCAGCGTCACAAGGATGCGACTCTGGCGCTGGCGAATCAGCTCACGCAGATGGGGCTCACGTCGGATCAGGCGTGGGCTCTGATCAAGACGTACGAGAGCATCCCGCCGACCGTGTCGACGACGATCTCCGCGGACACCTCGATGGCGTACGACAAGCTCATGTCGCTGCAGGAGAAGCTGCGCGAGATCACGGGGGATCACCGGCTCAAGATCGCGACCGGTCCTGGCGGGCAGGGTGGCCTCGTCCTCGGCAACGGCGGCATCGTCGAGTACATGGCGCAGGGCGGGATCCGCGGCGTCACACCGATGGATCCAGTGGCGCAGACAGTCCCGGCCAGCACCTGGCGGATCGTCGGCGACAGGTCGGATGTTGCGGAGGCGTTCATCCCGATCGACGGCTCGCCGCGCTCGACCGCTGTCCTCCTCGACACGATGCGACGGTTCGGCTTCGGTGAGGCAGCGCCGTCCACCTCCGGGCAGCCTCAGGTGGTGAACCACAACAGCATCTCGGCGACGTTCCAGCAGACGGACGAGCGGCTGCAGATGCTCGCTCTCGGGCGAGTATTCAAGGGGGTGACCGGCTCGTGACATCGGACCGCACCCTCATCCACCTCGACCACCTCACGTTCAGCGACAGCAACGTCTCCGGTTGGGCGTTCCGCGAGCTGACGAACTGGTGGGGTGCGACGCAGAACAAGGTCCCAGGGGTCGAGCGTCCGAGCGGTGTTGGTGCGTTCCAGCGCCGCCGGGCGACTCGCCGCAGCCGAGTGATCTCGTTCCAGGCGCGGTACCGGGGGAGCAGTGCGGCGGAGGTGGAGCGGGCGTACGACGAGCTCGCGGCGATCGGCGCCGACATGCCAGCTCGGATGGGTGTCACGACTGACGACGGCACGTCGTGGCGCACGGTGATCGTCGAGCAGCAGGACGCGCAGTCCACGCACAACCGTCGCTACGGGTGGGTGGACGTTGACGTTACGGCTGATGATCCTCGCCGGTACGGGGATGCGGAGTGGCTGACCACGGACCCGCCGTCCGCGGGAGTGGGGCTCGTGTGGCCCGTCGTGTGGCCCGCGGTCTGGCCGGGTGGCGGGTCGCCCGGCCGCGTCACTCTCGTGAACGATGGCCGCGCTCCGTCGCCGTCGTCGTTCGTTCTGCGCGGCGGGTTCGACACCGCCGTCGTGACATGCGTGGAGACCGGGGATCGGGTCGGGTTCGCCCGTCCGCTCCCTGAGGGATCCGTAGTCACGTTCGACGCGGAGACCCGCCGTGCCCTGCTCAACGGTCAGGATGCGTCGCGCTGGCTGCGGTACCGGCAGTGGACGGACGTCCCCGGCCTGTCGTCGCGAACGTTCCAGTTCGACGTGACGGGCGCGACGGGGTCGCCGTCGATGTCAGGGAGGGTGTTGCCGGCATGGTGGTAGACGACGACACGCGGTTCTACGTGTTCGAGACCCGCGGCGGAGCGCTCATCACCGAAGTCGAGCCCAGCGACTACGACTGGTCCGAGCGTTCGAACACCTCCGAGACGGTCAACATGCGGTTCGTGGACCGGCCGGAGGAATGGCGGAACCTGTTCACGCCGTGGAAGCACTCGATCGCGGTGGACGCCGGCGGGCACCTGCTCGGCGGGCCGATCCTCCCGATCGGCCTCGACGGCGACAAGGAGGAGCTGAGCGTAACGGCTCGCGGTTTCCTGACGCTTCTCGGCACCCGCAAGGTTCTCCCGCTCGCTGCGCTCACGCAGCCCATCGCGCCGGACGGTATCCCGGACCCGTCGATGGACACGATCATCGGCGGCGTCGACCACGGCACGATCGGTAGCCGCCTCGTCCAGCAGGCGTGCACCTGGCCGGGCTGGACCGACATCCCCATCTCCTACCACCCCGACAGGGCCGGCACGCGCAGCGAGTCGTACAAGGCCGTGCAGGGCAAGCGCGTAAACGCGGCACTCGCCGACCTCACGAAGCAGAAGGACGGGCCGGATATTCGCATCCAGCTCGTTCGTCTCTCGGAGGATCAGTTCGGGTGGGTGTACCAGTCGGGCACCGAAGAGCAGCCACGCCTGCAGGGCGACGTGCCGCTCGAATGGGAAGCGCTCGAAGTGTCCGGCCTCGGGATCGACGTCGATCCGTCTCGGATGGGTTCGATGTTCTGGTCGACCGGAGGCCGCGACCTCGACAAGGTTGTCGTGCGGGGGCTGTATGACCCGTACCTCGTCGATCGAGGGTTCCCACTGATGGAGCTGGACTCGGACGCATCCACGTCGACGAGCGATGCGACGACGCTCGACTCGTGGAATGCGGAGCTGGCGCGGACCGCTCGGAGCCCGTGGGACTTCTGGCAGTTCCGGGTGCCGATGTCGCAGTCGCCGCTGCCCTACGAGTACGGATGCGGTGACCTCGCGACCGTGTACCTCTCGCCGCAGCAGCAGCATCGTCTCGGGTTGCTGTCGTCGCCGCATCTTCTGTCGGGCGTGAACGTGCTATCGGGCGGGTCGGAGTCGTTCGACGTTCCGGGGTTCCTCCCGGCGCGCCCGTACACGCGACGCATCGCCGGGATGTCGGGGAGCTCGCGGGCGCGGGGCTTCATCTCACTGACGTTCGCGGAGGCATACGATGGGTGACCCCACGCCGGAGTCGGACGATCTTCTGCAGCAGATCCGCGACGAGTTCGAGCGGATCAAGACGTGGGTGCGGGATGCGCTTTCCCCGTCGGGGACGCAGCAGTTCAACGCCGTGCCCCGCCTGCAGGAGCAGATCGACGATCTCCTCGGTCGGCAGTCGTTCAAGGAGAACTCCGCGGACGCTCTCGACTGGGACGACGCGACAGACCTGACGGCAGTGCCCTTCGGCCCGAGCCTGGCGATCGAACTCGACCGGCCGCGCGTGGTGGGCGTGAGCTTCTACTTCAAGGCTGGCGTGTCTGCCGGAGGGTTCTCATCTGGCGGCACTTCCACGGTGCTCGTGGCCGGCGGGGTGTCGGTCGACGGCGTGAGCCCTGGTGGCGTCACTCTCGGCTCACTGGGCGTCAGCGCCGGATACGGTCTCGGCGTCCCGGATCGTAAGGGCGCCGACGCGTCACCTGTTGCGCGGTGGCTGGGCGAGCTTCCCGCGGGATCGCACACCTTCCGCGGCGTGCTGGACCGAGTCTTCATCGGATTCACCGGCACGCCGTCAAGTAGATCCGGCTACCTCTTCGTCATGGACCCGGCGCTGTACGTCGACGTGTTCCAGACCGTCACCGAGTAGGAGAAAGACATGGCCCTCACGCGCTCACTGCCGACACTGGCAGCGGACGGCCTCACAGCCACGCAGTGGCGGCAGATTCAGGCGGGCATGGTCGCGCGCAGCGCCGCCGGCGTGCCGCGCACCGGCATCCTGCCCGCGCACTACGACCCCCTTGTCACGGGGAAAGCGTCGATGGGGTTCAACATCGCACCTTTCGTCGCTGCTCTCTCGCGGCTGCCCGGGATGGTGGAGTTCCTCGCGAACCCGGAGCTCGCGGACTTCTCCCCGGCGGAGTACGTGGCGCCGAACGCGAACCGGCGCATCGACCTGATCTGGGTGCGGTCTCGGTTCACCGACGCGACCGACCCGAGCAATCAGCCGGTTTTCGGTATCACTCTCGGTGATCCATCCGGGACGCCGACCGAGCCGGCCACCATCCCGGCAGGCGCCGAGATTCTTGCGTCGGTGGAGACGCCGTCGACGGCCACCACAACGCAGTCATCCGGGGTGGTGATCACGCCCAGACACCGTTTCACCGCCCTTGAGGACGGCATCGTTGCGCTGCGATCACAGACCGAGGCGAATGCGTGGGCGCCTGCGGATGGTGCGCGAGCGTACCGAATCGACAAGAAGGCCGGGTATCGCCGCGGCAACGGTGCGTGGATCCCTGACCGGGCTGTGTTCTTCGCGAACCGGGGCAGTGCGCAGTCGCTCAGCCCCGCAGGCTGGTGGGTGGTGGCGTCTGCTTTCGCAGCACCAGCCGTGAATGATCTCGGGACGTGGACCGGGGAGAACGGGACGCTGCAAGTGCAGCACGCCGGAATCTACCGGGTGGGCGGTTTCGTGAAGCTTGCAGACCCATCGAATCCGATGTCGATGCAGATCACCCGGAACTCGGGAGCACCGGATGCGGGCGTCGTGGTGGAGAGCTTCTTGAACTCCCCGTCTTCGTCGCTCAACGCGGGCGCGCTTGTCTCGCTCGCCGCGGGCGACACGCTGCGGCTGCTCGTCTTCAACTCGACGGCGACCACGGTAGCGGCGGCGCAACTGTCGCTCGAGCTGGTCACCCTGACATAGGAGCACCTCATGAGCAGCACGCCAGCGCAGCTTCCCGAAGCGGACTTCGAGGCGACGCGGTCGATCCTTCTCGCCTGGCGCGCGGATGGTGTGCCGCGGCCGCTGCTGCCCGTCTACCGCGACGAGGACGGCGACGGGGTCCCGGACTTCTACGGACTCGACGACGCCGACCAGGTGGTGCTTGTGTCCGGCGCGACGCTGACGCAGTCGGTCGCGCGGTCGACGGGCGACGGGGCCGAAGGCGGCGGGGATGAGTAGCCTCCGCTTCGCCGACGGCGCCTACCTGCGCGCATCCGGGACTCGGGACGCGTTCGGGCAGGCATCCGACCGGATGGTGCGGGACGGGTATCCGCCCATCACGGTCGTCTCCGGCGATCGCGAGTACGCCGACCAGGTCGCGATCTTCCTCCTGCGATACGTGCAGGTGGGCGACATCCGCGGCCGCCGCGTCTACGACGTCCGCTACTGGAACGGTGTCGCCTGGTACCGCATCAGCGCCGCCGGCACTGTCGCCGTCCCTGGCACCTCGAATCACGAGAGCCGCCGCGCCGCAGATCTCGGCTACCCGTACAACGACCGCACCACCGCCGCGCATCGGCGGTTGCAGCAGATCGCGTGGCTCTACGGCCTGAAGTGGACCGGCGTGGGCTTCGGCGAGGACTGGCACTGGGAGAACGTCGGCGCGTTGGGCGCCGTGACCGTCTTCGGCATGACCGCCGGAACCAAGACCGAGGAGGAAGACATGACCCCCGAACAGTCCGCCCAGCTCGCCGCGATCGCCGCGTTCGTCAGTGATCTGGTGGCCCGCGACAAGATCACCAGCGGCACCGCCGGAGACCTGAGCAAGTCGCTCATCGTGCAGGGGCTCGAGGCGTCCATCGAACTGCGTAAGCGGTTCCTGATCGACGTCGACGGCGACGGCAGCCCCGACTACGACCTCACCCAGCTTGCGCTGAACGAGATCAAGCCCATGCTGCAGACCCTCCTCGCCGCCGTCGGCCGAGCATCGAGCACGCCGAACGGGCCCATCGACATCGACGCTCTCGCGGCGGCGATCCGTGAAGGGCTGGGTGACGAGGTCGTCGACAAGCTCGCGCAGCGTCTGGCGAAGTGATGCGCGCCCTGTGGCGGGCGTCGATCTGGCATCCCGACGCGATCCCTCCGATTGAGGAGAAGTACGCCTCACCGCTCAAGCGCGTCTTGTTCCCGGTCTACGACCTCGTCGTGATCTGGCTGGCGTGGGCGGGGCTGGGGGCGGGGTTCCGCGCGCTCGCGCTCACGTTCCCCAGCCCCGGCCCCAGCGTGCTCTACGGGGCGCTCATGGCCGCTGGCTTGGTGTGTTTCATCGGGGCGGCGTTCCCTCGGCTGTGGGTCGCTGAGATCGTCGGGAAGCTCGCGATCCTTGCTCTGCTCGGGATACTCATGGCCGCGATGTACGTCGCCGCTGCGGAAATCCCCGGGCACACCGGCGCGAACGTCGCACCGATGATCGCGGGGATGATGCTTCCGCCTCTGCTGCGGCTCTGGATCCTAGGCGTCGAGTGGGCTGGCCGCAGCGAGGGGGCCGCATGGACTGGCTGACCTCGTTTCTTGACGGCGCCCAGTGGGTGCTGATCCTTCTCGGCGGCGGCGGCCTCGCATCGATGTTCGGCGCGGTACTCGTGTTCATCGCGAGCCGACGTCAGGCGCGCAGCAGCGACCTCGCTACTCGGTTCGATGACGCCTCTGACCTCGCGAAGTACGTCGACGCCCGCGTCGAGCTGATCGTCGCTCCGATCCGAGCCGAGCTGGCGAAGGTCAAGGCGGAGTCGCACGAGATGCACGACGCTGTCCGTGCGCGGGAGACGCAGCTTTGGCTGTGGGATCAGCGCGGCCGGCATGGCGCGCTCCCGATGCTGCCCGCCCCGATCCTTCATCGCCTCGGCCTCGGCTACATCCTCGGCGAACCTCCCGAGGAGACCGAACCCATCTCATCCGAGCCGCCTGCGGGCGGCTCTTCTCGTTCCTGAGGAGGAATCATGCTCTCTGCTGTCGCGCGCTTCACGCGCTCTCTGCTGCTCGTGCTGGCGCTCGTCGCCGCGGTGCTCATCATCACGGCACCGTCCGCCCACGCCGCCACCGGTGACACCACGCCGGCCGGTCTCGACGTCGTGATCCCGGCCGCGCCGGCGGGCATCCTGACGCTGTTGGCGTTCTTCGCGCCGTACGCGATCGGCGCCGTGAATGGTGCGCTGCCGTTCGTGACGAAGCCGTGGCAGAAGAAGCTCGTCTCCGTGGCCGTGGCGCTCGTTCTCGCGGCCGTCGTGATGGTGTTCTACTACGCCCTCACCGACGCGCCCATCGGCTCGTGGTGGGTGTTCGCGCTGCTCGCGATCGGTGTCGTGCAGATCTCCTACGGCCTGGTCACGAAGCCGTCAGCGAAGGCGGTCGAGAAGTCCGCTTCCGCTGGGGAGAGCTGATGTCGGGAGGCTACACGCCGCCGGATTTCGGAGACTGGGATCCGTCGAAGCCGGTCACCGCTGAGCGTGCACTGATCCCGCTCGGACAGCAGTACGAGGCCGTGCGGCGCGACATCACGGACCCGGACTCACCCGTCGGCGCGGCGATCGCTGAAGCCGTCGCTGCCGGTGGTGGCGGCATGGGTGTCGTCGACAACGGCGACGGCACTCTCACTCTCACTTCGGACAGCTCGTACGTCGACAACGGCGACGGCACTCTCACGATCGGAGCATGATGCCTCAGGACATCTACAGCAAGGCGGGCGCGGACGCCGCGTTCGTCCACGACTCTCCTGAAGGGCGTGAGGCGCTCGCGGGTAGCACCGAACTATCCGCCGCCATTGGTGGGAAGATCGCCGACGACGTCCCGCCGCTCATCACCGAGCAGGCGGCACCTCTCGTCGACGCGGCGATCACCGCGGCAGACATCCCCGGTCAGGCGTCGGACGCCGTCGAGGCCGAC
>NZ_JAXCHA010000004.1:0-57033 GCF_034044005.1 Microbacterium sp. BG28 | reverse complement strand
CAATCCATAACGCCAACCCCAAAGGGTTGGACTTGATCCAAAGGAATCTCACCCAGCCGAAGCTGGAACGAGGTTATTTGGCATTTGACAAGTGCACGCTGTTGAGTTCTCAAGGAACGGATGCTCCTGCCGCTCGGCCTCTCAGCCTCGCCCGCAGGGCAACTTCTCCATCTTAGCCGTATCGCTCGCCGTGTCAAATCCGCCGGAGCGGATCGTTCTCACCGCCGAGGCGGCGATCGACGGAACGATCGGCACCCCACACGCACGTCAGATCTGAGATCTTCTCGCTTGTGTGGGAGTGTGTTCTCCGCTTGAGGGGAACGGGGCTTCAGCCTCTCCGTTCTTCCCTGTGGGGCGAACAAGTAATAAGTTACGTGGGTTCGGGCCTTCTGCCAACTCGAGCGCACACCCCGGGCGTGTCGCGCATGTTTCCGCCCGATGACGTCCCGATCCTCCCCGCCACTCCCTCTCCCTCTGCCCTCCCTCTCCCTCTCGCCCCTCTCCCTCTCCCTCTCACCTCCCTCTCCCTCTGCCCTCCCTCTCCCTCTCGCCCCTCTCCCCCTCCCTCTCCCCGCGAGACTGCATGCGCGTCACGAGATCACGGGTAATGACAGTGATCTCGTGCGGGAGATGCAGTCTCGCGAGCGTGGCGGCCGGATCGCTCGCGCTCCTGACCGGCCGCCGCGCGCGGCTTCCACGCGGGGGACGCGCGCGCTCGTCCGTTCCCGCCCACGGGCGGGGGTCACTCCGGTGCCGGATCATGCCGGCACGGTCGGCGGCACGGCACCTCACACAACGGGCCGCCCCTGCTCCGGGTTCGCTCCCCGACGGCACACCCGCTCCCCCGGGTTCGCAACCGGTGCGATGCTCACCGCACCCGCGGGCGGCGTGACACCACTCAGTCGAGGAGGGCTCTGTCCCGCCCGCGAGACCGTCACCACCCGCGAGACCGTTCCCATCCGTGAGAGTGCATCCAGCGCTCGAGATCACGGGGGAACACGGTGATCTCGTGCCGAGGATGCGGTCTCGGTGCAGCGAGGCCGCCGGAAACGACGAAGGCCCCCGCCGAGCGGGGGCCTTTCCGGTGGACCTGAGGGGATTCGAACCCCTGACCTCTTCATTGCGAACGAAGCGCGCTACCAACTGCGCCACAGGCCCGGAACTCAACGAGCCTATCACGGCCCGAAGTGGCGAACGAACCGCGTCAACCCGCGGCTCGACGCGTCGATAGCAGGCGCCGAACGTGGTCTTCGATCTCCGCGTCGTCGACGTATCCCATCCGCGCGAAAGGCGACTCTTCGGGCGCCTTCGCGGCCCGCGCGGCGTCGATCGACGGCGGCGCGGCCTGCTCGGCGCGCTCGCGCTTGGCTTCCTCCACCGCGGCGCGACGAAGCGCCGCACGCGCGTCCGCGGCATCCTGCACAAGAGACGCCCGGGACCCGGAGGTAGCCGCCAACGGACGCGGCAGCGAGCGCGGCTCCCACGTAGCGGGAGCGGAGCGGGTCGGCAGCACGACATCCTGCACGTGAGCCTGACGCGTCTCGACCACGATCTGCGGCGCGGCAGTGTCTCGGCGAGCGGCTCGACGCGCCACACGCGACATCTGCTGCAGCATCAGCACCGAAACGAGGAAGACCGCACCCGATGCCCACAGCAGCGTCGCGCTCGCTGCGGTCAGCTGCACCCAGATGCCCAGCCCCGCCCCTCCGAGCGAAAGGAGCGCCAGGAAGGTGGCCGTCAGACGCGCGCGCCTGCGGGCCCGCGCCATGCGCACCTCGGGACGGTCGCGCACTGCCCGGGCCTCCTGCTTGGCGGCCGCGAGCTCCTGGCGTGCGACTTCGAGCTGCGCTCGCTCGCGTTCTGCGAGCGTCTGACGGGCGAGCTTCTGCTGCGCGGATGCGGTGCGCGCCGTCAGCTCCAGCCGCACCTCCTCGGGCGTCTCGCTGGTCTCGGCGAGAACCCGGAGGGCCTGATTGAGGCGGACGGCGTTGCGCTCGGCGGCGTTGTACTGGTGCCGGCTGTGCCAGGAGGGAAGGAGGTAGAGCAGCCACAGCGTCACGGCGACGAGGAAGATCACTCCTCCGCCCAACACTTGTCCACCCATGGCGTCAACGGTAGGCGACGCACCGCGGCGCGCACGGCAAGCGTCGGCGTGTCGGCGTCAGTCGGAGGGAGCGATGCGGTCGCGCTCCGGCACCGTCGCCGCATCGGCGGGCGCGCGACCGCCGACCCATCGGGCCAGCACCCCTTCGGGCACCTCTTCGCGCGTGAGGGCGAAGGCGTAGTGATCGCGCCAGTCGCCGTCGATGTGGATGTACCGACGACGCAGACCCTCGTAGCGGAATCCGAGCTTCTGTACGACCCGCAGGCTCGCATCGTTCTCCGGTCGGATGCAGATCTCCATTCGATGCAGACGCAACTCCGTGAAGCAGAGATCAGTCGCGAGAGCCACCGACGTCGGCGTGATGTCGCGACCGGCGAACTCACGGGCCACCCAGTAGCCGATGGTCGCCGAGGCGAGCGACCCGCGTGCGATTCCCCATACGTTCAGCTGGCCCGCGACCCGGCCGTCGTACTCCATGACCAGCGGAACGCCCGCGCCGTCGCGGTATTGCTGGAGAAGCCGGCGGATGCCGATCTTCATGTCGAGCAGAACGGCGCCGTCGGGGCTCGTCGCCTCCCACGGACGCAGCCAGGTGCGGTTCGACATCAGATGATCCTGCAGCACGCGCGCATCGCGCGCACGGATCAGACGGATGCCGACCCGCCCGTGCTCGCGCGGTGCCGAAAGGTCCACCTCGAACCTCCCCGGTTCAGAGTCCGGCGACGAAGTCCTTCAGCCACGGCCGCAGGTCCGGGCCGAGATCGTCGCGATCGCTGGCGAGCTGGACGATCGCCTTGATGTAGTCGAGTTTGTCACCCGTGTCGTAACGCCGGCCGCGGAAGACCACGCCGTAGACGCCGCGCTCCGGATCCGTGGCCAGCTCCTCCAGCGCATCGGTCAGCTGGATCTCGCCGCCCTTGCCCGGTTCGGTGTGCTCGAGCACCTCGAACACCTCGGGACCGAGCACGTAGCGGCCGATGATGGCGAGGTTGGAGGGCGCATCCTCCTTCTTGGGCTTCTCGACCAGGCCCGTCACCTTCACGACGCCGTCCTCGTCGGTCTCCTCGACCGCCGCCACACCGTAGAGGTGGATGTTCTCCGGGTCGACCTCCATGAGGGCGATCACTGCGGCACCGCGCTTGTCGTACTCGGAGAGCATCTTCGACAGCAGCGGGTCGCGCTCGTCGATCAGGTCGTCTCCCAGCAGCACCGCGAACGGGTGATCTCCGACGTGGGCCTGCGCACGCAGCACCGCGTGCCCGAGCCCCTTCGGCTCCCCCTGACGCACCATGTGCACATCGGCGAGGTCGGAGGAATGCTCCACCTTCGCGAGCTTGCCGGTGTCGCCTTTCTCCCGGAGCTTCTGCTCCAGCTCGGGCATCGCGTCGAAGTGATTCGCGATGTTGTTCTTGTTACGACCGATGATGATCAGCACGTCCTGGATGCCCGCTTCGACCGCCTCTTCGACCACGTACTGAATGGCGGGCTTGTCGACGACGGGCAACATCTCCTTCGGCATCGCCTTCGTGGCGGGCAGGAATCGTGTTCCCAGACCCGCAGCGGGAATGACGGCCTTGAAGGGCTTGTGACTCATGCCGCGATCCTATCGGCACTCCTCCGGCGGTTGCGGTCCTTAGAATCATGTGCATGTCAGACGGTGACGATCGCAATGCAGTGGACGACGTCAAGCGCGCACTCCGCGCCGACCTGCGGGAGCGGCGGCAGACCCTGTCGGCCGCCGCGCGGGAGAGCGCGGGCGCGGGAGTCCACCAGCAACTCGACGCCCTGACGTCGGCCCACCACGTGACGTCGCTCTCGTGCTTCCTGTCGACCAATGCCGAGCCCGATACGCGTGAGTTCGTGCGCGAGGCCGTGCGTCGCGGCATCCGCGTGCTCCTGCCCGTCACGCGGGTAGACGGTCTGCTCGACTGGGCCGTCGCCACGGAGGACGGCGAGATCGCGGAGGGCCTGTTCGGCCTGCCCGAACCCGTGGGCGAGCTGCTCGGTCCCATCGCCGTCAACGACGTCGACCTGATGATCGTGCCCGCCGCCGCCGTCGACCGCCGTGGGATGCGGCTGGGATGGGGGCGTGGCTACTTCGACAAGACCATCGGGTCGATGCAGAAGTGCCCGCCGGTGTACGCGGTCGTGTACGACTCCGAGATCCTCGACGACGTCCCGACGGATGTGCACGACCAGCCCGTCGACGGCGTCGTCACCCCCACCCGCACCCTGACGCTGCGCGCCCGCTGAGCGCCTGACCCCGGAGGCACCATGCCCACCTACGCCTATGCCTGCAAGTCCTGCGAACACCGCTTCGACACCGTCCAGTCCTTCTCCGACCCCGCGCTGACCGAGTGCCCCGCATGCGGCGGCGTGCTGCGCAAGGAGTACGGCTCGATCGGCGTCACCTTCAACGGCTCCGGCTTCTACCGCACGGACTCGCGCGCCGGCACGTCCGGCTCGAGCGCGACCGGCACGTCGGGTGGAGACTCCGGCTCGTCCGGGGCATCATCGAGAGCGGGAGCCACCGCTCCCGCTGCTCCCGCCGCCCCCGCGGCATCCTGACCAGCCGGACGCCGACGAGATGAGGAGAGATTCGATGATCAAGGGTTTCAAGGAGTTCATCCTCCGCGGCAACGTGATCGACCTCGCGGTCGCAGTCGTCATCGGAGCGGCGTTCACCGCTGTGGTCAACGCGATCGTCGCGTCGATCATCACGCCGCTCATCGAGATCTTCTGGAAGGCCGATGAGAACGGTGTTCCCGGCATCCCGGTCCCCGACATCTACGGCGGCACGGTCACGTTCCCCATCGGCGGGCTCATCACCGCGATCGTGAGCTTCTTCGCTGTCGCGATCGTCGTCTACTTCGCGTTCGTCATGCCGATGAATCTCTGGAAGGCACGCCAGGCCGCGCGCGCCGGTGTCCGCGAGCCCGAAGCGGCTCCGGCTCCCACCGAGCAGGAGCTGCTCGTGCAGATCCGCGACCTGCTCGAGCAGCAGAACAAGACCCGGCCCTGACGCCTCAGTAGTGCGGCGGCACCTCGCGCCGCATCCGCTCGTCGTTCGGGCCCGCCTCAGACGCTGCGGATGCGGCGTCGTCGCGTGTGCTCTCGGGCTCATCGACCGCGCCGGGCGCCGGCGTGAGCCGAGCGCGCCGCGCTCCTGTCACGCGGACGACGCGCTGACGCTCACTCGGCGACATCGATGGGCTGCGTGCTCGCCTGCGGCGATGCACCCGCCTCGACGCCCAACAGCGTCGACACGCGCGCCGCGACCGCCGCGGGATCGCTGTAGAGGTCGAAGGCGTGCACGCGCAGGTAGTGCCACCCGAGCCGCCGCAGGATCTGCGGGCGCAGACGCAACGACTCGCGCAGGGACTCGGGACGCGTCTCCGGGTCGCTCTCGACCACGACGGCCTTGCCGTCATGACCCGCCACCAAAGGCAGCAGCCCGCGATAGTCGAGATCGACCTTGATGCCCTTCGCACGTAGCTCACGGGCGAGAGCGCGGGTCAACGGGTCGGCGAGATCCTCGAGGCGCGTCTCACGCGCTCGAGCCGCCACTCCGCCGAGGATGCTCATCAGCGTCGCCGCGCCGTGCTCGAGCCGGCCGTCCTCGAAAGCGCTGGGACGGATGGAGGAGACGATCACCATCGATCGACGCGCGCGAGTCATTCCGACCGTGAGTAGCCGCTCGCCATCCGCCGTGGACAGGTCACCGAAGTCGCTGAGGACGCGGCCGTGCTTGGTCAGCCCGAATCCGAGCGAGAAGACCACCCGGTCCCGGCTCTCCGCGACCGACTCCTCGAGCGTCAGCACCGCAAACGGCTCGGCCGTCTCGCGCGACACGAAATCGGCCACGTCGGCGCGGCCCGCGAAGGCCACATCCACGGCCGCACGGATGCGTTCGGCGTGCCGCCTACTGGCCGTGACGACCATGAGGCTCTCACCGGAACGGTTGACTGCGTGTTCGGTCACGAGCGTCACGACGCGCGCGACCTCGGCGTCCGGGCTCTCGACGGCTCCGGAGATCGGGTCCGGGGTTCCCGTTCCGCCCTCGACGTAGTCGACGCTGAGGCTTCCCCGGCCGAGGTAGGCACCCGCCCAGGGCAGCGAGACAAGCTCTCCGCCGTAGAACGCGTCGTTCACGAGTTGCGCGAGGTCTTCCCCTCCGGCCCGGTAGCTGCGAGTGAGGGTGGCGACATCGAGCAGCTCCGCCATTCGCTCGAACACGGAGACCTCGTCGAAGGGCTCATCGAACTCGTCCGCGACCGCCCGCTCGCCTGCGCCGACGGCGAAGGGGGTCGGCTTCTGTGTGACCGGGTCGCCGAAGAGCACCACCTGGCGGGCGCGGCGCAGCGCAGGCGCCGCTTCCGCGAGGCAGAGCGCGGCCGCATCCGCGATGATCACGACGTCGAACGGCGGGTGATCGGGGATCTCGGGCACTTCGTAGGGCGAGGCGAGCCACACCGGCGCAAGAGTACGCATGAGCGTCGGCGCCGCCCGGACCAGCTGCTCAGGTGCCGAGACACCGCCCTTCAGCGCCTGCTTGAGAGCGACAGCCTCGTCGGCGTGATCGACCAGGCCGATCTTCCACTGCGTCGCGAGCTGCGCGGCGAGGACGGGCCCGGATGCGGCGGCGTGCGCTTCGTCCACGAGCCGGAAGTCGCGTTCGAGACGGTCCAGAACCGCGGTGTTCGCTCCGAGGAGCGCGCGATCGGTGCGAAGGAGATGCTCGAGAGCGGACTGCCACCACGCGAATTCGAGTTCGGCCGCGACCTGGTCCTCTGGCGCGTGGCGCACCGACAGTTCGGTGAGCAGAGGTGCGAGGCCCATGCGGTCGAGTTCGGTGCGCAGCGTGGCACGCTCGACGAGGTTCTCGAAGTACGACGACTCGGCGGCGAGACCGGCGAGCACGCGCATGAGCTGCGCCACCGGGAGCGAGGCCAGCCGACTCGACTCGCGACGCCGCAGGATCTGGTCGAGTTCGCCGAGCTGCGCGTGCACGCGCTGCCACGCGACGTGCACGTCGGCGAGACCGACCGGCACCTCGGGCACGACGCCCGCGTCGACCAAGCGTTGCCAATCCGCACGCTGCTGCTGAATGCGCACGAGCGACTCGTACATGTCGCCGACGTGCACCCCGGGGCGCACGTACTCACGCGACAGGCGCTTGAGCCGACGTCGATTGGCGCTCGACATCTCGGCGGAATCCCGTTTGGGCGCGTGCGCCTGGATGAGCTCCACGAGCGGACGCTCGAAGACGCTCGGGCTGAACTTGTCGAGAGTCTCGCGGATGCCCTGCAACAGCCGCAGATAATCGCCGAGCTCGTCGATCGTGCGGAAGGGCCGCATCCTCGTCTGCGCGATCAGCTCGTAGCCGCGCTCGAGCAGGCTCGGGACCTCGCGACCGCTCAGCTTGCCGGCGAGCGCGTGCGCCGCGCGTGCCGATTCGGTGGTGTCGAAGCTCACGCCGTACCAGGGCGAATCGTCGGGACCGAAGCGGAACTCCCCCAGCTTCGCGGCGGCCACGAGCTTCGCCGCCGCCTGTGGCCGCGCGTCGCGCAGTGCTTCGAGGGTGGCGATGTCGAAACGGGCAGTGGTCGACGGAGCCGGCGACAGTGCGCTCAGCTCGGTCAGCCGGCGCACGACCTGGAGGGCCGACGTGCCGAGGCTGGGATGCGAGGCGGTCAGCGCGCCCCGGTAGTCGCGCAGCACTGTACGCAGTCGCAGCAGAGCGTCGTCGATCTCCGCGACCTTCGGCGGCTGAGCCTTCTCATTGCGTCCGATCGCGCGGATCAGATCCCGATGCAGGTGTCGCGGGGTGACGGCGAGCGCATCCAAGCCGATGCCGGCGAGGCGATGGCGGACGCCGTCGAGGGTCGAGCGGCGAGCGCTGACCACGAGCACGCGACGACCGCTCTGCACGAGAGCGCCGATCGCGTTGATGACGGTCTGCGTGCCTCCGGTGCCCGGCAGGGTGTGCACCGCCAGCGAGTGACCGGCCGCGATGCGCGCGAGCACGGCTTCCTGCTCCTCGTCCGCATCCAGCAGGAGCGTGTCGGCGGCGGGGGTGCGCTCGTCGGGGCTCGTGACGCGGGGAAGCGCGGGACGCACCGAGAGGCGCGCCCGCTCGTCGGGATGCCCCGCGAGCGCGTTCAGCACCGGGTGGTCGAGGTCGGCGGTGTCGCGCGCCATACCCGAGCCGACGTCGACGAAGTTGGAGACGACCAGACGCGGGACGACGGTGAAGGTCGGGATATGGGTCGTGAGTGCCCGCAGGTGGTCGATCACGGGCTGCGGCCGGAACACCGCGCCGTCGTGAGCGAGGCCGGCGAGGGCTGCCGAGTCCAGGTGGATGCCGAAGTGGGTCCCCAGCGCGCGAACGAGCTCGGGGTTGACGACGAAGGAACCGTGGAGCTTGAGTTCGAAGTCGGTGTGGTGCCGACGGATCGCGAGCGGTCGCAGCAGGACCGGAGCCGTGCACATGATGCCACCGATGCGCCACGAGGCCATTCCGACGGCGAGCGAGACGGTCTCCAACCCCCGCGCGGTGCGCAGTTCGACGTTCTTGGCAGTGATCCGCTCCGCCGCCATCCGCGCCGTGCGCAGGGCGACCTCGTCGCGGTAGAGGTTCGACAGCAGCGTCGACCGGCCGGTCAGAAACTGCGGCAGGCTCCCCGGGTGCGCCTTGTTGATGTCGATACCGCGCTCGGGCGAGTCTTCATAGAAGAGGAGTGTCGAACGCCCGCCGAGCAGGGCGGCCTGTGCGCGCAGCCGCGCCCGCTCCGGGTCGGCTACGTGCGCGACGACGACACCCGGCTCTGCGACGCCGAGATCACTCGGGCGCACCGGATTCGTCGCCTCGTCTGCACCAGAGATCATGGTGCCTTCTCCACGCCACACACGTGTCACCATAGGCGTGAGATGGGCGAGCGGGGCTCAACCACGGCCGAGTTTCGCCGGATTCGCGACACGCCGGAGGGACCGGCCGTTCCTCCCCACAATCACCCGGCCCGCGCGTTGTCCGCCGGGCGGACGCGCTCCCCGCGGGAGGAATGAGCGCACGAGGAGGATGAGCACATGACCCCGACCGGCTTCCGCATCCATCCCACGCCCCTCGGCGACGCTCTCCTTCTCACGAGCGACGCCGGCCTCATCGGCTTCGAGTTCCTCGCCGCGCCGCTCGGCTCCGCCCTCGCTGCGTGGACCCAGCGTCTGGGCCGGGAGCCTGCACCGATCGACGACGATGCCGACACGCTGCTCGGGCAGGTCGACGAGTACTTCGAAGGGACGCGCACGACGTTCGAGGTCGAGTTGGACCTGCGTCTCGTCAGCGGCTTCGCCCGCGATGCGCTCGAGGCGATCTCCCGCATCCCTTACGGCGAGACGGCCAGCTACGGCGAGATCGCGATGGAGGCCGGCTCGCCGCGGGCGCATCGCGCGGTCGGATCGGCGTGCGCCCACACGCCGGTCTCGCTCGTCGTCCCCGCGCATCGCGTCATCCGTTCCGACGGATCGATCGGCGAGTACGGCGGGCGCCCCGAGCACAAGCGCTACCTGCTCGATCTGGAGGCCGCGCATCGTCCGGCGGGCGTGTAGGCCGCCCGCCGGACGATGTCGCTAGTGGTCGACGGCCTTCTCGGCGCCGAACCCGGTGAGCGAGCGCACCTCCATCTCCGCGGCCTTCTTCCGATCCTCGGCACGGCGTGAGGTCACCGACCCCAGCCACCCGAGGAAGAAGCCCAGCGGGATCGAGATGATGCCGGGGTTGTTGAGCGGCCAGATCGCAACGCCGACGTCCTTGAACACGCTCGTGGGCGTGCCCCAGAACACCGGCGACAGCACGATCAGCACGATCGCCGCCCCGAGTCCGCCGTACATGCTCCATACCGCTCCACGCGTCGTGAACCTGCGCCAGAACAGCGAGAACAGGATGGTGGGCAGATTCGCCGATGCGGCGACGGCGAAGGCCAGCGCAACCAGGAAGGCCACGTTCTGCCCCTGCACGCCGATGCCGCCGATGATGGCCAGCACACCGATCACGATGACGGTACGTCGCGCGACCTTGACCTCGCCGTCCGGGGGCACGTTGCCCTTCTTCACGACGCTCGCGTAGATGTCGTGCGCGAACGAGGCCGCCGCCGTGATCGTGAGGCCGGCGACGACCGCGAGGATCGTCGCGAACGCCACCGCGGAGATGAAGCCGAGCAGCACGGGGCCGCCCAGGTAAAGGGCCAGAAGCGGGGCGGCGGAGTTGACGCCGCCGGGCGCGGCCGCGATCGTCTCGGGCCCGACCATCGCGCCCGCACCGTAACCGAGCACGAGGGTGAGCAGATAGAAGAGGCCGATCAACCAGATCGCCCAGACCACCGAACGCCGCGCTTCCTTGGCGGTCGGCACCGTGTAGAAGCGCATGAGCACGTGCGGGAGTCCCGCGGTACCGAGCACGAGCGCCAGCGCGAGCGAGATGAAGTCCCAGGGGTTCTTGCCGTACTGGAGGCCGGGAGCGAGCACAGCGTCACCCTTCGGCGAAGCGGCAACCGCGCTCTCGAGCAGCGTGTTCAGGTTGAATCCGTTGATCGCGAGCACCCAGACGGTCATCACGACAGCACCGCCGATGAGCAGGAATGCCTTCACGATCTGCACCCACGTCGTGCCCTTCATCCCTCCGATGAGTACGTAGACGATCATCAGCACCCCGACCACGGCGACGACGATCGACTGCCCGATCTGGTCGCCGATGCCCAGCAGCAGCGAGACCAGGCCACCGGCGCCCGCCATCTGCGCGAGCAGATAGAAGAAGCACACCGCCAGAGTCGTGATGGCCGCTGCCATCCGCACCGGCCGCTCCTTGAGGCGGAAGGACAGGACGTCTGCCATTGTGAAGCGTCCGGTGTTGCGCATCAGCTCCGCCACGAGCAGCAGGGCGACCAGCCACGCCACCAGGAAGCCGATCGAGTAGAGGAACCCGTCGTAGCCGTTGATCGCGATGGCTCCGCAGATGCCGAGGAAGGACGCCGCCGACAGATAGTCGCCGGCGATCGCGAAGCCGTTCTGCGGCCCCGTGAACGAGCGGCCTGCCGCGTAATAGTCGGCGGCGGTCTTGTTGTTGCGCGACGCGCGGATGACGATGAACAGCGTCACCGCGACGAACGCCGCGAAGATCGAGATGTTGAGGACGGGATCGTTCTCGACCGTCTGGACAGCTGCGTGGATGGCCCCGAAGACCTCGTTCATCGTGCACCCGCCTCTCGCCGCTCCAGGTCCTCGCGGATCGCGCGCGACTGCGGGTCGAGGCGCCGATTGGCATAGGCGACGTAGGCCATGGTGATGGCGAAGGTCGAGACGAACTGGCCGAGTCCCAGCAGCAGGCCGACGGTGATGTCACCCGCGACGCGCGTGGCCATGAAATCGGCCGCGAACGACGAGAGCAGCACGTAGGCGAAGTACCAGAGCAGGAACGCAATCGCGAGGGGGAACACGAACGCGCGCTGCGCTCGTTTCAGGCGTTGGAACGGGGGTGATTCCTCCACCTCGATGTAGTCGATTCCCGCGCCGTCAGCGGCGCGGTCGTGCGATTCAGTCATGTGGCCTCCTTGCCTCATGCCGCGGATGCGGGGGGTCCATCCGAGCCGTCGTCGCCTCTTCGCGGCGATGGTAGGGTCGACGCTACGAAAATCGGCAACGAGGCCGACACCCCCGGAAGTAGGTAGCACCTATGTCCCCCGGAACCACCAGCGATCTCCAGTTGATGACGCGTGCCGTCCACGACCTGGTCGCCCGTACGCGCTTCCCCGTCGCCTTCGGCGGGCTCGTCCGCGAGCACTCCGTGCACGTGAGTTCCATCGTCGGAGCGCGCGGCCGGACCATCGAAGGCCTCATCGTGCGCGAACAGCGGGGGCTCGGGGGAAGGGCTCTCACGGAGAAGCGCCCGCGCCTCGCCCTGGACTACCGGAGCGCACGCGGGATCACCCACGACTACGACGGACCGATCCTCGGCGAAGGCATCGCGACGCTCTTCGCGGTCCCGGTCGTCGCGGCGGGTCGTACCCGCGGCGTGCTGTACTGCGGCTCGTGGGGCCAGACGGCCGTGGACGAGCTGACGGCGGCACCGGCTCTGAAGATCGCCGACGCCCTCGCGTCGGAGCTCCGCATCCGGGACGAGGTCGCTCGCCGTGTCGAGCGCGCACAGGATGCCGCCCCCGAAAGCCCGTGGGACGCCGCCGCGCGCGAGCAGGTGCGGGAGAGCTTCGCGGAGCTGCGTGCGATCTCCGCGACGGTCAGCGACGCCGCACTGCGTGAGCGCCTCGCCGCCGTCGAACGCCGCCTCGCCGAGGTCGCGGCCGGTGACCAACCTGCACCGTCGGCGCCGGTGCAGCTCTCACCGCGGGAGCTGGACGTTCTCGCGTGCGCCGCGCTCGGGTCGACCAATGCGCAGATCGCTCAGGAGCTCGCATTGAAGGAGACGACCGTCAAGTCGTACCTCGCGGCGGCGATGTCGAAGCTGGAGGCCACGACGCGGCACGCGGCCGTGGCGAAGGCGCGCCGGGCGCGGCTGCTGCCGTGAGCAGCCGGCGATCTGTATGGTGACGTCATGGCGCGCAGAATCGTCCACCAGCTCGTAGACGACCTCGACGACTCCGTTCTGGAGGTGGGCGAGGGCGAGACCGTACTCTTCTCCCTCGACGGCATCGCCTACGAGATCGACCTCTCGGATGCGAACGCCGCCGCTCTGCGCGATGCGATGGCTCCGTATGTGTCGGCAGCCCGCCGTATCTCGTCGGCGCGGTCGACCGCGAGCGTCAAGCCGCGTGCTCGATCGGCCTCTTCGTCGCGGGATCTCGCCGCGATCCGAGAGTGGGCGAAGGCCAACGGCCACCAGGTGTCCGAGCGCGGGCGCATCGCCGCATCCGTCATGGACGCGTACGACGCCGCGCGCTGACGCCCGCTATGCCCCGAGCTGCTGGCGCAGCTCGGCGTCTCCGGTTCCGGTGAACTCGGCGATGCGGCCGCCGACCACCCGGTACATCGCGAACTCCGCGACGTTCACGTGGCGACGTGTCGCCGAGATGCCGCGGTAGACGCCGGCGTGGGTTCCACTGCCGCGCAGGTGCGCCGCGATCCTGTCGTCCTCGATCACGAGTTGGATGCGACGCCACTGCCAATCCGGGAAAGCGTGGAACAGATCCGCGAGATCGCCGATCCACGCATCGCGCCCGCCGGGCAGATGCGCACGACGAACGTCGGGAGCGACGAGGCCGCGCACGGCATCCAGGTCGTGACGATTGCAGGCGTCGAGGTACTCCGCATGCCACTCGCGCAGTTCCCACGGCTCCATCCGCTCCATTATCGCGGCCTCCGTGGGGCCGAGCCGCGAGGCGACGGTACGGTCGGAGCACGGGCGGCCGACAGAGGGTGGAGTGCATGGCGGACAAGCGGGTGGCGGTCGTCGCGGGAGCGAGCGGATTCGTGGGGCGCGAGATCGTCGAGGCGTTGCGAGCCGACGGATACCGGATACGACGCATCGGTCGCACAGAACACGTGGCCTGGAACGATCCTCGTGCGATCGTCGACGCGCTCGACGGCGCGGACCTTCTCATCAATCTCGCCGGCAAGTCGGTGAACTGCCGGTACAACGACGTCAACCGGAATGAGATCCTGCGTTCACGCGTCGAGACCACGCGGGCCCTCCGCCACGCCGTGGCTGCGGCAGAGAACCCGCCCCCGCTGTGGTTGAACGCATCGACGGCGACGATCTACCGGCACGAGGAGCAGCGCGCCAACGACGAAGCCTCCGGCGTTCTGGGCGAGGGATTCTCCGTGGATGTCGCGCGCGAGTGGGAACGCGAGTTCTTCGCCGACGAGCTGCCGCGCACGCGCCGCGTGGCGCTGCGAATGGCCATCGTGTTCGGCGATGGCCCCGCGCCCGACATGCTGCGCCGACTCGCCCGTTGGGGACTGGGTGGACCGCAGATCGATTCGCCGTGGTTCCCCCACCGCCGCTACCGCGGCATCGGGCCGCATCCGAGCGGATCCCCCCGCTCCGGCTGGCACCGGACACGTGGGCGACAGAGGTTCAGCTGGATCCACATCGATGACGTGATCGGAGCCGTCCGGTTCCTCGGCGAGCACGAGGAGATCACCGGCGCCGTGAACCTCGCGAGCCCGGAGCCGACCGACAACCGCACCCTCATGCGCGCGCTGCGCCAGAAGACCGGCATGCCGATCGGACTGGCCGCGTGGCGCTGGATGCTGGAGCCCGCGATGTGGGTGCTGCGCACCGAACCGGAACTCGTGCTCAAGAGCCGATGGGTCGTTCCGGGCGTGCTCGACGCCGCCGGGTACACCTTTCGACGGCCGCATCTCGAGGATGCGATCTGACCGTCAGCCACCCGGACGGCATCGCACACGAGGAGTCACAGCATGGTCTCGAGTTTCACCGTCATCACCCGCGCTCCGGTGCCCGTCGAGCGACTGTTCGATCAGTCGCTGAGCATCGACGCGCACCTCGAGTCGATGGCACGTTCCGGTGAGCGCGCCGTCGGCGGAGTCACGAGCGGCCTCATCGGTCTAGGAGAGAGCGTCACATGGAGCGCGCGGCACTTCGGTTGGCGCTTCCGGATGACATCCGAGATCACCGCGCTCGATCGTCCTCGGCGCTTCGTCGACGAGCAGGTGCGGGGGCCGTTTCGCCTCTTCCGTCACGAGCATCGGTTCGAGACGCGCGATGGGCAGACAGTCATGACCGACGTCCTCACGATCGCGTCTCCCCTCTTCGGTCGGCTGGCCGAAAGACTCGTGCTGGTCCCGTATCTGCGGCGGCTCATCCGGCAGCGCAATGACGTTCTGGTTCGGGCAGCGGGAGTCTGACCGCACGCCTGTCGCAGCCTGGGGACACAATGGCAGCGTGTACACCGAACGCGCACTGCCCGATGGATCGGCGCTCTGGCGCTCGACCGGCGGCGCGGGCGGCGCAGTGCCCGCCGACGGATGCGTCGATCTCATCCTGCTCGCCGATCACGTCTATGTCGCCGGCCCCTCGACGCGGTGGATCGCCGCCGTTGCCGACCCGGCGAACGGCTCGTTCGGACTGCGACTGTCGCCGGGCCGCGCGCACGGGCTCCTCGCCGCCGCTCTCCCCCAGCTGACCGACCGGCTCGTTCCCCTCGCCGAGACCGTGGCAGCAGACGAGGCGCGTCGCCTGCGCGAGCGGATGGTCCGCTTCGGCGACGGGCCGCATCCCATCGCGGGTCTCGTCGAGATCGCGTCCCGCGCCGACGTCGAGAACGTGTGGTCTCGTGCGGTCCAGGTCGGCGCTCGGCGCGCGGTCTCCGCGGCCCGTGTCGCCGCGGAGATGAACGAGACCGAGCGCACCTTCCGGCGCCGCATGCGTGAGCGCTTCGGCTACGGGTACGCGACCCTGGTGCGCATCGAGCGAGCGCGTCGCGCGCGGCAGCTCCTGCAGGGCGACCGCACGCTCGCCGACGTCGCCGCGGCGGCGGGTTACGCGGACCAGTCGCACCTCACGCGGGAGTTCCGGCGACTGGTGGGCGCGAGCCCCGCTCAGTTCGCGTCGAGCGCGGCGTAGAGATCGATCGAGTTGCCGTCGGGGTCGAGGAGGGTCGCGTACCGCTGACCCCACGGCGCATCCCACGGTGCGACGTGACCCGCGTAGCCCGCCTCCACGAGCCCGGCGAACACCGCATCCACCCGATCCGGCATCCCCTGGTCGAACGCGAGCGCGATCCGATGACCCCCGGATGCGGGCTCGTAGGCAGGGTCGAAGCCGCGGATGGTGTCAACCGTGTCCCATGCGAGGGCGACCCCGTCATCCAGCCGCGCATCGACATGCGGGGCGTCATCCTGCCCTTCCGGGACGTCGACCCCGAGCGAGCGGTAGAACGCGAGCGAGGCGGCCATGTCCTGCGTGACGATGCCGATGAATCCGAGTCTCAGTGCCATGGGTTCCACGCTAGGTGTGCGTGGCTGCCACGTCTTGAACCGAACGGCCACGATGTCGCAGACGCGACATACGCTCGAGCAGTGATCGCACACACCTCCGGATCCGGCCGCCCGATCGTCATCATCCACGGCTTCGGCGTCGATCACCGCATCATGCTTCCCCTGGAGGAGGCGATCGGCGACCTGCCCTGGCGACGTGTCTACCTCGATCTGCCATGGGCGCAGGGCGCACCGCCGTCTGATGCTGCGAGCGCTCTCGACGTCGCCTCGTCGGTCATCGACGACGTACGCTCTGCGCTCGGTGAGGCGCCGTTCGCCATCATCGGCAACTCTTTCGGCGCGATGATCGGCCGCTACGTCGCGCACGAGATGCGCGAACAGATGCTGGGGCTGGCCACGCTCGCCGGTGTCTTCGAGCCCCGCCATGACGCGCGCATCGTGCCGCCGCGGCAGGTGCTTCGTGTCGACGCGGCCGTACTCGACGCTGCCGGTGATGCTCGCGGCGACTTCGCGGAGGTGAGCGTCGTGCAGGATGCGGCATCGTTCGCCGCGTTCACCGAGTACGTCCTTCCCGGTCTGCGCGGCTCCGATCCGGCCGTCATCGATCGCATCGCGGCCGACTACACGCTGCCCGCGGTTCCCGAGCTGGCGCACCCCGAGCCGTTCACCCTGCCGGCGCTGCACCTTTTCGGGCGGCAGGACGACGTGGTGGGTTACGAGGACGGATGGCACTTTCGCGACCACTATCCGCGCGGCACCTACGCGGTCCTGGACCTCGCGGGGCACAACGTGCACCTGGAGCAGCCGCAGATCACGACCGCGCTGATCCGTGACTGGCTGCGGCGCATGGATGCGGAAGCCGCATCCACGCATTCTCCCGGCGCCTGACGTTCCCTCGTCGCCTCGCCCGGGGATACGGTCAGCAGTATGACCGACTGGCAGGAGCGGTTGCATCAGCTGCCCCTCGAGGAGTGGGCGACGCTGCTCGACGGGAACTCGGGCCTGCCCGGCCCACGCGCCAACACCGCTCTGGCCGCGGCGTTCGCGATGGTCGCTGACGAATCGGCTCTCCGCGCGCTCGGCTCGCGTGACGACGAGTTCACCGCGATGTGTGTCGCTACAGCCTACGGCGCTCGCGCCGACGCGTCGGAGTACGCCGCCGCCGCTCTGCGTGCCGCATCCGATGGGCGGTGGCGCGTACGCGAAGGCGTGGCGACGGGACTGCAGCTCTTGGGTGATCGCGACTTCGCGCGGCTGACCGAGATCGTCACCGCGTGGGCAGAGTCGAACGACCCGCTCGTGCAGCGCGCCGCGGTGGCGGGGATCTGCGAGCCGCGTCTGCTGCGCTCCCCCGCATCCGCCGCCGTCGCCGACGCGGTCTGCGAGCGCGCGACCGCGTCGCTGGCCCGGCGGCCCCTCGCCGAGCGCCGAGATGCGGACGTTCGGACGTTGCGGCAGGCGCTGGGCTACGGCTGGAGCGTGGCGATCGCCGCCGATCCTGCACCAGGTCTGGCCGCCTTCCTGGCGCTCGACGCATCTGATACCGACGTGGCGTGGATCATCGCAGAGAACCGCAAGAAGAAGCGTTTGTCCGTCCTGCTGTGACCGAAGGCCCGCTCAGTTGATGATCTGCGCGTCCGGGTTCTCATTCAGCGCATCGATGCGTTCCCGCCAGGACTGCAGCGCTTCGGGCGTCAGGCGGGTCCAGTCGGTCACTTCCCGAACGATCCGCAGCGGCGCAGCACTGCGGTAAGAGCGCGTGGGATTGCCGGGGAACTTCTTGTCCGTCACGTTCGGATCGTTCTCGAACGGACCCGTCGGCTCCACCTCGTAGACGTGCGGGATCTCATCGTCGCCTCGCGCCGCGATCTCTGCCGCGAGGCCCGCGCCGTCCACCAGCGCCGTGAAGTAGATGTGATTCATCACGACCTCGGGACGATAGTTCGAGCGGTGTCCCGCGACCAGCAGGTCACCGGGCGACAGATGCACTCTGGTGCCGTGGAAGAAGGGTCCGTCGTCGAGTGCATCGCTCACTCGGAACAGGGTAGTCCTGCGGACGGAGGGATCGCCGCTAGAGGTTCCGATCCGCCTTGCACTGATCCCGGATCGCCTCGAATGCGTCGGATGCGGCCTGGAACGCCGCCATGCCGGCAGGATTCGAGGGCGCGGCGGTCACCGCATCGAGCGCCTTGTCGGCGTCCTTCATCTTCGCCAGCATCCATTCCGGTGCGCCGGTCGAGGCGCGGCTCACCGCATCCCGCACCGCAGCGCGCCCCTCGGCTACCGCACCGTCCGCGCGTCCGGGAGTCTCGGCGAAGCTCGCGTACTCCTGCCACGAGTTCATGACGTTGAGGCAGGCCTCCGCGCTGGTGCGCGCGGAGCCGGAGGCGCATCCGGCCAGCGCCAGTACGGCGAGCAGGGGCAGGACGGCGAGACGGCGAGACACGCTGCCCAGATTAGGAGCCGAACTTAGGCGCTGGTTGACAGTCCGACGCGGGCGATGTGTGACGACCCACACTCAGGGTTGTGCGTAGACACACCACCCCGCCCGCGACGAGGGTAAGGGGCGAAGGGGAGTAGTTCCGTCCGTCATGCGGACGAGCGACGTCGACACACTGGCGGTCACGGAGACCGGCCCGGCAACGCACCTCGGTTCCGAGGCGAACGAGACCTTCGGTCGATTCGTCGCGACCGAAGCGCTCCCGGGCGCGGGTCGCGCGTGAGAGAAGGAACCCCGTGACCCGCACCGCGTGGATGAAGATCGTGCTCTGCCTGGCGATCGCCCTGCCTGCCATCGTCTTTCGTACCACTGGTTTCATGCCGAACCCGGTGTTCGACATGTTCGTCTTCGGAGCCGCAGTGGTCGCGGCGTCGTTCCTTCTGGCGTGGGGAGCGGAAGCCGCGCAGAAGGACATCTCGGGTGCGCTGGCGATCGCTCTCCTCGCCCTGATCGCCGTCCTCCCGGAGTACGCCGTCGACCTCTACTACGCCTTCCGGTCCGGGTCCGAGCCGGCCTACGAACAGTTCGCGGCAGCGAACATGACGGGCTCGAACCGCTTGCTCCTCGGCTTCGGCTGGGCCCTCGTGGTCATCGTCGCGCTCTGGGTCGCGCGCCGGGCGCGACGCGGTGCGGGAGGCGCGGCTGAGAAGGTGCGCTCGCTCGTTCTCGACCCGTCGATGCGCCTCGACATCGGGTTCCTCGCGATCCTGGCGATCATCGCCTTCGCCATTCCCGTGATGGGTTCCATCCCCATCTGGTACGGCGCCGTCCTCATCGCCGCGTTCGGCTTCTATCTCTGGCGCGCGAGCCAGGTGCACGACGACGAGGAGGAAGAACTCGTGGGCATGGCCGGCAGGATCGCGGCGCTGCCGCGTACCGGCCGCCGGTGGACGGTGGCCGTGCTCTTCGTCGTCGCCGCCGCGATCATCCTGATGTCGGCGGAACCGTTCGCCGAGTCGCTCGTGTCCGCGGGCTCCTCGCTGGGCGTCGACAGCTTCTTCCTCGTCCAGTGGCTCGCCCCGCTCGCCTCCGAGGCGCCCGAGTTCATCATCGCGGTCATGTTCGCGCTGCGCGGCAAGGGCGCCTTCGCGATCGGAACGCTGATCGCCTCCAAGGTCAACCAGTGGAGTCTGCTCGTCGGCTCGCTGCCCGTCGCCCACGTGCTGGGCGGCGGCAGCACCGGCGGGTTGCCGCTGGACGCTCGGCAGATCGAGGAGTTCACCCTGACCGCGACGCAGACCGTGCTCGGCGTCGCGATCATCATCGGCCTGCGCTTCCACCGATCCGCAGCCATCGCGCTGGCCGCGCTGTTCGCCGTGCAGTTCTTCGTGACGGACACGACAGGACGCTACGTGCTCAGTGCCGTGCATCTGCTCGCCGCGGTCCCCGTCCTCTGGGTGCACCGCCGCGATATCGTCCCGACCCTCGCGGCGCCGTTCCGACGCGAGAAAAACCCCCTCCCGAGCGCCGAAGAACGAGTCCTCGAGAACGACCTGCGAGGATGAGCGGGATGTCCGACCCGCACCCCTCGCGTCTCGTCGAGGACTACCTCACCCTGATCTGGAAAGCGCAGGAGTGGCCGTCCGCCGAGCCCTCCACGACCGACTTGGCCCGTCAACTCGGCGTGACCGCATCCACGGTGTCGGCCAATCTCAAGAAGCTCAGCAGGCAGGGTCTGATCGAGTACCAGCCGTACGGTCGGATACGTCTGACGCCGGCCGGATCGGAGCTCGCTGTGCCGATCGTGCGGCGTCACCGCCTGATCGAGACCTATCTCGTGGAGCGGTTGGGGCTCGGGTGGGATGAGGTCCATGAGGAGGCGGACCGCCTGGAGCACGCGGTGTCCGAGCTCGTCCTCGACCGCATAGATATCGCGCTGGGTCACCCGGAGCACGACCCGCACGGGGACCCGATCCCGAAGGCCGACGGAACCGTTCCGGCGATCGATGACCAGGCGCTCCCCGATGCGCCAGCGGGGATCCGCGTACAGGTGAGCCGGGTACGCGACCGCTCCCCCGAGGTGCTTCGTCACCTCGAGGACGTCGGCATCCGCGTGAATCGGGCCCTGACCGTGCAGCGCGTGAATCGCGACGCCGGAGTGGTCCGGGTCGAGATCGATGCGACATCCGTCGACCTCAGCCTCACCACCGCGGAGGCCGTGCGCGTGGCTCGTTCCTAGCGAGGCAAGGTACGACGGAGCGGGCCTCAGAGGTGCAGCAGCGTGCGGGACGAGGTGAAGCCCGCGCGTTCGTACAGCGGCACCGCGCGGTCCGAGCTGTGCACGACGACCCGCTCCGCTCCGCGAGCGGTCGCCTCATCCACGACATGGGCGATCAGTCGCTGACCGATCCCCCGTCCGCGATAATCCGGATCGACGTAGACACCCTGAAGGTCGGCGGTGACACGCATCAGCGCTCGAGGGCTCGGCACCCTCTCGGTGAGCACCACCTATGCCGCGCCACGGATGCCGCCGGCAACCTCGGCGACGTAGCACTCGTGCTGCGCGGCGCGCGGCCGCTACGGCGGTGTTTCGTCCCGCGAGACTGCATTTCGAGCACGAGATCACGGGTAAACCCCGTGATCTCGTCGCGAAGATGCAGTCTCGCGATGACGGATGCGGGTTGAATGGCGCACGGTGACGCAAGCGAGAGGACGTGCGTGATGCAGTCGATGTCCGCGGATGCGAACGACGCGTGGCCGCCCGGTATGACGGTCACGGTGAAGAACGACTCCGATGCGCTCCTGGAGCTGCTCTGGGTTCGTGAAGCATGGAACCTCCGACCGACCGGTGACGTCCCTCCGCCGTTGGCGACGAGCCCCCATCGCATCGGACGGGCGGCTCCCCCCGGAATGGGCGGAAGAGTGGCCGCGGCTCTGGAGCGCGTGCCTCGAGCACGCGGGCCGCTCGACGGAAGCGGAACTCATCGCGCGGCTGGGGAAGACGCCGCTCGGATCGGTCGAGAGAGCGGAACTTCTCACACGACTGCTGGGGCCGAGTTGGCGCGACAGCTTCGGCGACGACGCGTTCGATGAGTCATACGTCGCGTGGCGGCAGGAGGTGTTCGAGGGCATCCGCGACGCAGGCGCCGCCCCGCTGGAGGAGAGTCCGGAAAGGCGCGCGGTGACAGAACTGACGGCGGCCTGGCGTGTGGGCCTATCGGTGATCGTGACGATCCCGTGCACCGGCGAGTACACCCGGCGTGTCTCCGACACCGCCTTACTCCTCACCGAGGGGACGCGTCAGGCCCCTCGCCGTTACGCAGCCGCTCTGACAGGCTTCTGATCTACGAGACGAGACGGAGGAGCGATATGAAGAGGCGAAAGCTGAACGCAGGAGGAGCCGCCGTTCTGGTGGCGACGCTGACGGCGTGCACACCAGCGGCACCGGCTCCATCGCACACCCCCCTTCCCACGACATCGGCCAGTGCATCGGACGCCCCCTCTGACCAGGAGCGGTTCGCTACGCAGGGAGACATGGTCCTGGCCCGTTACCCCAGCGCGGCCCCGGCCGGCGACTTCTCGGGGAGCCGGGACGAGACCGTCACCCTGCCCGCAGCGCAGCTGGCCGCGCCGGTCGAGGTCGTTCTCCTGCTCACCTGCACCGGCGATAGCGCCTACTCGGTGACCGTCGAACAGACCAACCCGAACACGGTGGGTGCCGTCTGCGGAACGGCGGGCACATCCATCGCTGCCGTGCCGCTCGATGACCCGTCGGCAGCGACGACCCTACGAATCGACGTCCCCGACGGAAGCGACTTCTGGCTCAGTGCCTATTACGCCCCGGAGAAGGGGTGAGCACCGACAAGCAGAGCGCGATGGTGCCCCTGGAGGGATTCGAACCCCCGACCCGCTCCTTAGGACGGAGTGGCTCTTCCACTGAGCTACAGAGGCTGGCCCGTCGAGTCTATCGGCAGCGACGCGACGGACAGGTGCCGCGATGACGCTGCGTCAGTCGAAGAGGCGTCGCCAGAGGTTCGTGTCGGCCAGATCCAGCAGTTCGTCGCCACGACCCGAGAGCACGGTGCGCAGCGCCCACAGCGAGAAGCCCTTGGCCTGCGCCGCGGTGATCGACGGCGGCATCGACAGCTCCTCGCGGGCCACCACGACGTTCACGAGCACCGGACCGGGATCGGCCAGCGCACGCCGCAGCGCGGGCTCGAGGTCGGCAGCGCTCTCGACGCGGATGCCGGTGATCCCGACCGCCTCGGCCACGGCTGCGAAGTCGGGATTGTGCAGATCGGTGCCGTAGTTGACGATCCCGGCCGCCTTCATCTCGACCTCGACGAAGCCCAGCGCGGAGTTGTCGAACACGACGATCTTCACGGGCAGATCGTTCTGACGGATCGAGAGAAGGTCCCCCATGAGCATCGCCAGACCGCCGTCGCCGGCGAGCGCGATCACCTGGCGGGAGCGGTCGACGGCCTGAACGCCGAGCGCCTGCGGCAGCGCGTTGGCCATCGAACCGTGCGTGAACGAGCCCAGCAGACGCCGCTGCTCGGTCATGTGCAGGTACCGCGCCGCCCAGATGACGGGCGTGCCCACATCCGCCGTGAAGACCGCATCCGGCGCCGCCAGCTCGTCCACGAGGCGGGCGACGTACTGGGGGTGGATCGGCTTCTTGCCGTCGTCGTTCGCGAGACCGTCGAGTTCGCGCCGCGTCTTGCGGTAGTGCTCGACCGACTCCTTCAGGTGGTGGTCCTTGCGGCCCTGATCGATCAGCGGCAGCAGCGCGGATGCGGTCGCGCCCGCCTCCCCCACGAGCCCCACGTCGATGGGCGTGCGGTGCCCCAACTGCTCGCCGCGGATGTCGATCTGCACGATCTTCGCCTTCTCGGGGAAGAACTGCCGGTACGGGAAGTCGGTGCCGATCATCAGCAGCGCGTCGCACTTCTCCATGGCGCGGTAGCCGGAGGAGAAGCCGAGCAGCCCCGTCATCCCGACGTCGTAGGGGTTGTCGTACTCGATGTGCTCCTTGCCGCGGAAGGCGTGCACGATCGGCGCCTGCAGGCGGCCGGCGAGCGCCAGCACCTCGTCGTGGGAGCCCGCCACCCCGGCCCCGGCGAGGATCGTCACCTTGCCCGCCGCGTTCAGCACGGCGGCCGCCTCCTCCAGTTCGGACGCGGACGGCACGACGACGGGTCGTGTGGCGCGGATCGGTGCGGACGGGCGCCGGTGGGGCGCGTCCGCGAAGAAGACATCACCCGGAACGACGACGACGGCCACGCCGCGCTTCTCGACCGCGGTGCGCATCGCCGTCTCGAGCACCCACGGCAGTTGGGCCGGGTCGGAGACGAGCTCGGCGTAGTGGCTGCACTCCCGGAAGAGCTCCTGCGGGTGGGTCTCCTGGAAGTAGCCGCTGCCGATCTCGGCGGACGGGATGTGGGAGGCGATCGCCAACAGCGGCACACGGGAGCGATGCGCGTCGAAGAGGCCGTTGATGAAGTGCAGGTTGCCCGGTCCGCAGCTGCCGGCGACGACGGCGAGCTCCCCGGTGATCTCGGCCTCGGCTCCCGCCGCGAACGCCGCCGATTCCTCGTGCCGCGCGTGCAGCCACTCGATGCCGCCATCTTTGCGGAGGGCATCCGTGAAGGCGTTCAAGGAGTCGCCGGGCAACCCCCAGACTCGGGTGATCCCGGCGTGACGAAGAGTGCGGACGAAGAGTTCTGCGACGTTTCCGGCCATGGCACCACGCTAGAACGGCCCGACGGATCCGGCTAAGACGATTGACGAACGGGCACCCGACGTGTGTCAGAGGGCGACGGCGGACACGACACCCTGCACGCTGCGCTCGAGGAAGCCCACGATGTCGTCGATGTCGACGTCGTCATCGACGGCCAGCTCGATCAGCACTTCCTCGGCGAACGCGACCCAAGAGCGTAGAGCGACGTCGAGCAGCGGGCTGGCGGGGACTCCCAGCTCTGCGAACACCTCGCGCAGTCGCTGGGCGTTGGCATCCCGAGCGCGGTCCACGACCACCCGCACCTCGGGGTCTCCGCTGGCGACGCCGCGCACGAGCGAGAAGAAGGTGCCGCGGTTCTCGCGCACGAACAGCGCGATGCGGCGCAGGGTGTCGCGCAGCCGCTCCACCGCGGCCAGCTCCTCGCGCGGATGGGTAGCCTCCAGCAGCGCGTCACCCGCGCGCGCCACCACCGCCTGGTGCAGACCCTGCCGCGAACCGAAGTAGTGGAAGATCAGCGCCCGCGAGACCTCCGCCCGCTCGGACAGCTCCTCGATCGTCAGGTCGTCGAGCGGCCTGTCCGCCAGGAAGGCGACGCCGAGGGCGACCAGCTGTGCGCGACGCTGCTCCGGACTCAGCCTCGTGCGTCGCTCACTCCCCATAGCCAGAGCCTAGGCGAGAGGACGGCCACGCCCGGGGTGAGAGTCCTCTCATACCCGCTCTCACACTATTGACAGTTCGTCAACGAGGTCTAGGCTCACTCACCGACGGCATCGTCGCCGTCCCCTCACCCCCGGAGGATCGATGAAGTTCCCCAACATGGTGCGCTCGCGCGCCGGTCGTGTCGCCCTGGCCACCATCCCCGTCGTGGCCGCATCCAGTCTGTTGTTCGGTGGCGTCGCCCAAGGCGCCGTCCCCGTCTCGTTCGCGGTATCCGGCAGCGAGTTCCAGATCAGCGCCTCTCAACTCGAGGGCACCGGGTTCTCGCAGTATGCCGGCGTCACCCAGGACACCGCCGGCACCCAGCACTCGGTCGCGATCGCCAACATCGCCTCGGCGACGCTGGCCGACCTGTGCCAGTCCGTCGTGTCGGACACCCCGCTCGGCAAGGTCGGGGTGCTCATCACGGCCGGCAGCGGCGGCAACCCGGCGAGCGCCACGAACCTGCAGATCGGCATGACGGGCCTGCGCGGCGACTCGTCCTTCGGCAACATCCGCATCGGCGTGGATGCGTCCACCGTCAACACCGCGGCCAAGGGATCGGCGGGCGACTTCGCGCAGGATGCCGACACGGTGAGCATCGCGAACCTCCAGCAGAACTCCTGGAGCACTCAGGCGTCGACCTTCACCCTGACGGGAATGAAGCTGGAGCTGACCGACGGAACGAAGACATGCTTCTGAACGCCACGCGTCGCTCCCTCGCTGAGCGCGAGGCGACCGAGGACGAGCCTGAGAAGAAGCCGTCGCGCTGGCGAGCCTGGCGTCGGCAGCGCCCGTTCGTCGGCGGTGTGCTGGTCATCGCCGCGGGCCTGGTGATGTTCCTGTCCAGCCAGCTCGACTTCGGCAAACTGCACATCCAGCTCGGCATCGAGGGTCTGCAGGCGACCATCGTGCCGCTGGCTCTCGTTCTCCTCGGCGCCCTGTCGATCTTCATGCCCGCACACCGCATCTTCTACGGCGTGATCGCTCTGGGCCTGGCCGTGTACTCGATCGTCGGGGTGAACCTCGGAGGGTTCATCGTCGGGATGCTGCTCGGCTGCGTGGGTGGCATCACGGTCGTCTCGTGGGCGCCGCGGTCCGGTGAGGCCGCATCCGCGCTCGCGCCGGGCGAGGAGCGGGAGGTGCGAACCCACGGCGAGAAGGAGACCGCATGATCCGCCGCCTGCTGCCCGTCGCCCTGGTCGGCGCGTTGCTCGCGACCACGGCCGCCGCCGCCGCTCCGAACGAGCGACCCACGGCTTGGTGCATTCCACTGTTCATGTCGTGTGACGACCCCACCCCGGCCCCGTCGCCCACGCCCTCGCCGAGCCCATCGTCCGTGCCAGGCCTGCCGGGGCTCCCTGACCTCGGCGGACAGAGCCCCACCCCGAGCGCGACACCGACGCCGCAGGCTCCCGCGGAGCCTGCGGTCCCTGTCGAAGCGGTACCGGACGAGAGCGCCCCCGTGTTCACGCAGCCACCGGCACAACTCGGCTCGGACGGCCTGTCGTTCAGCGGCCTCAAAGGCATCTCGCTCGTGACCGTGCCCCTGGCCGACGGCACCCGGACGCACGCTCTCAAGATCAGCGCGGACAGCATCACGATCACCGGCTTCGCGCTGACTGTGGGGCACGCGGAGGGCCCCGCCCTGGTGACCACGGCGGATACCATGACGCTCTCGGGCGATGTCTCGGTCTACCTGAACTCCCTCACCGCCACCGGCGCCGACGGCACGTCGTACACGCTCGGCGCCGAGACGCCCCCGCCGCGCGATGGGATCACTCCCACGCTGTTGCGGGTCACGCTCGGACTCGTCGGTGCGACCGCCGATTCGATCAGTTACTCGAACACCGACCAGCGCCTGACATCCTGAAAAATTCCCGGTGAACCTCGTGTGAGTTCGATCCGATCCGCGTGCAGGGGTTGATTCCGCTCGGGATTCTCGGAATCGTGGCCGGTCCGCAGACATCGATGGAAGGGAGCACCATGCTCACTCTGACGGAGAACGCTGCTTCGGCGGTCAAGACGATCTCGTCCCAGATCCCGGCGGAAGGTGGCGGGCTGCGCATTCGCGACACCGGCACCGAGACCGGATTCGAGCTCGCGCTCGCTACCGCCCCCGAACCGCAGGACGCGGTGGTGGAGACGTCGGGTGCTCGCGTCTTCGTGGACTCCGGTGCGACGGATGCCCTCGATGACAGGGTGCTCGATGCCGAGGTCGGCGATGACGGCTCGGTCCGTTTCGCCCTCGGCGTCCGGGGCTGAGACCCCCGCCCAAAGGCCCCCGGGTTCGCCCGGGGGCCTTTGCCGTGTCATTGGAAGTCGCGCGAACGGTGCGAGATCCCCACCCGGAGATCCTCGAACGCATCCGCCACGAGGTTGGTGACCCCCTCCACCGAACGCTCCAGCATCCCGCGCACGATGAGCGCCGGCGAGTCGCGCACGATGCGTCGGTATCGGTTCCATACCCCGGTCGAGCAGATCACATTCACCAGCCCGTGCTCGTCTTCGAGGTTGAGGAAGGTGATGCCGGATGCGGTCGCCGGCCGTTGGCGGTGGGTCACGAGGCCCGCGACCTCGATGCGCCGCCCCGACTCGTGGGCGCGCATCTCGCGCGAGGTCAGCACTCCTCGCGCATCCAGCGCGGAACGGTAATGGGTCAGCGGGTGATCGTCGGTGGAGATGCCCGTGGCCCACAGATCGGCCGCGAGCGTCTCATAGCTCGACGGGTCGGGGAACAGGGGCGGCTGCACCGCCATGACGGTGTCGGGGAGGAACTCCGCCCGGTCCTGCGCGGCGGTGCCGGCCGACCAGATGGCCTCGCGGCGGGTCAGCCCGAAGCAGTCGAAGGCGCCGGCGGTCGCCAGCGCCTCCAGCTGCGCCACAGAGAGGTCGCACCGGCGCACCAGATCGCGCATGTCGCGAAACGACCCCTCGGCGTCACGCTCGGCGACGATGCGCGCGGCGACCTTCTCACCGATACCGGTCACCGCCCCGAGCCCCAGCCGCACCGCGAACGCGCCGTCGCGACGGTGCGCAGCGGACTCATCGGGAGCCGCCGCGTCGAACGGCCCCACCGTCGGCTGCGGACCACGGCAGGCATCCATCCCCGTCGGCTCGGTGCTGTCTCCGAGGGGTTCGAGTCCGGCCTGGGCGCCTGAGAGCTGCACATCGGGTCGACGCACCTCGACGCCGTGGCGCCGGGCATCCGCGGTCAGCGTCGCGGGCGAGTAGAAGCCCATCGGTTGCGCCCGCAGCAGCCCCGCGAGAAACGCCGCCGGATAGTGCAGTTTGATCCATGAACTCGCGTAGACCAGCAGGCCGAACGAGAGCGAGTGCGACTCGGCGAACCCGAAGTTCGCGAACGCCTGGATCTTGCGGTAGATCGCATCCGCGTCCTCGCCGATGAGGCCGTGGCGCGCCATGCCGGCGTAGAGCTTCTCTTTGAGCGAGTCGATGCGCTCCTGACCGCGCTTGGACCCCATCGCGCGGCGCATGAGGTCGGCGTCCTCGCCGGAGAGATCGCCCACCACCATCGCCATCTGCATCAGCTGCTCCTGGAAGACGGGGATCCCCTTGGTGCGCTCGAGCACCGGGATGAGGTCGGGATGCGGGTAGGTCACCTCTTCGTGGCCGAGCTTGCGCCGCACGAACGGATGCACCGCCCCGCCCTGGATCGGACCGGGCCGAACGAGGGCGATCTCGATCACGAGGTCGTAGAACGCCCGGGGCTGCAGGCGCGGCAGCAGTCCCATCTGCGCACGTGACTCGACCTGGAACACGCCGATGGAATCGGCGCGGCACAGCATGTCGTAGACCGCCGCCTCCTCCTTCGGCAGGGAGCGCAGCTCCCACGTCTCCCCCGTCGCCGCACGGATCAGATCGAAGCAGTACTGGAGAGCGGAGAGCATTCCGAGCCCGAGCAGGTCGAACTTGACCAGGCCCATCCACGCGGCGTCGTCCTTGTCCCACTGGATGACGGTGCGCCCCGGCATCCGGGCGTGTTCGATCGGCACGACCTCGCCCACCGGTCGCTCGGTGAGCACCATGCCGCCGGAGTGGATGCCGAGGTGGCGCGGCGCCTTCAGCAGCTCGGTCGCATAGGCCACGACCTGATCCGGGATGTCATGGTCGGGCGCGCTCTCGAGCGATGCACCCCAGCGCTCGACCTGCTTCGACCAGGCGTCCTGCTGCCCTGGTGAGAATCCGAGAGCCCGCGCCATGTCGCGCACGGCGTTCTTGGGGCGGTACTGGATGACGTTGGCCACCTGCGCGGCGCGCTCCCGCCCGTACTCCTGGTAGACCCACTGGATGATCTCTTCGCGCCGATCGGAGTCGAAGTCGACGTCGATGTCGGGCTCCTCGTCGCGCAGACTCGACAGGAACCGCTCGAAGGGCAGGTTGTAGGCGATCGCGTCGACCGCCGTGATGTCGAGCAGATAGCAGACGGCGCTGTTCGCCGCCGAGCCGCGACCCTGGCAGAGGATGCCGCGCCGCCGGGCCTCCTGCACGATGCCGTAGACGATGAGGAAGTACCCGGGGAAGTCCTTCATCTCGATGACCTCGAGCTCGCGTTCGATGCGCCGACGCTGATCCTCGGTGAGGTTCGGGTAGTTGCGCGGCACCGCATCCCACACCAGTTGCCGCAGCCACGACATGGGCGTGTGCCCCTCGGGAACGGGGAGCTTGGGCAGCGCCGGCGAAGCCTTCCGCAGCGGGAACGCGAGCTCGTCGGCGAGCACGACACTGCGTGCGACCGCGCCGGGGTATCGGGCGAAGCGCGCGGCCATCTCGGCGCCCGAGCGCAGGAAAGCGCCGCCGTGGGCCGGCAGCCAGCCGTCGAGCTCGTCCATGCTGCGATTCGCCCGCACCGCGGCGATCGCCGCCGCCAGGAGCCGGCGCTCGGGCACCGCGTAGTGCACGTTGCCGGTCGCGACGACGGGAAGGCCGCGCTCTGCGGCGAGGGCGGCGAGGACGTCGTTGGTCCGGGTGTCGTGCGGGTCGCCGTGATCGATGAGTTCGACCTGCACCGCATCCCGTCCGAACAGGCCGACGAGCAGGTCGAGTTCACGCGCCGCCCCCGCGGGGCCCTCGAGCGCGAGCGCCTGGCGTACAGCACCCTTGCGGCATCCGGTGAACACGGCCCACTGCGGATCGCTCGGGCCGCCGGACTGCTCGGCGAGCTCGGTCACGTCGTACACCGGACGCCCTTTCTCCGCGCCCCGCAGCTGGGCGCGGGTGAGAGCGCCGGCGAGACGGTGGTACCCCTCCTGCCCGCGGGCGAGCACCAGCAGGTGGCGCCCGACCGGATCGGGGCGGCCCTTCTGCGGGGCGGGCAGATCGAGCGACAGCTCGGCACCGAAGACCGTCTGCAGCGCGCGGGGCTCCGCCGCCTCCGCGAAACGCACCGATCCGTAGAAGCCGTCATGGTCGGTGACGGCGAGGGCGTGCAGCCCCAGTCGCTCCGCCTGCTCGACGAGTTCCTCGGGCGAGGACGCCCCATCGAGGAACGAATACGACGAGTGCGCGTGCAACTCGGCGTAGGGCACGACCTGCTCGGGGCGCTCGATCGCCGGTGGCATATAGGGGCCGCGTTTGTGCGACCACGCCGGACTGTCGCCGCCGTCCGCCCCGGCAGGAACGGGCCTCGGGCGCCGCGCGTCACTGAGGGCGCGTTCGAGCTCCGACCACGGGACGGGCGGGTTGTGCCAGCCCATCAGTCGTACCTCGCCTCGACGCTCCAGCGGGTGTCTTCGTGCACGAGCAGCCAGGCGACCTGGGCGGCGTCGAGGATCTGGAACCGGTGCGCCACACGTCGGCGGGCCGCATCCCACTCGCGTTCGATGACCGTCCACGGCCCCGCCCACGAGAGCACCCCGCGCCGGACTCCCCCGACGGCGATGTCGGCGGGCGTTCCCGACAGCGCCCCGCGCTCGTCGACGACGATGCGGGTGCCCTCGGCATCACGCACCTCGGCCGGACGGGGCTCGGGGAACACCGTGGTCGGCAGCGGCGCCGGCAGCGACCCCGGCCAGGGCAGCGATGCGTCGCGCGGGGCGACGGCGCGGTCGCCCCAGGGCACCATCACCTGTCGCTCGTCGAGCCAGCGCCCGCCGGCGATGACCGGCGTCAGAACGCTCCGATGCCCGAGCATCGCCTGCACCCGCGACAGCGCATGGTGCACCTTCTCGCGTTCTCCCCGGCCGAACAGCCCCGGCACGTGGTGCGCCTGGTCGTCGACGGCTTCGGGCGAGATGCGCACGCGCGCCACGGGGCTGCGCAGCTCTTGCTGCTCGGCGAGCTGCCAGCGCACCCGGTCCACGACCGCCGCCGCGTCGAAGGTTCCCGGATGCAGCCAGACCCGTTCGCTGCGCTCTCCCCGCTCGGACTCGAGCTCTACGCGCAGCTCGGTGCACACCAGCCTTAGTGCGTCGAGGCGCGCGATGAACTCCTCCGCGGCCACCCGCATCCCGAAGGCCGCCTGCTCGGCGAGCTCGACCGGCGGCTCGAACACGACCTCGCGATCGAGCTCGGGCGGGACGTCGCGGGGGGTCACCGTGCGGGAGTCCGCTCCCGCGGAGAGCGCCTGAAGCCGCACGCCCTGCTCGCCGAGGCGATCACGGATGCCGTCGGTCGGCAGTTCGGCGAACGCGCCCAGCGTGTGGATGCCCAGTCGCGCCAGCAGCGAGGCGAGCGAGGTCTCGGCCCCGGCGTCGTGCAGCAGGGTGGCGGGCAGGGGGGCGAGGAACGGTCCCGAGAGTCCCGGCGGCACGCACCGCACCGGCGCCTCGGCGCTCGTTGCGGCCCGCGCTGCCTGCTCGGCGGTGAAGGGGCCGTCGGCGATGCCGATGCGGACATCGTTCACGCCCGCCTCCTGGAGCGCCGCGCGCAGCACGTTCGCGGCTTCCTCTTCGCCGCCGTAATAGCGGGCGGGCCCCCGCGCCTTCAGCGCGCAGAGCCCCGAGCGGATGATCTGCACGTGCGGCGCGAGCCGTTCGATCGCCGCCACGAGGGGCGCGAAGGCGCGGTGGTCTCGTGCCGCATCCATCGCCACGATCTGCAGGCGAGGACAGGCGCCCTGCGCGTCACGACGACGCTGGCCCCGGCGCACCCCCTCGGCACGGGCCGCTGCGGAGCAGGCGACCACGACGTTCTTCTCGACGACGGCGACCGCCGCCGCGTCCTCGCCGCTCTCGCGTCCGAAGGCGACCACCGGCCAGTCCGGGATCCAGACGACGAGAGTGCGCACGGGCATCTAGCCCACCGCCCTCATGGGCACGGGAGCGGCGGGGGCGGCTGCGGTGAGGGCGCCGTCGCGATCGGGAAGCATGAGACGCGCCCGCCGGGGCACGGGAGAGCGGCGCGACTGCACGGCGATCGTCACCGTGCGCGAGGACAGGTAGCCGTAGCCGTCGCCGAGTCCGTCCCATTGGGAATCGACGATCTGCAGCGCGGCCTCCGCCTGCGGCCAGACCCCCTGCACCAGAAGGCTCGCTCCGCGATCGCGCAGTCGCGCCATGAAGCGGGAGGCCTCGGCATCCGAGACCGCGCCGGCCGGACGCACGGCGACCACCGGCATGACCTCGGCCAGGGTCGCGGCCACGGCCAGCCAGCGAGGGCCGGGTTCGGGGACGAGGACGAGGCGCTCGAGCGCGACTCCCAGTCCCGCCGCGGCTTCGGCGCCCAACTCCGGCATCCCCACGGCCGCACACCATGCCCCCTCGCGCGAGGGGCGGGCGAGCAGTGAGAGCAGCAACGACGTCGAGGGGGCGACCGTATAGGCGGAGCCGGCACGCAGCCCTCCGCCCGGAAGGAGCTCGGCCAGCGCCGGATGCACCGGCCGCACGGCCGCATCCATCCGCCGGCCCTGAACGCGCTCGAGCTGCGCGCGGAGGCGATGGACCTCACCCACGGCGTCTTCTCGCACGATCACCTTCACTCCGACAGGCTAGAACGGATGTTCTAGTTCTTCAATGTCAGATTCGAAGATACGAACGAGTTCGGACATCCTCTTCGCGAGCAGACCCGCGACGTCTGCACGAGGGGGTGGGGCAGGCGGCACCCTACGTGCCGCCTGCGACATCAGGTCAGCGATCGATCGTGCACACGTCGCCCGGATCCGACGATCTCGGCCGTCGTCCGGATGCGGGCGAACCCGCCTTCCTGCAGGACCAGGGCAGTGGTCGCCATGATCTCCGCCGCCGTGCGCGTCACGCGCCCCATTCCGCTGATCTCGGCATCGAGATCGAACGTGCGGGTCGCATCCCACACCACCGTGGTGTCGTACCCGAGATTGCCCGCCATGCGCGCCGTCGTCTCGACGCACATGTTGGTCTGGATGCCGCAGATCAGCAGTTCCCCTATCTCCCGCTCCTGCAACCAGGCGTGCAGGTCGGGGTCGCCGTAGAACGCGGAGTTCACGCTCTTGGTGATCAGCAGCGCAGCCGGGGCGCGATCAACGACATCGACGAGGGCGTTGCCCGCGGCGGACGGATGCAAAACAGACGTCTCGCTGCGGGAGTCGTGACGGACCACGACGACCGGGATGCCCTCGAGCTCGGCGTACCGCAACAACGCGGCGACGTTCTGCTCGCACTGCGGATTCGCCGTCGCCCCCCAGAACTCCAGGTCGTCGAACCCCTTCTGCATGTCGATCACCACGAGCGCGCGCGTCATGCCTTCATCCCACCACGCGACGCCGGCTCCGGCGCCTCACCCGACTGCCGACCGGGGACCGATTCCTGCCGCGTCACGCGGCGACGATGCGGCAGCACGCCCCACACCACACCGCCGAGCACCAGAGCGAGCCCGACCACCTGCGGGGGACCGAACGCCTCACCCGCGAGCACCACCCCCAGCACGACGCCCGTGACGGGATTCAGCAGCCCGACGAGACCGACCGCGGCGGCGGGCAGCCGCTGCAGACCGGCGAACCAGGCCGCGTAGGCCACCGCCGTGCCGATGAGCATGACGTAGGCGAACCCGACAAAGCCCTCGGGCGTGAGCTGCGGGGGCGGACCTTCGACGACCAGCGCGACGGGCACGAGAACGACGGAGCCCGCCAGGAGCTGCCACGACGTCATCGCGAGGGCGGGCACCCTCTGCCCCCAGCGCGAGGTGAGCACGAACCCGAAGGAGGAGGCGACCATCGCCCCCAGCGAGGCGGCGATGCCCCAGGGATCGATCGAGCCCGCGCCGACGCCGAGCATGAGCACGACGCCTGCGATCCCGACGGCCGCCCCCAGCGCAGCGGCGACACGCGGCCGCTGCCCCAGCAGCGCCCAGGCGAAGAGCATGATGCACGCCGCGGAGGTGGACATGAGGGTCGCCGCCAGGCTCGACGGAAGCCGCTGGCCGACGATGTAGATCAGCACGCTGAAGCCGCCGACATTCAGCACTCCCAGCAGCAGCGACCGCCACCACCACGAGCCGCGCGGGAGGCGGCGGGCGAACAGCAGCACGAGCAGCCCGGCGGGCAGGCATCGGATGACAGCACCCCACAGCGGCACATCGGGCGGCAGCAGGTGCCGGGTCACGACATAGGTGCTTCCCCACGCGATCGGCGCGACCGCGGTGATGAGGACCCATCGTCGCCATTTATCTTCCATGGAAGGAAATACTACCTTCCATGGAAGATATCGTGGTCGCATGACCGGAACCGAGGATCGCGTCAGCCGTATCCAAGACGATTGGCGCCGCGAGCGTCCCGATCTCGATCCCTCCCCCCAGGGCGTCATCGGCCGCATCCACCGCGTGGGCATGGCCCTCACCCGCGAGCTCACCGCGGTCTACGCCCGCTTCGGGCTCACCGAGGCGGAGTTCGACCTGCTCGCCTCACTCCGGCGGGCGGGCACACCCTACAGCAGGCCGGCCGGCGAGCTGGCCGAGCACACGATGGTCACCTCGGGCGGGCTCACCAAACGCGTCGACCGCCTCGTCGAGCGCGGCCTCGTCACGCGCTCCGGATCCGACGCCGACGGCAGGCGCCGCCTGGTGGCGCTGACCGCTGCCGGACGCGCGCTGATCGACGACGCCTTCACCGCCCACATCGCCAACGAGCATCGACTGGTCGCGATGCTCGATGCCCCGGATGCGGAGCAGCTCGCCCGCATCCTGCAGCACTGGAGCGAGCGGCTCGAGCGGTAAGGGGCTCAGGCGGCGAGCGCCAGGTACGGCTCCCACCGCGGATCGGCCCGCTCGGTTCCACGCACGCTCCACCCCGAACCGTGGGGCACATCCGGCACGAGCCGCAGCGTCCACGACATCTCCTGCGGCGTGCGATCCCCCTTGACGTTGTTGCAGCGCAGGCAGCATGCCACCAGGTTCTGCCAGGTGTCGCGTCCGCCGCGCGAACGCGGCAGCACGTGGTCGATGGTGGATGCGGCCTTCCCGCAGTAGGCGCAACGGTGCCCATCGCGGCGCAGCACGCCCCGGCGGGTGACCGGCACGTTGCGCACACTCGGTATGCGCACGTAGCGGGTGAGGATGATGACCGCGGGCCGGTCATAGATCTGCGTCGTGCCCCAGATGGGCACATCCTCGACGCGTTCGACGATGGTCGCCTTCTCGTTCATGACGAGCACGAGCGCTCGCTTGAAGGAGACGACGGCCAACGGCTCGTAGCCGGCGTTCAGCACCAGTGTGCGCATTCCCTGTCCTCTCGAATGGCCCGGACGGCTTCGCGGATATTCGATTCGATGGACGCATCAGGGGTGCGGAGGCATGAAAAAAGGCGCTGTCTCATGGACAGCGCCTTGAACACACGGGAAACCCGTGAGTGTCGGTCACGTGATGCCGAAGGACGAGCAGACCGAGCGCATCCATGGTTCGGATGCGTGGTGAACTGCCCATCGGCGCCCTCCGCTTCTCTCAGCGTCGTGCCCTCAGGGTAGCCCACCGCGACGCGCCCGGGACGCGCGCTTGATGAACTCTCGGAATCGTGTCGGCGTCAGCCCGCGTTGGCCTGCAGCCAGGCGTAGGGGTCGACCAGTCCGCCGCCGATGCGCACCTCGAAGTGGAGGTGGTTGGCGGTGGAGGAGCCGGTGCTTCCCATCAGGCCGATGATCTGGCCGGCCTCGACGTAGTCGCCCGGGTTCACCAGAGTCTGAGTCATGTGGCCGTACAGAGTGGTGACGCTCTGACCGTTGATCACGCTGTCGAGCACGACCGCGTAGCCGTAGCCGTAGTACCAGCCGGCGACGCGCACGGTTCCCGCTGCAGCGGCGAACTCGGGGGTGCCCGCGGCGCCCAGCAGGTCGACGCCCTGGTGGTAGCCGTCGGCGCCGAATCCGCGGCCGACGCGGATCTGCGACATGTCCAGAGGCCAGCGCACGGCGCCGCTACCGGGGGCGACCATGTTCAGGTCGACGTTGGCAGCGGAGAACGAGGCGGCGGAACCGGCGGCGGCGATGCGCGCGGCGGCGGCTTCGGCGGCTTTCTTCTTCTCGATCTCTTCGGGCGTGGTCGCCGCGTAGCTGCCGCGGTCGAGATCTGCCGAGGTCACCGTGGAAGCGACGACGAGCGACTGCGGGTTCTCTGCCGCCACCTGTTCGATCGTGGCCGCATCGACGCTGCCGTTGAACGCGGCGTAGGCGGGAAGACCGACGGCCACGACGAGGCCGCCGACCATGCTGAGGGTCACGATGCTGCGCAGGGGCTTGCGGAAGCCGCTGCCGGTGCGGGCCGGGCGCGCGGCGCGGGCGACAGCGGTCTTGGTGCGGGTCACCTGACCCTGGGCGGTGCGGGCCAGTTCGCGCATGCTGCGGCGACTGGTCACGGGATTCGCGGCGGCCTCGGGCGCGCCTGCCGACGAATCGTCGTTCTGTTCAGCCAAATCATCCTCCGGCGCCTCCGCGCTCACAGCGCTGGCTCGTCGGCACTCGATGTCGGGGCACGATATGCGGGTTGCACCACACGGACGACGAGCCGGAGAGGCAATCCGTGCGGGATCCATCGGTGGGCTTCTCACCTGCGGACTGTCCGAGGCTACCCGAAGGTAACGAATAAGTCACGCCGGCGTGGGCCGGTTCAATACCCCCACGGGCTGTGGAGAACAGCTCTCAGCGAGCGTCGGCGACGAGGAAGATGTGACCGGCGACCTCGACAGGAAGCTCCAGCCCCTCCTGCGAACCGTCCATCTGCACGAGGACATAGCCCTCGTTGTACTGGAACGATCCGGCGGCGCCGGGGACGACGCCTGCGGCCCGCAGCTGCTGTAGGAGCTCGGGGTCGACCTGGGCGGGCTCGGCGAGGCGACGCACGGTGCCGGTGATCGGTCCGCCCTCGGCGTCGAGCTTGCGGACGAGGCCGACGACACCCTCTTCGAACGTGGAGGTGGGCAGATCGCCCAGCTGGTCCAGACCCGGGATGGGGTTGCCGTAGGGCGACTCGGTGGGGTGTCCGAGCAACTCGACGAGCCGACGCTCGACCTGCTCGCTCATGACGTGCTCCCAGCGGCAGGCCTCTTCGTGGACATAAGCCCAGTCGAGTCCGATCACGTCGCTGAGCAGACGCTCCGCGAGGCGGTGCTTGCGCATGACGTCGACGGCCTTCTGTCGGCCGGCGCCCGTGAGCTCCAGCGAGCGGTCGTCGGACACGATGACGAGGCCGTCGCGCTCCATCCGACCGACGGTCTGCGAGACGGTCGGGCCGGAGTGACCGAGTCGTTCACTGATGCGTGCACGCAGCGGAACGATGTTCTCCTCCTCGAGCTCGAGGATGGTGCGCAGATACATCTCTGTCGTGTCGATCAGGTCGGTCATGAACGTGTCCTCGAAGTCATAGGGGCCCGAGGAGAGCCTATCCAACGTGACGATGGTCACGGCGGTCGACGGCGAGCACGCCCCTAGAATCGAGCCATGTCCCACGTCGTGCTCCCTCGCGAGATCCTGCCCGCCGACGGCCGCTTCGGATGCGGCCCCTCGAAGATCCGTCCGGAGCAGGTCGCTGCTCTGGCCGAGCGCGGCTCGTCGCTTCTGGGCACCTCGCACCGCCAGGCTCCCGTCAAGAACCTCGTCGCGAGTGTGCGGGAGGGCCTTGCGGCACTGCTGCGCCTGCCCGACGGGTACGAGATCGTCGTCGGCAACGGCGGATCGACCGCCTTCTGGGATGCGGCCGCCTTCGGCCTCATCGAGAACCGCGCGCAGAACCTGGTGTTCGGCGAGTTCGGCGGCAAGTTCGCCGCTGCCGCGGCCGCCCCGTGGCTGCAGGCGCCCGACGTCCGCAAGGCCGACCCCGGCACGAGCGCCTCCCCCGAGGCCGTGGAGGGCGTCGATGTATATGCCTGGCCGCACAACGAGACCTCGACGGGTGTCGCCACCCGCATCGCCCGCGTGGCCGGGGATGCCGGTGCGCTGACCGTGATCGATGCGACGAGCGCGGCGGGCGGCATCGACTTCGATGTCGCCGAGACCGATGTCTACTACTTCGCCCCGCAGAAGAACCTCGGCTCCGACGGCGGCCTGTTCTTCGCGGCGGTCTCGCCCGCGGCGATCGAGCGGATCGAGCGCATCGCCGCATCCGGTCGCTACATCCCGGAGTTCCTGAGCCTGAAGAACGCGCTCGACAACTCCCGGCTGCAGCAGACGCTCAACACCCCGGCACTGTCGACGCTGGTGCTGCTCGACGAGCAGGTGCGCTGGATCACCGCCAGCGGCGGCCTGAGCTGGGCGGCGGCGCGCACCGCCGAGTCCTCCCAGGTGCTCTACGACTGGGCCGAGGCGTCGAGCGTCGCGACGCCGTTCGTCGCCGACGTCGCAGACCGCTCCCCCGTGGTCGTGACGATCGACTTCGACGAGAGCGTGGATGCGGCGGCGGTCGCCGCGAGCCTGCGCGCGAACGGCATCGTCGACACGGAGCCGTACCGCAAGCTCGGCCGCAACCAGCTGCGGGTGGCGACGTTCACCTCGATCGATCCCGACGACGTGCGCCAGCTGACGCGCAGCATCGACTACACGCTCGAGCACCTCTGACCCGGACGGGGCCTGCGCGCCCCACCGGGTGAGTACACGTTCGCCGGGTGAGCATTCATGTGATGCTCACCCGGCGAACGGATGCTCAGCGGGCGTCGCCCGCGGCGGACTCAGTCCTCGTCGGACTCGTCGCCCTCGTCGTCGGACTCGTCGCCGTCGTCGTCGGACTCGTCATCCTCCGACTCGTCGTAGTCGTCGTCGAGTTCGTCGATGTCGACGCCGTCGACGTCGCCCGCGTGGAGGATCGACTCGCCGTCGTCCTCCGACTCGTCGTCCTCGTCGTCGTCGTCATCGTCGAGGTCGTCCGCATCCTCATCGGAGTCGACGTCCTCGGCGCCATCCTCATCACCCTCGGCCTCTGCGGCCGCTTCCGCCGCCGCGGCCTGCTGGGCGTGGTATTCCGCCAGTCGCGTGGCCCACGGCACCCACTCGGGTGCGAGAAGGGCGCCGTCGCCGGGGATCAACTCGACCTCGAGGACGGTGGGCTCGGCACCCTCGACACGCGCCACCGAGACCGTCCAGTACCAGCCCGGATATCCCGCCAGGCGGTTCTCGAAGCGGAGTGAGACGACACCGTCGGGCTCGAGCGTGTATCCGGCCGCCGGCCCCACGGTCTGCGGCTTGGTGATCTCGTGAAGTGCGGAAAGCGCCAGCTCGTGAGCGGCCAGAAGCTCGGCATCGGGCTCACGGAGCTCGACATCGAGCTCGGTCGCGTCGACGACGGCGGCTTCCTCCGCCGCCACCTCCGTCACCACGGTCTCATCGGACTGCGCGACGAGCTCCGCGTCGACGGCCTCATCCCAGACCGGCTCCGCGCCGGACTCAGGCGTCGAGGTCATCGGCTACCTTGCGCAGCACGGCGGCGATCTTCTTGGAGTGCGACGACGAGGGGTAGCGCCCGCGGCGCAGGTCGCCGCCGATCCCGTCGAGCAGCTTCACGAGGTCTTCGAGGATGATCGCCATGTCGTCGGCGGGCTTGCGCGCGCGCTTCGCGAGGCTGACAGGGGCATCGAGCACCCGCACCGACAGCGCCTGCAGTCCGCGCTTGCCGTCGGCCACACCGAACTCCAGCCGCGTGCCGGGCTTGACCGAGGTCGTGCCCTGCGGGAGAGCGGTGGCGTGAAGAAAGACGTCCTGACCGTCATCAGAGGAGATGAAGCCGAACCCCTTCTCCTCGTCGTAGAACCTGACCTTGCCGGTGGGCATGGACACCTCGCTGCTGCTCTGCACCCGGACATCGTTCGCGGGCGCGACGGAACGCGGATCGGAAGATCCCCTGGTTCCAGCCTACGACACCCCCGCCGAAGCGATAGGCTGATGCGGATGAGCAAGCCCACGCCCGACAGCGACCTCCCGGTCAGCCGCCTCGACCGCATCCTCGCGTTCATGGCGCTGGGACTGCTCGCGCTGTCGGTGCTGTCGTTCCTGTCGATCATGATCAGCACGGCGATGGGCCTCACCCACGAGGACTACGGCACGGGCATCTGGCCCGCCGTGAGCGCCGTCGTCTACATCGCGCCCCCGCTGGCCTTCGTTCTCATGCTCACCGTCATCATCCGCGCCTTCATCAGAAGGGCTCGGGCGAACCGAGCCGGGTGACGGTGGCCGGCCCTTCGGACGAACGCGCGCTGGCGTCGCTGCTTGCCGCGTCCGGCGACGAGGAGTTGGCCCAGCTCTTCGCCGCCCGCAGGCTCGCGCCGTCGACGCCCGCGCAGGACTTCTTCGACATCGCGGCGACTCTTCTCAGCGACGTCAGCGTCGATCGCGCCCTGACCCGACTTGCCGCGCCCGAACTCGCCGCCCTGGCCTCGGCGCAGACGGAACCGGTTGCACCGCCCCTGCGGGCGGCGCTCGCTTCCCGAGCCCTGCTCGATGCCGACGGCGTGCCGTTCCAGGCGGTGCGGTCGCGACTGGCCGAACGCGCCGGGTCCGAGGCGTTCGCCTCGCCCGAGGTGAGCCCGCTCGCCCCCGCAGCTCCCCAGAGCGTCGCGGCGGCGGCGGAACGCGCTTTCGAGCAGGTCGCCTCACTGGCCGACATCCTGCTCGCGGCTGCGTCCGCTCCCCTGTCGCGCACGGGCGCCGGCGCGGTGAGCGCGACCGAACGCCGCCGGCTCGTCGAGGACGGCGCCGTCACCTCGACCGGGCAGCTCGAGGATCTGATCCTCCTGGGCGCCGACGCCGGGTTGCTCAGCGACGAGGATCGCAGCTGGCAGGCGACGGATGCGGCACCAGAGTGGCTGGACGCGAGCACGAGCGAACGGTGGAGCCAGGTCGCGACCGCCTACGTGCGCGCTCTGCCGGAGGCCCTTCGCACGTCCGAGGGCGGCTTCCTCCCGCCCGCGGTCTGGCCGGGCGTGTACCGTCTCGATCCCGAGTGGCCGGAGCAGGCTGCGGCCCTGATGCGCCGGGGGGTGCTGTGGGGCGTCCTCGCCGACGACGGCCTGCTGCCCTGGGCGGCGCAACTGTCGCGTACGGGCGATGTCGACACCCGCACGCTGACGGCGGCGCTACCTCCGGAAGTCGACAAGATCTACCTGCAGGCCGACCTCTCGGCGATCTCTCCCGGACCGCTCGCACCGCGGCTCGAGCAGCGGCTGCGCCGGATGGCGGCGCGCGAGACCAGGGCACAGGCCTCGACCTACCGCTTCACCGCGGAGTCGTTGACGGCCGCGATGAGCGGCGGCGAGAGCGCCGAGTCCGTGCACGCCTTCCTGAGCGGTATCTCCCTCACCGGCATCCCCCAGCCGCTGGCGTATCTCATCGATGCGACCGCCGCGCGCCATGGCGCGATCCGTGTCGGCACGGATGCAGCCACGGGTCGCACGGTGGTGCGCAGCGCATCCCCGCAGCTGCTCGCCACCATCGCCGTCGACCAATCGCTGCGTCCCGTCGGCCTCGTCGAGCACGAGGGCGTCCTCGTCTCACGCGCTGGGCGGGATGCGGTCTACTGGTCCCTCGTGGATGCGCGCTACCCCGTGGTCGCCGTCGACGAGAACGATCAGCTCGAGCGGGTCGCGCGCCGAGCGACACGACAGGCCGCGACCGAGCCTGCCCCCAGCGAACAGTACGGGGCACTCATCGCGGCGCTGCGCGGAGCACAGTCCGGGGACGCGGATGCCGCTTGGCTCGAGCGCGAACTCGAACAGGCTGTGCGCGCCCGCGCGGCGATCGACGTCACCGTGAGCCTGCCCGACGGTTCCACGAGGGTCTTCGCGCTCGAGGCGACGGGCCTCGGCGGCGGACGCCTTCGCGGACTCGACCGCGCCGCCGACGTCGAGCGCACCCTGCCGATGACGAGCATCGTCTCGGTGAGTCCGCGCTGACGGCGAGCCGACCCGCATCCGCCGCGACGCCGGTAAACTCGACGGTTATGTCCGACGGCCCCCTGATCGTCCAGAGCGATCGCACGGTTCTGCTCGAAGTCGCCCACCCCGAGTCCGAGAACGCACGGCACGAGCTGGCCGTCTTCGCCGAACTCGAGCGCGCTCCGGAGCACATCCACACCTACCGCATCACGCGTCTCGGACTGTGGAACGCCCGCGCCGCCGGACATGACGCACAGGACATGCTCGACACCCTCGACCGCTGGTCGCGCTTCCCCGTGCCGCCATCGGTCGCCACCGACATCCGCGAGACCGTCGGTCGCTACGGCCGCCTCGTGATCGAGCGAGGCCCGTACGGCGACGATGAGGATGCCCTCTTGCTGCGCTCCACGGATGCGGCCGTGCTCGCCGAGGTCTCACGCAACAAGCGCATCCAGCCCCTGCTCATCGCGCACCCCTCCCCCGGCGTGCACGTGATCGACGCCTGGGCGCGTGGTCAGATCAAACAGGAGTTGCTGAAGATCGGCTGGCCCGCCGAGGACCTGGCCGGCTACACCCCCGGCACCCCGCATCCGATCGACCTCGAAGAGACCGACTGGTCGCTGCGGCCCTACCAGCGTCAGGCCGTGGACATCTTCACGGAGGGCGGCTCCGGCGTCGTCGTGCTCCCCTGTGGCGCGGGCAAGACCCTCGTGGGGGCGGCCGCCATGGCCGACACCAAGACGACGACGCTCATCCTCGTGACCAACGCCGTGAGCGCGCGCCAGTGGCGCGACGAGCTGCTCAAGCGCACCACCCTCACCCCCGAGGAGATCGGCGAGTACTCGGGGCAGGTCAAAGAGGTCAAGCCCGTCACGATCGCGACGTATCAGATCCTCACCGCGAAGCGGAAGGGCGAGTACGCGCACCTCGCGCTGCTCGACGCCCTGGACTGGGGCCTCGTGGTCTACGACGAGGTGCATCTGCTTCCGGCACCCGTGTTCAAGCTGACCGCCGATCTGCAGGCTCGACGCCGCCTCGGCCTCACGGCGACGCTCGTGCGCGAGGACGGACGCGAGGGCGACGTCTTCAGCCTCATCGGCCCCAAGCGCTTCGATGCGCCCTGGAAGGAGATCGAAGCCCAGGGGTTCATCTCCCCGGCCGCCTGCTTCGAGGTGCGCGTCGACCTGCCCGCCGACGAGCGGCTCGAATACGCCGCAGCCGTCGACGAGGACCGCTATCGTCTGGCCGCCACGGCCCCGGCGAAGATCGACGTCGTGCGGGCCCTCGCCGCACGCCACAGCGACGAGCAGATCCTCGTGATCGGTCAGTACCTCGATCAGATCGACATCATCGCAGAGGCGCTCGGCGCCCCCAAGATCACCGGCGCGACGCCGGTCGACGAGCGCGAACAGCTCTACCAGGCCTTCCGCGAGGGTACAGTGCCGCTGCTCGTGGTCTCGAAGGTCGCCAACTTCTCGGTCGACCTGCCGGATGCATCCGTCGCGATCCAGGTCTCCGGATCGTTCGGGTCCCGCCAGGAGGAGGCGCAGCGCCTCGGGCGCCTGCTGCGGCCGAAGAGCAACGGCCACACGGCCAGCTTCTACACGCTCATCGCCCGCGACACCGTCGACCAGGACTTCGCGCAGAACCGTCAGCGCTTCCTCGCGGAGCAGGGCTACAGCTACACGATCCTGGATGCGGACGACCTGCTGGCCGCAACGCGCTGACCCGCCGGAACGCCCGCATCCAGCCATCCCACCGAATCGGTCACCATAATGGGCCTATGACCGCACCGCGCATCCTCGTCGTCGACGACGAACCGAACATCCGCGACCTGCTCATCACGAGTCTCAAGTTCGCCGGTTTCCAGGTTCGCGCCGTCTCCAACGGGGCACAGACGATCTCGGCCGTCCTCGAGGAGGAGCCGGATCTCATCGTGCTCGATGTCATGCTGCCCGACATGAACGGCTTCAGCGTGACCAAGCGCCTCCGCGAGGCCGGATACACCGCTCCCATCCTGTTCCTCACCGCGAAGGACGACACGGAGGACAAGATCACCGGCCTGAACGCAGGGGGCGACGACTACGTCACCAAGCCGTTCTCGCTCGACGAGATCGTCGCCCGCATCCAGGCGATCCTGCGCCGCACGATGCAGGCGGACGAGGAGTCCGTGATCCGTGCCGGCGAGATCACCATGGACCAGGACACCCACGACGTATACGTGGGCGACGCGCAGATCGAGCTGAGCCCGACCGAGTTCAAGCTGCTGCGCTACCTCATGCTCAACCCGAACCGGGTTCTGTCCAAGGCGCAGATCCTCGATCACGTCTGGGAGTACGACTTCAACGGCGACGCGGGCATCGTCGAGAGCTACATCTCGTACCTGCGTCGCAAGATCGACCCGCACTCCTCCGAGCCCCTCATCCAGACCAAGCGCGGCTTCGGCTACATGCTGAAGACCAAGTCCTGACACCGGAGCGCGCCCTGGGCACCGAGAGCGACAGCGTCACACGCTGGTGGCGCGGGATCAGCCTGCGCGCCAAGGTGACCGGGGTCACGGTGGCGGTGCTCGTCATAGGCCTCCTCGCGGCGGGCCTGGGAACCATGGTGTTCCTGCGCACGACGCTGCTGACGAACCTCGACCAGAACCTCAAGCAGGTTGCCCAGTCGGCGATCGCGAGCGCACTGGTCGAAGCCACGATCGACTCGGACGGCACCCTCGAGTTCGCACCGAGGGAGGAAGCCGGCGGCACCGCGTACACGGTGGCCCTCTACGCCTGCACGGCGGAGGGCGCTCGGCTCGCGGTCGCGGGGGGCCAGGATGCGTCCACGACGCCGGTGCTTCCCGACACCTATCCCTGCGATCGCGCCTATATCGACCAGGACACCGTCACGACGCTCGACGGCAGCAACAACTCGCACTTCCGCGCGACGGTGATCGTGACCCCGGTGGAGGGGACCAACGCGACCGTCGTGCAGCTGGTGGCGGTACCCACCGGGCCGACGGAGCGGATCGTCGCGACCTATCTGGGCATCTACGCGATCCTGGCGCTGGTCATCGTGATCGCGAGCGCGTTCCTCATCCGGTGGGTCGTGACCCTCACCTTCCGCAGCCTCGGGCAGGTGGAGCGTACGGCCGACGCGATCGCCGGCGGTGACTTCAGTCAGCGCATGACCGACATCGAGCCGGACACCACCGAGGTCGGCCGGCTCAAGCGCGCCATCAACACGATGCTCGGGCGCGTCGACGCGGCGATCTCGCAGCGCGACGCCACCGTGCGCCAGATGCGCAGATTCATCGGCGATGCGAGCCACGAGCTGCGCACGCCCCTCGTGACCGTGCGCGGCTACGCGGAGCTCTACCGGATGGGCGCGATCCCGGATGCGGAAGCCACCGCGCAGGCGATGGAGCGCATCGAGAAGGAGGCCATGCGCATGACCTCCATGGTCGAGGATCTTCTGGCCCTCGCACGCCTCGATGAGAAGCGCGATCTCGTGCTCGCCCCCGTGGACCTGCGCCCGATCGCCCGCGACGCGGCACTCGATGTCGGAGCCTCGGCCCCGCAGCGCAGCGTCAGCGTGATCGATACGACCTCCGCCGCTCCCGACTCCCTGCGCACGCCCCCGGTTTCGGCCTCGCCGCAGGCACCCGCAGATGTGCCGCCGCGTCGGCGCGGCGCTGTTCCCACGGCCGCGATCACCCTGGCTGCCCGTTTGCGACGACGCCCGCGCGACGGCGGCGACACCGGAGAGGTGCATCCGCTGCCTGTGGCCTTCCACCCGCGCACCCCGATGATGCCGCCGGTCGTCATGGGTGAGGAGAACCGCATCCGTCAGGTCGTCGCGAACCTGCTGGGCAATGCGCAACGCTTCTCCGCACCGGACTCCCCCATCGAGCTGCGCGTGGGCACCGACCTCGAGAACCGCATGGGCTGGATCGACGTGATCGACCACGGCGAGGGCATTCCCGAGCAGATCCGCACGCAGATCTTCCAGCGGTTCTGGCGTGCCGACACCTCTCGCGCCCGGGAGACCGGCGGATCGGGACTGGGGCTGTCGATCGTCGCCTCCATCGTGGAGTCGCTGCAGGGAACCGTCGAGGTACGCGACACCGAGGGCGGCGGTGCGACCTTCCGGGTCTCGCTCCCCCTCGCCGTCGACCAGGATGCCTCCGCACACCTGCTCATCGACACCCAGCCGTTGGAGCGTCTGCCGGATCTCCCGTTGCCCTGATCTCCCCAGCCGACGAGCGCCGGCATGTGGTCCCCATCCGTCGCCGAGGACGCGGCGACCGTAGCGCGCGGCCCCTAGCGTCGGAGTCTCCGACAGAGAGGGGCTCCCCATGGCGACCTTCGCCGTAGACAGCGACCAAGTGGCGTCAGCGACCATCGCGATCCGTGGAACCATCGACCGGCTGCAGGGAGAGTCCACGGCACTGCTCGCGCAGCTCGGCGCGCTCCAGAGTTCGTGGACCGGAGCCGCATCCGGCATGTTCCAGGGCACGATCGAACAGTGGCGGGCCGCCCAGCGCACCGTGGAGGACGCCCTCGCGAGCATCCACGTGGCGCTCGGTGTGGCCGCCCAGCACTACACCGAGGCGGAGCAGGCGAACATGACCCTGTTCCGCTGAGATATCCGGTCCCCCACCGGAAACGGCGGATGCCCCGGTCCCTTGCGGGGCCGGGGCATCCGTTCGTGAGGTCTGGACTCAGAAGTCCATGCCGCCCGACGGGTCAGCGGGAGCGGCAGCAGCCTTCTCCGGCTTGTCGGCGACGACGGCCTCGGTGGTCAGGAACAGACCGGCGATCGACGCGGCGTTCTGCAGCGCCGAACGGGTGACCTTGGCGGGGTCGATGATGCCCTGCGCGAAGAGGTCGCCGTACTCACCGGTCGCGGCATTCAGGCCGTGACCGACGGGCAGGTCCGCCACCTTGTTGGCGACGACACCGGGCTCGAGACCGGCGTTGAGGGCGATCTGCTTGAGCGGAGCCTCGATGGCGACACGAACGATGTTCGCACCGGTCGCCTCGTCACCGATCAGCTGGAGACCCTCGAAAGCGGTCTTGCCCGCCTGGATGAGCGCGACGCCACCACCGGCGACAACACCCTCCTCGACGGCGGCCTTCGCGTTGCGGACGGCGTCCTCGATGCGGTGCTTGCGCTCCTTGAGCTCGACCTCGGTGGCCGCGCCCGCCTTGATGACGGCGACGCCGCCGGCGAGCTTGGCGAGGCGCTCCTGCAGCTTCTCGCGGTCGTAGTCGCTGTCCGTGTTGTCGATCTCGCGGCGGATCTGGGTCACGCGACCCTCGATCTGAGCGGAGTCGCCTGCACCCTCGACGATCGTGGTCTCGTCCTTGGTGATGATGACCTTACGGGCACGGCCGAGCAGGTCGAGGGTGGCGTTCTCGAGCTTGAGACCGACCTCCTCGGTGATGACCTGTCCACCCGTGAGGATCGCGATGTCCTGCAGCTGCGCCTTACGGCGGTCGCCGAAGCCGGGAGCCTTGACGGCGGCCGACTTGAAGATGCCGCGGATCTTGTTCAGCACCAGGGTCGCGAGAGCTTCGCCCTCGACGTCCTCGGCGATGATGAGAAGCTCCTTGCCATCCTGGATCACCTTGTCCACGATCGGCAGGAGGTCCTTGATGTTCGAGATCTTCTGGTTGGCGATCAGGATGTAGGGGTCTTCGAAGACCGCTTCCTGGCGCTCGGGGTCGGTCACGAAGTAGGGGTTCAGGTAGCCCTTGTCGAAGCGCATACCCTCGGTGAGCTCGAGCTCGGTGCCGAAGGTGTTGGACTCCTCGACGGTGACCACACCCTCCTTGCCGACCTTGTCGATCGCCTCGGCGATGAGCTCGCCGATCGCGGGGTCGGCGGCGGAGATCGACGCGGTGGCGGCGATCTGCTCCTTGGACTCGATCTCCTTGGCGTCGGCCAGCAGCGCCTCGGTCACCGCGGCGACGGCCTTCTCGATGCCCTTCTTGAGCGAGATGGGGTCGGCGCCGGCTGCGACGTTGCGCAGACCTTCGCGCACGAGCGCCTGTGCGAGAACCGTGGCCGTCGTGGTTCCGTCACCGGCGACGTCATCGGTCTTCTTCGCGACCTCCTTGACGAGCTCCGCGCCGATCTTCTCGTACGGGTCGTCGAGCTCGATCTCCTTGGCGATGGAGACACCGTCGTTCGTGATCGTCGGTGCGCCCCACTTCTTCTCGAGGACGACGTTGCGGCCACGGGGACCCAGGGTCACCTTGACGGCGTCGGCCAGGATGTTGAGGCCGCGCTCGAGGCCACGACGGGCCTCCTCATCGAAAGCGATGATCTTTGCCATGTGTGTCTCGTCCCTCCCGGACGTTGGCTTGCGTCTTTAGCACTCAGTGATATCGAGTGCTAACTCATTCTGGCACTCGCCCCCGGGGAGTGCAAGCCGCCGAGACCGTCGTGCGAGGACGCAGCACACACGACGAGACCCCCGAGCGCCGACGGGCGCCCGGGGGTCTCGTGAGTGGGGTCTCAGGCGACGATGCGAACCGACTCCGCCTGCGGACCCTTCTGTCCGCTGCCGACCGTGAACTCCACGGCCTGCCCTTCTTCGAGGACGCGGAATCCGGTCATGTCGATGTTCGAGTAGTGGACGAAGACGTCCTCACCGTCGCCGGAGGTGATGAATCCATACCCCTTCTCGGCGTTGAACCATTTGACGGTGCCCTGGGCCATACGAGTCTCCTGATGCTGTAGAACGCAGTCATCGTATGCAGCCGAAACCGCGTGGAAGCGACGGATCCGGCACAGTTGACACAGCAGCAGCGAACTGTTTACGCCGCGGAAACACGCGACCCTCAACGATGAGTCTCAGGGGGTCGGAGTGGGGCTGGGCGCCCCCGCAGCGGTACGGTCGAGGCCGATCACGATCGTCAGCTGCTTCGCCTGCGACTCGTCCACATCGGCCGTGCCGGCATCGTCGGTCGGCTGGTACTGGGTGCTCTGGGCGACATCGGCTCCGCCGATGAGCTCGGCGAGGCCCTTGGCCGCCGCCTCGTCGCCCGGGAACGCGTAATAGACCGTCGTCTGCGCGAAGTCGGTGGCGCTGGCGCTGCTCGCGTTGACCAGGTCGGCGCTCCAGCCCTTCGCGATGAGCTCGTCCTTCATGGTGGTCGCCAGTCCCGTCTCCGGTGTCGCGTTGAGCACCAGCACGGAGAAGGACATGTCGACGACCGGCGTCACCTCGGGGGTCGGCGTGGGTGTGGGCGTCGGAGAGGGCACGAGCACGATCCGTCCAGAGAGCACCAGGCTCCCGAAGATCCCCGCAGCGATGAGGACGATCGTGACGACGATCGCCCAGAGGGTGACCACGCCAGCCCGCATACGCGGGTTCTCGGCGCGGTGCGCTCCGACACGCCCCGAGGCGTTCGCCAGGTCGTCGAAGCGGTCGCGGGGATGCGGGGTTCGGGACACCCCACGATGCTACCGGAGCGCGTCGCCCGGCCCGCGGAGCGAGATGTCAGGCACCGCCGCGGGCCGTCGAACGCTCACGCCGACGCTCGTCGCGGATGCGGCGCAGGCGTCCGACGAGGAGCGGATCCTGGGCGAGAGCTGCCTGCGAATCGATCAGCCTTCCCAGCAGTTGGTAGTAACGCGCCGGCGCGAGCTCAAGCTCGACGCGGATCGCTTCCTCCTTGGCACCGGTGTGACCGAGCCAGCGCGCCTCGAAGGCGAGCAGCTGGGAGTCGCGCTCACTCAGAGCGTCGGATGCGGAGTCGCGCACGGGCACGGGGCAACGCTAACCGAGCCTCCCCGCCGCATCCGGACGCCACTCCACGGCCGCCCCCAACGGGTCGACCGCGGCGAGCACCTCGCCGTCCAGCGCCAGCGCGAAGCGATCCTTCGGCCAGGCGACCGCGTCGATCGGCTCGCTCCAGCTCTCGTGCAATCCCGGCGGGTCGATCGTGATCCAGCGCCCTGATGCCTGAGCCGCATCGATGATGCGTCGCCGCCCGTCCCTCGGGACATGGACGAGCACCCCCGGTGTCGTGACCACGAGGGTCGCGTCGGACGGGGCGGTCAGCGCGAGCTCGGCGATGACGCCGGGCGCCGCCGCATCCGCCGCGCGCAGGATCGGAGGCTCTTCGGCTGCGACGTCGAGTGCCGCCTCGATGCGCTCCCGACGTCCGCTCTCCCCCGGCCATACGAGACCCGTGAGCCAGCGACGATCCTCGACCGAGCGGGCATCGAGCGGGTTCAGGTCGATGCCCGCTCGCCACACGACCGTCGGGAGGCGCAGCTCCGTCTCCCGACCACTCCACGCGGATGAAAGGACGACAGCAGCAGGACCGGCGATCGGATCGAGCTCTTTTGTTGGTCCCGCATCCGCGACGTAGCGATAGGAGTACCGGTCCGGATACAGGCAGAGGCCCGCGCTGGCGCCGATCTCCAGAAGTGCGATGGGGCCTTCGATCTGGGAGAGCGCGGGAAGCAGGGCGGCGCAGCGCCCGGGCTCGTTCGTCTGCACGGAGCGCGCCGTGGCCTCCGCCACGAGCACGTCAGCGTGCGCGAGCACCCACGCTCCCCAATCCGCTCCCTCCGCCTCCGGCGCCCCGAGGAGCCTGCAGACGGCGAAGACGAGGGGCGGCTGCCGATGGGTCGCCGGGATCCGTGCCAGAACAGCGGCGAGTTCCGGCGTGGTCTGCACCGCAAGCGCCCACTGCTCGTAGAGCCGGCTGCGACCCGGCGCCTCTTCCTCGGCGAAGCGCCGGTAGCGCGCGATGACGGCCTCGATTTCGCTCATCCGCTCATTCTCGGTCACACGGGAACAGCACCCTCGCGGGTCGGGTTGAATGGAACAGAAGGAGGACCAATGAGCTACGCAGTGAACAAGTCCGAGGAGCAGTGGCGCGAGGAGCTCGGAGCAGACAAGTACGCGGTCTTGCGTGAGGCAGCGACCGAGCGCGCCTGGACGGGCGAGCTGCTCGACGAGTCGCGAGCGGGCCTGTACGCGTGTGCCGCGTGCGGTGCCGAGCTGTTCCAGAGTGGAACGAAGTTCGACTCGCACTGCGGCTGGCCGAGCTTCTACGAGTCGGTCCGCCCCGAGGCCGTGGAGCTGATCGAGGACAACAGCCACGGGATGGTGCGCACCGAGGTGCGCTGCGCTTCCTGCGGCTCCCACCTGGGTCACGTATTCCCCGACGGCTTCGGCACACCCACGGGCGATCGGTACTGCATGAACTCGATCGCTCTCGAGTTCACGCCGGAGGCCGGCGAGTGACCACCGGCGCGCGCGACGCGATGCGCGTGCGCCGATCGTGGTCGAAGGTGACCGACGAGGCGCCGACGCATGACGAACTCGTCGACATTGTCGCGGCCGCGGGACGGGTGGCCGACCACTCGTCGCTGCGACCGTGGCGGCTGATCGAGCTGCGCGGCGGGGACCGCGAGCGTCTCGGACGCGCGATCCACAAGGCTGAGAAGAAGGATGGCGCGTCGACCAAGCCCCTGCGCGCCCCGCTACTGATCGCGGTCGTCGCCCGCATCCAGAAGGACAAGGTGCCGGAATGGGAGCAGGAGGCGGTCGCGTCCGGCGTCGCCCACATGATGAGCCTGGCTCTCGACGAGGCCGGATGGGGCGTGATCTGGCGCACGGGTCACTACACCCGCAGCAAAGCCGTCGCCAAGGCGCACGGGCTGCGCAAGAACGAACGACTGTTGGGGTGGCTCTACATCGGGGGAAAGCCGGAGCTGACCCGCGAGACGCGGATCAAGCAGATCGACGGCGCCGCGTTCCTCAGCAGACTCCCGCGCTGATCATCGGCGCCGCCATCGTGGGACGGTCGCCACGATCACGCCGATGACCGCCACGACCACGGCGATCAAGGCCACCTCGATGGCTGGCCCGGCACGCCCCGGGAAGAGAGCGTCGATGACGACCGAGGCGCCGAGCAGGCCGACGACCGATCCGAGACCCAGTTGCAGCACGCCGGTATGCCGCACGAGCGCTGCCGACAGGAAGATGTAGACGACGCCGATGGCGCCGCCGACGTAGAGCCAGGGTTCGGTCGGCAATCGAGGCGGTCCTGCGATCCCCAGTCGGACGGCGGCCGCAGCCGTCAGGAGCACAGTGCCACCGGCGAAGTTCACGAGGGTGGCCGTCAACGGGCTCCCCACCTCGTTGCGCAGCCGTCCGTTCGTTGCCTGCTGCCACGCGATTCCGGCTCCCGCCGCCAGGGGAAGCACGAGCAACCAGACCGGAACGGATGCGGCTCCCGCGCCCACCAGTGAGACCACCACCGCGGCAACGACGAGCAGAGCGCCGACGAGGCGTCCGATCGTGACTCCGACGACGCCGGCGGGACCGTAGCCGACCCGATCGAGGATGACACCGTTGACGGTCTGGCCCGCGACCACGCCGACGGTGAACGCCGCGACACCGATCGCTGCGACCGCGACCCCCTGCGTGAAGACGGTGAACGCTCCCGCGGCGCCGCCGAGGATCATCCACACCGGGATGCGGCGCTCGCGAACCCCCGCGATCAGGCGGGCGAATCCCGCTCGACCGCCGGCCAGCAGGGCGCTGAGGGCCAGCAGGATGACGAAGCCCGATCCGAACGAGATGGCGGCGGCCGTCAGCGCGTCGCCGATCGCTGCGCCGAGCGCGCCGTTGATCTGCGCCTGCGTGGCCGTGAGAACGCCCACGAGGACAGCGCCGGCGACGGCGATCGATCGTGGCAGGCGACGTGGGCGGGGCGAGGTCACCGATCGAGACTACGCGGGGGTGCGGTTCACGAGCCCCAGACGGCGGCGACCACGTCCGTCAGCAACGCCTCCCGACCGCGTCGCGCAGCGTGCGCCCGAGCATGCCCGGCACCGCCGGGCAATGAGACGGGTTCAGGCGGTGGAGACCTCTGCGCTGAGGGGGGTATCGCCCGCGCCCACAGCGTCCGTCATCGCGTGGAGGAAGTCGACGATGGCATCGGCATCCCCCGGATCCAGCGACCGGACGGCAGCCATCATCCGCGTGTGCATGCCGTCGAGCGTGCGGCGCACCTCGACGTGGGCGAGATCGGTCGTCTCGACGAGCAATCGTCGTCGGTCGCGCGGGTGCGGTTTGCGCTTGAGGTGCCCGCTGCGCTCGAGCCGATCCAGGATCCCTGTGACCGAGGGCGTCGAGACGCTGAGGTAATGGCCGATATCGCCGGGCGAGACCTCCCTGCCCCGTTTGGCTGCGCGCATGAGGTACTGCAGCACGAGGAGGTCGTTCTCGCCCATGCCCATCGATTCCTGCGTGCGACGACGCATCGCCATCTCCGAGGCGCGATAGGTACGCAGCGCGTCGAGCACTCGCCGGCCGGCGTGCTGGCGCACGTCATGGGCGTCGTACCAGTACATCGCGCGATCGCTCATCGAAACTCACGATTCGCGAAATGTTCATTTGCCATATCGCTAGCCTACCTAGTAATGTCCAAATCGAACAAGCTTTCCTCTCGATCGAAAGGCATCCTCATGGGACACCTCTACTACGCGAACAGCACTGCCCCGGTCGAGATGAACGATCGCCTGCTGGCCCACGTCAAGGTGGTCGCCACCACGAAGCTGCGTCGCCAAGAGTCCTTCACACTCAACCTCCGCGGTGCGGACGGGCGCGAGACTCTCTGGATCCACTCCTCCATCCCACTGCGGTTCGTGTTCTCCTCAGCCGAGCCCGAATCACTGAATCCCGTCTTCCTCCAGACGCTCGCCGAGTCCGCCAGTTCGACGGCGGGGCTCACGGTCGACGTCGATGACGATGTTCCCGCCGCTCAGCAGCAGCCGCGCCGGCGGGCGGCATGACGACGACGCTCGCGCCGTTCGTCGCGGCCGCATCGCGGACCACGTGGAATCAGGCCGACGACGGGTTGTACGTGGCCCAGCGCGACGGCGACTTCTTCGGCTACATCGACCGCAACGACGACGGGAGCTTCGTCTCGTTCGACCGCTTCTCCTCGCCCGTCGGGCGTTATGCGACTCTCGCCGCCGCGAAAGCGTCGCTGACGACGGTCGTCTCCGACCCGATCAACCGGCAGCGCCTGCGAACCCGCGAACGTCTGCCCTTCGTCGCGGCGACGTGGGCGGGGTTGGCTGCGATCGCCGTCGCCGTCACTGCCGGGGTGCTCGTTCCCGGTTTCTGATGCATCCACCAGAGGATGTGAACCTGCAACCCTGGATGACAAACGTGCGCATCGACGCCTCGGTGTTTCCCGTGCCGGCTACAGGACTTGAACCTGCAACCCCCGTTTATCGGGTCGCGAGTTGATACGTGTCCATATGTGTACTTTCCGCTGCAGTTCCACCGTGCCGTACTCATAAGTACACCCAAGTACCGACGCAAAACCACGAGTAAACCGCAGATCCCGGGGCCAACGCTTCCGCCGGGCGCGCTACGCTGCACCTCATGACGACACCGGCCCCGAAGGCAGTAATCCCCGGCTCCGCGATCGCATCGATCACGCTCGGCGCTCTCGGCCTCGTGGCGGTGCTGCTACTTATCCCGGGACTCAAGGTGCTCGGACTCCTTCTCGCCGTCGCCGCGGTGATCGTTGGTGTCCTTGGCGCGGTCAACGCGCGCCGGTCAGGTGGCCCTTCGGTGGCATCGTGGATCGGCGTCGCCCTCGGCGTTACGTCCGTCGTCTACTTCGTCGTCTGGTCGCTCACCTGACGACGAGGTGACGTCGAGCACGATGCCGTGCACGCGCGTCCTGCAGTCGGTGCACCAGCAGCGGGTCCAGCTCGAGCGCTTCACGGGTGTCGATCGTCCGCCCGAGGAGCTGGTAGTACCTCGCTGGCGTGACGCCGAGCTCGTGCCGTATCGCTTCCTCCTTGTGCCCCGTGTGCGCACCCCACTTCGCCTCGAAGGCGAGGAGCGCGGCGACGGGAAGCATGGGGCCATGATCCGTCGGGGGTCGGACATAGGCTGACTGGGTGCTGATCGGTATGGTGCGACCCCGCGAAACGAAGACCGTCGACGTGACGGGAGCGTCGCTCGAGGACGTGCACCAGCAGCTCGTCGACGCCACTCCGGCCGATTCGTGCTCGCGTCCGGGCCGGTGAAGATGAGCGCCGGCACCACCACCCTCGCAGCCACCGGCACCTACCTGCCGACCGCCGTGCAGGAAGTCGAGGCAGACGACATGCCAGCCCTGCGCGCGAAGGTCCCCGACGGGTGGATGCTGCTCAACGTGCGGCGCGTCTGACCCCACCCACACACTGGACCGCATGACCGAGTCCGCCCTCCACCCGCTCGTGCACCTCGGTGTCACGATCAGCAGCCTGTGCAGCCGCGACAAGTACTCCACCGACCCCGCCGTGCACACCGCGGCCGTCGACGAGATCCGCCGCACCGCAGGCGTGCACACCGACATCCGCGACCACGAGGTCGGCGTGTGGGTCGGGTACTACGGCGACGACTACACGAAGACCCGAGCCGCCGCGCTCGTCGACGCGTTCCCCGGATGCGTCCACCACATCGCTCTCGGAGTGCAGCGGCGCGGAGCCGGCGGACATGGCACGTTTGAGACGAGCATGCCCGCCGGCGTCGGCTGATCAGGCGGCGAAGAGCCGGGCGGCGATGTGTGCCGCGTGCGCGTCGAGCGTTTCCCCGCGGGAGTAGTAGCCCTGCGTGGTTCTTGGGTCGGCGTGGTCGGCGAACGTCTGCGCTTGGGCGAGGGTGCCGCCGTTGTCGATGATGGCGGTGATCGCCGTGCGGCGGAGGGAGTGTGGGTGGATGTTGTCGGGCAATCCCGCTTTGCGGCAGAGGATCTTCACCCACGCGTAGGCGCCGTTGCGGTCCTGGCCGCGGCCGTCGCGGCGGAGGATCAGCGGCCCCGACGTTCGGCCGGCGATCGCGGCGTCGATGATCCGCACCAGCGGGACGGGGATCGGCTTCACCGACCGTTTCCCGCCCTTCCCGATGCTGGTTAGCACCCGATACCCGGAGCGGTCCTCAGCGAAGTCCTCGACCCGGATGGCGCACACCGCTGACACGCGCATGCCCAGCATCACCATCACCGCGATCAGCGCATGATGCGCGGGCGACTCCCGCTCCGCGTACTGCAGCAGCCGCTGCGTCTCCCACCGGTCCAACCATGACGGCGTCTTCTCGACACGGTTCGCCGGCATCCTGAGCAGCACGGTGGGGTCACGATCTATGAGCTCGTCGGCGACGGCGAGACGGTAGAAGGATCGGATGGTCTGCAGGCGACGGCGGACGCTGCGGGGCGCGTTGTGCCGGTCGTCTTCGAGGTGCTCCCGGAACCGCTCGAGGTCCGGCCGACGCACCTCGAGCACGTCGAGGCCATGACTGTCGCACCATGCCTGGTAGATGCGGAGATCTCCGGCGTAGAGGGCGCGGGTGGCGCCGCGGTAGCGGGCGAGGAACCCGTCGACGGCGAGGGTGGTGTTGCGCGGGGCGCGCGCGACTGTACTGTCGTGCATGGCGATCTCCAACTGATCCTTGGTGTCGTCTGCCCCCGTCTGCTGCTCCAACAGCGGCGGGGGCGCTCCCGTGTTCGGGAGGTGCCTCGAACCTAACCCCACCCCCAGACGCCACGCCAGGGCCCGGGAACGACGAAAAGCCCCCCGAGCCCGCCGTGAGGCAGGCCCGAGGGGCTGAACGTATGGCTTCGTGCTTTGGTGAGGTCAGTACAGCGCGTAGTTGGCCTGCAGCGCCGCTCGGATGGCGTTGAGCTGCGAGCCGGTGAGGATGTCGGTGTAGCCGATGATCTCGGCCACGTCGAAACGGTAGATCGTGCCGCCCGACACACGCCGGCCGACGACCAGCTGCGACA
>NZ_JAXCHA010000003.1:0-1070573 GCF_034044005.1 Microbacterium sp. BG28 | reverse complement strand
CAATCCATAACGCCAACCCCAAAGGGTTGGACTTGATCCAAAGGAATCTCACCCAGCCGAAGCTGGAACGAGGTTATTTGGCATTTGACAAGTGCACGCTGTTGAGTTCTCAAGGAACGGATGCTCCCACCATCGGACCTCTCGGTCGTCATCATGGGGCAACTATTCGTTTCTCCCGGCTCGGTGTCGGATCGGCGCTTCGCTCTTGACAGAGCAGTGGTCCCAAGATCTGACTCGTGGAGTTCGGGATCCTCATCCTACTCGCATCTGCGACAAGATCTCAAGTCGAGATCTTCAGGATGAGGGTTGGTTCTCCGCTTGAGGGGGCGCCGGGCCTCTCGGCCTCTCCGCTCTTCCCTGTGGGGCGAACAAGTAATAAGTTACGTGGGTTCCGGCCATCTGCCAACTCGAGCGCACACCCCGGGCGTGTCGCGCATGTTTCCGCGGTCCGCGTGGGATCACTCCCCCGCCAGATACTCGATCGCCGCCGCACGGAACACGCGTGAGCCCGGGGCGTTGAAGTGGTGCCGATCCGGGATCTCCAGGAACGTGCCGCGCGGTGTGGCCGCAGCCAGGGCACGCGAGCCCTCGATGATCGCGTCCTGCGTACCCGTGGCGAACAGCACGGGCTGCGTCGGCGCCAGCAGAGGGTCCGGGTCGGCGGTCCCCGACGATCGCAGCCCCTGCGCGATCGCCCACAGCGCGCGCAGATCGTTTCCCGGCACCCGCTCGGTGAGGGCGATGTAGTTCTGGGTGACGCGATCCGTGACCGGCGTGCCGTCCTCGATGAGGGCTCTGACCTGATCCAGGTCGAGACGCCCCAGCGGGACGCCGTCGGGCACGCCGCCCAGCACCCCCCGCAGCACGCGCTCGGGGAGATCGCGAAGGACCTCCCACCCCACCCGGGCTCCGAGGGAATAGCCCACGTACACCGCGTCGTCGATGAGGTAGGTGTCCATGACCGACTCGACGTCACGGGCGAGTTCGCGCAGGTCGTAGTCACGAGACTCGTGCGGCTTGTCGCTCGCTCCGTGCCCGCGCTGGTCCAGACCGACCACGCGGAAGCCCGCACGCTGCAGGTCGCGCACCCATCCGGTGCTGACCCAGTTGTCCCGCGTGCTCGAGGCGAACCCGTGCACCACGACCGCTGTCGGCGCGTCGGGCTCCCCCCAGGAGTAGGTGGCGATGCGGTGCCCTTCGCCCACCATCACGTAGCGGGGCTCGGGCATCTCGGTCAGGGCGGGCAGCGCAGCGGTCACCCCTCGATTCTGCTCCTTATCGCGTCGCGATGCCGCGCGAGCGGCGCCGGACGACGACCGCGCAAAGCACGAGCGTGCCCACAGCCCACACGGCGCAGGCCTGCGGCAGCACGCGGTACGCCAGATGGGCGACGGCGAACTCGGAGGTGAGCGGGCCGTAGACCGCGAGCCCGATCCCCCATGCCGCGATCAGCACGGCGGGAAGCGCCGTCACCCACACGGCACCGACCCATCGCGGCGTCCGCGGCGCGTACGGAACACGGGGACGACGGCGCAACCACAGCAGCGCCCACACCGCGATGATCACCAGGCCGATCGCGCTGGAGCCGTGCTGAAGCCACTTGATCCCCACGAGGGGGCCCCACTGCTGCTCCAACGCCGGGAAGATCTGCGAACCCAGTCGCCCCTCGTGCGTGAAGGCGTCCCAGGCGATGTGGCTCGCGACGCCGATCGCCAGCGATGCCACCAGGAGCAGCACCGCGCCCGCGGACACGCCGAACGTCTCCCGCCAGATGGTGCGCGCCGGAGCATCCCACCCCGCCGGCAGGCGCTCCGCGATCGGTCCGGGCGCGAGCTCCCGCGCGGCCGGACGCAGAAGCGCTCGCCACAGCAGCAGGAGGGCGAGCGCCACGAGCATCGTCACCGGAAGCCATCGCAGGTCGTGCGTGAGCCCGTAGGTCACCGGCAGCCCGCGCACGAACAACGGAAGATCCGGCGTCATCGCCCCCACCGCGATCGCCGCGGGAACCAGCGGCGTCCGCACGAACGGCAACGCGGCAACGGCGTGGCTCGGCGTGAAAGGCATGGATCAGCCGCGCGGGATGAGCCCCGCGAGCGTCTTCTTGCCGCGGCGGACGATCGACACGCCCCCCGGCAGCCCGGCCCGGATCGTCGCCGACTCGTCGGCGACGCGTTCACCGTCGAGGCTCACCCCGCCCTGCGCCACGGCGCGGCGCGCCTCGCTCAACGAGGAGACGAGTCCCGTGGCGAGAAGCGCCTGTGCCACGGTCATGCCCGGCTCGATCGCAGCGTGAGGCAGTTCGTCGATCGCCGCCCGCAGCGTCGCCGCATCCAGAGCGGTCAGATCACCCTGCCCGAACAGCGCCTCGGATGCGGCGACGACCGCCTCCGCAGCCTCGAGTCCGTGCACGAGCGCCGTCACTTCCAGCGCGAGCCGCTTCTGCGCCGCGCGGCGGAAGGGCTCGGCCTGCACCTGGTCGGCGTAGCGGTCGATCTCCTCGCGGGTGAGGAAGGTGAACACCTTCAGACGATCGATCACGTCGGCGTCGTCGGTGTTCAGCCAGAACTGGTACATGCGGTACGGACTGCACATCTCTGCATCCAGCCAGACCGCGTTTCCCTCGCTCTTGCCGAACTTCGTGCCGTCGCTGTTGGTGATCAGCGGGGTGCCGATCGCATGGACCGAGACCCCTTCGACGCGATGGATGAGATCGGTGCCGCTGGTGAGGTTTCCCCACTGGTCCGATCCACCCGTCTGCAGGACGCAGCCGTACTGGCGGTACAGCTCCAGGTAGTCGAGCCCCTGCAGGATCTGGTAGCTGAACTCCGTGTAGCTGATGCCCGCCTCGGAGTTCAGGCGCGCGCTGACCGCGTCCTTCTTGAGCATGGTGCCGACACGGAAGTGCTTGCCGACCTCGCGGAGGAAATCGATCGCCGACAGCGGCGCGGTCCAGTCGAGGTTGTTCACGATGCGCGCCGCGTTCTCGCCGTCGAAGCTGAGGAAGCGCTCGACCTGCGCACGCAGGCGCATGACCCATTCCTCGACGGTCTCGCGGGTGTTGAGCGTGCGCTCCGCCGACGGGCGCGGGTCACCGATCAGCCCGGTGGATCCTCCGACCAGCCCGAGCGGGCGATGGCCCGCGAGCTGCAGCCGGCGCATCACGATCAGCTGCACGAGGTTTCCGAGGTGCAGGCTCGGCGCCGTGGGGTCGAAGCCGCAGTAATACGTGATCGGCCCCTCGCCCAGCACGGCGCGCAGCGCCTCGGGATCGGTGGACACATGCACGGAGCCGCGCCAGACCAGTTCGTCCCACACGTTCGAGAACGAGGGGTCGTTGGCGGGGGCGGTCGCGCTCACAACGGGCGTAGACACGCGTGCCAGCGTAGCAACTGGCCGGGGCTCCACCGCCCTCCGGCGCGGGAGGACGATGCGAGTCGGAGGGGGCTGGGACACTGGCAGCATGTTCGCCCTCTCCCCCGAGCTGATCGTCGCCGGCGTCACGAGCCTCGCGCTGCTGCTCGCCCTGGCGGCGGCGCTGATCCTGGTGCTCGTCGCGCGTCGTCGCCCCGCCGATGGCGCTCTCGCCGTGGCCACGGGGCTCGTGCTCGTGGGGCTGGTGAGCGTCGTCGTACTCCCCGTGGATATCCCGCTGATCGTCGGCCTTCCGCTCGCGCTACTCGGAACCGCGCTCGCGGTGACCGGCGGCGACCCCGTCACCCGACGCATCCTCGACATCGCCACGCACGGTCAGGTCCGAGAAGGGGATGCCGGCGGCATCCTCGTCTTCCGATCGCGCACCGGCGAGAGCACGGAGTCCGGATTGGAGGAAGTGCTGCGCGGCGGCACCACGATCGGCTACCTCGAGCGGCTCGCGGTCGTGCTGTCGCTGCTGGCGGGGTTCCCGGAGGCCATCGCCGTCGTCGTCGCGATCAAGGGCATCGGCCGCTTCTCAGAGCTCGCCACCTCGGCGGCCCGCGAGCGCTTCATCGTCGGGACACTCGCCAGTCTCCTGTGGGCAGGAGTGGTCGGCGCACTCGTGCGCCTCGCGATCTTCTGATACGCCTCACCGACGCCACTGCGCGAAGCCCTCGACGAGGCCCGCGGCTCCGGATGCGGTGAGCAGCTGTGACACGGCGGATTGCGTGATGTGCTCGCGTGCCGCCAGCTCCCGCTGCGTGAGCCCCAGGCAGCGCCCGTAGACCAGACGTCGCGCGCGCTCGCCCATGGCACTCACGAGCTCGTCACGGGCCCAGACGTACGCGTTCGCCAGACGCACCTGCTCATGCACCGCCGAGTCCTCGTCCTCCGCGGCGGCGATCCAGGTGCGCACTGCGGGCATCGCGCGGACCTGCTTGGCATGCAGGGCGTCGATCGCGGCGCGGGCCGCCCACCACGCCGGCCCCTCGGCCAGCTCGCCCGCTGCCGCATCCACGGTGTACACCTCGCCGACACCGACCCCGAAGCGGCACTCGAGACCGTCCGGGAGCGCCAGCGTGATCAGCAGGATGCCGGCCAGAGCCGCGCCGAGGTCCGGGTACTCCCCCTGAAACTCGTCGCCCACGGTTGCGGACAGCATCCGATCCGCCAGAGGCAGGTCGGCTTCGACCGAGGCGAACACGGTCTCGATCCGTCGCTGCGCGCCGGTGCGGTCCGCGAGCGCCCGCGATCCGACGATGTCCGCCGTCACAACGATTGCCATGACGCAAGAATAAGCTAATGACTAATTTTCTACCAAAATAAGCATATTGCTTATCTCAGCCGAATCGGCCGTTGACGTAGTCGAAGGTGCGGGCGTCGAGCGGATCGGCGAACATCGCCTCCGTCTCGCCGTGCTCCACGATGTGCCCGGGCTGCCCCTGCGAAGCCAGGAAGAAGGCGCACTGGTCCGAGACGCGTTGCGCCTGCTGCATGTTGTGAGTGACGATCACGATCGTCACTTCCTGAGCAAGCTCCAGCATCGTCTCCTCGATGACGCGCGTCGAGGTCGGGTCCAACGCCGAGCAGGGCTCGTCCATGAGCAGGACACGGGGGCGCACCGCCAGCGAGCGTGCGATGCAGAGTCGCTGCTGCTGGCCGCCCGAGAGCCCGCCGCCGGGTGAGCGCAGCCGGTCCTTCAGCTCGGACCAGAGACCGGCCTTGGTCAGGCAGGTCTCCACGAGGTAGTCCTTACGTTCGCGATCGGCGCGGATTCCGGTGAGCGCGAGGCCCGCAAGCACGTTGTCGTAGATGGACATCGCGGGGAACGGGTTCGGCTTCTGGAACACCATCCCGATGCGCTTGCGCGCGTCGACGACAGGCAGGGTCGGCTCGTAGATGTCTTCCCCGTCGAGGAGTACCTCCCCGGCCAGCGATGCGGACGGGACCAACTCGTGCATGCGGTTCAGAATGCGCAGGAAGGTGGACTTTCCGCATCCGGACGGCCCGATCAACGCAGTGATCCGTCCGGCGGGCATGGTGAGCGAGACGTCCTGCAGCACCTGATGCTCGCCGAACCACGCGGAGATCAACCGGGCGTCGAGCTGCGCGGGCGCGACGAGCGCACCGGCGGCGAGCCGGGCCGCGGCGAACTCGAGACGCTCGCGCGTCGCGGCCGCGCCGCCGGTGAGCACGATCGCCGAGGGCGCGGGCGCCGCCGTGCCGCCGCGACCGAGTGCACGGCCGAGAAAGCGCGGCTGTTGCCGCTGATCGCGGCGGGATGCGGGGACGACCATCGCCGGGGGAACGGAGTCCAGAACCACTTCGGTCACCGGATCATCCGATGCGAGGGATGCCGACGTCTGCGACGGCGGCCGCTCGGTGGCATCGGTGATCGATACCACCTCGGTGATGGTCTCGTCGTACGGGGTCGCGTGGGACAGCGCGGCGCCTTCGGCCGAGGACGCGGGCTCGTCGTGAGGTGTCGACATGTGGAAGTGCTCCAGTCAGATGAGGTTGGGCAGAAGGACCGCGACCTGTGTGGCGGTGACGAGACCCGCGAGGCCCACGAGCGGGACGAAGACGATCCAGGTCCTGCGCCAGCCGAATCGGCGCAGCGACCAGATGGCGCCCAGTTCCGCCGCCACGAGGAACTGCAGACCGAAGATCAGCGCCCACACCGTCCGGACATCCGTGGCCAGCGCCCGCTCCTGCGGCGGGAGCGTGACCGAGGTTGTCTGGCGCGCGCCGCGCGGCTTCCCCTCCCCTACGAGCATCGCGTCGACGTACTGCACACCCACCGGGGCGAGCGGGCCGCCACGAGCGGTCATCAGAATGAGGCGACTCTCACCCGCTCGCGGGTTAGCGGGCGCGGGGTCGCCTGCGTACCGCGTTCCCATGGTCTCGAAGACCAGCTCCCCCTGCCCGGTCGTCACCGTGAAGCGGTCGCCGGGAGCCAGGTGGGACAGCGATCCGAAGGGGCCGCCGTAGGCGAAAGATCGCCCCATGATCACGCTGACTCCGACCTGGCCGGGAAGCACGGTGTCGCGGCGGTGTCCGGGCCCGTCCATCAAGGTGGCGCCCGATGTCCCCTCCACGACGACGTCATGGAGGCCGATCTCCGGGATGTCGATGATCGCCACAGGAGCTCCATCCGCGAGCAGCACGTCCTCGAAGTCACCTTCCGAGACCGGCGCGGTCCCGTCGGCCAGCTCGGCACGGAAGCGGTCCCGCAGCTGCTGCTGACTGGCGTGATACGTGATGTTGCCGACCACCGCGATGGAGAGCAGGAACGTCGCGATGACGGTCGCGATCATCACGAGGGTCGCGCGGACGACGGCCTGGCGCGGTGTCAACGGAGGCCGCGGCGGGCTCGGGGGGCGGCGGGGCATCCGTGGGGGTCTTCCCGAGGGTCTCGCCGTCTCCCGCGGTGGCGCCGGCGGTTCCTGCACCATGACCGCTCCTGCACTCACGCGACGCCCGCAGAGGGGACGGCGCAAGGCGCGCCGATCGTCGTCGCGGTGATCCGCAGGAGCACGACCGCGAGCGCGATGAGCGCGAACCCCGTCAGCAACAGCCACGGCAGGACGTAGACCACCGCCGCACGGCTGACGGCCGCCGTCTCCTGCCCGTCGATCCGGGCGGGAGGAGTGAGCGTCACCCGTCCGACGACGAAGGGCCATTGCCCGGAGCCGCTCAACGTCGCGGTCACCACTCGGGTCTCCTTCGGCTTGAGCGAGCGGACGTGCACCCCTGCCCCGTCGATACGCGTGCCGAATGCGGTGGCGAGGCTGAAGTCGGCGGTGGCGTCGATCGTCTCCGACGAGAGGTTGCGCAGCGTCACCCACAGCTCCGTCGTCCCCTCCAGCGGATTGAGCGTCGGCCGCGACGTGCCGCTGATGTCGCTGAGGTAGAGACCGCCGGCGATCTCCATGTCACCCGCCGCGGGAACGGGGGCGGGTGAGTCCGTCGCGACGGTGTTCGCCCCGGATGTCTGCGACGCCGCGGACGCCGTTCTCCCCACCGGCGGCGTGCTCTTGGCGGGGGCGGATGTCCCGACGACGGGAACGCTGATGCCGATGCCGTCCGCATCCGCGTCGTCCGCGTGCGCCGGAAACGCGATGAGCGACACGGCGACGAGCGCCGCGCCTGTCGCGAGGATGCTGCGCGCCCAGCCGCGCACTCGGTTCGGCGACACGTCAGCTCCCCGTTCCGACGGTCTCGCGCTCCGCGGCGGCCCGCGCGGCTTCGGCGCGGGTGAACGCCATCCACTCGGCAGCCCGCTTGTCGTCGCGGCGACGACGCCAGCGCAGATACACCACGAAGAGTCCTCCGAGCACGAGGAGGGCGACGACAATCCACGGCACGGCCCAGAGACCCGCCTCGCGGTCCACCTGCGGAGCAGGCGGCGCCTGACCCGTCGCCCCCGTCTGATCGCCTCGCGAGTACAAGGATGCCGTCGCGCCGACGTACACGTATTGACCGATCGGACCGAGATCGTACGTGACCGTGCGGGAGGCGCCCGGCAGGAGCTCGTCGAGGTTCTCGAGCCGACGTTCGATGAGATCCGTGCCGAAGAAGCTCTTCGCCATGAGCACCAGCGTCGGCGCGAGGGCGACGTTGCCCTCGTTGGTGACCGTGAGGGTGACGCTGGCACTGCCGTCGAACGGGTTGAGTGCCGGGTTGTATGTCGCCGTCATCCCTGTGATGTTCAAGAGCGACTGCAGGTCGCCGGCCACCCGCACGTACATGCGCGTGCCCACGCGGCGATCCACGAGGATCTGATCGGACGGTGACTGGGAGGACACGATGAGCCCACCCGCGTGATCTCCGGGGGGCGCATCAGCCGGAACCTGCACCGAGAAGCGGATCGCGCGAGCGTCTCCGGCAGCGAGATCGAACTGCATCCGCGTGGAGCCGTCCTCCAGCAGGACCCACGAACCGGAGTCGCTGGCGGCCTCGTTCGCATCCAGGAGGGCGAAGTCCCCACTCTCCGTGTTGAAGGCATCGGTGGCGTACACGGTCACGCGCTGCGCCGTCGTGCCGGTGTTCTGCACGCGATAGCAGTCCGCGACCTCTTGCCCCGGTGCCGCGTCATAGGTGTACCGCGAACGACCGTCGGCGGCTCCCGTGTCGTCGCAGGGGCCGCCGGCGATCGCCTCGGTGTCGTCGGCGTGCGCGGCCGACGGAGCAACGACGACGAGCAGGCTCGCGGTCAACAGAGTCGCCGCCAGCGCGATGATCGCGCGCAGCGCAAGGGCACCCGTTCGGGTTCGGGTATCGAACACGGACTATTTACTCCATATCTGGCTGTCCGCCGCGCGTCCACGCAGTGAACGAGCGGCGAACAGGATCGAGCGGTCCGCCGCTCCCGGGTGCGACCCCGGACGCGGCGGGTGGGGGTGGGACGCGCGTGCGACCCACCCCCGGGAACTCACTTCGAGACCACGGTGACCGTCATCGTCGAGGTGTAGGTGCCCGCCGGGGTGCCCAGCGGAGCGGTCAGCGTCAGCGCGGCCGACAGGTCGGTCTTGCCGGTTCCCTTGCCCGCTTCGGCCTCCGCGAACTTCGCGGCCTCTTTGGCGCCGGTGAGCGCCGACACGACGGAGACCCCGGTAGCGGTCGAGGTGCTCTTGACGGCCGGAACGATCGCCAACGCGGTGGGATCGATCGTGCTCGACCCGCTCGTGAAGGTCGCCACCGAGGTGTTCACCGTCCAGCCCGGTTTGGTCGCGTAGCGCTCATCGCTGACCTGGAAGGTGGGCAGGATACCGGTGGACACCGACTTGCCCGTGTTGTCCAGCGCGGCCGAGCCCAGCGTGGCCTTCTCACCGGTGGGAATGCTCAGCGAGAGCGCGCCGTCGACGGGAGCCGCCACCGGCGCCTCGATCGCAATCTGGCCCGTCGGGTCGGTCGGGTCTGTGGGCGTGGTCGCCTGCGTCGGGTACTCGTACGTCCAGTCCGCCGTGCCCGCGGTGATGTGGATGTAGGCGAAGGCGCCGAGCCCGACGAACGTCACACCGTTGTTCTTCGTGTACGCGATACCCATGCTGTAGTCGCCCCCGGCGGCCTTGATGGACGCGAAGGAGTTCGAGGGGAACCGGTTGAGCGAAGCGGGGGCCTGGAGCACGCGGTTCGTGCCCGGCTCGAAGCCGATGTCGACGCGCGTCGCCCAGTCGGCGATCGAGGACTCCTTGCCGCGAGGGGAGATGAAGATGTACGTCGATTCCGCGCCTGAGGGCGCATCGGCGAAGCGCTGGTCGGGGTCGGTGGCGCTGGGAGCGGCGACGAGTCCCGTCGTGTAGGTCAACGGCGTGCCTGAAGGCACGACGGCGCCGCTGTCCAGTGAGTAGAGGAAGTAGGGCTCGGGCGTCCCGTTGGGAGTCCAGTCGCCCACGGCAGCGGAGGCTGCGGTGGCACCGAATCCGGCGATGCCCAGTCCGAGCGAGAGGGCGAGGCCGGCGGCCGCGACCTTGGTGATCGAGAGCTTCATGTCGAGATGTCCTTCGGGTTTCGGGCTCAGAGCGTCACGAATGCGTAGAGGGGTGCCGTCTGCGACGGCGCGAGGAAGCCGAACTTCTCCTTGACACGACGGGGGGTGCCCGCGAGTGCGCCGGTGAAGTTGGTGAGGCTCGTGGTGACGGTGGGGTCGACCAGGGCAGCGAGCGAGGCGTCGTACTTGGGGTCATTGGGAGTGATGCGAGCGCGCTCAACGACGAGGTAGGTATCGCGACCGAACGTCGTGTTCGCGTAGTAGGTGGCGTTGGGCACCGTGCTCGCGCCGGAGCCGGTCACGGCGGTGGTTCCCGACACGGCGCTGCCCAGCGAGACGCCTGGCGCCGCAGCGATGCTGTTCACGCCGGCTGCGCCGGTCACCTGAGCGGTCCAGCTGGCGACCGAGAACGGGATGATCTCCCCCGCGGCCAACACCGTCGCGTCGTTCTCGGGCGTCGTGTTGCTCGTGTCGATGCCGGCCTTGAGGCTCGGGTTGCCGATGGCCCCGAGGAAGAAGGAGCGCGTCCCGGATCCGTTCTGAGGCAGTCGGGGGTTCACGGCGACGCCGTCGATGGAGGTCAGCGTGCCCTCGTAGATCTGCTTCAGCTGCGCAGCGGTGAGGTTCGCCCACGCCGCGGTGCCACCCTTGTAGATGTAGGACACGGCGTCGCGACCGAACGGCACATAGGCGAGCTTGCCGTCGGCGTTCTGGTTGCTGCCGGGGCCGCTGGAGGAACGGGCGATGTCGACCTGACCGGTGATGGTCTTGCCGTTGTAGGCGGTGCCGGTGATCGAGGCGCGCAGCGCCGTGACGCCGTTGCCCGAGCCCGAGGGCCGCTGGAAGTAGGGCCCACCGGACTTGGTCTGGATCTGGCTGCCCGTCCCCGTGGAGGGGAACGCGTCGAACGAGCCGATCGTGTCGCCGGCGGCGGTTTTGACGCGGACGTTCGATCCGGTGACCGAGGTGCCGTTGGCCAGGGCGTTCGCCGCATCCTGAAGGGTGTCGGAACCGACGAGCACATAACTGTTGGACACGACCTCGGCGTTCGCCGAGCCCGCCACGAACCCGCCCGCGACGACGACGCCGAGCGCCGCCGTCACGGCAGCAAGCCGCTTGAACTTCATGGTGTTCTCTTTCTGTCGGGTGAAGAGGGATGATGCGGAAGAGAGGTCAGAGTCGTCGGCGCAGACGGCCGACGAAGGGGACAGCACCGGCGGCGGCGACACCGGCCAGCAGGCTGACCGGAAGCGCCTGGGTCAGCGCGCCCGTCTGCGGATCGTCCGGCGTCGCACCGGCCGACAGGGCGCCGGACGGGGCGCCGGATGCGACGGGATTCGCGGCGGATGCGGCGGCGGGAGCGGCGGGCGCGGGAGGGGGCGCCGATGCCGGCGCGGCCGCCGCCGGGGCCGGGCTCGTCGCGGGTGCCGACGCCTTCGCGTCGATGGCGTCCGCGGCGGCGAGCGCCTGCGTCCGCCATGCCGCGGGCAACGGCGCGTACCCCTCCGGCAGCTGTCCCTGGAGGTTGCCGGGCGTCTGCCCGTCCTGCGCCGCGAAACGGACGAATCGTGCGTAGCTGGCCGCCACCGCATCCGAGTTGAGGGACGCGTTCGTCGCCGCGTAGACCGGGATGGACAACGGATACGCCTTCTCGTCGGCGCGTACGGCCGCCGAGAACGGGTCGAGAGCGAGAACCTGCGGCTGCGTCGCGGAAGCCGTCATCAGCGACGCCGCCGCCAGGATGCTGGCCGTGTCGGGGGCGACGAACGTGCCCGCGGGGGTGCGCAGCTTCGCGGTGACCGTCTGATAGCGATCGGCGGACGAGGTGTCCGTCATCGCGATGACCTTCCGGTCGCCGACGAGATCGCGCGCCTTGCGCTGCCACTTCGGCGGTTGCGAGATCGGATCCCACTCCCCCACGTTCAGCCCGTCACCACGGAGGGCGTAGTACGCCCCCGACACGAGATCGTTCGTGTATGGCCGCCATGCGACGGAGTTGAGAACGCGCGGCTCTCCGGCATACGCCTCCTCGGGGTCGACCTTCGGGAAGTCGTCGCGCGGCAGTTCGAGCGCATTGCCGGTCGGGTTGACGGCTGCATCCGTGGAGGCGTAGGGGTTCACCCTCATACCCCACGGGTCCGCTTCTCCCGCGAGGAATGCCGCCGCATCCGTGTCGGCGAGGATGTAGTTCCACACCGCTCGCGCGTAGCCGGAGCGTCCGAGCGGAACCATGAGGTCGGCGACCGCCGGGCTCACGATGGCCTGATCCCGCCAGCTGGGATTGACGGAGAGGAACTCCGGGTCGAAGACGATGTTGCGGGGGTTGCGACCGAGATGGCTCGTGTCGGCGTTCGTCGGCAGCGCGTCGGTGTAGCTGGACGTGAGCAGCTTCGCCAACAGACGCGGTGTCAGGTTCATCTGCTCGAACGGGCGCCGCGCAGCATCCTGTTCTTCCGGCGGCGCCACGGCCGAGGGGTACCGGTCGACGGCGAACGTGACCGCGACGCCGGTGAGCGCGATGGGTGCGTACGTGAGCGCGTCGACCTCGCCGTCGCGCGGTCGCACGGGCTGCGACGTCAGCGCGAGCGGAGAATCCGCCACCGTGTTGGCGCTCTCCGCCGCATCCATGTCGGTCGTCGTGATGAGGGTGTAGGCGTCGCCGTCCTTCGCGCCGCAGAGGTTCGGCTGCCAGGACGAGACCGCATCGCTCGCGAGCTCGGAACCCGCCAGCTGTTGCTCACCGACACCGATCGCACAGTGCGTGCCCACGGGCTGGAAGTCGAGCCGCACGGCGATCCGGTGCTTCCATTGCTCCCAGAACAAGGGGGACGCGGTGTTCGTGCCCGCACCGCGCGGAACGACGACGAGCCAGCACGGCTGCCCGGTGACCGCCCCGTCGGCACCGGTCACCGCGGCGCCGCAGCCGAGGCCCGGCGACTGCAGGGCGGTCTGCAGCTCGAAGGTGACGGCCCCCGTCCCCGAGCTGTTCGAGCCCGCCCACGGGATTTCGTTGGTCGTATACCGGGTGAAGTAGGCGTTCTCGTTCAGGTTGACGCCGGGGATCTTCTGGTTGTGATCGTCGATGCTGCGCACCACGTCCGAGATGCCCGTGTTGGCATCCGGGATGGTGCGGAAGGGGATACCGGTGTAGGAGGCGTCCAGCCCGCCCTTGCCGAAGTAGGAGTAGCGGGCATCCTCCGGCGCGATGGCCTCGGTCGAGGCGCGTCCGTCGTCCCGGCGCGCACCCGGCGTGGCGAAGCCGCCGAACTGGCAGGTGGTCCGGGACGGGAGGTACTCGGCGTCATCGTTGATGACGTCGCCCCAGCACTGCATGATCTGCAGGAAGTTCTCACCGCCGGTCTGACCGCTCGGCAGGGTGGATGCCTTGCCACCGGTCCACGAGACCGATACGGCCTGCGCGACGAGGTCGGCGGTCTGCGAGACGGTGACCTTGAGGTCGGGCATCGGCGCGTCGCCGAGATAGATGTCCTGGTCTCGGGCAGAGACCGTCACTGCCGACGACGAGGTGTCCTCCGCGCGCGCCGCGCCCGTCACGGCGAGCGACACCGACAGCACGGCCGCGCAGGTCACGACGCCCGCCGCGACGGATCGCACCCACGTGCGGACGAGTCCGTTTCGGACCACGAGAACACCCCAGTTCCGGCCGCCCCAGCGACCACACGACACGTTAGGAATCCCGTGCGAATCGACTGTGTCCGCACTGGGAATGACCGGCTCCGCCGGCCGTCGGGTTGCCTTCCGGCAGGTGAACGGCGGGTGCCGCAGCTCAGCGGCCGCGCCCCCGCGACCGCAGCAGCAACGGCGGAGCCAGAAGCGCCACCGCCACGAGGACGACCGCGACGAGCATCCCCGTCTGCGAGGGGCCCCAGCTCTCGGACGCGAGAGTGAACGGTGTCGACACCGCCGTGCCCTGCGCTCCGGAACCCGAGACCAGGTTGCCGTTCGCGTCGTACACCGCGTCCGAAGCGGTGGCCGCGGTTGCTCCCGTCGCCGCGGCGGCACCCGCCCCGGACGCCCCCGCACCGTCGGTTCCCGATGCGGGCGCGGTCCCCTCTCCCGCGCCCGCATTGCTGCAGGAGTCCGCGTTGTAAGGACCGACATTCGATCCCGGGATGCGGGAGATCTGGTCGAACGCGGCCTTCACGAGGTTGTTCGGCAACGGTGAGTACCCCAGCGCACCGGCCTGCTTCTGCCCCTCGCACACGATGTACTTGACGAATGCGCCCAGCGTGTAGCCCTTGCGTTCGGTGAAGATCCCGCCCACCTGGGTCGGCACGATCATGTACGAGTAGCTCGAGAGTGGATACGCGGAGGGGTCGGCGTTGTTGTAGACGCCGTCCAGGATCTGCGTGAGGTAGTCCGGTGACGACTGGTCCTCGTTGATCCGCGCCTCGCGCAGCGCGATCTCCACGTTCGCCGCCGTCGGCTCGACGTAGTTGCCGGCGACGTTCTTGAGCTTCACGACGGGGATGCCCGACTTCATGGCATAGGAGTACTCGACGTACGTGATCGAGCCTTCTCCGTTGGTCGGGTTGCTGACATAGCCCGAGACACCGAGCGAGCCGCTCTGCGCCTTGAACTTGAACGACGGCGGGAACTGCGAGGTCATGCCGGTCCCCCAGGTCTGGGGGTACTGCGTCGACATCCACTTCGTGAACTGCGCCGTCGACCCCGAACCGTCCGAGCGCACGACCGGCGTGATGGCACGGTCGGGAAGCACGAGCTGCGGGTTCTCCGCCTGGATGGCGGGATCGTTCCAGCGGGTGATCTGGGCCGTGAAGATCTTCGCGACGACATCGCCGGGCAGCTGCAGGTCGGTGACGAGCTTGCCGCCGATCCTCAGGTTGTACATCAGCGAGGTGCCGCCGGCCACGATCGGGAGGTAGGCATAGGGCCGCGTCGAAACCTCGGAGGGCGAACCATCCTCCGGCTGCGCCTGGAACGGGATCTCGCTGACAGCGAAGTCGACCGTCTCGCGGATGAAGTCGTTGCGGCCCGCTGAGGAGCCGGTGCCGCTGAAGCTGATCGTCATGCCGTAGTTGTTGGCCACGTTCCGGCGCCATTGGTCCAGCGCATTCTGCGACCACGTCGAGCCGGAACCCGAGATGGCGACGTAGGTGTCGGCTCGCGCGGCCGTGGCGCCTCCGAGTGTGAAGGCGCCGACGACGAGTGCGGCGAGGGCGGCGTGCAGAGCACGGCGGCGGGGGCGGTTCACGGGTTCTCCTGCGGGCGGGTCGAGTGCGCCGGGACGGCGCCCTCGAGCAGAGGGGGACGACGGAGGATGCGCATGAGGTCTTCGCGCGAGCGGCGTGCGGCACGGTAGCGCTGCCCCTCGGAGAGCACACCGGCACCGCGACCGCCGATGAGGCGGGCGATGACGAACAGACCGAGCACGAGCAGGATGAGCACCGCCGCCGTGCCGAACCCGCGCGCCACCATGTTGGGCTCGGGCGACTGGACGAAGGTGAACACCTGGAGCGGGAGGGAGATCATCGGCCCCGAGAACGGGTCGGTGTTCATCTGCGCGGTGATGCCGGAGGTGAGCAGAACGGGCGACGTTTCGCCGATGCCGCGCGCCGTCCCGAGGATGACCGCGGTGGCGAGCCCGGAACGCGAGGTCGGCAGAACCACCCGCCACACCGTCCGCCACTTGGACGACCCGAGCGCGTACGACGCCTCACGGAGCTGATGGGGCACGAGTCGCAGCACGACGTCTGCCGAGCGGATCACGATCGGGAGCATCATCACGGTGATCGCGATGGATGCGGCGAAACCGGAACGCTCCTTGGTGACCAAGGTGATGATCGCCGCGTACACGAAGAGCCCCGCGACGATCGAGGGCAGAGCGGTCATCGCGTCCGAGACGGTGCGCACGAAGCGGGCGAAACGACCGCCGATCTCGTTGAGGAACACCGCCGTCGTGATGCCCAGCGGGACCGTGATGGCCAGGGCGATGCCGATCTGGATGAGGGTTCCGACGACCGCGTGGGAGATGCCGCCCACCGAGAGCGGGTCGAGCGGTCCCGCGAAACGCATGGTCTCGACGAAGAAGTTGGCGTTCGACAGGGCGGGCACCCCGCGAACGAGCGTGTACACCGCCACGAACACGAGCGCGGCGAGCACGGTCAGACCCGCGCTGTAGAGGAGGACGGTGACCACGCGGTTGACGACGGCCAACCGGTCGGCGGTGAGCGAGACCAGGCCGGCGTAGGCGACGATGAACACCACGAACGCCACGGCGATCCACCCCACCGGGCCGGTCAGCGGCGCGATCCAGCCGAAGAGCAGCGTCGCCACCGAGACGCCCGCCAGCAGAGCGCCGATCAGGTCGTAGCCGTCCGAGAGCGAGGCGCGGCCGGGCCGGCGCCGCTCGGGTCGCGCCTGCTCCGGGTGCCCGACCGGTACGCGGGTGCGCGGTTCGCCCGTGGGCCGTAGGGCTGCCCCCGCCGCATCCTTGGACGCCGCGGTGTCGTCGATGAGAGTCATCAGGTGCTCTCCGCTCCGGAACGGGACCGCGCGACGATCGAGGACGCGGTGAAGTTGATCACGAGCGTGATCAGGAACAGAGCGAGACCGGCGGCCATGAGAGCCGAGAGCCCGAACTCGCTCGACTCGCCGTACCGGAGCGCGATCAGCGCCGAGACCGAGTTCGATCCGGTCTTCAACACCTCCCCGTTGATCGTGAAGATCGGCGAGATGATCATGTACACCGCGATGGTCTCGCCGAGCGCGCGACCCAACCCCAGCATCATCCCGCCGATGATGCCGCCGCGACCGAAGGGCAGCACGACGGTGCGGATCATCCCCCAGCGCGTCGATCCCAAGGCGAGCGCTCCTTCTCGTTCACCGATCGGGGCCTGCGAGAAGGCTTCGCGCATGATCGAGGTCTGCGTCGGCAGCACCATGAGCGCGACGACCATACCCGCGATGAACGCCGAGGAGGTGTACGAACTGGCCTCCGTGAGGCGCTGGCCGTCCTCCGTCACCGCGAACACGGGGATCCAACCGAAATAAGTGGAGAGCCACTGCGCGACGGGGACCGCGTTCTCCTGCAGGAACTGCACGCCCCACAGACCGAAGACGACGCTCGGGACCGCAGCCATCAGGTCGACGATCGTCACCATCGCCCGCTTGACGCCGCCCGGCAGCACCTCGCTGATCAGCAGCGCCGTCCCCAGCGCGAGCGGGAAGGAGAAGGCCAGGGCGACGACAGCGATCGTGATCGTTCCGAACAGCACCGCCGCGATGCCGAACGAGCCGGCCACGCCCTCCTGCGGTTCCCAGCTCTGGGTCCACAGGAACGAGAACCCCGAGGTGCCCAGCGCTTGTCCGCCGCGCGCCGTGAGGAAGACCCCGACGGCGAGCATGATCGCCACCGTCGCGCCACCGGCGGCGTACGCCACGGTACGGAACACACGATCGCCCAGGACCGGTCGCGAACGCAGCGAACGCCGCGGTGCGGTGGAGGCGACCGCGCTCGGCGCGATCACCTCCGTGGTGGCGTCACTCAACTGTTCCTCCGTCTTTCGGGCAGGCGGAGCCCTCCCCAGGGCTTGGCCGTCAGCATCCCGCCGCCGGATGAATGCCGGATGCTGCGGACATGTCCTGCGGGTGACGTGCTCTTGTGCCGCGGGTGCCGTCGGTTCATGGGAGGGCCGGGGCGAGGGTGGGCGGCGTCGACATCGACGGCGATGGCGTCGGCGTGGGTGTCGACACCGGCGTCGGGGAAGGCTCGGGGCGCGCTGCGACGAGCGTCACGGCGGAGCCGAACGGCAGCAGTTCACCCGCCGAGGGCCAGATCGCGAGCGCGACGCCGCCGGCCCCGCGACCGCTGTACTCCGTGGCGGACCGGAAGCCCGCCGCGACGACGGCCGCCTCGGCGTCGGCGAGCGTCATCCCCGTCACGGGCGGCACCGCGTTGTTGCCGGTCGCCACCCGTAGCAAGACGGACGAACCGAGCTCGCCCGCAGACCCTTCCGCCGGCTCGGCGCCGAGCACGACGTCGGCCGCTGCGGCGGCGTCGACGCGGACGAGATCTCCGACCCGCAGCCCTGCATTCTCGAGGACCCGGGCGGCGTCGGTCAGAGTGAGCCCGGCGAGCCGAGGCACGAGGACCGTCGTCGGCGGAGGCGACGTCGTCTCAGTCGCTGTCGGCTCCGGGCTGGCGAGGGCGACCGCGGTCGAGGCTGGGCGCGAGGGAGCCGCCGAGGGAGCCGAGCCGGCAGCTGCCGAGACGGCGATCACGGCGACCACGCACGATGTGACGGCGACTGCCGCGGTCCACAACGGCCACCGTCCCCGCATCGGCGTGGAAACCGGCTGCGCTGCGGCGCGGGCGTCCACCGCGACTGTCCCGTCCGCGGATGCGGGCACCACCGTACGGTAGTGGCGGGTGGGTGCGGTCACCGCGTCGGAGACCTCGGCGACCGGAGGGGAAGCGAGGGCGTCCCGCATCCGTTCGGCATCCGGGTAGCGATCGGCCGGATCCTTGAGCATCGCCGTCGCCACGACGCGATCGAGAGACCGCGGCACGCCCCGCCGACGAGCGGATGGCAGCGGCGGCGGCGCTGCCAGGTGCGCACGGGCGATCTCTGCCGCATCGCCCGTGTAGGGCGCGCGACCGGTGAGCATGAAGAACAGCACGGCGCCGACCTGATAGAGATCGCTCGCCTCCGTCACCGGTGCGCCGCGCAGCTGTTCCGGCGAGGCGTAGGCGACGCTTGCCACCACTCCCTCCCCCGCGGCCGCCGCCGCCGAGAGCAGTGCGTCGGCGCCGACCGTGGAGCGACCCGGAACGTCGGCGAGCCCGAAGTCCAGCAGCGTGACGCTGCGGCCGACGTCGGCGTCGGACGCATCCGGATCGATCATGATGTTGACCGGCGTGACATCGCGATGCACCACCGACGCCGCGTGAGCGGCCCCCAAGGCCGCGAGGACACGATCCGCGACCTCCCGCGCTCGGGAAGGCTCCAGCGGTCCGTGCTCGCGGACGTGGTCCGCGAGGGTCACCCCCTGAGCGAGCGCCATCGCGATCCAGACCACCTGTGTCCCGTCGTCCGCGACGCCCGCATCCACGACCCTGGCGATGTTCTCGTGGTCGACGGCCTGAGCGGCGTGCACCTCCTCGAAGAAGGCGTCCCATCGCGCGGGGTCCTCGGCCAGGTGTGGGTGGAGGAGCTTGAGGGCGACCTTCTCACCGCTGCGGGTGTCTTCGGCGGCGAACACCGCGGCGGTTCCGCCGCTGCCCAGGAGCGAACGCAGCCGGAAACGCCCCGCGAGGAGCATGTCGCTCACCGCACGAGCTCGGAGGAGGAACCGGCGCGGGACTCCTCCCGCATCGCCAGGAGCAGCCGCACCGCCAGCGAGCCGGCATTGCGCGCGACGGAGCGATTCTCGTAGCGGCGGGCACCGATCATGATGATCTCCTCGTCGAGGACGACGAACCAGCCGGTGGTGCGCATGCCCGGCTCCGGATCGGAGCGGACACTCAGCCGATGGGCGACGCTGATGAGTCCGGCGACATCGGCGCGCGCCGCCCCCTCGGAGGCGGAGAACCGGGCGCTGCGTCCCAGTTCGCGGTGATTCTCGGTCAGCAGACGCCAGCCGACGACCGTTCCGGCGACGGGAGCCCCGGCCCCCGCGACGCGCACGCTGTCGCCGTGCACGGCCAACACGTCCTCGACGGCGCGCAACCAGTCGACCGCGGCGCGGTGCGACCGCTCCGGAAACCGCGCGTACAAGAAGTGCGCAGGCATCGTCTCTCCTTCGAAGCGCACCTGAGCAGAGGGGCGCGTCCGAAGCGTGGCGGGCGCAGGTCGACGCCCGCCGTCCTGCGGGTGAACGGCAGACGTCGGGCGGGCGAGGCGCGGGTTACCGCGGCGCGAGCACGCTCAGAGACCGAGCTCGTGCGCGAGCGTCTGCGTGCGGGAGACGAGCTCGCCGCGCTGCTCGGCCACGCGGCGCGGCGATGTTCCGCCGACGCCGTCGCGGCTGGCCAGCGACCCCGGCACGGTCAGCACCTCGCGCACACCGGGCTCCAGGCGAGGCGAGACCGCGGCCAGCATCGCGTCGTCCGCGTCGTGCAGTTCGATGCCGCGCTGCTCGCACGCCTGCACGAGCGCACCTGAGATCTCGTGCGCCTCGCGGAACGGAACGCCGCGCTTGACGAGCCACTCGGCCACATCCGTGGCGAGCGAGAATCCCTGCGGTGCGAGCTCCGCCATCCGCTCCGTGTCGAAGCGCGCCGTTGCCACCATGCCCGCGAAAGCAGGCAGCACGAGTTCCAGGGTGGCGATGGAGTCGAAGACCGGCTCCTTGTCCTCCTGCAGGTCGCGGTTGTACGCGAGCGGCAATGCCTTGAGGGTTGCGAGCAGGCCCGAGAGGTTGCCGATGAGGCGGCCGGACTTTCCGCGCGCCAACTCCGCGATGTCGGGGTTCTTCTTCTGCGGCATGATGCTCGACCCCGTCGAGAACCCGTCATCGAGTCTCACGAAGCCGAACTCGCGCGTGTTCCAGACGATGATCTCCTCGGCGAAGCGCGAGAGGTCGACGCCGATCATGGCCGCGATGAAGGCGAACTCGGCCACCACGTCGCGCGAGCTCGTGCCGTCGATCGAGTTCTCCGCCGGCCGGTCGAGTCCGAGGTGCTCGGCCACGAGCTGCGGGTCGAGCCCCAGCGTCGAGCCCGCGAGCGCTCCGCCGCCGTAGGGAGACACGCGGGCGCGGACGCCCCAATCCCGGAGGCGTTCGAGCTCGCGCACGAGCGGCCAGGCGTGCGCCTGCAGGTGGTGGGCGAGCAGCACGGGCTGGGCGTGCTGCAGGTGGGTGCGTCCGGGCATGGCGGCATCCGCATGCGCCTCGGCTTGGGCGACGATGGCATCGATGAGCCGGACGACATCGCGCGCGATGACGGCGGCATGATCGAGCAGGTACAGACGGACCAGAGTGGCGATCTGGTCGTTGCGGCTGCGCCCGGCACGCAGCTTGCCGCCGAGCTCGGGACCGACCTCGGCGATGAGCGCCTGCTCGAGGGCGCCGTGCACGTCCTCGTCATCGTCGGCGGGCACCAGGCGCTCCTCGGCCACGGCCGCGGCCAGGGCGTCCAGGCCCTCGTGCATGCGTCGCGCCTCATCGGCGTCGAGGTATCCGGCCGCCTCGAGGGCGGCGGCGTGCGCGTGCGATCCGGCGAGGTCGTACGGCGCGAGGATCCAGTCGAAATGCGTGGATCGGCTCAGCGCGGCGAGCTCGGGCGAGGGGCCGGAAGCGAAGCGGCCTCCCCACAGGGAACCGCGGTGGGTGGCGTCGTGGGTCGCGTCGTTCACCCGACCAGCCTACCGAGCACGCTCGGCGGCCGTGCGCACGCTGCGGCGCGCGACCCAGGCGAACAGTCGCTCGAGCGGCCCCCGCCCCATCGTCAGCGCCCACACCGTACATCCGGTCACGACCGCGATCGTCACCGGCCAGAACGGCGCGAGATCCCGGAACTCCCAGAGCGCCCCGGTCTCGCCGAGTGCGAGCAGAGCCCACGCAGCCCAGACGAGCAGCTGGGCCGTGTAGGCCGTCAACGGCATCGCTCCGGTCGCGCGCAGCGGCAGCAGCACCCACGTCACGGGGGTGCGTGCGATGAGCAGACATCCGCCCAGGACCGCGACGGCGGTGGCCGCGCCGCCGACGACCTCGGGCAACCCCCCAGAATGCGGGGAGGTGCTCAACGCCACGCCCCAGTAGTCGGATGCGGTCGTCGCGGGTGCGGCGAGACCACCCGCACCGTAGGCGAACAGGGCCGTTCCGATCCCCATCACGACGAGGATCGCCGCGATGCGCGCATCGCGCAGGTCGGTGCGCCCGAGCGCGAGACCGAGCACGAGGAATCCGATCCACAGCGGGAACGGGTAGGCCCAGCCGATGACGAGCGCGACGCTGTCCCCCGCTGCGGTGTCCCAGAACGGCAGCAGTCCCAGCGCCGCCTGGACGAACGGCATGACCACTACGAGCGCCGCGGCGACCGCGAACAGGGCACCGGCGCCGAGTCGCAGCAGCGGCAGCGCCAGTAGGAACAGGACGGCGTAGGCGGGCAGGATCACGTAGACCGGCACCCCCGTGAGGATCAGAAGGATGCCGAGCACCCAGATGAGTCCCGCCCGCACGAGCAGACGACCGCGTGCCACGCGCAATCGCTCTCCCGAGACGGGGGAAGCCCCTCCCGTCGTCAGAGCGATCGACACTCCCGCGAGAACGGCGAACAGGATCGATGATCGTCCGTTGACGATGTCCAGCCACGTCTGCGGGCGGGTCAGCTCGAATGGCTCCTCGATCGTCAGGAGGTGAGCGGCGAGCATCCCGATGACCGCGAGGCCACGGGCCAGATCGATCCCGCCCAGACGGTCGGGTCCGCTCAGTCGCGCCAGCGCCCGCCTCATTCCCGCGGGTTCCGATCAGCTCTGACGCAGCAGCCAGACAAGCAGTGCCTTCTGGGCGTGCAGCCGGTTCTCGGCCTCGTCCCACACGACGCTCTGCGGCCCGTCGATCACCGCGGCGTCCACCTCGTAGCCGCGATCGGCCGGGAGGCAGTGGATGAAGATCGCGCCGGGATCGGCGAGAGCCATCGTCTCCTCGGTCACCTTGTACGCGCCGAGGTCGCGAAGACGGGCGAGCTTCTCCTCCTCCTTGCCCATCGAGACCCACGTGTCGGTGACGACGATGTCGGCACCTGCCGCGGCTTCCAGCGGATCCGTGAGCAGAGTGAGCGAGCCCCCGGTCTCGGCGGCGCGGCGGTCGGCGGCGGCCACGACATCCTCGCGCGGCGCGTAGGACTCCGGCGACGCGACGCGCACGTGCATCCCGGCGGTGACTCCCGCCAGCGCGTACGAGTGCGCCATGTTCGAGCGACCGTCACCGAAGAACGCGAGGGTCAACCCCTTGAGCTCGCCCTTGTGCTCGCGGATCGTCAGCAGATCGGCGAGCAACTGGCAGGGGTGGAAGTCGTCGCTCAGCGCGTTCACGACGGGCACGCGGGTGCCGCGCGCCATCTCCTCGAGCCCCGCCTGCGCGTAGGTGCGCCAGACGATCGCCGCCACCTGGCGCTCGAGCACCCGCGCCGTGTCGGAGGGCGTCTCCTTGCCGCCGAGCTGGCTGTTGGCGGTCGAGATGATCAGCGGGGAGCCGCCGAGATCGGCGATGCCGACCGCGAATGAGACCCGCGTGCGTGTGGAGGATTTGTCGAAGATCACCGCCACGGTCTGCGGACCGGCGAGCGGCTTCGCCGCCCAGCGGTCCGCCTTCAGCTCCAGGGCCAGATCGAGGATCTCCGCCTGCTCGGCGCCGGTGAGGTCGTCGTCGCGCAGCAGGTGACGGGTCATGCGTGGGCCTCCGTGTCGGGCGATGCGCTCTCCAGCAGCAGCGCGTCGGCCACCGTGGCCAGCGCTGCGGAGAAGAGCCGGGTGAACTCGTCGATCTCGACATCGCCGATGGTGAGCGGCGGTGCGATGCGGATCGTCTGGTCATTGGGCGCGTTGACGACGAGCCCGTGCTGCTGGGCCGCGGCGACGACCGCCGGTGCGACGGGATGCGTGAGCGCGACACCGAGGAGCAGGCCCTGCCCGCGCACGCCGTCGATGAGGTCGGACTCGATCCCCGCGATCGCCTCCCGCAACTGCGCACCGCGCACGGCCGCTGCTTCGACCAGGCCCGCACGCTCGATCTCCTCGAGCACGGCGCCCGCCACGGCGGTGCCCAGAGCGTTCCCTCCGAAGGTCGAACCGTGCGTTCCGGGGTAGAACAGGTCGCCGGCCGCCCCGAAGGTGATCAGCGCGCCGATCGGGAACCCGCCGCCGATACCCTTGGCGACCGTGATCGCGTCGGGAGTGATGCCGGCGTGCTGGAACCCGAACCATGCACCGGTGCGACCCGCACCGGTCTGGATCTCGTCGACGATGAGCAGCGCGCCGTGGCGCGCGGTGATCTCCCGCGCCGCCTCGAGATAGCCCGCCGGCAGCGGCAGAACGCCCGCCTCGCCCTTGATGGGCTCGACGAACAGGGCGGCCACGCGCTCGTCCATCGCCGCCTCCAGCGCCTCGATGGTCGAGTCGAGGAACTCGACGCCGGGCACCATCGGCAGGAAGGGCTCCTGCATGGCCGGCTTCCCGGTGAGTGCCAGGGTTCCCATCGTGCGGCCGTGGAATGCGCCGTTGAGCGCCAGGATGCGGGGCCGCTCGGCGCCGCCGTGCAGGCGGGCGAGCTTGAACGCCGCCTCGTTGGCTTCGGCGCCCGAGTTGCCGAAGTACACCCGCCCCGTCTCGCCGGCGCCGGACAGGCGCTTCAGCCGCGCCGCGAGCGCGAGCTGCGGCGGCGTCGCGAAGTAGTTCGACACGTGAGCCAGGCGCGCCGCCTGGGAGGCGACGGCGTCGACGAACACCGGATGGGCGTGGCCGAGGGCGTCGACGGCGATGCCCGCGAGGAAATCGAGGTAGCGTCGACCGTCGCCGTCCCAGAGGTAGGCGCCCTCACCGCGCACGAAGAGCGCCATACGGTCGCCGACGTTGCGGACGAGGTCGCGTCCGGCGTCGTCCTGCCACGGGGTCACAGTCTGTTCGGCCATCACGCCACCACCTCTGTTCCGATGCCTTTCTGAGTGAAGAGTTCGACGAGCACCGAGTGCGGCACCCGTCCGTCGATGATCGCCGCCGTGGGCACGCCTCCCGTCACCGCGTCGAGGCAGGCCTGCATCTTCGGGATCATCCCCGACTCCAGACGCGGCAGCATCTCCCGGAGCTCCGCGGAGGTCAGATGCGACACGAGGGAATCGCGGTTCGGCCAGTCCGCGTAGAGGCCGGGCACGTCGGTCAGCACCACGAGCTTCACGGCACCCAGCGCCACGGCGAGGGCCGCCGCAGCCGCATCCGCGTTCACGTTGAGGGAGTGTCCGGTGTGGTCGAGATCGGGCGCGATGGAGGAGACGACGGGGATGCGTCCGGCTTCGAGCTGGTCGATGATCGGCTGCGGGTCGACCGAGACGACATCACCGACCCGGCCGAGGTCGTGCTCGACGCCGTCGACGACGACGCCGCGGCGGCGTCCGCCGAACAGTCCCGCATCCTCGCCCGAGAGCCCGGTCGCGACCGGACCGTGCGCGTTGATCTTGGCGACCAGCTGCGGGTTGATCTGACCGGTGAGCACCATGCGCACGACCGTGATCGCCTCCGTGGAAGTGACGCGGTAGCCCCCCTTGAACTCGCTCGGGATCGCCAGCCGGTCCAGCATGTTGGAGATCTGGGGTCCGCCGCCGTGCACGACGACCGGCTTCACGCCGACGTAGCGGAGGTAGGCGATGTCGGCGGCGAAGGCGTCCTGCAGCTCGTCGGAGACCATCGCGTTGCCGCCGTACTTCACGACCACGATCTGCTCGCGGTAGCGCTTGAGCCACGGCAACGACTCGATGAGCGTCTCCGCCTTGGCACTCGCGGCGGCGGGGTCGGTGTCTTGCAGATCGATACCTGTCATGAGGAGTACGCGCTGTTCTCGTGGACGTAGTCGTGCGTGAGGTCGTTGGTGCGGATCGTCGCCTCGACGTCGCCGACCTTGAGGTCCACGACGAGGTCGGTCGCGCGCGGAGTCAGATCGACCTCTTCGCGCGGGGCGTCAGGGCCGCCGGCGGAGCAGACCCGCACGCCGTTCATCCAGACGTCGACGTCGTAGGGGTCGAAGGCGGCCTGCGTCGTGCCGATCGCGGCCAGCACCCTCCCCCAGTTCGGGTCGTTGCCGAAGATCGCCGCCTTGAACAGGTTGTTGCGGGCGATGGAGCGGCCCACCTCGACGGCGTCATCCTCGGATGCGGCGTGCACGACCCGGATCGTGATGTCGTGACTCGCACCCTCGGCGTCGCCCTGCAGCTGCCGCGCCAGGTCATCGCACAGCGCGACCAGACCCGCGCGGAAGGCCGCCGCATCCGGCGCGACACCGCTCGCGCCGCTGACGAGAAGGCTCACCTGGTCGTTCGTCGACATGCAGCCGTCGGAGTCGAGGCGGTCGAAGCTCACGTGGGTCGCGGCACGCAGGTGCGCGTCGGCATCGGATGCGGTCAGCACCGCATCCGTCGTGATGACCACGAGCATCGTGGCCAGACCCGGCGCGAGCATGCCCGCGCCCTTCGCGATGCCGCCGATCGTCCACCCGTCGCCGGCGTACACGCTCGTCTTCGCGACGGAGTCGGTGGTCATGATCGCGTGCGCCGCATCGAGGCCGCCGTCGGCGGACAGGGCGGCGATACCGGCATCGACGCCCTCGAGCACCTTCGCGCGGAAGGTCTCGTCGCCGGTTCCGATCAGACCGGTGGAGCACACCAGGATGTCGCCGGGCGCGACGCCGAGCAGCTCGGCCGCCCTCTCGGCGGTCTGGTGGGTCGTCTGGAAGCCGAAGGAGCCCGTGAAGCAGTTGGCGCCGCCGGAGTTGAGCACGATGGCCTCGACGACGCCATCGGTGATCACCTGCTCCGACCACAGAATGGGGTTGGCCTTGGCCCTGTTGGAGGTGAAGACCGCGGCGCCGACCTTGAGCGGTCCTCGGTTGACGACGACGGCCACATCGGATTTGCCGGTCGACTTCAGGCCGACGGCGACACCGGCCGCCTCGAATCCTGCGGGGGCGGTGACGGTCACGGCGCGACTCCGTTCACGGTGAGCGCCCGATGTTCGGGAAGGCCGAGCGCGATGTTCATGGACTGCACGGCGGCGCCCGCCGTGCCCTTGACGAGATTGTCGACGGCGGCGACGACGACCACGCGGTTCGCCGCGCGGTCGATGGCGAGCCCGAGCAACGCGGTGTTGGCTCCCAGCACATCCGCCGTGCGGGGAAAGGTCCCCTCCGGCAGCAGCTGCACGAACGTCTCGTGCGCGTAAGCCGTCTCCCAGGCCTCCCTGATCTCGGCGTCGGTGACGCCGGGCGCGATGGGCGCGGTGGAGGTGGCGAGGATGCCGCGCGACATCGGGACGATGACGGGCGTGAAGGAGATGCGCACGTCGCCCCGGGCACCGGCTGCGGCGAGCGCCTGCTGGATCTCCGGGATGTGGCGATGGGTTCCGCCGACGGCGTAGGGGTTCGCTGTGCCGAGGATCTCGCTCGCGAGCAGGTGCGGCTTGAGGCTCTTTCCCGCACCGGAGGGGCCGACGGCGAGGACGCTGACGATGTCGCCCGGATCGATGACACCGGCAGCGACACCGGGGGCGAGGCTCAACGAGACCGTCGACGCGTTGCAGCCGGGAGCGGCGATGCGCGAGGCTCCGACGAGCCGCTCGCGCTGCTTGGCGCCGTCGACGAGAAGCTCCGGCACGCCATAGGTCCACGGCTCGTGGAAGTCGCCGCCGTAGAAGGCCGCCCATGCCTCGCCGGAGGTGAGCCGGTGATCGGCCCCGGCGTCGATGACGAGTGCGACGTCGGCGAGGGCATCGGTGTACTGACCGGACTGCCCGTGCGGCAGCGCGAGCACGACGATGTCGTGACCGGCGAGCACCTCCGGCGTCGTCGGCTGGAGCTCGAGGTGCGCGAGCGAGCGCAGGTGCGGCTGCTGTGAGATCAGCGGCGTCCCGGCATTCGAATGCGCGGTGACCGTGCGGATCTCGACGTCGGGGTGCGCGGAGAGGATGCGGAGGATCTCGCCTCCTGCATAGCCGGACGCGCCGGATACGGCGACCGAATAGGGCATGGGTTCCACCTTAGAGTCTGGGAGCTGTGCGCTCGCGCGCACCGGCGGCATCGGCGACGCCCGCGCACCCGGACCGGTGCGGCACGCATCGCCTAGATTCGGCGGTCTCCCAGACGTCGGCGCACGACCACGCGCTGTGCGCTGTGGAACCGGGCCGAGGACATGCGCCGACGATAGCCGTGTGCACACCGCATCCGCAACTCGGCGCACGTCGGACGTTCCCGCCAGACTGGTGCGATGCTGCGCACCATCGCCGTCTCCGGGTATCGCTCACTCCGTGACGTCGCCGTGCCGCTGGGCGGGCTCACCGTCGTCACCGGCGCGAACGGCACCGGAAAGTCGAACCTCTACCGCGCCCTGCGCCTGCTGGCGGGGGCCGCCACCGGCGGCATGGTCGAGGCGGTCGCGCGGGAGGGTGGCCTGTCGTCGTTGCTGTGGGCGGGTCCCGAGGGTGGCGGCGATCAGGGCACTCTGCGGCGCGATCCCGTGGCCGTGCGGCTGGGCTTCGCGTCCGACGAGCTGGGCTACCTGGTGGATCTCGGCCTGCCGCAGACCGACGGGCGGAGCCTCTTCTCGCGCGATCCGGAGATCAAGCGCGAGCAGGTGTTCGCCGGCGCGGTCGCGAAGACCTCGTCCCTGCTCATCGATCGCCGCCGGAGCGCCACGCGCGTGCGCGAGGATGCCTGGATCACACTGGATCAGTCGCTCGCCCCGTTCGAGAGCATCCTCGTCGACCTCGCCGACGGCGACACCGGACCGGAGCTGCTGTCGCTGCGGCGGACGCTCGCGAGCTGGCGCTTCTACGACCACTTCCGTGTGGATGCGGACGCTCCCGCCCGTTCCCCCCAGGTGGGCACGCGCACGCGCGCCCTCTCCCACGGTGGGGAGGACATCGCGGCGCTCTGGGCGAGCGTGCGCGAAGCGGGTGCGGGCGACGCCCTCGACGCGGAGGTCGGACGCGCCTTCCCCGGGATGCGGGTGCAGATCGACGCGGAGGACGGACGGCTCCGGATGCGGCTTCATCAGCCCGGGCTGCTGCGTGCGCTCGACGTCGCGGAGGTCAGCGACGGCATCCTCCGCTATCTCCTGCTGTGCGCCGCCCTGCTTCCCGCATCCCCCGGCCCTCTCATCGTCTTGAACGAGCCGGAGGCGAGTCTGCACGAGAGCCTGCTCGCTCCTCTCGCAGAGCTCATCGTCTCGGCGTCGGGGCGCACGCAGGTGATCGTGGTCACCCATGCGGCCGAGCTCGCTCGCCGACTCGAGGATGCCGGAGCCCTCGCGCACCGCCTGGCGCGCACCTCCGACGGCACTGTCGTCGACGGACAGGGGTTCCTCGACGTCCCCGCCTGGAACTGGGGCAGTCGCTAGCTCAGGCGCGGGCGAGCACGGATGCGACCAGCGCCCGGGCCCGGGCACGCCGGATCGCCAACACCGTGGCGAGCGCACCGACGGCGCCCCACAGCATCAACCCGACCGCGGCGTTCAGCACCGCATGCAGCGAACCGCCCACGAGTGCCTGCGCCCCCTGCAGGGCGAGGCTCAGCGGGAGGCCGGCCAGCGGCCCCGTCGCGGCGGGCGTGGTTCCCGGCGCGGCCAGGGTGCCCGCGGCGATCACCTGCAGTCCGAGCAGCACGAGCGACACGACGAGTCCGGCGCGCGGGAGGAAGGCGACCAGCCCCTGGTGCACGAGAGCGAATGCGATGGCGGTGACCGCGGTCAGCCCCGCCGCCACCAGCGCGCGCTCGGGCGCCACCCCCGACAGCGCGACGGCACCCCAGACGAGGACGGCCTGCGCGAGGGCGACGGCCACGATGACCACCGCCGCGGAGCGCGCGAGTCGCGCGGCGGATGCGGCGGAGGTCAGTGCTGAACGGGCGAAAGGCAGCAGCGCGAGCATCACGCCGATCGCTCCGAGCCACAGCGCCACCGGCCCGAAGACGGCCATCGCCGAAGCGAGGGCACTGCGGGGTCCGGTCGTCGAGGTGCTGTCCACGCCGATCGGTCTGGCGACGACCTGGGCGATCTGCGTCTGCTGGGCGTCGTCGTACCGGGGAATCGCCGCCCGCGCCGAGTCCAACCCGGCGGCGAGCTGCGCGCTGCCCTGCCCCAGGGTCCCGAGCGCTTCGGCGAGCTGACCGTTTCCCTGCGCGAGGCCGTCCGCCCCGGACGCGGCGGATCCCAGCGCGTCCGACAGCCGGCCGAGGCCGTCCGCCACGGGGCCGCTGACCGCCGAGATCGCTCCGGCACCGACGGCGACCCCGGCCGCGGTCTCCGCGTCCTTGCCGAGCGCATCGGCCTGGCCGGCCAGCAGCGCCGAGACACCGTCCGCCGCATCCTTCGTGGGCGCGAGCAGAGCCGCGAACTCCTGCTGCTGCGACGGCGTCAACTGCGCCGAGAAGGCGGCGAGCGCGGCGAGGCGGGTCTGCACGTCCTGTTGCGCGGCTTCGGCCACGCCCGCATCGAGAGCACGCTCGGCCAGACGCAGCGAGAGATCCCCCGACGCGACGGCCCCGGCTGCCGTGAGATCTCCGAGTCCTCGCGCGCCCCTCGGCAGCTCGGAGAGCACATCGTCCATGCTTCGCAGTCCGTCCGCCAACTGAGCCGTGTACCCCTCCAGCGCCCCGGCGCCGCTCTGCGCCTGTGCCAGTCCACCGGTGATCGCGGACGCTCCCTGAGCCATCTGATCCATGCCGGAGCCGATCTGAGACATGGCCGTGAGCGTTCCGGTCACGTACTGCTGGGTGAGCTGGGCTGCGACGCCGGCGGGCAGGCTCGCCGACAGCGCTTCGGCGATGATGCCCCCGAGGTAGCCGTGCTGCGTACTGGTCTGCACCGTCAGCTCCGCCTGCTGCGGCGCGCCGGAGCCGATCGTCGTCACGTGCGCCGAGAAGTCGGTCGGGATCGTCACGGTGGCCAGCACGTCGCCGTTCGCGAGCGACTCGCTCGCGGTCTTCGCATCGGTGAGCACCCACTTCACGGAAGGGACCGAGGTGATGAGGTTCTCGGTGAGGAGCTTGCCCGCCGCCACCGGCGTGGTTCCGGTGAGGATCGGGGAGTCCTGGTTGACCAGCGCAACGGGCGGGCGCTCGTCGGCCGAGGGAGCGAGCGTCAGCACGATCGCCAGCGGCGCGAGCACGACCAGGACGAGCACGGCGGCGAGCTGCCATCTCCGCTGGCCGCGAGCGGGCGCGGCGATCAGGCTCCACAACGTCGTCATCGCCGTCCCCCTTCGCTCTCGGCGGGCGCGCCCGCGTCGACGCGGACGACGGGTCTCTCCGGCGACGCATCGAGAACGGCTGCGCTGGAGCCGAGGACGATCGTGATGCCCGGGTCGATCGCCCTGACCACGATCTGCGCCAGCGCCTGCGCATCGGCCCGGTCGCCGAGGTCGATCGACACGAGCGCCAGCCCGCTGGTCGCGGCGACGGCTACATCGGCCGCCCAGCGTTCGGCGTCACTGAGCTGTCCCATCGGCGTCCTCTCACTCACCTCGTGTGCCGAGCTTCCCGACACCACCGCCAGCAGTGCGTCGAACGTCGCGGCAGCGCGGATCACCGCCTCGTGGGCGCGAAGCACACCGACGCCGTCGGCGCGTAGGCTTCGGCGCAGGTGCTCCGCCAGCGAGCTCGCGTCTGCTCGTTCTGGGGCGGCGGGAACGTACGCGGCCTGGGAGGCCACCGCCGCGCGTTCGAAGGGCAGCAGGCGCCCATGGACGACGAGATCGCCCTCGACATCCGCCGTGCGGCCGGCGACGGCGGCCACGAAGCGCGCGGCGACCGCGGCGGGACCCTCCACCAGCACGACGGATCCGCGCGGCGCGACGAGATCGGAAATGTCCTCGCCGCCGATCCGCACACCGTGCGCGAGCACACCGTCACCGGCGGCCCCGCCGTCCGCACGCCCGGCGAGCCAGCTGCGCTGCGCCCGCATCCGCTCGACGGCCTCGCCTTCGATGTCCGCGTCGGGAAGCAGCCGACCGAGCCATGCCGGCAGCCACCAAGCCCGGTGCCCCAGCAGAGCCATGACCGCCGGGATGAGGGTCATCCGTACGACGAAAGCGTCGATCAGCACACCGGCGGCGAGCGCGGTCGCCAGCGGCTGGATGATCGCGTTCCCACCCGGCACGAACGAGAAGAACACCGAGAACATGATCAGCGCCGCGGCCGTCACGACCCGGGCCGAGGCGCTGAACCCACCGAGGACGGCGCCGTGCGCATCCCCCGACGTGGCGTAATGCTCCCGCATCCGTGAGACGAGGAACACGTGGTAGTCCATCGCGAGACCGAAGAGCACGGCCATCACGAGGATGGGCAGGAAGCTGATGACCGGACCGACCTTGCCCACTCCGAGCAGATCCGCTGCCCAGCCCCACTCGAACACCGCGGAGGTCACCCCGAGGGCCGCAACGACCGACAGAAGATACCCCAGCGTCGCCGACAACGGCACCGCGATCGAGCGGAACATGATCGTCAGCAGCACGAGGCACAGCCCGACCACGACGATGCCGAAGGGCAGCAGCGCCGCACCCAGGCGGTCGGAGATGTCGATCGCCAGCGCCGTCTGCCCCGTCACCGCGTATCCGAAGCCGTGCGCGGCGGCGAAGGCGGGTTCGTCGTCGCGGAGCGTGCGAACGAGGTCCGTGGTCGCGTCGGAGGACGGTGAGCTGGCCGGTGTGATGCTGAGGACGGCGAGGTCGACGGCCTCGTTCGTGAAGGCCTTCGAGACGGCCACCACATCCGGGATGCCCGAGAAGGCGTCATCGAGCGCGTCGAGCGCATCCTGTATCTGCAGGGTGCCGGAGATGTCGGCGGTGATCAGCAGCGGCCCGTTGAACCCGGGGCCGAAGCCCTCGTCGAGCAGGTCGTACGCGATCCGCGCCTGCGACGACGGCGGGTCGTAGCCCGCATCCGGCAGGGTCAGTCGCAGGCTCAGCGCCGGTGTCGCGACCACCATCAGGGCGATCACCACGACTCCGATCGTCGCCGCCGGCACCCGGGTCGCGAGCCGTACCCACACCGGCGGTCGCGTGGAGCGCGTCCTCAGGCGACGCCGCGCCCGCGGACGCACCGTGCGGCCCAGGACCGCGAGCACCGCCGGGAGCAGCGTGACGGCGACCGCCAGCGCCGCGAGCACCGCGCCCGCCGCCCCGACACCCATGACGGTGAGGAACGGGATGCCCGCGACGGCGAGACCGAGCAGCGCGATCATGACCGTGAGCCCCGCGAACACGACGGCGGTTCCGGCAGTGGCGATCGCGACGGCGATCGACTCGCGCGCGTCCATCCCCTCGGCCAACTGCGCCCTGTGTCGCGAGACGATCAGCAACGCGTAGTCGATGCCGACCGCCAGTCCGAGCATGGTCGCCAGCAGTGGCGCCGTGGACGAGACCGGGGCGAAGGCCGCGACGATGAGGATCGAGCTGGACGCGACGGTCACGCCGATGATGGCCGTCACCAGCGGCACGCCCGCGGCCACGACGGCGCCGAAGGTGATCGCCAGCACGATGAACGCGATCGCCATGCCGGCGACCTCCGTCCAGTCCACACCGTCCTGTGCGCTCGCCACCAGCCCCGAGTACGCCAGCGTCGCGCCGCCGGCTGCGGCCGGCTGCGCGGCCTCCTCGATCGCCGCGACGAGGCTCTCGTCGATGTCGGTGGCGGCCACGCTCAGCTGCACGGTGATGAACGCCATCTCGCCGGTACGCGAGATCTGCGCGGGCTCGCCGGAGGATGCGGGGGTGGCACCGGATGCCGACATCGCGACCGGACACGTCACACCCGCGACGCCGTCGACCGCGGCGAGGTGCTCGCACGCCGTCGCGATCGCGTCCGCCTGGTCCGTGACGGGGGTTCCGCTGGGCGCGACGATCACCACGCGGGCGGTCGCGCCGCTCAGCTGTGGCAGGCGCTGCTGGAGCTGATCGAGGGCCTGCTGCGACGGCGTCCCGGGAATCTCGAACGTCGATGCGAGCGTGCCGCCGAGCGCCTGCGACAGCGCCCCGCCGCCGATAGCGAGCACGAGCCATCCTGCGATGACCGCCCAGCGCCAGCGCACGGCGAAGCGGCCCACGCGGAAAAGAAACGATGACATCCCCAGACGCCTTTCCCGAGGCACGCGCAACACCGCGCGCACGTGCTCAGGGTAGCGGCACCGTTTCCGCCCACCACGACATGTGACGCACGAACGCCGGAGAGCTCAGTCGCGCAGGACGGCTCCGAACCGCTCGGCGGCCACCGCCACGCCCGCGAGCTTCGCGTCCGTCGCCTCCGCCGAGGTCAGCGTGCGGTCCTCCGCACGGAAGCGCAGCGCGAAGGTCAGGCTCTTCGAACCGTCGTCCATCCCCTGGCCCCGATAGTCGTCCACGAGCCGCGCCGACTCGAGCAGCGCTCCGGCTCCGTCGACGAGCGCTGCACGCACATCCGCAGCCGCGACGTCGGCGGGAACCACGAGCGAGACGTCCTGCGTCGCCGCGGGATAGCCCGACAGCGACGCGGCGACGACGCGTGAACCCGCGATCTCGACGAGGAGATCGAGATCCAGCTCGGCCACCGTGATCCGCCCCGGCAGATCGGCGGCCTCGGAGACGGCGGGAAGCAGCTCCCCCACGTAACCGACGGCGGTGCCCGCGACCGACACGATGCCGGTGCGGCCCGGATGCAGGGCCGCACGCAGACCCTGCGTGATCGTCACCTCCACACCCGCCGCGGCCGCGATCACGCGCACGGCGTCGAGCGCCTCGCTGAGACCCGCGGCCTCCGCGGAGCGCCCCGGCTGCTTGGGCGAGACGGCGCCCGCCACGAGGACGGCCACGTGGCGGCGCTGCGGCGGGATCGACCCGTCCAGCTGCGCGAGCGTCGCCGCATCCGGGCGCACCGCCAGCGGCGGGACGAACGACGTACCGTACGTGACGCCGGGCTCGGGAAGGAACACCGACCCCGCCTCGAAGAGGCTCAGGTCCACGAGTCCGCGGGCGACGTTGCGATGCGCGACCTGGAGCAGACCCGGCACCAGCGAACGGCGGAGATACGCCGCCTGCGAGTCGAGTGCGTTGGCGAGCTTGATGCTCGGCACCGGGGCCCCGTCGGCACTGCCGTGGAGCTCGTTCTGCTCGCGCGCGACGAACGGGAACGAGGGCGTCTCGACGTATCCCGCGGCGGCGAGCGCGTTCGAGACGCGGCGCCGGCCCTGCTGCGCCGGCGTCCAGCCGCGCCCCGAGGGGGCGACCGGCAGCACCGAGGGGATGCGGTCGTATCCCTCGATGCGGGCGACTTCCTCCGCGAGCGTCCACGCGTCGGTCAGGTCGGGGCGCCACGTCGGCGCATCGACGAACCACGCCGAACCGGTGTCGTGCACCGTCGCCCCGATGAGCTCGAGGGCGGCGACGATCTGCTCTCGCGTGTAGTCGACGCCGATGAGACCGGACACGAAGTCGTACTCGAGCGCGATCGCCTCGCGCTCGAGCTCCGCTCCGAGCGCCGCGCCGGTCGCGTCCGCGGTACCGCCGGCATACTGCACCATGAGCTCGACGACACGCTGGGCGGCGGCGTACGGGACCGCCGGATCGACTCCGCGCTCGAAGCGGCGCGACGCTTCAGACGGCAGCTTGTGGCGCCGGGCGGTGCGGGCGATCGAGACCTGATCGAAGATCGCCGCCTCGATCAGCACGTTCGTGGTGGCATCGCTCATCTCGGTGGTGGCGCCGCCCATCACGCCGGCGAGGCCGATGGGGCCCGAGTCGTCGGTGATCAGCAGGTCCTCGGCGTCGAGCGTGCGGACGGTCCCGTCGAGGGTCTCCAGCTTCTCCCCCGCTCGAGCCCGGCGCACGGTGATCCCACCGGTCAGCTTGTCGAGATCGTAGCCGTGGATCGGGTTGCCGAGCTCGAGCATGACGTAGTTGGTGATGTCGATCAGGATGCCGAGCGAGCGGATGCCGGCGAGCGTCAGACGCGTGATCATCCACGGCGGCGTGGGGCGGGAGGCGTCGACGCCCCGCACGACGCGGGCGACGAACTCCGTGACGCCCGCACGGCCGCGGATCGGGTTCTCGTCGGACACGGCGAGGGGGAAGCCCGTGCCCGGCTCGTCGAGCGGGCGATCGGCGGGATCGCGGAAGGCAGCGCCCGTCGCGTGCGAGTACTCGCGGGCCGCACCGCGGATCGAGAGCGCATAACCGCGATCCGGGGTCACGTTGATGTCGACGGCGACGTCGTCGAGCCCCAGCAGCGAGATGGCGTCGGTGCCGACGGGTGCGTCGATTCCGAGCTCGACGAGGCGCAGGATGCCGGAGTGCTCGCTGCCGAGCCCCAGCTCCTTCGCCGAGGCGATCATGCCGTCGGAGACGTGGCCGTAGGTCTTGCGCGCCGCGATCGGGAAAGGCCCGGGAAGCACCGAACCAGGCAGCGTCACGACGACCTTGTCGCCGGGGAAGAAGTTGCGGGCACCGCAGACGATGCCGTGGACGTCAGCCCCGCCGTCAGCCGCCGTCTCACCCTCGGGCGCGACGCGCACCTGGCACCACCGGATCGTCTTGCCGTTGGACTGAGGCTCCTCTTCGAACGAGAGCACTTCGCCCACGACGATCGGCCCCTGCAGCTCGAAGCGGTGGACGTCCTCCTCCTCGAACCCGACCCGCACGAAGGCGGCCAGCACGTCCTCGGGAGTGGCGTGGGCAGGAACCTCGACGAACTCACGCAACCACGACAGCGGAACGCGCATCACACCACCATCCCGAACTGCTCGCTGAATCGCACATCACCCTCGGCCATGTCCCTCATGTCCTGGACGTCGCTGCGGAACATCAGGGTCCGCTCGATCCCCATGCCGAAGGCGAAGCCGGAGTACTCCTGCGGATCGATGCCCGCCGCGCGCAGCACGTTGGGGTTGACCATGCCGCAACCGCCCCACTCGATCCATCGGGCGCCGCCCTTGAAGGTGGGGTGCCAGAGGTCGAGCTCGGCGCTGGGCTCGGTGAAGGGGAAATAGTTGGCGCGGAAGCGGGTCTTGGCCTCCGGACCGAACAGCTGGCGCGCGACGTGGTCGAGCGTGCCCTTCAAGTGCGCCATCGTGATCCCCTTGTCGATCACAAGCCCTTCGAACTGACTGAAGACCGGAAGATGTGTGGCATCAAATTCGTCGGTGCGGTAGACCCGGCCGGGGCACACGACGTAGATCGGAAGCTCGCGCTCGAGCATGGACCGCACCTGCACGGGGCTCGTGTGGGTGCGCATGACGAGGTGGCGATCGACAGGGTCGACGAAGAACGTGTCCTGCATCTGGCGCGCGGGGTGATCGACGTCGAAGTTCAGAGCGTCGAAGTTGAACCACTCGTGCTCGAGCTCCGGCCCCTCTGCGATCTCCCACCCCATTCCGACGAAGATGTCGCCGATCTGCTCCTGCAGCAGAGTGAGCGGATGCCGCGCGCCGACCCGCGTGCGGACCGGGATCGCCGTGATGTCGACGCGCTCGGCCTCGAGACGTGCCGCCGTCTCCGCCGTCTCGATCTCCGCCTCGCGGGCGGCGAGCGCCTGGTTCACGCGGCCTCGCGCCTGCCCGACGAGCTTGCCGAACTCGGCCTTGCGCTCGTTCGGGATGTCGCGGAGGCGGGCGTTCAGCCGCGCGAGCGGCGAGCCCTCTCCGGCGTGGGCACTGCGCGCTGCCCTGAGGGCGGCGGAGTCGGCGGCTGCGGCGATGGCGGCCAGGGCCTCGTCGACCGCGGTGCTCACCGCATCAGGAGTGATCTCGTTCTGGGGTGCGTCGGACACGGTGATCGAGTCTACCGGCGCGCCGAGGGCTCCGAAGCGGCCGGGAGATCTGCGGCGGCCGTGATCAGCGCGAGCGCCGTGGCGAAGGGATCCGGGCGCCGGCTCGTCGCCCCGTCCGGCGTGAGCGCGGCTGAGCGGGCGGCGACCCCGAGGGTGTCGGCGGCGGTGCGCTGCTGCTCGTGGAAGGTGTACCCGACGACGAAGTGCGTGACCGCGTCGGCCACGACCTGCGGTGCGTGCCCCGCATCCGGATAGCGCTCGGCGAGCGCGAGGTGAAGGGGCGATTCCACCAGACCGAGAGCGAGGGAGCTGGAGACGACCTCGGCGCCGTCCCGGTGGGCGAGCAGACGGTCGTGCAGGCGCTCCCCCAGCATCCGGGCCGCTTCGCCCAGCGGCCGTGTCGCACCGAGCACGTCGCCGGCGGCGACGGGAGCGAGGATGCGCGCGCTGACGGCGGCCAGCAGCTCCTGCTTGTTCTCCACGTGCCAGTAGAGGGCGCTCGGTTGCACGCCGAGCTCGTCCGCGAGCCGGCGCATCGACAGGTCCGGCAACCCCACACGATCCAGAAGCGCGAGGGCCGCATCCACGACGTCCGTCTTCGAACGACGGGGCGCGCGGGAGGAGTTTGAGCCGTCGGCCACCATGCGGGTACTGTACCTGAACAGTGTTCACATGAACGCCGTTCAGGAGGATTCATGACCGCTCTCGTCCCCTCGGCGCGTCGGCGACTCGACGCCACCGACATCGCCAGAGCCGGCGTCTTCGCCGCCGTCATCGCCGTGCTCGGCGTCCCCGGAGCGTTCACCATCCTCGGCGCGGTGCCCATCACGGCCCAGACGCTGGGCGTCATGCTCGCCGGCGCCATCCTCGGCCCCGCCGTGGGGGCGCTCTCGGTCACGGCCGTGCTGGCCCTGGTCGCCGCGGGCCTCCCGCTCCTCGCGGGCGGACGGGGTGGGGTCGGGGTCTTCTTCGGGCCCACGGGCGGCTATCTGCTCGGGTGGCTCATCGGAGTCGTGGTCATCGGCCTCATCGTGCACGCCGCCGGACGCCGCCCGGTCTGGTGGCGCACTTTCCTCGGCACCCTGGTGGGCGGCGTGCTCGTGGTCTACGCCGTCGGCATCCCGATGCAGGCCCTCGTGCTGCGGATCGGGCTCGGCGAGGCAGCACTGTCGAGCCTCGTGTTCCTGCCGGGCGATCTCCTCAAGGTCATCGCCACGACATTGATCGTCGGCACCCTCGTGCGCGGATATCCGCGGGCCTTCCGGCGTCAGTGGCGTGCGCGCCCGGCCACCGCCGCGTGAGCGCGTTCGTCGTTGCGGTCGAAGCGCGCGATGCGCCGGCGCACCTCTCCCTGCTCAGGCGATCGGGCTGCGTTCCCCTTGTGCTCGATGAGCGCTGGCCCGCACCGGTGCGCGCCGGCATCCTCTCCCTCCTCGCGCAGACGCCCGCGCCCGCCGGGGCGGAGTGGGCGGCTCTCACCTCGGGCAGCTCGGCCGCTCCCCGCGTCGTGGTGCGCACGCATGCGTCCTGGGCGAGCTCTTTCCCCGTGGTCGAACAGCTGCTCGGCGCGCTCCCCGGAGACGTCGTGCTACTGCCGGCGCCGCCGAGCTCGTCACTGACGCTCTTCTCCCTGGCCCACGCACTGGCGGGCGGCCCCGCACCCGAGCTCGCCGCCACGAGCTCGCGCGCGACGCTCTTCCACGGCACCCCCACCCATTTCGCCGCGATCCTCGCCTCCGGCGGGGCACCTCAGTTGCGCGCCGCGCTCGTCGGAGGGATGACGCTGCCCGCCGACATCCGCGCCGAAGCCCTCGCCCGCCGCATCCGCGTCGTGGAGTACTACGGCGCAGCAGAGCTGTCGTTCGTGGCGTACGACGATGACGGGAGAGGCCTGCGCGCGTTCCCCGGCGTCGAGATCGCGGTGCGCGGTGACGTCATCTGGGCCCGATCGCCGTACAGCGCGCTCGGCTACCTGGGCGAGCCCGGTCCGCTCCGGCGCGACGGCGCATGGGCCAGTGTCGGCGACCGTGGCGAGCTGAAGGACGGCCGACTGCGCGTGGCGGGCCGTGCGGACGATGCGATCCAGACGGCCGGCGCCACGGTCATCCCGTCGGAGATCGAACGGACGCTGCGCACCCTGGAGGGCGTTGCGGATGCGGCCGTGGTCGGCCTGCCCGCGCCCGGCGTCGGCCGGCTCGTGGCCGCCCTCATCGAACCGGTCCGCCCCGGTTGCGTGGATGCGGCGATGCTCCGTGCCGCGGCATCCCGCCTGTTCGCGCCGGCCCACCGGCCGCGTCTGTGGTTCGCCGGTACGATTGCCCGCACCTCGTCCGGCAAGATCGCTCGCGCCGAGGTGGAGCGACGACTGGCGTCGGGAGAGGTGCCCCGTGTCTGACGTGCTGATCGTTTCGGCACGCCGCTCCGCGCTCACGACGAGGGGCCGGGCGTTCGCAGGAGTGAGCGCCGACCGTCTCGCCGCACCGGTGCTGCGTGCCGCCGCCGACGACGCCGCGCACGCGACCGGCGCACCGTTGGACATCGCGGATGTCGTCCTCGGCAACTGTCGCGGCCCGGGCGGCAACACCGCCCGGCTCGCCGCATTGGCGGCCGGCTTCGGCGTGCACACCCCCGGTGCGACGGTGGACCGGCAGTGCGGCAGCGGGCTGGCCGCGGTCGTCGATGCCGCACAGGCGATCGCCGCCGGTGACGAACGCCCCCGGCTGGCCGGCGGTGTGGAGAGCGCCTCGACGGCGCCGGAACGACGCATCGACGGCGTCTGCTTCGAACGGGCCCCCTTCGCTCCCGCCGGCTGGCCGGACCCCGACATGATCGACGCCGCCGACGCGCTCGCCCGCCTCGACGGCATCGACCGTGATCGCCAGGACGCAGCCGCCGCCCGCAGCCACCGGCGCGCCGCCGCGGCCCGCGAGTCGGGGCGCTTCGCGGCGGAGATCGTCCCGATCGACGGGGTGAGCGCAGATGACGCCGTCGGCGGAGCACTGGCCCTGCTCCCGCGGCTCACACCCTTGCGCGAGAACGGCACCGTGACGGCGGGCACGGCCACGCGCATCGGCGACGGGGCAGCCGCGGTGGCCCTCGTCAGCGCAGAGCGGCGCGCACGCGTACCGGGGCTCCTCGTGCGCGCGCACGCCGTCGTCGGGGTCGACCCCGCCTACCCCGGGCTCGGTGCGGCACCGGCCATCGAGGCGGCGCTGGCCGTATCCGGCACGGAGCTGGCGGCGGTCGCGGCGTTCGAGATCGTCGAGGCATTCGCGGCGCAGTCGCTCGCGGTCCTGGGTCGGCTCGGGCTCGCCGACGACGACGCGCGGGTCTGCGCCGACGGCGGAGCTCTCGCGCTCGGCCACCCGTGGGGCGCGAGTGGCGCCGTCGCGCTCGTGCGGCTGTTCTCACGACTGGTACGCGCCGGGCGCCCGTCCGGGAGCATCGGTGTCGCCGCAGCGTCCGTGGGCGGCGGCCTGGGAATCGCGATGGTCGTCGAGGTGGTGAGGTGAGCGTGATCCGACTCGACCGGCTCGGCGTGCGCCTCGGCGACACCGAGGTGCTCCGCGACCTCGACCTCGATCTCGACGCCCGCACGGTCGCCGTCGTCGGCGACAACGGCTCCGGCAAGTCGACGCTCGCGCGCGTGGTCGGCGGCCTGGTCGCACCGTCCACCGGATCGGCCCGGGTGCTGCAGCTCGACCCGGTCCGCGACGCCGCCGAGCTCCGCCGCCGCGTGGCGATCGTCTTCAGCAACCCCGACGCCCAGATCATCATGCCGACCGTCGCCGAAGACGTCGCCTTCTCGCTGCGCGGGGGGAGGATGAGTCACACCGAACGGGCGGAACGGGTGGCGGCCGCGCTCGATCGTTTCGGGCTCGGCGGGCTCGGCGACCGCTCGGCGCACGACCTGTCGGGAGGGCAGAAGCAGCTGCTGGCGTTGTGCGGCGCGTTCGTGCGCGAACCGGAACTCGTCGTCGCCGACGAACCCACGGCCTATCTCGACGGCCGCAATGCCCGGGTCGTGTCCGACCACCTCCTTGCGGACACCGGGCATCGTCTGCTGCTGGTCACCCACGACCTCTCCCTCGCCGAGCGCTGCGAAGCGGCCGTCCACGTGGCAGGCGGCCGCGTGGTCGCCGTCGGCGAGGCGCGGGACGTCGTGCGCTCCTACGCGACGAGCCTCGGATGCTGAGCCTCTACCGACCGGGCGCCGGGCCCTGGCATCGGATGCCCGCCGGACGCAAGACGCTCCTCCTGCTCGCTCTCGTGCTCGGGGTGTCGATTCTGCCCGCCACCTGGCCGTCGTGCGCCGTCGCCGCGGGTCTCACCCTGCTCTGCTACGCCGCACCCGGGGTGGGGTGGGTGCGACTGGCGCGCCAGATGTGGGCGCTTCGACTGCTCGTCGTGATGAGCTTCATCGGCCAGGCGATCTTCCTCGGTCTCCAAGCGGCGACGATCGGCACGGTCCGCATCACCGCGGCCGTCGCACTGGCGGCACTCCTCGCCCTGACGACGCCCGTCACGGCGCTGTGGGAGGTCTTCGAGCGCGCGCTGTCGCCGCTGCGCGTCATCGGGCGGGACCCGAACCGGGCCGCGCTCCTGCTCGTCGTGGCGTTCGGCGCGGTCCCGACGCTCATCCGCTTGGCGCATCAGGTGCGCGAGGCGCAGCGTGCGCGAGGGGCCGGCCGTGGCATCCGCCCCTTCGCCGTACCCTTCCTCGTTCTCGCTCTCAAGCACGCCGACGACGTCGGCGAGGCGTTGACCGCGCGCGGCGTGCGCTGACTTCAGAGAGCGCTGGAGTCGTACTTGCCCGCCCCCCGCTGCGCCGCGATGACCTCCGTGTCGGTCGTAGCACGGCCCAACGGGGCGGCCTGAGGCCCGCGACCCGCCCGCTGCGACGAGCGCATCCGGATCTCGACCCACTTCGCGATGCCGGCCAGCACCAGGCACAGGGCGATGTAGATCGCGGCCGCCACCATCCCCGCCTGCAGGATCGGGCGGTCGAACTGCGCCTGGGTGCCGATCAGACGGGCGTAGTACAGCAGCTCGTTGTACGTGATGATGTAGCCGAGCGCCGTGTCCTTGAGCGTCACGACCAGCTGAGCGACGATAACGGGGAGCATGGCCCGCACCGCCTGCGGCAGCAGGATGAGGCGCATCACGCCCGCCTTGCGCAGCCCCAGTGCGTACCCTGCCTCGCTCTGGCCGCGCGGCAGCGACTCGACGCCGGCGCGGATCACCTCGGCGAGCACGGAGCCGTTGTAGACGGCGAGGGCGATCACCACGGCCCAGTACGCCTCGAGGCGCACGCCGACGACCGGAAGGCCGTAGTAGAGCAGCATCATGAGGATCAGCACCGGCACCGCTCGGAACAGCTCGATGATGGCCGTGGCGGGCCACCGCAGCCAGGCGTGGTCGGACATTCGCCCCAGGGCCAGGACGAATCCGAGGACGACGGAGGCCACCGCGGCGGCGGCGAACGCGGCCAGGGTGCGACCCGTGGCCGCGAGGATCTGCTCCCACACCGTCGTGAAGGTGAAGATGTACCACTTCTCGGCCGAGAACTGACCGGTCACGATGAGTCGGTAGACGACGAAGCCGCCGAGGCCGAGGATGACGAGGACCGTGATTGCGGCGATGATCCGGTTCCGGATGATCGCGCGGCGACCCGGCAGGTCGTACAGAACGGAGCTCATCGCGCCACCCTCCATCGGTTCTCGAGTCGTCGCTGCACCACGGAGAGCGCCAGCACCATGACCACGAAGATGGCTGCGACCCACAACAGGACGACGAGCGCGTTCTCGCCGCGCTCGCTGAGGTTCGCGCGGATCACGCCGAGCTCGGCGACCGAGAAGCCCGCAGCGATGGTCGTGTTCTTGAGTAGTGCGATGAGCACGCTCATCATGGGCGGCACCACAGACCGGAACGCCTGCGGCATGATCACGAGTGTCATCACCTGCCCGAACGTCAGTCCGAGCGCACGGGCCGCCTCGGCCTGACCGACAGGCACGGTGTTGATGCCCGAGCGCAGGACCTCCGCAACGTAGGTGGCGGTGTAGATCCCGAGCGCCCACATCGCGAGCACGGTGTAGCCAGGGTTCGGCAGATCCAGCGCGGGGTATCCGAAGGCGAAGAAGAAGAAGATGACCGTGAGCGGGGTGTTGCGCACGATGTTGACGTACACCGTGCCGACGCCGCGGGCGATCGGCACCGGGGAGACGCGCATGGCACCCACGAGCGTGCCGAGCACCAGCGCGATCAGCGCGCCCGCGAAGAAGAGCAGCAGCGTGTTGCGCAGCGCGATGCCCCAGATGTCGAGGTTGTCTACGATCACGTTCATCTCAGAGGTCCTTACCGTGATCCGGTGAGGGCCGTCCCGCCGGGGAGACCGCCCTCACCTCAGGGTCTGTCAGCTGGCTGCGTCGACCGCGGGCTGCTCGACAGTGATCCCGGACGCACCGAGGTTCTTGTCGAAGATGGCCTGCCAGATGTCGCCGCCTTCGGTGAACATCTCGTTGATGTGCTCGAGCAGGACGGTGTCACCCTTCTCGAGGCCGACGCCGTAACGCTCCTCGCTGAACGGCTCGCCGACGACCTTGAGCTCGTCCGGATACAGGGCCGCGTAGCCGATCAGGATGGCCTGGTCTGTGGTGACAGCATCCACCTGGCCGTTCAGCAGCGCCTCGACGCAGGCCGAGTAGACGTCGAACTCCGTGGTGGGCACACCCGGGAAGTTGGCCTTGATGTTCTGGATCGGCGTGGAGCCCGTGGCCGAGCACACGTTGGTGTCGGGGCCGAGATCCGCTTCGCTGGCGATGTCGCTGTCGCTGGCGACGAGCAGGCCCTGTCCCGTGATGAAGTACGGTCCGGCGAAGTCGATCTGCTCCTTGCGCTTGTCGGTGATCGAGTAGGTGCCGACGTAGTAGTCGATGTCGCCGTTCACGATCGCCTGCTCGCGGTTCGCCGAGGCGATCGGCTGGAACGTGATGTCTTCCTCGCCGTAGCCGAGGGATGCCGCGATCCAGCGGGCGATGTCGATGTCGAATCCGGTGCGTTCGTTGGTCGTCACGTCGAGGAAGCCGAGACCCGGCTGGTCCTCCTTGACGCCGACGATCACGCCGCCGCGCTCGGTGATGCGATCGAAGGTGGGGCTGCCCTCGAGCGAGACGTCGGTGGCGGTCTCGAACCAGACCGAGCTCTCGTCGGTGCCCTCCGAGCCACCGGCGGCGCCGCCGGGAGTCGGCGATCCGCTGTTGCACGCGGTGAGGCCCAGGGCGGCGACGGCCGCGAGCCCCAGAAGGGCGGTCAGTCGTGTGGTGCGCATTTCTCTCTCCTTGCTGTGGGGGGATTGGTGCGGGAAATACGTGCGGGGGTCAATGGGTGATGAGCTTCGAGAGGAAGTCCTTGGCTCGCTCGCTCGTCGGGGAGGTGAAGAAGGCGTCGGGCGCGGCCTCTTCGACGATGCGTCCGTCGGCCATGAAGACGACCCGGTCGGCGGCCTTGCGCGCGAATCCCATCTCGTGCGTCACGACGATCATGGTCATGCCGGACTCGGCGAGCGAGGTCATGACGTCGAGGACCTCGTTGATCATCTCCGGGTCCAGCGCACTGGTCGGCTCGTCGAAGAGCATGACCTTCGGCGTCATGGCCAGGGCGCGGGCTATCGCGACGCGCTGCTGCTGGCCGCCGGAGAGCTGGGCGGGGAGCTTGTTCGCCTGATGCGCCACGCCGACCCGCTCGAGCAGCGTCTTCGCCTCGCGCTCGGCATCCGCCTTCTTCATGCGCTTGACCTTGATCGGGCCGAGCGTGACGTTCTCGAGGATCGTGAGGTGCGAGAAGAGGTTGAACGACTGGAAGACCATCCCGACATCCGCGCGGAGCGCCGCGAGCTGCTTCCCCTCGCTCGGGAGCTTCTCGCCGTCGATCGTGATGGTGCCGCTCGTGATCGTCTCGAGCCGGTTGATCGTGCGGCACAGCGTCGACTTGCCGGAGCCGGATGGCCCGATGACCACGACGACCTCGCCTCGGTTGACGGTGAGGTCGATATCGGTCAGCGCCTGGAAGTCGCCATAGTGCTTCTGGACGTCGGTGAGCACGACGAGCGGGTCGCCGCGACGCACGGTGATGTTCGAAGTCGGGGGTGCGGCATCCGAGGGCGTCATCTGGACAGACTATGAATCGCCCCAGTGCACCTCGGGGACTCTTGACGGATCTCTCACCGACTTCTAACGTTCGCCCGGCCCCGGGCGTGACGTCAGCTGCGCTGCGCGAAGGCGGACTCGTAGAGGCACACGCTGGCCGCCGTCGCGAGGTTGAGGGACTCGGCGCTGCCGTAGATCGGAAGCCGCAGCGCCGCATCCGCCAGCTCGAGCGCCGTGTCCTCGAGTCCGCGCGCCTCGTTGCCGAACAGCCACGCCGTGGGCTGAGCGAGCAGGCCGGTGGACCGCGCCTCGAGCAGGTCGTCTCCCTTGACATCGGCGGCCACGACGCGGAGCCCCGCCCCACGGATGGCGGTGACCGCACTGGCGAGCTCACCGGCTCGAGACAGCGCGATGTGGAAGAGCGATCCGGTGGTCGCACGGACCACCTTGGGGTTGTAGGGATCGACCGTGCGGCCGGTCAGGATCACGGCGTCGGCGCCCGCGGCGTCGGCAGCGCGGATGATGGTCCCGAGGTTTCCGGGGTCGCGCACCTCCTCGCAGATCGCCAGCAGCCGCGGCCCGGCGGCCAGGACATCGCGCAGCGAGGTGGGGAACTGGCGGGCGACAGCCACGATCCCCTGCGGCGTCACGGTGTCGGCCATCGCCTCGAGCACCGGCTCGGCGGTGTACTCGATGTCGAGCCCGGCCTCGGCCGCGGCGTCGCGCAGGTCTTGGTGTCGCTCGAGAGCGGTCGGGGTCGCGAACAGCTCGACGATGCTCTCGGGCCGGAAGGCGAGGGCTTCGCGGACGGCCTGCGGGCCCTCCAGGAGGAACAGGCCCGTCTCGTCGCGGGCAGCCCGCTTGGCGAGCTTGGCGACCGCGCGCACGCGTGGGGATCGGGGATTCTCCAGCACGTTCCCAGTCTAGGGTGACGCGGGCACGCCGAAGGGGCGCCCTCTGCGTGGAGGACGCCCCTTCGGGGTGTTCGGATTACGCCGAGGCCTTGGCGGCGTTGACGTCGGTCGGCAGAGCCGCCTTCGCCGTCGCCACGAGCGACGCGAACGTGGCGGGCTCGTTCACGGCGAGCTCGGCCAGGATGCGACGATCGACCTGCACACCCGCGAGGCCGAGACCCTGGATGAAGCGGTTGTAGGTGATGCCGTTCTGGCGAGCAGCGGCGTTGATGCGCTGGATCCAGAGGCGGCGGAAGTCGCCCTTGCGCTTGCGGCGGTCACGGTACGCGTAGACCAGCGAGTGGGTGACCTGCTCCTTGGCCTTGCGGTACAGGCGCGAACGCTGACCGCGGTAACCGGAGGCGCGCTCGAGGATGACGCGACGCTTCTTGTGGGCGTTTACCGCCCGCTTGACTCTAGCCATTTCTTTCCCTTACTTACGTGCGTCGGCGATCAGAGGCCGAGGAGCTTCTTGGCCTGCTTGGCGTCACCGGGAGCCAGGACCTGCTCCTGGTTCAGACGGCGCGTGCGACGGCTCGACTTGCCCTCGAGGTTGTGACGCATGCCCGCCTGCTGCTTCATGAGCTTGCCGCTTCCGGTCAGCTTGAAGCGCTTCTTGGCACCCGAGTGGGTCTTCTGCTTCGGCATCTTCTCTTCCTTCGTTGTGACTCCCGCGTGGCGCGGGATCAGGTGTGTGGCCTTATTCGGCCGCGTCTGCGGTGGCAGGCTCCGGGGCGTCCCCGGTGCGTGCCTGACGGGCGGCTTCCTTGTTCGCCGCGCGCTGAGCGTTCTGCTCCGCCTTCGCCTCGGACTTGTTCTTGTGCGGGGCGACCACCATGACCATGTTGCGTCCGTCGATCGTGGGGTTGGACTCCACGGTGCCGAACTCGGCGACGTCCTCCGCGAACTTTCGCAGCAGACGCACGCCCTGCTCGGGACGCGACTGCTCGCGGCCGCGGAACAGGATCATGGCCTTGACCTTGTCGCCGGCCTGCAGGAAGCCCTCGGCGCGCTTGAGCTTGGTGATGTAGTCGTGAGCTTCGATCTTCAGGCGGAAACGCACCTCTTTGAGGACGGTGTTGGCCTGATTGCGACGCGCTTCCTTGGCCTTCTGCGCAGCCTCGTACTTGAACTTGCCGTAGTCCATGATCTTGACCACGGGGGGCTTCGAGTTCGGGGCCACCTCGACGAGATCGAGGTCGGCCTCCTGGGCCAGGCGCAGCGCCACCTCGATGCGGACGACGCCGACCTGCTCACCCGCGGGTCCGACGAGGCGGACCTCGGGAACGCGGATGCGGTCGTTGGTGCGGGGATCGCTGATGCGGAACTCCTCTGACGTAGCGGATGGGGCCACCGGGATGTCGACGACATTCCCGGGCGGAAGAAGACCACGCCACCCGGCACGACGCGAAGCGCCGGCTTTCTCGCACCCTGACTGCCCCCTCACGAGGAGGCGGAGTGCAATGACCCGGTAGCCTGGAGCGGCAAGCGCGGGTGGGATGTGATCCTCTTTCGATCGGAGCAGACGCTCCGGTGCTCGCCCACTTTAGCAGAAAGAGCAACGTGGACTCGACTCCGTACGACCAGGCCGCCGACATCGACGCGCAGGCACGCGCCAACCAGGAGCGCTGGGAGCGTCAGGAGGCGGCGGCCACTGCCGCATCCCGCGACATCGCAGACGTCCCCGCGGTGGAGGTCATCACCACGACCGCCGTGCACCTGCTCAGCGCCGCGGCCGTCAAGGTCGGCCTCGCGGACGACCCCGAGACGCAGACCGACCTCGACGAGGCGCGCAAGCTCATCAACGCCCTCGCGGGCCTGATCACCGCGGGAGCCCCGGAGATCAGCGACATGCACGCCCGCTCGCTGCGCGACGGTCTGCGTTCGGTGCAGCTCGCGTTCCGCGAAGCCTCTGTGATCCCCGACCCGATCGGAAAGGGCCCCGGCGAGAAGTGGACGGGCCCCGTCACCTGACCGGAGGCTGCTGCCGGCTCAGCGCGACCGGCGGAGCTTGACCGTCAACGAGTCGACGAGCACCGCGATGCGGTCATCGACCGACCAGCGGCGGGCGAGACGGGCGAGGACCGCATCGAGCTGCTCCTTGTCGAGACCATCGATGAGGTGGAGCTCCACGATCAGCTCGGGACCGCGCAGGCGCGCGTCGGGATCGCCCGCAGCCACCGAGAGGTCGAGCACGGCGAGTTCGCCGCCGATGCTCTCCTGCAGCCCTGCGAAGACCTCGGGCGAGACAGGGCTCGGCTCCCACGCGTGCCCCTGGCCGATCGCCCAGACGGCGGGCCGGCGAAGCACGAACTCCGTGGGCGAGCCCGGATCGATCACGATCAGATCGGTGTCGTCGCCCGCGGCAGCGAGCGCGGTGCGGATGCCGTCGGCAGGCACGGGCCGTGCGGTCCGATCCCACCGAGCCATGGTCTCGACGGAGCTGAAGACCGGAAGGACGCGGCGCCCGTCGGGTCCGGCGACGGTGACGATCGACAACTCCTGCGTCTTGTCCACGCGCAGCCCGCTGGGAGCCGTGCCCTCCTCCCCCTTCTCGGCGATGAGGGGGATCAGCAGGCGCGCACGGCGATAAGCATCGACGACAGCGACAGCGTCGCCCTCCCCAGCACGGAAGGCCGTCAGCGCGGCGAGCAATGCCGCATCCGCGGAGCCGTCGTCACCCGCGTGGGTGTTCGGCTGGAAGCGACGCCCCTCCCAGGGGACGCCCGCGGAGTCGTGTCCGCAGCTCGCGTCAGCGTCCCGCGACATCCAGCGCCTCGGCCAGCGTGAAGGCGCCGGCATAGAGTGCCTTGCCCACGATGGCGCCCTCGACGCCCAGCGGCACCAGCTCGCGAAGCGCCGCGATGTCGTCGAGGCTCGAGATCCCGCCCGAGGCGACGACCGGCTTCGGGGTGCGCGCCGTGACCTCGCGCAGCAGCTCCACATTGGGCCCACGCAGCGTGCCGTCCTTGGTGACGTCGGTCACGACGTAGCGGCTGCAGCCCGCATCCTCCAGGCGGTCCAGCACGGCCCAGAGGTCGCCGCCCTCGCGCGTCCAGCCGCGCGCGGCCAGCGTCGTGCCGCGCACGTCCAGCCCGACAGCGACGGCCTCGCCGTACCGGCCGATGACATCGGCCGCCCACTCGGGGTTCTCCAGCGCCGCCGTACCGAGGTTGATGCGCGCCGCACCCGACTCGAGGGCGGCGTCGAGGCTCTCATCGTCACGGATCCCGCCCGACAGCTCGACCTGGACCCCCTTCACCTGCTTGATGACCCGGCGCATCACCGCCGTGTTGTTGCCGCGGCCGAAAGCCGCGTCGAGATCCACGAGATGGATCCACTGCGCGCCCTGTCGCGCCCATTCGACGGCAGCGTCGACCGGGTCGCCGTAGCTGGTCTCGCTACCGGCCTCGCCCTGGGTGAGACGGACGGCCTTCCCATCGGCGACATCGACCGCCGGCAGAAGGATGAGTTCAGGGGTGGACGCGAAATCGTTCATGGCTCCTCGTGCGCTCGCGCACCCGGCGGATCCCCGGCGTGCGGCACGAGGTAAGAGACTACTGGGGTCGCAGCGTGCTGATCCAATTGGCGAGGAGACGGATGCCCGCGGACCCCGACTTCTCGGGATGGAACTGCGTGGCGCTGAGGGGTCCGTTCTCGACGGCGGCGAGGAACGGGGAGCCGTGTGTGGCCCATGTGAGCACCGGCTCGGTGAACGGCGTCTGAGGCGGCATGATCCACTGCTGCGCCGCGAAGGAGTGCACGAAGTAAAAGCGTTCGTCCTCGAGCCCCGCGAACAAGCGCGAGCCCGCATCCGGGGAGACCGTGTTCCAACCCATGTGCGGCAGCACGGGCGCGTCGAGCTCGGTCACCGTGCCCGGCCACTCCCCCAGCCCGTCGGTCGCGTCACCGCGTTCGACACCCTGCTCGAACAGCACCTGCATCCCGACGCAGATGCCGAGCACGGCTCGTCCACCGGCCAGCCTCCGCCCGATGAGTTCGTCACCTCTGCTCGCGCGCAATGCCTCCGCCACTGCTCGGAAGGCTCCGACACCCGGGACGAGCAGTCCGTCCGCATCCTGGATGAGTCCACGGTCGGCGGTGAGCCGTGCGTCGGCACCGGCTGCGGCCAGAGCCTTCACGGCCGAGTGGACGTTGCCCGAGCCGTAGTCGAGGACTGCGACCAGGGGCGCATCGCTCACAGTGCACCCTTCGTGCTCGGAATGCCGTCGACGAGCGGGTCGAGAGCCTTGGCCTGACGGAACGCACGCGCGAACGCCTTGAACTCCGCCTCGGCGATGTGGTGAGGGTCGCGGCCGCCCAGAACGCGCACGTGCACGGTGAGCGCCGCGTTGTAGGCGATGGCCTCGAACGCGTGGCGCACGAGCGACCCGGTGAAGTGCCCGCCGATCAGGTGAAACGCGTACCCTTCAGGCTCGCCGTCGTGGACGAGATACGGACGACCGCTGATGTCGACGACCGCCTGCACGAGCGCCTCGTCGAGCGGCACGAGTGCGTCGCCGTAACGCGCGATGCCGCTCTTGTCCCCCAGAGCGGCGCGGATCGCCTGACCGAGCACGATCGAGACGTCTTCCACGGTGTGGTGTGCGTCGATGTGAGTGTCGCCCGTGGCCCGCACCGTCAGATCCGTGAGCGAGTGCTTGGCGAATGCCGTCAACAGGTGGTCGAAGAACGGCACGCTCGTCGAGATCGAGCTCTTTCCGGTGCCGTCGAGGTCGAGCGAGAGCTCGATCTGCGACTCGCTCGTGGCCCGGCTGAGCTCGGCGGTGCGGTGCGATGCGGGCTGCGCGGTCATACCTGCGAGTCTATCGACGCCAGGGCCGCCAGGAACGCCGTCGTCTCGGCCTCGGTCCCCGCCGTGACGCGCAGGTGACCGGGGATGCCGACGTCGCGGATGAGCACACCGCGCTCGTAGAGCGCCTGCCACGCAGCAGCAGGATCGGTGACGCCGCCGAAGAGCACGAAGTTGGTCCACGATTCGTGTGGACGGTACCCCATCGTCGTCAGCTCTCGGCTGATGCGATCGCGCTGGGCGACGATCTCGTCGACCATGCCGAGCATCGTGTCGGCGTGACGCAACGCCGCCTCCGCGGCCGCCTGGGTCAGCGCGCTGAGGTGATACGGCAGCCGCACCAGACGAAGCGCGTCGACGACGGCGGGATCGGCAGCCAGGTAGCCGACTCGCGCACCCGCGAAGGCGAACGCCTTGCTCATGGTGCGGGAGACGACCAGCCGCTCGCGCCCGGACAGAAGGGAGATCGCGGACACGGTGTCCCGGGGGGCGAACTCCTGATACGCCTCGTCAACGATGACGATGCCGCGACTGGCCTCGTACACCGCCTCGATGACGTCGAGCGTCATCGGCGTGCCGGTCGGGTTGTTCGGCGCGCAGAGGAAGATCACATCCGCATCCGCCTGACGTACTTGTTCGGCGGCGGATGCGGCGCTCAGGCTGTAGTCCTCGGCGCGGGTGCCGGCGACCCAGTCCGCACCCGTCGCCCGGGTGAGCAGCGGATACATCGAGTACGTGGGGGCGAAGCCGAACGCGGTGCGCCCCGGACCCGCGAAAGCCTGCAGGACGTGCTGCAGGACCTCGTTGGATCCGTTCGCCGCCCAGATCTGCTCCGCTGCGAGACCGCCGCCGAGGTAGCCTGCGAAAGCCTGACGCAAGCGGGTGAACTCCCGGTCGGGGTAGCGGTTGACCTGTTCGAGAGCTGCGCCGATCGACGCGAGGATGTCGGACGCCACGTCTGCCGGGACGGGATGCGTGTTCTCGTTGACGTTCAACGCCACCGGAAGAGGCGCTTGGGGCGCGCCGTAGGGCTTGAGTCCGCGTAGGTCGTCGCGGATCGGCAAATCGTCGAGGCTGATCGTCACGCGGTCCATCGTAGAACCGCGCCGGACCTCACTCGCCCGAGGCGTACTCCGCCGGGATGGCCAGACGCTGACCGGCGCTCACCTGAGCGCCCGGCAGGGTGTTGAGCCGCATGATGGCGTCGACGACGTCGCGCGGGTCGTCTTGCGGGGCGACCTCCTCCGCGATCGACCACAGCGACTCCCCCGCCATCACCGTCACCATCTCGAACGAGCCGTCGGCCGCGCCGGGCTCGCGGGAGGCGAGCGCGGAACCGCCGCTGATCACCCCGACGGCCAACGCGGCGACGACGGGCAGAGCGACGAGCCAGGCGAGCACCCGACGACCGCGCGCGGTCAGACGCAGGCGGGTGGCGACGGGGGCGGCGAACTCGATCGTGCTCATGACGACTCCTTCAGGACGGGAAGAGATTCGTACCCGACGCTCCGGCCGGGAGAGCCGGGTACGAACTTCTCTTCCGAAGCTATCTTCGATTTACGGTACTGTCAAGCGATCGCGAAACCGGCCGAGTTTCGAAGACGACACGCCCTGGGCAAGGACTGGATCGCCGCCGATTCCCGCTACGGTTTGGCTGAAGACACCGAATCATCGACCTCCGACATTCGAACGGAACAGACCCGACGGGAGTGCCGCATGGCCACCAACCAGAAGCCGCAGACCCGCCGGCGCAAGAGCCTCAGCGACAAGCAGCTCGCGATCCTCGAGGTCATCCAGCACTCGATCGCCCGCCACGGCTACCCGCCGAGCATGCGCGAGATCGGCGACGCGGTCGGACTGAAGTCGCTCTCGAGCGTCACGCACCAGCTGAACCAGCTCGAGCTCTCCGGCTACCTCCGGCGCGACCCCGGCAAGACGCGTGCGATGGAGGTCCTGATCGATTTGCCGGGCACCGCCGCCGAGAACCCGGCCGATGCCGCACCCGCCGTGGGCGATGCCGCGCTTGTTCCGCTCGTGGGGCGTATCGCGGCCGGCGTGCCGATCACCGCAGACCAGCATGTCGAGGAGATCTTCCCGCTGCCGCGACAGCTCGTGGGCAAGGGAGATCTGTTCATGCTGAAGGTGTCGGGAGAATCGATGATGGACGCCGCGATCTGCGACGGCGACTGGGTCGTGGTGCGTTCACAGCCGACGGCGGAGAACGGCGACATCGTCGCCGCGATGCTCGACGGCGAGGCGACGGTGAAGACGTTCCGGCGCCGCGACGGACACGTGTGGCTGCTGCCGCGCAACACAGCCTTCGAGCCGATCCTCGGCGACGATGCCGTCGTGCTCGGCAAGGTCGTCGCGCTCATGCGCGCGGTCTGACCCCTCCCACTCCCTTCCTTCCGCTGGGCGGTCGGAGGGCCGCCGCGTAGCGTGGGAGCATGATCGCCTCCAGTTCGTACGGTTCCTGGCCCTCGCCCGTCTCCGCCGCTGACGTGGCGAGCTCTTCCACACGCTTCGACGGTGCGCGGTTCATCGGCGAGGAGATCTGGTGGGCGCAGTCGGTCCCAGAAGAGGGCGGCCGCATGGCGGTGCGCCGCCGACAGCGCGACGGTCGGACGGCGGACGTCCTTCCCGCTCCGTGGAGCACCCGATCACGGGTGCACGAGTACGGCGGCGGCGCGTGGTGCGCGACCGAGGACGGCCGACTGTTCTTCGTCGAAGGCAGCGATCAGCGCGTTTACGTCCTCGCCTCCGACGACGCTCCGACCCCGCTGACGACCGAGGAGGACGGCACGGCGTTCGGGGGGCTCGTGTGGGCGGCCGGCCGTCTGCTCGCAGTGCGCGAGCGCACGGCGACATCCGGCGGCGAACGCGCGATCGTCGAGATCTCGCTGGACGGCACCGGCGCGCGGGTCGTCGCACACGGTGACGACTTCGTCGCCCAGCCCGCGTTGTCTCCGGATGGTCGGCATCTCGCGTGGATCGGGTGGAACCACCCCGACCTGCCCTGGGACCGCACGCGCCTGCACGTCGGGCGTCTGCGTGACGGGGTGGTCGGCGATGCGGTCAGCGTCACCGACGGCGCGGCTTCGGTGCTCCAGCCGGTGTGGAGCGGCTCCGACGAGCTGCTCTACACCGATGACGCGTCCGGTCGGTGGCAGCTGCAGCGCGTGCGACCGGACACCGGCGAGCGCAGCACCCTCACCCACGACGACGCCGACACGGGCGGCGCGCTGTGGATGCTCGGGATGCGGTGGTTCGCCCCCCTCGAAGACGGACGGATCGTCGCTGTGCGCACGAACGGCGAGGACTCGGTCGTGGTGATCGATCCCGCGGACGGCTCGACCCGCTCCGTCGGCGTCGACGGCGCGTCCCAGACCTTCCTCGAGGATGCGCGCGGTACGCGTGTGCTGATCACCACGGCTTCCGCATCCGCTCCGCTCGGGCTCTGGCTCCTGGATGCCGACGGCACAGCGGCACCGGAACGGCTCGCCGGTGACGATCTCTCTGCGCTCGAGCCGTGGCTGCCCGCACCCCGCACGGTGACCGCCGACGGACCCCACGGCCCCGTGCACGCCTACTTCTACCCGCCGACGCATCCGGAGCTGCGCGGACCCGACGACGAGCTCGCCCCCTGCCTCGTGTGGGTTCACGGCGGACCGACCGCTCATGTGGGCCCGGCCGCATCCCGCAAGATCGCGTACTTCACGAGCCGCGGTATCGGAGTCCTCGACGTCAACTACTCCGGCTCGACCGGCTACGGGCGCGCCTACCGTGAACGGTTGCGCGGGCAGTGGGGCGTCGCCGACGTGGACGATGTGATCGCGGCCGCCCGGCACGTCGCCGCGGCCGGTCTCGCAGACCCGGACCGACTGGCGATCGAAGGAGGGTCAGCAGGTGGCTGGACGGTGCTCTCGGCGCTCACACGCGGTGACGTCTTCGCCGCGGGCGTCTCGCGCTACGGCGTCGGCGACGCGCGCGCGCTCGTGGCGGACACGCACGACTTCGAGTCGCGCTATCTCGATGGCCTCATCGGTCCGCTGCCGGAAACGGAGGAGGTCTACGTCGAACGCTCGCCGCTGACACACCCCGAAGGCTTCCGCGTGCCGTTGCTGATCCTGCAGGGCAGCGAGGACCGGGTCGTGCCGCCGGCGCAGGCCGAGGCCATCCGCGATGCTCTGCGAGCGCACGGTGTTCCGCACGCGTACGTCCTCTACGAGGGCGAAGGGCACGGGTTCCGACGCCGGGAGACCACGATCCACGCGCTCGCCTCGGAATTGGCCTTCCTCGGCGAGGTGTTCGGCTTCGTCCCCGACGCCCCCGAGATTGCCCTGTCGATCGGCGCCTTGCGCATCGCCGACGGCGACGGCGGACGAGAGGTGTTCATAGACCCCGCGGGCGATTCCGCGCACGCGGAGCGCGACCTCCGCGTCGTCGTCTCGCGCGAGCCCCTGAGGCCCCTCTTCGTCCGCCCGCACACCACCGAGTGGGCCGAGACCGTACGAGCGGCGGGATTCACCGCGACGGAGGATGATCCGGACCTGTTCGTCCTCCTCCCCACCCTCGACGGGGAATGAGCCGCGCTCAGGCGAGGAAGGCCTCGAGCCTGCCGGCGAGCGCAGCACCGACGCGGGCGTGGAGGGCCGTGCCGTCCAGCTCGTGCGTCTCCTCGTAGATCATCCCGTGCTCGTGCACGGCCGAGACCAGGTCGCCGCGATCGTACGGCAGCAGGACCCGCAGCTCGATCTCCGGCAACGGAAGCGCATCCTCGATGACCTGCCGGAGCTCGTCGATGCCCTCGCCCGTGCGGGACGACACGAACACCGCTGAGGGCACGAGCCCTCGCAGCAGGAGGCGCGCGTCGTCGTCGATGAGGTCGGCCTTGTTGAACACGACGATCTCCCGAGTGTCACGCGCCCCCACGTCGCCGATCACGTCGTGGACGGTCGCGAGCTGAGCGGCGGGATCGGGATGCGAGCCGTCGACGACGTGCACGATGACGTCGGCGTCGCCGACCTCTTCGAGCGTCGAGCGGAACGCCTCGACCAGCTGGTGCGGGAGGTTGCGAACGAAACCGACGGTGTCGGTCAGCGTGTAGATGCGCCCGTCCTCGGTCACCGAGCGTCGGACGGTGGCGTCCAAGGTGGCGAACAGCGCGTTCTCGACGAGCACGCCCGCGCGCGTGAGCCGGTTCAGGAGACTGGACTTGCCGGCGTTCGTGTATCCGGCGATCGCCACGGCGGGAATCGTGTTGCGCTTGCGTTCGGCACGCTTGGCATCACGGGCCGGGGCGAAGTCGCGTATCTGACGACGCAGTTGCGCCATGCGGGTGCGGATGCGGCGGCGATCGAGCTCGATCTTCGTCTCACCGGGTCCGCGCGAGCCCATACCGGCGCCACCGGCGCCGACCTGCCCACCGGCCTGCCGGCTCATCGACTCACCCCAACCGCGCAGGCGCGGCAGGAGGTACTCGAGCTGCGCGAGCTCGACCTGGGCCTTGCCCTCGCGGCTCTTCGCGTGCTGACTGAAGATGTCGAGGATGACCGTCGTGCGATCGATCACCTTGACCTTGACGACGTCTTCGAGCGCGCGCCGCTGGCTCGCGGCGAGCTCGGTGTCGGCGATCACGGTATCGGCGCCGACGGCGGCGACGATGTCGCGCAGCTCCTCCGCCTTGCCGCGGCCGATGTACGTCGCCGGGTCGGGATGCGGTCGACGCTGCAGCACGCCGTCGAGCACGACGGCGCCCGCCGTCTCGGCGAGGGCCGCGAGCTCGCGCAGCGAGTTCTCGGCGTCCTCGGTCGCGCCCTGCGGGTGGACGCCCACGAGGACGACGTTCTCGAGCCGCAGCTGGCGGTACTCGACCTCCGTGACGTCCTCGAGCTCGGTCGACAGGCCGCCGACGCGACGCAGCGCCTGACGCTCCTCACGGTCGAACTGGTCACCGTCGTCGAAGCCGTCGGCGACGGTCGCCGCATCCTGCAGCGCCTGCGCTGCGGCCAGGGGGCCGCGCGTCCGTGCGCGAGAATCAGCTCGCGAGAGCACCCGGTCGACGTCGTCGAGCCGCTGCTCGTCGGTGGACGGGGGTGTTTCTGTCATCGTTTCCTTTCGGGGCGTCTCGCGCCCGCTCACTCTAGCCTCCCGCCTTCGGAGACTTACCGCTACGCTTCGTGTATGGGGAGTGACCACTACTTCACCGCGTCACCCGCCAGTCCCGAGAACCTCCGCACCATTCGTGTCACCGTGGCCGGTCGCGACATCGATGTGACGACCGCCGGCGGAGTGTTCAGCCCGGATCGACTGGATGCGGGCACCGCCGTGCTGCTGAGCAACACACCGCCGCCCCCGGCCGGCGGCCACTTCCTCGACCTCGGATGCGGCTGGGGCCCGATCTCGATCTCGCTGGCACTCTCGTCGCCACACGCCACGGTGTGGGCTGTCGATGTCAACCAGCGTGCCCTCGATCTCGTCCGCCGCAACGCGCAGAACCTCGGCCTCACCAACGTCAACGCTGTGACGCCGGATGATGTTCCCGAGGACATCGCCTTCCGCACCATCCGCTCGAACCCGCCGATCCGCGTCGGCAAGAACGAGCTCCACGGCATGCTCGAGCGGTGGATCCCCCGACTGGACGAGCGCTCCGACGCGTGGCTCGTCGTCGCCCGCAACCTCGGCGCCGATTCGCTGCAGCGCTGGCTCGCCGCATCCTTCCCGGCCGGCTTCAGCGTGCACCGCACCGCGACGGCGCGCGGTTTCCGCGTGCTCAAGATCCGGCGCCACGGAGCCGAGGCCACCGCTCCCATCCCGCTGCCGTGACGGTGATACGCTCGCCTCACAAAGACTGATGGGCTGAGGGCGCAGTTCGGGCGGGGGATGCGCCGATCGGAGTCTCCTCATGCCCTCTTCCTCCTCCGTCGGCATCCGCTCGTACCGTGCCCTGCCGCGCATCGCGGGATGGGACTACCTCGTCGCCACGAGCCTCGGGCGTCTTCCTCTGTCGATGGTCCCGCTCGCCGTCCTGACGCTCGTGACCTCCGCCACGGGGTCGATCGCCGTCGGCGGCTTCGCCGCCGCCGCTGCCGCGATCGGCGAGGCCGTCGGCGCTCCGGCCTCCGGTGCGATCGCCGACCGCATCGGACAGCGTCCTGTGCTCCTGGCCGGCGTCGTCGTGCACGTCGCGCTGCTGCTCGTCCTGACGTGGGGCGCAGGGCACGTCTCCGACGCCGGGGCGGTCGCCCTTGCCGCCGGAATCGGGCTGAGCCTGCCGCAGGTCGGCGCGTTCTCCCGCACGCGGTGGCTCTCCCTCGCGCCGGACGATCTGCCGACCGCCTTCGCCTTCGAGGGCGTCATCGACGAGATCTCCTACATCTTCGGGCCCGCGATCGTGGGCCTGACCGCCGCGTTCGTCTCGCCGCAGGCGGCCACGCTGCTCGCCGGCGCGCTCGTCGTAGCCTTCGCGACGCAGTTCGCCGTGCACCGCACGCACCGAAGCGTGCCGCGGAGGCGACAGGCGCCGCCCCGGACAGCAGCGCCGGCCCGCCGCCGGACCCTGCTGGTCACCGCACTCGTCGGGATGCTGGCCATGGGCACGTTCTTCGGGGCGAGCCAGACCGGTCTGACCGCCTTCGCGGGGCGCATCGGCATTCCGGATGCGGGTGCGCTCCTCTACGCCGTCATGGCGGTGGGCTCGGCGATCACAACACTGTCGATGGTGCTGATCCCGGAGCGGATCGGCACGTGGACACGCTGGAGCGTAGCCGCCTGCGGGATGACGTTGGGCGCGTCGCTCATGCTCGTCGCCGACGATGTCGTCTGGATCATCGGAGCCGGACTGGTCGCCGGCGCGTTCCAGGGCCCGCTGCTGCTGACGATCTTCCGGGTCGTGGGCGACGCCGCAGACGAGGGACGGGCGGGTATCCTGCTGACCCTCACCACGAGCGGCATCGTCCTCGGCATCGCGGCGGGCTCCGCTCTGTCCGGGCTGCTGGCGCAGAACCTGGGGGCTGCCTGGGGATTCCTGCCTGTGCTCAGCGCAACGCTCGTCCTGCTCGCGATGGGCGTCGTCGGCGCTGCCTCCGCCAAGGCAGGAGCGCGCGCCCTATCCCACTAGGCGAGCGTCACTTCACCGTGGAAGACCAGCGACGCGGGCCCCGAGAGCAGCACGTGCCCGTCCTGCATGCGGACGCCCAGCGTCCCGCCGGGCACATCCACGACCCACGCATCGGGCGCCCCGGAGCCTGCCCAGTGACGCACCGCGAGCGCTGCGGCGGCCACGCCGGTGCCGCAACTGAGGGTCTCTCCGACGCCCCGCTCGAACACCCGCATCCGGATGCCGCCGACACCGCCCACGACGAGGGGGTCGCTCGGAACGACGAACTCGATGTTCGCACCGGCGGGCGGCTGAGGGTCGAGCAGGGGTTGCACCGTCAGATCGAGCGCTTCCAGCTCGGCCTCGGACGAGAGCGCCACGACGACGTGGGGATTGCCCACATCGACCGGCTGGCCCGGGCGCGCGACGTCCAGACCGCGAGCCCGCACGAGAACGTCGTTCTCGTCGACGACCCACTCCCCCAGATCCACTTCGAAACCGCGTTCGCTGCGCGTGAGCGTCTTGACCCCGGCACGGGTACCGATGCGCAACGGCGCGTCGAGCGACGCCAGATTCTGGTCCTCGAGGAAGCGCGCGAAGACCCGCGTGCCGTTGCCGCACATCTCGGCCTTCGATCCGTCGGCGTTGCGGTAGTCCATGAACCACTCGGCGCCGGCTCGAGCCGCGTCCGCCCCCTCGGGGATCCGCCCGGAACGCACGACACGCAGGAGTCCGTCTGCGCCGATCCCGAATCGGCGATCGCACAGGACCGCGATCTGATCGTCGCTGAGAGCGAGCTCTCCGTCGGGATCGGAGAGGATCACGAAGTCGTTCCCGGTTCCGTGGCCCTTGGTGAACGAGAGCGTGCGCGACATGCCGCCAGTCTACGGGCGGGGCAGGGCCGGGCCGTCCGCGCGTCGAGGCGTCGTCACGCCTCGACGATATCCGCGACCGCCATGCCCGCCGTGATGCGGCGGGCTGCCGTGTAGCGACGGAACCAGGAGACCTGACGCCGTGCGTACCGCCGGGTGAGCGCCTGCGTCTGCGCGATCGCCTCGTCGCGACTCAGCCGGCCGTCGAGCTCGCCGAGGGCCTGCGCGTAACCGATGGCCCGCCGCGCCGTGACCCCGGCGTCGAGCCCCCGGGCGCGCAGGGCCGCGACCTCGTCCAGGAGGCCGTCTCGCCACATCTGATCGACGCGGGCATCCAGCCTCGGCACGAGCACGTCGCGCTCCTCATGGGCGATCAGCAGGCGGGTACGCGGGTGCCAGAGACGTGGGTCCTCGGGCAGCGCAGCACCGTGCGTCGCCGCGCCCTGGGCCAGGATCTCGAGCGCCCGCACGATCCGCCGGCCATTGTGCGGATCGACGCGCCCCGCGGTGACCGGGTCGATGCCGCGCAGGCGCTCGTACAGCGCTCCGGGACCGAGCTCGTCCAACTCCGCCTCCAGCGCCGCACGCAGAGCCTGGTCCCTCGGAGGAAAGCGGAAGTCGTACGCGACCGCGGAGACGTACAGTCCCGAACCGCCGACGAGGATCGCGTCGGCGCCGCGGGCGTTGATCGCCTCGACCGCCTGCCGGGCGCGCGGCTGGTAGTCGGCCACGGCGGCTTCCTCGGTCACCTCGAGCACGTCGAAGAGGTGATGCGGGATCCCACGGCGCTCGGCGACGGGGAGCTTCGCCGTTCCGATGTCCATGCCGCGGTACAGCTGCATGGCGTCCGCGTTGACGATCTCCGCCGCCCGTCCACGTGCGCGCAGTTCCTCCGCCAGCGCGAGCGAGATCCCGGTCTTACCCGTGCCGGTGGCCCCGGCCACGATCCACAGCCGGGGCGCGGACATCACTGGTCCCGACGAAGCGACGGGAGACCCAGAGAGACCGCCTTCGGCCCGGAACCCGCGGGGGTGGGCACGCCGCAGGAGTCGGCCTCCGCGCGATCCCACGCGTCACCGGAACGGGTGCGACGGATCACGAGCGCAGCGCCGTCGGGCGAATCAGCCAGGAGGTGGAAGGGAGCCGCGTGCGTCACCACGACAGAGACGACGTCTCCCGGGCGCGGCACCGGCGATGCTTCGGGCACCTCGAAGTGCACGAGCCGGTTGTCTTCGGCGCGACCGGTGAGGCGGCGCGTGGCCGCATCCTTCTTTCCTTCACCGGCCGAGACGAGCACATCGAGGCGGCGCCCCACCTGTTTCTGGTTCTCTTCGAGGCTGATGCGCTCCTGAAGGGCGACGAGGCGCTCGTACCGCTCCTGCACGATCTCCTTCGGCACCTGGTCGGCCATCGTTGCAGCGGGGGTGCCCTCGCGGATCGAGTACTGGAAGGTGAAGGCGCTCGCGAACCGCGCCTGTTCGACGACCCGCAGGGTCTCCTGGAAGTCCTCTTCCGTCTCGCCGGGGAACCCGACGATGATGTCGGTGGAGATCGCGGCGTGCGGGATGCGCGCGCGCACGCGATCGAGGATGCCGAGGAAGCGCTCCGATCGGTAGGAACGGCGCATGGCCTTGAGGATGCGGTCGCTGCCGGACTGCAGTGGCATGTGCAGCTGCGGCATGACCGCGGGCGTCTCGGCCATCGCGTCGATGACGTCGTCCGTGAAGGCGGCGGGGTGAGGGCTCGTGAAGCGGATCCGCTCGAGGCCCTCGATCTCGCCCGCGGCGCGCAGGAGCTTGCCGAACGCCTGACGATCACCGAACTCCACACCGTAGGAGTTCACGTTCTGGCCGAGCAGCGTGACCTCGATGGCGCCGTCGTCGACCAGCAACCGGATCTCGCTCAGGATGTCGCCCGGGCGGCGGTCCTTCTCCTTGCCGCGCAGGCTCGGAACGATGCAGAACGTGCAGGTGTTGTTGCAGCCCACCGAGATGGACACCCACCCGCTGTACACGCTGTCGCGCTTGGTGGGCAGCGTCGAGGGGAAGACGTCGAGAGACTCGAGGATCTCGAGCTCGGCCTCCTCGTTGTGCCGCGCCCGCTCGAGGAGTTTGGGCAGTGAGCCCATGTTGTGGGTTCCGAAGACGACGTCGACCCATGGCGCCTTGTCGACGACCGTCTGCTTGTCCATCTGCGCCAGGCAGCCGCCGACGGCGATCTGCATGCCCGCGTGAGTGCTCTTGCGGGACTTCAAGTGCCCGAGGGTGCCGTAGAGCTTGCCTGCAGCGTTGTCGCGCACGGCGCACGTGTTGATCACGACGACGTCGGCCTCGGCACCGGGCTCGACGGGGACGTAGCCCGCCGACTCCAGCGATCCCGAGAGACGCTCGGAGTCGTGCACGTTCATCTGGCAGCCGAAGGTGCGCACCTCATACGTCCGCGCACGTCCGTCGGCGTCGTGCGCGGCGGGCGAGGCGGCGATGAGGGTCGGAGCGCTCGAGGGGATCGTCATGATGGGAGCCATTCTACGTTCGGCGATCGACCGGGACCGCAGCCGGAAGCGGCGTCCGCTCAGTCGAAGCGCGGCCCGCGGACAGCGGGGCGCCGAGCCTCCGCGAGCGCCTGCCGGGCTGCGGTCATCGCGACGGACGAAGGGTAGCCCCGGCGAGCGAGCTGACCGACGAGTCGGCGCAGTGCGGCGTCGTCGTCGCGGCCGCCGATCGAGGTCGCTTTGCGACGCGCGAACTCGAGGGCGCGCTCGGCGTCGTCGTCACCTACCGCTTCCAGCGCGGCATCGGCGACATCGCGCGGCACGCCGCGGCGGGCCATCGCCTGCGCGATCGCGATGCGGCCTTCACCCTTCCGAGAGACACCGACGTGCACCAGTTGCTCCGCCAGCGCCGCGTCATCGAGGTAGGACAGGCGGAGGAAGCCCGCCACGATCTCCTCGACGGCATCGCGCGACAGGTCGCGCTGCGCGAGGAAGGTGCGCGCCTCACGCTCGGAGAGCGAGCGCGCCCGGAGCTTGCGCAGCAGCGCGTCGGACGCCGCCTGCGCGAGCGCCGCGTCATCGGACTCGGGCTCGGAATCGGTATCGGAATCGGTATCGACGTCATGCGAGGCGTCGAACGGCGAGGTGTCGCGCGCATGCTCCGGTCCGGGGACGAAGAAGGGGCCTGTCCCCCGCTGCACTGATTCCGCGGGTGAGCTCGCGGGAGCAGCCGAGCGAGGCCCGAAGAGCGGGATCACCGGGGCGAGGGCGTCCACCTCGCCCCGGTCGTCCTCGTGGGTCATGCCGGGCGTCGCTGAGCCAGCTCGTCTTCGACGGGCACCTCGACGACAGGGCCGATACCGAGCTTGGTCTTGATCTTCTGCTCGATCTCGGCGGCGACGTCGGCGTTGTTGCGCAGGAAGTTGCGGGCGTTCTCCTTGCCCTGCCCGAGCTGCTCACCGTCGTAGGTGAACCAGGAGCCAGACTTCTTCACGATGCCCTGATCGACACCGAAGTCGATGAGGCTTCCCTCGCGGGAGATGCCGGTGCCGAACAGGATGTCGAACTCGGCCTGCTTGAAGGGCGGCGCCATCTTGTTCTTCACGACCTTGACGCGGGTGCGGTTACCGACCGCCTCCGTGCCGTCCTTCAGCGTCTCGATACGACGGATGTCGAGGCGAACCGACGCGTAGAACTTGAGCGCCTTTCCACCCGCGGTCGTCTCCGGCGAACCGAAGAACACACCGATCTTCTCGCGGAGCTGGTTGATGAAGATGGCGGTCGTCTTCGTCTGGTTCAGACCACCCGTCAGCTTGCGCAGCGCCTGCGACATGAGGCGCGCCTGCAGACCGACGTGGCTGTCACCCATCTCGCCCTCGATCTCCGCCTTGGGCACGAGGGCCGCGACCGAGTCGATGACGACGAGGTCGATGGCGCCCGAGCGCACCAGCATGTCGGCGATCTCGAGCGCCTGCTCACCCGTGTCGGGCTGCGACACCAGGAGCTGGTCGATGTCGACGCCGAGCTTCTTGGCATAGTCGGGGTCGAGCGCGTGCTCGGCGTCGATGAAGGCGGCGATTCCGCCCGCACGCTGCGCGTTGGCGATCGCATGCAGGGTCAGCGTGGTCTTACCGGAGGACTCCGGACCGTAGATCTCGATGATGCGTCCGCGCGGCAGGCCGCCGACGCCGAGTGCGACATCCAGAGCGATGGAACCGGTCGGGATGATCTCGACCGGGGCGCGGTCTTCGCTGCCCAGTCGCATGACCGAGCCCTTTCCGAACTGCCGGTCGATCAGGGCGAGTGCCGATTCGAGGGCTTTCTCGCGGTCTGCGGGTGAGGGCATGAGGGTTCCTTCTGCTCGATGTCGGTCGCCTGTAGGCTGCCGCGTCCACCCGGCACAGGGTCCGGCTTCGGCGGCAAGGCGTACGTGTCGTTGCGACATCTCCCACGGTAGGCAGGGCCTCCGACATCGCGTCGGAACACTCCGCATCCGTGGACAGACATCCCTCGGACGCCGTCTGTGCAGAACACTACGCGTGAATCGAACAGATCTTCGACGACACGCCGTCGTCATCGACCCGGTTCGAGCCGCCCCACTCCGTACCGGCGGTTCGGCGGGACATCCATCTCCGCGCACAGCGCGAGCCAGACGTCGCGCGTCGGCTCCCCCGCCGCCAACGCCTGCGCGGCCGTGCGGTCGCCGGCACCGGCGAGCACCAGATCATCGACCAGATACGCCCCACGCGAGCCGAACTCGTCTCGGACGGCGCGATCGAACTCGCTGCGGCGCATTCAGCGCAGCGAGAGTTCGGGAGATGCCATCGCGACCAGCTCGTCCGGCACGACGTCCGGGAAGGAGTTGATGCCCTCCAGCACCGAGAGCCGATCCGAGACCTCACGCATGATCGTGGAGATGGGAACATCCAGCGCCTCGGCGACGGCGCCGAGGATCTCGCTCGAGGCTTCCTTCTGCCCGCGCTCGACCTCGCTCAGATATCCCAGCGCGACACTCGCGCGGCTGGCGACCTGACGCAGGGTGCGACCCTTCTGCTGACGGAGCTCACGAAGGACTTCGCCGATCTCATGACGTACCAGGATCATTTCGAGCCCTCCTTTTACCGAATCCGTCGTGCACCGGGTGCATAACGCTACAACAGTGCGTGCGGCCAATCTAATCCCGCGCCGCTGGGTGACGGATGAGAATCGCACAACGTAACCCAGTGGTAACCCGATCTGTTCCCTCAGAGCGCCTCGAGCACCATTCGTAGTGCGCGGCGCGTGGTGCGCTGGCGGATCTGCTCCCGATCGCCGTCGAGCTGCAGCAACTCGACTCTCGTTCCCAGCGGCGTCGACACCGCCACGAAGACTGTCCCGACGGGCTGCCCGTCCGACGATGTGGGCCCGGCGATCCCGGTCGTCGCCACACCGACATCCGCGCCGGCGCCGTCCACCGCGACCGACTCCCGCACCCCTTCGGCCATCTGGCGCGCCACCTTCGCCTGCACCGGGCCGCCGAGCTCCAGCACGAGCGGGTCGACGCCGAGCAGGCTCTGCTTGAGCTGCGTGGCGTAGGCGACGATGCCGCCGCGCACGACCTTCGACGCGCCGGCGACAGCAACCAGCTGGCTGCACACCTCACCGCCGGTCAGCGACTCGGCGATGCCGATGGTCCAGCCCAGTTCGCCGAGACGCTGGACGATGTGCTCCGCGTCCGTACGTCGCCCGCCGACGATCGAGGTCTGCTCGTCGAGGGTGCTGTCATCCATGAAGCGCTCATTCGACATGCGCGTCTCCCCCGCGGCGCGCTCGGCGTCCCCTCACCTCGCTGATGACGTAGTCGATGCCGCTGGCGATCGTGAGGATGACGGCGATCCACATCGTGACGGTGTTCACGACGTGGATCCACTCCCCGACCAGCGGAGCGAATGGCGCGAGCGCCAGCGAGAGCGCAACGGCCTGAGCGACGGTCTTGAGCTTTCCCATCCAGGCTGCGGCGAGCACGTGGTCGCTGACGACGGCGAAGCGGTACACCGTGATGCCGACCTCTCGAACGAGCACGACGATGGTGACCCACCAGGGCAGTTCACCGAGAATCGACAGGCCCACGAAGGCGCATCCTGTGAGCGCCTTGTCTGCGATCGGATCCAGGAGCTTGCCGAGATCGGTGACGATCTCGTAGCGCCGGGCGAGGTACCCGTCGATGCCGTCCGTGGCGATCGCCACGATGAACAGCACGGTCGCCGCCCATCGCATCGCACCGCCCTCGCCTGCGTCGGCGAGCAGGAGCCAGAGGAAGACCGGCGCACACAGGATGCGCACGACCGTGATCGCGTTGGGAAGCTGTCGGGGAACCGCCACGATGCGAGCCTAGCGAGCGAGGGGCGTTCAGTCGCGCCCGGTAAGACTCCAGGCGTCCTCGGAGCCCTCGTCGCCGTCGACCACCTCGAGTCCATCGAACTGTGCGTGCACCGCATCCGTTCCGTAGCGGTCGTCGACGGCACCGCCTGCGGGCGGGTCCTCGCCGCGGAGGCGGGCCAGGACACCGGGCAGCTGCTCCGGCGTCACCAGCACGTCACGGGCCTTGGAACCCTCGGACGGACCCACGATCTCGCGCGACTCCATGAGGTCCATGAGGCGTCCCGCCTTGGCGAAGCCCACGCGCAGCTTGCGCTGCAGCATCGAGGTCGATCCGAACTGCGTGCCGACGACGAGCTCCGCCGCCGCGAGCAACAGCTCGAGGTCGTCGCCGATGTCGGCGTCGATCTCCTTCTTCTCGGTGACCGCGGCCACATCCGCCCGATACTCGGGACGAGCCTGGCCGGTGACGTGCTGCACGACCTTCTCGATCTCGGGCTCGCTGACCCACGCTCCCTGCACGCGGATGGCCTTCGACGCGCCCATCGGCAGGAAGAGACCGTCTCCCTGACCGATGAGCCGGTCGGCGCCGGGCTGGTCGAGGATGACGCGGGAGTCGGTGACGCTCGTGACGGCGAAGGCGAGGCGCGAGGGCACATTGGCCTTGATGAGGCCCGTGACGACGTCGACGCTCGGGCGCTGGGTCGCCAGCACCAGGTGGATGCCGCTCGCACGCGCCAGCTGGGTGATGCGCACGATGGAGTCCTCGACGTCGCGCGGCGCGACCATCATGAGGTCGGCGAGCTCGTCGACGACGACGAGGAGATAGGGATACGGCTTCAGCACGCGCTCACTGCCGGCGGGCAGTTGGATCTGCCCCGCCACGACCGCCTTATTGAAGTCGTCGATGTGGCGGAACCCGAACGACGCGAGGTCGTCGTAGCGCATGTCCATCTCCTTCACGACCCACTGGAGCGCCTCGGCGGCCTTCTTGGGGTTCGTGATGATCGGCGTGATGAGGTGCGGGACGCCGGCGTAGGAGGTGAGTTCCACGCGCTTCGGGTCGATGAGCACCATCCGCACCTCGGACGGCTTCGAGCGCATGAGCAGGCTCGTGATCATGGAGTTGACGAAGCTGGACTTTCCGGAGCCGGTGGAGCCGGCAACCAGGAGGTGAGGCATCTTCGCGAGATTGGCGACGACGAAACCTCCGCCGACGTCCTTGCCCACACCGATCGTCATCGGATGCGTGGACTGCAGCGCGTTCTGCGAACGGAGCACGTCGCCCAGCGTCACGATCTCGCGGTCGGTGTTGGGAATCTCGACACCGATGGCGCTCTTACCGGGAATCGGAGCGAGGATGCGCACCTCGTTGGACGCGACGGCGTACGCGATGTTGTTGGTCAGCGCCGTGATGCGCTCGACCTTCACTCCCGGGCCGACCTCGACCTCGTACTGGGTGACCGTCGGGCCTCGTGAGAAGCCGGTGACTTTCGCGTCGACCTTGAACTGCTCGAACACGCCCATGATGGCGCGCACGACCGCATCGTTGGCCTCGGAGCGCGTCTTCGGCGCCGATCCCGCAGCGAGAGCCGCGACCGAGGGCAGCGAGTAGGAGGCCGCCGGCGGAACGCGGTCGCCGCTGCCGCCGAAGCCCTCGATGCCGTCGAGGGTGGGCTGCGGACCGGAGTCGCCGTCGTCCTGCAGGCCGGCAGCGGCGCGGCTGTCCGCGACCGCTCGTTCGGCCGCGGCGATCACCGAGGGATCGATGACCTCGGTGAGGGCATCCGGCGCACCCGGCAGGGGGGGTGCAGGACGCGCGGGCTCGAGTGCGTTGTCGAACCCACCCGCGACCGGGGTGTCGGTGAACAGCAGCTCGGTCAGATCCTGCGAGCCTGCTCCCTCGTCGGGGTCCTGCTCGCGTCCGGTCTTGTTGCGACGCCACCACGGCATCGCCTCGGTCTCATCGTCGTCGCCGGCGACAGAGCCCGCTGCGCCCTTCGAAGGCTCGGCCTTCTCCACCGGCTCCTGGCGCTCGGCTCCGAACATCCACGCATACAGGTCGCCGAGGCGACGACCAATGCGATTCGGGGGCGTACGGGTGAGGATGAGCACGCTGAGCACGGCCAGCAGGGTCAGCACGATGCCGGCGCCGACCGGCTGGAGCAGAAGCGCGAGGGGCTCCCCCGCCATCCAACCGAACAGCCCGCCGGCGGTGCTGAGTTCGGGAAGGCCGGCCGACGGCTGCGGGCGACCCCCGAGAACGTGGCAGAAACCGGCGATGGTCAGGATGAAGAGCGCGAAACCGATTCCGATACGGCCGTTGTCGTGCACCGAGGCGGGATGCCGGAACAACCAGCCGGCCAGAAGGACGAGGAAGACGGGGAGGATGAAGGAGACCCGGCCGACCAATCCACCGATGGAGTACGCGCTGATGGCAGCGGAGACCTCGGTGCCGATGAAGAACCACTCGATGACGGCGCCGGCGACGGCGAGAAGGACGAGCAGGAACGGGAACCCGTCGCGGCGCTGGTCCTTCTCCAGCGTCTCGGGTCCGAACGTGCGGAACAGCCCGCCGGTGAGGTGCGCGAGTCCCATCCAGGCGCGGACGGCGACCGAGGGTCGATCGTCCTCGCCCACATAGCGCTTGGTGGCGGGTTCGGGCTTGCGCGCGCGCGACGAACCACCCTTCGCGGGGGCGCGACGCGTCGAGGCGGTACTGCGTGCCATGCTCCCACGGTAGATCCGACCCGCGACAGCGGCCGGTAGCCACGCGGCGAAGCGCCTCAGCGCAGGCGACGCACCATGGTGTCGCGCCCGTGGGCGGGAGACGTGACGGCGAAGCCCTCGGAGCGGTAGAGCGTCGCGGCGAAGTTGTCGCGCTCCACGCTGAGACTGAGGCGCGCGTAGCCCTCGGCCCGCGCCGCCGCCACCAACTGCTGCAGCAGGGCGCGCCCGACCCCGTGGGCGCGCCACAGCGGGCGCACGCCGATCACGAGCTCCGGGACTCCCGTGCCGATGTACCCGAACCCCGGCTCGGTGCGCGGCAGCATCCGGTACCACGCGGCACCGATCGCGTCGCTCTCCGGGCTCACGGCGACGAAGCCCGTGTCGCCCGGCCGCTTCCACCCAGAGATGTATCGGGCGTGCTCCGGGGCCGCGAGGATCTCATGCCGCGGACGTGCCGCACCGGGCCGCCAGTTCGCGGCCTCGACCACCATGTCCGCGAGGAACACGCCGTCCGCCTGTTCGGCGGGGCGGATCCGGAAGCTCGCGGGCATGCCCGGATCATAGCGATGAAGCGGTCAGGCCTCGATCACCAGCGGCACGATCATCGGGCGCCGACGCAGACGCTGGTTCACCCAGCGGCCGATCGTGCGGCGGACGACCTGCGAGAGGGCGTGCGTGTCGCGCACGCCCGATCCGGCCGCCTCCGCGAGCGCCGCGGCGATCTTGGGCTTGACGTCCTCGAACACCGAGTCGTCCTCGGCGAAACCGCGCGCGTGGATCTCCGGTCCGGTGATGATGCGCCCCGTGGAGGCGTCCACCACGACGATCACGGAGATGAAGCCCTCTTCACCGAGGATGCGGCGGTCCTTGAGGTCTGCATCCGTGATCTCGCCCACGGTGGAGCCGTCGACGTAGACGAAGCCGATGTCGCGCTGACCGACGACGCGAGCCTCGCCGTCCTTGAGGTCGATGACCGTGCCGTTCTCGGCGAGGATCGTCCGTTCGGCGGGGATGCCGGTGTCCTGTGCGAGCTTCGCGTTGGCCATCAGATGGCGGTACTCGCCGTGCACGGGCAGTACGTTGCGCGGCTGCAGGATGTTGTAGCAGTACAGCAGCTCGCCCGCGGCGGCGTGGCCCGAGACGTGCACCTTCGCGTTGCCCTTGTGGACGACGTTGGCGCCGAGCTTGGTCAGCCCGTCGATCACGCGGTAGATCGCGTTCTCGTTGCCGGGGATCTGGCTGGAGGCGAGGATCACAGTGTCGCCGGGGCCGGGCTCGATCTCGTGGTCGAGATTGGCCATCCGCGAGAGCACCGCCATGGGCTCGCCCTGAGAACCGGTCGACATGTAGACGATGCGATCGTCGGGCAGGTCGCGCGCCTTCTTGTAGTCGATGAGCACGCCGTCCGGCACCTTGAGGTAGCCGAGGTCCTGGGCGATCGTCATGTTGCGCACCATGCTGCGCCCGAGGAAGGCGACCCGACGCCCGTGGGCGGCCGCCGCGTCGATGACCTGCTGCACGCGGTGCACGTGGCTCGAGAAGCTCGCCACGATCACCCGGCGCGGCGCGCGACCGATGACCTGGTCGAGCACGGGGCCGATCGAGCGCTCCAGCGGGGTGAACCCGGGGACGTCGGCGTTGGTGGAGTCGACGAGGAAGAGGTCGATCCCCTCCTCGCCCAGGCGGGCGAAGGCACGGAGGTCGGTGAGACGGCCGTCCAGGGGCAGCTGGTCCATCTTGAAGTCGCCGGTGGCCAGCGCCATGCCTGCGGGCGTGCGGATGGCGACGGCCAGGGCGTCGGGGATGGAGTGGTTCACCGCGACGAACTCGAGATCGAAGGGCCCGACCTGCTCGCGCTGACCCTCCGCGACCGTCAACGTGTACGACTTGACCCGGTGCTCCTTGAGCTTCGCCTCCACGAGGGCGAGCGTCAGCCCCGAACCGATGAGGGGGATGTCGTTCTTGAGCTTCAACAGGTACGGCACGGCACCGATGTGGTCCTCGTGGCCGTGCGTCAGCACGATTCCCACGATGTCGTCGAGCCGGTCGCGCAGGGGCGCGAAGTCGGGGAGGATCAGGTCCACGCCCGGCTGATGCTCCTCGGGGAAGAGCACGCCGCAGTCGACGACGAGGATCTTCCCGTCGTACTCGAAGATCGTCATGTTGCGACCGACCTCGCCGAGCCCTCCCAGGGGCGTGACGCGCAGCGTCCCCTGAGCGAGTGCGGGCGGATCGTAGACAGTGTTGGCCATACGTACCTCTCCGGATGCGGCCTGCGCCGCATCCGTGTTCTGCCCGCTGAATGAAGGAGCGGGCTATGGGGCTCGCCTCGTGGCGAGCGGTTGTCAGCGTGTGGTTCCGTGCACCTTCGGCAGCGCGCCGCCGGCAGCGGCGTTGCGGTCGGGACGGAAGTTGGAGAAATCGGCACCGGGGACGTCGCGCACCAGGGCGAGTTCGTCCTCGATGATGGCGGCCTCCCACTCCTCCGGCCCCACGAGGGGCAGGCGGACGCGGGGGCTGGAGATGCGGCCGAGGCCGTGGAGGATGTACTTCGCGCTCACGGTGCCCGGCACGTGCGTCATGACGGCCCGGACGAGCGGCTCGAGTCGCTTGTGCTCGGCGGTCGCCGTGGCGAGGTCGCCGCGGTTCACCGCGTCCACGATCGCACGGTAGGGGGCGGCCGCGATGTTGGCGGTGACGCCGATGAGACCCGACGCTCCGATCGCGAGGTGCGGCAGCACGTTCGCATCGTCGCCGGAGAAGTACATCAGGTCGGTCTGGTTGAGCACGCGGCTCACCTCGCTGAAGTCGCCCTTCGCATCCTTGATCGCCAGGATGTTCGGATGCTTGGCGAGGCGCAGGATCGTCTCGTACTTGATCGGCACGCCGGTGCGGCCCGGGATGTCGTAGAGGATGACGGGCAGATCCGTCGCGTCCGCCACGAGGCGGAAGTGCGTGAGGATGCCGGCCTGGGTCGGCTTGTTGTAGTACGGCGTGACGATCATGATGCCGTCCGCGCCGGCCTTCTCGCTCGCCCGGTACAGCTCGATCGCGTGAGCGGTCTCGTTCGAACCTCCGCCGGTGATGATCTTCGCCCGGCCGGACGCGACGCTCTTCCCGACCTCGACGAGACGGAGCTTCTCCGGGTCGGTCAGTGTCGAGGTCTCCCCCGTCGTCCCGGTCACCACGATGCCGTCGGCTCCCGCGGTGATGACGTCGTCCATGTGCTTCTCGACGGCGGGCCAATCGACCTCACCGTCGGCGGTCATGGGAGTGACCAGCGCGACGAGCACCTGTCCGAAGGGGTTGCCCGTGTGCGTCATGGTCCCAGGCTATCGGTTCCGGCCGCCGCGGCCCCACCGCATGAGCGCCGATCACCTTCCGCAGGCGGCGCGCGGATGCTGCGACATCCGCACGATCGCTGGGGCTGGTGCGACCCCGCGCGGCATGTGGGGCAACGGGAGACTCAACGGGCGGCAGATGTCACGTCATTGAAGGGAGGCGATCCGCCGCCGTGACAACGTCGCCGAGATCGCGCGCTGCACGCGCTGTCCCTCGCGCACGACGAGCGCATAGTCGCCGATCCGTCGTGCAGACGTCGCGGTGGCACGGGTTCGCCGTGCCGGCCGCCGTAAGGTGGCGGCATGGTCTGGCACACGTCCGCAAGCCGCGTCGTCTACGAGAACCGATGGATCCGCGTGAGGGAGGACGACGTCACCGGCCCGGACGGCGAGGGGATCTACGGCGTCGTCGAGATGCAGCATCCCGCCGTGTTCATCGTGGCGCTCGACGACGAGGACAACGTCTGTCTCGTGTCGATGCAGCGCTACACCACCGGCCCCTCGTGGGAGGTGCCGGCGGGAGGCAGCGACGGCGAGGATCCGCTCCTCGCCGCTCAGCGGGAACTCGCCGAGGAGACAGGCTTGGTCGCGGCGGAGTGGGAGCACCTCGGCACCATGAACGCGCTGAACGGGATCGCCGTCGCGCCCGAGCACGTGTTCCTCGCGCGCGGCCTCTCCCCCGCCCCGGATAGCGCCCTCGCCCAGGCGGAAGAAGGCATCGACGAGGTCGTCCGGGTGCCGTTGCCCGAGGCCCTCGCGATGGTCGCGGACGGCCGCATCAGCGATGGCGAGACCGTTGCAGCGCTCGCATACGTCGGCATCCGGCTCGGCCGTTTCGTCTGACTCAGCGGCCCCGTCGACCGAGTTTCGCGGCGAGTCGATCAGGGGCCACGCTCGCCAGCGCGGCGAGCGCGCGGTAGCGAACAGTGGGCACCGACACGGCCTTGCCACGTGCCGCATCACGCAGCGACGGCGTCACCACGTCGGCGGGGTTCAACCACATCCAGCCCGCGATCCCCTCCTGCCCAGGGGCGAGACCGAGCCGCTCGTGGAAACTCGTGTGCGTGTAGCCCGGGCACACGGCCGTGACCGTCACGCCGCGCGGCGCATAGGACGCATCGGCCCAGCGGCTGAAAGACACGAGCCACAGTTTCGAGGCGCCGTACGTGGAGCGCGGGATGAACGCGGCGATGGAGGCGATGTTCAGGATGCGGCCGCTGCCGCGCGCGAGCATCGGACCGAGCGCCGCGTGCATGAGCCGCATCGGCACCTCGACGTGCACGGCGAGGTGCCGCACCTCGTCCTCGATGTCGTTGCGCTCGAAATCGAGGGGAAGACCGAATCCGGCGTTGTTGACGAGGATCTCGATCGGCCGCCCGGCATCCGTCAGCCGATCGATGACCGACTGGCGCGCCCTCGCATCCAGCAAGTCCGCGACGAGAACCTCAGCCCGGACACGGGACGCGGCGCGCACCTCGCGGGCGACCGATTCCAGCGCCTGGGCGTCGCGGCCGACCAGCACGACGTCGGCGCCGCGCGCGGCGAGCTGCCTGGCGTACTCCGCGCCGAGTCCGGAGCTGGCACCGGTGATGAGAGCCGTCTTCGCCATGGGCCGAGCCTACGCGCCGGCGCCTATCGTGAACCCATGGTGGACGTGCTGCTGTGGGCGTGGGAATGGGAGTGCTGCGGCGAGCCGTTCGCGGTGGGCGACCGCGTCGAGTTCGGCGTCGTTGCGGCCGACGAGGCTGTGCGCGAGCTGTGCGCGCCCGCGGCGGAGCCCGAGTTCGTCGAGACTCACCACGAGCGGGAGCCCGAGCTCCACATCTCGGGCGTCGTGCGCTCGGTGGCGGGACTCACCGTGGCTCATCGGATGATGCGCGTTTCACGGCAGCCGCCGGCGCCGGAGATCACGCGCTTCTCGTCGCCGGGAGCGGAATGGGCGATCGAGGCACGACCGACCCCGTACGTGCTGACGTCCGAACGGTCCCCCGGCACGGCGCAACTCGAGCCGCTGCCCGGTGTCACCCGCACGGTGGAGGACGATGGCGACGCGTTCGCGGTCCCCGAACCGGATTGGGCGGACGGCGAGATCCGCCGTCGCCTCGAGGGCTACCTCGTCACGATCGACGAGGAGTGATCACGGCGCGACGCGGCCGTTGGCGTTGAAGGCGGCGTGGGTGAGCGGCATGAGCTCGGTCCAGAACGCCTCCATCTTCTCGGCGCACATCTCGATCTCGCGCTGCGGGAACGACGGGAAGTGGGTGCCTTCCACCTTCGTGCGCAGTGACAGGAAGTTCATGAGCGCACGGGCGTTCATGGTGACGTACATCGAGGAGTAGATGTTCAGCGGCAGGACGATCCGCGCAACCTCGCGGGCGACACCGGCGTCCAGCATCCGCTGGTAGGCCTCGAAGGCCTGGATGCTGGCGGCGCGGGTGGTCTCGTCGACGAGCTCGAACTGCTCGTCGGTGCCGGCGAGGAACTCGTACGCGCCGGGCTTGCCGACCTGGATGAGGTTGCGCTCGCGGGCCGGCACATAGAACACGGGACGCAGCTCGCGGTAGCGGCCCGACTCCTCGTTGTACGAGGCCATACGGTGACGCATGAACTCGCGGAAGACGAAGATCGGCGCCTGCACGTAGAACGTCATGGAGTTGTGCTCGAACGGCGATCCGTGACGGTCGCGCATCAGGTAGTTGATGAGTCCGCGATCGCGCGCGGTCGCCTGGTCACCGGATGCGGCGGACTCGAGCGTCTGCTCCCCCTGCGTCGACACACGCGCGGCGAAGAGCACGTCGGAGTCGGAGGCACTGGAACGGACGAGCTCGACCGTCACGTCGCTGCGGAACTGGATCTCGGCACTGGACGCGTCACTCACCCTCCCAGCGTATCCCGGCCCTGTGTTACGTACGTGCGTCATCTTGGGCGGAATCGATGCCCGCGCATGCACGCAGGTCTAGCCTGGGATGTCGTGGACCCCCTCATCGCCGTCGCCGTGCTGGCCGCGCTCCTCGCAGCGACTGTCGGCCTCGGTCTCGCCCTGCGCTGGCGTCAGAACCGGCCGCGACGGGTGGATCCCGACGAGGTGGTGGATCCGGCGCGTCTCGGTGCTCCCGCCCTCGGCGAGGTCGCGACGCTGCTGCAGTTCAGCACCGAGTTCTGCGCACGCTGCCCCGGCGTTCACCGCACGCTCTCCGACATCGCCGCCGACCGCGAAGGCGTCGTGCACCTCGACGTCGATCTCACCCATCGCACCGACATCGCCCAGCATTTCCGCGTGCTGCAGACGCCGACGACGCTCATCCTCGATCACCGGGGCACCGTGCGCACACGGTTCGGCGGAACACCCCGCCGCGACGTGGTGGAGCTGGAACTCGCCCGCGTGACCGAGGAGTCGACCCGTGTCTGATCGCTCGCCCGCCCGCATCGATGTGAGGGGCCCCCGCTTCGCCGCATCGATCACCGCCGTACTCCTGCTGATCGCCGTCCTTCTCGGCCTCACCGGCGCCTCGGCCGCTCCCTCCGCGGGAGCGTACGGGTGGTTCGCGTACCAGCCGCTGACCGAGGGAACGTTCACAGCAGCGCCCCTGGGAGCGGTGCTGGCCTACCGTGTCGCGGATCCGGGCTTCATCCTGCTGGCCGTGATCGCTTCTCTCTTCCTGTGGGGGGTGGTGTCACCGCGCACCGCGCCATGGGGCGTGCTGTACCGCAGACTCGTGCAGCCGCGCCTGCGCCCGGCGACGGAGTTCGAGGACCCGCGTCCGCCGCGCTTCGCTCAGGGCGTGGGGCTGTTCGTCACGGTGATCGGGCTGGCGCTGCATCTTCTCGGGGTGCCCTGGGCGCTGCCGATCGCCGCCGCAGCCGCGTTCGTCGCCGCCTTCTTGAACGCCGTGTTCGGTCTCTGCCTCGGCTGCCAGCTCTATCTGGTGCTCGCCCGCGCGGGCATCATCGGCACCGCCCGCGCGGTCTGAGCGGGCGTCGCTGTCAAGACCGACGCCTTCGCAAAGTTCCGGCGGTTACGCTGTGCCCCGAGGGCCGAAACGCGGCCGGAGGGAGACGACCATGAGTGTCACCAGCGAAGCCAGCACCAGCTGGAAGGGAAGCCTCGCAGAGGGATCGGGCGAGGTCGCCCTCGAGTCCTCCAACCAGGGCCCTCTGGCGGTCAATTGGAAGGCTCGCAGCGAGGGCTCGACCTCCGTGACGACGCCCGAGGAGCTCCTGGCCGCGGCGCATTCGTCCTGCTTCAGCATGGCGCTCTCGCACGCACTGACCGAGAACGGCACCCCTCCCGAGAGCATCGAGACCACCGCATCCGTCACGTTCGTTCCCGGTACCGGGATCAGCGGCAGCCACCTGAACGTCAACGCGAGCGTGCCGGGCCTGTCGTCCGAGGACTTCGCCCGTATCGCCACCGAGGCGAAGACGGGATGCCCCGTCTCGCAGGCGCTCGCGGGCATCGAGATCACGCTCGAGGCGACGCTTGCCTGAGCCCCGCCACGTCGTGGTCGGCGGCGCGTCCGGCCTGATCGGCGGAGCGCTGACGGCGTCGCTGCGCGCCGATGGCGTGCGCGTGACGACTCTGGTGCGCCGCCCGGCGCAGAGCCCTGACGAGGTTTCGTGGCTGCAGGATTCCGAGCCCCTGGATCCGGCCACCCTCGAGGGTGCGGATGCGGTTGTCTCGCTCAGCGGTGCCAGCGTCGGCCGCTTCCCGTGGACCCGCTCGTACAAGAGCACGTTGCTGTGGTCGCGTCTCACGCCCACCCGCACGCTTGCTCGTGCGCTGCGGTCGCTGGGCGCTGACGCCCCCGCGTTCGTCTCCGCCTCCGCGGTCGGCTTCTACGGGTCGAACCCTGGGGTGCCGCAGGACGAGATCTCGGGTCCGGGCGAAGGCTTCCTCTCGCGGCTCACCGTCGAGTGGGAGCAGGCTGCGCGTGAGGCGGGCGAGAGTGCCAGGGTCGCGTTGCTGCGCACGGCGCCCGTCGTGCACGAGCAGGGTGTGCTCAAGCCCCTGCTGCTGCTCACCAAGCTCGGTCTCGCGGGGCCCATCGGGCGCGGCACGCAGTACTGGCCGTGGATCTCTCTGACCGACGAGGTGGGGGCGATCCGCCACATCCTGGCAGAGCAGATCACGGGTCCGGTGAATCTGACCGGGCCGACCCACGCCACCGCGAACGACCTCGGATTCGCCCTGGCTCGCCGCATGAACCGGCCCTACGTGCTGCGCGCCCCCGAGTGGGCGGTGCGCATGGCACTCGGCGCGGATGCCACCGAGGCGCTGCTGACCAACGACGTGCTCCTCTCGCCGACGGTGCTGACCTCCACCGGTTACCGCTTCACGCATCCCACGGTGGAGGATGCGGTCGCCGCGGCGGTTCCGGCCGCCTGACGCTCAGCCGCGGTCGCGCCGCTCCAGCCGGATCGCGGTGCGCACCGCGGCGCGAGCGCGCCGCCGGTCGCCCGATCCGTCGTAGGCGAGTCCGAGCCGGTACCAGGCGCGCCAGTCGTCCGGCGCCTCCTCGACGTCCTGGCGGTAGGCGGGGAACACCGCGTCCGCCTCGTCGCGCAGCACGCGCCCGCTCGGCCGCGTCTCCAGCGCCTCGGTGGGCAGTGCGTCGTCGGCCTCCAGCCGGCGGCCGAGCGCCTGCGCGCGCACGCCGAACCACAGCTCCCGCCCGACAGCCCACACGGCGATGACCGGCAGGACCAGCAGGGCGACACCCGCGGCGACGCCCAGCGGCATCCCACTGGTCAGGAGCAGCCAGGCGCGCTGGCCGACGAACACGGCGTACAGCGCGAACGCCGCCACCATGACGGCGACGCCGATGCGCGCGCTCATGGAGTCGTCGCGGCGATCTGGCCGGACGCGGCGCCGTCGGTCACCCCGGCGCCCGTGCTGCGCGTTCCGGGCAGGCGAATACCGATGTCGAGGAAGCTATCGAGCCCCACGTGAACGCCACGGGCGTCGCGGGCGGCGGCGAGCGCGAGGCGAATGCCGGGGGCGTACGCCAACGCCGGCTCGATCGTGTCGTGGACGATCGAGAGCGACTCCCCTGCCCCCGAGAGGATGACTTCCTGACGCGCGACGACACCGGGGCGCCGTAGCGAGTGGATCGGGACGCTGGCCACCTGCTGGCCACGCGCACGCTGGTCGACGTGCGGCGCCTCGACCGGGCCCGTGCCGTGGCGGGCGGCGGCGATCATCTCGGCGGTGCGCACCGCTGTGCCACTGGGCGAGTCGATCTTGGTCTCGCGGTGGGCCTCGATGATCTCGATGGAATCGAAGAACGGGGCTGCGGCGGCGGAAAGCGCCGAGCCCATCACGGAGCCCAGGGAGAAGTTCGGGATGAACACCACGCCGACGTCGGCCGCATCCGCGAGGGGACGCACGAGCGCGATGCGCTCCGCCGACCACCCGCTGGTGCCCACCAGCACGTTCTTGCCGCGTTCGATCGCGGTGCGCACGACGTCGATGGAGATGGCGGGGATCGAGGCGTCGATCACCAGGTCTGCATCGTCGATGGTCTGGATGTCGTCGCGGGACGACAGGGCGGCGACGAGCTCGAAGCCCTCTTCACCCTCGACCACGCCGCGGATGATGCTTCCCAGCTTGCCGGTTGCTCCCACGATGGCCACACGCGTCGTCATGTCTCCACCCTAGGCGCACCCCGGCTACGCTCGCGGTATGCCCACCCTGCGTGCCCTTCCCGCAGACGACCCCGTCAGTCACGAGCTGCTCACTCTGTACTTCGCCCGTCGCGCCGAGGGATTTCCCGGCGGCGGATACCGCACGGTCTTTCCCGACCCCGCGGCCTTCGAGGAACCGAACGGCGTGTTCCTCGTTCTCTTCGACGACGCCTGCGAGGCGATCGGATGCGGCGGCATCCGTCGCATCCCCGACGGGCCCACGGGCACGCGTTACGAACTCAAGCACCTCTTCGTCCGGCCCGAGGCGCGCGGCAGCGGCGGCGGTCGTCTCCTCGTCACCGAGCTCGAGGAGCGGGCCCGGGCCTTCGGGGCCGCAGAGCTCGTGCTCGACACGCACCACTCGCTCGAGGCCGCCGGGTCGCTCTACGCTCGCAGCGGCTTCACCGCCATCGAGCCGTACAACGACAACCAGAACGCGACGCGCTGGTACGGCAAGGCGTTGTGACGTGGCGCGACCCTCGGAGTTCCCGTTCGTTCCGGAGACGACCGTGTCCCTCGAGGTGGGCGACGTCATCGCGATCCCCCGGACGGACGGCCTCTGGGGTGCGCTGCACGTGGTGGACCTGCGCCGATCGGGCGTGGGCAGCCGGGTGTCGTTCATCGCGGGCGTCCTGCCGTGGCGCGGCGCCCACACCCCGACGGCCCCGGATGTCGCGGGCTTGACCGTCGTGGAGCAGGCACTCGTGGGCACGGCGCTCTTCCGTGAGGGCGGATTTGAGGTCACCGCCAACGCGCCGGTCACGCCCACATCCCTGCCCAACAACTTCCGGGATACCGGGATCGGTTCACGTGTCCAGGTCTGGGGATGGCGGGCGGCCGTGGGCCGTGTCGACGCCTGGCGACCCGAGGATCCCGATTGAACGATGACGTCGTGGCCGGCTCACCGGCTTCAGAGCCCCCGTTTCTTGCCGAAGCGATCGCCTGGTGGCGCGTCGGAGGCGTGCACGTCGCCGGGTGCTCGTGGATGCTGCTGTGAAGGCCCTCCTCGCGGGCTCGGAGAGCGCCGCGCTTGCGGAGCTGGCAGGGACACCGCCGGATGAGAGCCCTTTCGCGATCGAGGCGCTCATCGACCGTTTGTCGGAGGAGGAAGGCCTCGATGACACGGATGCGGACGCACGCCTGCTCGCAGCGCGCTGGTTGTGTCGGGCACTTCTGTCCGGCCAGACGAGTGAGCGCGACCTGACGCGCTGGGTTCACGACACCTTCAGCCACGAGAGCTCTTCGGATGAACTGGACCGGCTGGCGGAGCTCGACGACGACTTCGACCTCAGCGACACCGGAATGGGCGGTGGAGCCGAAGAACTGACCGCTCGCGTGCGTGAAGCAGCGCGCCGCTTCCTGAGAACGACGAGCCCTGCGCGCCGATAGCACGGACGCGCCGCTCGAACACAACGGCTGCTGCCTTGTCGCGCCAGCGTCCGAACCCCCGGACCGGCCGTGGCCGAGTGCCCGAACGTCAGACGGGCGGGACCTCGGGGAGGCCCGTACGCAGTTCGAACGGCAGGTGGGCGAGGTCGTTGTGCGAGACGAGTGTCCACGGACGTCCGTGGCGCTGCGCGATGACCGTGAGCCCCGCGTTGGCCTGATTGAGCGTCATCCAGCGCCAGTCCGGCGCGCCCAGCACCTCGCGCACGAACCACCCGATCACCGCGTTGTGGGTGATGATCAGCTCGTGCACGTCGCCCTGCTTGCGCACCAGGAAAGCGGCGAGGGCATCGGCCATCTGCGCTCGACCCGCATCCACCGCGGCCTCCGTGATACCGCCGAAGAACGGCTCGAAGACCGCCGGGGTCTCGTCCGTCATCCCGGTCGGTACGCAGTCGAACAGCAATGAGGACGCTTCCGGCGTGATGGATGGCATGCGCTCGGCGACCGCGCGGGCCGTCTCCGCGGCGCGCACGAGCGGCGAGTGCCACACGGCATCGAACGGAACGCCCGAGAGTCGGTCGGCCAGCAGCTCAGCCTGGCGGCGACCACGCGGCGACAACGGTCCGTCGTCGATGCCGTGCTCCGCATCCTGATGCTCGCCGTGGCGGACAAGGTAGATGTAGTGAGTCACGCCTGTCGCTCCGTCGAGTAGGTCGAACGCCTCATCGGCGTCTCATCCACCCTAACCCGCTACTCCGACGCGCGCGCGATCTCCGACAGCTGACTGCGGGTGAGACGGAGCCCCACTCCCTGCAACACCTCTTCGACGTGAGCGGGCGCGTAGGCGTTCGCGATCGGTGCGGCGACGATCCGCTGCGCGAGCAGCCAGGCCACCGCGACCGCCGACACCGGCACACCGAACTCCGCCGCCACCGCATCCAGGGCCTTCAGCGTGCGACTGCCGCGCTTGGTCAGGCTGCCGGCCAGCTGGGCCGCTCGGACCGAGGTGACGGCCTTGTCGCGTGTACGCCGGGCGCCGGCGAGGAATCCGTGCTCCAACGGATGCGAGGGCGTCACCGCGACACCTTGCGCACCGGCGACGAGGCGGAGGTCGCCGTCGAAGTCCTTGCGGCGCAACACGTTGTAGGGCACGTCGAGCACCGTGAACCGCGGGAGCCCTGCCGACGAGAGGATGCGCGCCTCCACGAGCTGCTCCGCGCGCAAACCGTACGCGCCGATGGCCCGCACCTTGCCGGCCTCGATCAGCCACTCCAGCGTCGCAAGCGTGTTCTCGAGCGAGCCGACTCCTGCGGTGCCGTCGATGTAGAGCACGTCGATGCGGTCGGTGCCGAGACGCACGAGCGAGGCTTCGACCGAGCGGATGAGGTTGACGGGGCCGAGGCCCGGGTGGTCAGGATGCGCGCCGACCCGGGTCATGAGCACCAGGTCATCGCGCACGCGGCGCTTGCGCAGCCACTCTCCGATGATGTGCTCGCTGCGCCCGCCCGCGAAGCTGTCCGCGGTGTGAACGGCGTTGCCCGCGCGTTCGACGTACGCGTCGAGGATCGTGTGGCTCGTGTCGATGTCGACGTTCCACCCGAACTCCGCCCCACCCAGGATGAGGGGGAAGATGCGCTGTCCGCTCTCGCCGAGGTCGATACGGATGCCGGCGCCGACGCCGGGGCCCTGCACGGGGATAGGGGCCGAAGGATGCATCTCGGCCACATCCGTCGGCGCGGCCGGATGCGTCGCCGTGCCGATTCCGAAGATTCTCACGCGCACCCCTTCCGCATTCTCGTGTCGCGGAACGCGGAATCCGTGGAACTCCCGCGTGGCTCGACGCGTACTTAGACAGTAAGTGAGCGCGCGGTCACCGGATCCCGCCACGGCGACAGATCGATAAACATTGCATAACTCTTTTGTCACGGCCTCCGCGCGAACCGCTGAGGCCCCCGCCGCGATATCGCGACGGGGGCCTCAGCGGCGTTCGGGGATCAGCCCTCCGCGGGCGCCTCCGGACCGGGGTTGGCCGCGTCGCGACCCTCCTGGTCGGCCGCCTCTTCGAGCACCGGCTCGAGCGACAGCTTGCCGCGGTCGTCGATCTTCGTGATCTTCACCAGCAGCTTCTGACCCACGTTGAGCACGTCGTCGACGTTCTCGACGCGCTTGCCACCGGCGAGCTTGCGGACCTCGCTGACGTGCAGCAGTCCGTCCTTGCCGGGCAGCAGCGAGATGAAGGCGCCGAACGTGGCGATCTTCACGACGGTGCCGAGGAACTGCTCGCCGACCTCGGGGTTGGTCGGGTTGGCGATCGCGTTCACCTGGGCGCGGGCGGCCTCGGCGGAGGGGCCGTCGGTCGCGCCGATGTAGACGGTGCCGTCCTCCTCGATGGAGATCTGCGCACCGGTCTCGTCCTGGATCGCGTTGATCGTCTTGCCCTTCGGGCCGATCAGCTCACCGATCTTGTCGACGGGGATCTGCACGCTGATGACGCGCGGCGCGGTGGGCGCCATCTCGTCGGGAGCGTCGATCGCGGCGTTGAGCACGTTGAGGATCGTCAGACGCGCGTCCTTGGCCTGGGTGAGAGCTGCCGCGAGGACCGACGACGGGATGCCGTCGAGCTTCGTGTCGAGCTGGATGGCCGTGACGAACTCGCTCGTACCGGCGACCTTGAAGTCCATGTCGCCCAGCGCGTCCTCGGCACCGAGGATGTCGGTCAGCGCGGCGTAGCGCGTCTGGCCGTCGACCTCGTCGGACACGAGACCCATCGCGATACCCGCGACCGGGGCGCGCAGCGGCACACCGGCGTTGAGCAGCGAGAGGGTGGAGGCGCACACGGAGCCCATGGACGTCGAACCGTTGGAGCCGAGAGCCTCGGAGACCTGGCGGATCGCGTAGGGGAACTCCTCGCGGCTGGGCAGCACCGGAACGAGGGCGCGCTCGGCCAGGAAGCCGTGACCGATCTCGCGACGCTTCGGGCTGCCCACACGACCGGTCTCACCGGTCGAGTAGGGCGGGAAGTTGTAGTGGTGCATGTAGCGCTTGCTCGTGGTGGGGCTCAGCGAGTCGATCTGCTGCTCCATCTTGAGCATGTTCAGCGTGGTGACGCCCAGGATCTGGGTCTCACCGCGCTGGAAGATCGCCGAACCGTGCACGCGCGGGATGACCTGCACCTCGGCGTCGAGCGCACGGATGTCGGCCAGACCGCGTCCGTCGATACGGACGCCCTCGGCGAGGATGCGGCCGCGCACGATCTTCTTCGTGACCGACTTGTACGCGGCGGAGAACTCGAGCGTCGCCACGGCGGGAAGCTGCTCGGCCTCGACCGCGGCGACGAGCTCTGCCTTGACGGCATCCTTCACCGCGTCGTCCGCGTTCTGACGCTCCTGCTTGTCGGCGATCTGGTAGATCGGGACGAGCTTGTCATAGGCGCGCTCGGCGACGAAGTCGTACGTCTCCTGGCTGTAGGGCGGGAAGACCGGGTAGGGCTGGATCTCCTTCGCCGCGGTGTTCGCCACGACGTTCTGCGCCGCGACGAGCTCCTTGATGAAGGGCTTGGCGGCCTCGAGACCCTGCGCGACGATCTCCTCGCTGGGCTTGGTGGCACCGGCCTTGATGAGGTCCCAGCTGTGCTCTGTGGCCTCGGCCTCGACCATCATGATCGCGACTTCGCCGTCCTCCAGGACGCGACCGGCGACGATCAGGTCGAAGACGGCCTCCTGCAGCTGCTCGGCCTTCGGGAACGCGATCCACTGGTCGGCGTGCTCGCCGTGACCCGGGATGAGCGCGAGGCGCACGCCGGCGATCGGACCGGAGAACGGCAGACCCGAGATCTGCGTCGACAGGGATGCGGCGTTGATGGCCAGCGCGTCGTAGAACTCGCCCGGCGCGATCGAGAGCACCGTGACGACGATCTGGACCTCGTTGCGCAGGCCGTCGACGAACGACGGGCGCAGCGGGCGGTCGATCAGGCGGCAGACCAGGATCGCCTCGGTCGAGGGGCGTCCCTCACGACGGAAGAACGAACCGGGGATCTTGCCGGCGGCGTACGAGCGCTCCTCGACGTCGACGGTCAGCGGGAAGAAGTCGAAGCCCTCACGAGGGTGCTTCCCGGCGCTCGTGGCCGAGAGGAGCATCGTCTCCTCGTCGAGGTAGGCGGCAACGGCACCCTGTGCCTGCTGCGCCAGTCGCCCGGTCTCGAACCGGACAGTGCGGGTGCCGAATCGGCCGTTGTCGAGAACGGCTTCGGCGGCGGTGATTTCCGGACCTTCCAAGAGGTCCCTCCTTCTTTGTTTAGGCTCGCCACCCCGTGTGGGCGACGAGCGGACATGCGAAGGAGCAGGGCTGCGGTTATGGGCGCGCGGCATGACTGCAGAGAGCCTGCGCTGGCCACCAGTAGAAGACCACCCGGCGTGCGAGGCACGACGAGGAACCCACCACAGGGGACCAGCTTCCCGCCGGCCTGCTCCGTGAACTCGTATGGAGTTGGCGATCGCAGAGAGCGATCCGCCTCAGCCTACCAGGGCAACCTGTTCTCACGCCGGTCGACGCCGCCTATCGTGGAACGCACAGCCGCGCCAGCGGAACCGACGAGAGGACACGTCATGACCCACGACACCACCCCCGGCTCCGACCGCGACGCGGAGCCCGGCACCGAGCCCGCTGCCTCCGGCGAGGAGCAGCTCGTCGAGGACGGGCTGCTCGACGGCACCCCCGAGACCCCTGACCCGCGCGAAGAGGCCCAGCTGCAGGCGCAGCTCGAACGCGAGATGCGCTTCGACGGCTTCGAGCAGGGCATCGAGGGCTGACACGCGACGCAGAGGGGCGCGGCACGCATCGCGTGGGGGGCCCCGCCCCCGCGCGGGCGCGGCGCCCCTCTGCGTCGTTCAGCGGGTACTGGTCGCCATCTCCCCCGCATCCGCCTGCGCTGCGATGGGCGCCGTCTCTCGCGCATCCGCACTGTGTCCGCCGGTCAGCGTGGACTCGTCGAACGGGCGGGCACCGGAGAGAACCTCGCGCACTCGCGCCTTGTCGATCTGCCGGGTCCAGGTGCCGATCAGCACGGTCGCCACCGCGTTGCCGGTGAAGTTCGTGACCGCACGCCCCTCCGACATGAAGCGGTCGATGCCGACGATGATGCCCACCCCGCCGACGAGGTCGGGGCGGTAGGTCTGCAGGCCGGCGGCCAGGGTCGCCAGTCCCGCCCCCGTGACGCCCGCAGCGCCCTTCGAGGCGATGATCATGAACACGAGCAGACCGATCTGCTCGGGGATCGACATCGGAGCGCCCATGCCCGTCGCGATGAACAGCGAGGCCATCGTCAGGTAGATCGCGGTGCCGTCGAGGTTGAAGGAGTAGCCGGTGGGAACCGTGATGCCCACGACCGGCTTCGAGACGCCGAGGTGCTCCATCTTCGCGATGAGCCGGGGAAGTGCGGATTCCGACGACGACGTACCGACGATCAGCAGGTACTCGCGGCCCAGGTACTTCATGAGCGAGAAGATGTTCACCCGGGCAACCGCATAAAGAAGCGAGCCCAGGACGCCGGCGATGAAGACGAAGCACGTGATGTAGAACGCGACCATCAGAAGACCGAGTCCGAGGATCGCGGCGACACCGGTCGAGCCGACGACGGCGGCGATGGCGCCGAACGCGCCGACGGGTGCGAGCCAGAGGATCATGCCCAGGATGCGGAACACGAGCGTCTGAAGGTGGGTGACAGCCGTCATGATCGGCTTGCCCTTCTCCCCCAGTCCCTGCAGCGCGAAGCCGACCAGGAGCGCGATGAAGAGCACCTGCAGCACGCTGCCGCCGGTGAACGCCGCGAAGAAGGACTCGGGCACGATGTGCAGCAGGAAGTCGACCGTGGAGGTCGCCTCGCCCGTCGCCTGGTAGGTCGAACCGGACATGTCCAGCCCCTCGCCCGGGTGGATGATGTTGCCCACCACGAGACCGATCGCGAGCGCGAAGGTCGACATGCCGAGGAAGTAGACCAGGGCCAGGCCACCAATCTTGCCGACGGTCGCCGCCTTGGCGATGGATCCCACGCCCACCACGATCGTGCAGAAGATGATGGGGGCGATCATCATCGTGATGAGCGACACGAACGCCGTTCCCAGCGGCTTCAGGCCCACCGCGAATTCCGGGAAGGTCAGCCCCACGACGGCGCCGGCGACCACGGCGATGATCACCGAGACGTACAACCAGGTGTGCTTGTCCCATTTCTTGCGACCGGGGCGGCGTGTCAGCCGCGGCAGGGTCACCGTCGTCGTGCGGGGAAGTCGCAGAGCCATCATCGTCTCCTTCTCGATCGGGCCGCCTCATCGTGGCCACGCTCGTACCTTCACGCCCGCTGACGGACGGGGTCGAGTTGTGGTCGTATTGATCACGGAGGATGCGGTGAGACCGACGAAGTTCCCGACGAGCGCGGCCACGCGCCTGTTCCTGCTGATCGCCGCCGCTGCCGTCGCGGCGGCGGCCGTGCTCAGCGCGGTGCTCGTGCTGGACGCGCAGCGCGCGGAACGCGCCGAGGCGGAGCGCGTGACACAGATCGTCGCGCGCACTCTCGCCGAGGACCCGTTCGTTCGAAGCGGCGTCACCTCCACCAGCCCCTCCGCCGTCCTCCAACCGTTCGCGGAGTCGGTCATGGCCGCCAGCGATCTGGACTTCGTGACGATCATGTCGCCCGACGGCGTGCGCTTCACCCACCGCGATCCCGCCCGGATCGGCGAGCGCTACATCGGCACGATCCCCGCATCCCCTGAGTCGCTGACCGAGGAGCGCGCGGGGACACTCGGCCCCTCGGTGCGCACGATCGCCCCCGTCACCGAGGGCGACGAGGTCGTGGGGTGGGTGTCGGCGGGGGTGACGCTGGGCAGCATCGGCGACGGGATCGCCGCCCGGCTGCCGTTCGCGCTGGCGGTCGCGCTCATCGTGCTTGCCGCGGGCCTGGTCGGTGCGGTGCTCGCGCGCGGACAGGCGCGACGCGTGACGGGCGACCTCGCCGCATCCGAGATCCGCGACACGCTTTCGAGCGCCGAGTCGATGCGCACCCTCGGCGAGGCGCTGCGGGCGCAGACGCACGAGCACGGCAACCGCATCCACACCGCCGTCGCCCTGCTCGAGATGGACCGGCGAGAGGAGGCGATCGCTCTGCTCACCGACTCCGCCCAGGCCTCGCAGGAGCTGGTCGATCAGGTCACGGCGCGCACCGAAGGGGACGCAACCGTGGGCGCCCTGGTGCTCGGCAAGGTGTCGCAGGCGGCCGAGCGCGGGGTGCTGCTGCGCACGCAGATCGCTCCCGACGCGCCCCGCTCGGTGCTCTCCGCCGTCGACGCCGTCACGGTCGTGGGTAACCTGCTCGACAACGCCGTGGATGCGGCGGCCGCCGGCCCCACGCCGCGCACCGTCGATTTCACGATGACGCGGTCGGGGCGGGACCTGATCCTCACGGTGGCCGACTCGGGTGCCGGCGTGCCCGCGGAGATGCGCGAGAGGGTGTTCGAGATGGGATTCAGCACGAAACCCGCGGGGGCGGAGGGTCGCGGCGTCGGCCTGGCGCTCGTGCGTGACATCGTGACGGCGTCGGGCGGCAGCATCCGCATCGACGCTGCCGATCCGACCCGCTTCGTCCTCGTGTTGAAAGGGCGGGCATGATCCGGGTCCTTGTCGTCGACGACGACGCATTGACTCTCGAGCTGCACGGGCAGTACGTCGGCCGCCTGGACGGTTTCGAAGTGAGCGGACTGTGCGCGGGAGCGGCGGCCGCGCTGCGCGCGCTCATCGGCCCTGCACCCCGACCGGCCGTCGACCTCGTTCTGCTCGACATGACGATGCCCGACGCGAGCGGCCTGGATGTCCTGCGCCGCATCCGGGCCGCAGGCAGCACGGTGGACGTGATCGCGGTGACCAGCGTGCGCGACGCCGAGACCGTGCGTGCCACTGCCAGTCTCGGCGTCGTGCAGTACCTCGTGAAGCCGTTCACCTTCGGCGTGTTCCGGGAGAGGCTCGAGCAGTACGCGCAGACACGCGAGCTGCGCACTCCGCGTGGGCGGGCGACACAGGCCGAGATCGATGCGCTGCTCGGGGCCGGTCGCACGGCCCCGATCCCGGTGACGCCGAAAGGCATCTCGCCGGACACGCTGGATGCGGTGGGCCGCGCGCTCCGCGAGGGCCAGGCGCTCTCGGCCGTCGAGACGGCGCGCCTGCTGGGTCTGTCGCGCGTCTCGGCCCGCCGCTACCTGGAACACCTCGTGGAGATCGGTGCCGCCGAACGACGTGCACGCCATGGTCGCCCGGGCCGCCCGGAGAGCGAGTACCGCTGGTCGGTGTGACTCGTGGGGTTGGTGTGACGCCTGTGACGCAATAGCGTGGTGCGCATGACCGTCGAGCGCTCGCCACGCCCTCGGGCGCTGCGCCCGGCCGTGCTCGCTGTCGCCGTCGCGATCGTCGCCCTGCTCGCCGGGTCCGCCGCGCCCGCTCAGGCAGCCGACTCCCCCTCCTGGAACGACGTGCAGAACGCGCGCAACAATCAGGCGGCCGCAGCCGAGCTCGTCGCCCGCATCGAGGCCGAGCTCGACGCCGCCCAAGAGCGCAGCGCCACCGCGGCCACCGCGGCGCTGGATGCCGCGCGCATCGCAGAAGATGCCCGCCGACGCGCGGACGACGCCGCGCAGCGCTCCGCAGCGCTCGATGAGCAGGTGGCCACCGCGCAGGCGGAGGCCGAGGCCGAGCGTGCCCGCACCGGAGCGCTCGCGTCCTCCATGTACCGGCTGCAGTCCGACGGACCGCTGGCCGCACGACTGCTGAGCGCCGCCGATCCCGACGACCTACTCGACCGGCTCGGCCTGCTCGACACCGTGGGTGCGGCCTGGGCAGGCCGTGCGGCGCGAGCACAGGGGGCGGCGAACGTCCTCGCAACGCTCAATGATCAGGCCACGCTCGCACGCACCGCGCGCGAAGACGCCGCCGCGGCGGCCGAGCGCGCCGCCGCGGACGCGCAATCGGCCGCGGATGCGGAGGCCACCGCGGTGTCGGAGCTGACGACGCAGGCCGACACCCTCTACGCGCAGTTGGCGACCCTCAAGGGCACCACGGCAGACCTGGAGCGTCGGTACCGGTTGGCGAATCAGGTCGCGGCGCAACCGGCGAATCCGGCACCCACATCCCCGTCCCCCGGCACGCCCGCTCCCCCGGCGCCCCCGGTGCCCGTCCCTCCATCCGGCGGTGCCGTCGTCGTCGACCCCGCGGGCGCCAGAGAGTACGCGCGCGGGGCGATCGGCGCCTACGGCTGGGGGCAGGATCAGTTCGCGTGCCTCGTGTCGCTGTGGAACCGGGAGTCCGGCTGGCGCGCCGACGCACTCAACCCCTCCAGCGGCGCCTACGGGATCCCGCAGTCGCTGCCGGGCGACAAGATGGCGAGTGCAGGCGCCGACTGGCGCACGAACGCCGCCACCCAGATCAACTGGGGCCTGTCGTACATCTCGGGCCGCTACGGCTCCCCCTGCGGCGCATGGGGCCACTCGCAGGCCACCGGCTGGTACTGACCCGCGTTTCGGCTCGCTCCGCTCGCTCAACGACCAGGGACGCCGGTCGTTGAGCGAGCCGCAGGCGAGACGAAGACGCGTCAGGCGGACGAGGAGGCGCGGCGAGAGCGGCCTGTTCCGGGCATCTCGACGTAGTCGGCGTGCTTGGCGTCCAGCCCGTCACCGGCGGTGCGCCCCCGCATCCGACGCCACAGCCAGGGCAGCGCATCGCGGCGCCACCAGCCGGCCGCCGAGGGTTCGTCGTCGTGCAGGGCAGCGTCCAGATCGCCCAGAGCCTCCGCATCCGGGATTCCCAAGACCTCGGCGGCGCGGTAGGCGAGGAAACGATGGCCCCGTGAGCGAAGGTGCACCTTGTCATCGGCCCACATCTCCAGCGCGCCGATCTCGGGCAGCGCGTCCAGGTCGAGGAGCATGCAGCCATGGACGCGCGCAATGCGGCGCAGCTCGGAGGCGTACTGGGCGAAGCGGCGCGCGAAGAGTCCCGCGGCCCGACGGTGCGGCAGGAAGGGCGTGACCAGGAGGACATCGCAGCCCGCCCCCCGCAGCGCGACGACACCCTCCTCCAGTTCGGCGGCGAGCGCGCGCGGAGCCGCGCCATGACCGACGAGGTCGTTCGCCCCCATCAGGATCGAGACGATGTCGGGGCGCAGTTCGAGCGCCCGCGGGATCTGCGTCGTCGTGAGGTCGCGCACGCGACGCGAGCGGACCGCGAGATTGGCGTAGCGGAAGGGTTCGCCGCCGCGGTGCTGCTGCGCGAGCAGCGGCGCGAGGCGATCGGCCCAGCCGCGATACTGCCCGTGCGGCGCGCGCGAGGTGTCGCACAGTCCCTCGGTGAGCGAGTCGCCGAGGGCGACGAATCTCGCCCACCGGCGCGGCGCCGGAAGCAGCGCCGGCATGGCGGGACGCGTCTCGCCGCGGGCCAGGAGTCGGTCATCGATCCGGCGCAGCTCCCGCGCGTCGTCGTAGTGCCCGAGGAGCTGACCGTACAGCGACGCCCAGGTGCGCTCGGCGACGGCGTCGCGCGCGGCGACCGAGAAGGCCTGCCGCTTCGCGTCGTCACCCAGGAGGTCACCCACGCGAGCACGGAGATCCGCGAGGTCGCCGGGGCGATAGAGCCATCCGTCGATGCTCGAACGCACGAGGTCGACGGGTCCGCCCGTCCCCGTGGCGACGACCGGGACGCCGCTCGCGTGCGCCTCCTGGATCGTCTGGCCGAAGGTCTCGCTCTCGCCGGGATGAACGAACACGTCGAATGACGCCATCGCCTCGGCGAGCTCGGTACCGCCGAGATGCCCGAGGAACACCGCGCCGGGAAGCTGCCGCTCGAGCTGCGCCCGGGAAGGCCCGTCTCCCACGATCACCAGCCGCGCGCCGTCGACACCGGCCAGCACCGCGAGATCCTCCACCTGCTTCTCCGGGGCGAGACGGCCGACGTAGCCGATGATGCGCTCGCCCGGCGCGACGCGGCGACGGAACTGCTCGCTCCGACGGTCCGGTCGGAACCGCTCGCCGTCCACACCGCGCGCCCACATTCGCAGGCGGTCCACCCCCATCCGCTCCAGCTGCGCGACCGAAGGGGTCGAGGGCGCGAGGGTGAGGGTCGCCCGGCGGTGGAGCCGCGCGACATGGCCGGCAGCGATGGCCGCGGCCTGCGGCATCCGGTAGCGCTGGGCGTAGGCGACGACATCCGTCTGGTAGATCGCCACGGATGGGGTGTGCAGGGACTCGGCGGCGTTCACGCCCTGCCACCCCAGCACGAAGGGCGAAGCGAGGTGGACGACGTCGGGGCGGAACTCGCGCAGGATCGCCGCGATACGCGCCACGCGTGCGAAGACGACCCGCACCTGCGGATACGACGGCAGCGGGAGCGAGGCGAGCAGCTCGGTGCGAGAGGCTGCGACCGCGTCGACGGACTCAGCCCCGCGCGGCGCGATCACGAGCGTCTCGTGACCGTCGGCGGCGAGGTGCCGGAGCACCTGCAGGACGGAGCCGGTCACCCCGTTCATGTGCGGAAGGTAGGACTCGGCGATCAGCGCGACTCTCACGAGACCAGGGTGCTCCCGCAGCTGCGCCCGAACGGCGTGAACCGGGGCGGATCGTCGAGAGTTCACCCGATGCACCACGGCTCGTCACCGGACGTGCCCCGTTGGGTCGCCGTTCACCCGCCGCTGGGATGCTTCACCCGTGGCGGATCCCTTCCTGACCGATCTCGCGTCGAGTCCGTGGGCGCTGCCGCTCGTGGCCCTGCTCGTGTTCGCCGATGCCCTTCTGGTGGTGATCCCGGGCGAGGTCGCGGTGACCGCGATGGGCGCACTGGCGGTGTCGACCGGACGACCTCCGATCGTCGCGGTCGTCGCCGTCGCCGCCGCCGCGGCATTCGCGGGCGACGCCGCGGGATACCTGCTGGGACGCACGGTCGGGCTCGAACGCTGGCGATGGATGCGGCATCCCCGCGTCGCGGCGGCGTTCGCCTGGGCGCGTGGGCGTCTGCACCGCAACGCCGCGACGGTCGTGTTCACCGCCCGCTTCATCCCCTTCGCACGCGTCGCCGTCACCCTCACGGCGGGAGCCACGCGCGTGCGACCGGCGAGGTTCCTGGGCGCGTGCGGACTCGCGGCGCTGGGCTGGGCGATCTATCAGAGCCTGATCGGCGCGGCGGTCGGCGCCGTCGTGCCCGGCGGCCCCGTCGTCGCGGTGATCGTCTCCATCGTGCTCGCGCTGGGTCTGGGCTTCGCCGTGGATGCGGTGGCCGCGAGACGAGTGAGGGGGCCCCGGTGACGCGGCCCCCTCACTCGATGAGGAGGGGTCATTCTCCCGAGAGGCCTCCGAGCAGGTGGCCGAAGGAACGGCCCTCCCCGAGGTAGTTCGCCGGATCGAACGGGTCGGCGTCGACGACGGGGCTGCGGCGGGCGATGGCCTCGGCCAGCTCGCGCGCTCCCTTGTCCACGCGGCTCGAGAGCGTCGCGACCTGGTCTCCGCTGCCGCCCCAATCGGCGGAGGCGGCGAACACGCCGGTGGAAACCGCATCCGCGTGGAGGTAGGCGAACAGCGGCCGGATGGCGTAATCGATCGCCAGCGAGTGGCGCGCGGTTCCCGCGTTCGCGCCGATGAGCACCGGCTTGCCGCGCAGCGCGTCGGGGTCGAGCACGTCGATGAACGACTTGAAGAGTCCCGAGTAGCTGGTGGAGAAGATCGGCGTCACGACGATGAGCGCATCGGCCGACACCACCGTGTTGATCATCGTCTCCAGGGCCGTGGGCGCGAATCCGGTGAGCAGGTTGTTCGTGATGTCGTGCGCGTAGTCGCGCAGCTCGAACACGTCAGCGGTGATCTCGATGTCGCGCTCCGCCAGCTCGCGCGCCGTGGCGGCGAGCAGGCGGTCGGCCAGCATCCGGGTCGACGACGGGTTCGACAGACCCGCCGAGACGACGGCGATACGACGGGTGCTCATCAGGCGCTCCGAGTGGCAGCGGCACCGAAGGCGGCGCCGACAGGCTGCGGGGTGTCCTGGTAGGGCGACCCCGAGGTCAGGTTGTCACCGCGGTTGGCACGCGGGGTGGCCTGACGGGGCTCGGCGTCGCCGTACATCTTGCGCACGAGGTTCTCGTGGGTGGGCGCGTCCGGCACCTCAGCGGGACGGTTCTTCGCGAGCTCCTTGCGGAGCACCGGCACGACCTCGCCACCGAGGATGTCGAGCTGCTCGAGCACGATCTTCAGGGGGAGCCCTGCGTGGTCCATGAGGAACAGCTGGCGCTGGTAGTCGCCGAACAGGTCGCGCATGCCCGCATAGCGATCGATGACCTGCTGGGGCGAGCCGACGGTGAGGGGCGTCATCTGCGTGAAGTCCTCCATCGACGGGCCGTGGCCGTAGACCGGGGCGTTGTCGAAGTAGGGACGGAACTCGTTGACGGCGTCCTGCGAGTTCGCGCGCATGAACACCTGTCCGCCGAGTCCGACGATCGCCTGCTCGGGCGTGCCGTGTCCGTAGTGCGCGTAACGCTGGCGGTACAGCGCGATCAGGCGCTGGTAGTGCTCGGCCGGCCAGAAGATGTTGTTCGCGAAGAAGCCGTCACCGTAGTAGGCGGCCTGCTCGGCGACCTCCGGCGTGCGGATCGAGCCGTGCCACACGAAGGGCGGCACGCCGTCGAGCGGGCGCGGCGTGGCGGTGAAGCCCTGCAGCGGGGTGCGGAACTTGCCCTCCCAGTCCACGACGTCCTCGCGCCACAGCTTGTGCAGCAGGGCGTAGTTCTCCAGCGCGATGGGCAGGCCCTGACGAATGTCCTTGCCGAACCAGGGGTAGACGGGGCCGGTGTTGCCACGGCCGAGCATGATGTCGGTGCGGCCGTTCGAAACGTGCTGCAGCATTGCGAAGTCCTCGGCGATCTTCACCGGGTCGTTCGTGGTGATGAGCGTCGTGGCGGTCGACACGAGCAGTCGCTCGGTCTGCGCGGCGATCGCGGCGAGCGTCGTGGTGGGCGACGACGACCAGAAGGGCGGGTTGTGGTGCTCGCCGAGGGCGAAGACGTCCAGCCCCACCTCCTCGGCGTGCTTGGCGATCGTGATGGTGTTGCGGATGCGCTCCGCTTCGCTCGGGGTGTGACCCGACACCGGGTCCTGGGTGATGTCCGAGACCGTGAAGATGCCGAACTGCATTCCCGGCCAGGTGGTGTTCTCGCTCACGATTCCTCTTCCGCTTCCCGGGTGCGTGCCCGCATCCGTTTCTATGCGATTGAATATATCCCCTATAACGCGTCGGGGTCGAGGTTATTCCCGGCGATCGGATGCCGATTCGTACAGATGACGCAGATCCCTGCTCAGTTGGTGGGGCACCGTCTCGCTCGGCGAATGGCCGGTGTCATAGACGACAGCACGAGCGCCGATCAGCGACGCGTAGGCGCGATACTCGGACTCGGGCCAGAGATCGTGAGTGCCGGTGGCGACGAGCTTGGGCAGGTCGAGACCAGCGACGGCGGCCGTGACATCCGGCATCGTCATCATGAGGCCCACGATGTCGGTCACGCTCGAACGGCGGGTCAGCGCGAACCGCTCGCGCACGAAGCGCAGCCGCCCCGGCGGCACGCGGTTGAGGTTGTTGCGGATCCCCCACAGCATCAGCCCTGCACCCGCGCGCGGCCCCGCCGCATCCGAGAGACGCCCGATGCGCTTGACGCCGCGGAAGACCTGGCCCGTGGCCGGCGGGCAGGTCACGAGCGCAAGGGTCGCGAAGAGGTCCGGGCGCGCGACGAGTGCGAGCTGCGCGACGAGGCCGGCGAAGCTGTATCCCAGCACGTGTACCGGGGTGGACCCTGTCTCGAGCACCGCGATCATGTCGTCCACGAACAGCGGGTAGTCGTAGTGCCGCCGGGGCGGCACGAGGTTCTCCGGCCCCGCCGACGCCGATTCGTACTGACCCGCCAGGTCGTAGGACTCGACGCGGTAGCCGGCTGCGGCGAGCAGCGGCATGACCAGGAGGAAGTCCTCCTTCGACCCGGTCACCCCGGGAACGAGCAGAACCCTGGGCCCGCCCGCGGGGCCGAGCGAAACACGGGCCAATGACCCTGACGGGGTGATGACGGCATCATGCACGGCGTCCGGCGGGAAGAGATGCCAGTCCACGTCGCCGAGAGATCGATCCTGCCAGGCGGCATCCTCGCGCACGACCATCGACACCCCCTCACCGGTGGCCACACCCTACTGCCTTCGCGAACGGACGACACGCGCACCACGCGCACCGGTAGGGTCGCACGCGATGAGCCTTCCGCCGACCCCCGCGCCCGGGCGCCCGAAGCGCCGAGTGCCGTTCTGGGACAACGCGCGCTTCGCGTCGATCGTCCTGGTCGTGCTCGGACACGCGACGCAGCGACTCATCTACGACTCGGATGCAGCCCTCGCGCTCTACCTCCTCGTCTACGCCTTCCACATGCCCGCCTTCGCCGTCATCTCGGGCTACTTCTCGAAGGCGGGCGTTCCGGGAAAGCGCCAGATGGCCCGCGTCGTCACCGACATCCTGCTGCCGTACCTCATCTTCGAGACCCTCTGGACGATCACCAAGTTCCTCGTCGAGGGCGACGCCAACCCGAACCCGACGCAGCCCTCGTGGACGCTGTGGTTCCTGCTCGCGCTCGGGATGTTCCGCGTCGTCCTGCCCTACCTCGCTCTCCTGCGCTGGCCGCTGCTGTGGACGCTCGTGGTCTCGATCGGCGTGGGCTATCTGCCGAACATCGACTCCACCCTGTCGCTGTCGCGCACGATGGGGCTCCTGTTCTTCTTCACCCTCGGCTGGTGGCTGCGCGAGCACGACATCGTCGAGCGCTTCTCACTGCTGGCCCGGCCGTGGTGGAGCCGCATCGCCGCCACAGCGGTGCTGGTGATCGCCGGCGCGGTCGCGTGGATCTTCATCGATGTCTGGCGGGCCATCGATCTGCGCACGTGGCTCTTCTACGAGGACGCCTACTCGGACCTCGGCGGCGAGCAATGGTGGGCCGGAGGCATCCGGGTCGCGCTCATGGGGATCGCGCTGGTGCTGACCGCCGCCTTCCTCGCACTCGTGCCCAGGCGGGCCGCCTGGTGGACGTCGTTCGGGCAGTACACGATGTACGTCTACCTGCTGCACTCCTTCGTGCTCTACCCGTTCCGGGAGTCGGGCGTGCTGCGCGGGCTCGACCCGACCTGGTTCTGGCTGCCGGTGGTCTGCGCCGCATCCGTGCTCATCGCGCTGGGACTGGCGACGGCGCCCGTACGCCGGGTGTTCCGCCCTCTCGTCGAGCCGCGCTGGTCGTGGCTGTTCGCCGACCGCACCCTCGCACGTCGCGAAGGGCACCGCAGCGACCCGACCGGTTCGCGCCGCGCTCCCGAGCGTCGCTGAAACGCGCTCAGGCGAAGAGGTCGGCCCCGACGAACGAGCCCTCCCGGACACCGCCCGGCACCGCCCAGATGCCCGAGCCGACGTGGCGGAGGTACTCCGCCAACAGGTCGCGCGCGAGCGCCTTCTGCAGCGTGATGAACTGCTCGGGCGAACGCTGGTAGGACAGGAAGAACAGTCCCGCCTCCAGCGCGCCGCGCCCGTCGTTGCCATCGACGAAGTTGTAGCCGCGGCGCAGGATGCGGATCCCGCCGTTGTTGTCGGGGTGGGCGAGGCTGACATGGGAGGCGCGGTCGATGCGGGGGGCGCCGGACGCATCCTTCGCGGAGAAGTCCGGTGCGGTGAACTCCTCCCCACCCGACAGCGGAGCACCCTCGCGCTTGTCTCGCCCGATCGTGCGTTCCTGCTCCATGAGCCGCAGACGGTCCCAGGTCTCGATGGTCTGGCGGATGCGGCGGGCGACGAGGTAGCTGCCGCCGGCGAGCCAGGCGGGCCCCTCGTCTCCGACCCACACGTATGCGTCGAGCGCCGCGGTGTCTGTGGCGAGGATGTTGGCCGTGCCGTCCTTGAAACCGAACAGATTGCGGGGCGTCGACTGCGCGGCAGTCGTCTTCGACGTGCGCCCGAAGCCGAGCTGCGCCCAGCGGATGCGGGCGCGTCCGAACGCGATGCGGCTCAGATTGCGGATGGCGTGGACGGCGACCTGCGGGTCGTCGGCGCAGGCTTGGATGCAGAGGTCGCCGTCCGAGTTCAGCGGGTCCAGATCGTCGCCGAAGAAGCGCGGCAGCGGCGACAGCAGATCGGGGCGACGATCGGCGATCCCGAAGCGGTCGACCCCGTTGCGCTCGAAGAGCCCCGGCCCGAATCCGAAGGTGATCGTCAGGGAGCTCGCGGGCAGCCCGAGCGCCTCCCCCGTATCGTCCGGCGGAGCCTGGGGCGAACCGCCCACCGCGCCCGACGCGCTGACGTCGAGCCCCTGCGTCATGCGCGATGCCGCGTACGACCAGTCCTGAAGGAGCGCGACGAGGTCGTCGCGCGTCAGATCGTCGTCGAGGTCGAAGGCGGCGAAGTGCAGGTGGTCCTGCGCCTGGGTCGTGATCCCCGCCTGGTGTTCGCCGAAGAACGCGTGGACGCCGTCCGCATCGCCGGCGGATGCGGAGCCTGCGACCGCGGTGGCGACGGCTGCACCGCCGGCACCGCCGATGGCGAGGCCGGCGGCGCCGGCGCCCAGCAGACCGAGCAGGCCTCGTCGGCTGAGCCCGGAAGGGGCGCCGACGGGCTCGATCGGCTGGGCGTCGGACTGCTGTTCGTTCACGAGAGGACGGTCACCGTCAGACGCGACAGCGGCTCGGCGAGCGCGTTGATGAGATCGGTCAGGGTGCGCTTGTCGGCTCCGGTCAGCGTCGAGTACGCGACGAACGAGGTGTCCGCGCTGCCGTAGGTCGCCAGCTGCGCCTCGAGATCGGCGTAACCCTTGTCGATGGCCGTCACGAGCTTCTGCCCGTCCGCTCCCTTGCTCTCTGCGAAGTCGCGCACGAGCGAGTAGGCCATCTTGGAGCCCTCGACGTTGGCGGCGAAGTCGTAGAGGTCGGTGCCGCTCCACCAGTCCTCTTCGCCGGAGATCTTGCCGTTCGCGACCTCATCGAGCAGAGCGATGGCGCCGTTCGAGATGCCCGCGATGCCCTGCGCGTCGAGCGCGCTGACGAAGTCGTCGGAGTGGACGTAGTCGTTGAGCTGCGTCACATCCGCGACGAGCTGGTCGGCGTGCTCCGTGCGCTGCTCAGGCGTGGAGGGCGTCCAGTCCTGCCACGCGGGGGTGGCGCCGTCGGCGTTGAGCGCGTCCTGCGCGGGAACCCAGAGGTCCTTCTCGATGCGGTGGAAGCCGGTCCAGTCCAGACCTTCGGCGACCGCATCCACCTCGCGGTAGTCGATCTTGGGGTCGAGATCGCCCAGAGACTCGGCGACCGGCTCGATGCGCTCGTAGAAGGAGCGCACCTGCGGGAAGGAGGTCCGGGCGGTCTCGTCGTCACCGGCGGCGTAGGCGGCGGTGAAGGCGTCGACGGCAGGGACCAGCTGCTCGACCTGGTCCTTCACGAACGCGGCGTACAGCGAGACCGCCTGCTGCTTCTGCTCGGCGTCGTCGCCGGCGGCGGCGATCGCGTCGCCGGTGACGGTGAAGCCGGCCCGCCCGACGCCGTCACCGACCATGCCGGGCTTGCACAGCGTGAAGTAGTTGCCGGGCTGCGCGACGACCGTGAGTGTCCGCGAGGCGCCGGGTGCGATGTTCTCGACCTCGCCGACGATACGCAGGCCGTCTTCGGCGAGCAGGTAGAACTCGCTGACCTGCGAGCCCGTGTTCGTGACGTCGAAGGCCAGGGTGCCGCTGGTTGCGGTCGCCGTGGGCAGATCGCATCCCGAGTCGCTCGCCGTGACGGCGAGGGCATCGGATGCGGCCACGTCGGCCTTGGCAACGCATCCGGCGAGGGCGAGCGAAGTGATGACGAGCGCCGCGGCGCCGCCGATCAGACGAGGAGCTGTCATGGGGTTCCTTGATGTGCGGGAGCGACGGCTTCTTGCGCTCGGTGGGACCGCTGGTGCGGACGCGCACCGCGGAAGAAGAGGATGCCGACCACGACGATGTAGACGCCCCACGCGACGACCTGCAGCCACGTCATCTGCGGCATGAATCCGACGGTGGCCTGCAGCAGCACCGCCACGGGGCCGCCGGGGGCGATGATCGCCGACAGGTCGAAGGCCCAGCCGAACGGGAATCCGGCAAGACCCACGCCCACGACACCGGTCGCCGCGTCGATCGTGGCGGCATCGGAGAAGGGGCCCGGAAGCACGCCGGCCTCCTGCAGGTCGTGCACGCCGTAGGCGAGGACGCCGGCGGCGACGATGATGAGCAGGGCTCCGGTCCAGGTGAAGAACACCCGCAGGTCGAGCCGGATCATGCCGCGCGAGATAAGCGCGCCGAGCACGACGGCCAGGGCGAGGCCGAGGACCGCGCCGCCGAGGGCGGCGGGCGCGTTGCCGAAGGACTGCACCATCGACCACAGCAGGAGCGTCGTCTCGAGTCCTTCGCGAGCGACGGAGATGAACCCGATGACCACGATGCCCCACAGCGCCCCGGTCGCGAGGGCCCGGTCGATGTCGCCCTCAAGGGCCCGCTTGAGACCACGTCCGGCGCGCTGCATCCAGAAGATCATCCACGTGACCAGTGCCACGGCGACGAGCGAGAGGCCACCGCCGAGGATCTCTTGGGCCTGGAAGGTGAGCTCGTAGGCGCCGAACGTGAGGACCGCGCCGACCACGAGCGAGAGGAGAACGGCGAGCCCGACGCCGACCCACAGCCTCGGCAGCACGTCACGCCGGCCGAGCCGGGAGAGGTAGGCGGCGAGGATGCCGACGACGATGGCGGCCTCGAGGCCTTCACGCAGACCGATCAGCAGACTCGACAGCACCGCGACATCCTTCTTTCTGGTAAGGCTTACCTAAGCCCGGAGCGAGATTACTCCTGTTACGACCGGAGGCAAATTCCACGCCGTGCGGTAACGCGCAGCAACATTTCTCCGCGGCGCGACGACGGGACGTACCTTCGGTGCATGAGCACGCCATGCCTTCCCGTCCTCGACTTCTCCCGTCTGTCCGGCGGCCAGGATGCGGCCGCCGCCTTCCGCGACGACCTGCGCCGCGCGACCCATGAGGTGGGTTTCTTCTACCTCACCGGCACCGGCGTGGATGACCTGGCGCTGCGCCTCGAGAAGGTCGCGCGCGCTTTCTTCGCACTGCCCGAGGCCGACAAGCTGGCGATCGAGAACGTCAACAGTCCGCACTTCCGCGGGTACACACGCATCGGCGGCGAGCGCACGCAGGGCCAGATCGACTGGCGTGAGCAGATCGACATCGGGCCGGAGCGGGAGGCCGTGACCGATCCCGCCGCTCCCGACTTCGACCGGCTCACCGGTCCCAACCTCTGGCCCGCGGCTCTTCCGGAGCTGCGCGAGGTCGTGCAGGAGTGGCACGACCGGCTGAGCGAGGTCGCGATCACGCTGCTGCGCCAGTGGGCGCTGGCGCTGGGCGCCGCGGAGGACTTCTTCGACCCGTACTTCGCGGACCCGGGCACGCTCATCAAGATCGTCCGCTATCCCGGCAGCCGTGAGCCCGAGCCGCAGCAGGGCGTCGGCGCCCACAAGGACTCCGGTGTCCTGACCCTGCTCTGGGTCGAGCCGGGCAAGGGCGGGCTGCAGGTCGAGCGCGACGGCGGATGGGTCGACGCTCCCCCGGTCGACGGTGCGTTCGTCGTCAACATCGGCGAGCTCCTCGAGTACGCGACCCAGGGGTATCTCATCGCCACCAACCACCGGGTCGTGTCGCCCCGCTACCCTGAGGACCGCATCTCGGTGCCGTTCTTCTTCAACCCGGCGCTCGATGCCCAGCTGCCGCTCATCCAGCTTCCGCCCGAGCTCGCGGCACGTTCGCGGGGTGTGACCGAGGACCCCACGAACCCGATCTACGCCCGCTACGGCGAGAATGCGCTGAAGTCGCGGCTGCGCGCACACCCGGATGTGGCGGCGATCCACCACGCGGATCTCCTGGCCACCCGCGCCTGACCCACCCCCTCACCGCGCCCGGGCGCCCACAGTGCTCTCGTGCAGAAGATGCAGTCTCGTCCTCGGCCAGAACGGGCTCAGGTTCCACAGGCTCGAGGTCATCCGACTTGTGTTGCGCTACCCAACACCACGCGAAAGCATCGGCCTCAAAGCCGTAAACGCACGAACTGGGCTGCCCGCCAAGCACTAACTCAGGCGCCGCTTCATCTGTTCCTTATGTTCACGGACGCGTCGCACAAACGAGTCATCTCGAAGGTCCGACTCATACTCTGACCAGTTCGTTTCGATGAGGCCTACCGTTTCTCGCACCACATCTCGAAGATCTATAGTGTGATAGCCGATCTTGCGGCCAATTCTGTCAAACGCAGCCAGGTTCACGTCCTCGTACCGCCTCGAATTAGCGAGCTTCAGTCCCGTGCCCCGCTCGAGGCCAGCACTGTCGTAGACCTGGACCGAAACGACGTCGTAGACCGGCGACAACTCGGCCCGCTTTCGGTCAGAATATCTGACCGACCAATTCTTAAGATGCGCGTCATCGTTCCCAATCATCAGGTTCAGAGTCAGCCTTCGTACGAACTCGATCAAGTCCTCGTCTCGACTACGACGCCAAACATAGCCTGCGAGAGTCTCGAAGTTTCCTGCGTAACGATCGTCCACCCGAAGCCCACGCACCTGAGCGAAATCTTCAATATGGGTGCGTGCCCCATTCTCGCGGTCAAAGCGCTCGATCACGAATGCTTCCGTCTCACCCCTCCAGAACCGATCGGGGACGCCCTCAAGCTCGTCACGCGAAACCAGTCGGACAGCGGGGACGTTAATGCCGACGCGTCGACCCAATCCCATGCTGGCAAATTCGTTCTGCGGCAACAATCTAAACTGCGGATCGGGAAGTTTTACGAGCCAGTCTCCATCACTTCCCGTTGCCGGCGCGACGAACTTTTCATCCTGGCGAAGGACAGAAAACTTGAGTCCTACGCCCGCGACAGCGGATGTCAGCCATGGCCCGAGTTCCCGCTGTGCAACAGTTTGCTCAGAGAGAGGGAATCGTTGGCGAACCCCGACCGCCCCTTCATAGGGCTCGACCGTAACAGCCCCAGGTAGGTCACTGCCGACCTGCAGGAGCACTTCCATCTGGCTGGGCGTCCTCCCCAAAATCGTCCTGAGCTCCGCCTCCACTAACTGCTTGAGCGACCCCTCAGGGAGCAGGTTCTCGAACCAGGAAGGGAGTCGATCCTGGCTCGTATACTCGCGCGTAACATCTTCCTCGAACTTCAGTCCTAGAACACTTCGGTCCCGCGATTCTAGGTAGTTATCGTTGAAGTAGAAGCGCACAAAAGCTCCCCGCGCTTCAAGAGTGCCAACGCTCTCTCCATGTAGACGAACATCGAGGTGCACGTCAGTAGCCTGCAGGCGCGATCATGGCGTCGTCACGCTCTTCGGGATCGTCATCGACAACCAACAAGTCCAACGAAGGCGTGTCTTCGAAGCTCCACTCAGCATTACGAGCAATGAAGGATCGGAGCGCCTCTGTAAGAGTCTCCTGCCTGACGTCAATGAACCCTTCGGCATCACCCGCCAGCATGCGTTCGGATGCGTCCGCCGTCACTCCGTGCGAGAGAAGGGCGGCCGATGCACTATCTCCACCATCTCTAGCCAGCCTCCAGAGAGCGTCAAACGGTGATTCAATCTGTGCCTCTGGGGAATCAGCAAGAAGAATCCTGTTGCCCGGCAATGAACGCCGGTCCTTGCCGGCCACTCCTACGCTGTATACAGCCGGGGTAACACCCAATGCAGTGTTCTGCTCTCCGAGCGCTCCCAACAGGTCATTGACCCCGTACCTGGCGACCTCCCCATTCTCACCGAGGTTCAAGCGCGCAGGACGAAGATCCCATAAACATGCAACCATGATTCGGGTTGTAGCGTAATTGGTGCGAAAATCGACAACTTCGAGATCGGTGCGAGAAGGTCCAGAGACAATGTCAAGCAATCCTTCAATAGAACCTAACTCGTCACCGGGACGGATCCGCTCGCACATCGAACGCGTGGCGAATGTAATGTTCCCCTTCGTCACTTGCGGTCCGAGCACTGCGGCGCGCCAGAACCACCGCCGGAGATTTCTGATAGATCCGGACCCGGGATCTGGAAAGTGTGAGAAGAATCGAGTCAGGACGACTAACAAGTATCGGTAAGGGAGCATAGCCAAGTGCGGAGCACCTGCAGCGTTCTGCAAGAACTCAACCGCAGCCACCATTGCCTCGACAACAGCTCTCCTCGCTTCCGCGGGTGTTTCACCGGGAAAATCGGAGGCCTGACGATCGGCAACGGTTGAAGGGGGGTCAAACTCGCGCCGGATGTCTCTCGATATATCAGCCTTTCGGCGCGCGAGGACCGCGAGAAGCACCGTGTTCTCGTCCACCACCCCGAAACCGGTCTGCGCATGGACCTGATCTGCGATCACATTAAGATCGTGCGCAACACCCTTCGAATCTCCGTTATCATCGCCAGCCTCGTGAAGAGCACTAAAGACCTCGGCTCGAGTGAGCTTCCGACCGTAGTTGTTCATCCGGTCGAAGATGTCGCGAAGCACCGATTCATCGCTTTGCTCTACGATGTACACGGGCACTCTAAACTCACGAATCGCTTTCGCTGTCCGATTCGCGCGCTGGATGAACTCGGGCTGCGATAACAACTCCGGATTTTCGTTAAAGTAGCTCAGCAGTCGAGTCAGATCGAAGATGATCGGTAACGGTATCTCCGTCACCGTTACATTGCGGTTCTGCACGAACCGCTCCCGCTCAACATCGTAAGCAAGAGCGAAACGAGGATCCTTTTGACCTTCATCGCTAAGAGCGTTTGCGAGAGACGTCAGCCGCTGCTGTCCGTCCACAACGAACAGGGCCGAATCGGTCGAAGGCGCATCAATGCGCAGCGCTCCGATTGGCATATTTTTGAATTCATCGCCGTGGCGCCGCCAAAGAAGAAGGTTCCCGATCGGATAACCCCGCACGATCGAATCGAACAACCGAATTACATCGCTTCGTTGCCAACGCAGGCCACGCTGGAATGATGGGATACGAATGAGTCCCTGGTGCACGTCCTCAACGAGGTCATCGACGGGCTTCGCATCGGTGTGAAGACGACCCTCGTAAGCCATCGTTCTCCGATCGTTCGGTGTGACAACGAGCTTATAGGTCTGTTCGATACGATTGACAGTGGCACTCCGCTCCCTGCGACAACACTCGGCAAGACCCCATCGGCACCCCGGCGCCCGACCGGCACGCCGGCGCCCAGGCTCTACGACGGATACACGAAACGGGCCGCACCCGGCGCCACACTCGACGCGTCTAGAAGCATCGCGGATGCGAAAGTGTGCGAGCGATGGTCGCGCGGCAGCCGCTGCCGTCTGTTGGCGCGGCGGGTGGGCACACAAAAGCGAAGGCCGCCCCACACCGTGGGGCGGCCTTCGAAGAAAGCGATATACGCGATCGCGCTGCGATCAGCGGCGCAGACCGAGACGCTCGATGAGCGATCGGTAGCGGTTGATGTCGATGTCCTGCAGGTAGCCCAGCAGACGACGACGCTGACCGACCATGAGGAACAGACCACGACGCGAGTGGTGGTCGTGCTTGTGCTCCTTGAGGTGCTCGGTGAGGTCCTTGATGCGCTGCGTCAGCATCGCGACCTGCACCTCGGGGGATCCGGTGTCACCGGGGTGCGTCGCGTACTCTTCGATGATCGCCTTCTTGACGTCGTTCTCGAGTGCCATAGATGGGATCCCCTTTCTCCTCGTTGCGCGGCGCCCTCCGGCTGATCCGGGGGCTCTCTTTATCCGCGGCCGATCGAACGGCAACCTCGAAAGTCTACCAGCGTTCGACGCGGGCTCCGACCGCTCCCGCCGCGGTACGCTCGCACCCGTGCAGTTCACCATCCGCGTCAGGCCCGGCTCGCGACGCGGCCCCCTCGTCGAGTCGGATGCGGACGGCACCCTGACCGTGCACGTGCGCGAGCGAGCGGTCGACGGCGCAGCCAACGCCGGCGTCATCGCAGCGCTGGCCGCGCACCTCGGCGTCCGCCGCGCGGACGTCACGATCCGCACGGGTCACGCCGCTCGCATCAAGCGCATCGAGGTCGCGGAGTGAGGCGGATGCGGCTCGCGCGCCACCTGATCGATGTGCGCCCGCTCACCACCAGCGCACCGTACGCGCGGATGTGGATCGGCTCCACGCTCGCGGGCCTCGGCGGGCAGCTGACGATCGTCGCGGTCATGCTTCACGTCTACGCGCTCACCGGCTCCGACTTCGCGGTGGCGATGGTCGCGGTGGCGGGTCTGGTCCCGATGGTCCTCGCCGGACTCTACGGAGGGATGCTCGCCGACGCGTTCGACCGGCGCATGGTCGCCCTGGTCGCGGCCTGCATCACCTTCGCTTCCACCGCGCTGCTGGCGGCTCTCGCCTGGTCCGGCGACGAGACCGTCTGGTGGCTCTACGCGCTGAGCATCGTCAACTCCGCCGCGAACTCCGTCGTGATGGCGACGAAGTCGGCGATCACGCCGCGACTGCTCCCGCGCGAACTGCTGCCGGCCGCGGCCGCCCTGAACGGCGTCACCGTCGGCATCATGGTGATGGCCGGCCCCGCACTCGCCGGCGTGCTGGTGGCGACCGCCGGGTACGCCTGGACCTACTCGATCGACGTCGTGCTCATGACCTCGTTGTTCCTCGGCCTGTGGACCCTGCCGCGGCTCCGGCCCGAGGGTGCGATCGTCAGACCGGGTCTGGACTCGCTCCGCGACGGCTGGGCGTTCCTGCGCCGGGCACGCAACATCCGGATGCAGTACCTCCTGGACATCATCGCGATGACGTTCGGGCAACCGCTCGCCCTGTTCCCGGGCATCGGCGCCGTGCTGCTCGGCGGGGGGCCGGTCACGACCGGCATCCTCACCGCGGCGGTCGCGGCGGGGGCGTTCCTGTCCAGCCTGTTCTCGGGTCCGATCGGCCGGGTGCGCCGCCACGGCGTCGGCATCGAGCGTGCCATCCAGGTCTACGGCGGCGCGATCGCCGTGTTCGGGCTCGTGCTGGTGGCGGCAGCCCTCGGTTGGTTCGCGGGAGGTGACCTCAATGTCGTCCTGATCGCCGCCGCCTGCGTCGTCCTTGCCGTCTCGGGCGCCGCCGACAATGTCAGCGCGATCTTCCGTTCGACCATGATGCAGTCCGCTGTGCCTGACGCGATGCGCGGGCGCCTGCAGGGGATCTTCGTCGTGGTCGTCGCGGGCGGCCCTCGCATCGGAGCGCTCTACGCCGGGAGCCTCGCGACCCTCACGACGCTGTGGTTCCCGCCCCTGCTGGGCGGCATCGTCATCATCGCGCTCGTCGGGGTGCTCGTGCGTCTCAGTCCCGGCTTCCGTGCGTACGACGCACACCACCCGGTGCCCTGAGCGACGGCTCGCTGCCGTTGTGCGGCGGCTTTCGGACATCGCATCCGCGAGAGCGTCACTGCGTCCGCAGCCGTCACTAGAGTCGGTGCGTGCTTCCCGTCGCGCGCCCCGCCGCTCCGCCCCGCCAGGCGGTCATCGCCGTGCAGTTCGTGCTCACCGGCATCATCTGGGGCTCCAGCTTCCTGTTCATGAAGGTCGCGCTGGGCGGGCTCTCCCCCGCCCAGGTCGCCTGGTCACGGCTCGTACTGGGGGCTGTGACGCTCGGGATCTTCGTGGCCGTGCGCCGGGAGACCCTGCCCCGACGACTCGTGGTGTGGGCGCACATGTTCGTGCTGGCACTCTCGTTCTGCGTCGTTCCGTTCCTGCTGTTCTCCTGGGCGCAGCAGCACGTCACCTCCGGGTTGGCGAGCATCTACAACGCGACGACCCCGATCATGACCGCCGTGATGGCGTGGGCCGTGTTCCGCGTCGAGAAGCTGCGCATCGTCCAGATCGCGGGAATCCTCATCGGCATCCTCGGGGTGATGGTCATCATCGCCCCGTGGCAGGGCCTCGCCCCCGATCAGAGCCTCATCGCCCAGCTCGCCATCCTCGGCGCCACGGCCTGCTACGGCTTCAGCCTCGCCTACATGCGCCGTTTCACGTCCGACAGCGGAATGAGCCCCCTGGTCTTCTCATTCTTGAACATCGGAATCGCGGCGGCGATCATGCTCGCTCTGACGCCGTTGATCGCGCTGACGCCCGTAAGACTGGATGCGGCGATCGTCATCTGCCTCGTGCTCCTCGGCTGCCTCGGCACCGGTGTCGCCTACATCTGGAATCAGAACGTCCTCCGCACCTGGGGTCCCACACGCGCCTCGACCGTCACGTACATCACGCCCGTCGTGGGCGTGCTCCTCGGCGCCATCGTGCTCGGCGAGACGGTGTCGTGGAACGAGCCCGTCGGAGCGCTCGTCGTCTTCCTCGGCATCCTGCTCGCGCAGGACAGGCTGCGGCGCCGATCCCGGACATGACGAAGGGGACGGATGCGGCTGCATCCGTCCCCCTCGTGCGATCAGGCCGCGACCGTGCCCTGCAGGTCGAGCTCGATCGTGACGTCCTTGCCGACGAGCACGCCGCCGGTCTCGAGCGCGGCGTTCCAGGTCAGGCCGAACTCCTCGCGGTTGATGACGGTCTTGGCCGTGGCGCCGGCCTTGTAGTTGCCCCAGGGGTCGGTGCCGAAGCCACCGAACTCGAGCTCGAACGTGACGGGCTTGGTGACGTCCTTGATGGTCAGGTCGCCGTCCACGAGGAAGTCACCCTTCTCGTAACGCACACCCGTCGAGACGAAGGTCATCGTGGGGTAGTTCTCGACGTCGAAGAAGTCGGCCGAACGCAGGTGGCCGTCGCGGCCCTCGTCCTTGGTGTCGATGGAGGCGACGTCCACCGTGGCCTCGACCTTCGCCTCGAGCGGGTTCTCCGGGGCGATGATCGTGGCGCTCTTCACACCGAAGGTGCCGCGCACCTTCGAGATCATCATGTGGCGCACCGCGAAGGTGACCTCGCTGTGCGAGGCGTCCAGCGTCCAGGTGCCGGCCTTGTATCCGGGGATCTCGATTGCGTTCGTGTCGGTCATGTTCGCTCCAAAACCAGGGCCGCGCGTTTCGCGGCATCGAGTCCAGTCAACCGCATCCCACGGGAACGTATTCCCTTGAATGCAAAATTCTGACGAGAGTCTTAGGAACTTCCGGTGGACACACGACGAAGGGCCCCGGGTGCCCGGGGCCCTTCGAGAGGTCGTGTCAGCCGACCTGCAGCAGGTCGATGATGAAGATGAGCGTCTTGCCTCCGAGGAAGTGACCGCCGGCGGGGCCGTACGCGAGGTGGGGCGGGATCACGAGCTCGCGGCGACCGCCGACCTTCATGCCAGGGATGCCGTCCTGCCAGCCCTGGATGAGGCCGCGCAGCGGGAACTGGATGCTCTCGCCACGACCCCAGGAGGAGTCGAACTCTTCGCCGGACTCGTACTCGACGCCGGCGTAGTGCACCGTGACGTTGTCGCCCGGCTTCGCCTCTTCGCCGTCTCCGACGATGATGTCGCGGATGACGAGCTCAGTGGGAGCGGGTCCTGCGGGAGCGTCGAACTCGGGCTTCGTGCGGTTGTCAGTCATGTCTCCATCCAAGCACGTCGGTGCCGCCTGCGAGGCGCGGCCGGTCCTCTTGACAGCACCCGGCGAGAGGTGGATCCTGACATCAGAACAACTCAGCGCTCGGGAGTCACGCAGGCATCGCCGCGGCACCGGGCGCTGAGTCTTTTCCGCCTCACCCCAGACGAGCTCCGGGGTGCTCCCGCATCCGCTCGCGCAGCGTCGGACCGGCAGGCGCTGCCAGTCGGCCTCGTTCGCGAAGGCGTGGAAGCACCAGCTCCCCGAACGCCTCGACGTCGCGCGTTCCGAAGACCGGCTCGAACAGGAACCCGTCGAGGCCCGTCTGATCGGCGAGTTCCTCGACGCGATCGGCGACGTACTCCCCATCGCCCACGATCCGGAACCCGCGCGTGCCCTTGCCACGCAGGTCGTCGAGGATCTGCCGCACGGTCGGCGCCGGGGCGCCGTCGCGACCGAGGAATCGCTCGATGTTGCTCGTGCCCATCTGACCGACGACGCCGCCGGCGGCCACGACCTCCGCGAGGGTCTTGTCGGGGTCGAGCGTGAGCAGATCGATGCCGGTGTTTCCGGCGTACAGCGCCGCCACGACCTCGTCGGACTGCATGCCGTGGAACTCCCGCCAGAGCTTCTCGGCACCTTCCTGCGTCTCGTCGACGATCGCCGTCAGCCCGGCCATGATGCGGATCTCGTCGGGATCGCGTCCCGCTTCGGCGGCGCGGCGGCGGATGTCGGCGACGGCCGCCGCCGTGTGGGCGGGCGTCGTGGCCTGGACGAACACACCCTCGGCGTGGGAGGCCGCGAGCGCGCGACCCTTCGGAGAGGTACCGGCCTGGAAGATCACCGGGGTGCGCTGCGGTGACGGCGGAGCGCCGAAGTATCCGTGCGAGCGGTAGTGGGCACCGTCGAACTCGGTGCGATGGATGCGGGACGGGTCGATGTAGACCCCGGAGGCGGAATCCGCCACGAGCGCGTCGTCGTCCCAGGACTGCTCCCAGTAGCTGCGGGCGAGCGACACGTACTCCTCGGCCATCTCGTATCGCGTATCGTGCGCGACCATCTCCGGGTGCCCGAAGAGCTCGGCGACGGCGTTCTGGGAGGCGCCCGTCACCACGTTCCAGCCGATACGCCCGCGGGTGAGGTGATCGAGGGTGCTGAAACGGCGCGACAGCGGCAGCGGGTGATCCATTCCCGTCGTCGCGGTCACGACGAAGCCCAGCTTCTCCGTCTCGCGAGCGAGGATCGGGATGATCGTCGACGGATCGAGGCCGGAGAAGTTGATGGCGGCAGACAGACAGGCCGCACTGATGTCGCCGTTCTGCATCGGGTAGCCGAAGCCGTCGGCGAAGAAGAGGAAGTCGTACCCGGTACGGTCCATGATCTTCGCCATGCGCACCCAGCGCTCGGGGTCGAGGTAGTCCGCCGCGTCGCAGAGCGGGTGCGCCCAGCTGTACGTGCCGCCGACCTGCGGCGCGTAGACCTCGAAGACGCCGAAGTGGAGGTTCGTCACAGCTCCTCCCCCAACCATGCCTCGATGTCGGCCTTCGCGCGCGCCTTGAGTGCCTCGCCGGCGAGCGTGGTCTCGATGGAGCTCCACGCGCACGCGGCGAGCTGCCGGTCGGTCAAGCCGATCTGCTCGCGTGCGACGACGTACTCGTCGAGGATGCCGGGACCGAACAGGATCGGATCGTCCGCGTTGATCGAGCACCGCACTCCCGCATCCAGCAGCTGCGGAAGCGGATGGCGGGCGAGATCATCGACGACATCCAGCAGCAGATTGGAGGTGGGGCAGGTGTCGAGGCAGATCCCGCGCCGTGCCAGCTCGGCCACGAGCGCCGGATCCTCGATCGCCCGCACGCCGTGCAGCACACGCGCGGCACCCAGGTCATCGATGGCTTGCCACACCGATTCGGGGCCCACCAGCTCGCCCGCGTGGGGCGCGGACTGGAGACCTGCGGCGCGGGCGATCTCGAACGCGGGTGCGAAGTCCGCGGCGGGATAGCCCCGCTCCTCGTTCGCGAGCCCGAGCGATACGACGCCCCGACCCGCGCGTGCCGCTGCCGCCTCTGCGAGGGCGATCGCCTCGGCGAGGGGTTCGGTGCGATCGACCGTGACCATGAGCCCCACCTCGACGCCGTGGCGTTCACCGGCGATACGGACGGCATCGAGATGGGCGTCCAGCGCCGCCACGACGGTCCCGAAAGCCGCGACGTAGAACTGCGGGCTCACGCCGAACTCGACGTACACCGCACCGTCGGATGCCGCATCCGCCACGGCCTCGTCGATCAACCGCACGAGGTTCTCCGGGCGTGCCAGGACGGCGAGCAGCCCCTGGTACATGTCGGCGAACGCCGTGAAGCCGGAGAAGCCGGACACCGGCGGGATCTCGACCGACATCTCCTCGGCGAGCTCGGCGAGCGTCGCGGGCCTCATGGCTGCCTCGAGATGGACGTGGAGATGCCCCTTGGGAAGGGCGGCGAGATCGCGAAGGGCCGAGTCGGCCATGGACGCTCCTGACGTCGAGTGAACTGGTCGGTTCACGATAGCGACGCGGTGTTTCGCTCAGATGACGCCCGAGGTCAGAGCGCGAACAGAGCCGCACGGGCGGCGACCGTGCGTTGCAGCAGCGCGCTCTCCTCCGCGCTCGCGCGCGGGTCTCGCCCGCTGATCGCGCGCTGTCGCGCCGCCGCCAACGCGGTCGCATCGGCGATGAAGGTGCGCATGATCGGCACGCGGTTGCCCGTGAGCGTACGCGCCCAGGCGAGAGCCGCACGGCGCCCGGCAGCGGTCGCGAGCATGTCGACCTCCTCCGGGGTGAACCAGCCGACGGCGGCGTACTCCCCCAGCCGCGCCCGCGTCAGGCGCGCCTCCTCGCGCCGAAGGAGCACGATCGCGACGACGAAGATCACGAAGAGAGGAACCTGGAGCGCGGCGTACAGGGCGAAGAAGTCACCCAGGAGCGCGGAGCCGTTCCACAGCGCGTGGAGGGCGATGGCGCCCATGAGCCCCAGGAGCCAGGGTCCGAGCGCGCCGCCGAGTCGGACGCCGCGGCGGGCGGCGAGGCCCAGCGCGAAACCGGTGACCGCGGTGAACATGACATGGGCGAAGGGCGAGAGGATGCCCCGCACGAAGAACGTGGCCGAGGCCTGCGCGAACCCGCCCTCGATGAAGGCGCTCGCGAAGTACTGGATGTTCTCGGTGAAGGCGAATCCCGCACCGATCAGCCCGCCGTACACGATGCCGTCCACCGGTCCGTCGAAGAACCGTCGCGCCGCCGCGAAGATCAGGAGCACGCCGAGACCCTTGCCGATCTCTTCGACGATCGGCGCCTGCACGACCGACTGCAGCAGGAGGGCGAGTTGCGAATCGCCGCGGCCGAACGTCAGCAGCAGAAGGAGATCCACACCGAGCGCCAGCGCCACGGCGGCGATGGCTCCCCAACCGAGCGCGAGGATGACGAGCCCCTTCGGCTCCGGCTCCCAACGGTCCACGATGCGCAGGGCCCACAGCACACCCGCCAGCGGCAGCAGCGCGAGGATCGCCCCCAGGAGCGAGGCGACCGGACCGATCGCCTCCAGGAAGTAGCCGACCAGCACCACCAGCAGGACGACGAGCAGCGCACCCGCCCAGACGTAGAGCCCCCACGCGCGGCGGACCGGTGTGCCGACCGGTGGCTGTGACGTCGCGGGCGGCGCGATCGGCGCCGGAGCGGCGTGCACCGGCTGCGCCAGCGCGGAATCGAAGGCCGGTGGGATGAGAGTCGGGCGGCCGTCGGGGGTCGTCATTCCCTCAGCCTACGGTCGCCGCCGGTAGCGTGGAGGGCATGCGCTTCGCCCACCTCCGCACCGCTGCGAATCCGGAGCCGAGACTCGTCGTCGTCGACGAGGACTCCGCCGCCTTCGTCGACGCCCTCTTCCCCGACGCCCCGAGAACGCTCGAGCAGCTCATCCTCGGCGGAGATGACCTGCTGGCGCGCGTGCGGGAGGCCGCGGCATCGCCGGAGGTCGAACGCTTCGGGCTCGCGGGCACCGCGTTCGCGTCGGCGGTGCTCGCGCCACCCGTCATCCTCGCGGTTGGTCTCAACTACGCCGCGCACTCGGGCGAGCTGGGGCTCAAGACCGACCAGACCCCGACGGTCTTCGTGCTGTGGCCGAACTCGCTCACGGGGCACGAGCAGACCACGAGCTGGCCGCGCAGCCTCAGCGAATCCGTCGACTACGAGGCGGAGCTCGGTGTGATCATCGGTCGCCCCGCGAAGAACGTCCCTCCGGAGAGCGCACTGGAGCACGTGTGGGGCTACACGGTCGTCAACGACGTCACGGCGCGCGACATCCAGTTCTCGGAGGCGCAGTGGTCGCGCTGCAAGTCGTTCGACGGGTTCACTCCCACCGGTCCTTTCGTGGTCACAGCCGACGAGGTGCCCGACCCGCAAGACCTCCACATCTGGACGATCGTCGACGGCCACACCGTGCAGGATGCATCGACCGGGCAGATGATCCGGCCCGTGGCGACGCTGGTGTCCCACCTCTCCCAGTCGGTGACGCTGTTGCCGGGCACGCTCATCTCGACGGGCAGCCCGGGCGGCGCCGGCTACTCCCGGGATCCGCAGATCTTCCTGCGCGACCGGTCGACGGTGACGGTCGGCATCGACGGCATCGGCGCACTCACGACGCACTGCCGCATCCTCGACTGAAACGACCATGGCCCCCACCGCGCCGGTGGAGGCCATGGTCGCGGATCGACTCAGCGAGAGGTGCAGGACTGCGTCACCCCGTTGATCTGGTACGAGCCATTGGGGTTCTCCAGGCAGTACCGCATGGCCTGGTCGAAGACGCTCGCGAAGCTCACGATGAGGATGATCCCCACGATGATCCCGATCACCATGAGGACGGCGCTGACGATGATGGCCCACACCGCGGGAAGGTTGCGCACGCCGGCCTTGCGGCTCTGCACGAGCGCGACGATGCCGAGGATGAGACCGATCAGCTGCGCGAAGAAGGCAACGATGAGAGCCACGATGCCGAGCGTCTTGCCGGGCACCGGTGCGCCGGGAGTCGGCGGACCGGGAACCTGGCCGGCAGCGGGCGGCGCCGTCTCGTAGGCCGGGGGCGCCGTGGGATACGCCGGGGGCGCGGCGGGGTAGGCCGGCGGGACCGGCGGGGTGTTCTCGGGCGATCCGGTCGGGTCGGTCATGATTCCTCCTGATTCGGCGCGGGCACGGTGCGCGCTCCGACGTTATCGGCTGCGCCGCGTGGTCGCGCGGACGACACTCAGTCCTGCGTCGGAGTGAGGCTCGTATCGATGATCGGGATGGCGGCCGTGATGGCCTCGAGCCCCGACAATCGCGCGGGCGAGAGCTGCTTGAGCACCTCGTCGCGCGGCATGAGTCCGGCCTCGACCACGAGATCGGCGACGTTGCGGCCGGTGAGCAGCGCCGTCTTCGCGAGAGCCGCCGCGGCCGCGTATCCGATGAAGGGCGTCAGAGCGGTGATCGCCCCCACGGAGGAGCCGACCATGGCGCCCAGGCGGTCGTGATTCGCGGTGATGCCCTCGACGCAGTTCACCCGCAGCGTCCACATGGCCTGGCGCATCCAGGTGATCGACTGGAAGATCGAGTGCGCGATCACCGGCTCGAAGGCGTTCAGCTGCAGCTGGCCGCCCTCGACCGCCATCGTGACCGTCATGTCCGCGCCGACGACGGCGAACGCCACCTGGTTGACGACCTCGGGGATGACGGGATTGACCTTGCCGGGCATGATGCTGGAACCCGCCTGCCGCGCGGGCAGGTTGATCTCACCCAGACCCGCCTGCGGACCGCTGGAGAGCAGCCGCAGATCGTTGCAGATCTTGGAGAGCTTGATCGCGTTGCGCTTGAGCGAGGACGAGAACGACATGAACGAGCCGGTGTCGCTCGTGGACTCGACCAGGTCGTCAGCCGTCGCGAGATCCAGCCCGGTGACCTCGCGAAGGTGGCGGAGCACGGCGGGAGCGTAGTCCGGATGCGTCGTGATCCCCGTGCCGATGGCGGTCGCACCCATGTTGACCTCGTGCAGCAGCCAGGCGTTCTCCCGCAACCGGTGCAGGTCCTCCCCCAGCGTCGTGGCGAAGCCGTGGAACTCCTGCCCGAGCGTCATCGGCACCGCATCCTGCAACTGCGTCCGGCCGACCTTGAGCACGTCGTGGAACTCGCGCGCCTTGTCGAGGAACGCCTGGCGCAGCAGGTCGAGCTCGACCAGGAGGCTCTGCAGGGTGAGCGAGAGACCGACCTTGATCGCGGTCGGGTACACGTCGTTCGTCGACTGGCTGCGGTTGGTGTGATCGATCGGCGAGAGGAACGCGTAGTCGCCCTTCTCGCGACCGGCGAGCTCGAGCGCCACGTTGGTGATGACCTCGTTGGCGTTCATGTTGGTCGAGGTGCCGGCACCGCCCTGGATGACGCCGACCACGAACTGGTCGTGATGCCGACCCGAGATGACTTCCTGCGCGGCGCGATCGATGAGCGACGCGCGTTCCGCATCGAGCACCCCGATCTCGCGGTTCGCTCGGGCAGAGGCCTGCTTGACCATCGCGAGCGCGACCACGAGGTCGGGGTAGACGGAGATCGGACGCTTGGAGATGTCGAAGTTCTCGAGGGCTCGTGCCGTGTGGATGCCCCAATAGGCATCGGCGGGGATCTCGAGGGTCCCGAGGGAGTCGGTCTCGATACGGGTACGCGTCGTTGCGTGCTCTGGCATGCGTTGTCCTTGTGGGTCGTCGGCCGGTTGCGTGACCGAGCCTAATCGCCGCACTCACGCGTATCACCGGACACGGCGTACACCCCGGACCCGGTACCCTCCCGGGCGGCGAGCGTCAGCGGGGACGCTTACGTGAGAAGGCGTCGAGCCGCGCAGCCGGGCTGAGAGCGACCATGTCCGCAACCCACTCCGGCGTGAAGAAGTCCGCTGTCTCGGCATCGACGACCGGCACGACGGCGTGCGTGACCGTGTCGTCGTAGACGTGCACGAGGTGGAACGACTGCCCCGCATCCATCCCGTTGACCTCGTCCGCGGGGCGAGCGAGATCCATCGTGTAGCACGTCGCGGCCGCGACGCTCACGGGCACCCCGGCGAAGGTGCCGGAGGTCGAGTGGTGGAGGTGTCCGGCGAGGATACCGCGCACATCGCTGTCGCGGACGACATCGGCCAGTCGGTGCTGGTCTCGGAGTTCGAGGATGTCGAAGAACGGGATGTGGCTGGGAAGCGGCGGATGATGCAGTGCCAGGAGCGTCCCCAGTGGCGCGGGCGTCGCCAGCACATCGGCGAGCCATGCCAGCTGCCCATCGTCGATCTCGCCGTGGTGCCACCCCGGCACGGTGGAATCGAGAACGATCAGACGCAGGCCGTCGAGGTCGTGGACGGCAGTGACCGGCTCGTCGCTCGGCGCACCGCCCAGCAGTTCGGCGCGCAGCGGCGCGCGTTCGTCGTGGTTACCGGCCACCCAGATCAGCGGCGCGCCCCACCGTTCGGCCGCGGGCTCGAGCACCTCACGCAGCGCGCGGTAGGCCTCCGGCTCGCCCAGGTCGGTGAGGTCGCCCGTGCACACCACCGCATCGGGGCGGATGCGGGTGCGATCGATCGCGGCGACGGTACGCCGCAGGTTCGCCAGCGTGTCGTAGCGCCCACCCAGCGCCGCGTTGCCGGCGAGGAAGTGCGTGTCGCTCAGGTGGACGATCGAACGCAGAGCGGGCGGATGCTGCCCGAACTGCACAGCGGCGGGTGCGGCACTCATACCGCCACCCTATGACCCGCCACCGACGCTGTGATCAGTGGCCGATGACGATGAGCAGGAGTCCCGACAGCACCGCCAGCGCGCAGAAACCGAAGGCCGCGCACGCGACGGCGAACGCCATCCGCTTCTGCGCGTCGGTCAGCGGCGAGCGCTTGGCCGCCTTGGCCGCGGCCTTCTCCGCCTTGGCACGCTGCTTGTCGGTCATGACGGTGATCGCATCGGTGAACTCCGCCGGGGCGACCACCGGCGCACGACCGGCGCGCACCAGCATCCGGAGTCCGAGCGCGTAGCTTCCCACCACCGCGACCGCAGCGACGAGGGCGGCGAAGAAGACCTGTACGAAGGCGAGCCAATCGATCTGGACGTCCATCAGCGCTGTCCCTTCTCCTGACGGGCCCGCTCGCGCTCCAAGCGACGCTGGCGGCGCGTGGGCGGCGGGTTGCGCTTGACCTTGACGGCGCGCCCGGAGTCGGCGACCTCGCTCATTGCGTTGGCGGCGGTGACCTCGTCGCGGCGCGAACGCAGGAAGAGCAGGAGCACGATGATCACGGCCAGGACCGCGTCGATCGCGATGCCCCACGGGCCGAGCCAGGCCACGATGAGGGCCGCCGCAGCGCCGACGATGCCCGCGGCAGGAAGCGTGAGGAGCCATCCGATCGTGATCCGACCGACCGTCCGCCAGCGCACCTTCGCGCCGCGGCGACCGAGCCCCGACCCGATGACCGAGCCGGATGCCACCTGCGTGGTCGACAGGGCGAAGCCGAGGGCGCTGGAGGCGAGGATCGTGGCGGCGGTGGAGCTCTCCGCCGAGAATCCCTGGGCGGGCTTCACGTCGGTGAGGCCCTTGCCGAGCGTGCGGATGATGCGCCAGCCGCCCATGTACGTGCCGAGGGCGATCGTGAAGGCGCAGGCGAAGATGACCCAGAGCTGGGGATCCGCGTGGGCCGAGTCCTGCCACCCGGCCATGATCAGCGCAAGGGTGATGACGCCCATCGTCTTCTGCGCGTCGTTGGTGCCGTGGGCGAGGGCGACGAGGGAGGACGAGAAGATCTGCCCCCAGCGGAACCCGTCGCGGCCGTCCGGCTTGCCGTCGTAGCGGCGGGTCATGGCGTAGGCGAGCTTGGTCGCGGCGAAAGCGATCACGCCCGCGGTCACCGGGGCGATCAGGGCCGGGAGGATGACTTTGCTGAGCACGACGCCGAAGTCGATCGCATAGGCGCCGATCCCCACGAGCGTCGCGCCGATCAATCCCCCGAACAACGCGTGCGACGAGCTGGAGGGAAGACCCAGCAACCACGTCAGCATGTTCCAGGTGATCGCGCCGATGAGGCCGGCGAAGATCAGCGGAAGGAAGGCCCCGGGTGAGATCTGGTCCTCACGCACGATGCCGTGCGAGATGGTCTTGGAGACCTCGGTCGACAAGAACGCGCCGACGAGGTTGAGTCCCGCCGCGAGCAGGACGGCGACCTTCGGCTTCAGGGCACCCGTCGCGATGGGCGTGGCCATCGCGTTGGCGGTGTCGTGGAAGCCGTTGGTGAAGTCGAAGAAGAGCGCGAGTCCGATGATCAGGACGACGATCAGTGCTGCGGTTTCCACCGTTCGCTTTCGGGGAGAGGGAGAAGGAGGGAGAGCCGAGCGAACGGCGGCGCGAACGAACAGTTCACCGTGAAGTCGGCATTCGTTAACCCGACCACACGGAATCCTTACATCGCCCGCCCTCCCGGTCAACTCAGGGCGCCGGGCGTAACCGGTTACCCGCGTCGATGGGTTGTGAACCGGTCGTCGCGCACGCACGCTCAGGGTGCGGCGACGGTCTCCCACGAGGCGGAGAGCGCCGAGGCGCGCACCGCGTCGACGATGTCGGCGGCGCGGGCGCCGTCATCGAACGTGGGAAGACCCTCCGGCGCGTCACCGTGCACAGCGGCGTAGGTGTCGGCGACGAACGCCGCGAACGCATCGCCCCATCCCTGCGCGTGACCGGCGGGGAACGCGTTCAAGCGGGCCTGTTCCGACGAGGGCTCCGCCTCGGCTCGCCGCAGGATGCTCGCCCCCTTCGTCGTGCCGAACCACACCGTCTCGGGCGTCTCCTGGTCGAAGACGGCGCTGGCCGAGGTGCCGTCGATCTCGAACCACAGCCGGTTCTTGCGCCCCGCGGAAACCTGCGACACCACGACGCTGGCGGGAATCCCCGACCGCGTGCGCAGCGCGACGATCGCCGCATCCTCGGTCTCGACCGGGGCGCTCGGCCGTTCGGCCGTCGCGGCGCCGCCGAAGGCGTGATCGCTGCCGACGGGACGCTCGGGGTGCGCGAGCGCGAACTGCGCGGATGCGGCGTCGAAGCGTTCCCCGCTGACGAACTCGACCAGATCGCACCAGTGCGAACCGATGTCCGCGAAGGCGCGCGATCCGCCGCCGAGCGCGGGGTCTACGCGCCAGTTCGCGGTGCGGGCGTCCAGCATCCAGTCCTGCAGATAGGTGCCGTGCATGAGCAGCACTCGTCCCAGTCGGCCCTGCGACACTCGGGATCGGATCTCGCGCACGAGCGGGTGGTAGCGGTAGACGAAGGGGACGGTCGCGACGACCCCCGCATGCCGGGCGAGGTCCGCCAACTCGTGAGCCTCGGCCCCATCGAGCCCCAAGGGCTTCTCGCACACCACCGCGACGCCGGCCGCCAGAAGCGCCCGCACGTAGGGCGCATGGGTCGCGTTGGGAGTGCACACGTGCACGATGTCCGGGGTATCGGCCAGCAGCTCCGCGAGATCGAGATAGCCCCGGCCGCCCCAGCGCCCGGCGGCCTGCGCGCCCCGCTCCGGGCGGGAGCCGAGAACACCCGTCAGCCGACCCCCGACTGTGCGGACGGCGCGCGCATGGACCTCCGCGATCATCCCGGTCCCGATGATCGCGACGCGCAGTGCGTTCACGCGGCGAACGTCTGCTCGACCCACCCGCGACTGCGCCGCGCACTCGCGTCCGGGTCGCCGTGCAGCTGGTCGACCTCGATGACCAGCCAACCGTCGAAGTCGTCCCCGAGCTGCGCGAGCACACCGGCGATGTCGATGTCGCCGCTGCCGGGCTCGAGGAAGAACGGCTGCGACGCCACGCGCTCGTACGGCCCCGGGTTCGCCCGGTTCTCGGCGATGAGAACCGCGGAGTGGTCCTTGATGTGCAGGTCGATCACGCGATCACGGTGTCGCGCGATCATCGCCACCGGGTCGATACCCGCCCACGCGAGGTGCCCCAGATCGAACGACGCACCGAGCACCTCGGGGTCGACCTCGGCGAGCACCGTCTCGATCTCCTCCTCGGTCTCGACCCAGGTACCGACGTGGTTGTGCAGCCCCGCGCGGACACCCTCCGCGCGCAGGATGCGGCCCGCCTCGGCCAGCATGTCGGCCTGCCGCAGGAGCCGGTCGCGATCGGCGAGGTATCCGACGGCCGCGCGCTCGGACCAGCGCGGCAGCCGGTAGTCGACCATCGGCGCGAGGAAGACCGTGTCCAGACCGAAGTAGAGCGATTCCTCGGCCTTGCGACGCACGGGGTTGAACCAGCGCGCCCACTCGGCGCTGCCGGGTGCGATCTCCAGCCCCTCGTCCTCGGGCAACCCGATGGAGGCGTAGCCCGGCGCGACGCGCAGACCGGAGCGTTCGATCATCGCCGCATAGCTCTGGAGGGTCTGTGTATCCAGGACCTCCATCATCGTGGCGTCGAACCCGGATGCCGCCACGGCGGCGAGCACCTCGGGGTAGTCGGCCACGAACGACGGTTCGCCGTAACGCCAGCGCCCGGTGCTTCCGGGGACGGCAGGATCGGGCGGGAGGTTGGTCCATTGGATGGGGTTGAGGGCGACCTGTGACCGACGGATCGTCATGCGGGGACCTTTCGAAGCAGAGAGCGCGGGCTCATTTGAGACCGGTGGCGGCGATGCCCTGCACGAAGTACTTCTGCAGGAACAGGAACAGGATCAGGACGGGAAGCAACACCACGACCGCGCCCGCCAGGAGCACCCCGAACTCGGTGGTGCGATTGGCCTGGGCGGCGACGGCCAGGCCGACGGGCAAGGTGTAGGTGCTCTGCGACTGCGCCATGACAAGCGGCCAGATGAAGGCGTTCCACGAAGCGAGGAAGGTGAGCACGCTCACCGTCGCGAGCGCGGGCGCGAGCAGCGGGAGGAAGATCTGCCCGAAGATGCGCAGCTCGCCCGCGCCGTCGAGCCTGGCCGCCTCCATGAGGTCCTCCGGGATCGAATGGGCGAACTGCCGGACCACGAACACGGCGATCGGCAGGACGAGCATGGGAAGCGCGATTCCGAACAGCGTGTCGACCAGCCCGAGCTGGACGGCGACCATGAACTGCGGCACGAAGATCGCGACGATCGGAACCATCATGGTGGCCAGCACCAGCGCGAAGACGAACCCGCGACCGCGGAAGTGCAGCTTGGCGAGCGTGTATCCGGCGAGCGAGCTGAACACGAGGTTGCCGGCGACGACGAGCGCGGAGACGATGACGCCGTTGAGGAAGTACTGTCCGAAGCCGCGATCGAAGAGGGTCGCGAAGTTGGCGAGGTTGCCGAAGGACTCGGGGAGCCACGCGCCCGGGTTGGCGGTGAACTCCCCTTGCGTCTTGAAGGCGCCGAAGAACACCAGGACGAACGGGATCAGCATCGCCACGCACACGACGGTGATGAGCAGATAGAGCAGCGCGCTGCTCAGTCGAGAGGTACGCATCAGTGTTTGGGCCTCAGCATCCGGAACTGCACGACACTCACGACGGCCACTAACAGGATCAGCACGAAGGAGCCCGCCATGGAGGCGGCGATGTTCCCGTATCCGAACTGTTGGTAGACCCAGAGGGAGATCGATCTCGTCGAGTCCAAGGGGCCGCCGCCGGTGAGCAGATAGGGCTCCTCGAAGATGTTCATGTACATGACCGTGATGAGCACGGTCACCAGCAGCGTCGTCGGACGCAGCAGCGGCAGCGTCATGTGCACGATCCGTCGCCAGGGGCCCGCGCCGTCGATGGCTGCGGCCTCGTAGACCTCTTCCGGCACAGCCTGCAGCCCCGCGAGGAACAGCACCATCGCCGTTCCGACGTTGCGCCAGACGGTGAGCAGGATCACCGAGGTGACACCCCACGCCGGATCTCCGAGCCAGTTGGGCCCCGCGATGCCGATCGCGGCGAGCGCCTCGTTGACCGGACCCTCGTAGGTGAGGGCGTACTTCCAGATCACGGATGCGGCGACGATGTTCGCGATGACCGGGAGGTAGATGGCTGCCCGGAAGACCGGGCGCAGACGCCGGATGCCACTGCCCAGCAGGATCGCGAGGGCGAGCCCGATGCCGATCGTGAGCGGGACACCGATGACGACGAAGAGGACCGTGTTGCCGATCGAGCGCAGGAAGTCCGGGTTGGCGAGCAGCGCCGTGAAGTTCTCGGTGCCGATGAACTCGACCTGGAGCGGGTCTCGGATGTCGCGCAGTCTGATGTCGGTGAAGCTGAACGCCAGCGCGAACAGACCCGGAACGACCGTGAACAGACCGACGACGATGAGCGTGGGCACCAGGAAGATCCAGGCGACGAGGCTCTGACGCGGGCGCGCACCGCGGCGGCCGCGCGGGCGCGCGCCTTCCGCGGGGAGACGGCTCGTGCGCGTCTCCCCGCGGGTGAGTGTGGAACTCGTCATGGTCGACCGGCGCTCACTCGACGCCGGTGCCGATCGCGTCGGCCTTGGCCTGTGCGGCGGCGAGCACGTCAGCGGGCGTGGCCTGGCCCCGTGCGGCGCGCTCCATCTCGGAACCCAGCATTGCGGAGACCTCCAGCCAACCCTGGACGGCGGGCACCGCGCTCGCCATCGGGATGGCCTCCTTGATGACGGCCAGGAACGGGTCGTCGGCGATCACCGGCTCGTCCCATGCCGCCTCGACGGCCGGCAGGTTGCCGAAGCGCTCGTACCAGGCGACCTGGTTCTCGGGCTGCGACATCCAGCGCACCAGCTTCCATGCCGCATCCGCGTTCTTGGCGTCCTCGAAGACGGCGAGGCTTCCGCCTCCGATCGCCGAGGTGCTGCCACCGGGGCCGGCGGCGTTGAGCGCGACACCCAGGTTCTTGCTCGACCAGCCCTCTCCGTTGGCCTCGTCGAGCCACGACGGGAACCACGGCCCGTTGACGTAGGCCCCGATCTGCCCCGACGTGAACCACGGCACGGTGTCGAGGAAGGTCGGGCCGTCGGGCGATGCGTACCCGTCGAGGATCAGGTTCGTGAAGGTCTCCAGCGCCGCGAGGTTCTCTGGGGTGTCGATGGTCCACTCCGTGTGGTCGTCGGAGATGAGCGATCCGCCGGCCTGGATGCTGAAGTCATTGAACTGCTGTGCGGTGTACTCGTTCCATTCCACCGAGAGACCGATCGGGAACTTCACTCCCTGGGCCTGCATGGCCTTGGCGAACGCGGGGTAGTCCTCCCACGTCGCGGGCGCCTCGACGCCGGCGGCGTCGGCCAGGTCCTTGCGGTAGTAGAACGCCTGGGCGTAGGTGTACCAGGGCACGGCGTGTGCGGCGCCGTCGTACTGGGCGGCGTCCCACATGTTGTCGAAGAAGTCGTCGCCGTCGACGAGGCCGTCGGGAACGGTGGCGAACGCGTCGGTGGCGAGCAGGCTCGCCTGCGACTGCGACAGCAGGAACGTCGCGTCGGGGACATTGCCCGCCGCGACAGCGGCTGCGACCTTGGTGGCGAACTCCGACTCGGGGATCGAAGTCACGTTGACGGTGACATCGGGGTTCTCCTTCTCGAACTCCTCGAAGAAGGCGGGCAGCGCCTCCCCCTCCGCGCCGGCCGCCCAGAACTCGATGGTTCCGGTCGCGGCGTCGTCGCCGACGACGGTGTCGGCAGCCGCCTCGGAGTCGCCGGACGCCCGGCCGCACCCGGCGAGAACGATGGCGGCGGTGAGGGCGACACCTGAGACCAGGAGCGTGCGCCGGAGTGGACGTGAAGGCAGTGCAGACATGGTGGAACGGCCTTTCGGGATGCGGGTGGGTGCGCCCGTGGAGCGGGTGGGGCGCCGGCGGCAGATGCCGAGCCGCGGCCAGGCTATGGGCACATCGGAAGCCGATCCGGCCGATGTTGACAGAATTAACACCGGCGTCACAGCGCGTCAGATTTCGTTACGAGCGCGAAACTTTCTCCATGCATCAGGCGTCTTTTGTTTCGTAATAGTCGTCTTATACCGATCATCGACATATCTGGAGGATCCGTGGACGCGGACGTACTCATCGTGGGCAGCGGCATCATGGGCGCCGCAGTAGCCGCTGAAGTGGGCCGGCTGCGCCCGGGAACGCGGATCACCATCGTCGAGGCCGGTCCCGCGGGCGAGGGCGCGCCGGCACGCCACCTGCACGACTCGGCGGATGCGGAGACACGAGACGCGTATCACGCCCACGTCGCGGCCGGCGTGCAGTCCATGTACGTCGGTGCCGCGACGGCAGGTGCCTTCGACGCCCGTAGCGCGACGGCGTTCGGGCTCTACGACTTCGCGGCACTCGGGCACGACGCGACCGAGATGCCCGCGGCCGCGAGCGCGTGGAACGTCGGCGGGATGGGGTCCCATTGGACCGCCGCGTGTCCGACGCCGTGGGGCCGCGAGATCCCCGCGGCGTTCGCATCCGAATGGGATGCCGACTACGCGCGCGTACGCAGCATTCTGCGGATCGGCTCCGACCGGTTCGGCCCGACACCCGCCGGCGCCGCCGTCCTGGACGCGCTCACGCGGGCGTTCGGCGACGTCAGCGCTCCCGGACGCGGGCCGCAGATCATGCCCATGGGAGTCTTCCGCGCCGACGGGGTCGAGCGTCGGCGCACCGACCCCGGGGTCATCCTTCCGGAGCTCGACGGATCGTCGGCGACCGTGGCCCTCCTCTCCGGCACGCTCGTGCGGCGCATCCTTCTCGACGGACAACGCGTCCTGGGGCTCGAGGTCGAGGATCTGAGCACCGGCGAGCGCGGCGAACTCCGCGCGGACCACGTCGTCGTCGCCGCGGATGCCCTGCGCAGTCCGCAGCTCCTGTTCGCCTCCGGGGTGCGACCGCACGCTCTCGGTCGCTATCTCAATGAACACGCGTTCATCACCGGAAGGGTCTTCGCGGAACCGCACCACCTCGGCATCGATGAGGTACCGCCGCTCGGCGAGGGCGAATGGATGTCGGACTCGCTCTGGCTGCCGCACAGCGACGACGCCCAGCCCTTCCACTGGCAGATCAGCGTGGGCCCGCTCTTCTCCGACGATCTTCAGGAAGCCGTGGCCATGGCCGTCGGCATCAGCGTCTATGTCCCCACCGAGGTCAGGGAGACATCGCGCATCGAGTTCTCCGATACCGAGACGGACGCGCTCGGCATGCCGCGCGCCCGCATCCATTACGGCTACAGCGACACCGACCTGGCCCTCATCGAACGCGCGACCCGCGAGCAACGGGTGGCCTTCGAGGCTGTCGCGGGGCCGGATGCCGTCGGCAACACGCTCCTGCTTCCGCCCGGCTCGTCCCTGCACTACTCGGGGACGGTGCGCATGAGCGAGACGGATGACGGCACCGGTGTCGTGGACCGCGACGGCGCCGTGTGGGGTGTCGCGGGTCTCTTCGTCGCGGGGAACGGTGTCCTGCCGGGGGCGGTCGCCGCGAACATCACGGCGGCCGGCACCATCACGGCCGTGCGCGCGGCGCGCGCGATCGTGCGCGGGCTCGAGGGCTGAGTCGCTTCGCGGCCCGAGGCGGCCGCATCCGACTAGCGTGGAACGGTGACCGACTCCGCCATCCCCGCAGCCCCGCACGCCGCCCGAAAGGTCCGCTCCCGCGCGCACCACGGCGACGTGTTCGACGACCCGTACGAATGGCTCCGCGACAAGGACGACGCGAGCGTCGTCGCGCACATCGAGGCCGAGAACGCGTACACCGACGCACGCACCGCGCATCTCGCGGGCCTGCGCGAGCAGATCTTCCAGGAGATCAAGGGACGCACGCTCGAGACCGATCTCTCCGTGCCGACGCGCCGCGGCCAGTGGTGGTATTTCTCCCGCACCGAGGAGGGCAAGCAGTACGGCATCCACTGTCGCGCGCCGCTCACCTCCCCCGACGACTGGACGCCTCCGGTTCCCGACGGCCCTCTGGAGGGCGAGCAGGTGCTGCTCGACGGCAACGCGGAGGCGGACGGGGAGGAGTTCTTCTCCCTCGGCACCTTCGAGGTCTCCACGGACGGCCGTCTGCTCCTGTACGGCGTCGACACGTCCGGAGACGAGCGATACACGTTGCGCGTGCGCGACCTGGAGACGGGCATGACGCTGCCCGACGTCATCGAGGGCACGTTCGCGGGCGCCTCGCTGTCTCCCGACGGGCGCTTCATCGTCTACTCGACTGTCGACGACGCGTGGCGGCCCGACAAGGTCTGGCTTCACGAGCTGGGTACCCCGGTCACCGACGACGCCCTGCTCTTCCACGAGAGCGACGACCGTTTCTGGGTCGGCGCCGGCTTCACCCGCAGCGACCGCTTCCTTGTCATCGGCGTCGGCTCCTCCATCACCTCCGAGGAATGGCTGCTTCCGGCCGACGACCTGCGCGGCGAGCCCCGCGTGATCTGGCCGCGTCGGGAGGGCGTGGAGTACGACAGCGACCACGCCGTGGTCGACGGCGAGGATGTGCTCTACATCCTGCACAACGACCAGGCCGTGGACTTCGAGCTCGTGCGGGTGTCCGCATCCGATCCGCAGGGCGCGCGCGATGTCGTCGTGCCGCACCGGCGCGGCCGCCGACTGCTGGGGCAGTCCACGTTCCGCGACTGGGCCGTCCTGGCCTACCGGCGCGAGGGACTCGCGCGACTCGGCATGCTGGACTACGCCGACGGCGCGGTGGCCGAGCTCGAGTTCGACGAGCCGCTCTACTCCGTCGGCACAGCCGGCAACCCCGAGTGGGCCCCTCCCCTCATCCGCCTGGGCTACGGCTCGTTCGTGACGCCGTCGACGGTCTTCGACTACGATCCCGCCAGCGGCGAGCGCATCGTGCGCAAGCAGCAGCCGGTGCTGGGCGGCTACGACAGCGCCGACTACGCCCAGGCCCGCGTGTGGGCCACCGCGCAGGACGGCACCGAGGTCCCGGTGTCGCTCGTGTGGAAGCGGTCGTTCGGCGATGCGGGAGCCGCGCCTCGCCCCGTGCATCTGTACGGCTACGGCTCGTACGAGCATTCCATCGAGCCGGCGTTCTCGGTCGCACGTCTGTCGGAGCTCGATCGCGGGGTGATCTTCGCGGTCGCCCACGTGCGCGGCGGCGGCGAGATGGGCCGGGAGTGGTACGAGGACGGAAAGCTGCTGGCCAAGCGCAACACCTTCACCGACTTCGTCGACTGCGCCCTGCACCTGATCGATCACGGCTACACGTCGCCGAAACTCCTTGTCGCCGAGGGCGGTTCGGCCGGCGGATTGCTGATGGGCGCCGTCGCGAACCTCGCACCGGAGCTGTTCGCCGGCATCCTCGCCGACGTGCCGTTCGTGGACGCGCTGACGACGATCCTGGACCCCTCGCTTCCGCTGACGGTCATCGAATGGGACGAGTGGGGCGACCCCCTGCACGACCCCGAGGTATACGCCTACATGAAGACGTACTCGCCGTACGAGAACGTGCGCGAGGGCGTGGCGTATCCCCGCATCCTGGCCGTCACCTCGTTCAACGACACCCGCGTGCTGTACGTGGAGCCGGCGAAGTGGGTGGCGAGGCTGCGCGAGGTCGGCGCCGATGCGCTGCTCAAGTGCGAGATGGTCGCCGGCCACGGCGGCGTCAGCGGGCGCTACAACGCCTGGCGCGAGCGCGCGTACGAGCAGGCCTGGATGCTGGACGTCCTCGGCCTCGCCTGACCCGCCGCCGCGACCGACAGGAGACGCCGCGGCCTGTCCCGGGGCCCGACCGCCGGCATGTCCCCCTTCCCGCAGCGCATGTCCCACTTCCCGCACTTCTCGGCACCGAAAGTTGCGGCAAGTGGGACATGCTTGCCGGGAGGTTCCTCCACAGGCTGGGTGAGAGCCGCGACCGCTGTGCACAGCGCCTGCTCGCCCGTCCGCGCGCCGGATGCTCGGGGGTATGCCGCCGGCCGATCCCCTTCCCCCCGACCTTCCGCCTCACTTCGCCGTCGCCGACGCGGTGGCGCTCGGGCACTCGCCTCACCGGCTTCGCCGGTCAGCGTTGCGCGTCCCCTATCGCGGCGTGCGTTCTGTTGCGGATGCGGCTGCGAGAGATGACATCCGTGGGCGGTGCGAGGAGTACGCGCCGCGGATGCGGCCGTGGCAGTTCTTCGGAGGAGAGACGGCGCTCGCGCTCTACGGGGCGCCTCTCCCCGAATGGCCCCATGCCACGGGCATACACGTCTGCGCGCACAGGCCTGCGAGAGAGCCGCGCATCGCCGGCGTCACCGGTCACCGTCTTCAGCACCGCGAACCGGCGACACGCGAGCACGCGGGACTCGCCGTCGAGCACCCGGCACGTGCATGGCGCCAGGCCGCCACCACGTGGCGGGTCGACGACCTCATCTGCGCGGCGGAGTTTCTCGTATCGGGATCGCGGCCACTCTCGAGCGCGGCTGAGTTGAGGGACGAGATCGAAGCGATGGGCGACGTGCGAGGCCGCCTCTCCGCAGCCCTACGTGATGTGCGCTCCGGCGCCCGCTCGCCACGAGAGACGCGGCTGCGTCTGCTGCTCCAGCGAGGCGGTCTCCCCGAGCCCGACATCAACTGGACGCTCTACGACCCACGCGGTCGGCATGTCGCGGAGCTCGACCTCGCGTATCGGCGCTGGCGAATCGGCGTGGAGTACGACGGGCGTGTGCGCGCGCAGGATGCGCGCCAGTTCGCAAAGGACGCCGATCGGTGGGATGCGATCCGCGCCGAGGGCTGGGAGCTCGTCCGCATCCTGAATCACCACATGCGTGGCGACGGCCGTGTGGCGGTCGACAAGGTCCGGCAGGCCCTCGCGCGCGCCGGCTGGCGGCAATGACCCGCCATCCATGTCCCATTTTCCGCAGGATTCGGCTGCCGAAACTGCCGCAAGTGGGACATGCTCTGCGGCAAGTGGGACATGCCGAGGCAACTGAGTTGGAGATGGCACCGCAACGCAGGAGATCTCCGCCCGACGGGATGATCCGGAGGCGGATCGTGCTGCGGGACGGAGATCTCCTGGTGATGGGGCGAGCGGCGGCTCAGCCGAAGAGCGCGGCGGCCTCTTCGTAGCGGTACTGGGGAACGGTGTTCAGCTCGCCGAGCGCCTCCGCGAACGGCACGCGCACGATGTCGGTTCCGCGCATGGCGACCATCTGACCCCATGCGCCGTCGACGATCGCGTCGGCGGCGTGCAGGCCCAGGCGGGTCGCGAGCACGCGGTCGAAGGCGGAGGGCGATCCACCGCGCTGGATGTGGCCGAGCACCGTTGCGCGGGTCTCGATACCGGTGATGCGCTCGATCTCGGGGGCGAGGACCTCGCTGATGCCGCCGAGACGCGGGCGGTTGAAGGCGTCGAGGCCCTTGTCGCTGAAGGCCTCGTCCATGCCCGTGAGCTTGAAGCCCTCGGAGACGACGACGAGCGGCGCGCGTCCGCGGTCGTGTGCACGGCTGACCTGGTCGACGATCTCATCGATCGACATCGGAACCTCGGGGATGCAGATCACGTGCGCACCCGCGGCGATACCCGCGTGCAGCGCGATCCAGCCCACGTGGCGGCCCATGACCTCGGCGACCATGCAACGCTGGTGCGAATCGCCGGTGGTGCGCAGGCGATCCATGGCGTCGGTGGCGATGTTGACGGCCGTGTCGAAGCCGAACGAGTAATCGGTCGCCCGCAGGTCGTTGTCGATCGTCTTCGGGACGCCGAGCACGTTGATGCCGTCGTTCGCGAGGCGGTTGGCCGCCGCGAGCGTACCTTCGCCGCCGATCGCGATGATCCCGTCGATGCGGTGGCCGTACAGCGTCTTGGCGATGTTCTCGGCTCCGCCGCGGGGACCCTCGTAGGGATTCGTCCGGCTGGTGCCGAGGATCGTGCCGCCCACCTTCGACAGGCCTTTGACCTCGTGCCGCGTCAACGGGAAGAAGTCGCCGTCGACGACGCCGCGCCATCCGTCGCGGATGCCGACGAACTCGAGGTCGTAGGTCGTGGTGCCCTTGAGCACGACGCCGCGGATCACCGCGTTCAGTCCGGGGCAATCGCCGCCGCTGGTGAGAATACCGATCTTCATGCTGGAGTCCCTGCTTTCCGGGTGATGGTGCTCCGGGGAATGGGGCGACGCTGCCTCACCGACACTATCGCCCCGGAGCCCCCGGGCGCACGCCCGGGGCCGTGCATTTGGATGCGGGTCAGCCGCCGAGCGCGGACCGCGTCAGATGCATGAGCGCGGACAGCTGCACGGAGTCGCTCGAACCGGGCTCGACCGCGTGGCCGTCGAGCGCGCGGAGGGAGAGACCCTGCTTGGCGTCGATGAGCTCGGCGATCTTCGTGTCGATCGTGTGGGCGGCGATGATGCGCCACGCCGTGACCGGCTCGTCCTGTCCGATGCGGTGCACGCGGTCGATCGCCTGCGTCTGCTCGGCCGCGGTCCAGCTCAGCTCCGCCAGCACGACGTTGGAGGCTGCCTGCAGGTTGACGCCGACACCGGCGGCCGTCAGGGAGCAGACCGCGACGGCGACGTCCGGGTCGGAGTTGAACGCGTCGATGGCCGCCTGGCGCGCGATGGCCGTCTGGTCACCGCGCAGCGAGACCGTCTTGAGGCCTGCCGCGGCGAAGTGCGCCTCGGCTGCATCCATGACGTCGATGTGCTTTGCGAAGAAGACCACCTTGCCCACGGAGCGCTGCAGCTGCACAGTGTAATCGGCCGCCAGCAGGGCCTTGGCCTGGCCGATGCGGCGCACCATCGTGAAGACGTTTTCGCTGCCGGATGCGGCGGCCTTCGACTCGTCGAGCTCGTGCTGGGCGACGAGGCGGACGATGTCCTCGTCGATCTCGCCGACCGCCAGGCCACGCTCGCCACGCGCCTCGATGATGCGGCGGTACCGCGCGGCGAGACGCTCGCCCAGCTCGCGTTCGGCGTGACGGATCGAACGGCCGTACTCGTCGTCCAGTTCGACGGGCAGGTCGGCGACGAGCTTGTCGGGAAGGTCCGCCGCCACGTCGGTCTTGCGCCGACGGACGATGCCCATGGAGATGACCGCGCTGCGCGCCTGCGGATAGAAGGCTTTGTCGGCGGGCGTCAGTCCGGTCTCATCGAGCTTCGCCATGAGCTCGGGACCTGGCTTCTCGCCGTTCGTCCAGCCCAGGAAGCGCCAGATCGCATCGAAGTCCTCGACGTCGTTGATCAGCGGCGTGCCCGTCAGCGCGAGCATGAGCGGGTCGCGTCGCGCCTCGCGGATGCGGCCGGCCAGTGCCAGCACATTCCGGGAGCGCTGGGAGGTGAGGTTCTTGATGAAGTGCGCCTCGTCGACCACCATGCCGCCCAGGCCGATCGTGCTGAGCCAGGACAGATGACGGTCGAGGACCTCGTAGTTGACGATGAAGACGTCGGCGAACGCGTCGATGTTCTCGCCGTCGCCCTGGATCACGGTGGCGCGCCGCTGCGGCGTCCACCGGTGCACCTCGCGCGCCCAGTTCATCTTGACGACGTTGGGCACGACGACCAGCAGCGGATAGGCGTTCGCGACGGATGCGGCGAGCACCGACTGCGCCGTCTTGCCGAGGCCGGGCTCGTCGGCGAGGAGGAAGCTGCGGTGCCCCTCGCGGACCGCCTCGAGGAAGCGCGACTGGTGCGCCATGACCTCGAGTCCCTTGGGCGAGAGGCGGTCGAACTCCGGAACGGGAGGCAGGTCCATGGAGGCCGCTCCGCCGCCGGCGCCCGTCTCGAACGCCTTGTAGAGCGGTCCCATGAGCTCCCAGTCGTCCAGGCGACGACGCGGCGTGCTGCCGGTGGAGCGCGGAGTCAGGTCGGGCGCGAGGAAGGGGTTCGCCATCTGGCGGGCCTCGACCTGCGGCGGCACGACCTGCCGCGATGCGGCCGCGGCGGGAATCACCGCGACGGGCGTGGCCGGCGCGGCGTCCGTGATGATCAGCTCGTCGGGTGCGAGCTCGGCACCGGACTCCAGCAGCCAGTCGCGCCGCATCCGCTTCGCGACCGGCGAGGTCGCCTGGTCCACTTCGAGCAGCTGGATGAGGGACGTGTCCCGCGCGGCGGTCTTGGCGAGGATGGTCGCCACCCCGTCGAGCCGCTTGAGCAGCTCGGCGCGCGACGCGTCGGTGAGCGTGGTGTCGGACTTCACGCGGGCGCGTTCCTCGCGCACCAGGAAGGCGATGACCTGGAACTTGACGCGGTTGGTGGGGCCCAGCTTGCCGCGCTGGGCCTTCGCCTCGACCTCGCGCACCTTGCGCGCGAGGATCGGGATGACGGGGGCCTCGTCGTCGCGCTTGGCGGACGAGGACTTTCTACGGCGTTGCGCCGCCGGTGCCGTGGTCGGCATGCTCCTCCTGAGCGTCGGGTCCGCAATGGACCGTCGACCGGTGTTTCGAGTCTCGCGGGCGGCTCGGTGCCGGCTCGTACGCGAGAGAGTCGACTGGGCCTGACGTGGATGCAGGGATCCGGGCCGACGCTGACAGTTTAGAGCATCCCGGCGCGCGGCGCAGCGACTCGCGGCGGGCCGGCCTGCCCCGCAGCCGCGCCGTCGTCAGCCGGCTCGGCGCAGGCGAAGGCTGTTGAGCACGACGAACAGGCTGGAGAAGGCCATCGCTGCTCCGGCGATCATCGGGTTCAACAGCCCCGAAGCGGCCAGCGGCAGCGCGGCAATGTTGTATGCGAAGGCCCAGAACAGATTTCCGCGGATGACGGACATCACCCGGCGGCTGAGCGACAGAGCCGTTCCGACCTGGCCGAGCCGCGATCCGGTCAGCGTGATGTCTCCGGCGTGGCGGGCGGCATCCGTCCCGCCCCCCATCGCGATCCCCAGATCGGACGCGGCGAGCGCCGCGGCGTCGTTCACACCGTCGCCGACCATGGCGACCCGGCACCCCTGCCCCCGCAGCTGCGAGACGGCGGCGAGCTTGCCCTCGGGGGTGACCTGGGCTCTGACCTCGCCGATCCCGACCTCCGCCGCGACCCGACGGGCCACGGGTTCGGCGTCGCCGGTGAGCAGGATCACACGCATGCCGCTCTCGGAGAGCTCGGCGACAGCCTGGGCCGCATCCTCGCGAACGGCGTCCTCGAGCTCGAAGACGGCAGCGGCGTGCATGCGTCCGTCACCGTCGGCCCAGCCCACGACGACGTTGGTTCCGACGCTGTCCCCGAGCGCGACGGCGAGGTCGGCCGGCAGGCGGGCACCCTCATCCGCGGCGAGCGCAGCGTTCCCCGCAAAGGCACGGACCCCCTCGACGTCGCCGACCACGCCGCGTCCCGGGACGGCCTCGAAATCGGCGACGGCGGGCGCGTCCGCGGCAGCGAGCGCTCGGGCGACAGGGTGCTCCGACCCCGCCTCGAGGGCGCCGGCGACACGACGTGCCTGCGCTTCGTCGACGCCTGCTGCGACGACCGCGCGGCGCACGCGCATCTGCCCGGTGGTGACGGTACCGGTCTTGTCGAGCACGACCGTGTCGATGCGCTGCGCGTTCTCGAGGGCGTCGGGGCCGGTCACGAGAATGCCGAGCTGCGCACCGCGACCGGTGCCGACGAGAATCGCGACGGGGGTGGCGAGCCCCAGGGCGCACGGGCACGCGATGATGAGCACGGCCACGGCCGCGACGAATCCCTCGGCGGCCGATCCGCCCGCCACCATCCATCCGATGAGGGTCAGCACGGCGAGCCCGATGACGATCGGCACGAAGACGGCGGAGATCCGGTCCGCCAGGCGCTGGACGCGACTCTTGCCCATCTGTGCGTTCTCGACGAGTTGAGCGATGCGGGCCAGGCGCGTGTCAGCGCCCACAGCGTCCGCGCGCACGCTCAGCGCGCCGCCGTGCACGATCGTGCCGCCGGTCACGGATGATCCCGGCGCGACGGACACCGGAACCGCCTCGCCGGTGAGCATGCTCTCGTCCACATCCGCCCGCCCGTCGACGACCGTGCCGTCGGTGGGCAGCGTCGCACCCGGCCGCGTCACGAACACCTCTCCCGGACGCAGTGCCTCCAGCGGCACCGTGCGCCCGTCGGCGAGTTCCACCTCGGGCACGGTCAGCTCGCCGAGCGCACGAAGCGCCGCACCGGCCGCGCGGCGTGACCGCTGCTCGATGTAACGACCGATCAGCAGGAAGACCGTCACGGCGGCGGCCACCTCGAAGTAGACGAGCGACGTTGCGTCGTGCACCGGACCGATCAGGACGACCTCGTGGCGGATACCCCAGCGTCCGGCGGACCCGAACAGCAGTGCCCACACGCTCCATCCAAAAGCGGCGAAGGTGCCGATCGTGATCAGCGTGTCCATCGTCAGCGCGCCGTGACGGAGGTTCGCGAACGTCGCGCGGTGGAACGGCCACCCTCCCCACAGCACCACCGGTGCCGTGAGCACGAGCGACAGCCACTGCCATCCGGGGAACTGCCACGCCGGAACCATTCCGAGCGCGACGACCGGGATCGCGAGAACGGTGCTGACGATCAGGCGCGTGCGCAGCGTGGTGGCACCGGGCGCATCCTCCACCTCGTGCACGTGACCCCCATGGTCGCCGTGCGTGTGCACGGGTCGGATGCGGGCGGTGTAGCCGGCCTGAGCGACCGCTTGCACGAGCCTCTCCTCTGGCAGATCGGCGGGGTAGCTCACGTGCGCGGACTCCGTAGCGAGGTTGACCGAGGCAGCAACGCCCTCGACGGCCCCCAGTCGCTTCTCGACGCGCGCGACGCAGCTGGCGCAGGTCATGCCGTCGATGTCCAGGACCGCCTCGCGGGTGGTTCCGTCGTGGTCGTGCATGATGACATCCTCCTCGTCCCCCGCAACGATATACCCCCCTAGGGTATTCCGGGAAGCACCCCCGACGCCCGCGGGAGGGCGTAGCGTGTGCAGCATGGCGACCCCTCCGAGCAGTCCGGCGAGCGCCGCCGTCGTCATCGGCGTCGCGGTCCTCGCCTCGTTCGTGTCCTTCCTCGACGGCACCATCGTCAACGTGGCCCTGCCCGCCATCGCACACGAGCTCGGCGGCGGCCTGGCCACGCAGCAGTGGGTGGTGGATGCGTACCTCGTGACGCTCGGCGCGTTCATCCTCGTCGCCGGCTCCCTGAGCGACGCCTTCGGCCGAGTCCGGATCCTGCGCATCGGACTCCTCGTCTTCGGCACGGCGTCGCTTGCCTTGGCCTTCGTGCCCAGCGCGGGCTGGCTCATTGCGCTCAGGGCGGTCCAGGGTGTCGGTGGGGCGCTCCTCGTTCCCAGCTCGCTCGCGCTGCTGACCGCGCGCTTCGAGGGCGCGGAGCGCTCCCGCGCGATCGGGATCTGGACAGGGGCGACCACGGTCGCCACCCTCATCGGCCCTCTCGCCGGCGGCCTCCTCGTCGATCTCCTCTCCTGGCGCTGGGTCTTCGCGGTGACCGTTCTGCCCGTCCTGCCCACACTCCTGCTGCTCACCCGCATCCCGGAGCTGCGCACGCCCGGCGCGCGGATCGACGCGCTGGGCGCCGTGCTCAGCACGGCGGGTCTCGGGGCACTGGTGTTCGCCCTCATCGAGCAGCCCCGGCTGGGGGCGGACTCGCCCTGGGTGTGGGCTGGCGCGATCGGCGGGCTCCTTCTGCTCGCCGGGTTCATCTGGCGGCAGCGCGTCGCGCCCTCCCCCGTCATGCCGCTGTCGTTGTTCCGGGCACGCAATTTCTGGACCGGCAACCTGACGACGTTCTTCGTCTACGCGGGCCTCTCGCTCAACGGACTCGTGCTCACCATCTACCTCCAGCAGACGGCAGGCCTCTCCGCGACGGTCGCGGGACTCGCATCCCTGCCTCCGACGCTCCTGATGATCGCGTTCAGCTCACGTGCCGGAGCCTGGGCAGGCAAGCTCGGGCCCCGGTGGTTCATGACGATCGGTCCCGCGGTCATGGCGGCGGGGTCCCTCCTCCTTCTGAGCGTCGGTCAACCCTTCGACTACCTCACGCAGGTGCTGCCGGGCATGGTGCTGTTCGGGATCGGCCTGACGCTCACCGTCGCACCGCTCACCGCAGCGGTGCTGGGCTCCGTGACCTCCGAGCGCTCCGGCATCGCGTCCGCGGTCAACAACGCCGTCGCACGCGTGGCGGGACTCCTCGCCGTCGCGGCCATCGGGGTGCTCGTCGGCGACGCGCTGGATCTGACGGGTCTTCATACCGCGATGGTCTTCGTCGCCGCGCTCATGATCGTCGGCGCCGTCGCGTCCGCGCTCGGGATCCGAGGCGGCACGGACTCGGCTACGCGCCGAGCATCCGACGCACCTGCGTGACGTCGTCGTTCATCTGGTCGATCAGCGCCGCGATCCCCTCGAACGCCACCATCCCTCGCACGCGCTGCACGAACTGAACGTCGACCTCGTGGCCGTAGAGGTCGATCCCCTGCTCGTCCAGCACGTGCGCTTCCACCTGGCGCGTCGGCACGTCGCCGAAGGTGGGGTTCGTCCCCACCGAGATCGCGGCGGGATAGCGCGTCCCCGAACGCAGTCCCGTCGCCTCATCGACGAGCCATCCGGCGTACACGCCGTCAGCGGGCACGAACCCCTCCAGCGAAGGGCTGAGGTTCGCGGTCGGGAAGCCCATCTCGCGCCCCCTCTTGAGGCCGTGCACGACCTCACCGCGCACGGATGCGGGACGACCGAGCAGCTTCGCAGCGCCCTCCACGTCACCGGCGGCCAGCAGCTCCCGCACCCAGGTGGAGGACACCCGGCGACCGCCGTCGATCGCGCTGACGTCGTCGACGACGCCGACACTGAAGCCGAACTCCTCGCCGAGCCGTCCGAGCGTCCCGGGGTCTCCTGCTCCCCCGCGACCGAAGCGGAAGTCGTTGCCGACAAGGACGGCGCACGTGTCGAGCGGCTCCACGAGGATGCCCCGGACGAACTCCCGCGGCTCCAGCTCCGCCAGCGCAGCATCGAAGGTCAGCACCATCGCCGCATCGATACCGGTCTCGGCAAGCAGCCGAAGCTTCTGCGTCACGCCCACGAGGTTCTGCGGACAGCGATCCGGCCGCAGCAGGGCGAGCGGATTGCGGTCGAAGGTGACGGCGACGACCTTCGCACCGCGCGCCGCAGCCTCCACCTTGGCGCGCTCGAGGAGGACGCGATGCCCCGCATGCACACCGTCGAATTTTCCGATCGCGACGACGGATGGACCGAAGCCCGCGGGGACCTCCTGGGGTCCGTGGAACACGATCACCAGACAGACCTCTCGACGCGAGCAGGAGCGGGCGCAGCCACCGCGTGGCCGGGCCGGTGGGTGAACAGCCACCAGACACCGACGAACGGAAGGATCAGCGGCACGAAGACGTAGCCCGAGCCGAACCAGCTCCAGACCGTCTCCTCCGGGAACAGATCGTGCCGGAACAGGCTGATGGATCCGACGACCAGCACCCCGATCATCTCGAAGACGATCGCGACCCACGCGAGCGCGTACCAGAAGCGCGAGTGCGAGAAGATGAGGGCCGCCGTCGCGAGGATGTAGACCGCCGCGGAGATCGCCGACAGCGTGAACGCCAGCGGTGCCGCATCGAAGCGCTCCACGATCTGCACGAGCGATCGACCCGTCGCGGCGAGGGCGAGCACCGCGTACACCGCGACCAGCACGCGGCCGAGGCCGGTGATGCGGGGGCGGTTCGCTGGTGCCATGACCTGACAATCCTAGATCGAGGCACGGGGCGCCCGCCTCAGGCGCCGATCCCGCTCCAGATCACCTGCATCCGCCAGACCATGACCGCCACGGACCCCGCCGCCACGCCCATCACAACCGTGCTCCAGCGGCTGCGCTCGAGCAGCGCCCAGAAGACACCCGCCGGGGGAAGCAGCGCCGCGGAGACGAGGTACACCCAGAACTCGAGAGCGCTGCCGGAGATGGGGTTGCCCGCGAACGGTGCGACGATCGCCACGACGACCTGCGCGATCAGCAAGAGCTCCACGAGAGCGAGCGCTCCGACGCTGACATCGCTCGGGCGCCGACCGGCGAGTCCGAGGATGACGCACACGAGCGCAGCGACGCCTGCGACGGCGACCTGCATCAGCGCGAACCAGAGGATCATACGGGCTCCTCCGGCATGTTCATCGCGCTCTTGAGATCGGCGCCTCGACGCTCCAACACACCGATCAAGGCGCCGTCCGGACCGATCGCCGCCGCCGGGGTGGCGGCGACTCTCGGGGCGGCTCCGGTGAGTCGCTTGCCGTGGCGCAGATCGCGCGCCTCCTCACCGCTGACGGCGAGCGTGGGCAGCGCGAGGGCCGCAGCGGCCGCGGGTCGCAGCAGGGCGTCGGGATCGATGCGGTCGAGGTCGAGCGCGCGCGCAACATCGAACGAGCCGATGCGGGTCCGCCGCAGCGCCGTCAGGTGTCCACCGACGGCAAGCGCGATTCCCAGATCACGCGCCAACGCGCGGATGTACGTGCCGCTGGAGCAGTCGACCACCGCATCCAGCTCGATCGCCGCCTCAGTGCGACGGATGGCGAGCACCTCGAAACGCGACACGGTCACGGCGCGCGAGGCCAGCACCACCTCCTCGCCCGCCCGGGCGAGGTCGTAGGCGCGCTTTCCCGCGACTTTGATGGCCGACACCGTGCTCGGAACCTGCTCGATGTCCCCCGTGAGATCCGCGATGCGCGCACGGATCTCCTCGTCCGTGACCGCGGCGAGCGTCGACGCATCAGCACGACTCACGACCGTGCCGTCGGCGTCATCGGTGTCCGTGCTCGCTCCGAGCAGGATGGTGGTCTCGTAGGTCTTGTCCAGCCCGACGACGTAGGTGAGCAGTCGTGTCGCAGCACCGACACCCAGCACAAGGAGCCCGGTCGCCATCGGATCGAGGGTGCCCGCGTGGCCCACCTTGCGCGTGTTCAGCGCACGACGGGTGCGCGAGACCACGTCGTGACTCGTCAGCCCTCCGGGCTTGTCGACCAGGAGCACGCCGGTGGGCGCGGACTCACCGGCCATCAGCAGAAGTCCCGGAAGACGCGGACCGGCTGCCGCGGGTCGGTGTTGTCGAGGATCACGCTCGCGCGGCCACGCGGGTCGCCGTCCTGGAGATACAGGTCGAAGCCTGCGCGATAGCGCGCATTCGAGGCGACAAGTGGGTCGGGGTCGCTCCCGTCGCGTCGCGCCATGCGCCCGAACGCCACATCGAGTGGCACATCGAGCCACACCGACCAGTTCCAAACGTCGCGGAGCTCCGGACGCAGGAGGAAGAGGCCGTCGACGACGAGGACCGCATCGGCGGGCGCTGTCTCGGCCTCGGGGTCTACGGCACGATCCTCGTCGAGGTCGTGCGTCGCCCTCACGAAGGGTGCGCCCGCGCGGAACGGACGCAGCAGCCGGTCGAGCAGCGCGTCAGTGTCGTAGGAGTCGAGGTAGTGGCCCTCCGCGGACGTACGGCCCCGCGCGTAGCGCGCGGCGCGCGGGCGGTGGAAGTCGTCCGCGGATGCGCGGAACACCGTCGAGCCGTCTTCGCGCAAGGCATCCGCGAGCCCATCGGCGAAAAGGCTCTTGCCCGCGCCGTCCCGCCCGTCCACCGCGACCAGCAGCCGACCCCGACGGTGGTGCTGACGCAGCTCCGCACGCAGCTCACCGAGCAGCGTTTCCTGTTCTTGTGAGATCGGTGGGCGCATGTCTCCAGCCTAGGCTGGAGGGATGCCGGATCCCGCCCCCGCGCTCGTTGCCTGGTACCGCGACAACGCGCGCGATCTTCCCTGGCGCGCGCCCGGATACGGCGCCTGGGGTGTCCTCGTGAGCGAGTTCATGCTCCAGCAGACCCCTGTGAACCGCGTGATCCCCCACCTGGAGGCCTGGCTCGCCCTGTGGCCGACTCCTACGGCGCTCTCGGAGGCGGCGCCGGCCGACGCCGTTCGCCAGTGGGCGAATCTGGGCTACCCCCGGCGCGCGCTCTGGCTGCACCGCGCGGCTGTCGAGATCCGCGATCGACACGACGGCGTGGTGCCACGGGAGGTCGATCAGCTCCTCGCTCTCACGGGGATCGGCGACTACACGGCTCGTGCGGTCGCCGTCTTCGCGTACGGGGACCACCACCCTGTCGTCGACACCAATACGCGACGTGTCATCGCTCGCGCGATCGACGGTCGGGCGCAGCCGGGACCTCCTTCCCGGCGCGACCTCGCGGCGATGGACGCGCTCCTGCCCCGGGATGCGGCCACGGCGGCCGTGGTGAACGCCGCTGCCATGGAACTCGGCGCACTCGTGTGCACGGCGCGCAATCCGCGGTGCGCCGAATGTCCGCTGCGCGCGATGTGCGCATGGCGCGCAGCGGGCTACCCCGACACGGGCGACACCCGCCGTCGGCAGGCGCGCTACGAGGGCAGCGACCGACAGGCGCGCGGGGCGGTCCTCAAGCAGCTGCGCGAGGCATCTGACCATGCGGTCGCCATCGAGGAGGTGGTCGCGGGCTGGCCCGACCCGCTGCAGCGCGATCGCGCCATCGATTCCTTGGTCGCGGACGGGCTCGCGGAGGCCGTCGATGGCGAGCTCCGCCTCCCACGCTGACCTCTCGCGGGCGGTCACGCGAAGAGGTAGTAGAAGCTCAGGTGCAATGCCAGCACCACGTGAAGGGTTCCCGTCCACGACCGAAGCAGCGCGAGCACCGCTCCGAGTATCAGCATCGCCAGCGCCGGCAGCGGTGAGAAGAAGCGTTCGGGCAAGTAGACCAGGTGGACGCACATGAAGAGCACGCCCACCCCGAGCACGCTCCCCCAGCCCGGCAGGATCCGGCGCAGAAACGTCTGCAGAAGGCCGAATGTCAGGTAGTCCTGCCAGAGCACGGATGCCGCCATCCACACGACGTAGAGCAGAAGCGGGCGCGGGAGCGCGTAATGGAAGGGCAGCGCCACGAGCGCCGCCGCTGGCAGCGCGAAACACCACATCATGCGGCCCCGGGCGAACAGGTTTCGACTCTCCCGGCGAAAGACGAGCGTGAGAGCGACGGTCAGCACCACGACGAGTACCGTCTCCGCAATCAGTCGGAGATCGATGTCGTCCGACAGGAGGGCGCCGGGACCGTTCGCGAACAGCCCCGGCGTCAGAGCGAAGAACCCGAACCACACGGGAACGGCCACGGCTGCGATCCGAACATCTCCGGCGGACGGCTTCGCACGCGGCCCTGATCGTGTGGCGGAGGTCATGCCGCCACGGTAGCGGCTCGGCTGGGTCGGTTAATCCCGGCTCGCGGGCGGGCGCTTCGCGTCTCGCAAGATGTACGGTGCGGGCGTGGAGACGCTGATCGTCTACGAATCGCTCTGGGGCAACACCCGCAGAGTTGCGGAGGAGGTCGCCCGCGGCGCACGGGAAGACTCCGACGCGCTCACGCTGTGCGCGGTCGCGGATGCGCCGTCGTCACTCGCCCCCTCGCTCACGCTGCTCGTCATCGGCGCCCCGACTCACGCGTTCTCCCTGCCGACCTCGTCGAGTCGCGCTGAGGCGCGCTCCGAAGGCGCGGGTGTCCCGCACACGCCAGGAATCCGAGAATGGCTCGCGGGGCTCACGGTGAAGACACCACCGCCCTTCGCCGCGGCCTTCGACACCCGGCAAGGGCGATCGTTCCTCGTCGGCTCGGCAGCGAAGTCCATTGCGCGCGCGGCCAGGCGCCGGGCGCTCGTCGTCTCCGCAACCACCCACTTCGTGGTGACATCGCGCGAAGGCCCGCTCGAGCAGGGAGAGCTCGAACGGGCCTTCGCGTGGGGACGCTCGTTGACCGCGCCCCGGTGAGGGATCAGTCCTCGTCGTCCTCACGGGAGACGTAGGGGTCGGCGTCACCGGCGTACTGAGCCGATGCCGCAAGACCCGCCACAGCGCTGTCACGCTCGCGCGCCTCGCGCAGCAGGTCTTCGATGTGACCGGCGTTCTCGGGAACACCGTCGGGGATGAACTCCAGCGTTGGGGTCAACCGCACACCGAGCTTGCGCCCCACCTCGCTGCGCAGCATGCCCGTCGCGGCGGTCAGAGCCGCAGCGGAGTCCAGACGCTCCTGCTCGCTACCCAGCACCGTGTAGAACACGGACGCGTGCTGCAGGTCTCCCGTCACGCGCACGTCCGTGATCGTCACGAAGCCGAGGCGCGGGTCGCGCAGCCCTTTCTCGAGCCGCTCGGCGATGAGCACGCGGATGCGGTCGGCGAGCCTCGCCTGCCGTTCACTGGCCATGTCCTTCTTCTCCCTCTCTCAACCCACCGACGTGGACTCGGAAACTGCGGAGGACTCGGATGTCCGTCCGAGGCAATCGGGGTACAGGCCCCGTTCTTGCCGAGGACGGACATCCGAGTCCGTAGCAACCAGAGGATCAGCCGCGTGGCTTCTCCACCATCTCGGTCGTCTCGATCTCGTCACCGATCTGGATGTCGTTGTACTTGCCGAGGCCGATACCGGCTTCGTAGTCCGTACGCACCTCGGTGACGTCGTCCTTGAAGCGGCGCAGCGACTCGATCGCCAGACCGTCGGCGATGACGACGCCGTCGCGGATGACGCGGGCCTTCGCGTTGCGGGTGATGGTTCCCGATCGCACGATGACACCGGCGATGTTGCCGAACTTCGAGGAGCGGAACACCTCCCGGATCTCGGCGACACCCGACTGAACCTCTTCGTACTCCGGCTTGAGCAGACCCTTGAGGGACTGTTCGACGTCATCGATCGCGTTGTAGATGACGGAGTAGAAGCGGACGTCGACGCCCTCGCGCGCGGCGCGCTCGCGGGCCTTCGTGTCGGGACGGACGTTGAAGCCGATGACGATCGCGTTGTCGATCGTCGCCAGGTTGATGTCCGACTCGGTGATGGCACCCACACCGCGGTGGATGATGCGCAGCTGCACGGAGTCGTCGACCTCGATCTTGAGCAGCGACTCCTCCAGCGCCTCGACGGCACCGGACACGTCGCCCTTGATGATGAGGTTGAGCGACTCGACCTTGCCCTCTTCGAGCGCACGGGTGAAGTCCTCGAGCGAGATGCGCTTGCGGGCCTTGGCCAGCTGGGCGTTGCGCTCGGCGGCCTCGCGCTTCTCGGCGATCTGACGGGCCAGGCGGTCTTCTTCGGTGACGATGAAGACGTCGCCGGCGCGCGGCACGGAGTTCAGACCCTGCACCTGCACCGGGCGAGAAGGCCAGGCTTCCTCCACCGGGTCGCCGTTCTCGTCGATCATGGCGCGCACGCGGCCGTAGGCCGTTCCCGCGACGATCGCGTCACCGATGCGCAGCGTTCCGGACTGGATGAGCACGGTCGCCACCGATCCGCGGCCCTTGTCGAGCTTCGCTTCGATCGCGACACCGCGCGCAGCCTTGTTCGGGTTCGCCGTGAGGTCGAGGCCGGCATCCGCGGTCAGCAGGACGGCGTCCAGCAGCTCCTGGATGTTGGTCCCCTGGCGAGCCGAGACGTCGACGAACATGACGTCGCCGCCGTACTCCTCGGCGACCAGCCCGTACTCGGTGAGCTGCTGACGCACCTTGGCCGGGTTGGCGTCGGGCTTGTCGACCTTGTTGACGGCCACGACGATCGGCACCTGAGCGGCCTGCGCGTGGTTGAGGGCCTCCACCGTCTGCGGCATGATGCCGTCGTCGGCGGCGACCACGAGGATCGCGATGTCGGTCACCTGCGCACCGCGGGCACGCATGGCGGTGAACGCCTCGTGACCCGGGGTGTCGATGAAGGTGATCGCGCGCTCGATGCCCTCGTGCTCGGTCCACACCTGGTACGCACCGATGTGCTGGGTGATGCCACCGGCCTCGCCCGCCACGACGTTCGTCTGGCGGATCGCGTCGAGCAGTCGGGTCTTACCGTGATCGACGTGACCCATGACGGTCACCACCGGAGGACGGATCTCGAGGTCGTCCTCGCTCTCCGCCTCCAACTCGGCCTCGAGGTCGAGACCGAAGCCCTCGAGGAGCTCCTTGTCCTCGTCCTCGGGCGAGACCATCTGGATCTTGTAGCCGAGCTCCTCACCGAGCACCTCGAAGGTGGCCTCGTCGAGCGACTCGGTCGCCGTCGCCATCTCACCCAGGTTGAACAGGATGGTCACGAGCGTGCCGGGCTGCACGGTGTACCCGCGCAGCGCCTCGAGCTTGTCCGCGAAGTCGGCGATGGAGGCACCGCGACGCAGGCGGATGATCTCGCCGTTGCCCTTCTGGACGTTGACGCCGCCGACGACCGGCGCCGACCGCATCTCGAATTCTTGCCGCTTCGCCCGACGCGACTTGCGCTGACGCGACTTGCCGCCGCCCTTGCCGAAGGCACCTGCGGTGCCACCGCCGGGACCGCGACCGCGACCACCGCCGCCACCGGGACGACCGGCGAAGCCGCCGCCCGCGGGAGCACCGGGACGCTGGAAGCCACCGGCGCCGCCGGGACGACCGGGACCGCCGGGGCGCTGCTGGAACGGTGCGCCGGGACGACCGCCGCCGCCAGGACGACCGGCACCGCCCGGGCGCGGAGCGCCGGGACGAGGAGCACCGGGACGAGGTGCCTGCGGACGCGGGATGTTGCCGGGCGAGGGGCGCTGGCCCATGCCCTGCGCGCTCGCGAACGGGTTGTTTCCGGGACGGGGGCCCGCGGGGCGCTGACCCATGCCCTGCGCGCTCGCGAACGGGTTGTTACCGGGGCGCGGCGCGCCGCCAGGACGCGGCGGGGTTGCGCCGCCGGGCTTGGGAGCAGCACCGGGCTTGGGGGCGCCCGGGGTCGCTGCGGCGGGCGTGGCACCCGAGGCGGGTGCGGCCGGAGCCGCGGCAGCAGCGGGTGCGGCGGACGGCGCGGACTCCGCCGGTGCCGGAGCAGGCGTCTCGGCGGCCGGAGCAGCCGGAGCCGCGGGGGCCGGAGCCTGCGGGCGCGGTGCCGCGGGACGAGCCGGGCCCGGACGGGCACCGCTCGTGGGCTTGGGTGCGGCGGCGGGCGCCGCGACCCCGTCTGCCTCGAGGGCAGCACGGAGCTTACGAGCCACCGGGGGCTCGATGGTGGATGAGGGGCTCTTGACGAACTCGCCGAGCTCCTTCAGCTTCGCAAGCGCGACCTTGCTGTCGACGCCGAGCTCGGAAGCGATCTCGTGCACGCGTGGTTTTGCCACAATTCTCCTGTCTTGGGGGCCTACCCAGGACAGGGCAGACCGTTAGTCGCGGACGGGTCTCATTTCGAGCCGTTCACTTTGTGTCCATAGCCGTTCAGCCGTTTCTCGATGGTCTGCGTGTCAAGCGGGCCTGACACACGCAATGCCCGCACGAACGCACGGCGCCTCAGGGCGGCATCCATGCATTCGGGCGTCTCGTGGACCCACGCGCCTCTGCCCGGCAGTGCCCCGCGCTCGTCGATGACGAGCGCGGAATCCACGCAGACCACCCGCAGGAGGTCTTTCCGGGGAGCACGCGTGCGACATCCGACGCACGTTCGTACGGGTTCCATCTTACACCTGTCGACCGAGGGGGTCAGGGACGCGTCAGCTCTCCAGGATGCTGTCGGGCTGGATATCGATCTTCGCGCCGGTGAGCTTCGCGGCGAGCCGGGCGTTCTGCCCCTCTTTGCCGATCGCCAGCGAGAGCTGATAGTCCGGAACGAGCGCGCGGACGGCCTTCGTGCTCTGATCGAGGACGAACGCAGACGTCACTTTGGCGGGCGAGAGAGCGTTGGCCACGAAGGTCGCGAGATCAGCGTGGTAGTCGACGATGTCGATCTTCTCGCCGTTCAGCTCCTCTGTGACGGCGCGCACGCGACGACCAAGCTCGCCGATGCAGGCGCCTTTCGCGTTGATCGACGGATCGTCGGTGCGCACGGCCATCTTGGTGCGGTGGCCCGCCTCGCGCGCGAGCGCGACGATCTCGACCACGCCGGCAGCGATCTCGGGCACCTCGAGTGCGAAGAGTTTGCGGACGAGACCGGGGTGCGTCCGCGAAACCGTGATCGCCGGCCCCTTCGTGCCCTTGGCGACGGAGGTCACGTAGACGCGGATGCGGGAACCGTGACGGTACTCCTCGCCGGGCACCTGCTCCTCAGGCGGCAGGATCGCCTCGACGGCGCCGAGGTCGACGTGGACCATCCGAGGGTTCGGACCCTGCTGAATGACGCCGGCGACGATGTCGCCCTCCTTGCCGCGGAACTCTCCCAGCACGGCGTCGTCAGCGATGTCGCGCAGCCGCTGGTTGATGACCTGCTTGGCGGCGAAAGCGGCGATGCGGCCGAAGTCCTCCGGCGTGCTCTCCTCTTCGCCGACGATGACGCCCTCTTCGTCGCGCACGGGGATGAACACTCCGACGTGGCCGGTCTTGCGGTCGAGGTGAGAGCGTGCACCCTCGGGCAGCTCGCCCGTCGGCGAGGTGTGCTTCGCGTAGGCGGTCAGGATCGCCTGCTCGATGATGGCGACGAGTTCGTCGAAGGGGATCTCCCTCTCGCGCTCGACGGTACGCAGCAGTCCGAGATCGATATCCACGGTGACCTCCTATATTCAGCTCTTCGCGGCGGGCGACGCCGCCGCATCCCCCCTACGTTACCCGATCCGGCCTCATCCGCCGCAGTCGTCGAAGACGCTCTCAGGCACCACGTCGGCGCGCAGCGAGTTCGTCCAGCGCACCAGTGAGGTGAGCATTCCGGAACGCGGCTGCAGGATGTCCTGATGCCCGCGCCCCGCCACCGGCACGGCCCGCACCCGCTCCCCCGCATCGCACAGCCTCGCCACCAGGTCGCGTTGCGTCTTCGTGGGCAGGACCTCGTCGTTGGTCCCCCACGCGATGAACAGCGGCGTGCCCCAAGGCCCCGTCGGAACGTTCTCCGCCAGGCGTCGGCCGAGCGCGCCGCGCGTGAGTTCGGCGGTGTCGAATGGGGTGTCTTCGCTGAGCCCCAGTGCCGTCAGCGCCGAGACCATGACGCCCGGCTCACTCAGGCAGCGCTGCGTCATCTCTCGGATGATGGAGCGCGCGCCCGTCGTCACGTAGTCCTCCAGCCGCACATCCGAGTACGTGTCGGCGTACGGCACGATCACCCAGGAGACGAGCACCGTCAGCATCGCGCCCGCGTCGCCCCCGGTCAGCTCGCGCGCCAGAGCGACGGGGTCGGCGGCAGGAGCGAAGGCGGCCGTTCCGAGGACATCGATGCCCGGCGTGTATTCCGGTGCGAGCATGGTCGCCCACAGCGCCGCGTGACCACCTTGCGAGTGTCCCCACACGACGGTCTCAGGCGAGAGCACGAGATCCTCGATCTCGCCCGCCGCCAGCACCGCATCCAGCGCCGAGCGCGCCTCGCCCGTGCCGATCAGGTACGGAAAGTCCCCGGGCGCGCCCTGGCCGCTGTAGTCGGGGGCGACGATGACCCAGCCGCGGGCCAGCATGCGCTCGAGGGCGGGGATCGCCCACTTCGTCGCCGTGCCGTCGGCGAGACTCGGTGCGCAGCCGCGCGCCACGCCCGTCGTGCCGTGGTTCCACAGCAGCACCGGCCTGGGACCGGGCGGCGGGTCGTCGGGGACGATCACCATCCCGCTGCCGACAGCGGGCGCGCCGGTGGACGAGCGCGTCGTGTACAGGATGCGCTGCACCGCGCCGCGATCGGGCTCACGCCCGCCGTATTCGCCCACGCGGATCAGCTGCCCGTGCCCCTCGGGAACGTGCGCGGGAGGGTCGTAGAAGGCGTCGACGACGGGCGCGCCCTCGCGGAGCCAGTCGTTCAGACCGAAGCCACCCACCGTGCTGAGAACGAGCACGAACGACAACGCGTAGCGGCCCGCCGCACGAAGGACCCGGCGTCGACGCGAGGGAGTTGCCCGGACCCGGTCGTCCTCCTGCACGCGTCCTTTCCGCGTCCGGATGCCGCGGGCGATGAGCCCGATGCCGAAGACGATGGTGCGCACACCGAAGACGACCGCGACGACGAGCAGCGTGACATCGGGCCAGGTCAGCGAGAGGACACCGAACGCGACCTGAGCACCGCCCCACACAGCCGAGAGCACGCGGACGCTGACCACGCCGCGGGCAAGCGCGTCACCGACGGAGGCCAGACCGCCGACGACGAGCAGCACCGCGAGCGTCGGAGGCAGCAGCTCGATGCTGCGCCCGAGCCAGACGAGGATGAAGATCCCGCCCGCGATCCACAGCAGCGCGACCAGACGGGTCCACCAGGTGGGCCCCGCGCGGCGCGAGACCAGCTCGAGCACGCCGGAGACGATGACGCTCAGCCCGACGTACAGCCCCAGCAGCACGAGGGAGGCGAGCGGGCGGATGACGATGAGCAGGCCGAGCACGACGACGACGACACCGATGAGCAGCACGACACGCGCCGGGGACGCATCCAGCAGACCCGGCAGAGCGCTGACCCGCAGTCGACGGCGCAGCGGAACGTGTTCGGGCATCGGGACATTGTAGGCGCGCAGCTCCCCCGGACCCGCACGCGCCGCAACCCCTCGGCTCCGCGCGCGCGAGATCGTATTCTGCCCCGATGAGCACCCCGAAGAAGACCGCCCGGCGTCTCGAGCGCAACCCGCGTCTGCGCACGCTCGCGAAGGCGGGGTACGCGGCGACCGGCGTCGTCCACGTGATGCTGGGCGGCATCGTGCTCGCCGTCGCGTTCGGTGCGGACGGCGATGCCGACCAGTCCGGGGCGTTCCAAGCACTGGCGGCCTCGCCCGCGGGTCTCGTCGCGCTGTGGGCGGTGGCGCTCGCGCTCCTCGCTCTGGCGCTGTGGCACGCGGTGGCCGCGTTCGCAGGGGCGGGCGAGAAGAGCTCGTGGTCTCGACGTCTATCCGAGGCGGGTCAGGCCGTCGCATTCGCCGCGCTCGGCACCATCGCGATCTCGGTGGCCGTCGGTGGCCGATCGGATGGAGACGCGAGCGTCAAGCAGACCAGCAGCGGAGTCCTCTCGATCCCGGGCGGGCCGTTCATCCTCGGCGCGGTGGGCGTCGGGGTGCTCGTCGCGGGCATCGCGTTCGGGGTGATCGGCGTGCGACGAGGTTTCCGGAAGGAGCTATCGGTTCCGGTCGGGACGATGGGGACTCTCGTGGTGACGCTGGGCGTCGTCGGCTATGTGGCCAAGGGCGTGTCGCTCGCGACAGTGGGCGTGCTGCTGGGCGTGGCCGCGGTCCGCGTCGATCCGCAGGAAGCGGGTGGCCTGGACGGCGCGGTGCGATCCCTTCTCGCACTGCCCGCGGGCCCGGTCATCGCGATCGCGGTGGGCGGCGGGCTGATCGCCTACGGACTGTTCTGCCTGTTCCGGGCGCGATACGCCCGTCTCTGAGGCGTCCCGGTCCGCCCGCGGTGTTGCCGATGTCCGTGCGGGAACGGCAAGCTGGCACGATACCCGTCGACCAAGGAGCGAGATGACGTCCTCCCCCGCTTTCCGCGGCTACCCGTTCCAACCGGCAGATCCGGGACTCATCGGGCTGCTCGGTTTCGTGATCGCGACACTGACCGCGCAGCTCGCGCATCTCGGACTGCAGGACGAGAACCCCGTGTTCTGGATCGGGGCCGCCTTCGGCGGCGTTGTGCAGGTGACGGCCGGAATGCTCTCCTACTTCATCGGAGACGACTTCCACTTCATCGTCTACAACGCCTTCGGCTGGTACTGGATCGTCGTCCCCGGCTTCCTCCTGGGCGAGGAGCTCGGCTTCTTCGAGGTCACCGCGCAGGCGCGCGGACTCTTCTCGTTGATCTTCGCCGTGCTGGCGCTTCTGTTCGCCGTGCCCGGGGCCCTGCACAACAGGGTTCTGCCCATGACTCTGATCTGCGTCGCCGGAGGACTCGGCCTGCAGTCCGCCGGAGCCTTCGCCGACGCGCCTGTGCTGGGATCCGTCGGATCGGTGCTTCTGCTGGCCGCATCCGCGCTGGCGCTCTACATGCTTGTCGAGAAGTTCCTGTGGCGCACGATGCACCGCCGCCTGCTGCCGCTCGGCCGCCCGTGGCTGCGGAGCGAACCCGCGTCCGAGAGCTGAGGCTCAGCTCTCCTGCAGGAGCCGGTACGCCGCCTCGAGCGCGACCTTTTCGCGTGAGCCCGTACGGCGGTCCCATACCTCGACGAGCCCCTCGGCCGCATCACGGCCGACGACGACGACGCGCGGGATGCCGACCAGCTCGGCGTCGCCGAACTTGACGCCGGGCGAGACCTTGGGCCGGTCGTCGTAGAGCACGTCCATGCCTCGGGACTCGAGCTCGGCGCTGATCTGCTCCGCCAGCTCGAAGACCGCGGCATCCCGACCCGCAGCCACGACGTGCACGTCGAACGGCGCGACGGAAGCGGGCCAGATGAGGCCCTTCTCGTCGTTGTTCAGTTCGGCGATGATCGCCAGGATGCGGGTCACGCCGATGCCGTAGGAGCCCATCGTGACGGTGACGAGCTTGCCGTTCTCGTCGAGCACCTTGAGCCCCAGCGCCTCCGCGTACTTGCGCCCGAGCTGGAACACGTGCCCGATCTCCATGCCACGCGCGAGCGTGACAGGGCCCGAGCCGTCGGGGGCAGGATCGCCCTCGCGCACGTTCGCGACGTCGACGGTGCCGTCGGCGAAGAAGTCACGTCCGGCGACGAGCGAGTGCACGTGCTTCTGGTCGATGTTGGCGCCGGTGACCCAGCTCGTGCCGTCGACGACACGCGGGTCGAGCAGGTACCTGATGCCGGTGGCGGACTCTTCGCCCAGCACGGCGCCCTCGGGCGACCAGGGCCCGATGTAGCCCTTGACCAGCAGCGGGTGGGCCGCGAAGTCCGCCTCGGCGGCGGGCGCGACCTCGGCCGGTGCGAAGGCGACCTCGACGCGCTTGTCGTCGACCTCGCGGTCGCCGGGGAGACCGATGACGACGAGCTCGCGTGAACCGTCGAGGTGTGTGAGCGCCAGCACGACGTTCTTGAGCGTGTCGGCGGCGGTGTACTCGCCCTCGAGCACCGCGTTCATGTGGTCCACGAGCGTGGCGATCGTCGGGGTGTTCGGCGAGTCGAAGACGACGGGCTCCGGCAGACCCGCGATCGGCCCGGCCTCCGGTGCCGCGGTCGTGTAGGCCTCGACGTTGGCCGCGTACCCACCGGCGGAGCGCACGAAGGTGTCTTCACCGACGGGCGTGGGGTGCAGGAACTCCTCGGAGCGCGATCCGCCCATCGCGCCCGCATCCGCCTGCACGATGACGTACTCGAGACCGAGCCGCTGGAAGATGCGCTCGTAGGCGTCGCGCTGCGCCTGGTAGGAGGCATCGAGCCCCGCATCCGTCGCGTCGAAGGAGTAGGCGTCCTTCATCGTGAACTCGCGACCGCGCAGCAGACCGGCGCGGGGACGCGCCTCGTCGCGGTACTTGTCCTGGATCTGATAGATCGTCAGCGGGAGATCCTTGTAGGACGAGTAGAGGTCCTTCACGAGCAGAGTGAAGGCCTCCTCGTGCGTCGGGGCGAGCAGGTAGTCGCCGCCCTTGCGGTCCTGGAGGCGGAACAGCAGGTCGCCGTACTCTTCCCAACGACCCGTGGCCTCATACGCACCGCGGGGCATGAGCGCCGGGAAGTGCACCTCCTGCGCACCGGCCGCCGCCATCTCCTCACGCACGACCGTCTCGATCTTCGCCTTCACACGCAGCCCCAGCGGGAGCCACGCGAAGATGCCGGCCGCCTGCGGGCGGATGTAGCCGGCGCGGATCAGCAGCTTGTGGCTGGCGACCTCGGCGTCGGAGGGGTCCTCGCGGAGCGTGCGGAGAAAGAACGTTGACAGACGTGTGACCACGATTCCCAGTCTACGGATGCGGCGGCCCGCCGTGAGCGCGAGGGTCACGGCGCCCCGGGCTCAGCCGACCGCCTCTTCCAAGGCGTCGATGATGCGCACTCCGAGCTCGCCCAGGGCATCATCGCTCGGGCTCGCGCCGTCGACCGGCGCCCCGACCCGAACCAGGTTGACCCCGTCGGACACGACGACGTACTTGTTGTGGCCCTCCCACGGATCGTCGTCGGGCAGCGTCCACGCCGAGTAGCTCCCACGCACGGCGAGAGGCGATGCCCCGCTGACAGACGCGAAGTCACTCGCGTTGGTCGCACCACCGGAGATCGTCCTGACGGACACGTTCCCGCCGGCACCCACCGTGAAGGTGCAGCCGCCCACAGCTCCCCGCCGAGAAGGAATCTCCCCGGGATAGATCTGAGACGGCGATTGTCCCTGAGGTGGGGAGACGACCGCGACCGTCACCGGCGCCCCCAGGACGCCCGCCACGTCGACAGACGCGGTCACGTCATCGCAGCTCACCGCCGGCCACCACTCATCGACCGGCTCGGCAGGTGCCGGGCTCGGCCACTGCGTGGCGCGCTGGAACGCCGTATCCATCAGACCCGCCGGGTCCGGACCGCTCTGTCCCACCGCGACGGCAGAGACCGACATCCACACACCGTCGCGGACCCCGGTGAGCGTGCAGCTGTTGGAGGCCGCGTCGCAACGGGAGGCCTCCTCGAGACCCCCGAGGAACGGCTCCACAACACTCAGCGGGTATGCCCACATGGTCAACTTCTGCTCGCCGTATCCGGGGTCGTTGCTCCACGTGCAGCTCAAACCCCCTTGAGCGGCGAGAGAGCCGTCCGCCCACGCCCCCGCCATCGGCTTCATCGTCACGCCGAAGAACTCCCCGACCTCGTCCGTCGTGATCGCGTTCGCGCAGACTCCGCCGAAGGGCTGGACCCCGCGCGCGCTGGCAGGTGCCTCCGTAGGCGTCGGCGTCGGCGTCGGCGTCGGCGCGGTGGTCTCGATCGGGGTCGCGACCCGGTCCGGGCTGCCCATCGCGGTCAACGCGACCGCTCCCACGACCGCCGCGACCAGCACGACCGCCGCGCCACCGGTGATCGCCTGCATCCGACGCCGCCGGGCGGCACGCATCCGTCCCGCGCCCGCCGTCACCAGCGCGCGCAGCTCGTTCTGCTCACCGGCGGACAGCCGGTCATCGTTCACGCCCATGACGCCTCCACCTCCGCCATCTCGTCGCGGAGCTTCGCTTTCGCCCGCGCCAACCTCGACTTCACGGTTCCCGCAGCGACACCCAACGTCTCGGCGACCTCCCGCTCCGAATAGCCCTCCAGCACCGCCAGCACGACAACTGCCCGCTCCCGCTCCGGCAACCTCCGCAAAGCGGCGAGCACCCCGGTCTCATCCGACGCCGCCGGCGCATCGACATGACGCTCCGCCGGCGTCTTCGCCAGCAACGCCCGATACCGCCTGGCCGAACGCTCCAGATTCCGCGCCGCATTCGCCACCGTCACCAACAGCCACGGCAGCACGGAGCCATCCACCACACGCACCGACGCCCGCTTGCGCCACAGCTCGAAGAACGCCACCGCCACCGCATCCTTCGCATCCTCGTGATCCCCCAACAACCGGAACGCATGCCGGAACACCCGCCCCTGATGCAGATCGAACACATCCCCCAACGCCGACTCATCGCCGGCACGCACCCGTTGCCACAACGCGGCTTCAGCATCTCTCACACTCTGAAGTGTCCGGCATCGCTCGTTCGGTTCCCGAACTGCGCAGATTCATCCGAACCCGACGGCGTACGCACGGCGAAGCGTCTCTCGCGCGCCTCCCCGCCCCCTCACGTTCACGTCCGCACCGAGGGCCGTGCAGATGTCGCGGGACGGCGCGCCGATTTGACCGGCACCCTGTCATAGTGCGCAATATATTGCATGCCGATCCCCACGCAGACGCTTCCCCCGCGACCCTTGTTGCGCGACGAGGTCTACGTGCGGCTGCGCGACGCGATCGTTGACGGCACCCTCGCGCCCGACGAGCAACTGCGCGACACCGAGATCGCCGCGTGGCTCGGAGTGAGCCGGACGCCGGTCCGAGAAGCACTGCTCGAGCTCGGTCGATCCGGGCTCGTAAGAGCGCTCCCGGGTCGCTCCACCGTCGTCGCGCCGATCGACCCGCAGAGCGTCCGCGACGCGCAGGCGGTCGTCGCGGCCATGCACCGACTGGCGGTCGAGACGGCGATCCCCCGCCTGACCACAGATGACCTCGAGCGGATGCGGGAGGCGAACGCCGCCTTCACCGCCGCGCACGCGGCCGGCGACGTCGAGACCGCCCTCGCCGCCGACCACGCGTTCCACGACATCGCGCTCGCCGCATCCGGAAACGCCGCGGTTCGCACCGTTCTGGCGCAGTACGAGCCTGTCCTTCAGCGCGCCGAGCGCCTGCGCTTCGGCTCGACCGAGGGGCACGTCTCGGCCGCACGCCACGCGCGACTGATCGAACTGTGCGCGGCAGGAGATGTCGCCGGCGCCGCTGCCCTCGCCGAACAGACCTGGCAGAGCCTCGCCATCGAACAGCCGCAGACCCCTGACACCCCGACACCCGAGGAGCATTCCGCATGAAGCTCGACCAGTTCCCCCGCCACCCGCTCACCTTCGGGCCCAGCCCGTTGCAGCACCTGAAGCGCATGAGCCAGCACCTCGGCGGCGCCCAGGTGTGGGCGAAACGCGAAGACGTCTCCAGCGGACTCGCCTTCGGCGGCAACAAGGTCCGCAAGCTCGAGTACATCGTTCCCGACGTGCTCGCTTCGGGAGCGGACACCCTCGTCTCTATCGGCGGCTACCAGTCGAACCACACCCGCGCGGTCGCCGCCGTCGCCGCCCACCTGGGACTGAAGGCCCGCCTGGTGCAGGAGAAGTGGGTGCCCTGGGACGACCCCACCAACGACAAGGTCGGCAACATCCTGCTCTCCCGCATGATGGGCGCCGACTCGCGGCTCGACGACGCGGGCTTCGACATCGGCATCCGCGACTCGTGGCGGCAGGCTCTGGCAGAGGTGGAGGATGCCGGCGGCACGCCGTATCCGATCCCCGCCGGCGCGTCGGAGCACCCGCTGGGCGGCCTCGGCTTCGCCAACTGGGCGTTCGAGGTGGCTGAGCAGGAGAAGCAACTCGGCGTGTTCTTCGACACGATCGTCGTGTGCACGGTGACCGGCTCCACGCACGCCGGCATAATCGCGGGTTTCGCCGCGCTGGAGGACCTCACCGGGGTGAAGCGCCGGGTGCTCGGCATCGACGCATCCGCGACACTCGCCAAGACGCGTGACCAGGTCGGCCGCATCGCGCGTGCGACGGCCGAGCTCATCGAACTCGGGCGCGACCTGCGCGACGATGAGGTCCAGGTACTCGAAGGCTGGGCGGGTGAGCTCTACGGCATCCCGGTCGATTCGACCATGGAGGCGATCGCCCTCGGCGCTCAGCTCGAGGCGATGATCACCGACCCCGTCTACGAGGGCAAGTCGCTCGCCGGGCTCATCGACCTCGTCGGCTCCGGCGACATCCCCAAGGATTCCACCGTGCTCTACGCGCACCTCGGCGGTCAGCCCGCCATCAACGCCTACCACTCCCTCTGGAGCTGACCACGACAGCGAGAACGCCCCGCATCTGTCGCTCGGATGGATGCGGGGCGTTCTTGCGCGTGGCGTGGCCTGCGCACATGCGACGCAACTCGGGCAACAGCGGGCGGGACGACCCCGCGAGCGGATGCGGGCGGGTCAGGCGGTGACGACCTGCGCGGTGCCGAGGGGGGCGTCGGGGCCCATCTCGGCGGCGATGCGATTCGCCTCGGCGATCAGGGTCGCGACGATCTCGCTCTCGGGCACGGTCTTCACGACCTCGCCCTTCACGAAGATCTGCCCCTTGCCGTTGCCGCTGGCCACACCGAGGTCGGCGTCGCGCGCCTCACCGGGTCCGTTGACGACACAACCCATGACGGCCACGCGCAGCGGCACGGTCATGTCCTTCAGCCCTTCGGTGACGTCGTCGGCAAGGGTGTAGACGTCGACCTGCGCGCGGCCGCACGAGGGGCACGAGACGATCTCGAGCTTGCGCTCGCGCAGGTTCAGCGACTGCAGGATCTGGTGGCCGACCTTGACCTCCTCGGCCGGCGGCGCGGAGAGCGAAACCCGGATGGTGTCGCCGATGCCCTCTGAGAGGAGGATGCCGAATGCGGTCGCCGACTTGATGGTGCCCTGGAAGGCAGGACCCGCCTCGGTGACACCCAGGTGCAGTGGCCAGTCGCCCCGCTCGGCGAGCAGACGGTACGCCTTGACCATCACGACCGGGTCGTTGTGCTTGACCGAGATCTTGAAGTCGTGGAAGTCGTGCTCCTCGAACAGTGATGCCTCCCAGACCGCGCTCTCCATGAGCGCTTCAGGGGTGGCCTTGCCGTACTTCTCCAGCAGACGCTTGTCGAGCGAACCCGCGTTCACGCCGATCCGAAGCGAGACGCCCGCCGCCGACGCCGCCTTGGCGATCTCGCCCACCTTGTCGTCGAACTGGCGGATGTTGCCCGGATTGACCCGGACCGCGGCGCATCCGGCATCGATCGCCTGGAACACGTACTTCGGCTGGAAGTGGATGTCGGCGATGACGGGGATCTGGCTCTTCTTGGCGATGATGTGCAGCACGTCCGCGTCGTCCTGACTCGGAACCGCCACACGCACGATCTCGCACCCGGAGGCGGTCAGCTCCGCGATCTGCTGCAGCGTCGCGTTGATGTCTGTCGTCTTGGTCGTCGTCATCGACTGCACGCTGATGGGGGCGTCTCCACCGACGAGCACCTTGCCGACCCGGATCTGACGGCTCTTGCGGCGCGGGGCGAGGATTTCCGGGACGCGCGGCATCCCGAGGTTCACGGCTGGCACGCGATCAGCCTACGCGCCCGCTGCTGTGTGCGGACCGAGGCTTGCCACCTGCATCACCCGTACCGCAGCGAGCGGCCATGGGCGGATGTGGTACTTTCTCGCCATGCACACGAACCGCACCTGGTGGCACACCGCGTAGGCGGTGTGCGTGTGCGACACGGACCGCCCCCGGGCGGTCCTTCTTCATGAGGCGGCCGCTTTCTGGACGAAGGAACGACCAAGATGGACAACGCCGCCTCCCTGCTCAGCGACCTGGCCGCATCCGCTGTGCCCTTCGCGCTCATCGCGCGCGACACGCACACCGTCGAGGTACTCACCGGCGACGTCGTGGACGTCGAGCTGCTCGCCGACATCCCGCTGCACGACGCAGACGGCACGCCCCGCGAGGTGCTGGCGCTGGTGCCGTACCGGCAGGTACGCGAGCGCGGTTTCGTCTGCCACGACGACGGCGCGCCGTTGCGCTGTCTCGTCGTCACCGACCACCGCTCGCTCCCTCGCGACGAGGTGCTCGCGGCCCTCCCCACGGCCCCGATTCCCCTGGAGGATGCGGGCTTCGACATGTCGGACGAGACGTACGCGGACATCGTCCGCACCGTGATCGCCGACGAGATCGGTCGCGGCGAGGGCGCCAACTTCGTCATCCGGCGGGACTTCACCGCGTCCGTGGCGGCCGATCCGCGCATCACCGCGCTCACCTGGTTCCGCGCGCTGCTCGAGCACGAGCGTGGTGCGTACTGGACCTTCGCGGTGGTCACCGACGGACACGTCGCGGTCGGCGCGAGCCCCGAGGCGCACGTGAGCGCACAGGGCGGCATCGTCACGATGAACCCCATCTCCGGCACCTTCCGCCACCCCGAGACCGGCGCGACGGTCGAGACGCTGGCCGAGTTCCTGGAGTCCACCAAGGAGACCGAAGAACTCTTCATGGTCGTCGACGAGGAACTCAAGATGATGAGCGCCGTGTGCTCCGACGGCGGACGCATCACAGGCCCGCACCTCAAGGAGATGTCGCGGCTCACGCACACGGAGTACATGCTGCGTGGCTCGTCGCGACTCGACCCTCGTACGATTCTGCGCGAGACGATGTTCGCCCCGACGGTCACCGGCTCGCCCATACAGAACGCCTGCACCGTGATCGCGCGACACGAGACCGAACCACGCGGCTACTACTCGGGCGTCGCGGCACTCTTCACCCCCACGACGGATGCGGAGGGCACCGGCCACGACCTCGACGCCCCCATCCTCATCCGCACCGCCTATCTCGTCGACGGTCGCCTGCGGGTGCCGGTCGGCGCCACGCTCGTGCGCCACTCGGACCCGGACGGCGAAGTCGGCGAGACGCACGGCAAGGCCGCTGGGGTGCTGGGCGCCATCGGCGCCGTCCCCCGCACGCGCGTCGCGGACCCCGACGCACCCGCCGCTGCCCGCCCGCTCGCGGACGATCCGGACATCGCCGCTCTCCTCGCCTCGCGCAACGCCCGCCTCGCGGCGTTCTGGTTGAACCCGCAGGGTGGCTCCGCCGACGGCACGTTCGCGGGTCGAACGGCGGTCGTCGTGGACGCGGAAGACCGTTTCACGACGATGCTCGCGCACCAGTTGCGCCACCTCGGTCTCGAGACGTCGATCGTCGACTGGAGTGCCGCCGACGCCGCCGCGCTCGATGCGGCCGACCTCGTGATCGCGGGCCCCGGCCCCGGCGATCCGCGCGACGACGACAGCCACCGCATCCGTCGGATGCGTGAGATCGTCGGCGCCCGACTGGACGCCCACCGCCCGCTTCTCGCCGTGTGCCTGAGCCACCAGATCCTCGCAGACCGCCTCGGCATCGTGCTCGCACCGCTGGCGCGCCCGCACCAGGGGCTGCAGCTCGAGGTGGACGTGTTCGGGGAACCCGCATCCATCGGCTTCTACAACACCTTCACCGCACGCGTCGCGCCGGGCACCTCGGTCATCGACGGTGTCGAGGTGTCGGCCGATCCGGTGTCCGGCGACGTCTATGCGCTCCGCGGAGACGGGTTCGCCTCGGTGCAGGGGCACCTCGAATCCATCCTGTCCCGCGACGGAATGCGGACCCTCGAGCGCCTCATCTCCGCCGCCCTGGGAGCACCGGTCGCCTGAGGCTCAGATCAGCGACAGCGGGTTGATCAGGTCCGCCAGGATCAGCACGCCGCCCATGACCGCGAGCGCCGCCACGACGACGAACGTCAGCGGAACGAGCTTCGTGGCATCGACGGGGCGGGGTGCGGGGCGATGCGCGATGCGCGCCCACCACCTCTTGATGCCGTCCCAGAGCGCGACGACGACGTGACCGCCGTCGAGCGGCAGCAGAGGCACGAGGTTGAAGACGAACAGCGCGATGTTGAGCGATCCCAGCAGGCCGATGATTCCCGCGACGCGATTGACGATCGGAGAGGATGACGACGCCATCTCCCCGGCGATCACGCCCGCGCCCACCACGCTCAGCGGACCGTTCGGATCGCGTTCGGCGCCCGTGACGAGCGTCGATGCCGTCTCGGCCACCATCACCGGCAGCTTGACGATGATGCCGGCGACGGCACCCACGTTCTCGATCGCCGCCTGGGGGCCCGCCCACAGCGGCTGAGCGACCAACGCGCCGGTGGGTCGCACCCCGATGAAGCCGATCTCCGTGCTCGCGTCGTCCGCCGTGGGGACGGCTGCCGGAGTGATCGTCACAGTGCGCTGCGTGCCGTCCCGGTCGATGACGAAGTTCATCGCCCGCCCCGGCGACGCCTGGATGAGCGCGGTCGCCTCGGTGAAGTCGGCCACCGTCTGGCCGTCGATCGACACGATGGTGTCCCCCGGCTCGAGACCGGCCTGCTCGGCCGGCGCGGAGGCGGACGCGCAGTCCTGAGACGTGGACGAGACCGGCACGCACTCGCTGAGCGAGGAGACGGTCGTCGTCGCCGTCTGCACGCCGAACCCACTGAAGAGGATCGTGAAGAGCACGATCGCCAGGATCAGGTTCATGAGGGGTCCGCCCAGCATGATGATGACTCGCTTGTAGACGGGGAGGCGATAGAAGGTGCGCTCCTCGGCGCCGATCAACGTCTCCGCGTTGGCCTCGCGCGCGTCCTGCACGAGCGTGCGGAAGAAGCGGGACGAGACCCGCCGACGAGCCGCGCGGCCATGCGTTCCCGCATCCTCATCCATCGCAGGCGCGGGCGGGTACATGCCCGCCATCGAGATGTAGCCGCCCAGCGGCAGCAGCTTGACGCCGTACTCCGTTTCGCCGCGGCGCCGCGAGAACAGCGTCGGGCCGAACCCGATCATGTACTGGCCGACGCGCACACCGAACGCTTTGGCGGGCACGAGATGACCGATTTCGTGGAGGGCGATCGAGACGGCGAGGCCGACGATGAGCACCACGACACCGATCACGAAGGCGAGGATCGTCACCGCACCACCGTAGCGGCGACGTCTTTGAACGAGCCGTGCACGGCCGCGGCGAACGACGAGCACGGACCACGTCTGATTGAATGGAGGGCCATGTCATCGCCCGCGAATCTGCCCCCGGTCCTGCGCCCCGAGAACCCTCCGACGCGGGCGCTGGGCGACCTCGCGAGCCGCTTCGGAGCAGAGGTCCGCGGCGACGCGCAGGGCGTCTCGCTGCACGGGATCACGCTCGCGACCGCCGATCTCCGCCCGGGTGAGGCCTTCGTCGCCCTCCGGGGCGTGAACCGTCACGGCGCCGAGTTCGCGGCCCAGGCGATCGAACGCGGCGCGGTCGCGATCATCACGGATGCGGCGGGCGCCGACCTCATCGGCACGCCCGCTGTCCCGGTGCTCGTCCTCGAGAATCCGCGAGCACGGATGGGCGAGCTGTCCGCGTGGGTCTACGGCACGGGCGTCGACGACGACCTTCCGCTGCTGTTCGCCACCACGGGGACCAACGGCAAGACGAGCGTCTCCCACCTCCTGGAAGGCATGCTGTCGCAGCTCGGCGTCGTCACCGGGCTCTCGTCCACCGCCGAGCGTCACATCGCGGGGCAGGTGATCGTCTCCCGCCTGACCACTCCCGAGGCATCCGAGTTCCATGCCCTTCTCGCGCTCATGCGCGAGCGGGGCGTCGAGGCGGTCGCCGTAGAGGTGAGCGCGCAGGCGCTCAGCCGCCATCGTGTCGACGGGATCGTCTTCGACATCGCCGCTTTCACGAACCTCACGCACGACCACCTCGACGACTACGCCGACATGCAGGAGTACCTCGAGGCGAAGCTCCCGTTGTTCCGCCCCGACCGCGCCCGCCGCGCCGTCATCTCGCTCGACTCGGCCGCGGCGGCCGAGGTCGTGGCACGGTGCGAGATCCCCTTCACGACCATCGCGACACCCGACATCGCGGCGGATGCCGAGCTCGCCGCGACCGCCCAGTGGCGCGTCGAGATCATCGACGAGCGCCAGGAAGGCACGCGGTTCGCGCTGCACGGTCCTGCCGGCGAGCACCTCGAGACGGTGGTTCCCGTCATCGGTCGCCACATGGCGGCCAACGCGGCGCTCGCGATCGTCATGATGTACGAGGGCGGCTATCCGTGGCAGCGTCTTGTGGACGCGTTGGACGGCTCACGCATCGACGCCTACCTGCCGGGTCGCACCGAGCGAGTATCGGGCGATGCGGGGCCTGCGGTGTACGTCGACTTCGGACATTCGCCCGATGCCTTCGAGAAGACCCTCGCGGCGGTGCGTCGCGTCACCCCCGGCCGCGTGCTGATGCTGTTCGGCGCCGACGGCGACCGCGATGCGACAAAGCGCCACGACATGGGACGCACCGGCGTCGAGGGTAGCGACATCCTCGTCATCACCGACCACCATCCGCGCTTCGAGGAACCGACCTCGATCCGGGCGACCCTCATCGAGGGGGCTCGCCGCGCGCGTCCGGATGCCCAGATCCACGAGTTCTCGCCGCCCGAGCGCGCGATCGTCGAAGCCGTCGCTCTGGTCGGCGAGGGCGACGCGATCCTCTGGGCCGGACCCGGTCACCAGGATTACCGCGACATCCGCGGGCAGCGCACACCCTACTCGGCCCGCGAGCTCGCTCGTCGCGCGCTGCGGGACGCAGGGTGGCCCGTGCCCGAGCCGCGCTGGCCCGTTCCCTACGAGGACTGACCCGTCTTCGTCCCCTCTGCGGCGACCCGCGCCGTGCGCAGGACCTTGGTCCCTGGTGCGCCGAGAACCTTGTTGTTCCCACACAAGGAAGTCAGTGGTCTGACCTCTCTGATTATTCACGGCGTGCACGCTCAGAACACCGCCGCGACCCGGGTCTAGCGTGACAACAGGCCCGCCGGGCGGGCGCCCGACGACGAGCACCACCCCGACGCGACCGGCCCCACGAGGACAAGGAAGCGACATCATGAGCATCGTCACCCCCGCAGGAGTATCCCGCGACGCACAGGACGCCCAGCCCCAGGCCTGGGACGGCTTCACGGCCGGCCCGTGGCAGGACGGCGTGGACGTGCGCGACTTCATCCAGCGCAACTACACCCCGTACACCGGCGACGGCTCGTTCCTCGCCGGTCCCACCGAGCGCACGACGCGAGTGTGGAACACACTGGCCGCCATGTTCCCCGAGGAGCGCGAACGCGGCGTCTACGACATCGACCCCTACACGCCCGCCGCCATCACCGCCCACCAGCCGGGCTACATCGCAAAGGACGACGAGCTGATCGTCGGCCTGCAGACCGATGCGCCTCTCAAGCGCGCCATCATGCCGAACGGCGGATGGCGGATGGTCGAGGGCGCCCTCAAGACCTACGGCTACGAGGTCGACGAGACCCTCAAGGCGATCTACACGCAGTACCGCAAGACCCACAACGAGGGCGTCTTCGACGTGTACTCCCCCTCGGTGCGCGCCGCCCGCCGGTCGCACATCATCACGGGCCTGCCCGACGCCTACGGTCGCGGCCGCATCATCGGCGACTACCGCCGCGTGGCGCTCTACGGCGTCGACGCGCTCATCGCCGCGAAGAAGATCGACAAGCTGGGCCTCGACACGACGCCGTTCACGGAGGACATCGTGCGCGCTCGCGAAGAGCACGCCGAGCAGATCCGTGCGCTGGGCGAGCTGAAGCAGATGGCCGCCTCCTACGGCTACGACATCTCCGGACCCGCCACGAACGCCCGCGAGGCCGTCCAGTGGCTCTACTTCGCCTACCTCGGTTCGGTGAAGGAGCAGAACGGTGCCGCGATGTCGCTCGGTCGCACCTCGACGTTCCTCGACGTGTTCGTCCAGCGCGACCTCGAACGCGGAGTGCTCACCGAGAGCGAAGCGCAGGAGATCATCGACGACTTCGTCATCAAGCTGCGGATCGTGCGGTTCCTTCGCACCCCGGAGTACGACCAGCTGTTCTCCGGCGACCCGACGTGGGTGACCGAGACGATCGGCGGCGTCGGCGAGGACGGTCGTCCGCTGGTCACGCGCACCTCGTTCCGCTACCTGCAGACGCTCTACAACCTGGGGCCCGCACCCGAGCCGAACATGACCGTGTTCTGGAGCGAGCAGCTGCCTGAGGGCTTCAAGAACTTCTGCGCGCAGGTCTCGATCGACACCTCGGCCGTCCAGTACGAGTCGGATGACCTCATCCGCGCCCAGTGGGGTGACGACGCAGCGATCGCCTGCTGCGTGTCCCCGATGCGGGTCGGCAAGCAGATGCAGTTCTTCGGCGCCCGCGTGAACCTCGCCAAGACCCTCCTGTACGCCATCAACGGCGGACGCGACGAGGTCACGGGAGAGCAGATCGCGCCCGAGGAGACGCCCGTCGGCGACGGCCCCCTCGACTACGCCGACGTGGACGCTCGCTTCGACCGGATGATGGACTGGCTCGCCGCAACCTACGTGGAAGCACTGAACTGCATCCACTGGTCGCACGACAAGTACGCGTACGAACGTCTCGAGATGGCGCTTCACGACAAGGACGTGCTGCGCACGATGGCCTTCGGCATCGCCGGGCTCTCGGTCGCCGCGGACTCCCTCTCCGCCATCAAGTACGCCACCGTCACTCCGATCCGCGACGAGCGCGGCATCGTCGTCGACTACCGCACCGAAGGGGTCTTCCCCGCCTACGGCAACGACGACGACCGGGCCGACGCGATCGCCGTCGAGCTCGTCGAACGGTTCATGGCGAAGCTTCGCCGCCACCCGATGTACCGCAACGCGCTGCCGACGCAGTCCGTGCTGACGATCACCTCGAACGTGGTCTACGGCAAGGCCACGGGCAACACCCCCGACGGACGCCGTGCCGGCGAGCCGTTCGCACCGGGCGCCAACCCGATGAACGGACGCGACACCCACGGGATGCTGGCCTCGGCCCTCTCGGTCGCGAAGGTGCCGTACACCGAGGCCCAGGACGGAATCTCGCTGACCAACACGATCGTGCCGGCCGGCCTCGGTCGCACGGCGGACGAGCGTTCGCGCAACCTGGCGGGCCTGCTGGACGCGTACTTCAGCTCCAACGGGTACCACATGAACGTCAATGTGCTGAACCGCGAGACGCTTCTGGACGCCATGGAGAACCCCGATGCCTACCCGCAGCTGACGATCCGCGTGTCCGGCTACGCCGTGAACTTCGTGCGGCTGACGCGTGAGCAGCAGCTCGACGTGCTGTCCCGCACGTTCCACGGGGGGATGTGAGACTCTCATGACCGTGCTGCTGGGCACGCCGCTCCCCCGGGATGCGGTGCAGCTCGATGCTCCGGCTCTGGAGGCCGGCGCCACCCGCCGCGGTGGCGCCGGCCTCCACGGCCTCGACGTCGCCGATATCGAGCGCGCCGGACGCCTCGCCGCGATGCGCACCGGCGAGCTCGGCTCCGTGCACTCGTGGGAGCTGGTCACGGCGGTCGACGGCCCCGGAACGCGCCTGACCCTCTTCCTCAACGGCTGCCCTCTGCGGTGCCTGTACTGCCAGAACCCGGACACGTTCGCCATGAAGGACGGGGTTCCGGTGACGGCGGATGCGGTCCTGGAGCGCCTCCGCCGGTATCTCGGCGTCTTCCGCGCCACCGGTGGGGGTCTCACGATCTCCGGAGGCGAGGTACTCATGCAGCCCGCCTTCGCGGCCCGGCTGGTCCGCGGCGCCAAGGCGATGGGCATTCACACGGCCCTCGACACGTCCGGCTATCTGGGAGCGCACGCCAGCGACGAGCTTCTCGCCGACACCGACCTGGTCCTGCTGGACGTGAAGTCCGGCGATCCCGACACGTATCGCCGTGTCACGGGCCGGGAGCTCGAGCCGACCCTCGAGTTCGGCGAGCGCCTGGCGCGCCGCGGCGACGTCGAGGTGTGGGTCCGGTTCGTCCTCGTCCCCGGCCTGACCGACGACGTCGAGAACGTCGCCGCGGTCGCCCGCTACGCCGCATCCCTGAACGAGATCCACCCCGGCACCGTCACCCGTGTGGAGGTCCTACCCTTCCACCAGATGGGTCGCGACAAGTGGCACGAACTGGGACGCACTTATCCCCTGGAGGACACGCCCGCACCCGAGAAGGAGCTCATCGAACGGGTACGCGGACAGTTCGCGGCAGAAGGGCTGACGGTCTACTGACCGGACGCGGCCACAGCCGCATCCGCCGCACGGCGCGCCCAGCTCTCGGCATCGGCCAGGCCCTCGCGACTCAGTGTCGCGGGGGCCTCGTGCGCGTCGACGACGCGGCGAACGATGTCGACGATGTCGAGGAAACCGATCCGTCGCTCGTGGAATGCATCGACCGCCTGCTCGTTGGCCGCATTGAACACCGCGGGATACGTGCGCCCCGCCTCGCCCACGCTCTTGGCGAGCGCGACCGCCGGGAACGCGTCCTCGTCGAGCGGCTCGAACGACCAGGTCGACGCGCGGGTGAAGTCGAGGGGTGCTCCGACACCGCTCACCCGGTGCGGCCAGTCGAGACCGAGCGAGATCGGCAGGCGCATGTCCGGCGGCGACGCCTGAGCGATCGTCGATCCGTCCACGAACTCGACCATGGAGTGGACGATCGACTGCGGATGCACCACCACGTCGATCTGCGCGTAGGCGACACCGAACAGCAGATGCGCCTCGATGACCTCGAGCCCCTTGTTCACGAGGCTCGCCGAGTTGGTGGTCACCACTCGGCCCATGTCCCACGTCGGGTGGGCGAGAGCCTCGGCCGGCGTGGCCGCGGCGAGTTGCGCGCGCGTGCGTCCTCGGAACGGTCCGCCGGATGCGGTGAGCACGAGCCGGCGCACCTCGGAAGGCCTGCCCGAGCGCAGGGCCTGCGCGATCGCAGAGTGCTCGGAGTCCACGGGGACGATCTGCCCCGGCTCGGCCAGCGCGGTCACCAGCTCACCGCCGACGATGAGCGACTCCTTGTTCGCGAGTGCCAGCGTGCGCCCCTCCTCGAGGGCGGCCAGGGTCGGACCGAGCCCGACAGAGCCTGTGATGCCGTTGAGGACGACATCACAGTCGACGCCTCGGACGAGTGCCTCCGCCTCGGCTGCTCCGAGCGCCGTGTCGGCGACGCCGAACTCCGCCGCCTGCGCCTCGAGGCCCGCGCGGTCGGTGCCCGCGGCCAGACCGACGACGCGGAAGCGATCCGGGTTGTTCCGGATCACCTCCAACGCCTGGGTGCCGATCGACCCGGTGGAGCCGAGGACGACGACGCGCCGCATGGGATCAGCCCTCGGTGGGCTTCGTGGAGACGATATCGATGACGAAGACGAGCGTCTCCCCCGCCAGCTGCTGCTGCGACGATCCGGCCTCGCCGTAACCGCACGCGGGCGACATCGACACCAGCACCTGCGAGCCGGCCTTCTGTCCCTCCAGCGCTCGCTTGAAGCCGACCACGACACCATCGGTCGAGAAGCTCGCGGTCTGGCCGCGGTCGTAGCTCGAATCGAACGTCGAGCCGTCCGACCACTTCACACCCGCGTAGTTGACCTCGACCGTGTCGCCGGCGCCGACGGTGTCGCCGTCGCCCTCCTTGAGCACCTCGACACGTACGCCGTCCTCAGGAGCCGACGCGGGAATGGTGATCGTGGGCTTGTCGTCGGCGAAGGTCACGGTGGGCGCCTCGCCCGAGAACGGCTCGACCTGGCACCACTGCGCCTCGGGCGTCGACGAGATGAGATCCACGACGAAAACCTGCGCCGCGCTGTTGCTGCTCGCGGGCAGGGTCGCGACCACGCGGGTTCCGGGAGTGGCGCAGCCGAGGACCTTGCCGAGCACGCTCTCGGCGGCGACGGGCTGCGGCTGCACGGGTGTGCCGTCGTAGCCCACGGAGCCCTGCAGCTGCCCGGTGGCCGCGTCGAAGGCGGAGAGGGCGTAGGTGACGTAATCGCCCGCGGCGATGGGGGTGCCGGTGCCCTCGGTGACCACCGTGCGCTCCACGTCGGAGATGTCCAACGGAGCAGTGAAGGTCGCGGTCGGCTGCTGGCCGATCTCGCCCGACACGCTGACCGCGTCGGAGGCGGCGCCCGAGGCGGCGACGTCGGCGCAGAGATCTGCTGCGGCGCTCGCGGAAGGGGCGGAGGTCGCGTCGGGCGAGGATGCGGCGGAGCATCCGGCGAGCGCGAGGGCGCTGACCGCGAGCGCGGACAGAATGGAGAGCGGACGGCGCACGGGAACCTCCAGAATCGGTGCGGGGCTGACCCATCATCCCGCATCCGCCCATGCCCTCGCTCAGAGGGCCCGGCGAGGCCTCATGCGCCGGAGGGAATGGAATCCGCAGTAGCCTCTTACGGTGACAGATGCGCAGAGCCGCGACGCGGAGAACGTCCCCGATCCCCGCGCATCCGAATCCAAGCCGGTGACGGATGTCGGCTTCGCGTACTTCCTCGGTCGCCGCGTGCTGGCCCCTCTGGCACGCGTCGCATACCGGCCGCGCATCGAGGGACGCCAGAACGTGCCCCGCACGGGGCCCGTCATCTTCGCCGCGAACCACCTCTCCTTCATCGACTCCTTCGCCATTCCCATGGCAGCTCCTCGCCCGGTCCAGTTCCTCGCAAAGTCGAGCTACTTCGACGGCCCGGGGCTCAAGGGCTGGCTCTCGCGGCAGATCTTCCTCGGACTCGGGGCGAACCCCGTCGAACGCGGCGCCGGCCAGGCGGCGCTCGACGCGCTCGACCAGCAGAAGCGGATGCTGGAGGCCGGCAAAGCCATCGCGCTGTATCCCGAGGGCACGCGCTCACTCGACGGCAGGCTCTACAAGGGACGCACCGGCGTCGCCTTCCTCGCCCTCCAGACCGGCGCACCCGTGGTGCCCGTCGGCCTCATCGGCACGAACGAGGCCATGCCCGTGGGGGCGAAGTTCCCGCGCACAAAGCCTCGCGTCACGATCCGCTTCGGCGAGCCGCTCGATCTCTCGGCGCACGGTCCCGCCAGCTCCGGGCGCGCGCGTCGCGCGGCGACAGACGAGCTCATGGCGGCGATCCACGCCCTCTCGGAGCAGGAGCTGGCCGGGACGTACAACGAGGTGCCCGCGCACGGCGCCATCGAACGCATCAAGCGGGTCCTTCCTCACGAGCGCCTCTGACGGCACACTTTCTCATTCACGGCTTCCGACACTTGACGCTCGGCCCCACCGGGTGGAGATTCAGAGCGTCTGCGAAGCCACAATGAGGAGGCATCCGTGAAGAAGTTCATCAACGACCCGGCCCAAGTACTCTCCGATGCTCTGACCGGCATCCGACTCGCCCATCCCGAACTGCGCGTCGACACCGCCAACCGCGTCATCTTCCGTGGCGAGGCGACACGCCCCGGCAAGGTCGCGCTCGTCTCGGGCGGCGGCTCCGGCCACGAACCCATGCATGGCGGATTCGTGGGGACGGGGATGCTCGATGCGGCCTGTGCGGGCGAGGTGTTCACCTCCCCCACTCCCGACCAGATCCTCGCCGCCACTGTCGGCGCAGACTCGGGAGCCGGCGTTCTGCACATCGTGAAGAACTACACCGGCGACGTCCTCAACTTCGAGATGGCGGCCGAACTCGCCGCCGCCGAGGGTGTGCGCGTCGAATCCGTCGTCGTCGCCGACGACGTCGCGGTGCAGGATTCCACCTGGACGGCGGGGCGACGGGGCGTGGGCACGACGGTCGTGCTCGAGAAGATCGTGGGCGCCGCGGCCGAGGAGGGCATGGACCTCGACGCTCTCGCGGCTCTCGCCACCCGCGTCAGCGAGAGCGGACGCTCCATGGGCGTCGCGCTGACCAGTTGCACAGTGCCTGCGGCGGGCAAGCCGACGTTCGACCTCCCAGAGGACGAGATGGAGGTGGGCGTCGGCATCCACGGTGAGCCGGGACGTTCGCGCGTGCCGCTCGCCAGCGCTCACGAGATCGCCCGCATGCTCGTCGACCCGATCGTGCACGACTTCGGCGACGCGCGCGGCGATGCCATCGTGCTGCTCTCCGGCCTCGGCGCCACTCCCCTGATCGAGCAGTACCTCCTGTACGGCGAGATCGCGCCCCTCCTGGCGGACGCGGGCTTCGACGTGCGCCGCGTGCTGGTCGGCGACTACATCACGAGCCTCGACATGGCCGGCGCCTCCCTGACGGTCGTGCGTGCCGACGACGAGTTGGTGCGCCTGTGGGATGCGCCGGTGGTCACGCCGGGCCTGCGCTGGGGAGCGTGAGCACGCAATGACCACAGCCACCCTCGAGACGCTCACTGCGTGGATCTCCGGCTTCCGCGACCAGATCGTCCAGCACCAGGCCGAGCTCACCGAGCTCGACTCCGTCATCGGCGACGCCGACCACGGCTCCAACATGGCGCGCGGCATGGAGGCGGTCGTGGCGGCGGTGCGGGCGACGCCGCCGTCGGATGCGGCGGCGCTGTTCAAGACCGTCGGGATGACCCTGGTCTCGACCGTCGGCGGGGCGAGCGGGCCGCTGTACGGCACGTTCTTCCTCCGCCTCGGGGGCGCCGCGGGCACCACCGCCGAGCTGGATGCCGCCGCTCTCGGCGCGGCGCTGCGCGCCGGCGCCGAGGGCGTTCGCACGCGCGGCAAGGCGGAGCCCGGCGACAAGACGATGCTGGATGCGATGCTTCCTGCCGTCGATGCATGGGACGAGGCGGTGTCCGCGGGATCGGATCTCGCGGCCACCGCCTCCGCCGCAGCCGATGCGGCCGACGCCGGCCGTGACGCGACGATCCCCCTTGTGGCGCGCAAGGGCCGCGCGAGCTATCTCGGCGAACGCAGCGCCGGTCATCAGGATCCGGGGGCGACCTCCACCGCACTGCTGTTCACGACGCTCCGGGATGCGGTGGCGGCCGCATGATCGGCTTCGTCGTCGTCTCGCACAGCCGCCCGCTCGCCGAGGCCGCCGTGGCTCTCGCCACGCAGATGGTCGCGGAGGGTCCGCCCCCGATCGAGATCGCCGCAGGCTCCGCAGACGGCGGGTTCGGCACCGACGCCGCAGCCATCGCCGCATCCATCGACCGGCTCGACGCATCCGAAGACGTCGTCGTACTGATGGATCTCGGCTCCGCCGTGCTGAGCGCCGAGATGGCGCTCGAGTTCGTGGAGCAGCCGGACCGCGTGCATCTGAGCTCCGCGCCCTTCGTCGAGGGACTCGTCGCGGCCGTCGTGCTCGCGGCGACGGGGGCCGACTGGACGAGCATCCGGGCAGAGCTCGGCGGCGCATACGCGCAGAAGGCGCGTCACCTGGAGACAGCGTCCGACGAGTCGGCCCCGGCGCCCCCTGCGCCCGAACCCACCTCGGCCACCGAGGAGGAGGCGTCCTTCGAGGCGGTCGTCATCAATCCGTCGGGGTTGCACGCGCGGCCGGCGTCGACGTTCGTGAAGACGGCGGCGAAGTTCGACGCCCTCGTGGAGATCGAGAACGCCGACGCGGGGGCGGGGCCGGTCTCCGCGGCGAGCCTGCTCGCGCTCATCGCCCTGGGCATCGGACGCGGAGCCCGCATCCGGGTCCGCGCTCGGGGGCGCGAGGCTCAGCCGGCGATCGACGCACTGCGCGCCCTCGTCGAGGACGGCTTCGGCGAGGTCTGAACCGCCCGAGGGCTGACGCGCGAGAGGCTCATAAGCCGGCGGGCGACGGTCTCCTCGAGCACGAGGTCGGTGATGAGCCCTGCGGCCAGGGCGCCCTGCAGCGCGTCGATCTTCGAAAGACCCGACATGACGCAGAAGCGGCGCGGTATGCGGCGGACGTCGTCGAGGTCGGGGCCGCTGGAGCGCAGATTCAGCGACGGGATGTCGGAAGACCCGTCGATGCGGTAGAACATCGTCGCGCAGTCCCCGACGACGCCTTCCTGCTCGATCAGCGCCAGATCGCGCTGATCGAAGTAGTCACCGGAGTACACATGGGAGGGGACAGCGGCGCGGGGCGATCCGAGTCCGAACACGAACAGGCCGACGCGACGCTGCATCTGCAGGACGGCGCGCACCGACCTCTCGCGCCACATCGCCTCCTTCGTCGCCGCCTCGTCGAAGAGCGCGGGCACCGGGAAATGGTGCACGGAGGCCGACCAGGCGGCACCGAACCGCGAGAGGATCTCGCCCGCGTACGGGACGCCGAAGGTGTGTCCGTTGGCCGCTCCGTTCATCTGCACCACGTGGGTGTCGTGGGTGCGCTTGGTCGGGAGGTGACGGGCGATGGCCGACAGCGTCGAGCCCCACGCGATGCCGACGGTCATCGAGGAGTCGACGTGCTCGCTCAGGATCCGCGCCGCCGACAACGCGGTGCGGTCGAGACGTTCGGCCTCGCCGATGTGACTCGTGGTGGGCACGATGTGGACCGTGATGCCGAACCTCTCCGCCAGCCGCTCTTCGATCTGACTGCGCGCCGCGAGCGGGGAGTGCACCGAGATAGACACCAGGCCGGTGTCGCGCGCGTGGGAGATCAGCCGGGAGACCGAGGAGCGCGAGGTGTGCATCTCGCGCGCGATCGCCTCCATCGTGAGGTCCTGCAAGTAGTACAGCTGTGCTGCGCGCAGCGCGTCGCGCACCTTCATCGACCCGGCCTCCGCCATGACCATCCCTTCGCCCGTCACACCATTCTGCACGTTTGTGCAGAGAACTTGCGACGAGTTCCCATTTCCATGCAACCTGCCAAGGTTCCATCGATACGAAAGGTCGACGACGACATGTCGCTCTCTCCCTCGCTGCGGCCTCAGGTCGCACAGATCCGCGACGCTCAGGATCTCGACGTTCTCATCGTGGGCGGCGGGATCAACGGCATCGCCACGCTCCGCGACCTCTCGCTCCAGGGCGTCAAGGCTGCCCTGGTCGAGCGCGGGGACTTCGTCTCCGGCGCGTCGAGCGCGTCCAGCCACATGGTGCACGGTGGCGTGCGCTACCTCGAGAACGGCGAGTTCCGCCTCGTGAAGGAGGCGGTCACCGAACGCAACGCCCTCCTGAAGACGGCCCCGCACTACGTCCGGCCGCTACCGACGACGATCCCGATCTTCAAGACCTTCTCGGGGATCCTGTCCGCGCCCTTCCGGCTGCTGGTCACCCACGGACGCGGAAAGCCCAACGAGCGCGGTGCGCTGCTGATCAAGATCGGCCTCGTGATCTACGACACCTTCTCGCGTGACGGCGGCTCCGTCCCGCGGCACCGGTTCGTGGGCAAGAAGAAGTCGCTCGCCGACTTCCCCCAGATGAACGAGGGGCTCGCCTACACGGCGACCTACTACGACGCCTCGATGCACGACCCCGAGCGCCTCGCGCTGGATGTGCTCTCGGACGGGCTCGAGGACGGCTCAGCGATGGCCGCGAACTACGTCACGGCGATCGGCGCGGACGAGAACGGCGTCCTCCTGCGCGACGAGGTCACCGGCACCGAGTTCACCGTGGCGGCCAAGGTCGTGCTCAACACGTCGGGCCCGTGGACGGACCTCACCAACGCCGCCCTCGGCACCCCGACCCGCTACATGGGCGGGACCAAGGGCTCGCACATCGTGCTCGACAACCCGGAGCTGCTGGCGGCCACCCGCGGTCGCGAGATCTTCTTCGAGCACTCGGACGGGCGCATCGTGCTGATCTACCCGCTCAAGGGCCGCGTCCTCGTCGGCACCACCGACATCGACGCCGACCCCTCCAAGAAGGTCACCTGCACCGACGACGAGATCCAGTACTTCTTCGATCTCGTGCGCCACGTCTTCCCGACGATCGAGGTCGACCGGTCGCAGATCGTGTACACCTTCTCCGGCATCCGCCCGCTGCCGCGGCACGACGACACGGCTCCCGGTTTCGTCTCGCGCGACTACCGGATCGTCGACGGCACGCTGGGCAAGACCCCGACCCTCAGCCTTGTCGGCGGAAAGTGGACGACCTTCCGCGCCCTGGCGGAGCACCTCAGCACCCGTGCACTCGAAAAGCTCGGACGTACGCACCGCGTGAGCACGCAGGGCCTGGCGATCGGCGGCGGCAAGGGCTACCCGATGACTCCGGAAGCCCGCCGCGCGTGGGTCGCCGAGCGCAGCGGACGCCACTCCGCATCCCTCGTGCTCAGCCTGCTGGACCGGTACGGCACGCGCGCCGAGGCTGTCCTCGCCGATCTGCCGGCACAGCCGACCGAGCTCGCCCACGCACACGGCTACTTCCGCGAGGAGCTCGCCTACCTGGCGCGCACCGAGCAGGTGGTGCACCTCATCGACCTGCTGCTGCGCCGCACGGATATCGCCTTCGTCGGCGGGCTGAGCTCGGCCACCCTGCAAGAAGCCGCCGAGGCGATCGCCGAGCCGCTCGGGTGGGACGACGCACGCGTGAGCGAAGAGGTCGCTCACGCCACCCAGGTCCTTCGGGAGGACCACCGTATCGACCTCGCGAAGGGCGGACGACTGGCTTCCTGAGAGAACGTGCGGGCGCGCCCTCTGGTGCGCGCCCGCACACCGCTCTAGTTTCGGAGCAACCCGATATCCCGCCGCACGAAGGGGCGACAGGCGGGCATCACTGAAAGGTCAATGTAGACATGAACGAAGTCAATCTCGGTTTGTACTTCCTCTCCGAAACCGTGGGAACGGCGATGCTGCTGTTGCTCGGTTGCGGTGTGGTCGCGAACGTCGCTCTGACGAAGACGAAGGGCAACAGCGGCGGATTCCTCCTCGTCAACTGGGGCTGGGGCCTCGCGGTCTTCGCCGGTGTCATCGTCTCGGCGTACTCCGGCGCACAGCTCAACCCGGCCGTGTCCATCGGTCTTCTCGTGCACGGGGACATCAGCGTCGCGCAGTTCGGGATCGCGGTGCTCGCCCAGATGCTGGGGGCCATCATCGGCGCCGTCCTGTGCTGGGTCGCCTACAAGCAGCACTTCGACGAGGAACCCGACCCGGCGAACAAGCTCGGCGTGTTCTCCACGGGGCCGGCGATCCGCTCGTACGGCTGGAACCTCATGACGGAGATCATCGCGACCTTCGTGCTCGTGTTCGTCATCTTCGGATTCCGCAACTACGGCGTCGCTGACATCGGCGTCCCCGGTGGCCTCGGCGGCCTCGCGGCCGTGCCGGTGGCCCTGCTCGTTGTCGGCATCGGCGCCTCCCTCGGTGGCCCGACCGGATACGCGATCAACCCCGCACGTGACCTGGGCCCGCGCATCGCACACGCCATCCTGCCGATCAAGGGCAAGGGCTCCAGCGACTGGTCCTACTCGTGGGTGCCGGTCATCGGTCCGCTCATCGGTGGCACGCTCGCCGGCCTGCTCGCACCCTCCCTGCTGGGCTTCGTCGTCGCCTGATCCGACCCACTCCCGGGTGGGCGGCCCATTCACGGGCCGCCCATCCTCCCCACCATCCGAACCAATAGACAAGGAAGTCCATCCAATGGCTGACTACGTCCTCGCCATCGACCAGGGAACCACCTCGACGCGCGCGATGATCTTCGACCGCAAGGGAAGCGTGATCTCCGTCGGGCAGAAGGAGCACGAGCAGATCTTCCCGAAGGCGGGCTGGGTCGAGCACGACCCCGCCGAGATCTGGCGCAACACCCAGGAGGTCATCGGCCTCGCGCTGAGCCGTGCCGACATCACGCGCCACGACATCGCCGCGATCGGCATCACCAACCAGCGAGAGACCGCGGTGGTCTGGGACAAGAACACCGGAAAGCCCGTCTACAACGCGATCGTCTGGCAGGACACCCGCACGCAGTCGATCGTCGATCGTCTCGCCGACGGCGACACCGACCGCTATAAGGACATCGTGGGCCTGCCGCTGGCGACCTACTTCTCCGGAACCAAGATCGTGTGGATCCTCGAGAACGTCGAAGGTGCGCGCGAGAAGGCGGAGGCCGGCGACCTGATCTTCGGCACGACCGACACGTGGGTGCTGTGGAACCTCACCGGCGGCACCGAGGGCGGCGTGCACGCCACGGACGTCACCAACGCGAGCCGGACACTGTTCATGGACCTCGAGACGCTGCAGTGGCGCGACGACATCCTCGCCGACTTCGGCGTGCCGCGGTCGATGATGCCGGAGATCCGGTCCTCGTCCGAGGTCTATGGCAACGCCGAGTCCTCGTCGCTGCTGCGCGAGACCCCGGTGGCCGGCATCCTGGGCGACCAGCAGGCCGCCACCTTCGGTCAGGCCGCATACGACCCGGGCGAGAGCAAGAACACCTACGGCACCGGCAACTTCCTGATCTTCCAGACCGGCGAGGAGATCGTCCGCTCCAAGAACGGGCTGCTGACGACCCTGGGCTACAAGCTCGGCGACGGTCCGGCGCACTACGCCCTCGAAGGCTCGATCGCTGTCACCGGTTCCCTCATCCAGTGGCTGCGCGACCAGCTCGGGATCATCTCGTCCGCTCCCGAGGTCGAGACGCTCGCCGAGAGCGTCGACGACAACGGCGGCGTGTACTTCGTGCCGGCGTTCTCGGGCCTGTTCGCTCCGTACTGGCGCCCGGACGCCCGTGGCGCGATCGTCGGCATGACCCGTTATGTGAACAAGGGCCACATCGCCCGCGCGGCGCTGGAGGCAACGGCCTTCCAGTCGCGCGAGGTGCTCGATGCGGTCAACGCCGACTCCGGCGTCGACCTCACCGAGCTGAAGGTCGACGGCGGCATGACCGCCAACGACGCGCTCATGCAGTTCCAGGCCGACATCCTGGGCGTCCCGGTCGTGCGCCCCGTCGTCGCCGAGACCACGGCTCTCGGCGCTGCGTACGCCGCGGGCCTGGCCGTCGGTTTCTGGGACAACCTCGACGACCTGCGCGCCAACTGGCAGGAGGACAAGCGCTGGGAGCCCAACATGGATCCCGAGGAGCGCGACCGTCAGCTGCGCCTGTGGAAGAAGGCCGTGACGAAGTCCATGGACTGGGTCGACGACGACGTGCGCTGAGATCTGAACGACGAGACGCCCCGCGGGTTCCGAATCCGCGGGGCGTCTCGTCGTTCACAACGGCGCTCAGTCGGCTGCGGTGACCTGCGCCTGGTGTCGCACCGGGAAGTTGACCGAGTTCGCGATGAAGCACCATTCGTGGGCCGTGGCGTGCGCGGCCTCCGCGACCGGGATCATCGACGCCTCCGCCACGACGACGCGGGGCGTCAGCAGCACGTCCGTGAAGCGGCCCGCTCCCGATCCGTCGTCGGTCATCGTGCCCTCGGCGGCGTCTTCGTAGGAGACCACGACGACTCCCGCCACGACGCAGGCGTGCAGGTACGACAGCAGGTGGCACTGGCTGAGGGCGGCGAGGAGCATGTCCTCGGGATTCCATCGCTCGGGGTCGCCCCGGAACGGCTTGTCGGCGGATCCCCGCAGCTCGGGCTTGCCGTCGACCGTCAGAGTGACGTCGCGGTCGTAGTCGCGGTATCCGCTCGTCCCGGTGCCGCGGTTGCCGGTCCAGAGCGCGTTCAGACGATAGTGGTGGGTGCCAGGCATGGGGCACAGTCTGTCATGGCGGATGCGGGTGCCGACTACGCTGAGAGGATGCCCGAGACGTTCTCCGCCACCGCCGCCGTCGAGCTCGCCGTCGTGGAACGCAGCGGCTTCGTCGAGTCCCGTCACACCGGCTCCGCCGTGGTTCTCGCGCCCGACGGCACCGTGCTCGCCGCGCACGGCGACCCCGCATCCGCCGTGCTGCCGCGCTCCACCCTCAAGCCGCTCCAGGCCCTGGCCTGTGTGACCGCCGGGGCTGCGTTGGAGGGCGAGAGGCTGGGCCTCGCCACCGCCAGCCACGCCGGAACCGAGCGGCACGTCGCGGTGGTGCGCTCCATCCTCGAGGACGCCGGCTGCACGGAGGACGACCTCGGCTGCCCGCCGGCCTGGCCCGGCGACACGGCCACACGGGACGAGATGGTGCGCGATCACGCGACGCGGTCCCGCATCCGGATGAACTGCTCCGGCAAACACGCGGCGATGCTGCTCGCCTGCCGCACCACGGGCTGGGACACCGAAGGTTACCTGGAACCCGCGCACCCGTTGCAGCAGCACATCCGCGAGGTCGTGGAACGCCTGACAGGCGAGCGTCCGGTCGCGGTGGCGGTCGATGGATGCGGTGCTCCCGTGCCGGCTCTGACCCTCACGGGCCTGGCGCGCGCCCTGCATCGCATGGGGACGTCATCGGAGCGGTCACCGTTCGCCCTGCACCGCAGCGCCGCGACGCTCATGGCCGCGGTGCGGGAGAACCCGTGGACGATCGACGGTCCGGGCCGACCGGACACCGTGATCATCGAGCGCACCGGCGTGTTCACGAAGACCGGCGCCGAAGGACTCGTCGTGATGGTGGCCCCGGACGGCACCACGGCGGCCGTCAAGATGCTCGACGGCTCCTCGCGCGCCACGGCGACGGTGGGTCTGCGTCTGCTCGAGCGCTCCGGTGCGCTCGCGACATCGGACGCGGATGCGGCGCGCCGCGACCTCTCGCTCGCCGTTCACGGCGGCGACGCGATCGTCGGCGTCATCCGTCCGACGGTGTGATCTCCTTCTCCACCATCCCCCACGGGGAGCCGTAGCCCGCGGGCGCAGGCTCGGCCAGCAGATCGAGGAACGGCCTCGCGTCGAAAGCCTCCGGGCCGAGCACGCCCTCCCCCGCCCAATCCCCCCGCGCCAGGAGTTCGAGGGCGATGACGGGATTGATCGCGGTCTGCCAGACGACGGCCTGCGAGTTGTCCTGGCGCATCGTCTGCTCGTTGTCCGCCACATGGTAGAGGTACGTCGATCGCGGCGTGCCGTCCTTGCCGGTGCCGCGCACCCACACACCCGCACAGGTCTTGCCCGTCATGCGGTCGCCGAGCGTCGCCGGGTCAGGAAGCGCCGCCGCCACGACATCGCGCGGAGACACCTCAACACCTTTCACGGTCACGGGGTCCGTGCGGTCGAGCCCCGTCTTGTGCAGCACCTGCAGCACCTGGATGAACTCGTCACCCAGGCCGTACTTGAACGTGACGCGTTTCGCGTTCGTCCAGCGCGGCATGAGGAGGACTTCCTCGTGCTCCACGTTCACGCACTCCACCGGTCCGATCCCGTCGGGGAAGTCGAAGACCTCCGGCTCGGAGAACGGAGCGGTCGTGTACCACCCGCGATCCTTCTCGTAGATCACGGGCGGGTTCAAACACTCCTCGATCGTGGTCCATATCGAGAACGAGGGAGCGAAGTCGTAACCCTCGACGACGAGGTTCGCGCCGTCGCGCACGCCGAGTTCGTCGATCTCATCGAAAAGTTCGTCCTGCGCATAGCGAGCGAACACGTCCGACAGCCCGGGTTCGACCCCGATGCCCACGAGCGCCAGCCGCCCCGCCTCGCGCCACTTCTCGCCGGCGGCGAACTGCTCGTCGCCGAGCTTCACCCCCGGGAGCTCGTACGGCTTCTGCGGATGCGGCTTCGACAGGCTCATCGCCATATCGAGGTAGGTGGCACCGGCATCGAAGACGCCGGTGAAGATCGGCATCACGAAGCGGGGGTCCACCGCGTTGAGCACGTGCGTGGCTCCGCTGTCGCGCACGAGGGCCGCGACGGACGCCGCATCCGATGCATCCACCTGAGCGGCGCTGAAACGGGGGTCGGCGAGCTCGGCGACGAGCGCCTCCGGTCTGGCCGGGTCGTAGTCGGCGATCACCACGGCGTCGAAGAAGTCGCGACGGACGGCGATCCGGGCCGCCGCGGAGCCGACGCCTCCGGCGCCGATGATGAGGATGCGCATGCTGTTCTCCTGTCTCAGATCAAGCCGCCGTCGACCGAGCGCCCGTAATCGCCTTCATCCGGGACGAGGACCTCGGTATCGCGGTTGAGGCTCTCGCCCCGGAAGAACCTCTTCGAGCGCGGGAAGAGGAACCACACGAACATCAGCACCACGCCGACGGCGAGCGCGCCGATCCCGATGACGAAGGTGCCGCCGATCCCGAACAAGACCGTGTAGCCGTAGTCGACGTCCCACATGTCGATCGCCGACTGGATGAACGCGTAGGTCAGCATGAGGGCGCCCAGCAGCGGGAGGAGCCCTTTCACCACGAACGCACCCGCCGAACGGAAGAGCTCACCCCGGAAGTACCAGACGCAGGCAAATCCGGTGATGGCGTAGTAGAACGCGATCGCGAGCCCGAGGGAGAGGATCGAGTCCTGCAGGATGTGGTCGCTGATGAGCGACATCCCCACGTAGTACACGACCGCGACCACCCCCATCACGAGCGTCGAGAACGACGGCGTGCGATAGGCCGGGTGCACGTCCTTGAACCGCGCGGGAAGCGCACGGTAGACGCCCATCGCAAGGGTTCCGCGCGCGGTCGGCAGGATGGTGGTCTGGGTCGACGAGACGGCGGAGATGAGAACGGCGACGACGAGGACCCATCCGAAGGGGCCGAGCAGTCCGTCTTTGATGGCGAGGAAGAAGTCGTCGGCGTTGCTCTCGTTGCCCAGTCCCACGCCGTCTTCGCCGAGGCCCGCGTACATCATGGCAGCGATCGTCACCGACACGTAGGTCACGAGCAGGATGACCGTGGTCAACAGCGCCGCGCGCCCGGGTGTGCGTTTGGGGTCCTTCGTCTCCTCGTTCAGGGCGAGACAGGTGTCCCAACCCCAGTAGATGAACAGGGCCAACAGCACCGCCTCGGTGAAGCCGCTCCAGTCGGCGAACCCGAACGGATTGAGCCAAGAGATATCGAACGGCGTCGGGTGAGGGGCTGTGCCCGCGAAGAACTGCCACAGCGCCGCCACCACGAAGATCGCGAGGGCGAGGTACTGAATGGCGAGCAGGATGTTCTGGATGCGTTCGCCGATCTCGACGCCGCGCCAACTCACCCACGTCATCGCGGCGATGAACGCCACCGCGACCAGCAGGATGCGCCAGTCGTTGTTCTCGAACTCGAGACCGAACAGCGCCCAGAAGTAGATCGAGGCGATCTGGGCGAGGTTGGCGAGCACCACCATTCCGGCCACCGCGACGCCCCATCCACCCATCCAGCCCACCCACGGCCCGAACGCCTTGGTGCCCCAGGTGAAGGTCGTCCCGCAGTCGGGGACCGCCCGGTTCAGCTCGCGGTAGGCGAAGGCGATGAACAGCATCGGGATGAAGGCGATGATGAAGGCGATGGGCGCTTGGGCCCCCACCGCGAGCACGACGAAACCGAGCGTGGCCACGAGCGAGTACACCGGCGCTGTGGACGCGAGCCCGATGACGGTCGAACCCCAGAGCCCCAGCGTTCCCGCCGCGAGCCCCTTCCCGTCCGGGCGCTGCAGGTGGATGGGGGTGGTTGTCATGCCCAGACGTTAGGGGTCGGATCCATCGGCGGTCAAGCGATCCGCCGCACACGGACCGGATCGACGCCCGGCAGCTGCACACGCACAGGCAGGGACCCCTCGCGCACGAGCCACGCGCGCCCCCGCCCGGGAGCGCAGAACGGCGGCAATGCTCGATCTCCGGTGAGCATCCGATACTCCGCGGCGCAGTCTGCATCCACGAGCAGATCGCCGCGCGCCCGGATCGCCTGCAGAACGGGCCAGGATCGCTGCCACAGTTCGGGATCAGCGACGATCGCTCGCGCGGCGCCGGGGGCAGCGCGGTCCGCGTCCGCGATCGCGACGATGTCGCACCCCCTTTCGGCGAGAGCCGCCGCGACCCGTCGTGCCTGCATCCCGTCGCGGATGACCACGCCCACCGAACCCGCCCCGCCCGGGTAGGGGAAAGGCTCCGCGGCAGCCACCCGCTGCGGGGTCTCGACCCACGGGACCTGGATCAGACGGCCGTCGAGCAAGCCTCGGCCTGCCGGAGCCTGCGCATCGAAGAGCTCGGGCGCGCCTCCCGCACCGAGGTGGTCGATCTTGCTCGGCATCCGCAACAGCACCCGCCTCGGGAGGAGGTCGGCGATGCGTGCGAGCGGACCCATGGCACGCCCGCTGGAGATCGCGAAGCGCCGCCCCTGGGCGCGCGCGGATCGGCAGGACCGTTCGATCATGGCCAGAGCGGCGGCCGCGTAGTCGGGTGGGAGGCCCGCCAGCGCCGCATCCAGATCATCCAGCACCACGAGAGCGTCGTCCGCCCCCTCGAGCGCGCACAACGCGTCCCAGAGGCCCTCCGGGTCGCCCGGAAGCCACCGAGCGGGAGTCTGCGCGGCGAGGGCTGCGAGTGCCGTGGTGCGCCCGCTTCCGGGACCGCCGAGAACGAGGACGCCTGCGTCGCCCTGCTCGAGCCGCGCAGCGCGCTGACGCTGATGGTCCGGTTCGTCCACGAGCCCGACGACGGGTCGCGCGGCGCTCACCGGCGCCTCGGACAACGGCCAGCGCTGCGGAAGCGGGGGCTGCCAGGGACGCCGCGGCTCGGGCTCCGCACGGCGACGGTCGCAGATCGTCGACACGTCCGCGGGAGTGGTCCTCGCCACGCGCAGCGCATGCGGCTCCGCATCACCGGCGCGCCGCACGAAGGCGGTGCCGCGGGATGCGGGGTCTCCCGGGATCTCGGCGGCGGCGTGAGTGCCGATGACGAAACGACTGTCGGCATCGTCGACGACCCGCAGGCTCACACGCAGCGGACAGTTCGCCAGCAGCGACTCGCGCACGACGCCCGCAGCGCGTTGCGTGCCGAGGATCAGATGGATGCCAAGGGCTCGCCCACGCGCGGCCAGGTCGGCGAACAGCGTTCCGAGTTCGCGGTGCGCATCGAGGAGAGCGGCGAACTCGTCGACCACCACCACGAGGCGCGCCAGGTCGACACCGGCGTCGGCGACATCGCGCGCGCCCGCTGCGGCGAGAGCACGTTCGCGGTGCCGGATCTCCGCCCGCAGGCTCTCCAGCGCCCGCTGCGTCGCGTACGGGTCGAGATCGGTCAACACGCCCGCGACGTGCGGCAGCGCCGCCAGAGCGTCGAACGCGGTCCCGCCCTTGAAATCCGCCAGCAGGAACGTGACCTCCCGCGTGCTGCGCGTCGCCGCCAGCTGCGCGACCCACGTGACCAGGAGTTCGCTCTTGCCGGAGCCGGTCATCCCGGCCACCAGAGCATGCGGACCGTCGGCGACGAGGTCGACGATCGCCGGTCCGCTCCCGTCGGCGCCGATCGCGATGGCGAGACCACGCCCCGCCGCCGGGGGGTGCTCCAGCTCTCGCGCCGCGACGGCTGACGGCAGCTCGCGCCGACCGGGCAACGCCCGATACCGCTCCCCCAGCGCGGACGCGAGCCGCGCGGCCTGAGCGGCCGAGAGAACGTCGACGCATACGTCGACCGCGCGCCCGGCGTACTCGAGGCGGGCGCGGTGCACGTCGTCGAGAGTGAGCACCGCCGCGCACCGGGTCGGGACCGGCTCGTGCGGTTCGACGACGAGCACCGCCGCATCCTCCCGACCCCGCGCCTGCGCCGCGTCGACGTCGAGGTGACACGGCACCCCCGACGCGACGCGATGGGGCAGTGCGGCGATCCACGGGTCGACTGCGTCGGTCACGACCCGGAGCGAGCCGGGTGGATGCGTGCAGCACAGCTGCAGCACGAGCCCGCGAGCCACTGCTGCGGCGATGACCCGAGGACCGCGCACGGCGATCCCCGCACTGATCGGAACCGTCACAGGCGCGTCCGAGACAGTTCCGGCGCGCGCGATGAGCTCGCGAGAGAGTTCGTCGTCCGCGGCGCTGACGCTGACGTCGCTGACGACGTCGCCACGACCCACGACGAGCACCCCGCCGCGCGACGGATGCGGTCGCCACAGCTCCCCCGGTTCATCGAGGTAGCCGTCGAGCGTGGGCGTCGCGCGCAACGCCTCCGAGCGCTCCAGGGTGTGGCGCCGGTCGATCTCCTCGCGGATGCGCTGCACCAGCGCCGCGCGAACGCGCTGCTGCTCCCTCGCGTCGCGGCGGGCGCCCCGCGAGCCGTCCAGCACCCCGGCGACGGCGATCACCGGTCCGAGCAGCGCGAACCACAGCACCCCCGCATAGCCTGTCACCTGCCAGAGCACGAACGCTCCCAGAACCGGGGCCAGCGAGGCCAGCCACGGGATCCGCGGACGGCGTCGGGGCGGATCCGGCGGCGGCAGGGTCAGGTGCGCCGGCGGCGCAGCGGCACGACCGGTGGCGGGCTGAGGAGTGAACACCACCTCAGTGTGGAACGCCGGTGGCGGACGTACACCTGCCCGGTCGCCGCGGTGGCACGTATCGCGGCGGGGTACGCCTGTGGAGGATCAGTCGGTGCGTGTGACGTTCAGAACGATCACGGTGACGTTGTCGCGTCCGCCGTTCTCGAGCGCGGCATCCATCATGGCGGCCGCAGCTTCTGCCGGGTCCTCGTGCTCGCGCAGGAAGTGCTGGATGCCGTAGTCCGTGAGTTCCTTGGTCAGCCCATCCGAGCACACGACGAAACGATCGCCGTCGAGCACGTCGAGGCGGATGTAATCCGGCCGCACGCTGTCGCTGGGACCCACGGCACGCGTGATCACGTTTCCGTAGGGGTGATGCTCGGCTTCCTCTGGGCTGAGTCGGCCGGCAGCGACGAGCTCCTGGACGACGGAGTGATCTGTCGTGATCTGCACGAGGGTGTCGTCGCGGAGCAGATACACCCGCGAGTCACCGATGTTCAGGCTGACCCAGTGCGGCTCGTTGCCGGTGAGCTCGAGGAAGACACCCGTCACCGTGGTGCCCGTGCCGTCATCGGTGGCATCGGGGTGCGATGCGATGTCCTTGACGGCCTTGGCGAGCGCCTTTTCGATCGTCTTGGGCGTTACGGATCCCGAACCGACGATCGCCTCGAGGCGGTTCACGGTGCTCGAGCTGGCGATCTCTCCTCCGATGTGCCCGCCCATGCCGTCGGCGACGACGAACAGCGGATACTCGGCGAACACGGCGTCCTGGTTCACCTCGCGGCGGCGGCCGACATCCGTCAGAGCCGCCCAGGCGAGCTCGATCGATCCCTGCGGCAGCGGCACAGTGCGCCGCCGGGTCGCAGCCTCGGGCACGCGGTGTCCTTCCATCGGGGATATGGCACGTCGATGTCGACGCGGTCCTCACATCCTAACGACTGCGTCCGGCGGATCGGACCCGGCCGGCCGGATGCGGCGAGCCTCCGTTCGCGGAGAACGGAGGCTCGCCGAGGGATTCCGTCAGCCGCGCGGGGGCTCGGCCTCATCCGAACCGGGCGTCGTCGGCGGCACCGGCGGCGCCGTGGGCGGGACTGCCGGGTCGCTCGGCGCGGCCGCGCCGTCGGCGGGCGGAGGGGTGTACGCCGGCGGCGGGTACGCGCCCGGCTGGGGGGCCGCTGCGGGCGGGTACGCACCCGGCTGCGGGGCCGCGGGAGGCGGGTACGCACCGGGCGCGGCATAGCCGCCCTGCTGCGCCGGGGGCGCGTACGCACCGGGCTGCTGCGGGTAGCCGCCGGGCTGGCCGTAGCCGGCGGGGGGCGGGTACGCGCCGGGCGCGCCGTAGGCGCCCTGCGGAGCGGGAGCACCGGGCTGTACCGGAACGCCCGACCACACGACGTTGTCCCCGAGGAAGCTGCGGCTCCACGGCGCCGGAGGGATCTGCGGGTTCCAACGCGACTTGTCGTAGGCCACGATGCCGAGCCAGACGATGCTGAGGAAGAAGTAGAGCACGACCCACGCGCCTTCCTTCTGCAGCTTCTGTCCGACGCGGTACGCAGCCATCACCACGTACACGGTCGATGCCAGCGAGGGAAGGAGAGCGAAGAAGGTGCCGATGTAGGGGATCAGGCTCAGGACGAAGGTCGCACCGAAGAGCACGAGGAGCCACCAGGGGTTGAGGTCACCGAGCTTCACGAACACCATCTCGCGGTACACGGGCACCCAGCCGCGCCACTTGCCCTCGACGCCGGCCTTCTCGAAGAGCTTGTTGTAGAAGATCGACGAGACGACATAGGCCGCGATGCCGATCAGAAGGAAGACGCCGAAGAAGACGGCGATGAATCCCAGAAATGCGGCTCCGGAATAGCCGTAGTCATAGTCGTACGCATAAGGGTTCACGGGGAATCCTCTCGGGTCAGAGGCATGCTCGCCTCGCGGAACTACCCGTCCCGCGGCTCACATCGTAGCGAGCCTGAGTGTTGCCTGACAGGGCCTTGCGTGAAGTTGGGGATGAACCCTCATACGGTGAGGTGAAGTTCGCCGTTCTCACCGTCGGTGACCGCGATCCCGGCGCCCTCCGTCCAATGCAAGAACGCGCTGCGGGACGCGATCCGCGGACGCTCCTCGGCGAGCCGACGCACGAGGGAGCCTTTGGCGTGCTTGTTGAAGTGGTTGAGTGCCCGCACCTCGCCGTCCGCGCCCGTGGTGACGACACGGACGTAGGCGGATGCGGACCCCGCCGGAACCGGGCCGAGCGCGACGTAGGCCTCGGAGCGGAGGTCCAGAATGAAGGGCGAGCCCGTATCGCCGAGCGCCGACGTGACGGGCGCGGACCAGTGGCGGCGCAGCGGAGCGAGTCCCGGCAACGACGCGCCGGCCCCCAGCCGATAGCCCGGGATCGGATCGAGGGCGCCGACAGGGCCGAAGGGCGCCGAGTGGATGAGCACATGCTCTCCGAGCCACCGTCGCGCACGCGGATCGAGAGATGAGGCGTCGAGGGCATCGAACAGCACCCCGGTGTAGCGGTCGATCGCCGGCATCGTGGGAGATGACCGCAGCGCCGCGTTGACCGCGACCTCCCCCCGCTGGCGCGCGCTCAGCTTGAGGACCTTCGCCGCCGCATCCTCGTCGCGCGAGAGCTCCACGAGCGCCGACACGACGGCCTCTCGCTGCGGCGCCAGCTCCGGCAGCCGAAGACCCGCTGCGCTCCACGGTGCACCGAGGCCACCGGCGCGCTTGGTCTCGGAGGGTGGCAGCAGCACGAGCATGGTCACTCCAGGAGAACGACACACGCCGCCCGCGCGAGCGGACGGCGTGTGTGCGGGATGCGGGTCAGGAAACGAGTGCCGCGTTGCCGGCCACGATCGTGACCTGGTCGTGCTCGACGGAGATGAAGCCGTCGTGCGCGTTGGCGACGATCTTGTTGCCGCCGGGCTCGGTGATGCGCACCTGTCCTTCGGCGAGGATCGCCAGCACCGGCTCGTGACCGGTCATGAAACCGATCTCGCCCTCGATGGTCTTCGCGATAACCAGGTCGGCCTCACCGGACCACACCTCGGCATCCGCGGAGACCAGACTCACCTTGAGCGGCATGATCAGCCGTTCTCCTTCTGGATCTGCGCCCACTTGGCCTCGACGTCGGAGATGCCGCCGACGTTGAAGAAGGCCTGCTCGGCCACGTGGTCGAACTCGCCCTTGACGATCGCGTCGAACGACTCGATGGTCTCCTTGATCGGGACGGTGGAGCCCTCGACACCGGTGAACTTCTTCGCCATGTAGGTGTTCTGCGAGAGGAACTGCTGGATGCGACGTGCACGCGACACGACGATCTTGTCCTCTTCGGAGAGCTCGTCGACACCGAGGATCGCGATGATCTCCTGCAGTTCCTTGTTCTTCTGCAGGATCTGCTTCACCGAGGTGGCCACCCGGTAGTGGTCCTCACCGATGTAGCGCGGGTCCAGGATGCGGCTGGTCGAGGTCAGCGGGTCGATCGCGGGATACAGACCCTTCGACGCGATCTCGCGCGAGAGCTCGGTGGTCGCGTCGAGGTGGGCGAACGTTGTCGCGGGAGCCGGGTCGGTGTAGTCGTCGGCGGGCACGTAGATCGCCTGCAGCGAGGTGATCGAGTGTCCACGGGTCGACGTGATGCGCTCCTGGAGCACGCCCATCTCGTCGGCGAGGTTCGGCTGGTAACCCACGGCAGAGGGCATACGGCCCAGCAGCGTGGAGACCTCGGAACCGGCCTGCGTGAAGCGGAAGATGTTGTCGATGAACAGCAGCACGTCCTGCTTCTGCACGTCGCGGAAGTACTCCGCCATCGTCAGAGCCGACAGCGCGACGCGAAGACGCGTCCCCGGCGGCTCGTCCATCTGGCCGAACACGAGGGCGGTCTTGTCGAAGACGCCCGCCTCCTCCATCTCGCCGATGAGGTCGTTGCCCTCACGGGTGCGCTCACCGACACCGGCGAACACCGACACACCACCGTGATCCTGCGCGACGCGCTGGATCATCTCCTGGATCAGGACGGTCTTGCCGACGCCGGCGCCGCCGAACAGGCCGATCTTGCCGCCCTGCACGTACGGGGTGAGCAGGTCGATGCTCTTGATACCGGTCTCGAACATCTCGGTCTTCGACTCGAGCTGGTCGAAGCTCGGCGCCTGGCGGTGGATGCCCCACCGCTCGGTGACCTCGACCTGCTCGCCGGGAGCAGCGTTGAGGACGTCGCCGGTCACGTTGAAGACCTTGCCCTTGGTGACGTCACCGACCGGAACCGTGATCGGGCCGCCGGTGTCGCGCACCTCCTGGCCGCGGACGATGCCGTCCGTGGGCTTCAGGGCGATGGCGCGCACGAGGTCGTCACCCAGGTGCTGGGCGACCTCGAGCGTGATCTCCGTCGACTCCTCGCCGATGGTGATGGTCGTCTTGAGCGCGTTGTAGATGTCGGGGATCGAGTCGTGCGGGAACTCGATGTCGACGACGGGGCCGGTCACGCGCGCGACGCGCCCGACGACGGCGACGGACGCCTGATCGGCCGTTGCGGTGGTGGTCATGGTGTCTTCCTCGTTTTCTACTTGCCGGACGCCAGGGCGTCGGCGCCGCCGACGATCTCGGCGATCTGCTGCGTGATCTCGGCCTGACGCGCGTTGTTGCGCAGGCGGGTGTAGTCGGTGATGAGCTTGTCGGCGTTGTCGCTGGCCGACTTCATCGCTTTCTGCGTGGCGGCGTGCTTGGCCGCCGAGGACTGCAGGAGGGCGTTGAAGACCCGGCTCTGGATGTACACCGGGAGCAAGGAGTCCAGAACGGCCTCGGCATCCGGCTCGAACTCGTACAGCGGGTAGACCGCCGCCGCGGAGGACGGCGTCTCTTCGGCCGCCTCGACGACCTCGAGCGGGAGGAGACGCACAGTCTCCGGACTCTGGGTCATCATGCTGACGAAACGGTTGTACACGAGGTGGATCTCGTCCACTCCGCCCGCCTCGCCGCCGCGGCGGAACGCCTCGAGCAGCGTGTCCGCGATCTCCTCGGCGGTCGAGAAGTGCGGTGTGTCCGTGTCCCCCGTCCATTCCGCGGCCGCCACGAGCTTACGGAACTGGAAGAACCCGACCGCCTTGCGACCGACGAGGTAGAACACCGGCTCGCGGCCCTCGCTGCGCAGCAGCTCGCCCTGTTCCAGGCCCGCGCGGATGATCTGCGAGTTGAACGCCCCCGCCAATCCGCGGTCGGACGAGAAGATCACGACGGCGGAGCGGCGGATCACCTCGGGCTCACGCGTGAGCGGGTGGTCGACGTTCGAGTACGTCGCGACGGCCGAGACGGCCCGCGTCACGGCCTGCGCGAAGGGCGAGGATGCGCGCACGCGCGTCATCGCCTTCTGAATGCGCGAAGCCGCGATGAGCTCCATCGCCTTCGTGATCTTCTTGGTCGTCTGAGCAGAAGCGATCTTCTGCTTGTAGACCCTGAGTTGAGCGCCCATGATTTACGGTTCCGTACGTCAGCCGCGACGGCCCTTGACGATCTTCTCCTGGTTGATGTCCTCGACCTCGGCGGCAGCGAACTGCTCGTTGCCGGGAGCGCCGATGGCCTTGGCGCCACCGGAGGTGAATTCCAGGATGAACTCGTCAGTGACCTTCTCGAGCTCGGCGACGGTCGCGTCGTCGAGCACGTTGGTGTCGCGGAGGGTGTCGAGGACCTGCGTGTTGCGACGCAGGTGATCCAGCAGCTCGCGCTCGAACTTCAGCACGTCTTCGACAGCGATCGCGTCGAGCTTGCCGTTGGTGCCGGCCCAGATCGAGACGACCTGCTCCTCCACCGGGTACGGCGAGTACTGCGGCTGCTTCAGCAGCTCGGTCAGGCGAGCACCACGCTCGAGCTGGCGACGCGAGGCCGCATCCAGGTCGGACGCGAACATCGCGAACGCCTCGAGGGAGCGGTACTGCGCGAGCTCCAGCTTCAGCGTTCCCGAGACCTTCTTGATCGACTTGACCTGTGCGTCACCACCGACACGCGAGACCGAGATGCCCACGTCGACCGCGGGACGCTGGTTGGCGTTGAACAGGTCGGACTGCAGGAAGATCTGGCCGTCGGTGATGGAGATCACGTTGGTCGGGATGTAGGCCGACACGTCGTTGGCCTTGGTCTCGATGATGGGAAGACCCGTCATCGAGCCGGCACCCAGCTCGTCGCTCAGCTTGGCGCAACGCTCGAGCAGACGCGAGTGCAGGTAGAACACGTCACCCGGGTAGGCTTCGCGGCCCGGCGGGCGGCGCAGCAGCAGCGAGACGGCCCGGTAGGCCTCGGCCTGCTTCGACAGGTCGTCGAAGATGATGAGCACGTGCTTGCCGCCGTACATCCAGTGCTGGCCGATGGCCGAGCCGGTGTAGGGGGCGAGGTACTTGAAGCCGGCGGGGTCGGAGGCGGGAGCAGCGACGATCGTCGTGTACTCCATCGCTCCGGCGTCCTCGAGCGCGCCCTTCACGGAGGCGATCGTGGAGCCCTTCTGTCCGATGGCGACGTAGATGCAGCGCACCTGCTTGTTGACGTCGCCCGACTCCCAGTTGGCCTTCTGGTTGATGATCGTGTCGATCGCGATGGCCGTCTTACCGGTCTGGCGGTCACCGATGATGAGCTGGCGCTGGCCGCGGCCGACGGGGATCATGGCGTCGATCGCCTTGATGCCGGTCTGCAGGGGCTCGTGAACGCTCTTGCGCTGCATGACGCCGGGCGCCTGCAGCTCGAGGGCGCGACGGCCCTCAGCCTCGATGGCTCCGAGACCGTCGATCGGGTTTCCGAGCGGGTCGACGACCCGGCCGAGGAAGCCGTCGCCGACGGGCGCGGAGAGGACCTCGCCGGTGCGCGTGACCGGGTGACCGGCCTCGATGCCGGCGAAGTCGCCGAGGACGACCACACCGGCTTCCTTCTCGTCGAGGTTCAGCGCAAGGCCCTGGGTGCCGTCTTCGAACACGACGAGCTCGTTGGCCATGAGGCCGGGGAGGCCCTCGACGTGCGCGATGCCGTCACCGGCGTCGATGACGGTCCCGACCTCTGCCGTCGCGGCGCCGGTCGGCTCGTATGCTGCGACGAAGTCCTTCAGGGCGTCACGGATGACGTCGGGGCTGATGGAGATGTCTGCCATTGTCTTCCTTCGGTTCATGGGGCCTCGGCCCCGAAGTCTCCGCCGGTGCGGCGGGAAGTCTTGTCAGCCGGCGAGCCGCTGACGGAGGTCGGCGAGGCGCGCGGAGACGCTCGCGTCGATGACGTCGTCGGCGATCTGCACGCGCAGTCCGCCCACGATCGACGGGTCGATGACCGTGCTCAGCGACACATCGGTGCCGTAACGTGCCGACAGGCTGTCGCGCAGGCGTTCGCTCTGCGCGGCGCTGAGCGGCACCGCCACCGTGACGGTGGCCACGACCCGACCACGCTGCGATGCGACCAATGACAGGGCACGAGCGAGCGCCTGGCGGACACGACGCTCACGGGGCTGCTGCACGAGGCTCGAGACGACCAGCACGGTCGCGGCGCTCACGCGTCCGTCGAGCAGTTTCTCGACGAGAGCGCCCTTCGCGGCGTTGTCGCCCATGCGCGAGCCCAGTGCGAGTTCGAGCTCGGGATTCTCGGCCACGGTACGGGAGAAGGCGAACAGCTCGCCTTCCAGGTCCGTGCCGGAGGAGGCGACGGACGCGGCCCGCACCGCGAGCTCCTCGACGCCGTCCACCAGCTCGTCGGCGGAGGACCAGCGCTGCACCACCACGGTCTCCAACAGCTGCACGGCGACCGAGGAGAACCTCGGACCGAACACGTCCGCGATGACCTTGCGGCGCGCGTCGCCGGCCGCGGCGGAATCGGACACCGCACCCGCGAGCGCGGGCGAGGAGCCGAGGACGCGGGCGGCCTGGAACAGCTGGCCCGCGACCTCGAGATCCACACCGGATGCGTCGCCCAGGGCGGCGTTGGTCACCGCGAGAGCGTGCGTGGTGGCGCTTCCCATTACTTGGCCGCCTTCTCGGAGGCCTCGAGCTCTGCGAGGAAGCGGTCGACGACACCCTGAGCGGCCTTGTCGTCGTTGAGCTTCTCGCCGATCACGCCGCCGGCGAGATCGAGCGCGAGCGTACCGACTTCGGCACGCAGCGTGACCAGGGCGGTCTGACGCTCGGCCTCGATCTGCGCACGCGCCTGGGCACTCACACGGGCGGCTTCGGTCGACGCGGCCTCACGTGCCTCGGCGACGATCTTCTTGCCGTCCTCACGGGCGACCTCACGGATCTCACCGGCCTCCTTGCGCGCCTCGGCGAGCTGAGCGGTGTACTCCTCGAGCGCGGCCTCGGCCTGGCGCTGGGCCTCGTCGGCCTTGGCGATGTTGCCCTCGATCGCAGTGGCCCGCTTGTCGAGGAGCTCCTGCATCCGAGGAAGCACGACGCGCCAGAAGACGAACAGGATGACGACGAAGCACACCGCCGACCAGACGATGTCGTACACCGCCGGGATGAGGGGGCTCGGGGCTGCCGCGCCACCTTCCTCGGCGGCGCGGGCGACAAGAGCGTTCAGCATCCTGTCTCCTTACTTTGTTCGATCGGGCTCAGAAACCGAAGATGAAGCCGGTCGCGATACCGATGAAGGCGAGCGCCTCGGTGAAGGCGATACCGATGAACATGAGGACCTGCAGGCGGCCGGCGAGCTCGGGCTGGCGAGCGACGCCCTCGATCGTCTTGCCGACGACGATGCCCACGCCGATCGCGGGGCCGATGGCGGCGAGGCCGTAGCCGATCGTCGCGACAGATCCGGTCACCTGGGCGAGAACCGTAGTTGCGTCCACGGATGTTTCCTTTCGTTGTGGGCGGCGGGTGCCGTCCCGATCAGTGCTCTTCAGCGACGGCGAGCTGGATGTAGACCGCAGTCAGGATGGTGAAGACGTATGCCTGGAGGAAGGCCACCAGGATCTCGAAGAGGGTGAAGGCGAAGCCGAAAGCGAGCGTTCCCGCACCGAGCAGGGTCCAGAATCCGCTGAGCCCGAAGACGAAGAACTGCGTGGCCGCGAAGAACAGGACGAGCATGAGGTGCCCGACGATCATGTTCATCAGCAGACGCAGGGTGAGCGTCACGGGCCGGATGATGAACGTCGAGAGGAACTCGAGCGGGATGATGATGATGTACAGCGGCCACGGCACGCCGGAGGGCATCAGGGAGTTCTTGAAGAACTTGCCCGGGCTCTTCTTCACACCCGCGTAGATGAAGGTCACGTAGGCGACGATCGCGAGAAGCAGCGGAACGGCGATGACGCTCGTGCCGGCGATGTTCAGACCCGGGATGATGCCCGTGATGTTCATGAACAGCACCATGAAGAAGATGGTCGTGAGAATCGGGAGGAAGCGGTTGCCGTCCTTGCGGCCCAGCAGGTCGTGCGCGATGTTGACCCGGACGAAGTCCAGCCCCATCTCCACCACGCTCTGGAAGCGGGTGGGAACCAGCCGCATCCGCCGCGTTCCGACGAGGAAGAGAACGACGAGAACGACGGTCGCCAGGATCTGGATCAGGTTGATCCGCGTGATCGCGAAGGGCGTGCCCTCGAAGAGAATCGCATCCGGGAAGAATTCCCAGATAGACGGCGCATGGAACTCGGGGCCGGATTCCTCGGCGGAAACGATCAGGGTCGCAGCTTGACTAAACAGCGCTTGCTCCAACTTCGGGGCACCGGTCTAAACCGTTGCGACGATGGATGATGTACACCGCGCTCGGGCACTCTGGCGCTCGTGGTCGGGTGCCGGAACAGCCTATCAAACTCCCAGGGTGGCGAGTCACACCGACCCGGACGGTCGTCGGTCGTCGGTGCGCTCCCCCTCTTCGGGGTCGGTGGGCAGCGTGGTGTCCGACACGTGCGGGAGTCGGCGGCGCATGAGCACGACGACGTCGACCACGAGCGAGGCGATGACGCTCACGACGAGGGCCACGAAGAAGACGCCCGGCACGATCCAGGGCGCTCCGCGCAGCGCGAGCATGACCAGAACGAACACGACGAGCTTGAGGATCCAGCCGCCCAGGACGATGCCGAAGAAGATCGGGACGTACAGGGGGTCGCCGAACCAGCGGTTGGCGATGAGGATGCTGCCGGCGGTGATTCCGAGGAAGACGGCGGAGATCAGCACGCCGACCAGCGCGCTGACCAGCCCCTCGACGCCGGCGACGAGCAGTCCGCCGACGGCGCCGGCGACCAGCAGCACGCCGATCACGGCGGCGAACCACAGCAGGGCGGTGCGCAGGAAGGGCGTGCTGGAGACGGGGGTGGGGGCACTCATGGTGTTTCCTCGGCGATCTCGTCGGGGGCTGTGGTGGATCTCGAACGGCGGGCGGGCAAGAAGGTGACGACGAGGCAGGCGGCAACGCCGACCACGCCGAAGGCCACACCGATCCAGTACTGGCCGAACCAGTCCTCGCGGGTGGCGATGTACATCAGCAGGAAGGTGATCCCGATGATCGCCGTCCACGCGTAGAAGATGAGCACGGCATCGCGGTCGGAATGGCCCATATCGAGCATCCGGTGGTGCAGGTGCTTGCGGTCAGGCGAGAACGGCGACTTCCCCGCACGCATCCGACGGAACACCGCGGACCCGAAATCGAGCAGCGGCAGGATGACGACGGCGATGGGCAGCAGGATCGGGATGAAGGCACCCAGCAGCTGCGAGCGGCCGAGCTGTTCGGGATCCAACGCCGCCGGCGGCAGGTTGCCGGTGATCGACACGGCGGAGGTCGCCATCAGCAGTCCGAGCATCAGGGCTCCCGAGTCGCCCATGAACATCTTCGCGCGGTGCCAGTTGAAGGGCAGGAACCCCGCGCACGCGCCGACGAGGACCACGGCGATGAAGGACGACAGGTTGAAGTAGGTGCTGGCACCGACATCGCGCGTGAGGATGTACGCGTAGACGAAGAAGATGCCGTTGGCGATCAGACACACCCCCGCCACAAGACCGTCCAGTCCGTCGATGAAGTTGACCGCGTTCATCACGATGACGATCGAGAACACCGTGAGCACGATGCTCATCCAGCTCGAACCCACGGTGACCCCGCCGATCGGCAGCGCGTAGATCTGGATGTGCCCGAACCAGGCGATGATGCCCGCCGCGACGAACTGGGCACCCAGCTTGATCATCCAGTCCAGATCCCAGAGGTCGTCCGCGATGCCGACGAGCACGATCAACAGGGTCGCAGCGAGGATCGAGAGGATGGGCCACGGATCGATCCAGAAGATGGAGAAGAACGGGTTCGTGGAAGAGATGGCGAAGGCCGCGACCACCCCGAGGAACATCGCGATCCCGCCCAGACGCGGCGTCGGGCGGGTGTGGACGTCGCGTTCACGGATCGCCGGGTGGAGTTTGTACCGGATGGCGACGCGCCAGACCGTCCACGACAGCGCCGCCGTGATGAGCGCCGTGACGACGGCGATCAGCAGGTACTGCGTCACGCGGAGTCGCCCGCGTCCTCATCCGGCTCCGGCTCAAGCCGATCGCCCAGGACCTCCAGGATCTCGGAGCGGTCGACGGCGCCGTAGCGAAGGATGCGGGCGTGTCCCGTACCGCCGAACGCGAGCGGCGTCGCGTCGATGATCGTCGAGGGCACGCCGCGATCGCTCGCGCCGTCGTCGAGGTACACCGAGACGCTGTCGCCGAGCATCACCAGCGCGGAGTGCGCGTCGATGGCGGCGGGTTTGCCGGTGAGATTCGCGCTCGAGACGGCCAGCGGACCGGTCTCCTCGAGGAGTTCCAGGGCGAGTCGGTGCGCCGGCATCCGCACGGCGACCGTACCGCGAGTCTCCCCCAGGTCCCAGGACAATGAGGGTTGAGCGGGCAGGACAACAGTGAGCCCACCCGGCCAATGCGCCTCGACGAGCCGTTCGATGGGCTCGGGCAGGTCACTCACGAGCGCACGCACGGTCGACAGGCCCGCGACGAGCACAGGCGGAGGCTGCTGGCGCCCGCGGCCCTTCGCCGCGAGCAGCGCAGCGACCGCGGAGGGGCTGAACGCGTCGGCGGCGACACCGTAGACGGTGTCGGTGGGCAGGACGACAAGTTCGCCGCGCGCGATCGCCTGGCGGGCAGCACGCATACCGGCCAGAAGCTGCGACTCATCGCGGCAGTCGTAGAGAGAGGACATGTCGGCTCCATTCTACGTACGAGGCGAACGCTGGCCCAGGAGCACGGCGACGCTCACGTCACGGGATCAGGGGCGGATCGCAGTGGTGGCGCGGTCGCGCAGCGTGAGATCGGGGTGCGTGGCGGCCGATCGCCACCCCGCCGCGGTCAGGACCTCGCGAACCGACGCTCCCTGCACCTCGGCGTGTTCGATGATGATCGCGCCGCCGGAATGCACCAGCCGCAGGCCGACGCGCGCGAGCACCCGCACGACGTCGAGGCCGTCATCGCCGCCGTACAGTGCCTGCGGCGGATCGTAGAGACGCACCTCAGGATCTCGTGGGATCGCCTCCGCGGGAACGTACGGCGGGTTCGACACCAGGACGGAGACCTTCCCGTCGAGATCGCCGAACGCGTCCGCCAGGTCGGCGAAGACGAGCCGCGCGTTCGAGGCGTTCACGCGGGCGAAGTTCTCTTTGGCCCAGATGAAAGCGTCGACGGAGTTCTCCACAGCGTGCACCCTCGCGTGCGGGACCTCGGTCGCCATCGCGAGCGCGATCGCGCCGGAGCCTGTTCCGAGATCGACGGCGACGGGCTCGGGCGATGCACTCGCGCGCAGGGCATCGATGGCCAGCTGGGCGACCATCTCGGTTTCTGGGCGCGGCACGAACACGCCCGGGCCGACGGAGAGCTCCAGGTGCCGGAACGGCGCCACGCCCGTCAGGTGCTGCAGCGGCTCGCGCGCCGCGCGGCGCTCCACGAGGCGTAGGAGGCGCTGGAGCGCGTCGGAGTCCAGCTCGGCCGCGCGGATGGCGGCAGCCTGCACCTCGCCGCGACCGATCCCCAGCACGTGCCCCAGGAGCAGCTCCGCATCGACGCGCGGATCGACGATGCCGGCGCGGGCGAAGCGGGCCGAGACGTCGCCGAGGACGACGTCGATCCGCGATGTCGCGGACGCGCGGACGTACTGATCGGAGGGCGTGGAGGGACACATGAGCCCGCCCAGCCTACCCGCTGCGTCATACTCGACCTCCGCCGGGATTGCTCCCCTAGGCTGGGCGCACCTCGTCCCCGACTCGAAAGGTCGCGTCATGCCCGGCATCCACTCCGACATCACCTCCGCGTTCGGCGAGACGCCTCTCGTGCGTCTGAACCGCGTGACGGAGGGCGTCGACGGCGTCGTCCTGGCCAAGCTCGAGTTCTACAACCCCGCCTCCAGCGTGAAGGACCGCCTTGGGATCGCGATCGTCGATGCTGCGGAGGCGTCCGGTGAGCTGAAGCCCGGCGGAACGATCGTGGAGTCCACGAGCGGCAACACCGGCATCGCCCTCGCGATGGTCGGCGCCGCCCGCGGTTACCGCGTCATCCTCACCATGCCGGCGTCGATGTCGAAGGAGCGCCGCATCCTGCTGAAGGCCTTCGGTGCGGAGCTCGTGCTCACCGACCCGACGAAGGGCATGTCGTTCGCGGTCGACGAGGCCAAGCGCATCGTCGCCGAGACGCCCGGCGCCGTCTGGGCCCGCCAGTTCGAGAACGAGGCGAATCCCGCCATCCACCGCCGCACCACGGCTGAGGAGATCCTGCGCGACACCGACGGCAAGGTCGACTACTTCGTCGCGGGCATCGGTACGGGAGGCACGATCACAGGTGTCGGCGAGGTGCTGAAGGAGCGCGTGCCGGGCGTGAAGATCGTCGCCGTCGAGCCCGCCGACTCCCCCATCCTCACCAAGGGACACCCGGGACCGCACAAGATCCAGGGCATCGGGCCCAACTTCGTCCCTGCCATCCTCAACCGGGACATCATCGACGAGGTCATCGATGTCGAGTTCGACGACGCGATCCGCGTCGCTCGGGAGACCGCTGCGAAGGACGGCGTGCTCGTGGGCATGTCCAGCGGCGCCGCGATCTGGGCGGCCCTCCAGATCGCCGCACGCCCCGAGGCCGCGGGCAAGAACATCGTCGTCATCATCCCGTCGGCGGGCGAGCGCTACCTCACCACTGCACTGTTCGAAGACCTCCGCGAGGACTGATGCCGGTCGCTGTGATTCGCCGCGTCCGGGAAGACATCGCCGCCGCCAGGTTGCGCGATCCCGCCGCCCGCGGTGGCGTGGAGATCGCCCTGTTGTACCCGGGGCTCCACGCGATCTGGGCGCATCGCGTCTGGCACGCGCTGTGGCGTCGGCGTCTGCGCTTCGTCGCCCGGGCGGGATCCCAGCTGACGCGGTGGCTCACGGGCATCGAGATCCATCCCGGCGCGCGGATCGGCCGCCGCTTCTTCATCGATCACGGCATGGGCGTCGTCATCGGTGAGACGGCGGAGGTCGGCGACGACGTCATGCTCTACCACGGTGTCACCCTGGGCGGCCGTCAGCGCGAAGGGGGCAAGCGGCACCCGACGCTCGGCGACGGTGTCGCGGTTGGCGCCGGCGCCAAGATCCTGGGGCCCGTACACATCGGCGCGCACAGCGTCGTCGGGGCCAACGCCGTGGTCACCCGCGATGCCCCCGCCGATAGCGTGCTGGTGGGCGTGCCGGCGAAGGCTCGGCCGCGCGGGCGCAACGAGGACACCCGAGCGCTGCTCGCCGCGCCCGAGTACTCGATCTAGCCGCGACGTCTGCACGGTGCGCGGGAGCATCGGCGCCGCATCCGCCCCTCCGTGGCACTCACGCACCACCGGTCGTGCACACGTCGCGGCGCCGTACGCTCGGAGGATGAGCGAGCTGCACGAGTCGTCCCTCGTCGAGCTGGCGCGGATGCTGCAGGGCGGCGATCTGGATCCGGTTCAGGTCACGCGGCATTACCTGGCGCGCATCGCGGCACGGGCGGAGCTGGGCGCATTCGCCGAGGTCACCGCTGACGCCGCGCTCGAGCGCGCGCAGCGGCTCCCGCGGGGGACGGCGCGCGGCCCCCTCTACGGCATCCCCCATGCCGACAAGGATCTGGTCGCGCGGGCGGGCGTACCCACGCGATACGGCTCGCGCGCCCGCGCGGATCACGTCCCGGCCGTGTCCGATCCGTTGACGCTCGCCCTCGATGCCGCGGGCGTCGTGAACGTGGGCAAGACGGCGACGAGCGAGTTCGGCCTCACCGGCTACACGGAGCCGCGGACCAACTCACCGGCGCGCGATCCCTGGGATCCGGCGAACGGCGCGGGCGGGTCGAGCGGCGGCGCGGCGGTCGCGGTCGCGGCGGGCCTGCTCCCGGCGGCCGTGGGTTCGGACGGCGGCGGCTCGATCCGCATCCCCGCCGCGACCGTCGGCGTCGTAGGGCTCAAGCCGTCACGGGGACGCCTGCCCATCGGCTCGGGGCTGGACTCCCCCGACCAGCTCGCCGTGACCGGACCGCTCGCACGCAGTGTCACCGATGCCGCCTACCTGTTCGACACCCTGGTCGGACTCGCCCCCTACCCCTACGCGACCGCGGCGCCCGGACCGGGCAGCACCACCGATGCCCTGCGACGGATGCCGCAGCCCGCCCGGATCGGCGTCACCACCGTGTCCCCGTGGGACGACGACGAGGACATCCGCCTGGATCCCGACGCTCGCGAGGCGGTCGCGCGAGCCGCATCCTGGCTCGCCGGCGACGGGCACGAGGTCGAGGACGCGGCCTGGCACCCGCGCGGATATCCGGACATGTTCCGCCGGCTGTGGCGGGTCAGCGCCGCGCGCATCCCCCTCTCCGACACGGACATGGACCTGGTCGAACCCCTGACCGCGTGGCTTGTGCAGCAGGGACGCGCGCTGTCGGGCATCGAGGCGCTGGACGCATTGAGCGCCGCGCGGGCGTTCGAGCGTCAGACCGTCGCCGCCTTCGCGCCCTACGACGCTGTCCTGATGCCCGCCCTCGCGCAGACGCCGCGCCCGGTGGGCTGGTACGACGGACACGATCCGCTTCGCACGTTCGCCCTCCAGGTGGAGTACGCGCCGTACTCCAGCTTCGTCAACGTCGCGGGGCTGCCGGCGGTGACGCTGCCCGTGACGGTTGCGAGATCCGGACACCCCGTGTCCGTCCAGCTGGTGGGCAGACCCGGCGGCGAGGCCGCCATCCTGTCGCTCGCGGCGCAGCTGGAAGATCACCGCGGCGCGCTGGCGCATCCGCCCGTCTGGTGACGGAACGCGCTCACTCCCCCGCGAGCGCCGCCAGCCGAGCTTCTTCGTCCGCGGCGATGGCGGAGTCGATGATGGGCCCCAGGGCCCCGTCCATGACCTGATCGAGGTTGTATGCCTTGTAGCCGGTGCGGTGGTCGGCGATGCGGTTCTCGGGGAAGTTGTACGTGCGGATGCGCTCGGAGCGGTCCATGCCCCGGATCTGCGAGCGTCGGGCGTCGGATGCGGCGGCGTCCCGCTCCTCCTGCTGCTTGGCGAGCAGGCGGGCGCGCAGCACGCGCATCGCCGCCTCACGGTTCTGCAGCTGGCTCTTCTCGTTCTGCATCGACACGACGATGCCCGTGGGCACGTGGGTGATGCGCACGGCCGAGTCCGTGGTGTTGACCGACTGACCGCCAGGGCCGGACGAACGGAAGACATCGATCTTCAGATCGTTCTGATCGATCTGGATCTCCTCCGGCTCATCGACCTCGGGGAAGACGAGGACACCGGTGGTGGAGGTGTGGATGCGGCCCTGCGACTCGGTCGCCGGTACCCGCTGCACGCGATGAACGCCGCCCTCGTACTTGAGGTGGGCCCACACCCCGGCGGCGGGGTCGGTGCTGGAGCCCTTGATCGCCACCTGGACGTCCTTGTAGCCGCCCAGGTCCGATTCGTTGCGCTCGAGCAGTTCGGTCTTCCACCCCTGAGACGCCGCGTACTGCACGTACATGCGCAGCAGGTCCGCCGCGAACAGCGCGCTCTCGGCACCGCCCTCGCCGGCCTTGATCTCCATGATCACGTCACGCGCGTCGTCGGGATCGCGCGGGATGAGCAGGCGCCGCAGCCGCTCCTGGGCGGCGTCGCGCTGCTCCTCGAGCGCGGGAACCTCATCGGCGAACGCCGCATCCTCGCCCGCGAGTTCACGGGCTGCTGCGAGGTCTTCCACGGACCCCTGCCACGCCTCGTACGCGTGCACGATGCGGGAGAGCTCGGCGTAGCGTCGGTTCACCCGCTTCGCGCGGGCCGCGTCGGCGTGCACGGCGGGGTCGGAGAGCTCCTCCTGGACCGCCTTGTGCTCGTCGAGGAGTCCGCGAACGGACTCGAACATGCCGGAATCGGACACGGCCGACGGGGTCAGCGGATGTTGTTCTCGTGACCGTGCGAATGCCCGCCCGAGGCCGGAGCCGGGATGGACTTCTGCATCTGCACGAGGAACTCGACGTTCGACGAGGTCTCCTTGAGCTTGCCGAGCACGACCTCGAGGGCCTGCTGCGGGTCGAGACCCGCCAGCGCGCGCCGCAGCTTCCAGGTGATCTTGACCTCGTCCGCCGAGAGCAGCATCTCTTCGCGACGCGTGCTCGACGCGTTCACGTCGACCGCGGGGAAGATGCGCTTGTCGGCGAGCTGACGGCTGAGCCGCAGCTCGCTGTTGCCGGTGCCCTTGAACTCCTCGAAGATGACGTCATCCATCTTGGAGCCGGTCTCGACCAACGCGGTCGCGAGGATCGTCAGCGAGCCGCCGTTCTCGATGTTGCGCGCAGCGCCGAAGAAGCGCTTGGGCGGGTAGAGGGCCGCAGCGTCGACACCGCCGGAGAGCACACGACCGCTCGTGGGCGCCGACACGTTGTACGCGCGACCGAGGCGGGTGATCGAGTCGAGCAGCACGACGACGTCGCGACCGAGCTCCACGAGGCGCTTGGCACGCTCGATGGCGAGCTCGGCGACCGTGGTGTGGTCTTCGGCGGGACGGTCGAAGGTGGACGCGATGACCTCGCCCTTCACCGTGCGCTGCATGTCGGTGACCTCTTCGGGGCGCTCGTCGACGAGCACGACCATGAGGTGGACCTCGGGGTTGTTGTGCGCGATCGCGTTGGCGATCTGCTGCAGAACGATGGTCTTGCCGGCCTTGGGCGGTGCGACGATGAGGCCGCGCTGGCCCTTGCCGATGGGAGCGACGAGATCGATGATGCGCTGCGTCAGCTTCTCGGGCGCGGTCTCCAGACGCAGACGCTCCTGCGGGTAGAGCGGGGTGAGCTTGCCGAACTCGACGCGATCAGCCGCATCCTCGACGGAGAGACCGTTGATCGCATCGACCTTGACGAGCGCGTTGTACTTCTGGCGACCCGACTGCTCGCCCTCGCGGGGCTGCTTGATCGCGCCGACGACCGCGTCGCCCTTGCGGAGGTTGTACTTCTTGACCTGGCCGAGCGAGACATATACGTCACTCGCGCCCGGCAGGTAGCCGGACGTGCGCACGAATGCGTAGTTGTCGAGCACGTCGAGCACACCTGCGATCGGGATGAGGATGTCGTCCTCGCCGATCTCGGTCTCGAACTCATCGCCCTGGCCCTGGCCGCGACGCTTGTTGCGCTGGCGGCCCCGACCGGACTGCTGCTCGTCGTCCTCTGCGGCGGCGGGCGCGGCGTTCTGCCCCTGGTTCTGCTGGCCGTTCTGGCTGTTCTGGCCGGCTGCGCCCTGAGCGTTCTCGCGTCGGTTGCGGTTGCGGCTCCGGCTGCGGCTTCGGCTGCGGCCGCCCTGCTCACCCTCGGCGTTCTGCTCGCCCTCGGCGCCGGAGGCATCCTCGCCCGAGCTGTTCTCACCGGAGGCGTCGGCAGCCGGTGCCGCGTCGGCCGTCTCGGCGGGCGCGGTCTCGGACCCGGACCCGGCCGTCGCGGCATCCGTCGACGGGGCCTCGGTGGCGGCTTCCGGAGCCGTCGCCTCTGCGGCGACCTCGGCGGGCGCCTCCTCGGGAGCGGCTGCAGTCTTGCGCGCCCGGCGCGGGGCCTTCTTGGCCGGAGCCTTGGCCGCGGGCGCCTCTTCGGCTGCTGCGTCGTCCGTGGCGGGGGCGGCGGCAGGTGCCTCGATGGCCGGAGCTTCGGCAGCGGCGGGCGCCTCCTCGGCGACCTCGACAGCAGCAGCGGCCTCCGCGGCGGGGGCCTCGGCGCTCTTCGCGCGGCGGGGCGCGCGCTTGCGCGGTGCCTTCACCGGGGCTTCGGCGACGGCGGCATCCGCGGCGGCCGCCTCGGATGCGGGCGCCTCGGCGGCGGGGACGGCCTCGGCGACGGTGTCGTCGACGTTGGCGTCGGTGGACTGGATCTCGGAGATGGACTCCACGAGTACTCCCTTGATGAAACGTGTGTCAGCGCGTGACCGCACAGAAGGCCCAACAGACAGGCATTCGTCCACACCCAGCGCATGCTCGGGATACGCGCGACGACATCGCGGGGATGTGTCGCGAGTATGAGTGCAGGGGTCACGCGGCCGGTTCGCAGATTGCGACGGAGGCCAGATTCACGTCAGTGACGTGGCACCCTCCGCGTTGTCCCTCACTGTACCACCCTTGAAGTCGACCGCGAGCATGAGCGCCTCCCACGGAGTGTCCGCGTGCGAGGCGACAAGCTGAGCGGCTTCCAGGCGGCGTCCGGGACCGTCGGCGAGTACGAGGACCGACGGCCCCGCCCCCGAGACGACAGCCGCGAACCCCTCCCGCCGCAGCGCCTGCACGAGGCGATCCGTCTCGGGCATGGCCGCTGCGCGATAGCTCTGATGCAGTTTGTCTTCGGTGGCGGCCATGAGCAGTTCGGGGCTCTGCGTCAGCGCCGCGATCAGCAAGGCCGAGCGCGACACGTTGAAGACAGCGTCCGCACGCGAGAACTGGTCGGGCTGCAGGCCGCGCGCGACCGAGGTCGACATCGTGAACTCGGGCACGAAGACGATGGGAGACACACCACGGTGCACGAGGAGCTTCTTGTGCTGCGGACCGTTCTCGTCGACCCAGGCGATCGTGAGACCGCCGAAGAGGGCGGGCGCGACGTTGTCGGGATGGCCCTCGAGCTCCGTGGCAAGCCTCAGCAGTGTGTCGGCGTCGAGATCCACCTCATCCTCGAGCAGTCCCTTTGCAGCCAGGAGCCCCGACACGACGGCCGCACCGGAGGAGCCCATGCCCCTCCCGTGCGGAATGACGTTGCGCGCGCGCAGGCGTAGGCCCGGCATGGGCAGACCCGCATCCGCGAAGGCGTAGGCGATGGCGCGCACGACGAGGTGCGAGGCATCACGCGGGACCTGGTCGGCGCCGGCGCCGTCGACCTCGATCTCGAGCAGGCCCGGTTCGAGGACTTCGACCTCGAGCTCGTCGTAGACGCTGAGTGCCAGGCCGAGCGTGTCGAAGCCGGGCCCGAGGTTGGCGCTCGTGGCGGGCACGCGCACTGTCACCGCGCGGCCCACGGCGACCGTCATTGAGAGCCCTGCGGGGCGAGCTCCAGCACCGAGGCGACCTCCGAGACGGAGTTGTCGACGACGGTGGGGGCGACCTCGCCGCCGGCTGCGTCGCGCAGGGCCCACTGCGGGTCCTTGAGACCGTGGCCGGTGACGGTGAGTACCACGCGGGCGCCCGCGGGGATCACTCCGGCCTCGGCGCGGTCGAGCAGACCCGCGACGGAGATCGCGGAGGCGGGCTCGACGAAGACACCGACCGTCTCGCTCAGCAGCTTCTGCGCGGCGAGGATGCGGTCATCCTCGATGGCGCCGAACCAGCCGTCCGTGGCGTCGCGCGCCTGGAGTGCGAACTGCCAGGATGCGGGGTTGCCGATGCGGATGGCGCTGGCCACCGTCTCGGGGTTCTTGACGACCTCACCGCGCACGAGCGGTGCAGAGCCGGCGGCCTGGAGTCCGAACATCCGGGGCACCTTGGTGGAGGCGCCGCGTTCGGCCTCTTCGGTGTAGCCGCGCGTGTAGGCCGTGTAGTTGCCCGCGTTGCCGACGGGCACGATGTGGAAGTCGGGGGCGTCGCCCAGCTGGGAGACGACTTCGTACGCGGCCGTCTTCTGACCGTCGATGCGGTCGGGGTTGACCGAGTTCACGAGGTGCACCGGGTAGTTCGCGGCGAGTTCGCGCGCGATCTCCAGGCAGTCGTCGAAGTTGCCGCGGATCTGGATGAGCCTGCCGCCGTGCGCCACGGCCTGGCTCAGCTTGCCCATCGCGATCTTGCCCTCGGGCACGAGCACGGCCGCGGTGATGCCGGCGTGCGCGGCGTAGGCGGCGGCCGACGCCGAGGTGTTGCCCGTGGAGGCGCAGATGACGGCCTTGGCCCCGTGCTCGACGGCGCGCGAGAGCGCCACCGTCATGCCGCGGTCCTTGAACGAGCCGGTCGGGTTCATGCCCTCGAACTTGACCCAGACCTCGGCACCGGTGCGGTGCGACAGGGCCGGTGCCGGGATGAGGGGGGTGCCGCCCTCGCCGAGGGTGACCACCGTGGAGGCGTCGGTCACGCCGAGGCGGTCGGCGTACTCGCGGAGGACTCCGCGCCAGAGGTGTGCCATGTCAGTCTCCTTCTACCCGCAGGACCGAGACGACCCGCTCGACGACGTCGCTGTCCGCGAGTCGATCGACCGTGTCGCTGAGATCCTGCTCGCGTGCTTTGTGCGTTCCGATGACCAGGCGTGCCCGGCCCGAGTCTGCGCCGTCCTCGGCGATGACCGTCTGTTCGACCGTCGCGATCGAGACGTGCCCCTCGCTCAGGGTGCCGGCGATGTGGGCGAGCACGCCCGCCTGGTCGCTGACCTCGAGCGTGATCTGGTACCGCGTCTGCGCGTGCCCGATCGGCAGGACCGGCAGGTTCGCGCGCGTGGACTCCCCCACGCCCACGCCGCCCGCGATGTGCCGGCGGGCCGCGGAGACGACGTCGCCCAGCACGGCGGACGCGGTCTGCACGCCGCCGGCCCCGGCACCGTAGAACATGAGCGAACCCGCCGCCTCCGCCTCGACGAAGACCGCGTTGTTGGCGCCGTGGACGCTGGCGAGCGGATGCGAGCGTGGAACCAGCGCCGGATAGACCCGCACCGAGATGGCCTCGCCGGTCGGCGAGTCCTGACCGGTCAACCGTTCGCAGACGGCGAGCAGCTTGATGACGTAGCCCGCGTGACGAGCCGCATCCATCATCTGCGTCGTGATCGTGGTGATGCCCTCGCGGTGGACGGACTCGAGCGGCACGGCCGTGTGGAAGGCGAGCGAGGCGAGGATGGCCGCCTTCTGCGCCGCGTCGTAGCCTTCCACGTCTGCGGTCGGGTCGGCCTCGGCATATCCGAGGGCCTGCGCCTGCGCCAGGACGTCGGAGAACTCCGCACCTTCGGTGTCCATCCGGTCGAGGATGTAGTTCGTCGTCCCGTTGACGATGCCCATGATGCGCTGAACGCGGTCACCGGCGAGGGAGTCGCGCAACGGGCGGATGATCGGGATGGCGCCGGCCGCGGCCGCCTCGTAGTACACCTGCGCGCCGACCTGGTCGGCGGCGTCGAAGATCTCGGAGCCGTGCGTCGCCAGCAGTGCCTTGTTGGCCGTCACGACGTCGGCGCCGGAGTTGATCGCCTGCAGCAGGTGGGTCCTCGCCGGCTCGATGCCACCGATGAGCTCGATCACGATGTCGGCCCCGACGATGAGCGACTCGGCGTCGGTCGTGAAGAGCTCCTGCGGAAGGTCGACGTCGCGCGGGGCGTCGACGTCGCGCACGGCGATACCGGCGAGCTGGAGGCTCGCTCCCGCGCGGTCCGCGAGCTCATCGCCGTGTTTGAGCAGGAGAGCTGCGACCTGCGACCCGACGGCGCCGGCTCCCAGCAGAGCGACGCGGAGGTGGCGGTGGTCGATCATGAATCACCTTTCTGCGTGAGGACCGCATCGCGGGCGAGGAGGTCGTCGACCGTCTCGCCGTGCACGATGACACGGGCCTCGGCGTCACGCACCGCGACCACCGGGGGCCGCGGTACGTAGTTGTAGTTGCTCGACAGCGAGAAGCAGTAGGCGCCGGTCGCCGGCACCGCGAGCAGGTCGCCGGGGGCGACGTCGGCGGGGAGGTACTCGGCGTTGACGACGATGTCGCCCGACTCGCAGTGCGAGCCGACCACGCGCACGAGGGTGGGAGCCGCGTCACTGACGCGGGAGGCGATGCGGGCCGAATAGTCGGCGCCGTAGAGCGCCGGGCGGGCGTTGTCGCTCATCCCGCCGTCGACGCTGACGTAGGTGCGCACGAGCCCGTCGCCGAGCGAGACGGGTTTGACCGTGCCGACCTCGTACAGCGTCACCCCGGCGGTTCCGACGATGGCGCGCCCCGGCTCGAACGCCAGCGTGGGCACCGGCACGTCGAGGCGCGCGCAGGTGGCGGCGACGGCATCCACGATGGCATCCGCGAGTTCCTCGATCACCGCAGGCTGCTGGTCGCGCGTGTAGGCGATGCCGAAGCCGCCGCCGAGGTTGAGCACGTCGAGACCGCCCAGCTCCGCGTGGAGGGCCACGAGCCGCTCGGCGGATGCGGCGAAGCCGTCCGACCCGAAGATCTGGGAGCCGATGTGGCAGTGCAGGCCGATGAGCTCGACGCCGGGGATGGCGCGCAGCAGCGCCGCCGCCTCCCGTGCACCGTCGAGGGAGAGGCCGAACTTCTGGTCCTCGTGCGCTGTCGCGAGGAAGTCGTGGGTCTCGGCGTGGATCCCGGTGTTCACGCGGATCATCACGGGCTGGCGGCGAGAAGCGCCGTCGGTCACGGATGCGAGGCGCACGATCTCGTCGACGCTGTCCACGATGATCGTCCCGATCCCGATCTCGACGGCCCGCGCCAGCTGGCTCGTGGACTTGTTGTTGCCGTGCAGGCCCAGCAGCGACGGATCAGCGCCCGCGGCCAACGCCACCGCCAGTTCACCCGGGCTCGCGACGTCGATGCGCAGCCCCTCTTCGAGAACCCACCCCGCCACGGCCGCGGAGAGGAACGCCTTGCCCGCGTAATAGACGCGCGCTTCGGCACTGTGCCGGGCAGCGGCGCGCTGGAAGGCGGCGAGGATTCGACGGGCGCGACCTCGCACCTCGTCTTCGTCGAGGATGTAGAGCGGAGTGCCGAAGCGTGCGGCGAGCTGTCCCGCATCCACGCCGCCGATCTGCAGACGGCCGTCGCGCCGCGAGGCGGATCCGGGCCACACGACAGGCGCGAGATCGTTCGCGTCGTCCGGCACGAGGAGCCACTCTTCGGCGGCAGCGAGGTCGTGCGAGGAGGACACTACGAGACCCAATCGGTGGTGAAGGGCGGCGGGATTCTCAGCGGCGGCGGAGCCGTCACGACACCCCGACGCGAGTCCCTTGAAGTCTAGGGCACCGCCTATGCCGCTCCCGCCATGCGTCAGGCGCAGGTGCCCTTCTCCCGCGCAGCGGCATCCGTGAGCAGCTCGCCCGCGATGTCGAAGTCGGCCGCGAGCCGATCGCCGTGCACCGCGACCTGGCTGAGGGTCAGGCCGCGAGGCAGGTACTGCGCGACGCACACCCGATATCCGGCGAGCAGAGGGTCGGCGACGGAGCCGAACTGCGCGCGCAGGCCGTCCGCGGTCACCTCGGCGCCGGCGACGCTCAACGACACCGGAGTGAGCACGAGCTGCCCCTGCTCCGAGGATGGGGTGAGCGCGACGTCGACCGGCACCGCGAGGCCGAACACAGACAGCTGTGTCGACGCACTGACGTCGGGTTGAGCGATCGTCAGACCGTCGACGGACACCGGTGCGGCTTCGGCCAGCAGCGGGCGGAGCTGCTCGGCATTCAGCGACACCGTCGCCTCGCCGGAGCCGAGAGTGAACGGAGCCCGGATGCCCAGGTCACGCAGGGTGACCGAGACATTGCCCGTGAAGTCCCCGATCGTCACGTCGTCCGCCGAGATGCGCACTTCGCCCACCTCGCCCCGTGCCAGATCCAGCAGCAGCGAGGGATCGGCGATGTCCACATCGATCTGCTGGTCGGCGGCGAGATCGAGCCGCGAAACGAGCTGCTGCTTGACGGCCTTCGTCACGAGGTCTCGCGCCACCCATTCCCCCGCGAAGAACGCGGCGACGATGAGGAGAAGCACCACCAGCACCGCGACGAGCCACGGCCACCGGCGGCGCCGGCGCACGGTGCGGGGCGCGTCGTCCTGGTCGTCGAACAGCCCCATCACCTCGCTCATGTCACATCCGCTCGGGTGCGCTGACGCCCAACAGGTCCAGCCCGTTGCGCAGGACCTGGCCGGTCGCGTCGTTGAGCCACAGCCGCGTGCGGTGCAGGTCGGTCACCTCGTCGTCGCCGAGTGGGATCACGCGGCAGTTGTCGTACCAGCGGTGATAGAGCCCCGCGAGCTCCTCCAGGTATCGGGCGATGCGATGCGGCTCGCGCAGGTCGGCGGCGAAGGCGACCAGGCGCGGGAACTCCTGCAGCGCACCGAGCAGCGCCGACTCGGTCTCGTGGGTGAGCAGCTCCGGGGAGAATGCCGTGCGCTCCACCCCGGATGCGGCGGCGTTGCGCGCCACGTTGTGGGTGCGGGCGTGGGCGTACTGCACGTAGAAGACGGGGTTGTCGTTCGTGCGCTTCTGCAGGATCTCGGGGTCGAGCGTGAGCGGCGAGTCGGCGGGGTACCGCGCCAGCGAGTACCGCAGGGCGTCGGTGCCGAGCCAGGCGCGCAGGTCGTCGAGCTCGATGATGTTCCCCGCGCGCTTGGAGAGGCGGGCGCCGTTGATCGAGACGAGCTGGCCGATCAGCACCTCGATGTCCTTGTCGGGATCGTCGCCCGCCGCGCCGGCGAGCGCCTTGAGCCGGTGGACGTAGCCGTGGTGGTCGGCGCCGAGCAGGTAGATCTTGTGCGCGAAACCGCGATCCCCCTTGTTCAGGTAGTAGGCCGCATCCGCCGCGAAGTAGGTGTACTCGCCGTTCGAGCGACGGATGACGCGGTCCTTGTCGTCGCCGAAGTCGGTCGTGCGCACCCAGACGGCGTCGTCCTGCTCGAAGACATGGCCCTGCTCCCGCAGGCGTTCGACGGCCTCGTCGACGAGACTCGGGGATCCCGCGTGCAGGACGCGCTCGGAGTACCAGACGTCGAAGTGCACGTTGAACTGTTCGAGAGAGGCCTGGATCTCGCCCAGCTGCAGCGCGTACGCGAGCTCGGTGGTGAACGCCAGCTGCTCCTCGGCCGAGGCGAGCAGCACGCCGCCGGGCTCTCCGTGGAAGTCCGCCGCGCGCACGCGCTCGGCCAGGTCCTGGATGTAGGCGCCGACGTAGCCGTCCTCCGGGGCCGGCTCGCCCTTCACCGCGGCGAGCACGGAGCGGCCGAAGCGCTCCATCTGGGCGCCCGCGTCATTGATGTAGAACTCGCGCACGAGTGTGGCCCCGCTGGCCAGAAGCAGGCGAGCGATGGCATCGCCGAGAGCCGCCCAGCGGGTGTGGCCGATGTGGAGCGGTCCGGTCGGGTTCGCGCTGACGAACTCCAGATTGATCGAGTTGCCGCGCTGGCTGGTGTTGGAGCCGAACGCCGCCCCCGCCTCGACGATCACGCGCGCGAGGGCACCGGCGGCCGCCGCATCCAGACGGATGTTGATGAACCCGGGACCGGCGATCTCGACGGAGGCGACGCCGGGGATCTCGCCGAGAGGGCCCGCGATCTCCGCGGCGAGCTCCCGCGGGCTCGCCCCCACCTGCTTGGCGAGCTTCAGGGCGATGTTCGATGCCCAGTCGCCGTGGTCACGATTCTTCGGACGCTCGAGGACGATGTCCGACACCGCGACCTCGACACCGGGGCGTCGCGCCTCGACGATCGGTGCGACGACGGCGTGCAGGGCGGCGGAGAGCTGTTCGGGATCCATAGGCGTCCCATTCTACGTTCGTCCGCCGTGACGCCCCGGCCCGCGCGGGGCACGCCGCTCAGGCCATCGGCACGAGCGCCGCGTGGTCGTCGACGGGTCCGGGCGCACCCTGCACTGTCGCGTCCACCTCGAGCCGTTCCAGTCCCACGTATCCGCCGTGATAGCTCAGGAATGCGCAGTCCGCCGCATCCCTCCCCGTTCCGATCCGCACGAGCGAGGAACGCGGGGCGAGCCGGGTGGCGTCGATGACATTCCATTCGCCGTCGACGAGCACCTCGGCCACGGCGTGGAAGTCCATCGGTTCGAGCTGGGGCGCGTAGCACGCGACATACCGCGCGGGCATATCCATCGCGCGCAGCAGCGCGATGACGAGATGCGCGTAGTCGCGGCAGACGCCTTGTCCGCTGGCGAGAGTCGTGACCGCGCTATCGGTTCCGAGGCTCATGCCCGGCGTGTAGGTGACGCTCGTGGCCACGAACTCGGAGACAGCCTCCGCGAGCGCGCGACCGCTCAACCCCCGGAAGAGGCGCCGCGCGGTGGCGAAGACCTCGTCGGACTGGGCGTAGCGGCTCGGACGGAGGGACGCGATCGTGTCGATCTCCGTCGTCTCAGGCCCGGTGCCCGGGCCCACGACCGCCTCATAGCGCACCTGAAGGAGCCCCGCCTCACCCGTCAGACGGTGCAGGCGGTTGCCGGCCGCATCCACGAGCTCCTTCGCCAGGAGCTCGCGCCCGTCCTGCACCAGCCTCAGCCGCTCGCTCACGACCCCCGCAGATCGCGCCACCGCGATCTGCAGGATGAGGTCGACGGAGGAGCCCAATTCGAGGTCGAGTTCGGCTCTCACTTGGCGCTGCACCGGCCCATCCTCGCACGCGGATGGGGCGCGGAGGCCCGCCGCATCCCTCTCGCGCACCCGCTCGGTGCCATCGCGCCGTACGCTCGTGGCATGACCCGTTCCGCCCGGCTTTCGCCGCGCCGCACGATCGCCGTGCTGGCGGCGCTGGCGGCGGCGATCGCGTGCATCTGCGCCCTCGCGTTGACACGCCCCTGGGCAGCCGGAGCGCTGCCGGTCAGTCGAGCGGATGCGGGTGGCGCCGCGCCCGCTCCGGTGGCGGCCATCTCGCTGCCCGAGCACCCCCGGATCCTCGTACTCGGCGACTCCTGGACCTACGGTTCCGCGGCCGCCACACCCACCCTGGGCTACGCCTATCTCCTCGGCGCGCTCATGGGCGGCGAGACGAGCGTGAACGGTTCACGAGGCAGCGGCTACCTCGTTCCCGGCATCGACGGCGGAACCTTCTCCGACCGCATCGCCCGGTTGGATGCGTCCGACCAGCCCGACCTCATCGTCGTTCAGGGCTCGATCAACGATCGGAAAGTCTCCCTCGACGACTACGACGAGGCCGTGCGCGGCGCCTGGGACGCGCTCAGCGCGCTGTACCCCGACGCGCAGATCGTGATCCTCGGGCCAGCGCCCCAGATCCTCCCCGTGGAGGCGGCGACCGCCGAGATCGACGAACGGCTGAGTCGGGCGGCGGCGACGCGCGGCTGGCCGTACATCTCTCCCATCGGCGAGCAGTGGATCACCCCGGGGAACTACCCGTGGGTCATCGACAGCGGACCGGTCGGGCGCAATCACCCCACCACCGAGGGCCACGCGTACCTCGCAGAACGACTCACCGCAGCGCTCGAGAGTCTCCGGGCCGACTGAACGTCCGGTGCCGGCGGGCATTATGCACCCTTTCGCGGGGCAGGACCACCGGAACCCCGCATGCCCGTCCGCTGGCTAACGTGAACGCCGGGGGCACGGCGACCCGCCGCGCCCGTGCCCGAGCGCCGGCCCCACCGTCGCCGTCCGGGAACCCACCTATCGGGCTGGTCCCGGGGCAGGAGTCGTGAACATGGGTATTGGAAGCGGAATCGCGCTTTTCGTGATCGGTGCGATCTTGGCGTTCGCCGTCAACGTCGACCTCGGCGGTTACGTCAACCTGAGTCTCATCGGTTACATCCTGATGGGCGCGGGGGTCCTGGTCTTCCTGATCAGTCTCATCCTCGTGATGCGTCGTCGTTCGAGCGTGTCCACCTCGCGCACAGCCGTCGACCCCGCCAGCGGCGAGCGGGTCACGACACGTCGCAGCACGGACAACGGCGAGCCCCTCGCCTGAATACGTGTCCGACATCCTCGACGCCGTTCCCGCCGGAACCGGCTCACTTCTCGCCGGTCGCTACCGCCTGATCGAACGCGTCGGCAGCGGCGGCATGGGCACGGTCTACCGCGCTCGGGACGAACTGCTCGGCCGTGATGTCGCGGTCAAGCTCTTCCACTCCGAGCAGGCGGACGGCGTCGAGGACCGCCGGAACGTCGGCGAGGCGACGATGCTCGCCTCCCTGTCGCATCCGTGCCTGGTCACCCTGTTCGACGCGTGCATCGGGGGCGAGGCTCCGAGCTACCTGGTCATGGAGTACATCGCCGGGCCGACCCTGCGTCAGCGTCTCGTGGAGGGCCCGCTCGAGCTCGCGGAGGCCGCCGCCATGGCGAGCGATCTCGCCGCGGCGCTGGAGGCCGTGCACGCGGCGGGGATCGTGCACCGCGACGTGAAGCCCTCCAACGTCATGCTCCGCCCCCGCGGACTGAGAGCCGGCCGCAACGGCTATCAGGCCGTGCTCGCCGATTTCGGCGTCGCGCATCTCGTGGACTCCACGAGGCTCACGGCTCCCGGCGATGTCATCGGCACGGCCGCATACCTCGCACCGGAGCAGGTTCGCGGCCACGCGCCGGTTCCCGCATCCGACGTCTACTCGCTCGGGCTCCTCATGATCGAGGCCATCACGGGCCGACATCCCTTCGCGGGTGCGCCGGCGGCCAGCATGCTGCTGGCCCGACTCACCCGTCAGCCCGACGTTCCCGCGGGCATCGGCTACGCGTGGCGTTCCCTGCTCACCGCGATGACGGTGCACGATCCCGCTTCCCGCCCGAGCGCGAGCGAGGTCCTCGAGCGGTTCCGCGCGCTTGCCTCCTCCACGGCGACGGTCGCGACCGTCCCCCTCGATGACCCGCTGCTGGTCGCGACGTCACCGATCGCGGTCTCCGATGCTCCCCCGCACATCGCCGAGCCGGTCCTCGACCCGCTTCCGGTTCCGCTGCCCCGCCGACGCCGCCGCGGGGCGATCGCCGTCACCGCGGCCGCCGGTGCTCTCATCGTCGTCGCCGTCGCGGTGGGCATCACGGCCGTTCTCGTACCGGCGCCGGTGACCGAAGATTCCGTCGTTCCCGTCCAGCTGAACACCGTCCCGGCAGACGACGGATCGGATCAGACGGCCCCGGAGACGGTCGAGTCCGAGGACCAGAACGTGCAACCCGCCGACACCGACCCTGCGCCGGTCACCGATCCGCAACCGGGGCCGGCATCCGACAACGGATCGAATCGCGGCCCCGGCAACAACAACGGCAACGGCAACGGGCCCGGAAACGGAGAGAAGCCCTGAGGGCGCAGGAACGCCGCATTCCGACGTGGTCCCACCGCCCCTCCACGATCGAGGCTCAGACCGATGCGGGCCTGCCTCGGCCGAGACACGACGTGCGCTCAGCGGCCGCATCGCCGGTGGCGAGCGCGCCCTGCTCGCGCTCGTGCGGTGATCCCGTCGCCCGGACCCGGCACCTCACGAGCGGTCAGTCGGCCCGCGCGAACGGTCGCGAGGCATCGATGATGCGCCGCAGCGACACCGCCGCCTCCCACCGATCGAGCGCAGGCACTCCCGACGAACGACGGATGCGGCGGCGATAGGCGGCGAGCGCCGCATCCGCCGCGCGCAGGCGTTCGGCGAACGCCGCGTCCTCGATGGGTGTCGCCGCGTGCTCTGCGCACGCCGCGACGGCCTCGGCGAGCGCGCGGCGTTGCACACGCCCGAGTTCGGCGTCCAGGGTGAGCCGGGCGAGACTCTCCGCCAACTCGCCTGTCGCCGCGGCGACGGCGCGCAACGCGTCGAGGCGCCGTCGGCCCGTCTCCACATCCTCGCGGGCATGCCGCGCCCGGGGGTTACCGCGTTGCGATCTCACGGCCTCCGCGACCTCGGCGGCCACGGCATCGGCCGTCGCCGTCAGCTCGACGATCCGACGCCGCAGTCGCTCGGCGTCGACCGTACGCTCGCCCAACGCGTTCGCCGCGTCTCGGAGCACCTCACCGATCTCGTCGCGCAACGCGTTCAGGCGTGCCGTGGCTCGCCCGATGTAGAGCGGCGGCACGACCACGAGATTGACCACGAGACCGACGACGACACCGAAGGCCGTGGTGATGAGGTACGACGACGAGTAGCTCTGGACGTCGGCGTTTCCCACGAGCAGGACGAACAGTGCGGCGATCGGGATCCAGTCCCGGCCGTTGCCGAGCACGCTCAGCCCGGCGCAGATCGTTCCCACACCGGTCACGAGTGCGACCGCCACGAGGCTCGGCGCTCCGGCGATCAGCAGAGCGATGCCGACGAAGCCCCACGCGATTCCCACGGCGAGTCCCGCCAGCGTCTCAAGACCCGCGCGCACGGAGCCCGCCAGCGTGGAGTACATGCTGATGAGCACGCCCAACGGGGCGTAGTAGGAGTACTCGCTGTCGGTGAACGGCACGAAGGGAGCCAGCGTCCAGGCGATGGTGGCCGCGCCCGCCACCTTCGCCGCGAGGAGCAGACGCGGCGGATCCACGAGTTCGGACAGCCGGCGACGCAGGGCGAACTCGGGGAGAGGCATCCCCCGACCGTAGGCAGTCGCCGCGAACCGCGGAGGGGCCTTGACGGCGCCGTGCACGCTCGACTCGCGCCCGGGTGTACCAGCACCCGCGCCGGGCGACAACCCCGTCGGCCTCGGGCACGCCCGGTCGCAGGGTGGGCGCATGCGAGCGATGACCTACCGAGGCCCCTACAAGGTGCGCGTCGAAGAGAAGCCCGATCCGCAGATCGAACACCCCAATGATGCGATCGTCCGGGTGGAACGCGCCGCGATCTGCGGGTCGGACCTGCATCTGTTCCACGGCATGCTCCCCGACACACGTATCGGGCACACGTTCGGACACGAGTTCATCGGACGTGTCGAAGAGGTGGGCCCGTCGGTACGCAACATCTCGGTCGGAGACCGGGTCATGGTGCCGTTCAACATCTTCTGCGGCACCTGTTTCTTCTGCGCACGCGGCCTCTTCTCCAACTGTCACAACGTGAATCCGAACGCGACGGCAGTCGGCGGGATCTACGGCTACTCGCACACCGCGGGAGGCTTCGACGGGGGCCAGGCGGAGCTCGTCCGCGTGCCCTTCGCCGACGTCGGCCCCGCGGTGATCCCCGACGGGCTGCACGACGAGGACGCGCTCCTGCTCACGGATGCGTTCGCCACCGGCTACTTCGGCGCCCAACTCGGCGACATCTCCGAGGGTGACGTCGTCGTGGTCTTCGGCGCGGGTCCCATCGGGCTCGCAGCGGCGCGTTCGTCCTGGCTCATGGGCGCGGGTCGGGTGATCGTGGTCGACCACCTTCCCTTCCGACTCGAGAAGGCGAAGGAGTTCGCCTTCGCCGAGACCGTGGACTTCCGCGAGCACAGGGATGTCGTCGTCGCCCTGAAGAAGCTCACCGACGGCCTCGGCGCCGACGTGGTCATCGACGCCGTCGGCGCCGAGGCGGACGGGCATCTCGTGCAGCACGTGACCTCGGCCAAGCTGAAGCTGCAAGGGGGCTCCCCCATCGCATTGAACTGGGCTATCGACAGCGTCCGAAAGGGGGGCCGGATCTCCGTCATGGGGGCTTATGGTCCGATGTTCAGCGCGGTGAAGTTCGGCGACGCGATGAACAAGGGCGTGACCATCCGCACGAACCAGGCACCCGTGAGGCGTCAGTGGCCGCGTCTGATCGAGCACATCCAGGCGGGACGGATCTCGCCGCGCGACATGATCACGCACCGCATCCCCCTCGAGCACATCGCCGAGGGCTACCACATGGTTTCCGCGAAGCTCGACGGTCTCATCAAGGCCGTCATCCTGCCGACCGCATCGTGAAAGGACGACCCATGCCTTATAGCGCCGCTCATCCTCCCGTGCCCTCTTCCGACGAGCTTCGCGACCGCATCCCGGGGTGGGGAGCCGACCTCGACCACGCCGATCGCCCGTCCGTCCCGCAGGAGATCGATGCCCTCGCCGAGAGCGGAGCCTGGTGGGACGAGCCGGAACGACAGAAGGAGAACATGCCGCGGGAGCGCTCGATCGAACACGAACGCCTTCCCGCCGTCTTCGGCACGGCGCAGCCGCTGCACGGTCTCTCCGGAGCCATCCGGCGTCACGCCTACGGCCGCTTCAGCGAGGCGCGCGCCGCGCACTGGCTGCTCCTGATCGGCGCCGACCGCGTGGAGGCCGCCGGAGCCCATCTGCGCTCCGTGGTCACCGTGCGCCCCGACAACCCCCTCACCGAGACCGGCATCGCCGCAGAGCTTCGGCACGCGCCGCTCGCGTCGCGCAGGGGCCGCGTGGACACGCGGCACGCGTGGATCGATCCCCTGCTGGTCACCGGCCCCTGGCTCGCCGGTGGTCTCGCCGCCGTCTGGGTCGCGCGGCGGATCCTCCGCCGCCGCTGAGAGATCACCGCAGGTCGCACCGTTCATCGTCGGGCATGAAGAAGGCCCCGATCCGCGGAAGGATCGAGGCCTCTTGTACGCCGTGCCCCCGGAGGGATTCGAACCCCCGACCTACGGTACCGGAAACCGGCGCTCTATCCCCTGAGCTACGGAGGCGTACCGATCGAGACTATCACCGCCCGCTTCGCCCCCGTGACGAGGGGTCAGGGGTAGCCGCGGGTCCAGAGCCCGTAGACGGCGAAGAACTGCAGCACGACGAGCACGATCAGGATGCCGTTGCGTGCGCGCGTGGAGGCAGAGAGCCTCTCGTGCGCGAGAAGCGGAGACATCGGCATCAACAGGCGGAACGTGCTGGCCTGCGGCAGGAAGACACCGAAGATGTAGAGACCGTAGCTGAGCCCGTATGCCGCGACGACGATGCCGAGCGTGCGCACCGGCCGCGACCAGATCAGCATGGCGAAGCCCACCATGAGCGCGACCACGAGCAGCCACCCGAACACGCTCAGGTACTCGCCCATGAAACGGAACCAGGGGGTGAGGGGCATGAACTCACCGTTGCCGACGAACGGGCGCCACCAGGCCGTCTCCGTGAGGAGGTAGGCGTGGGGGGTTCCGGTCCAGGCGTCCGCGATCCACGACCAGGCGAGACCGGCCAGCGCCGTGACACCGCCGGCCACAAGCAACCCCACCACTTCGCGGCGCGGGAACGGGTCGACTCTCCGGCGCCACCAGCGCACGAGGAAGACGATGCCCAGCGCCAGAGCGAGCGCGAGCGCGCCGGGCCGCGTGAACGCCGCGACCAGCGCGATCGGAGTGATCCACGCATACTTGCGCTTCACGGCCAGCAGCAGCGCGGCGAAGGTCAGGGTGAGCACAAGCGATTCCGCGTAGGCGATGACGAATACGAACGAGAGCGGGGCGAAAGAGAAGAAGATCACCGCCCACTTCGCCTGACGCGGCGAGGTGACCGCGCGCAGCAGCAGGAACAGCAGCACGGTCGCCGTGGCGCTGAAGAAGATGCTGAGTCCGATGCCGGCCGCGCGCCAGTCGGAGCCGACGAGGTCTCCCACCAGGCGTTCCAGCCACGGGTAGATCGGCAGGAAGGCCCAGTCGTTCTCGAGCACGTTGCCGTTGGGACCGATGGGGATGACGGGCGGGTACCCGATCAGCGAGATACGGCCGTACCTGTCCGCGTCCCACCCCGTCAGGAAGGCAGCGAACGTGACGACAGGCCGGTCCTGCGCGCCGAAGCCCCACCCTGCGGCCGTCGAGACCAGGTACCAGAAGAGCAGGAACGCGAGGTTCACGCAGCGGGCGATCGCCCAGTAGCCCAGAACCTGAGCGAGCTCGACCCGCCGAACCGCGCGCACGCGAGGATCGGGCCGGGATGCATCATCGACCCAGCCGTGTATGGCCGTCACCGCGCGGCGCCATCGCGGCGTACGCGTGTTCCCCGAATCGGCATGCAGTTGCGAACCGGTCACCGTCACGACTTTCCTCTCCCCGCGTGGCGCGAGCGATCCTAGGCGAAGCGGCTATGCCGGCCCCCACAGGATGCTCCCATCTTCGAGCGCCGAGCAAAAGCCTGTGGGCTCAGGAAGCGTCGCCGGTAAGCTTCAGCCCGATCACGCAACCCACGAGCCCGGCGATCAGCAGCAGCCTCACGACCGTGAACGGCTCGGCGCCGCTGAGCATCGCCCAGACCACCGTGAGCGCCGCTCCGATCCCGACCCAGACTGCGTACGCCGTGCCGGTCGGGATCTCGCGCATGGCGAACGCAAGCCCCCCCATGCTCAGCACGAGAGCAACCGCGAACACGATGCTCGACAGCGGCTTCGACAGCCCCTCGGACCGGCCGAGCGCACTGGCCCAGACGGCCTCGAGCACTCCGGAGACGATGAGGACGACCCACGACATGACGTGCCTTCCGGCCAGTCTTGTCGCTCACCGGGTACTGATCCGTCGTCCGGGGGTCCGGTCGGAACCCGGGACGACTCTATCGGAGGGCGCCTGAGTCACGCTCAGATGAGGAAGAAGCCGTCCACGAGACCCGGATTGTGCGCGTGGACGAGGACACCGAACACCACCGCGTCGAACAGCAGGTGCACCGTGACGACGTAGGCGAGGGAACGGGTGCGCAAGAAGATGTACCCCTGCAGCAGCGCGAACGGGATGGTGAGAACGGGCCCCCAGGCGCGGTAACCGAGCTCCCACAGGAACGAGACGAAGACGATCGCCTGCACGACGTTGGCGGTCGTATCCGGCAGATGACGACGCAGCAGCGCGAAGACCGTGCAGATGAAGAAGAGTTCGTCCCAGATACCGACGGCCCCGACCCCGACGAACAGGCGGGCGATGAGATCGGGCGTATCCACGACGGGCCAGTTCTGATAGACCCCCGAGCTGATGAAGTAGAAGGGCAGGATGAGCCACCCGAGGACGAGCACCGCCACCAGCCACACCCATTGGAATCGGCTCCATCGGCCGCCCCCGCGCCACGGGAAGCGGATCGCGCGGTCACGGTACACGAACCGCGACACGACGTAAGGCACCGCGACGGCCCCGCCCAGCGCGAGGGTGAAGCGCACCATCGCGGCGTTGTCGAGCTCAGCGGCGAGCGGGATGGCGCTGACGATCAGCATCCCCACGGCGATCAAGGACAGATCCCGCAACAGCGAGGCGGCGCGCGGGTGACGTCGATCCGCCCACCATGCCGTGGCGAGCCCCGCCGCGAGCATGCTCCAGCCCAGCCAGGGAGTGAGGAGCACGAAGAAGGCCGGCGCGGAGAGCGCGACCAGCGCCGAGGCCGCCAGCGGCCATGCCCGCAGCGGAATGCGGTCGGCCGTCTGCGCGGCGGGCACCTCAACCGGCCGATCGGCGGTAGGCGAGGTCGCGGATCGCGCGCCCCACTCGCTCGCCCTTGCGCTCGAACGCCGTGATGACCCGACCATCGAAGCGCGGCGCCCACTCCCCCTCGAACGCGCGGTCGAACACCACCGCCTCGTCGAGCACGGAACGCATCTGCAGCGCGTAATCCTCCCAGTCGGTGGCCAGGCGCAGCATCCCGCCGGGGCGGAGCGCACGCGCGAGCGTCGGCACGACGTCCGGCTTCACCAATCTCCGTTTCGTGTGCTTCTTCTTGTGCCACGGGTCGGGGAAGAAGATCCAGACCTCATCGACCGACCCCGCAGGCAGCAGATGCTCCAGCACCTCGGGGGCGTTCGCCTCGACCAGGCGCAGGTTGCGCACGCCGGCGCGGTCTGCGTCGAGCATGGTCCGCGCGAGCCCCGCGCGGAAGACCTCCACCGCGAGGAAGTCGACGTCGGGTCGCGTGGTCGCCGCGTGCACGATGGCATGGCCCTGCCCGGAGCCGATCTCGACGATCAGCGGAGCCTGTCTCCCCCACACCGTCGCCACGTCGATCTGCGCGTCGGCCGCGACGGAGGTGGCCGCGTTGTCCCGAGCCACCGGCAGCAGCAGATGCGGGCCGAGCTCGGCCCACGCGCGCTCCTGCGCCTCCGACATCCTTCCGCTGCGGCGCACGAACGAGACGGGGCGATCGCGGAAGACGCCGGATGCGGGATCGGTCATCCCCCCAGGATACGAAGCACCTCAGGCCGTGACGAAGTCGATGAGTTCCTCGACACGACCCAGCAGAGCCGGTTCCAGGTCGCGATAGCTGTGGACGCTGGCGAGGATACGCTGCCACGCGCGCGCGAGGTCGGCTTTGTCGCGCGCCGGCCATCCCAGCCCGCGACAGACGCCCGTCTTCCAGTCGATACCCCGCGGCACCTCCGGCCACGCCGCGATCCCGACCGCGCGCGGCGTGACGCACTGCCACACGTCGATGAACGGGTGGCCGACGATGCGCACGTGGGCGCCGTGTCGACCGCGGGCGACCTCCGCGGCGATCCTCGACTCCTTCGACCCCGCGACGAGGTGGTCCACGAGCACGCCGTACCGACGCTCGGCCGTGGGCGGCTCCGCCTCGAGCAGGTCCGAGAGCAGATCGATGCCCTCGAGGTACTCGACGACCACGCCCTCCACACGCAGGTCGTCCCCCCACACCTTCTCGACGAGCTCGGCGTCGTGCTTGCCCTCGACGAGGATGCGGCTCGGGCGGGCGATACGGGCGCGCTGGTCGGCGACCGCGAACGATCCGGATGCGGTGCGCGCGCGCCCGGCCGCTGCTGGAGCGACGGTGGGGGCCACGAGACGGACCGCCTCGCCGTCGATGAGGAAGCCGGGACCGAGCGAGAACATGCGTCGCCGACCTGTGCGATCCTCCAGCTCGACGAGCCCGCCTTCGACCGAGGTCACGGCGCCGCAGAATCCGTCCTCTGCGACCTCGACCACCGTGTCGCGCTCGGCGGGGACCGCGGCGAGGGTCTTCGCATTCCGCTCCCGCCATCCGGCGGCGAGCACATCCGTGGGGTATCGGTCATCCATAACGCCGAGCAGCGTAACCAGCCGGCGCATGCATATCCGGCAGCGACCCGCATCCATGGCGCACACAGACTCGCCCTCAATAGACTCGGACGAGGGCGCCGTCCGCCCCGAGGGAGGCCATCGATGCGACTGCGCTGGGCATATGCACTGGTGGCCGCGCTGGCCGCGGTCTTGCTGGTCGCAGGCCCGGCCGCAGCGACCCCGCCGGTGCAACTCGGCGCGTCGTACGTGAGCGACGAGGCGGGGGTCCTCGGCGACGCGGAGCGCGCTCAGGTCGAGGACCGCCTCGAGGAGCTCGCCCAGACCGACAACCTCAATCTGTGGGTCGTCTACGTCGATCGCTTCAGCAACCCGTCCGATGCGAAGGACTGGGCGACCCAGACCGCCCAGCAGGGCGGCCTCGGACCCAACCAGTACCTGCTGGCCATCGCGGTCGACGCGCGTCAGTACTGGATCTCCAGCGATACCTCGGGCCCGCTCAGCGAGATCCAGATCACCACCGTCGATCAGGACTGGGTGTATCCGGCTCTCCGAGACGGTGACTGGGCGGGTGCCGCGATCGCCGCAGCCGACGGGATGTCCGCGGCCCGCAGCGGCGCGGGAGGCGGCGGCGACTCCGGCGGCGGCGTGCCCGGTTCGGGTTCCTCCGATTCCGGTTCCGGCGGCGCGGTGGGCATCGTCATCATCGTCGTCTCCCTCGTGGCGCTGGTGGCCGTGGCCGCGTACTTCGTGATCCGCGCGGCTCGCCGGCGTGCCGCATCCCGTCCCGCCGAGAGCACCGAGGATCTCGGCACCCGCGCGGCCGCGGCTCTCGTCGCCACCGACGACGCCCTCCGTGAGGCGGAGCAGGAGCACGGCTTCGCCGCCGCGCAGTTCGGCGAGGAGGCGACGAGAGGTCTGCGTGAGGCTCTGTCCACGGCGCGCGCAGAGCTGGATCAGGCCTTCACGGTGCGCCAGCAGCTGGACGACGAGATCCCCGACACCGACGAGCAGGTGCGCGCCTGGCACGAGCAGACGCTGCAGCTCGCGGCCGCCGCCGGCGCACGGGTGCAGGCGCAGCTCGATGCCTTCGCCGACCTCCGGCGGATCGAGCAGGATCTTCCGGGCACTCGAGAGCGACTTCGCTCGTCGCGCGCCGAGGCTGCCCCTGCCCTTCAGGCTGCCCGGGAGCGCTTCGCCCAGCTCGCTGCCACCTACCCGGCCGCGGCGCTGAGCACGATCGTCGACAACGCTGCGCAGGCCACCGACCGGCTCGCTCTCGCCGATGCCCAGCTTGCGGCGGCCGAGGCCGCGGTCGCCGCCCGAGACACGGGCAGAGCCGCCGTCGCGCTGCGCACCGCCGAGCAGGCCCTCGCGCAGGCACGCCAGTTGGCGGATGCAGTAGGGGCACACGGCGATCGCCTCGCCGCCGCTCGGGCGGAGATTCCCGCGCTGCGCGCCGAGCTCACGCGGGACGTCGCCGCCGCCGAGAGCCTGCCGGACCCCGACGGTCGACTCGCCCCCGCCTCCGCGGCCGCCCGCGCGCAGCTGGCCGCGGCAGACGACGACCCGGTGGCGACCCTCGCGGCGCTGCAGCGCGTCGATGACGAACTCGATGCCCTGCTGAGATCCGCTCGCGACGCGGCGGCCCGCGCGGAGCATGCTCGGCAGGTTCTGCCGCCGACCCTCGCGCACGCGCAGGCCCAGATCGGAGCCGCGGAGGACTTCATCTCGTCCCGGCGCGGCGCGGTCGGTGCAACCGCCCGTACCCGCCTGGCCGATGCCCGCGCATCCTTCGCCCTGGCCGAGCAGCAAGCCCAGGCGGCGCCCGAGCAGGCGCTGGATGCGGCCTCCCGCGCGGCACGCCTGGCGGCCGATGCCATCTCCGCCGCCCAGTCGGACGTCTCCGGCTTCGGCGGCGGATCCGCCGGCGGAGGCGACTTCGGCGCGATGCTCGGCGGGATCATCATCGGCTCCGCCCTCGGCGGCGGTCGTCGACGAGGCGGTGGCTTCGGAGGCTTCGGCGGTGGGGGCTTCGGCGGTGGGGGCTTCCGCGGCGGGATCGGCGGAAGCTTCGGCGGCGGCGGTTCCCGCGGCGGCAGCGGCGGCAGATTCTGACGGACTCCACGAACCACGACGAAAGGAAACACGATGGCCAAGCAGTCCATCTTCGGACGCATCTCCACCCTCGTCCGGGCGAACATCAACGCGATGATCGACCAGGCCGAGGATCCGCAGAAGATGCTCGACCAGCTCGTCCGCGACTACACGAACAACATCGCCGACGCGGAAGCAGCGATCGCGGAGACGATCGGCAACCTGCGCCTTCTCGAGCGCGACCACCAGGAGGACGTCCAGGCGGCCGCCGAGTGGGGCAGCAAGGCACTCGCCGCCAGCCGTCGCGCCGATGAGATGCGCCGCGCCGGCAACACGACCGATGCCGACAAGTTCGACAACCTCGCGAAGATCGCCCTACAGCGTCAGATCTCCGAGGAGAACGAGGCCAAGGCCTCCGCTCCACAGATCGCGGCGCAGACCGAGGTCGTCGACAAGCTCAAGGACGGCCTCAACGGCATGAAGCAGAAGCTCGAGCAGCTTCGCTCCAAGCGCAGTGAGCTGCTCGCGCGCGCGAAGGTCGCCGAGGCGCAGAACAAGGTGCACGACGCGATCAAGAGTGTCAACGTCCTCGACCCGACAAGCGAGATCGGCCGCTTCGAAGACAAGATCCGTCGCCAGGAGGCGCTGGCCGCCGGCAAGGCGGAGCTCGCCGCATCCAGCCTCGATGCCCAGTTCGAGAGCCTCGAGGACGTCGGCGAGCTGACCGAGGTCGAGGCGCGCCTGGCCGCGTTGAAGGCCGGGGGGTCCCCGCAGGGCGCCCTCGGCGCCGGAGTCGCGGGCGACGAGCTCGGCCAGCAGCAGCAGCTGCCGCAGCAGCACCAGCAGTGAGAAGACGGAGGGGCCGCGTCCGCCGCGGCCCCTCCCCCATCCGGGAGTCGACATGACACGGTTCCTCATCACACCCGTGTGGCAGGGCTCGCCGTCCGCGCGCGCGATGCAACTCGTGGACGGCGCGGAGGCCATCGCGGGCGATCTGCCGCGAGCGGCGTGCACGAGCGTGCCGGTTCCACTCGGCGCGGGCGAGGCGCTCGACACCGGCGTGCACCGCTATAGCGCACTGCGCCAGGTGCAGCACGATCTGCGCGAGGCCCTCGCCGCATCCGACGAACGCGCGCTCACCGTCGGCGGGGACTGCACCGTCGGCGTGGCCGCCGTGGAGCGTTCAGCGCGCACCGGACGCATCGCGGTCGTCTGGGTCGACGCGCATCCGGACCTTCACACGCCGGAGTCCTCCACGTCGCACGCCTTCGGCGGGATGGCGCTGCGCGCCGTGCTCGGCGACGGCGCCCCCGATCTCGCTCTGCCCGCGGGCACGGTCGCGGCCGCCGACGTCATCCTGGTCGCCGCGCGCGCGATCGACGAGGCCGAACGAGAGTACATCGATGCGCAGGCCATCACCGTGATCGATGCGGCAGCACTTTCGGATCCCACCGTTCTCGCCCGGACCGTTCAGCAACGCGGCGTCGGCGCCGTCCACGTCCACATCGATGTCGACGCCCTCGATCCCGCCGAGATGCCCGGGGTGAAGGACTCCGAGCCCTTCGGCGCCTCGCTGGCCGAGTTGGTCACGGCTCTGAAGGCGCTGCGGGAGGCCGTTCCGCTGGCCGGCTCCTCGCTCGCGGGGTTCGCCCCCGCATCCCCCGCCGCCGCGAGCGAGGATATGGGCACTCTGCTGCGACTGGTCGGAGCCCTCGCGTGAGTGCCGCGCGACCGCCCGCCGGGTGGCAGCAGCGCGCCGACCGCGCCGTGGCGCGGTCGCGTGCGGTGGAGCGTTGGATCCCGTCCTTCCTCCTGGACTCGCCGATCAGCGCGCTGGGCTACGCCTACGGATGCGCGGTCGGGTGGATCTGGGGAACGCTGTGGAGCCGCGGACGCATCGAGCGGCGCGGCAGCCTGTTCGTGTTCCGCGGGATGCCGTCATGGGCGTTCCCGCGCGGCGGGGTGTGCGTGGGCCACTGCTTCCTCACCGGCGACGGCCGCATCGACGACAGGCTGCTCGCGCACGAGTCCGTGCACGAGCGTCAGTGGCGTCGGTTCGGGATGCTGATGCCGATCCTCTACAGCCTCGCCGGACGCGATCCGCTGCAGAACCGCTTCGAGGTCGAAGCGGGCCTCGCCGACGGCAACTACATCCCCCGCTGACCGCGTTTCGACTCGCTCCGTTCGCTGGACGAGCAGGAGGGATCGCCGCGTCTCGGCTCGCTCGACGCGCGGGGCGGGAACGGACGCGCTCAGGCTGTGGCGAGCCCGAAGCGCGCGGGCGTGTGGATGCGCGCGGCATCGATGCCGCGGCGCTCGACCAGGTGGTCGAAGATGTCGGCGGTGCCGAGATAGCCGCCGAGCAGGGTGACCGAGGTGCCGCATCCGTCGTCGTCGCACAACATCTCGTCGGCCCACGCCACGACCGCCCGACTGAGCGCCTCGCCGGGCGCGCACGAGCGTCCGGTACCCGGAGCGCCGGAGCGGCTGTCGCGGGTCAACCACGTGATGGTCATACGTGCCGGCACACGGATCTCGGCGATGTGCGCCGCATCCGGAACCTCGACGAACACCCGACCCGTCGAGCACAACGGCAGCGTGGCGAGCAGCATCTCGAGGTCGTCGAGCGACGACTCGTCAGCGGTCACCAGGTGCTGCGCGCGGGCGTGCTTGGACGCACGGCACGCATTCGCGTTGTGGACGTCGTTCTCGGGCATGATGAGGCGAGTATACGCCCACCAAGGAAGGTATGCCTCACCTTTGCCGGATCGCTAGGCGATGAGGATGCGGCGCAGCTCGACGAGCTCGGCATCGCCGACGCCCGCGGCGGAGAGGTAGTCGCCGGCCGATCCGTATTGTGCTCGCAGCCGGCCCAGCAGAGCCCGCATGACGGGAGCCGGGGACGCCGTGGCGAGTTCCACGGCGTGACGGGCTTCGGGGTGGGCCGCGCGGAGCCACGCCACCACCTGACGGTTGCGCGCCGCGGGCAGGGATGCGGCGGTGCGCGCGTAATCGGCGACCACGGCATCCTCGTCGACACCCGCCGCCGCGAGGATCAGCGCGATCGAGACGCCGGTGCGGTCCTTGCCCACCGTGCAGTGCACGAGGACGGGTTGCTCCTCCACCACCGCCCGAGCAACGGTCGCGAGCGCGGGTGCGGCGTCATCGATGAGCCGGTCGTACATCTCGGCGAGGCTCACGTCTTCGGCGAAGAACGAGGCGACGGATCCGAGGAACAGCGGCACGCGCACGGTCTCCGGCGCATCGGGCCCGAGAAACGTGGGATCGGTGCGCACCTCGTCGTCGTCGCGCAGGTCGACGATGCGCCGCAGACCGAGCTCGGAGATGCGGCGACGGGTGCTCTCATCCAGGCGCGCGAGGTTGCCGGAGCGGAACAGCACACCCCTGCGGGTCGTCCGCTCACCCGCGGGCAGCCCGCCGATGTCGCGGAAGTTCACGGCTCCGGCGACGAGACCGCCGGGGTCGTTCACGGTGTCGGCACGGTGCGGGGCGGCACCGGGTACCGTCCGGCGATGGCCACGCGGTTGAACGCGTTGATCGAGATGACGATCCAGCTCAGCGCGACGTACTCGGCCTCGGAGAGGACGGAGCCGACCCGGTCGTAGACCTCGTCCGAGACGCCCTCCTCGTGGATGAAGGTGAGCGACTCGGTCAGCTCCAGCGCCGCACGCTCGCGCTCCGTGAAGACGCCCGACTCGCGCCAGGTCGGCAACTGGGCGACGGTGTCGACGTCGAGACCCGCCTTCATCCCGCGGTCGAGGTGCACGCGCACGCAGTAGGCGCAGCCGTTGAGCTGCGAGGCGTGCAGTTGCACGAGCTCCTTCAGCCGCGGCTCGACGCCGGCATCCGCCGCGAGAGCTCCCACCTGCTTGGCCATCGCATCGATCGCCTGATAGACCTCCGGTGCCGCCTTCGACAGGTGCACACGCCGCTCCTCACCCATGCCGCCCACCATACCCACGCCCGGGAGGAAGCGGGGCGGTTGCGCAATGAGACGCATCGGCGCCCCGCAACCGCTCGCCCGCCCGCCCGCCGTAGCATTCGGGGGTGACCGACGACGCTTTCGACGAGTTCTCCTTCCTGCCCGCCCAGGCCGAGGGCCTCGGGCTCACGACGCCGTTGCCGGCGGCCGAGCGGCGCGATCTGAGCCTGGCGGACGGCAGGACCCTCTCCGCCCTCCGCTACGGCGCCGAGGCGCCGGTCGTGACCTTCCTCCATGGCGCGGGCTTGAATGCGCACACCTGGGACACCACGGTCCTCGCGCTCGGGCTGCCCGCCCTGTCGATCGACCTCGCGGGGCACGGCGACTCCTCCTGGCGCAATGACGCCCGTTACGTCGCGCGCACACTCGCCGACGATGTGGTGCCCGCGCTCGAAGCCTGGACCGAGGTCCCGCAGGTGCTCGTCGGGCATTCCCTCGGCGCACTCACCGCGACCGCCGTGGCAGCGGCGCGGGGCGACCTGGTGCGCAGCCTCGTCCTCATCGACCTGACTCCCGGAGTGGATCCCGCCGCCGGCCCGGCACAGATGCGCGCCTTCTTCGCCGGCCCGACGGACTGGGCCGATCGGGAGCAACTGGTGGATCGGGCGCTGTCCTTCGGTCTGGGCGGTTCGCGCGAAGCGGCCACCCGCGGCGTGTACTTGAACTCACGGGTGCGCCCCGACGGGCGCGTGGAGTGGAAGCACCACTTCGCTCACCTCGCAGCGGCGGCCGTCGCATCCGACGCCGAAGTTTCCGCACCGGACGCCATGCGAGAGCTTCTCGCCGAGAGCGGATGGGACGACCTCGCCGCCGTGCGCGCGCCGATCACGCTCGTGCGCGGCGACGCCGGATACGTGACGGAAGCGGATGCGGAGGAGTTCCGCCGGCACCGCCCGGACGCCGACGTGATCGTGGTGCCCGCGCACCACAATGTGCACGAGCAGATCCCTGAGCGCCTCGCGACCCTGCTGGGTCGAATCGTCGAGGCCTGCTGACGCGGTCGAATTGTGACGTGACGCAGACTCCTGCAGCCCCGGCGGCGATCTAGGCTGGTACACCGCACCGCCCCGTCCTCCCTCCATGCCCCCGCGTCCGCGGAAAGGACTCCCCATGCACCGCCGAACGCCCCTCGCCCTCGCAGCGCTCGTGGCCGCCGCCGTTCTCTCCCTCTCCGCCTGCACAGCCTCGACGGCGCCGACGCCGACCGGCTCCCCGGATGCGGACTCCTCCGTCGTCGTGCGGCTCGCACTCGAGCCCACGAACCTCGACATCCGCCAGACCTCGGGCTCCGCACTGGATCAGATCCTCATCGACAACCTGTACCAGGGCCTCGTCGCGCGCACGCCCGAGCAGGAGATCGTGCCGGCACTGGCCAGCGATTGGACCGTCTCGGACGACCGGTTGACCTACACCTTCACGCTGCGGGAGGGCGTCACCTTCCACGACGGCCAGCCGCTGACCCCGGAGGATGTCGTCTTCTCCCTGACCCAGCACCGCGACAACGCCGGATGGGTCGACGCCGCAACCCTCGCGAATGTCACGGGGGTGACGGCCGACGGGCAGAAGATCACGCTCACGCTCTCCCAGCCGGACTCGCAGCTGCTGTGGAACCTCAGCGGCCGCGCGGGCATCATCCTGAAGGAGGGCGACAGCGTCGACTATCAGACGGCGGCCAACGGCACCGGGCCCTTCACGCTTGAGCGCTGGACGCGCGGCGACAACATCACGTTCGCCCGCAATCCCGCGTACTGGGGCACCCCCGCCAAGGCGGCGGAGGTCGTCTTCGATTACATCCCCGACAACCAGGCGGCGCTCAACGCCGCTCTGGCGGGCGAGGTCGACGTGGTGACGGGCTTCGACGCGAACCTCAAGACGCAGATCGAGGCGAACGGCGACTTCTCGCTGGTCATCGGCGACTCGACCGACAAGGGCACCCTCGCCTTCAACCAGACCTCGGGACCGCTCGCGGACAAGCGTGTGCGTCAGGCCATCCGCCAGGCGATCGATCACGATGCCTTCGTGGAGGCACTGGGCGCGGGCAAGACCATGTACGGCCCGATCCCGTCTCTCGACCCGGGCTACGAAGACCTCTCAGAGGTCGCTCCCTACGATCCCGACGCCGCCAAGAAGCTCCTCGCGGACGCCGGCGCCTCGGACACGACGCTGACCCTGACCATCCCCTCGTTCTACCCGGCGACGATCTCGCAGCTGCTCGTCTCTGACCTGAACGCCGTCGGGATCACCCTCAAGGTCGACTCGGTGGACTTCCCGACCTGGCTCACGAACGTCTACACGAACCACGACTACGAGTTGAGCTTCGTGCTGCACACCGAGGCGCGCGACTTCGTCAACTGGACGAACCCGGAGTACTACTTCACGTACGACAACCCACAGGTGACCCAGTTGTACACGCAGGCGCGCGCAGCCACCAGCGATGAGGAGGCGGCGAAGCTCCTCGCCCAGGCGGCCCGCATCGTCTCGGACGACGCGGCCGCGGACTGGCTGTACAACGGAGCCAGCGTCGTCGCGGTCGGCGCGAACGTCTCGGGCTTTCCCTCGGTGAACGTCAACGAGCGGCTCAACGTGACCGAACTCGGCAAGAGCGACGGGTGATCCGATACACGCTGATGCGACTGGCCCTGCTCGCCGCGGGGCTGGTCGTCGCCAGCGTGATCATCTTCTTCACCCTGCGCATCCTTCCCGGCGACGTCGCGCAGCTGATCGGCGGCACGAACTCCACCCCGGAGCAGATCGCCGCCATCCGTGACCGGCTGAATCTGGACGCGCCTCTCGCGGCGCAGTACCTCGACTGGGTCGGCGGGGTGCTGCGCGGCGATCTCGGCGCCTCGCTGCTGACCGGAACCCCGGTGTCCACCGAACTCGCCCAGAAGGCGCAGGTTACCCTTCCGCTCGGCGCTCTCTCGCTCACGATCGCTCTGCTGTTCGCGGGCCCCCTCGGCGTCGTGTCCGCGCTCCGGCGTTCACGGCTGGGCGGCACCGTCATCGGTGTAGGCGCGCAGACGCTCGCGGCGGTACCCGTCGTCTGGGCCGGCATGATGCTCGTCGTCGTGTTCGCCGTCTGGTGGGGCGTGCTTCCGGCACAGGGCTTCCCGCGCGACGGGTGGAGCGACCCGGGCGCTGCCCTTCGTTCGCTCGTGCTGCCGGCGTTGACGATCGGCATCGTCGAGGGCGCGATGCTGTTGAGATTCGTGCGCAGCGCCACGCTGCAGGCCATAGGACAGGATTACGTGCGTACGGCCGCCTCGCAGGGTCTCACGCGCACCCGAGCCCTCATCCGGCACGGGCTGCCGAACGTCGGCCTGTCCGTGGTGACGGTGCTGGGGCTGCAGGTCGCCGGCATCATCGTGGGGGCCGTCGTGATCGAGCAACTGTTCTCGCTGCCCGGCATCGGACGGATGCTGGTGCGCGACGTGTCGGCACGCGACCTGCCCATGGTGCAGGGCGAGCTTCTCGCTCTCACCGCCTTCGTCCTGCTGGTGGGCTTCGTCGTCGATCTCGTGCACCGTCTGATCGATCCGCGACAGAGGGAGTCGGCCGCATGAGCGCCTCGCGCGTCCCGTGGTGGCGCCGGCTGCTCTCGGAGCCCGCCGGCGCCACCGGCGTGGTCATCGTCCTCGCGCTGGTGGCGGTCGCCTCCCTCGCGACGTTCTGGACCCCGTACGACCCCCAAGCCGCGGATGTGGCCGGCCGCTGGGCGGGGCCGGGGCCCGCGCATCTGCTGGGCACCGACGCCACCGGACGCGACATTCTGAGCATCCTCATGGCGGGCTCGCGCACGACGGTCGTGGTGGCCGCCGGCGCGGGTGTCATCGCAACGATCGTGGGGCTCTCCCTGGCCGCTCTCGGCGCTCTCACCCACCGCTGGGTGCGAGAGGCGGTCGCGGTTCTCGTCGACATGCTCGTGGCCTTCCCCGTGCTGCTGATCGCCATGATGATCTCGGCGGTGTGGGGCGGATCGCTGGCCGTCGTCGTGTGGTCCGTCGGGATCGGCTTCGGCGTGAACATCGCCAGGGTCAGCCGACCCGAGCTACGTCGCGTGCTGCACAGCGACTTCGTCGTGGCAGCGCGCGCTTCGGGACTCTCCGGATGGCAGAACCTCACCCGGCACCTGCTGCCCAACGTGGCCCCGGTGTTCATCGTGCAGCTGTCCTGGTCGATGGCCGTCGCGGTGCTCGCCGAGGCCGGGCTCAGCTACTTGGGCTTCGGAGCCCCCGTGACCGATCCCTCGTGGGGGGTGCTGCTGTCGCAGCTCCAGCAGTACCTCACCGTCTACCCGCTGTCGGTCCTGTGGCCGGGCCTCGCCATCACGGCCACCGTGCTGGGGTTCAACCTGCTGGGCGACGGACTCCGCGACGCCACAGACCCGACGCTGCGCACCCGGAGCGGCTCGGCACGTCGGGCGCGCACACACCTGCCGGAGGTCGTCGCATGAGCCTCGAGGTGACCGACCTCGTCATCGACATCGACGGAGTTCGCGTCGTCGACGGGCTCAGCTTCCGGGTGGCCGACGGCGACCGGCTCGGGATCATCGGAGAGTCCGGATCGGGCAAGTCGCTCACCGCGCTCGCGATCCTGGGACTGCTGCCCGAGGGCGCCACGGCGAGCGGCAGCATCCGGCTGAACGGCCACGAGGTGATCGGCGCGACGGAGCGCGAGCTCGCCCACATCCGCGGCGACGAGGTGGGCATCGTGTTCCAGGAACCGCAGACGGCCCTGAACCCGATCCGCACGGTCGGCCGGCAGATCGCGGAGGCGCCGCGCATCCACCGGCACCTGGGCCGTGCCGAGCGGCGACAGGTCGCCATCGCCGGCGCCCGGCGTGTGGGACTTCCCGACCCGGAGCGCATCGTCGACCGGTATCCGCATCAGCTCTCGGGCGGTCAGCGTCAACGCGTCGCGATCGCCATGGCTCTCGCGCTGGATCCGGGACTGCTCATCGCGGACGAGCCGACGACGGCGCTCGACGTGACGATCCAGGCGGAGATCCTCGATCTGCTGCGCACGCTCGCCGCGGATGCGGACATGTCGCTCGTGTTCATCACGCACGACCTGGCGGTGCTTGCGCAGATCGCGACGCACGCCGTCGTGATGGAGAGCGGCCGCATCGTCGAGCAGGGGCCGGTGGCGACGCTGCTCACTGCTCCGCGCTCGCCGTCGACGCAGGGGCTCCTCCGGGACGCACGGGCGACGCTGTGGCGTCCTGACGAGAAGGATGAGCGATGACGGCGCTTCTGTCGGGCCGCGGCCTCTCGCGCACCCACCGGGCACCGCGCGCCGCGCGTTTCGCGCCGCGGGCGCTGACGCACGCGCTCGACGGGGTCGACATCGATGTGCACGAGGGCGAGTCGCTGGGCATCATCGGAGAGTCGGGCTCGGGCAAGTCGACGCTCATCCGTCTCCTTCTCGCACTCGATGTCCCCACGGCCGGCACGGTCAGCTTCGAGGGCCGCCAGGTCGATCCGACCGCTTCCGCGCGCCGACTGCACTGGCTCAGGCGTCAGACCGGCATCGTCTTCCAGGACCCGTACGCGTCGCTCGATCCGCGGATGCGGGTGGGCCGCATCGTGGCCGAACCGCTGTGGGCCCTGGGCATCCCGGGCGACCGCGAGGCGCGCGTGGCCGAGGTCCTCGCGGATGTCGATCTCCCCGCCGACGCCGCCGGGCGATATCCGCACGAGTTCTCGGGCGGACAGCGCCAGCGGATCGCCCTGGCTCGCGCCCTCGTGCACCGCCCGCGGCTGCTGGTCGGCGACGAACCGCTGTCCGCGCTCGATGTGACGGTGCGCGCTCAGATCATCGGTCTGATCGACCGGCTGCGCAGTCGTGACGGACTCAGCCTCCTGATGGTCTCGCACGACATCGGCGTCGTGCAGGCGCTCTGCGACCGTGTGATCGTGTTGAAGGACGGCCGCATGGTCGAGGAGGGACCGACCTCGCGCGTGCTCCGGCATCCGAACGCCGCGTACACGCAGCGGCTGCTGGCCGCGGTGCCGACGCTGCCCGAGGCATGAGGGCCTCAGCGCGAGAACAGACCGCGCTTCTTCTTGGGCTTGAGTGACTTCTGCAGGTAGACGGTGCCGAGCCAGCGCCCGAACTTGAACCCGACACGGCCCATGCGCCCGACCTCGGTGAAGCCGAGCTTCTCGTGGAGACGGATCGAACCCTCGGCGCCCTTGTCGCTGATGACCGCGACGAGCTCGCGGATGCCCTTTTCCTCACAGGCCTCGATGAGCGCCGCCAGCAGAGCCGTTCCCAGGCCCTTGCCCGACGCGGCCTGACCGAGGTAGATCGAGTCCTCGACCGTGTAGCGGTAGGCGGATTTTCCCGCCCAGGGCTGCACGAGCGCGTATCCGAGGATCTGCCCCGACGGGCTCTCCGCCACGAGGAAGGGGAGCTCGAGCTTGCGCAGATGGTCGAACTTCTCCCGCCACTTCGTCAGCGACCACTTCTTCTCGTCGAAGGTCACGACGGAGTTGGTGACGTAGTAGTTGTAGATCTCGCGGATGTCGGGGATGTCCGCCGTCGTCGCCTCGCGGATGCGGAACTCGAAGCCGCGCTCGGGCGGGGCCTGGCGACGCAGGTGTCGCGGAAGCCGCCGACGGCGCTGGTATTCCTCTTCGAGCATGGCGCCCAGCCTACGCGGGAAGCCGCCAATCGATCCCCGTAGCGCCCTGCGCGATCAGCAGTTCGTTGACGCGGGAGAACGGACGGGAACCGAAGAATCCCCTGCTGGCCGACAGCGGTGACGGATGCGGCGACTGGATGCTCGGGACCTCGCCGAGGATCGGCGTGAGGCCGGCCGCATCCCTCCCCCACAGCACCGCGACGAGAGGGCCGCCACGCTCGGCGAGGACGCGGATCGCGTGCTCGGTGACCTTCTCCCACCCCCATCCGCGGTGGGATGCGGGAGACCCCGGAGCGACGGTGAGCACCCGGTTCAGCAGCATCACGCCCTGCTCGCTCCAGGCGGAGAGATCGCCGTGGACGGCCGGCGGGATGCCCAGGTCGTCGTTCAGCTCGCGATAGATGTTGGCGAGACTGCGCGGGATGGGCCGCACGTGCGCGTCCACGGCGAACGAGAGACCGATCGGGTGGCCGGGCGTCGGATAGGGGTCCTGCCCCACGATGAGCACCTTGACGTCGGCGAGCGGCCGCTGGAAGGCGCGCAGCACCCGCTCCCCGGCGGGCAGGTACGCACGCCCCGCACTCGTCTCCCGTCGCAGGCGCTCCCCCAGCGCGGCGATGTCGTCGGCGACCGGGGCAAGTGCCTCGGCCCAGCCCGCATCCATGAGGCCCGCCGCGGCGAGCTCGGGCAGCGTCTTGGCCATGGGTCAGGCGGAGCCGGGAAGACCCTGGTCCTCTTCGAGGACCGAACCCTGCCAGGACCACGGGAAGTCGATCCACAGATCGGTGTTCTTCCAGCTGAAGTCCGGCTGGATGATCGTCGTCGGCTTCGTGTAGATCACGGCCGAGCGCACGTGCGCCCCCCGCTCGACGAGCAGGCGCACGGCGAGATCGAGCGTGCGACCGCTGTCGGCGACGTCATCGACGAGGAGCACGCGACGCCCGTTGAGGTAGGTCATGTCGAGCTCGGGAGGAAGCAGCTCCGGAGCGTCGAGCACCGTGCCGATGCCGGTGTAGAACTCGACGTTGATCGCGCCGCAGTTCTTCACGCCGAGTCCGTAGGCGATCGCTCCGGCCGGCAGCAGCCCGCCGCGGGCGATCGCGACGACGACCTCGGGCACGAAGTCGGCGGCGATCACATCGCGGGCGATGTCGCGGCTCGCTTCACCGAACAGGTCCCAGGTCAGAGTTTCGCGTTCGGGCGCCACGGCGCTCTCCTCGTTCGTCACCGTCCCAGCCTAGAGCGCGGCGCGGTGTAGCGTTTCGCCATGACCGGCACCCGTGCGCCCGGTCGATCGGCGCTCGGCATCACGGCGGGCCTCATCGGCTGGTTCATCCTCGTCGAGATCGTCAGCGGCATCCTGCAGGGCTATTACGTGCCCCTGTTCAGCGACATCGTGGTGCACCTGGGAGTCCACGACGCCGATGTGAACTGGTTCGAGGCCGCGCAGCTGCTCTTGTCGGCCCTCGTCGTCCCGGTGATGGCCAAGCTCGGCGACATGTACGGACACAAGCGCATCCTGCTGATCGCCACGATCCTCACGGCCGGGGCCACGTGGTGGATCGCATTCGCGGGCACCTTCTGGAGCTTCCTCATCGCCTGGGCGCTGCAGGGCTTCTACGTCGTGTGGCTGCCGCTCGAGATCGCGCTGATCTTCGAACGCGGGCGCCGGCAGGGCCGCGGCGTCTCCGCCACCCGCCGCGCGGCCGGTCTTCTCGTCGTCGGGCTCCAGGCGGGCGCCATCGTGGGCGCACTGGCGGCCGGTCGACTGTTCGCCGTGACCTCCCAGAACCTTCCGTTGACCCTCATGCTGCCGGCGATCGCCGTGACGCTGGTGGGCGTGGTCATCTGGCTCGGCGTTCCGGAATCCGAGCCTGTCGCGGGACGGCGACTGGATGCGGGCGGCTTCGTCATCCTCGCGGTCGCGCTCCTGCTCGTCACCGGAGCGCTCACCTTCCTCCGTATCAACGGTCCCGGTTTCGTGTGGACCTGGCTGCTGCTGGCGGCGGGGCTCGCCGCCTTCGTGTGGTTCGTGCGTTTCGAGCTCCGCCAGGAGGACCCCGCCGTCGACATCCGGGTGCTCCGCCGCCCCGAGATGTGGCCCGTGCAGGCCACGGCGGCCCTGGTGGGCATCAGCCTGCTCGGCGCGCAGGGCCCGCTGTCGACCTACGCCGGCACCGATTCCTCGCTCGGCTACGGACTGGGCCTGGACGCGACCGGCCGCTCCAACGTGATCGGGGTGTATCTCGTCTCTCTGATCGTCGGCGCCGTCATCTTCTCGATCACCTCGCGCCGCGCGAGCCCGCGCGTCGTGCTCATCGGGGCGGCCCTGCTCGTGGGCATCGGCTACCTGATGTTCCTGCCGCTGCACCGGGAGCTCTGGCAGGTGCTCATGAACCTGTCGATCGCGGGACTGGGCTCGGGTGCGCTCGTGGCCGCCCTGCCCGCCGCAGCAGCTGCGGCGGCGCCGCGGGGCCAGACCGGCATCGCCTCCGCACTGACTAACACGACCAAGACGATCGGCGGCACCTTCGCCTCGGCGGTGTTCGGCGTCGTGCTCGCGGTCGGTGCGGGTGCCGTCGCGAGCTCCACCGCCGCGTCTCTGGGCGGCTACATCACCGTGTGGATCGTGTGCGCCGCCGGCGGGTTCGCGGCGGCGGCGGTGCTAGTGGTGGTGCCGAAGGTGGCGTTCGCGGATACCGACACCGAGGCCGCAGCGCATGCGGCCGCCGGGGGGACGACCGCGCGCTGACTCGGAGGATCAGTCCTCGCGGCGACGCTCCCGCTCCTCGAGCCCGTCGACCACGGCGGCCGTGGCGCGGATGATCTCCGACCACTGGGCCGGGTCCGTCGTCACGACATCCCGAGAGCGCGTCATGAGCAGCACGTCGTCGATGCTCTCGACCTCCCACCCGTTCATCTCGGCGACGAGGTCGAGGATGAAGGAGGGCGCCTCATGCTGAGGAGGCACGGACGGCGCGAGCTCGGAGTCTGCGGCCAGGGCGCGCTCGTCGCCGTGCGCCGATGGAAGCATGATCCGGGGCAGCGGATGGCTGAGACCGATGCGGATCCACCCGCCGAACTGAGTGTGGCGGTAGGCGCTCGTGCCCCAGTCCTGCTCGAAGTCCGACCATTCGATGAAACGCCCCGCGGGCGTCACCCACCGCAGCGCGCGTATCTGGACGAGCCGACCGCGATAGCTCCGCGTCGGCAGCCCGGCAGGAAACGGCCCGGGGTGGTAGCTGAAGCCGTTGTCCGCTGCGAAGCGGGCGAGTGCCCAGTGCTGACGAGGCCACATCCGACGTCGGCCGGTGTGCACCGCGGCACGGCCCAGGATCACCAGCGCACACGCGAAGAGCAACACGACAACCGCCGCCGTGAGGATCTCGCCCGGTGTTCCTCCCTGTCTGCGGGTCAGCAGCGACACAATCCCGAGAACGGCGGTGAGCGCGCCGAGACCGCTCACGATGGCGCCTGAGAAGAGGACGGCGACACGAGCGCGGGAGCGGGGAGGGCGCACCTGCGGATGCTCTGCAACGAAGGCTCGCCAGAACCGACGCAGCTCGCGCCCGCCGGGCCGGGCCGTCAGAGCGTCGACGACGAGAACCGGCGCACCCGCTGCGCTCACGCGATCACGCCTCGCGCACCCGCAGCGGCTCGCGAGCGACGAGGTGCTGCGCGGACTGCGCGACGGGTCGCACCGTCACGAGGTCGAGGTTCACGTGACCGGGCGCGTTCAGCGCGTACGCGATGACATCGGCGACGTCATCGGGCGTCAGCGGGTTCTCGACGCCGCGGTAGACAGCGTCTGCCGCGCCCTGATCGCCGCCCAGGCGGTTCAGCGAGAACTCCTCTGTCTGCACCATGCCCGGCGCCACCTCGCTCACGCGGATGGGCTCGCCGTTGAGCTCGAGTCGCAGTGCCTTGACGAGCATGCTCTCCGCGGCCTTCGCGGCGTTGTATCCGCCGCCGCCCTGGTAGGCGACCTGGGCGGCCGTCGAGGTGACGAAGAGCGTGTCGGCATGACCATCGGAGGCCGCCGCCGTGCGCAGCTGCGGCAGCAGCAGCGCGACCAGGCGTTGGGTCGACAGCACATTGGCCTCGTACATCCATCGCCAGTCATCCGGGTTGCCGTCAGCGACATCATCGACACCGCGCGCGCCGCCCGCGACCTGCACGAGGGCGTGCACGGGACCGGACGCGGCCAGCCAGTCGGCGAGCGCCTGCACATCGGCCTCGACCGTCAGATCGGCGGCGTATGCCACAGCACCGGTCTCGGCCTCCAGAGCGGCGAGCCGCTCGGCGCGACGTGCGACCGCGACGACCTCCCATCCGTCGGCGCGGAGTCGGCGAGCGCTCGCCTCACCGATCCCCGTGCTCGCACCCGTCACCACTGCTCGTCTGTTCGCCATGCACTCACGCTAGGGCCTCGCGGTGAACCCGGTGTTACACAACCGCTGCCGGGCCCGTGTTACCCCGCGTTTCTCGGACGTTGTCGCGCGCACCGCGCCGCTCTAGCCTCGTCATGTTCGCGACAGCCGCCGCGGCAACCGCAGACTTAGGAGCACGTGATGTCCGCACCCGAGAACTGGCTCTTCGAGACCAAGCAGATCCACTCCGGCGCCGCACCGGATCCCACCACCAAGGCACGTGCGACGCCGATCTACCAGACCACGTCATACGTGTTCGACAACGCCGACCACGCCGCGAACCTCTTCTCGCTCGCCGAGCCGGGCAACGTCTACACCCGCATCATCAACCCCACGCAGAGCGTCGTCGAGGAGCGCATCGCGGCGCTCGAGGGAGGCACGGCAGCGCTGCTGGTCGCCTCCGGTCAGGCGGCCGAGACGTTCGCGGTGCTCAACATCGCCGGAGCCGGCGACCACATCGTCTCCTCCAGCTCGATCTACGGCGGCACATACAACCTCTTCAAGTACACGCTCGCCAAGCTCGGCATCACGACGACGTTCGTCGAGAATCAGGACGATCCCGAGGAGTGGCGCCGCGCGGTGCGCCCCAACACCAAGCTGTTCTTCGCCGAGACGGTCGGCAACCCGAAGATCAACGTCCTCGACATCCGGACGGTGTCCGACGTCGCGCACGAAGCCGGCGTTCCCCTGATCGTCGACAACACGATCGCGACCCCGTACCTCATCCGCCCCTTCGAGTTCGGTGCCGACATCGTCGTGCACTCCGCGACGAAGTTCCTCGGCGGACACGGCACGACGATCGGCGGCGTCATCGTCGACGGCGGGCGCTTCCCGTGGTCGCAGCACGTCGACCGCTTCCCGGAGCTCACCGAGCCCGACCCCTCGTACCACGGCCTCAGCTACACCGGTGCGCTCGGCGACGGCGTCGCCTACGTTACCAAGGCGCGCGTGCAGCTGCTGCGCGACCTCGGCGCCGCGATCGCCCCGATCAGCGCCTGGCTGCTGCTGCAGGGCATCGAGACCCTCTCGCTGCGGGTCGAGCGCCACGTGCAGAACGCGCAGGAGATCGCGGAGTGGCTGGAGAACCAGGACGACGTCGCCTCGGTGAACTACTCGGGTCTGCCGACCTCGCCCTGGTACGCCGCCGCCAACCAGTACGCCCCGAAGGGCGTCGGCGCGGTGCTCTCGTTCGAGCTCAAGGGCGGCGTGGGTGCCGGACGAGCCTTCGTCGACAACCTCACCCTCTTCAGCCACCTCGCCAACATCGGCGACGTGCGCTCGCTCGTGATCCACCCCGCATCCACGACGCACTCGCAGCTCACGCCCGAGCAGCAGCTCACGGCCGGTGTCACGCCGGGTCTCGTGCGCCTGTCGGTCGGCCTCGAGAACGTCGCCGACCTCAAGGCGGACCTCGAGAGCGCGCTGGCCGCTGCTCGCCGCGCCTCGGAGGCCGCCCGCGCCTGAACCGCCTGACACGAACGCCCCGGATACCGCATCCGGGGCGTTCGTGCATCGCGCGGTCGTCGTTGTGACGTAACACGGACGCGGCGAGGTGATGACGCCGCGAGAATGGAGCGATGGATTGGCAGACCTCCGAGGACACGGTGCCGAGCGCTCCGGTCACGGAGGCCGACGCCCGACTCGCCCGTGGCCGCCCGCCCGCGAGTGGCGCGTGGCGCGACGGCGACCCGGCCGGTGACCGCCGTTTCGCGGCCTTCCGCGGCTTCCGCACCGAGAACGGCGCCGTCCTGCCCGTCGCGCGGCTCGCCTACGAGAGCTGGGGCGAGCTCTCGCCCGCCGGCGACAACGCGATCCTGATCCTGCACGCCCTGACCGGCGACAGCCACGTGCGCGGCGAGGCGGGTCTAGCCCACCCCACCGACGGATGGTGGCACGCGATCGTCGGGCCGGGTGCCGCGATCGACACCGACCGCTGGTTCGTCGTCGCCCCCAACATGCTCGGCGGCTGCCAGGGCTCGACCGGTCCCGCCACCATCGCCCCCGACGGCACCGAGTGGGGCGCGCGCTTCCCGTACCTGACGATCCGCGACCAGATCGCGGCGCAGGCCCTGCTGGCGGACGAGCTCGGCATCGGCAGCTGGCGCGCCGTGGTCGGCGGCTCGATGGGCGGTATGCACGCGCTCGAGTGGGGAGCGACCTATCCCGAGCGCGTGGAGCGATTGGCCGTGCTCGCAGCGCCCCCGCTGACCACCGCCGACCAGATCGCCCTGAACTCGGTGCAGCTCGAGGCCATCCGTATCGACCCGGGCTACGCGGGCGGCGACTACTACGACGCCCCCGCCGGCGAGGGACCTCACCGCGGTCTCGCGCTGGCACGGCGGATGGCGCTGCTGAACTACCGGAGCCCCACCGAGCTGAACCTGCGCTTCCAGCGCTCCTGGCAGTCGGAGGTGAGCCCCCTCGGACGCGGCGGACGCTTCGCGGTCGAGTCCTATCTCGACTTCCACGGCAACAAGTTCACCCGACGCTTCGACGCCAACAGCTACCTCACCCTCGTCGAGGCGATGAACTCGCACGACGTCGGCCGCGAGCGCGGCGGCGTCGAAGACGCCCTGGGCCGCATCACCGCGCGCACGCTCGTGCTCGGCATCGACAGCGACCGCCTGTTTCCCGTGGACGGACAGCACCGCATCGCCCACGGCATCCGCGACACTCTCGACGGCGACCGGGCAGCCGTCATCACGAGCGACTACGGCCACGACGGCTTCCTCATCGAGACGGATGCGGTCGCCCACCACCTGGGCCGGCTCCTCGACGCGTAGCAGCCGCCGTCAGCGGGCGGACGACGAGGAGTGCGCGTACACGATCGGCACGCCGCGGCGGCGTTCGACACCGTAGGCGGTGAGCGCGATCGCGAGTCCCGCGGCCGCGAGGGCCGCGCCGACCCAGGACGGGGCGGCGAAGCCCCAGCCCGCGGCGATCACGGCACCGCCGAGAGCGGCGCCGAGGCTGTTGCCGATGTTGAGGGCGGAGTGGTTGAGTGCGGCGGCGATCGACTGGTTGTCGCCCGCCACATCCATGAGCCGCGTCTGGATCGCGGGGCTGAGCGCCGACGCGACGGCACCCACGACGAACACCATGATCGCGAGCGCCCAGATCCAGGCGGCGGTCAGGGCGAGAACGGCCAGCGACACCGCCAGCACCCCGAGGCCGAGCAGCAACGTGCGGCGCAGGTTGACGTCGGAGAGGTGCCCGCCCAGCAGGTTGCCGACCGTCATGCCGAGCCCCATGCCCACCAGCACGAGCGGCACGACCGCCTGCGGCGCGTCGGCCACCTCCGTCACCAGCGGCGCCACGTAGCTGTACACCGCGAAGAACCCGCCGAAGCCGATCGAGCCGATCCCCAGGGTGAACCACACCTGAGGGATGCGGAACACGCCCAGTTCCGCCCGCAACGTGCGCCCCGGCTGCCCCGGAGCGCGCGGCACGAAGAGGGCGATGCAGACGGTGGCGAGCGCGAAGATCGCCGCGACCACACCGAACGCGACGCGCCAGCCGAACTGCTGCCCGAGGTAGGTGCCGGCCGGCACGCCGACGACATTCGCCACGGTGAGTCCGGTCAGCACGAAGGCGACGCCCTGCGCACGCCGACCCGGTCCGAGCACGTCAGCCGCGACGAGCGCTCCGATCCCGAAGTACGCGCCGTGCGGGAGCCCCGCCAGAAAGCGCGAGACCGCGACGAGCTCGAAGTTCGGCGCGATCACGGTGAGGGCGTTGAACACGGTCAACGCCAGGGCGAGGAGCACCATCACGCGGTGGCGCGGGAACCGGGCGACGAGCCCCGCGATCGTCGGCGCACCGACCACGACGCCGAGCGCATAGAGGCTGATCAGCCAGCCGGCTTGCGCGATGGCCGCATCCGGGTCCGCCGCGGTCTGGTTCGGCAGGAGCGCGCCCGCGATGTCGGGCAGCAGGCCCATGACCGTGAACTCGGTCATGCCGATGCCGAAGCTGCCGATGGCGAGAGAGAGGAGCGCCCACATCGCCGCCCCCTTCGTCTGGTTCGAAGAGGTCACCGGAACATGCTAGTCACGCGGACCGGGGCCGCCGAATCGTTTCGCCAGACGGACCGTCAGGCCGAAGGGGCGCCGTCGGAGGCCGCATCCTCGATCGCCCGCTCGAGTCGCTCGATCTTGGCGTCCAGCTCGCCGGTGTACCCCGGGCGGATATCGGCTTTCAGCACCAGTGAGACACGCGAGCCGAACGGCAGCACCGCCTCGGTGGCCGCCTTCACGACGGCGAACACCTCATCCCACTCCCCCTCGATCTCAGTGAACATCGAGCCGGTTCGGTGGGGCAGCCCGGAATCGCGCACGATCTTCACGGCTGCGGCGACGGCGTCGTGCACGGAGCCGTCCGCGCGGCCCGTGCCGCTCGGGGCGACGGAGAAAGCGATGAGCATGCCGGTCCTTTCGTCAGCCGGCGAAGACGCCGGGCGTGCGGGCGAAGCTGGAGCGTGTACGCACCCGAGCGAGCTTGACCACCGCCCACGCGGCGATCACGACGAGCAGGATGTTGCGGATCGTGATGACCACGACCGGGAACGGCAGCGCCACCAGCAGGTCGAAGTAGACCATGGGGTAGATGATCTGCGTCGCGCCCGCGATCGCGAGCACGAGAACGGCGGGACCGAACCAGCGCTTGCGGTCCAGGACCAGCGCGATCACGAGCGGCACGCTCAGCCACACCATGTACTGGGGCGAACCGACCTTGTTCAGGGCGATGAACGCCGCGACGAGGGCGAGCGAGAGCGTCGGGAAGACGGCGCTGAAGTGAGCGCCCCGCCACATCTTGTACGCACCCAGCGCCGCGATGCCCAGCACCCCGACGGCCAACAGCGGCGTCATGACGGTGATCACCGGGTTGACGGCAGGGCCCGACACCTCGAACGTCAGCAGGTCGGGGTCGTAGAAGATCTGCGAGGGGCCGCCGAGCATCGCGTCCCACAGGTAGAAGGTGCTGACGGGTGACTCCACCTGCAGCCCTCGACCGGTCTGGTCGCTCACGAACCCGAAGGCGTAGGCCGCGCCGCCCAGGAGCGTGACCGCGCCCAGCGCGATTGCGCTCACGGCGGCGGCCGCACCGATCACGGCGAGACGGCGGCGGACGGCGATGACCGCGGCCGCCAGGAGGGCCGCCGGCCACACCTTGATCCACGTCGCCACCGCGAGAAGAGCGGCACCGAGCCACGGACGGCCGATCAGCCACAGCGCTCCCATGATGCCCAGCGGCACCGTCACCGCATCCAGTCGGTAGAGCGCGACCGGGCCCATCAGCGCGATGAACGCGAGCCAGAACCAGGCCGCCGTGACGCGTCCGCGCGAACGCCCGCGACCCACGAGGACGGCGAAGGCCGCGGCATCGACGAGGGCCACCATGATCGCCCACGCCGGCGTGTACGACACCGCCCAGGCGAACAGCCACGTGGCGAGCATCGGCAGCATCGCAAGCTGCGGGTAGACCCAGGCGTCGGTCAGTCCGACGAAGCCGTAGTAGGCGCTGACCTCCTGGCCCGTCGCCGTGTCGGTCTGCGGCCACCACCCACCGTTCAGGTACGCCCCCGACCACGGCTCGTACACCCGATAGACGTCGCCCATGGGTTCGTTGGGCATGACCCATCCGAGAACGGAGACCCCGATATGGACGACGAGGAAAGCGATCCACAACAGAGCCCGTCTCGACACGGGCCTCATCCTACGTGGCGTGCCACGGAGCTTCCTGATCAGCCGTGGGTCGCGAGGGTCTCCCCCACCGCCCGCGGCAGGTGCTCGGCGACGTCCCCCGCCGTGATCGGACCGCCCCGGCTCCCCCGACGCTCGGCGGCCAGCGCGCCGGCGCGTCCGTGCAGCCACGCCGCGGCGGCCGCTGCATCCGCCAGACGTTCCGGCGAGGGATCGCCCGCCGCGACCGCACCCGCCACGACCGCTCCGAGCGCACCCGCGAGCACGTCTCCCGTGCCGGCGGTGGCGAGCCAGGGCACGCCGGAGCGGATGCGGCGAAGGCCGCCGTCGGGATCCGCCACGAGCGTCACGGAACCCTTCAACAGGACGACGGCGCCCATCTCGCGAGCGGTCTGGAGCGCTTCGTCTTCCCTGTCGCCCAGGGGCGCGAGCCCGAGGGCGTCACGAAGCCGCGCGAACTCCCGGGCGTGAGGGGTGAGGATCGTCGGCGCCGTGGCATCGGGCGCCAGATCGAGAGCACCCGCGTCGACGACGACGGGCTCGCGGCCGGCGAGCACCTCGTGCAGGGCCTCGGTCTCGGACGGATCGCGAGACGCCGCATCCGTTCCCGAGCCGATCACCCAGGCCTGGACGCGTCCGGGCGCGGTGACCGTCTCGGGTCGGTGCGCCAGCACCATGTCGGCCGCACGCGAGGGCCCGATGTAGCGGACCATTCCGCATCCGGCGCGCCAGGCGGCGCTCACTCCCAGCACCGCCGCGCCCGGATAATCCGCCGAACCGGTGCGCAGGCCCACGACCCCACGGGAATACTTGTCATCGTCCGCTGTTGGCATGCGAAGGATGCGCGCGGTGCGCGTGGCATCCTGCTCGATCGCCGTCATGGCGCCACCCTATCCGCGAAGGAGTACCGTGACCGCGCTGTTCAGCCCCTACACGATTCGAGGCGTCGAGTTCCGCAACCGACTGTGGGTGGCCCCCATGTGCCAGTACAGCGCGCAGGACGGATTCCCCGGGGAGTGGCATCACGTGCACCTGGCCCAATTCGCTTCCGGCGGTGCGGGTCTGGTCATCAGCGAGGCCACCGCGGTGTCGCCCGAGGGCCGCATCTCGCCCGAGGACACCGGAATCTACTCCGACGAGCAGCGCGACGCCTGGGCCCCCATCGTCACCGCGATCCACGCCCGAGGCGCGGCCGCGGGCATCCAGCTTGCCCACGCTGGGCGTAAGGCATCGACGTACTCGCCCTTCTCCGGGCACCGCGGGACTGTGCCGGCGGAGGCCGGCGGATGGGAGGCCGTCGCCCCCTCCGCGATCGCTTTCGAGGGCTACGCCACCCCGCGTGAGCTCACCCGCGACGAGATCGACGCGCTCGTCGCCTCGTTCGCCGCCGCCGCACGCCGCGCCGTCGAGGCGGGCTTCGACGTGCTCGAAGTGCACGCAGCCCACGGCTACCTGCTTCATGAGTTCCTCTCGCCGCTGTCCAACCACCGCACCGACGAGTTCGGCGGCCCGCTGGTCAACCGCGCGCGTCTCCTGCTGCGGGTCGTCGCCGCGGTACGCGAGGCCGCCGGCGAGCTGCCCGTGTTCGTCCGTTTCTCCGGCACCGACTGGGCAGAGGGCGGCTGGGACATCGAGGAGACCGCTCAGGTCGCCGTGTGGGCGGCCGAGGCCGGTGCCGACTTCTTCGACATCTCCTCCGGCGGACTCGTCGCCCACCAGGACATCACCGTCGGGCCCGGCTACCAGGTGCCGCTCGCCCGGCGTGTGCGCGACGAGGGGCTCGCGGTCAGCGCCGTCGGACTCATCGAGACCGGGGCGCAGGCCGAGCAGGTGCTGCAGGACGGCGACGCGGACGCGATCATGGCGGCCCGCGAATGGCTCCGCGACCCGCACTTCGCGCTCCGCGCCGCCGATGAGCTCGGTGTCGTCGGCCCCTGGCCGCCGCAGTACGAGCGCGCCGCGCGCCGCCGCTGAGCCCGGCTCAGCGGCCGCGGCGCGTCGCGTCCTGTACTTCGCCGATCAGCTCCTCGATGACGTCCTCCAGGAAGAGGACGGCGGTCGTGTTGCCCTGAGCGTCGCGCACCTGGGCGAGGTGACGCCCAGCCCGGCGCATGGCCGCCAGCGCATCCTCGAGGTCGGTCGTCTCCTGCACCTGCACCATGTGGTGGATCCGCTTGGCCGGGATCGGACGATCGACCGAGGGGTCGACGCCGTCCTCCGCCACGCGCAGCACATCCTTCAGGTGCACGTAGCCGACCGGCATCCCCTCGTCGTCGACGATCACGTATCGCGAGAAGCCGTGTCGGGCGACCGCGCGCTCGATCTCGTCCGGGGTCGTCAGCTGCGGCAGCGTCACCAGATCCTCGAGCGGGACGGCGACATCGCCCGCATCCTTGTCGGTGAACTCGACGACGGCCGACACCGTGCCGGCCGCATCCTCGAGGACGCCCTCGATGCGCGACTGGTTGACGATCGTGGCCACCTCTTCGAGCGTGAAGGTCGAGGCTGCCTCGTCCTTCGGCTCCACACGGAACAGGCGCACCACGTGATTGGCGATCCAGTTCAGCGTGACGATGACGGGGTGGAACACCCGCGACACCCACACGAGCGGCGGCGCCAGCATCAGCACCGCCCGGTCGGGCACCGAGAAGGCCAGGTTCTTCGGCACCATCTCGCCGAAGACCACGTGCAGGTACGACACCAGCACGAGCGCGACGACGAACGCGATGACGTCGACGGCTGCCTCGCCCCATCCGGTCAGCTCCAGCGGCACCGCCAGCAAGTGGTGGATCGCCGGCTCCGAGACGTTCAGGATCAGCAGCGAGCAGATCGTGATGCCGAGCTGGCACGTCGCGAGCATGAGCGTCGCGTGCTCCATCGCCCACAGCGCCGTCTTCGCGGAGCGCGAGCCCTTCTCCGCGAGCGGCTCGATCTGCGAGCGCCGCGCGGAGATCACCGCGAACTCAGCGCCGACGAAGAACGCGTTGAACACCAGCAGCACGACCAGCCAGAGGATTCCCGCCCAGTCGCTCATCGGTTCCGCTCCTGCTCGTCGATGTCCGCATCCTCCGGGACGGGTCTGGGGGTGAAACGCACACGGTCGACGCGACGACCGTCCATGCGCACGACGGCGAGCGTTCCGTCCTCGATCTCGACCTCATCGCCGACGGCCGGGATGCGGCCGAGCTCGGCCATGAGGAAGCCACCGAGCGTGTCGTAGACCTCTCCCTCGGGAACGCGGATGCCGGTGCGATCGAGCACCTCGTCCGGGCGCAGCGCCGCCGACACGGTCAGCGAGTCCACCCCGCGCACGATCTCGGCCCGGCGGCGGTCGTGCTCGTCGAGCACCTCGCCCACGATCTCCTCGACGAGGTCCTCAAGGGTGACCACGCCGGCCGTTCCGCCGTACTCGTCGAGCACGACGGCCATCTGATAGCCGCGGGCACGAAGCTCGGCGACGAGTTGATCGAGGTGCACGGTCTCGGGAACCCGCAGCGGCTCGGTCGCGAGGGCGGCGGCGGGCACCTCGGTGCGCCGCTCGCGCGGGACACCGACGGCCGCCTTCAGGTGAACGATGCCGACGATGTCGTCCATCGAATCGCCGAAGACGGGGAACCGGCTGTGCCCGGTCTTGCGGGCGAGCTGGATGATGTCGTTCGCCGAGTCGGATGCGGCGACCGCGTGTACACGGGGACGCGGCGTCATCACGTCGTCGGCGGTCAGGCGCGCGAAGGTGAGGCTGCGATCCAGCAGTGACGCCGTGTCCTCCTCCAGCACGCCGGCGCTCGCGGATCGGCGCACGAGACTGGAGAGCTCCTCGGCGGTGCGGGCTCCGGAGAGCTCCTCCTTCGGCTCGATGCCGATGGAGCGCAGGATGCCGTTCGCGCTGCCGTTGAGCACGGAGACCGCCGGACGGAACACCGTCGTGAATGCGACCTGGAACGGCATGACGAGTTTCGCGGTCTGCCGCGGGATCGCGAGGGCGAAGTTCTTGGGGACGAGCTCGCCCAGGATCATGGAGAAGACCGTGGCGATGGCGATGCCGATCGTGGCCGCGAGCCCCACCACGATCGCCTCCGGCACACCCCAACCCGCGAGCACCGGACGCAGGAGGTTCGAGATCGCCGGCTCCATCGTGTAACCGGTCAGCAGTGTCGTCAGAGTGATGCCCAGCTGCGCGCTCGAGAGATGGGTCGAGGTGATGCGCAGCGCGCTGATGGTCATCGCGAGCCGCGACTCACCCGCATCCCTGCGCGCTTCGAGGTCTGCGCGGTCGAGATTCACCAGCGCGAACTCGCTGGCGACGAACAGACCGGTCCCGATCGTGAGCAAGAGCCCCACGCCCAGCATGACGTAATCCATCACACGTCACCTCCCTCGAGGGAGGCGGGTCGGTGGGGCCATCGTCTGCAACTGGGAGGGTCGTCCATCGTGCCGGACAGTCTACGGGAGCCCCGGCTGCTGCGTCCCGTCCCTGTGCACTCGGGCGCCCGACGCCGTCTCTGCTCCCCGCATGGTTGATGCCCGAGTTGCGTCGCATCTGCGCAACCGCCACAGTTCTACGCACCTGCGACAGATGATTCCTGTCGCAGGTGCGCACATGTGTAGCCCCGAGGCGGCAGGCGAAGCACCCCGGGCGTCCTGACCCCTCCTCCCCCGTCCGGTGGATGCGGCGCGCCGTCCTGCAGGAACGGATGCGGCACCCGCCGCCCTCTCGGCGCGCCGCATCATGGCCGCATGACCTGGCGCGACACTCCTCCGCTCACCGACCTTCGCCGACGGCGTGACGAGCCCTTCGACCGGCTCGATGAGCGCCGCCTGCGGCGCGAGATCGAGGCAGGGATCGTCGTGCGAGCCGCACCCGGCGTCTTCGTCGACGGCACCCGCTGGCGGGAGCTCACGCCGATCGCGCGCCACGCGCAACGCGTCTGGGAAGCGTCGGTCCGCGTCGCAGCCGGCACCGTCTTCAGCCATCACGCCGCGGCCGCGCTGCATGGCATCGACACGCTCGGCGAGTGGCCCGTGCGGCTGGATGTCTCCGTCGAGGCGGATGCGGGAGGACGCTCGACCGGACTGATGCGACGGCACACGCGTGCGATGGCGGAGGTGGAGATCCTGCCCTGGGGCGACTGCTTCGTGACCAGCCCGGCGCAGACCGCGGTCGATCTCGCCGCATCCGGTCCGTTCCTCCAGGGAGTCGCCGCGATCGACCAGGCGATCTGGAGCGGACGTTCCGGTGGGGCGCTCGCCACCCTCGCGCAGGTGCGCGAACGTGTGGCCGCACGACGGCGCCGGGGACTCGCCCGCATCCATCGCGCGGTCGTGTTCGCGCGGGACGGCGCGGCCAACGTCCGCGAGAGCCAGAGCAGAGTGCTGATCGCGGAGCTCGGATTCCCGCAGCCGGTGATCCAGCACCGCATCCACCTCACCGACGCCGCTCTGTACATCGCCGACTTCTTCTGGCCGCAGCATGACCACATCGGCGAGTTCGACGGCCTCGGCAAGTACTTCACCCGTGCTCGCGAAAGCGGACGCACGCCACTGCAGTCCCTCGCGGCGGAGAAGGATCGAGAGGACGCCCTGCGGCGTGTCGTTAGCGGGTTCTCGCGGTGGCGCACCGGTGATCTCGACGACCCGCGACGCCTGTACGACATCCTCCGCGGCGCCGGACTCCCGACATCCCGCCCGCGTCCGCTGGGCTAGCTCGTCGCGCTGCCGCCACACTTCTGTGCAACCGCGCCTGTCACTACCTGTGGCGGATGCGGAGAAGTGGCGCATCTGCGCATGTGCGACGCAACTCGGGCATGGAGGACTCGAGCCCTGACGGGTCACCAGCTGACGGGCAGGGCCTTGCCCTCTTCGTAGCCGGCGGCCGACTGGAGCCCCACGAGCGCGCGCTCATGGAACTCCGGCACCGTCGCCGCCCCCGCGTAGGTGAAGGAGGAGCGCACCCCCGAGGTGATCATGTCGAGCAGATCCTCGAGCCCCGGCCGCAACGGGTCGAGGTAGATCTTCGATGACGAGATCCCCTCGGCGAAGAGCTCCTTGCGGGCGAGCTCGTAGGCGTCCAGCCCGCCGAACCGGGCGTGCACGGCCTTCGTCGAGGCCATGCCCCACGACTCCTTGTAGACCCGCCCCTGCGGATCCGCGAACAGCTCACCGGGAGCCTCGATCGTCCCCGCGAACCACGACCCGACCATCACGGATGCGGCACCCGCCGCCAGAGCGAGCGCCACATCCCGCGGGTAGCGCACGCCGCCGTCCGCCCACACGTGCGCTCCCAGCTCACGTGCCGCCGACGCGGTCTCCAGCACGGCCGAGAACTGCGGCCGACCGACGGCGGTCATCATGCGCGTGGTGCACATGGCGCCGGGACCCACCCCGACCTTCAGGATGGAGGCGCCCGCGGTGACGAGATCGTGGACGCCGTCCGCGGTGACGATGTTGCCCGCCACGAGAGGCAGGCCGAGGCCTAGATCCGCGACGGCGCGCAGGGCGCGGAGCATGCCCTCCTGGTGCCCGTGGGCGGTGTCGAGCACGAGCACGTCGACACCGGCGGCGGCCAGGGCCTGCGCTTTGGCGGCGACGTCCCCGTTGATGCCGATCGCCGCGGCGACGATCAGGCGCCCGTCGGCGTCCACCGCGGGGCTGTACAGCGTCGAACGCAGCGCGCTGCGGCGAGAGAGCGTGCCGACGAGATGACCGCGTTCGACAACGCACACCGTCTCGGCATCCGCCGCGACGAGCAGGTCGAACGCGTGACGGGCATCCGTCACGTCGTCCGCATCGATCGCGATCGGACGGGCGCGCACGAGATCACCCAGGGTCGCGTCCGGCAGCGCGGTCGCGAGACGCGTTGCCGGCACGACGCCGACGACCTCGGCGAGGTCGAGGGATGCAGCCGAAGGGTCGGCCACGACGATGCCGTACCCCTCCGTCGCGGGCAGGAGCTTGGCGGCATCCGCTGCGGTCGCGCTCGGAGGCAGCACGATCGGGGTGTCCCAGCGCACCGGCTGACGCTTGACCCAACGGATGGCGGCAGCGAGCTCCTGCAGCGGCATGTCCTGGGGAAGCACGCCCAGCCCGCCACGTCGAGCGAGCGTCGCGGCGAGTCGCGCGCCGGTGACGGAGTTCATGTTGGCGGAGACGACGGGGATGCGCATCGCGGTGCCGTCACGGGGCGACAGATCCACATCCAGACGACTCGTGATGCCGGAGCGTCGAGGTACGAGGAACACGTCGGAGTAGGTGAGGTCGGTCTCGGGGTGCGCGCCGTAGAACTCCATGTCTGCAGAGCGTACGCCGCCCATACTCCGCCGGGCCTGTCAACCGCGACGCGCCGGGAGCGGACGCCGGAATACTCGACTAGGCTTGCGTGTCGTGCGTGTGGGCCCACGACGGCCCCGCATTGCGGATGAATCTCACGAAAGCGGGCGATCGAGAGTGTCGAGCCAGGTGACGGGCGTCGGAGTATCGAACGAAGGAGAGTTCGGAGCCAATGAGTGGCTCGTCGAGGAACTCTACGAACAGTTCCTTGTCGACCGTAACTCGGTCGACAAGTCCTGGTGGCCGGTCCTGGAGGCCTACCACTCCCAGGCCGGATCAGGGGGCGCCCCCCAGGCAGCGCCCGCCGCGTCCGAGCCCCACCCGGTGACCGCGCCGATCCCCGTGATCGGCTCGCAGCCTGTGGCTCGCACGACCGGCAAGCCGGCCAAGCCGCAGCCGATCCCGGCGCAGGCTCCCAAGGCTCAACCCTCCGACCCTGCGGGCGAGGTGCAGGAGGACGTCGTCACGACCCTCAAGGGTATGACGAAGACCCTCGCCGCCAACATGGACGAGTCGCTGACGGTGCCCACTGCGACGAGTGTGCGCACGGTCCCGGCCAAGCTGATGATCGACAACCGCATCGTCATCAACAACCACATGGCGCGAACCCGTGGCGGCAAGGTGAGCTTCACCCACCTGATCGGGTGGGCGCTCATCCAGGCGCTCAAGGAGTTCCCGAGCCAGAACGTCTTCTACGCCGAGGTCGACGGCAAGCCCTCGGTCGTCGCTCCCGCCCACATCAACCTGGGCATCGCGATCGACCTCCCCAAGCCCGACGGAACGCGCGCGCTCATGGTGCCGAGCATCAAGCGTGCGGAGTCGCTCACGTTCAACGAGTTCCTCGCTTCTTACGAGGACCTCGTCAAGCGCGCCCGCACGAACAAGCTGACGGCAGCCGACTTCCAGGGCACCACGCTCTCGCTCACCAACCCGGGCGGCATCGGCACCGTGCACTCGGTGCCCCGCCTCATGAAGGGCCAAGGCTGCATCATCGGCGCGGGAGCCCTCGAGTACCCCGCCGAGTTCCAGGGCTCGAGCGAGAAGACGCTCGTCGAGCTCGGCATCGGCAAGACCATCACCCTGACGAGCACGTACGACCACCGCGTGATCCAGGGCGCCGGTTCCGGCGAGTTCCTCAAGAAGGTCCACGAGCTGCTGATCGGCCAGCGTGACTTCTACGAAGGCATCTTCGCGGCGCTGCGCATCCCCTACGCCCCCATCCACTGGGGCAGCGACATCAACGTCGATCTGGCGGAGCGCATCGACAAGGGCGCACGTGTCCAGGAGCTCATCAACTCGTACCGGGTGCGCGGCCACCTGATGGCCGACATCGATCCGCTCGAGTACGTCCAGCGCACGCACCCCGACCTCGAGATCGAGAGCCATGGGCTCACCTTCTGGGACCTCGACCGCGAGTTCGTCGTGGGCGGTTTCGGCGGCAAGCGCCAGATGAAGCTCCGCGACATCCTCGGGGTGCTGCGCGACTCCTACTGCCGCACCCTGGGCATCGAGTACATGCACATCCAGGACCCGGTGCAGCGCAAGTGGTTCCAGGACAACGTCGAGGTGAAGTACCAGAAGCCCGGCCACGACGAGCAGCTGCGCATCCTCTCCAAACTGAACCAGGCCGAGGCCTTCGAGACGTTCCTGCAGACCAAGTACGTCGGCCAGAAGCGCTTCAGCCTCGAGGGCAGCGAATCGGTCATCCCGCTGCTCGACGAGATCCTGCAGGGCGCGGCCTCCGCGGGACTCGACGGCGCGGCCATCGGTATGGCGCACCGCGGTCGCCTGAACGTGCTGACCAACGTCGCCGGCAAGACCTACGGCCAAGTCTTCCGCGAGTTCGAGGGCACGAGCCTGCCCGGCAACAAACGCGGCTCGGGCGACGTGAAGTACCACCTGGGCACCGAAGGCACGTTCCAATCGGATGCGGGCACGGAGCTTCCCGTGATCCTCGCCGCCAACCCCTCGCACCTCGAGACCGTCGACGGCGTGCTCGAGGGCATCGTGCGCGCCAAGCAGGACCGCAAGCCGATCGGCACCTTCGCGTGGCTGCCCATCCTCGTCCACGGCGATGCGGCCTTCGCCGGCCAGGGTGTCGTCGTCGAGACGCTGCAGATGTCGCAGCTGCGCGGATACCGCACCGGCGGCACCGTACACGTCGTCATCAACAACCAGCTCGGCTTCACGACGCTGCCGGTCGACGGACGCACCTCGGTCTACGCGACGGATGTGGCCAAGACCATCCAGGCTCCCATCCTCCATGTGAACGGCGACGACCCGGAAGCCGTCGTGCGCGCCGCCGAGCTGGCCTTCCGGTACCGCCAGGAGTTCCACCGCGACATCGTCATCGATCTCGTGAGCTACCGCCGCCGCGGTCACAACGAGGGCGACGACCCGTCGATGACGCAGCCGCTGATGACGAACCTCGTCGAAGCGAAGCGTTCGGTGCGCCGCCTCTACACGGAGTCGCTCGTCGGTCGGGGCGACATCACCGAGGAAGAGTACGAGCAGGCCAAGCGCGACTTCCAGGACCGCCTCGAGGTGGCGTTCGCCGAGACGCACGAGGCGGAGACGGGCACCCACCCTGTCGTCGCCGAGAGCGTCGAGGTCGAGCGGGCCGTCGGCGAGCCGGAGACGACAGGCGTGTCGACCGACGTCGTACAGCTGATCGGCGACGCCTTCGTGAACAAGCCCGACGGCTTCACGGTGCACGCCAAGCTGCAGCAGCTGCTCGACAAGCGGCACACCATGAGCCGCTCGGGCGGCATCGACTGGGCCTTCGGCGAGCTGCTCGCATTCGGATCCCTGCTCGTCGAGGGAACGCCGGTGCGCCTGGCGGGCCAGGACTCCCGTCGCGGCACGTTCGTGCAGCGCCACGCCGTCTTCCACGACCGCGACAACGGTCAGGAATGGTTGCCGCTGACGAACCTCAGCGAGGGTCAGGGACGCTTCTTCGTCTACGACTCGCTGCTCAGCGAGTACGCGGCTGTCGCGTTCGAGTACGGCTACTCGGTCGAGCGCCCGGACGCGCTGGTGCTGTGGGAGGCGCAGTTCGGTGACTTCGCCAACGGCGCCCAGACGGTGATCGACACCTACCTCTCGTCGGCCGACCAGAAGTGGGGCCAGCAGTCGAGCGTCGTGCTGCTGCTCCCGCACGGCTACGAGGGCGCCGGCCCCGACCACTCCTCCGCCCGCATCGAGCGTTTCCTGCAGATGTGCGCGCAGGAGAACATGACCGTCGCGCGCCCCTCGACGCCCGCTTCCTATTTCCATCTGCTGCGCCGCCAGGCGTACGCTCAGCCGCGCCGCCCGCTCGTCGTGTTCACCCCGAAGGCCATGCTGCGTCTGCGCGACGCCGTCAGCCCCGTCGAGGCGTTCACACAGGGCAGGTTCGAGCCGGTGCTGGACGATGAGCGCGGCGTCGACAAGAACGCCGTCACGCGCGTGCTGCTGCACGCCGGCAAGATCCACTGGGATCTGCGTTCGGAGCTCGACAAGAACCCCGACGGCCGTGTGGCGCTGGTGCGCCTCGAGCAGTACTACCCCGCGCCGATCGACGAGCTGAACGCCGTCATCGACAGCTATCCGAACGCGGAGCTCGTGTGGGTCCAGGAAGAGCCCGAGAACCAGGGCGCGTGGCCCTTCATCGCTCTCGAGGTCGTCAAGCACCTGCATGACCGCACGATCCGCGTGGTCTCGCGGGCCGCATCCGCTTCGCCCGCGGCCGGCTCGGCGAAGATGCACCAGATCGAGCAGGCGGAGCTCCTGCGCCGCGCGCTCACGTTCTGAGCCGGCTCATGTGAAGGCGGGCCCCGGAATGCCGGGGCCCGCCTTCTCTCGTCCCAGGCGTCACCCCGCGGCGGGTGCCTCCAGGCCGAGGCGGGGCGCGAGCGCGCCGATCGCATAGTCCAGACCCTTCTGGAGGACGGGTCCGGTGTGCCCTTCCCCCGGGATGGTCTGCGTGAGTACCGCGAATCCGGCCGCCTGTGCACGCGCGGCGTTCGCGACCTGTCCCGGGCCGAACTGTGCGTCCTGCTCACCGTGCGTGAAGACGGCCTCATGCCCCGCGTACTGCCCGGGATGCGCGGCGAGCAGCGCAGCCGGACTCGCCGCGTCGAAGGCTGCACGATTGCCGCCGAAGACCTCCTTGACGGTCTGATCGATGTGTTCCGAGCCCGGGTACTCGTTGCCGGAGATGTCCATGATGTTGCCCCAGGTCTGCGGGAACTGGGCGCCGTATGTGAGGGCGCAGGCTCCCCCGTTCGAGTAGCCGCCGATGACCCAGTAGGCGGGGTCGTCGACGATGTTCAGGCGCGCCCGCGCGTACGCGGGGACATCGACGTTGAGATACGTGGAGGCCTTCCCGTACTTCGTGGAATCCGCGCATGCGGGGTCGACATCGACCGAGCCGAGCTGATCGGCGACGATCGCGATCGGGGCGAGGCCGTTGTGGGCGGCCGCGAAGGCGTCGAGGCTCTTGGCCAGCACCGTCGGATCGGGAGTGCCGGGCTGGCCCATCATGAACACCAGCAGCGGCAGGCGCGGCGGGTCCGGCACCAGAGCTGCGGGCGGCAGGTACAGCGCCGCGTCTCGCGCCTGGAACCCTGTGGCCGGGATCTTCTGATCCCCCGACAACGCACTCACTCGGCCCTTCGAGGGCATGCCCGCCGGCGGTGTCCACGTCTGGTACAGCGTCGCTGCGTCCCCCGATGCGGCAGACGTTCCCGGCAGCGGAGCACTGTCCAACGCCTGTATGCCGAGGATCGCGGCGAGATTGCCGGTGAGTCCATAGGCGGCATTGACGCTCACCCCCATCCCGATCACGCCGGTGACGATCAGCAACGCGGCCACCGCGCGACGCCACCACGGACGGACGAACACCCCCACCGCGCCCATGGCGACGGTCGCGACACCCGCCGACATCCAGACGGCGGCATGCACCGGAAGCGGCCCCTGGAAGACGTCCCACGCCTCCAGCAGATGGGCACCGGCGTAGCCGATGACGGCGCCCGCCGCGGCGGTGATCAGCAGACGGCGGATGCGGCGCGGCGGCACGACGAGCACGATGAGGGCGCACACGGCGGCGACCGACCAGACCACCCATCGCAGCGGACTGTTGATGAGCTCGAGAGTCAGCAGCCACTGGATCATCTGTCTCCTCCTCGAGCGCTGCGCAGCAGCGCCAGCACATCACGCACAGTAGCGTCGGGCAGGTAGGCCCTGCCGACGGCGGTACCGATCCGCGGCAGATCGACCGGGTCGCCGTACGCCAGCCAGATCGTGCGATACCGGGGATGGAACTTCCGTTTGAACCGGAAGAGGGAGTCGAAGCCGTACGCCGGCTCCAGAGTCCGGGCCAACCAGCCCAGCACCCCCGAGAGGATCGACGTGTCACCGGGGACCTCGACGTCGGGGTTGACCGCCATCGGAGCCCCGGAGAGACTGAGCTCGGCCACCCCGTCGGCGGCCGCCTGCTGTGCGGCGCGCGCGATCGCGAACTCCATCAGCCCGTTGGGCCCGTCGGCGCGTCGCCGCATGAAATCGAGCGTCCATCCACTCGGCACGCCGTCGCGCCAGGAGGGCAGCCAGCTCGTGACGACCTGGATGCGGCCCGCGTCGTCGACCGCGAGCAGCAATGCCACGTCCGGGTCGATGATCTCCTCGAGCGTGCCCAGGGTGAATCCCATCTCGGGCAGCGCCTTGTCGGCGACCCACTGCTCGTCGATCTCGCGGATCTGCGAACGCTCGGCGGCGCTGAGATCCGCCCACCGCGTCCAGACCGCCGTCATGCCTTCGCGTTCTGCGCGGGTCACCGGCTGGCGCACCTTCTGCCACTGCTTACCCTCGAGAGTGACCTCGGAGGCGTCCAGCACCGTCTCCTCCCCCACGGAGACGTACTTCCATCCCATGTCGTCGAAGACCGGCAGAGCATCGTCGTGGATGCTGTAGAAGGCCGCCGTCCACCCGGACTCGCCGCAGAAGTCGACGAAGCCCCTGATGGCGCGCTCCTGCTCTCCGCTCGGCGCGAGCGGGTCACCGACCGCGAGAGCGACATCGCCCACGAGGCGGTACGCGACGGCGCAGGTGCGGTCGACGCTGTACCAGTAGCTGGTGCCGCGCCAGGTCCCGAGGAACGAGAGGGTCCCGCCGCCCCGCCGCAGCAGGTCGCGGTACAGGCGCGCATCCGCATCCTCGGGACGACGGACGCTGCGGTAGAGGCGCACGAGAGCGAGGACGACGATCGCCCAGAAGACGACGCCGACCCACTGGTAGATCCACAGGGCTGCGCCGTGACGCGGGAACGGCGGCTGGCCGATGCCCTGCAGGAAGGCAGGAGGGACGAACCGTCGCCATGACTCGACGACGATGTCCGTGAGCGTCGGAGTCACGTCGAACGACTGCTGCAGCAGCGTCTCACTCGCCACGAAGACGGCACCGCAGGCGAGGAAGGCGATCAGCACCGTCGCCGCGAAGGTTCGGGCCGCGTGACGGGTCGCGCGAACGGGGAACCGTCGCCGCACCACGATCAGCGCCGAGGCGCTCGCGACGGGTACGCCGATCGAGGCGATGCCCCACAGCAGGTACTCGAGTCCCGACCCGTCCGCCCAGGGCTCGATGGCGAGCTCTCCGCTGAGCAGCGCGTAGAGGGCGAGGACGGCCAGCACGCCCTGGACGCAGACCGCCAGCACGAGGCCGGCGCGGCGTCCGCGTCGAAGACCCAGTGCGGCCACGATCAGCAGCACCAGCGGCACGAGGGCGAGGAGCACGGGTCCGACGCCGCGCGTGAGCACGAGCGCGAACTCGTGATCGCACACGGGTCGGTAGCTCACCTCGCACCGCTGGACGAGATGCTCGTCGAAGGCGAGGAAGGACGAGGCCACCAGCGAGAACGGACCCCGACCGCCGCCCGCGATCACCGCAGCGAGCGGCCCGAGACCGGTGATCGCGACGAGCACCGCCATCAAAGCGCGCACCTCGCGCGAGGAGGACCGGTGCCAGTCCAGCCGGGGCATCCGCCGCGCCATGAGCGACCCCGCGACGAGTCCCAGCAGGGCCGCGATCAGCCGATACCACGAGTCGGCATCGCCCGCGTACAGGGCGAACATGACGACGATGGCGAGCGCGACGAGCCTGATCCGACGCCGCCAGAGCGCGGAAGAGAGAGCGGATGCGGCCAGTACCGCGGCGAAGATCCCCATCGAAGGATCCAGCACGGGGTCGTTCGATTCCAGGGGGCGCAGCTCGTCGAATCCCCACAGCACGGCGTGCGCGAGCGCGCCGAGAAGGATCGACACGACCCCGCCGGCCACGAAGACGATCGCGGAGCGCACGTGACCCAGCACCGACTCGGCATAGGCGAATGCCGTCAGCGCGAGGAGGAGGCTGAGGAAGACCTCGACCGTCGAATCGGGCACGACGAGGGCCGTGACAACGGACCACCACCGGCCGTCCGCGAGCGCGGCAGCGCCGCTTCCCCAGGCGGTCGCATCCGCACCCCAGAGGGAGCCCGTGGCGATCGATGCAGCCAGGATGACGACGGCGAGGCCGAGGGCGACCGCATGGCGCACCGCGTATCGACGCACCTGCGCCGCCGTGATCACGTGGCGCCGGGTGCGCGACGAGCCCGCCTGTGACACGCGACCTCCCACGGACTCAGAGTGCCGCCGTCACCCTATCGATCGGGGATGGTGCGCGGGAGCGGAACTCTGTGCGTCAGTGATGAGTCGCCTGTGCGGCGCGGAGCCGCTCCAGAACCTGGTCGCGGAGCTTGTCGGGTGCCGTCTCTTTGCACGCGCGCGCCACGACCTCGGTGAGCGTGGTCGCGACGAGCGCCTCGTCGCGGCACTCCGCGCACGTCTCGAGGTGCTCGCGGATATCGCTGTGCTCGACGTGGCACATCTCGTTGCGGAGGTACTCCTCGAGATCGCGCCGGGCCTTCTCGCAGCCGCAGTCGGTCATTTCTTGCTCCTGGGTGCAGACGGGGCAATGCCCCGTTCCTTCGCGTAGTCGGCGAGCAGGTCACGAAGCATGCGCCGGCCTCGGTGCAGGCGGCTCATGACCGTGCCGATAGGGGTCTTCATGATGTCGGCGATCTCCTGGTAGGCGAAACCTTCGACGTCAGCGAGGTACACCGCCAGCCGGAAGTCCTCGGGGATCGATTGCAGCGCCTCTTTGACGATCGACGCCGGCATATGATCGATCGCCTCCGCCTCGGCGGAACGGGTGCTGGTGGCGGTGGTCGACTCTGCGCCGCCGAGCTGCCAGTCCTCGAGATCATCGATGGCGCCCTGGTAGGGCTCGCGCTGCTTCTTGCGGTACACGTTGATGTACGTGTTCGTCAGGATGCGGTACAGCCAGGCCTTGAGGTTGGTGCCCTGCGCGAACGTCGCCCACGAGGAGAACGCCTTCACGAAGGTCTCCTGCACGAGATCCGCTGCGTCCGAGGGATTGCGCGTCATGCGCATCGCCGCCGCGTACAGCTGATCCATGAACGGCAACGCCTGCTCCTCGAACTGGGAGCGGGTGTCCACGGCAGAACTGGTGTCGTCCATCGTGGGCAATCCTACGCGTTGCCCACGAGCGACTTCCGGGCGCTCGAGCACGGCGTTCATACGCGACCTTCCTTCACCGTCGATCGGAACGGTTCAGTAGGGTGGAACCGATGAGCGACGAGCGCTATTCCCCCGATCTCGCCGGCTGGGCCGCACCGAGCGCGTCCGCGGCGGTGCGGGCGATCGTCCACGTGCCCGGCTCCAAGTCGCTGACCAACCGTGAACTGGTCCTCGCCGCACTGGCGGACGGCCCCGGCATCCTGCGCGCGCCGTTGCACTCCGACGACTCGGCGCGGATGCTGGACGCCCTCGCCGCCCTCGGCGTGGGCATCGAGCGCATCGAGGGGTCCGGCCCTTTCGGCGACGACCTGCGGATCACGCCCGCGATCGCCGCACCCGCCGACGTCGTCGTGGACTGCGGCCAGGCCGGCACCGTCATGCGCTTCGTGACGCCGGTGGCCGGCTTCGCCCGGGGCGACGTGACCGTCACGGCCCACGAGAGCGCGCTGCACCGCCCGATGGGCGAGATGATCCGAACGCTTCGCGAGGTCGGCGTCGACATCGACGATGCCGGCACGTGGTCGCTACCCTTCCTCGTACGCGGGCGCGGGCATGTGCGCGGCGGCGAGGTGACGATCGACGCGAGCGCGTCGAGCCAGTTCGTCTCCGGCCTCCTGCTGTCGGCGGCGCGTTTCGACGTGGGCCTGCACCTGCGCCACGACGGCGCGCGTCTGCCTTCGATCCCCCACATCGACATGACCGTGGAATCGCTCGCGCACCGTGGCGTCCATGTGGAGCGCCCGGCGCCCGGCGAGTGGATCGTCCCCCCCGGACCGATCCGCGCGAAGGACATCGCCATCGAACCGGATCTGTCCAACGCGGCCCCGTTCCTCGCGGCCGCACTCGTCACCGGGGGCGAGGTCACCGTCGGCGGGTGGCCCGCGCATTCGACGCAGCCCGGTGCTCAGCTGCCCGAGCTGCTGGGCGCGTTCGGTGCACGAAGCAGCCGCCGTCACGGAAGCCTGACGGTCACCGGCGGGGATGGCATCACCGGCGTGGACCTCGATCTCTCGGCTGTGGGAGAGCTCGCGCCCACCCTGGTGGGACTCGCGCTGCTGGCGGATGCGCCCTCCACATTCGTGGGCATCGGTCATCTGCGCGGCCACGAGACCGATCGCCTGGCGGCGCTCGTGCACAACGTCCGCGCCCTGGGGGGCGAGGCCGAAGAGCTCGAAGACGGCATCCGCGTCGCACCGCGCCCCCTCTCCGCAGGGCTGTGGCGCGCGTTCCATGATCACCGGATGGCCACCACCGGCGCAGTGGTCGGACTGGCCGTGCCGGGCGTCGTCGTGGACGACATCGGCACGACGGCGAAGACCATGCCGGAGTTCCCCGAGCTGTGGGACCGCATGCTCGCGGGCACGGAGTCCGCCGGGTGAGCTGGCTGCCGCCGGACGACGACGAGGACGACCTCGCCTACGACGAGTCCGCCTTCCGCGCGCGCCCGAACCCCAAAGCGAACAGGCCGCGCACCAAGCGCAGGCCGGCCCATGCCGACGCGCGCATCGCACGCGTCCTCGGCGTGGACCGCGGGCGCTACCAGGTGCTCGTGGACGAAGACGAGCCCACCGAGCGCGAGATCGTGGCCACTCGCGCGCGGGAGCTGCGGCGCACCCCGATCGTCACGGGCGACCGCGCCCGGGTGGTCGGGGATGTGAGCGGCACCGAGGGCACGCTCTCCCGCATCGTGGGCATCGAGGATCGCACCACCCTCCTCCGGCGCAGCGCCGACGACACCGACCAGGTGGAACGCGTCGTGGTCGCCAACGCCGACCAGATGCTCGTCGTCGTGGCCGCGGCAGACCCGGAGCCGCGAGCGCGCCTGGTCGACCGCTATCTGATCGCCGCGCTCGACGCCGGGATCCGCCCGCTTCTCGTGGTGACCAAGACCGACCTGGCCGACCCGGCGCCGTTCCTGTCGCACTTCGACGGCATCGACATCGACGTCTTCACGAGCGCTCGCGGCGAGATGCCGGTCGAACGCATCGGCGCCGCGCTGATCGGACACTCCACCGTCTTCGTCGGACATTCCGGCGTCGGCAAGTCGACCCTCGTGAATGCGCTCGTGCCGGGCGCCGGGCGCGCGACCGGCCACGTCAACGAGGTCACCGGGCGCGGGCGCCACACCTCGAGCTCGACGGTGTCGCTGCGCTACCGAGGCGATGGGGGCTCCGGCTGGGTGATCGACACCCCGGGCGTGCGCTCCTTCGGGCTGGGTCACGTGGACCCCGCGAACATCCTGCGCGCCTTCACCGACCTGGCCGCTGTCGCCGAGGACTGCCCGCGCGGCTGCACCCACCTGCCCGACGCCCCGGACTGCGCGATCATCGCCGCGGTGGCCGAGGGCAGGCTGGGCCCGAGCGGTGCGGCGCGCTTGGACTCTCTGCAGCGCCTGCTGACCACGTTCGGAGGTCGCTGAGCGCCTACGCTGGAATCATGACTCAGCTGCAGCCCGGCGACATCGCCCCCGACTTCACGCTCCACGACCAGGACGGCGACGCCGTCTCGCTCGAGGGGTTCCGTGGCCGGCCCGTCATCCTCTACTTCTACCCCGCGGCCATGACGCCGGGGTGCACGACCCAGGCGTGCGACTTCCGCGACAGCCTCTCCTCCCTCACCGCCGCCGGGTACACCGTGCTCGGCGTCTCACGGGACTCGTCCGAGAAGCTCCGCACATTCCGTGAGCGCGACGGCCTCACCTTCCCGCTGCTCTCCGACCCTGACCACGCGGTGCACGATGCGTACGGTGCGTGGGGCGAGAAGACGAACTACGGCAAGACCGTCGAGGGCGTGCTCCGCTCGACGTTCGTGATCGACGCGGACGGACGCATCGAGCAGGCGCTCTACAACGTCAAGGCGACCGGTCACGTCGCCCGACTGCGCAAGCTCCTCGGTATCGAGGGCTGAGAAGGATCAGTCTTCGCGCCGGGCGTTCTGAGCCGCCCGGCGCGCCGCCGAGATCAGAAGCACGAGCACGATCAACGCGGGAACGCCCAGCTGGAGCCCGTTGAGCGGATGCCCGTACGTCCCGGTCACCGCTCCGATCGCGACCGCGAGCACCAGCAGCTGGACCACGATGCCTCCCGAGCGACCGGCCGAGCGACCGCGTGCCGCGGCGACGCCGAAGGCGACGACCAGCGCGGCACCGAGCAGCGTCAGCACGATCAGGGCGATCGCCGTCGCCGGGGACGCCGTGTCGCCTTGCGCGAGAGCGATGAGCTGCCAGAGGGCGAGCCCCGCGAGCGCGACGCCCTCGAGAACCACGAGTCCGCCCGCGACCAGGCTCAGCAGGTCGTTGCGCATGGCATCTCCGGAGTTGTGGGATTGGACAGTATTCGCACGCATGCAGTTGGTGACGGGACACAAAACAACCGGTGAACCCTTGATTCACCCTGGTCACTGTGGAACGATTGACGACGTCGTGTGCTCCCACAGCGGCGTGGGGCGAGCTGAAGCTCGCACATCACACAGGGTACCGGACCCCGATCCGGGCTCTTTCACAACCCACCCGTTCTGACCTTTTTCCGACGCCTGAGGAGCAACATCACATGGATTGGCGCGACAAATCAGCCTGCCTGACCGTAGACCCGGAGCTGTTCTTCCCGGTCGGCAACACCGGTCCGGCAGTCGACCAGATCGAGAAGGCCAAGTCCGTGTGCGCTCGCTGCACCGTCACGGAGATCTGCCTGCAGTACGCCCTCGAGACCGGCCAGGACTCGGGCGTCTGGGGAGGCCTCTCCGAAGATGAGCGCCGCGCCCTCAAGCGCCGCGCCGCGCGCGCCCGTCGCGCTTCCTGAGCGCTCCGACACGCTTTTCACTCCGCATCCGCCGTTCCTGCGCCCACAAGCGCCAGGTGCGGCGGATGCGTCGTTCTCACACCTCGCTGCGGTCGATGTAGCGCAGCGGGATGTCGATCGTGACCTCGGTGCCCCGACCCATGATCGTGTGCCAGTCGATCGTGCCGCCCAGCTCTCCCTGGATCAGGGTGCGCACGATCTGCGTGCCCAGGCCGCGGCCCACCTGACCTTCGGGAAGACCGACCCCGCTGTCGCGGACCCGGACCTCCAGGTTGTCCTCGGAGCGCTCCGCGGCGATCTCCACCTCGCCCTCCTGCCCGGCGAGTCCATGCTCGACGGCGTTCGTGACGAGCTCAGTGAGAGCGAGCGCCAGTGGGGTCGCATACTCGCTCGGCAGCGTTCCGAACGAACCGGTCTTGCGAGTCCGCGCCCGCGTCGTGGGCGCTGCCGCCACCTCGGCGACGAGCTTCAGCACGCGCGAGAACACCTCGTCGAAGTCGACGTTCTGCGTCAGCCCCTCCGAGAGCGTGTCGTGCACCACGGCGATCGCCGATACGCGCCGCGTGGCGTGCGTGAGTGCGTCGCGGGCCTCGTCCGAGTGCGTGCGGCGAGCCTGGATCCGCAGCAGCGAGGCGACGGTCTGCAGGTTGTTCTTGACCCGGTGATGGATCTCACGGATCGTCGCGTCCTTGGTGATCAGCTCCTGATCGCGGTGACGGAGCTCTGTCACGTCACGGCACAGCACGATCGCACCGATGCGGTTGCCGTGGTCTCGCAGCGGAATGGCGCGCAGCGCCACGGTGACGCCCCTGGCCTCGATGTCCACGCGCCACGGCGCGCGGCCGGTGGCGACGACCGGCAGCGACTCGTCGAACTGACGCTTCTCGGGGAGGATCTGCGTGATGACCTCCACGAGCGGCTCGCCCTCGAGCTCGTCCTCGAATCCCATCCGGTAGAACGCGGACAGCGCGTTCGGGCTCGCGAAGGTGGTGAGTCCGTCCACGTCGATCCGGATGAGACCGTCGGACGCACGGGGCGCGCCGCGGCGCGGCGATGCGGGTGCGGCGACGTCGGGGAACTCGCCTGTCGCCACCATCCCGAACAGGTCGTCGGCGCAGTCGTTGAAGGTGATCTGCTGACGCGACGGCGTGCGGGCCTCTCCGAGGTTCGTATGGCGCGTCAGGACGCCGAGGACGCGGGCGTGGGCATCCGCTGCCGCGCGAGCACGGACGACGGGCACGGCGCGCACGCGCGTGGGGGTCTCCTCGAACCAGTCCGGCGACGCGGAATCCACGATGCGACCGCTCGTGAAGGCCTCGCGCACCTGGGCGCGCCACTGTGGCCGGACACGGTCACCGACGATGTCGCGGTAGAAGAGCGTCGCTGCGCCGGACGGACGCGTGTGCGCGACGGCGATGAAGGAGTCGTCGTCGGTGGGCACCCACAGCACGATGTCCGCGAAGGCGAGATCCGCGAGGAGCTGCCCGTCCCCGGCCAGCCGGTGCAGCCACTCCACATCGGCGGGGTCGGAGAAGCCGTGCGCGTAGACGAGATCGCTGAGGGTCGACACCACTCCACCCTATGCGGACGCGGCCCACCGTTCGCGCGGGCTCCCACCGCCGCGGCGCTCGCGGCGCGTGGTCGCCACCGTCATCGGCGGCAGCAACGACTCCCCGACGATGCGTCGGATGGCCGAGACCATCGCCGATCTGGCTGCCACCTCGGCGGCGGGCCGCGCCGCCAGCATCGCCGCATCCGCCGCTCTGCGATCCTCCGGGACGAACCACATCTCGCGCACGTCCGCATATCGCTCCAGCGTGCGGCGGAGCTGTCCACGTGCGTCGATGCCGACACCGCCGCGGCGGAGCCGGTTCACGACGACTGTCAACGGCGTCGAGCCGACGATCGCCCGCAGCTCAGCCACCGATCGCAGGAAGCGTGCGACGGAGACGGGGTCGGCAGCGAGGACCGCCACGACGTGATCCGCGGCCTCGAGCGCGGCCAGTGTCGCGGCGTTCCGACGGGGTCCGGCGATCACATCGCTCACGATCTCCTCGTCGCGCTCGAGCGAGGCGGCGACGTCCACCACGGTGTGCTCGGCCCATTCTGCGCACGCGGCGAGCGCGGCACGCACGCGCTTCTCGCTGAGCTCCGGCCATCTCGACGGGCGGTTGATGCCGGTGAGCACGTCCACATCGGCGCCTCCGAGAGGCACCGAGATGCGCTGGAGCTCGACCTCGTCCAAGGCGTCCAGCTCGGCTTGGCGGCATGCGACCGCGAATCCCGGGCCCTCGTCGGGAAGCCCGAGCGCCATAGCCAGGGAGGGCGCGTGGGCGTCCGCATCGACGAGCGCCACGTGACGGCCACCGCGGGCGAGTTCGGCGGCGAGTCCCACGGCGATGGTGGTTCTCCCGGGAGCGCCGTGCGGCCCCCACACGGCGACCAGGCGCGGACCGGAGATGGCTGGTCGAGTGGTCACAGGCGAGGCTGACGCGGTGGTGAGGGCGGCCGCCGCCTCTCTCGCCGAACCGGTCGCCGCTATCGGAGACGAGAGCCCGAAGGCCGCGGCCAGACGAGCGGCGGCCGCGTCGTCGCCGAGCGGCAGGACCCGCACACCACGGGCGTCCGCGAGAGCGATGGTGTGTACGGTCAGCTGATCGACGCGCGCGGCGAGCACCAGGGTGTCGGCGGCAGCGAGGAGCGCGTCCAGTTCCGCATCCGGTCGGTGGCCGGCTGCGACGGTGGCCGTGAACCGCTCCGGGGCATAGATCGCCACGTCGGCAGCACCCTCCAGCAGGAGTTGCTCCCGCAGCGCGAGCGCGACAGCCTGCGGGAGGACGAGGACCGCACGGGAGATCACGACACCCCTCGCGCGGGGACCACCGACAACGTCGCCTCGCCCGCGAGCGCCGCCAGCACATCCGCCACGCACTCCCGGGGAACGATGAGCTCGACAGAGGGCGAAGCGCTCGCCATCACCGTGTCACTGCTCGGAAGGGCCGCAACCACCGCATCGGCGACCAGGATGCGGGGAGCCTGCCGGACACCCTCGCCGTCGAGCGGGGCGGCCCAGACCTCCACCGGGGTCCCCGCCTCCACGGACGCGGGGATGGCGGTGCTGCTGGGCACGACGATCGTGGTGGTGCGGACGTCGGACGCGGCGCCCACGGCGGCCGCGGGGATGAGCTCGCCGGCGGGGATCGTGCGCGTCGCAACGGCGTCGGTGGGCAGCGTGTCCCCCGACGCGTAGGCGCCCTCCAGTGACCCCAGCGCGACGTCGACGACGCGCAGCTCCGACGGCGAGATGCTCTCGCCGGGCACGAGTGTTCGCGTCGCCGCATAGACGGGGACCGTCTGCCGCGCCGATGCGACGACGAACCAGACGCCGGCGATCGAGGCGAGGACGAGCACGACGCCGATCACGAAGCGCGCATCCGCCCATAACGCGCGAGGACGCTGACGGGGCGTGGCCTGAGCTGTCATGGCGTACATGCTGACCGAGGCCCCGTCGGACCGTCGGATCTTATCCACAGCGCTCTTATCCACATGGCGCGCCACCGCGCCGAGGCGTCGGAAGGGCACCGCATAATTGAGGGCATGCCCGACACGACCCCGCCCGAGGGCCGCCTCCTTACCCCGGCATCCGTTGCCGAGGCACTGTCGGTGTCGGTCGACGAGGTCATTGCCCTCGTCATGGAAGGACGGCTGCGCGGCGTCCGCATCGGCGAGAGCCGCCAGTGGCGCATCGAAGAGGCCAGCGTGTCGGACTATCTCGACGACGAAGCAGAAGACGCCCGCCGGATGGCGCTGTGGCGGCAGTCCAATGCCGCCAGCTTCCCGGAGCTGTGGGGGCACGGTCGGGTGCGCAACCCCGACTGACCGTCTCAGAGGACGTCGGCGCCCTCCCACCGCACCCAGGAGAGTGCGGTCAAGGGGACCAGGCGGTAGCCGCGGACGTTCGCGGAGCGACGCGGCTCGTCGATGTCGTGCAGCGCGAGATCCAAGTGGTCCGCCCCGGCACGGTCGATCGTCCCCGACACGGAGCGCGTTCCCACCTGCATCGTGACGGGAATGCGTCGTCGCGCGAGATCGCGCAGGACGAAGCCGATCCCCATACGTTCCGACACACCCACCCGCGGTGACGGATGCGGTCGCGCCGCGCGCAGGAGGTCGCCCTCCCCCACGCCCACGGAAGCAACGGCCGCGACCGGCACGAGCACACTGCGTCGTTGCGCCTCAAGCGCCATCCAGTCGGCACCGACCGCGGTCAGAACTCCGATGAGCGCCTCCGAGGCGATGAGATCGACAGCGAGGTCGGGGCGTTGCGTCTCATCCGTGCGGGCGAGCACCAGAAGCCTCTCGCGCAGGGTCACGCGTGACAATCGCAGCCGCTCGGCCTCTGTATCCAAGACCGCGCGCTCCGCTTCCCACTCGGCATCGAACTGCCCCTGCAGGTCTTCGAAGAAGCGTTCCCAGCGCACGCCGCGAGATTAGACCGATACCCCCGCAATCATGAGAAGTTTTCCACAAACCGTTTCCGACCTGGCCGAACTGCTCTACTGATCCCGCTCAGGATCCCCGTTCATGTGAGGCCCAGATGGTTCAGATCGCCACCGGCGCGACGCGCCCCGAACGCAGCTTCATGCGCTTGTCCGCAGACTTCTTCGCGCCGCAGCCGACGTCATCGTCCGAGCTGCCCGATCCCGTGCCGCTGGTGCGCAACCTCACCAACGGCGTGCTCGAGGCCCTCGCGGGGGTCCGCGACATCGATCAGCTCGCACGATGGATGACCGAGGACACCTACCGCGCCCTTCTCACGCGCGTCAACCTCGCCACCCGCGCCCGCAGTGCGCGTGGCGTCGCCGCCGCTCGCCCCGTGCACTCGATTCTCAGCGTGCACCACTCCGAGCCCGCCGACGGCGTCGTCGAGGCCGTCGTGGTCGTCGCCGGACCCGCACGCACCCGTGCCGTGGCCATCCGCTTGGAGGGCATGGACCGCCGCTGGCGAGCCACCTCGCTCGCCCTCCTGTGAGAATGCTCTCATCGCCCGCGGGCGCCTGACCGCGCGCCGCTGACGCCGGCCTACTGGCGGTAGGACGACAAGAAGTTGCCGAGGCGCTCGATGGCCTCTGAGATCACGCGGGACTCGGGAAGGGTCACGATCCGCAGGTGATCCGGGGTCGGCCAGTTGAAGCCCGTCCCCGGGACGAGGAGGATGTGCTCGGCTACGAGGAGGTCGTGCACGAGCTTCGCATCGTCTCGGATCTCGTGCACCTCCGGATCCAGCCGCGGGAACGCGTACAGGGCGCCGGCCGGCTTGACGCAGGAGACACCCGGAATCGCCTCCAGGCCCTCCCACGCCGCATCCCGCTGCTCGTGCAGGCGCCCGGTCGGAGCAATCAACGCGTCGATCGACTGGACGCCCGACAGCGCCGCCTGCACCGCGTGCTGCGCGGGAACATTCGGGCACAACCTCGTGGATGCGAGCAGGTTGATGCCCTCTAGGAAGCCTCGCGCATGGTGGCGGGGCCCGGTGATGACCATCCACCCGCTGCGGTACCCGGCGACGCGATACGTCTTGGACAAGCCGTTGAAGGTCAGGCAGAGCAGGTCAGGCGCGAGCGTCGCGAGCGGGATGTGGCGGGCGTCGTCGAACAGGATGCGGTCGTAGATCTCGTCGGCCAGAAGCAGGAGCGAGTGCTCGCGGGCGAGTTCCACGATCTGGGTCAACACATCGCGCGTGTAGACGGCACCGGTGGGGTTGTTCGGGTTGATGACGACGATCGCCTTGGTGCGATCGGTGATCTTGGAACGGATGTCCTCGATGTCGGGCTGCCAGCCGTTCTGCTCATCGCAGACGTAATGCACCGGCGTCCCGCCGCCGAGGCTCGTCATCGCCGTCCACAGCGGGTAATCCGGTGCAGGGATCAGCACCTCATCGCCCTCGTCCAGGAGCGCCTGCATCGTCATCGTGATCAGCTCGGAGACGCCGTTGCCGAGATACACGTCATCGGGGGTGAAGGGCGGGAAGCCCGGCTCCTGCTCGTACCGGTACACGACGGCACGACGCGCGGACATGATGCCCTTGCTCTCGCTGTAGCCATGCGCGGAAGGAATCGCATCGATCATGTCGCGCACGATCTGGAAAGGCGCGTCGAAGCCGAAGACCGCCGGGTTGCCCGTGTTGAGCTTCAGGATCGTGTGCCCCTCGGCCTCCAGCCGGTCGGCCTCCACCAGGGCCTCGCCGCGGATCTCATAGAGGACGTCCTTCAGCTTCCGGGACTGATCGAGGGGGCGCAGCGAACTCATCCGATCAGGATAGTCCTGGCGCGGCCGGGCCAATCCGCATCCGCTGGCACGACTGGCGGTTCCGGCACGTCATTCGGCCGTTCTCACATAATCGCCGCCGATACGGTGAAGGGGTAACACCCCTTACCCGAAGGACTCCCATGGCCGCGCGCGATCGACTCGACGACACCTCCAAACGCATCATCGAACAGCTTCAGGAGAACGGGCGCCGCTCCTATGCCGAAATCGGCAAAGCCGTCGGGCTCAGCGAGGCTGCCGTGCGACAGCGGGTGCAGCGGTTGACGGATTCGGGCATCATGCAGGTGGTCGCCGTGACCGACCCCATGCGGCTCGGCTTCCACCGCCAGGCACTCGTGGGGTTGCGGGTCAGCGGCGACAGCCGCGCCGTGGCAGCGGAACTCGAGCAGATCTCCGCCGTCGACTACCTCGTGCTCACCGCGGGAAGCTTCGACATCCTCATCGAGGTCGTCTGCGCGTCCGATCAGGACCTCGCTGAGCTGCTGAATGCCCGCATCCGCACGATCCCCGGTGTCATCTCCTCGGAGACGTTCGTCTACCTCGAGGTGCGCAAGCAGTCCTTCGACTGGGGCACCCCCTGAACGAGCGAGCGCCCCGCATCCTGCGGGGCGCTCGCCGATCTCACTTCTTCTTCGCTCTGCGCTGTGCGCGATTCTGCGCCTCGGGCTGGGGCGCCTCGGTGCGCTGACCGAACGCTCCACGCGGGGCTTCGGCGGCCGGTGGCGCCGCGGCGGCCGGGGCTGCGGCCTGGCGCGCGCGGCCCGTGGCCGCCTTCTGCACCTGACCGCGATCATTGCGCACTTCGACGTCGCCGTCCTCGGTGGGCGCGCTGTACTCGAGCCGCTGGCCTTCGACCGAGGGGGCGACGAGCCCCTTGGCCTCCACCTCGGTGTGCTCGCCGTCCGGGCGACGCACCTCGACCTCGAGGTTGAAGAGGAACCCGACGGACTCCTCCTTGATCTGCCCCATCATCGCCTGGAACATCTCGTAGCCCTCGCGCTGGTACTCGATGAGCGGATCGCGCTGGGCCATCGCACGAAGCCCGATGCCGTCCTTCAGGTAATCCATCTCGTACAGGTGATCGCGCCAGCGGCGGTCGAGCACCTGGAGCACCACGCGACGCTCGAGCTCGCGCATCGCCTGTTCGCCCAGCTGCTCCTCGCGCGCGGCGTAGGCGATGGATGCATCGCTGCGCAGCTCGCGCTTGAGCCCTGCGGGGGTGACGCGTCCCTTCTCGCCGGCTTCGGCGACGACCTCGTCGATCGTCACGCCCACGGGGTAGACCGTCTTGAGCTCGGTCCACAACGCGTCGAAGTCCCAGCTCTCGGTGTGACCGCTGCCGGTGTGGTCGTCCACGATCGCGTCGATCGCGTCCTCGATGAACTTCGTGACGCGCCCCTGGATGTCGTCGCCGTGCAGGATCTGACGGCGGTCCGTGTAGATCGCCTCACGCTGACGGTTGAGGACGTCGTCGTACTTCAGGACGTTCTTGCGCATCTCGGCGTTACGCGCCTCGACCTGCGCCTGCGCGCTCTTGATGGCGCGCGAGACCATTCCCGACTCGATCGCGACGTCATCGGGGAAATTGGTGCGCGCGAGGATCGCTTCCGCAGCGCCAGACTGGAACAACCGCATCAGGTCATCGGTCAGCGACAGGTAGAAGCGGCTCTCGCCCGGGTCGCCCTGGCGACCGGATCGACCGCGCAGCTGGTTGTCGATGCGACGCGACTCGTGGCGCTCGGTACCGAGCACGTACAGACCGCCGGCCTCGACGACCTTGGTGGCCTCCGCCGCGACCGTGTCACGTACGTGCTGGTAGACCTCGTCCCAGGCCCCCTCGTACTCCTCGGGAGTCTCGACCGGGTCCAGGCCCTTGCTCTTCATCTCCTGCACTGCGAGGAACTCCGCGTTCCCGCCGAGCATGACGTCGGTGCCTCGTCCGGCCATGTTGGTGGCCACCGTGACCGCCCCCAGGCGTCCGGCGCGGGCGACGATCTCGGCCTCACGGGCGTGGTTCTTGGCGTTGAGCACCTCGTGCTTGACGCCCTTCTTGGCGAGCAGACGTGAGAGGTACTCGCTCTTCTCGACGCTCACCGTGCCCACGAGCACCGGCTGGCCCTTCTCGTGGCGAGCAGCGATGTCTTCGACCACCTGGGCGAACTTGGCCTGCTCGTTCTTGTAGACGAGATCGGGCTGGTCCTTGCGGATCATCGGCTTGTTCGTGGGGATCGGGACGACGCCGAGCTTGTAGGTCGACATGAACTCGGCCGCCTCGGTCTCGGCGGTACCGGTCATGCCGGAGAGCTTGTCGTAGAGACGGAAGTAGTTCTGCAGCGTCACGGTGGCGAGCGTCTGGTTCTCGGCCTTCACCGGGACGCCCTCCTTCGCCTCGATCGCCTGGTGGATGCCCTCGTTGTAGCGGCGTCCGACGAGGATGCGGCCGGTGTGCTCGTCGACGATCATGACCTCGTCGTTCATGACCACGTAGTCGGTGTCGCGCTTGAAGAGCGCGAGGGCCTTGATCGAGTTGTTCAGGAACGAGATGAGGGGCGTGTTGGCCGATTCGTACAGGTTGTCGATGCCGAGGTAGTCCTCGACCTTCTCGATGCCCGGCTCGAGCACACCGATCGTGCGCTTCTTCTCATCCACCTCGTAGTCGACGCCGGCTTCGAGCGTGCGCGCGATCTTGGCGAACTCCGCGAACCACCGGTTGGCCTCGCCCGAAGAGGGTCCGGAGATGATGAGCGGCGTGCGGGCCTCGTCGATGAGGATCGAGTCGACCTCGTCGACGATCGCGAAGAAGTGGCCGCGCTGGACGAGGTCCTCCTTGCGCCACGCCATGTTGTCGCGCAGATAGTCGAAGCCGAACTCGTTGTTCGTGCCGTAGGTGATGTCGGCGTTGTACTGCTCGCGGCGCACCTCGGGCGTCTGGCCGGAGACGATCGTGCCTGTGGTCATCCCCAGCGCGCGATAGACGCGTCCCATCAGCTCGGCCTGATAGCTGGCGAGGAAGTCGTTGACCGTGATGACGTGGACGCCCTCACCGGCGATGGCGTTGAGGTAGGCCGCGAAGGTCGCCGTCAGGGTCTTTCCCTCACCGGTCTTCATCTCGGCGATGTTGCCGAGATGAAGCGCCGCACCACCCATGATCTGAACGTCGTAGGGGCGCTGGCCGAGCGTGCGCTTGGCGGCCTCGCGGATGGCGGCGAAGGCTTCGGGCATGAGCTCATCGAGCGTCTCCCCCGCCTGATAGCGCGCGCGCAATTCCGCCGTCTCGCCGCGGAGCTCCTCGTCCGTGAGCTGCGTGTACTCCTCTTCGAGCGCACCGACGGCTTTCACGACCTGCTGGAGGCGGCGGATGACGCGGCCTTCGCCGGCACGGAGGAGTTTCTCGAGAGGGTTGGCCACGTGGCATCTCCATCTGTCGGGTGGGCGTGCTTCTGCCCAGTCGCACCCGGAGCCCGGGCACACCGCCCCCATGTTATCCGTCTGTGACCTCTCAGAGCACGACGAACGACGGGTTTCAAAGCCATTGCCCACCCAGCCGCGGCCTCGCGGCGCGCCGCGAGGCCGCGGCTGAACGTTTCCCGGTATGCATATATGCGTCCCCCGTCGCCTCGGAAGGAGCCCCATGTCGGTCAGGCAGTCACTGCTCGCCATCCTCGCGCAGGGCGCGTGCTACGGCTATCAGCTGCGCGCCGAACTCGAGCGGCGCAGCGGCACGGACTGGAGCGTGAACGTCGGGCAGATCTACAACACGCTCGATCGGCTCGAGCGCGACGGCCTCGTGGTCAAGGGCGCCGTCGACGCGCAAGGGCACGTCTACTACGCCGCGACCGAGGCGGGCGTCGCCTCCGCGTCGGGGTGGCTCCTGCGCCCCCTCCCCGCCGCGAGCGGTTCGCGAGACGAGATCGCGACCAAGATCGCCCTGGCAGCGACCCTGCCCGGTGTGGATGCGTACGCTGCTGCCCGTGCCGAGCGGGATGCGGCCGCCGACCGGCTCGCGCACGCGCGAGCGGCCGCGATCGAGGAGCACGATCTGGCACGGTCGATCGCCCACGAGGCACGTCTGGCGGGTGCGGAGGCCCAGGTGCGGTGGCTGGAGCGTGTGCTCGAGCGGCTGGCGGCGACTCCCGAGGAGTCCCGCGTGCAGCCGATCTCGCCATCCCGCCCCCGCCGGGGACGCCCCGCCCGGATCGCGTGAACGTCCGATCCGTTCCTGCTGAGAACAGGCACATCCAGCGCGCCTAGGATCGAGCCATGGCCGGTTTCTGGGGTAAGCGCAAGCGTGAGCAGCAGGCCGAGATCGACGCGCAGAACGCAGATCTCGCCCGACGCGCGCAGCAGAGTCTCGTCGCCGCGGATGAGCGCATCCGCGCCACGACGGAAGAGCTCGCCTTCGCCGAGGCGGAGCTCGGCGAACGCTCCACGAAAGAGCTGCGTGAGGCGCTGCAGGCCGTGCGCACCCACCTCGGTGAGGCCTTCCAGCTGCACCAGCTCAATCACGACGAGATCCCCGACACTCCGGAGGAGCTGCGGACGCGCAACGCGCGGATCGTGCAGCTGTGCGAGTGGGCCGAGGATCTCCTCGACGACCGCACCTCCGCACTGGCGGGGGCGGTCGCCCGGATCCGGCAGGCACCACAGGTGCTCGCCGGCGTCCGCGCGGATGCCGAGAAGCTGCGCGAACGCGTGCCCGGCGCGCGCGAGGTCGTCGAGCGCCTGCGCGAGCGCTACTCCCCCGCCGCGCTCAGCCAGGTCGAGAACGCGCCCGCCGAAGCGGAGCAGGTGCTCACCTTCGCCGCGCACAGCGCAGAGGTGTCCGTTCGCCGTCGCGAGGCGAATCGCGCCGAGGAAGCGAACATGGCCCTCGAGGCGGCGACGGAGGCCGTGCGGCGGGCCGAATCGCTCCTGGACGGCGTGGAGGACTTCGAGATCGAGGCGCTGCGCGCCGAGTCCACCCTCGCCGAGGTGATCGCGGACTCGCGCGACGACATCATCCGCGCCCGGTCGCTGCCCGCGAACCCCGAGATCCAGCAGGCGATGATCGAACTCGAGAGAGCACTCGCCGCGCTCCCGCCGGCCGGCAGCCCCGCCGACCCCTTCACGCAGCTCTCGCAACTGCGCACCGCCAACACGGCGCTGGACGAGGCTGTCGCCAAGGCACGACGCCGGGCCGAGCACCCCCTTCCCAGCCCCGCGCAGGTGAGCCACGCCGTGGACGACGCCGACCGTCAGATCGCGGTCGCCCGCAGCCTCATCAACGGTCACAGCGGGTGGATCGGCGCTGACGCGCGCACCCGTCTCGCCGAGGCGGAGCGCACGCGGCTGGAGATCGCCAACCTCCCGGACGAAGAAGACTCACGTGAGAGCGCCCTGCAGCTTGCGCGCCGCAGCGGGCAGCTCGCGAGCGAAGCACTGCAGCTGGCCCAGCGCGACATCGACTCGTCTCGCCCGCGCCACGACGATTGGGGCGGCTACGGTCGCGGCGGTCGCGGCGGCGGCATGGGCGACGCGATGGGCGGCATCCTCGGAGGATTGGTCATCGGCGGTCTCCTCGGCGACATGTTCGACTGACCCCCTCGCCGACCGACAGAAGGGGCCGCCCCTGCACAGAGGCGGCCCCTTCTCTCTTCGTCGTCAGGAGGCGACGCGCGCGGGCTGCGCGAGGGTGTCGAGCGCGATGACGCCGTAGTCCCATCCCTTGCGCCGGTAGACGACGCTCGGCTGATCACTGCGCGCGTCGATGAAGAGGAAGAAGTCGTGGCCGACCAGTTCCATCCGGTCGACGGCATCCTCGACACTCATCCACTCGGCGTCGAACTGCTTGGTACGGATGACGACCGGCGTGTAGTCCTGCTCATCCTCGGCCCCTGTCATCACAGGCACCTCGCCCGTCGCGACGGCCTTGAGCACATCGACGGATGCGGGCTGCACATCGATGCCTGCGATCTCGCCGGTTCCCTTCTCGTAGTGGGCTCCGCGTGGATGATTCCGCGCGTCGACGCGCTTGTCCTTCGCACGACGCACCTGCTCGCACAGCTTGTCGACGGCGAGATCGAGGGCGGTGAACTTGTCGCCGTCGACCGCCTCAGCGCGGATGACCGGCCCCTTTCCGGTGAGGGTCAATTCGACGGTGGAGTCCTCGTGAGCACCGTTGCGGTACGCCCGATGGGTGACCTTGACCTCGAGCCCGGTGGCCCGGGGCGCGATGTTCTCTATGCGGCTGGACTTCTCGTCCACGACAGAGCGGAAACGGTCCGAGATGCCGACGCCCACGCCGACGATGTTGGTTTCCATCCTTGACCTCCTTGTTCCGGTCCACCCGGTCAAGGGCGGACCTTCGTCGCCTTGTCACCCCCACGCTAGCCCGCGTTCATGTCCGTGTCACGAACGAATCCGGCGCGGCGTGTGTGAGCGACGCACACGACGCCCATGACCTCGGCGCCCGCCTCCCGCAGCGCCCGTGCCGCCTCGCCGGCGCTCGCTCCCGTCGTGACGACGTCGTCGACGATGACGACCCGTCGGCCGTCCAGTCGTCGACGGGCGCAAAGGCTCCCGTCGACGTTGCGCGTCCGCTCGGCGCGGCCGAGTTCTCGCTGATCGCGTGTGCTCCGGATGCGGCGGAGCGCCGACAGAGCCGGCAGGCCGCTGCGATCGAGGATCGCCTCCACCACCCGGTGTCCCCGCCGCCGGAAGGCCGCAGCGGAGGTCGGCATCGGAACGAACAGCACCTCCGCATCCGGGAAGCCTGCCCGCGCCGCGGCGGCCAGCGCTGTGGCGAACGGTCTCACGAGCGACGTACGTCCCTCCTCCTTGAGCGTGCGCAGCGCGCGGGCCGGTCGATCCGCGAAGTCGAAGGCCGCATGGACGACCAGGCCGGGCGCCAGCACGTGGCGGAGCGGCCTCGGCGCGGCGAGCACGGCGGTGCATGTCTCGCACAGAACGCGGTCCGGGACGCCGCACCCCGCGCAGTCGACGGGCAGGATCAGGGCGAGGGCGTCGGAGAGTGCGGCGATCACCCGTCCAGCCTGCTCCGCACCGCACACGAGGCGACGGCACCGCCGCTGCCCGCGAGCGCGACGCGCCGACGCCCGCCCCGTGGGGAGGACGATTCAGTCGGCGTCGCCCTGCTGCGTGGCGAGCACCTGGACCCCGGTCGCGGTCTGCACCCAGTTCGACTGGCGGCGCACGTACAGAGTGCCGTCGGCCGCGAGGATGCGCACCGCCGCCGGCGAGTTCGCACCGGAGATGGCCACCGCATCCACCGGCGCGTCGACGATGGTCGCGGCTCCTCCCACGACCTGCTGCACGAACACGGGCGCTGCCGCATCCCCCGACACGACACCGATCGTCGTCGTGTCGAGCCACGCCAGCCCGTGCGTGGGCGCGTCGAGCGTCGTCAGAGACACGGCAGGGCCCAGGGCGCTCGGGATACCGGTCGAGTCCCGCTCGACGCCGGCCACGACCAGCATCGATCGGCCGCCGGCGGTCAGCACGGCGGCCATCCGGCTGCCGTCGCGAGAGATCTGCATCGCGTCGATGCGACTCGCCCCCCACGCCGAAGGCACGTCGAGGACGGTGCCGTCCGTCCCTGTCGCCCGGACGCGGGACGGCTCGGCGGCCGGGACGGTCCAGATGGTGCCGAAGGGATCGATCGTGGGGGCGAGGACGCCGGCACGATCGTCGACGATGCGGCTGACGCCCTCGTCGGTGATCTCCGCCGCCGATCCATCCGGGAGCAGGACGGCGGCCGTGCTCCGGCCGACCCCGAGCTGGACGGCTGTCGGCTCGGCCTCGAGGAGCGCGGACGACAGTCCGGGCAGCGGTGTGAGCTCGCCCGAGAGGAGGTATCCGAATCCGTCCGCGTCGCGCACCAGCGCCCGTGAGTCGACGAGCGTCGACCGTGTCGGAATCCTCGATGCGTTCACCCTCGCGCCGTCGACCTGCATCTCGACCGCGGTGACCTGCGCGGTGACCAGGCTCGCGGAGAGCTGGGTCTGCATCCGGTCCAGAGTGACCTGATCCAGCCCGAGCGCCTGCTCGCTGAGCTGTGCCTGCGCGACGCCGTTGGTCAGCGGCACGGAAGGCACGAGCGTGACGTTGTCGGGGAAGGCGGAGACGACGGATGCGGCGAGCCAGGGCGAGGGTTCGCCGTTCACGACGGCGGCAGCGATCCTCGTCAGTGCGTTCGTGGTGGGGAACCAGCGCACGTCGGGAACCAGGTATCGCCAGGTCGGATCGAAGTACATGACGTCGTACGAACGGAACACGTTGCGGAACAGGTCCTCGTCGAGCACGATGCCGTCCGGCGCGTGCGTGATGCGCCACTCGCCGTCGGCACCCTGAGCGAGCGCGAACGGCAGGGGAACGCTTGCTCCCTCGTCCGACAGCGTGTACGTGCCGGCCTCATCGATCGTCGCCTGCGGAGTGACATCGAGCACGATCTCGTCATCGATCTCGGCGTAGCTGCGGTCGGCCAGCACGTCGACGATCACGCCCGCCTCCGGCTTCCACTGGTCGCGATAGCCGTCCGAGAGGAACTGTCGGGCCACCTGCCAGTTGTCCTGCGGTCCGGACGCGGCGCGCACGAAGCCGTCGACGATCTGCCGGGCCGTTGCACCGGGCTGCGGGCCGTCCGGACGGTAGATCACGTCGGGCGCCGTGGAGTCCGACCCCAGTTGCGGCCCCGGCTGCACCGTCCCCGTCGTCGGCAGGCCGGCGCACGCGGTGAGCACGAGCGCGAGCGCTCCCAGCACGGCGATGAGGACCCGTCTCATGTGGACTCCTTGCCTCGCAGCGCGCTGTCGACGTCGATCGGTTGGGTGAGCCCCAGATCGTCGAGGCCGTCGCCCTCAGGAGCCAGCGAGAGCGGCGAAGAAGCGGGCTCCGCGCCGGCGCGGCGCGGCAAGGTGAGCACGAAGTTGGTGCCGAGCCCGAGCGACGACCAGACGCCCAGGGTGCCGCCGTGCAGACGGGTGTCGCCCAAGGCGATGGCCAAGCCGAGTCCCGTGCCCCCGATCGTGCGCTTGCGCGACGGGTCGGCACGCCAGAAGCGGTCGAAGACCCGCTCCTGGTCTTCGGGCCGCATTCCCATCCCGTAGTCGCGCACCCCGACCGCGACCGCATCCTGATCCGAATCCACGGTCACGACGATGGGCCGGCCCTCGCCGTGCTCGATCGCGTTGCCCAGGAGGTTGCGAACGATCCGGCGCACCCGCCTGGGGTCCATCTCGACGGGCGAGTAGCCGCCGGGCGCCACGAGGCGCACGTCGCTGCCGTGCTGTTCGGCGAGTTGGTGCATCTGGGCGACGACGTCCTCGGCGAGATGCGCGAGGCTGGTGGGCTCGAGTTCGAGTTGCACGGACCCGGCGTCGTAGCGGCTGATCTCCAGCAGGTCGGTGAGCAACGTCTCGAACCGCTGCACCTGCGCGTGCAGCAGCTCGGCGGCGCGCGTGCTCACCGGGTCGAAGGCCTCCCGATGGTCGTTGAGCACGTCGGCGGCGAGACGGATGGTGGTCAACGGCGTGCGCAGCTCATGGGAGACGTCCGAGACGAAGCGCTGTTGCACGAGCGAGAGTTCCGCGAGCTCCTTGATCTGCGCTTGGATGCTGTCCGCCATCGCGTTGAAGGAACGACCGAGGGTGGCGATCTCGTCCTCGCCGTGCACATCCAACCGCACGTCGAGTCGACCGGCCGCCAGTTCCGCCGAGGTGTGCGCCGCCTCCCCGATCGGCACGGTCACCGACCGCAGGACGAACCACGAGATCCCCGCGATGATCGCGATCAGTGCCAGCCCCACGACCCAGAGCGTCCCCTGCACGAAGCCGAGGGTCTGATCGGCCGCGGCTAGGTCGTAGGCGATGTAGAGCTCGTACGCGCCGACGCCCGCGACGTTCAGCTGCTGTCCGACCGCGATCCCGGGCACCACGCGCCCCGACGCGTCGGTGAGGGCGATCGACTGCCACCACTGCACGTCGGCGTCCGAGCGCACCTTGTCGCGCAGCGCATCCGTGATCTGACCGTCCCAGTTGCCGCCGCCGAGCACGAAGTCCTGCGGGGCGGTCGCCGAAGGGGTCTGATCGACGCGGAACATGGCGACCAGGTCCGAGTCGGACTGGCGCCCGAGGCTGGCCATGACGCTGTCGACGACGTTGCGCACCTGGGCGCTGTCGCCCTGCAGCGCCGAATCGAGCGTGGCCTGAGCCGCGGTCGTGGCGCGGCGGGCATCGCCCAGCACCTGGTCGCGACGCGACTGGAACAGGTCGTTCTGGATCGCCAGCGCCATCCAGGCGCACGCCACGAGGATGGCCAGCGTCGACAGCGCGATCGTGAGGACGAGCGTGCGGAAGCGCAGTGAGCGCTGCCACGAGCCCAGCACCCGCGACGGCCAGGTGCGCCAGGCGCGCAGCTCGCGCCGCAGCCGGACTGCCGGCCGGGGGGCGGTCGCGGCGGGCATCCTCAGCTCGCGGCGCCGGCGCGGTATCCGACGCCGCGCACCGTCGTGACGATCTTGGGGTTGTCGGGGTCGAGCTCGACCTTCGCGCGCAATCGCTGGACGTGCACGTTGACGAGTCGGGTGTCCGCCTTGTAGTGGTAGCCCCACACCTGCTCCAGGAGCATCTCGCGCGAGAAGACCTGCTGCGGCTTGGAGGCCAGCGCGACGAGCAACTCGAACTCCAACGGCGTCAGCGGGATGGGGGTCGATCCCCGTCGCACCTCGTGGGCGGCGACGTCGACGGTCAAGTCGCCGATGCGCAGGCTCTCCCCGGCATCCGTCGCGGCCGGACGGAGACGGGTGCGGATGCGGGCGACCAGCTCCTTCGGGTTGAACGGCTTGACGATGTAGTCGTCGGCACCCGACTCGAGCCCCGCGACGACGTCGGCGGTGTCGGTGCGCGCGGTCAGCATGATGATCGGAACACCGGACTCCGCGCGCAGGCGCGTGCAGATCTCGATCCCGTCCATGCCGGGCAGCATCAGATCGAGCAGCACCAGATCGGGGCGCTCGGCGCGGAAGGCGTCGACCGCTTGAGCGCCGTCGGCGCAGAACACCGTCTCGAAGCCCTCGGTGTCGAGCACGATCCCGATCATCTCGGCCAGGGCCGTGTCGTCGTCGACCACGAGAATGCGTGATGTCATGAAACGCGTTCTTCCTTTGCGTCCGCTCGGCGGCCGGGTTCCACCGATGCCCCCGTGCGCCCCTTCAGAGTAGTCCACACGCGGGCCGGGGCCCACGAGCCTCCCTTCAGGTGTGTCACGATGAAGGCGATGACGACCGCGAGGAGATCATGACGACCGCGCAACCCGGATGGACGCCCGCTCCGCGCGCGGGAATCGTGCCGCTGCATCCGCTCACGTTCGGAACCGTGCTGGGGCGCTCCTTCGTCGCTCTGCGACAGAATCCTCGCGTGCTGCTGGGGTTCGCGTTGGGCATGCAGATGGCGACGTATCTCGTGCTGCTGGTCGCGGTCGGCGGCATCGCCTACGCCAGCTTCTCGCGCCTGGCTACCGTGCCGGTGTCGAGCCCTGACTACCCCGACCTGTTCGCGGGCGCGACGGCGATCACCGTGGTCTCCAGCCTCGTGCTCGGCATCGCGAGCTCCGCGCTGACGGTCATCGTGCAGGGCGTGGTCGTGGCCGAGGTCGCGCACGGCGTCCTCGCCGAGAAGCTGTCGGTCCGAGCGCTGTGGCGGCGGATCCGCCCCGCCTTCTGGCGCCTGTTCGGCTACATGCTCCTGTCCTCGGGTGCCGTGCTGGTAGCCGTGGCGATCCTCGCCGCGGTGGCCTTCGCGCTCGGCGTGCTCGCTCTGGCCGCCGGAATCATCGTCGCGGTCCTGTTCGTGCTGGCCGCCATCCCCCTTGCCTTCTGGATGACGACACGGCTCTTCCTCGTCACGCCGATCCTGGTCTTGGAGGGGTCGGGCGTCTTCGCGGCCATCGCACGATCCTGGCGCCTCACGCGCGGCAGGTTCTGGCGCACCCTCGCGACGTGGTTCGTCATTCAGACCGGCTTCGGAATCATCACCCAGATCGTCGTGGTGCCCCTCAACTTCTTCAGCGGCATGTTCGTCGGCGTCCTCTCTCCCACGGGCGACCCGAACGTCGCCGCCGTCATCGGCACTGTCGGGGTCGGCCTCGTGGTGCAGATGGTGTCGCTTCTGGTGCAGTCGATCGCGCTCGTCGTGAATGCCACGGCCGCCTGTCTCGTGTATGTGGACGCTCGGATGCGCACCGAGGGTCTCGATCTGGACCTGCAGTCGTACGTCGACCAGCGTCAGATGGGCGCGGGCGTCGCCGACCCCTATCGTTGGCACATCGGCCGGACGGTGGCACCGCACCCCGCCGCCTGGCTGCCGCAGACCGCTCCGTGGCCGGGCGCATACCCGGCTCCGCAGGCGGACGGATACGGCCCGCCGCCCGCGTACACGCCGCCCGGAGCCGCCGCACCCGCACCTCCGGCCGCACCGGCGCAGACCGCCACGGATCAGCCGGCGGGCGACCAACCACCGGCTGGCACGCCGACACCGACCGACTGGGCTCCGCCACAGGCGGGTCCGGACCAGCGGTGATCCTCGCCGCGGCCGCGCCGTTGATCCCCGACGGCGACGAGGCCAGACGTCTCGCCGAGCGGGAGCTCGCCGATCCGAGCTATCGTGCGGCTGAACCGACCCCCTTCGACCGCATCGCACGAGCCATCGGCGACGGCATCGCCAAGCTGTTCGCCGGCGACGTGGATGCGGCGTGGGCGCCCCTGGTCGCCATCGGTGCGCTGCTGCTGGTCGTGCTCCTGGTGGTGCTCGCCGTCCTCATCTGGGGCCGGCCGCGCTCCCGAGGCCTCGTCCGCGCTGCCCACGGCGAGCTCTTCGGCGACGCCGTGACCGCCGGAGCCGGCGAACTGCGCCGCACTGCAGCCGCGCTCGCCGAGCACGGCGACTGGGAGGCGGCGACCGTGGCCGCCGTGCGCGCCCTGGCGCGCGGGCTCGAGGAGCAGCGGCGCGTCACCGTGGCACCCGGCGCCACGGTGACCGCCTTCGCGCGGTCAGCGGGTGCCGTCTTCCCCGCCGAAGCCTCCTCGCTCATCGAAGCGGCGCACGACTTCGATGACGTGCGCTACCTGCACCGGCCGGGAAGCCGCGACGCGTACGAGCGTGTCCGCGCCCTCGACGATCGACTGTCCCGCGCCCCGGTGACGCAGCGATGAGCGTACGTCCCCGACCCGCCCGCGCGCGCACGTGGGCCGTCATCGGCGCCGCCATCATCGTCGTCGGCATCATCGGCGCGGTGGTCTCCGCGAACATGCGATTCAGCGCATACGACAGGTTCGATCCGGACGATCCCGGTCCGGACGGGATGCGCGCGCTCGCCCGCATCCTCTCCGAGCAGGGCATCGACGTCGTCGTGACACGAGACATCGCGTCCGCGGAGGCCGCACTTCGCGAGGGAGAGAGCACGCTCGTCCTGCCCGATTCTCCGCTGCTGTCGGACGCGCAGCTGACCTCGTTGGCAGACGCTGCGGACTCGGTGGTCGTGTCCGATCCTCGTGCGCGCTCGGTACGGCTCCTCTTCGACGGCCGCATCCAGGGATACGGCACCGCTGCCGCCATCGCTGCGGACTGCGATCTGCCTGTGGCACGGCGCGCGGGAGCGGTCAGCGTCGGGGCGACGTTCGCCGCACCGGATGCTGTCGGCTGCTACCCGGTCGATGACGCGTTCGGGCTGCTCTGGGAGCAGCGAGGGGACTCGACCCTCGCCGCCGTGGACGGGTCGATTCTCTTCACCAACGAGCACCTCGCCTCCGACGGCAATGCGGCTCTGGCGCTCGGTCTGCTGGGCGCGCACGATCGCCTGGTGTGGCTCGTGCCCGCCCTCTCCGCCGGCACCGGCGCGACGGGCGCGACGCTGGGCGAGCTGACCCCGCCGTGGGTGACACCGGCGATCGTGCTGCTCGGCGCGACTGCTCTGGCGGCCGCGATCTGGCGCGGCCGGCGGTTCGGCCCCCTCGTGCACGAGCGGCTCCCGGTCACGGTGCGCGCCGACGAGACCACGCGCGGCCTCGGCCGGCTCTACGCCCGTGCCGGCGCGCGCGATCATGCCGCGGCGCTGCTGCGAGGGCGCGCCCGCGATCGCGCGGCAACGGCCCTGTCCGTGCCGCACCGCGCCGACGCCGCGGCGACCGCCGATGCCGTCGCCGCGGCCACCGGCATCCCACCCGCCCGCAGCCGCGCGCTGCTCGGCGACGAGCCCGTCGCCGACGACCGGTCGCTCGCTCGCCTCGCTGCAGATCTCCGCGCCCTCGAGGCACGATTGACCCCGTCCCGCCCGCGAAAGGAATCGCAATGACCGAGAACTCCGACGACGCTCTGCGGATGGCGATGCACGGCGTGCGCACTGAGATCGGCAAGGCCGTGGTGGGCCAGGACGGCGTCGTCACGGGGCTTCTGGTTGCGCTCCTGGCCCGCGGGCACGTCCTGCTGGAGGGTGTGCCCGGCGTCGCGAAGACGCTGCTCGTGCGCGCGTTCAGCCGCGCGCTCGGACTCGACACGCACCGCGTGCAGTTCACGCCCGACCTGATGCCGGGCGATGTCACCGGGTCGCTCATCTACGACGCGCGCTCCGGCGAGTTCGAGTTCCGCGAAGGTCCGGTGTTCACGCAGGTGCTGCTCGCGGACGAGATCAACCGCACGCCGCCCAAGACCCAGTCGGCGCTGCTGGAGGCCATGGAAGAGCGTCAGGTGTCCGCCGATGGTGTGACCCGCCCGCTGCCGGCGCCGTTCCTCGTGGCGGCGACCCAGAACCCCGTGGAGCATGAGGGCACGTACGAGCTGCCCGAGGCACAGCTCGACCGATTCCTGTTGAAACTGCGCGTCGACGTGCCCGAGCGGGATGCCGAGGTGCAGGTGCTGCGCCGTCACGCCGATGGGTTCGATCCGCGCGCGCTCGACGCCGTGACGCCGGCCACGGATGCGGCGGGCATTGCCGCCGCGCAGCGGGCGGCCGCATCCGTCGAGGCCTCCGACGACCTGCTCGGCTACATCGTCGACCTCGCGCGGGCGACCCGCGATGCTCCCTCCGTGCAGCTGGGCGCGAGCCCCCGCGCCGCGACCGCGCTGCTGGCCACCGCGAAGGCGTGGGCCTGGCTGGGCGGCTACCCGGCCATCACGCCGGATCACGTCCAGACGATGCTCACCCCGACCTGGCGCCACCGGCTGCGCCTGAACCCCGAAGCGGAGTTCGAGGGCGTCACGGTGGACGGCGTGCTCACCGCGATCCTCGCTCAGACGAGGGTCCCGATCTGACGTGTTCGTCACCGGCCGTCTTCCGATCGTCGTCGCCGGCGGTCTCATCCCGTTGGTGATGCTGTCCGCCGCGGGCGTGCCGGCGTGGGCGGTGTTCGGCGCGTGGCTCGTCCTCGTCATCGCGGCTGTCGCGCTCGACACCGCGCTCGCGCCCCGCCCCGCCGACCTGCGCGTGTCGCGGAACCTGCCCGCGCGCACCCGGCGCGGCGAGGTGGCGCTGAGCGAACTGCACCTGACGAACGCCGGCAGCCGCCCGGTGAGGGGATGGATCAGGGATGCCTGGCAGCCGACCGCCGGCGCTCCCGCGGGCCGCCCGCGCATCGATGTGCCGCCTGGGCGCACGGCCACGCTCACCGCGTCGCTCGTGCCGCGCCGACGCGGTGAGCTCGTGAGCGGCTTCGTTGTCGTGCGCGCGCTCGGTCCCCTCGGGCTGGCCGGACGCCAGCAGCGCATCGACGCGCCCGGGGTGCTGCGCGTCCTGCCGCCGTTCTCTTCGCGCCGTCATCTGCCGTCCCGCCTGGCCCGCCTTCGGGAGCTCGACGGCGAGACCAGCGTCCAGGTGCGCGGTCGCGGAACCGAGTTCGACAGCCTGCGCGAATACGTCCGCGGCGACGATGTCCGCTCGATCGACTGGCGCGCCACGGCGCGCTCCGGCACCACGATGCTGCGCACGTGGCGGCCGGAGCGCGATCGGCACATCGTCGTGGTCGTCGACACCGGGCGCACCGCCGCGACCCGCGTCGACGACGGGGTGAGGCTCGATGCCGCCATGGAGGCCACGTTGCTGCTCGGCGCACTGGCCGCCCGCGCCGGGGACCACGTTCATCTTGTGATGATGGATCGCGTCGTGCGCGCGCGTGTGAGCGGCGTCGACGGCGCCGGACTCGTCCCCGCGCTCGTGGACGCCATGGCGCCGGTCGAGGCTCAGCTGATCGACACGGACTGGAGCGAGGTCGCCTCCCTGGTGCGCAGGCTCACGGTACGCCCGGCGCTGGTGGTGCTGCTCACCGCACAGGATGACCCGGCCGCGGCGCGCGGCTTCCTCGCCGCCCTCCCCACGCTGACCGCCCGGTCCCGGGTGCTCGTGGCCTCCGCATCGACCGTCGACGACCACGACGACGAGACCGCGATGACGGATGCGGACGCCGCCTACGCCTGGGCGGCCACCGAGCACGTCCGTCAGGGCGGCGAGCGCGTCGGGACGGCGATCGGACGCACGGGCGCCGTCGCCGTGACCGCGGATGCGGCATCCCTCCCGCCCCGTGTCGCCGACCACTACCTCGCGCTCAAGCTGCGCGGGCTGCTCTGATCCTCGGGCGCGCACGTCGCCCCCACCCCCCGCTCGCTCGCCGCCGGCTGAGTCCGCCGCTCCTCTTCGCTTCTCCTGCCGCCCCCTGGCAGACGAAGAACGCCCCTCCGCCTGAGACGGAAGGGCGTTCTACGCTGCGGGTCAGGCCAGGTCGAAGCGATCGAGCTCCGTGACCTTCGTCCACGCCGCGACGAAGTCCGTGACGAACTTCTCGGTCGCGTCATCCGAGGCGTAGACCTCAGCGAGCGCGCGCAGTTCGGAGTTCGAGGCGAACACCAGGTCGGCGCGCGTGCCGATGCCGACCAGCTCGCCGGTGGCGTCCTTCGTGCCCTGGAACGCGTGGGATCCGGGGTCGAGGGGCTTCCACGTGTTGCCGAGCTCGAGCAGGTTCACGAAGAAGTCGTTCGTGAGCACACCCACGCGGTCGGTCAGCACGCCGTAGCGCGATCCGTCCCAGTTCGCACCGAGCACGCGCAGACCGCCCACGAGCACCGTCATCTCGGGTGCGCTCAGGGTCAGCAGGTTGGCCTTGTCGACGAGCAGGTACTCGGCGGGAAGCGACGGGCGCCCCTTGAGGTAGTTGCGGAAGCCGTCGGCGGCGGGCTCGAGGAACGCGAAGGAGTGCTCCTCGGTCTGCTCCGCCGTCGCGTCGGTACGTCCCGGACGGAACGGCACCTCCACGATCACGCCCGCGTCGGCCGCGGCACGCTCGACACCCGCGTTGCCGGCGAGCACGATCAGATCCGCGAGCGAGACCCGGCGACCCGCTGCCTCGAACTCGGCCTTGACCTCTTCGAGGACCGCGAGCACCTTCTGCAGCTGTGCGGGGTTGTTGACCTCCCAGTCCTTCTGCGGCGCCAGACGGATGCGGGCACCGTTGACGCCGCCGCGCTTGTCACTGCCGCGGAAGGTCGATGCGGCCGCCCACGTCGTCGAGACCAGCTCGGAGACGCTCAGCCCGGACTCGAGGATGCGGGACTTCAGCGCGACCGCATCCGCCGCGTCGATCAGCTCGTGATCGACCGGAGGCACCGGGTCCTGCCAGATGAGATCCTCTGCCGGCACCTCGGAGCCGAGGTAGCGCACCTTCGGGCCCATGTCGCGGTGGGTCAGCTTGAACCACGCGCGGGCGAACGCGTCCTGGAACTCCTCGGGGTTCTCGAGGAAGCGCTTGGTGATCTTGCCGTACTCCGGGTCGACGCGCAGGGCGATGTCGCTCGTGAGCATCCGCGGCTCGCGACGCCCGTCCGAGTGGGCCAGGGGCACCATGTCGCTGCCCGCACCGTTCGCGGGACGCCACTGCCACGCGCCCGCCGGGCTCTTGAACAGCTCCCACTCGTACGCGTAGAGGATGTGCAGGAACTCGTTGTCCCAGCGGGTCGGGTGGTAGGTCCAAGTGACCTCGAGCCCGCTCGTGATCGTGTCGTCGCCCTTGCCGGTGCCGTGCGCGTTCTTCCAGCCGAGCCCCTGGTCCTCGATTCCCGCGGCTTCGGGGTCCTCGGCCACGTTCTCGTCGGATGCCGCGCCGTGCGTCTTGCCGAAGGTGTGGCCGCCGGCGATGAGCGCGACCGTCTCCTCGTCGTTCATCGCCATGCGGGCGAAGGTCTCGCGGATATCGCGCGCCGATCGCAGCGGGTCGGGCTCCCCGTTAGGACCCTCGGGGTTGACGTAGATGAGCCCCATCTGGACAGCTGCGAGCGGCTTCTCCAGCTCGCGATCGCCGGAGTAGCGCTCGTCGCCGAGCCACGTGGTCTCGGGGCCCCAGTACACGTCGTCGTCCGCTTCCCAGACGTCGGCACGTCCGCCGGCGAATCCGAAGGTCTTGAAGCCCATGGACTCCAACGCCACGTTGCCGGCGAGGATCATGAGATCCGCCCAGGAGATCGACTGGCCGTACTTCTTCTTGACCGGCCACAGCAGGCGACGCGCCTTGTCGAGGTTCACGTTGTCCGGCCAGCTGTTCAGCGGCGCGAAACGCTGCTGTCCCTGCCCGCCGCCGCCGCGCCCGTCGGTCACCCGGTAGGTGCCGGCGCTGTGCCAGGCCATACGGATCATCAGCGGGCCGTAGTGACCGAAGTCGGCCGGCCACCAGTCCTGCGACGTCGTCATGACCTCGAGGATGTCCTGCTTGACCGCCGCGAGATCGAGCGCCTCGAAGGCGGCCTTGTAGTCGAAGCCCTCACCGAGAGGGTTACCCACGACCGGGTTCTTCGCCAGCAGACGCAGATTCAGCTTCTTCGGCCACCACACGCGGTTCGCAGAGCCTGCGGTGGGATGCGGCAGCACCCCGTCGGGCTCGGCGTCGACCGGCGATGGCCCGACGGGCAACCGCGTCTCGTCGGCACCGTCGTGGGGTACAGGGCAACCCGTCGTGATGTCGGACATCTGTTTCCTTTCGTGGGGGGTCATTCGCTCTGGGCGGCACATGCCGGACACATGCCCCAGAAAGTCACCTCGGCAGCCTCGACCGAGAAGCCATGCGTCTGCTGGGGATGCAGGCAGGGCGCCGCGCCCGCGACGCAGTCCACATCCTCGACGCGCCCGCAGCCGCGGCAGACGAGGTGATGGTGGTTGTCGGCGACGCGCAGCTCGAACAGCCCGGGATGCCCCGCGGGCTCGATGCGCCGGGCCAGTCCCGCGTCGACGAAGTCGCCGAGGGCGTTGTAGACCGACTGCATGCTCGTCGCGGGCAGACCCTCACGCACGCGGGCGAACACCTCGTCGGCCCGGGCGTGCGGCAGCGCGTGCAGCGCGTTGTAGACCCCGCGCCGGGTCTCGGTGACTCGAAGGCCCGCGTGACGCAGGGCGATCTCTGTCTCGACGGATGCGGGGGCCACTCCCGCATCCTGTCATTGTTTTGAACTATTCAAAAATACGACACGCCCGCGATCAGATGAACGATCGCTGAATCCGTTCCCGCTCAACCCGCGACGAGCTCGGTCTGGCCGATGTCATCTTCGCCCAGGTCCCCCGTCTGGCCGCGGCGTGCGGCCCGGCGCCCGACCACGAGCATGTACACCAGGAAGACGCCGAGGGCGAGGGTGCCGAGCGCGATCTTCACGGGCCAAGGCCACGGCTGCGGCGTGACGTAGGCCTCGACGACTCCCGACAGCGCCAGGGCGAGAACCAGGCCGATCGCAACGGTGGCGAGCGAGCGACCCGCTGCGGCGAGCGACTCGCGCCGCGACCGCGGGCCGGGGGCGACCCATGCCCAGAAGACGTGGAGCCCCGCCGCCGCCGCGACGAACACGCTGGTCAGCTCGAGCAGGCCGTGGGGAAGGATGTACGCGAAGAACACGTCGAGCCGGTCGAAGGAGCCCATGACGGCCGCGGCTGTGCCGAGACCGACCGCGTTCTGCATCACGACCGAGACCGGCCAGATGCCGGTGATGCCGAACAGGACGCACTGCGCCGCGATCCAGGCGTTGTTCGTCCACACCGTGCCGGCGAACACCGCCGCCGGGTTGTCCGAGTAGTAGGCGACGAACTCGTCGTTCGCATACGAGGAGAGCTGCGCCTCGGAGCCCAGGGTCGCCACGAGGGCGGGATCGGACGAGATCCACAACGCCACCAGCGCCGCGGCCAGGACGAAGGCGACCGCGACCGCGAGTGTCGTCCAGCGCACGCGGTACAGCGCCGCGGGCAGCTGGTCGAGGAAGAACTGCGGGATGCGGCGGAGCAGGTTGCCGTCGCCGGCGGTGAGCCGCAGGCGGGCGCGGGCAAGAACGAGAGAGAGGTGATCGGCCTGCGGGCTGCGTCCCGCGGCCGTCTTCAACTCGGCAAGATCCGCAGATGCCGCCCGATAGCGCGTCACGAGTTCGTCGGCTTCCGGACCGCTCAGCCGGCGGCGACCGGCCAACTCGTCGAGACGCTCCCACTCGGACCTGTGGGCGGCAGTGAGCGCGTCGAGGTCCATATGTTTCACTGTAGCCATGCCCTCCGCCGTGACGCTGGTCGAGATCGGCCAGGACGAGATCCTCACCGGCGAGGCCGTCGCCCTCGACGTGCAACCGGCTGGGTTCTTCCTCCGAGTGGCGGGGGCCGCGATCGACATGATCGTGACCGTGGCCGCCGCACTCATCGTGCTGCTGGCGCTCGGGCTGACCGGGGTCCTCTCCGTCGACTCGGGACTCGGGACGATCGTTTCGATCCTGCTGGCGGTCGTTCTCCTGGTCGTCGCGCCCACGACCATCGAGACCGCCACCCGCGGCCGGAGCCTCGGCAAGCTCATCGTCGGCGCCCGCATCGTCCGCACCGACGGCGGAGCGGCGGGATTCCGGCAGGCACTGATCCGCTCTCTCGTCGGAGTCCTGGAGATCTGGTTCGCCCTCGGTTCCGTGGCGGCGCTGACCGGGATGTTCACGCCGCGCGCACAGCGACTGGGCGACCTCATGGCCGGCACCTTCAGTCAGCGCACGCGCACCGGGCGTCTCGCCTCGTTCGAACCGCAGGTGCCAGCACCCCTTGCCGAGTGGGCCCGCATCGCCGATGTGGCGGCGCTCCCGGCGTCGGTCGCGCGGCGTCTCGCGAGGTTTGTCCGACAGGCGGAGCAACTGCAGCCGCAGGCGCGACGGGTGCTCGCGACCCAGTTGGCCGCAGAGGCGGCCGCATCCGTGTCCCCCGTTCCGGCCGCGGATCCGGAGCTGTTCATCCGGGCCGTGGCGGCGCTGCGCTTCCAGCGCGAGCTGTCGGCCATCCGGGCGCGCGATGCGCGGGCCGAGGCACTGCTGCCCGCGCCCGTCACGCGCCGCGGCTAGGAAGCGCGGAGCGTCTCGTGACGAACGACCAGCCATCCCTTCGGTACGGACAGTCGCTCGGTGTGCACCTGGCACAGGTCGTGGGCGTGGGGGTCCCCCGCCCGACCCAGCGGGCCCACCGCTGCCATCTGATCGGCGTAGTCGTAGGTGAGCGTCGCCACCGCTTCACGCGCGCACGAGACCTTTGAGCACTGACGTTCCTGCACGGTGCGACCCTAACGCGCCCCGGAGACACCGGTGGTGCGCCGCGCCTAGGATGGTCAGATGATCCGCCGCCGGTCGCGCCCCGCACCCGCAGCCCCGCGACCGGAACGTCACGGGCGTCACGGCCGGCAGGGCCGGAGCGCCGTCGTGCGCCCACCGCTCCCGCCCCTCGAGACGCGCGTCGACCGGTTCGACCTCGCCGTCGGTTCGGTCGCGGAGTTCCTCCGCGGGGCCTGGCCGGAGCTGCGCGAGGTGCGCTTCGAGATGGCCGACATGCCTCCGGCGGCGGATGCCGACGGCATCCCGCGCTGGAGCGTTCTTGCCGACGAGAAGCGCATCGTGCTCTACCGGCTGCCGATCGAACGTCTCGCGCATCTGCACCGGAACGACGACACCCATCGGCGCATGATGATCGAGAGCTGCGTCTTCCGCGCGGCGGCCGAGTTCCTCGGGCGCGACCCGTGGGACCTGGGCCCCGATCGCTTCCGTTTCCTCTGAGCGGGCTCAGGGGCGGACGATGATCTCCGCGGCGGCCGCATCCGCCGGCCACACCGGGAATGCGCTGATCGCCCCGTCCGCCAGATAGCTCACCGACGCCCGCACCGGGTTCGAGGTCTCGATGCGGTACACCGCGCCCGGTTGGACCGGAACGGATGCGGTGTCGCCGGCTGCGACGCTGACCCGCTCGGTCTGGGTGGCGCCGCTCAGCGGCGACAGCACGACGTCGGCGGAACCGACCGTGGACCCCGCGATCACCAGGAGCGGCGACGGCCCCTCGGGGACGGCGATCACGCTCGGGTCGACGATGGGCTCTGCTGCTGGATACCAAGCGAAGTCCGCACCGTCGGCGAAGTTCGTCGTCTGCCAGACGGCGCTGACGACGGCCGATGTGGCCTCGACGCGCACGGTGTACGTGCCTGCCGAGAGACCCGCGAGGTCGAGTTCGGTGGGGAGGTCCGCGCCGAGCGGGACCTGCTGTGTCAGCGCGGTACGCCCCGTGTCGTCCTGCACGGTGACGGTGGCCGTCGCGTCGGCGCCCGGTGAGAGCAGCCGCAGGAGGGTCGTCGCGCCGGCGGATGCCGCATCCACCGCGCTCTGCGGAACCCGCACTCCAGGGATCACCTGCTGCGTTGCGGAACCGACGATCGCGCCGCTCTGCTCGACACCGCCCGCCAGCAGGGTCCGGGAGAGGCTCGACTGCAGGGCGGCGGCGACCGGCGCGCCGGAGGCGGTGACGCGCACGACCGGCGCTCCTTCACCGACCGCCAGCGCGGCCAGCGGCACCAGGCGCTGCGTGTGGGCATCGACGCGGAGTCCGCTGCCCGACGGCGGGACGGAGGCACCGGTCGCGCTGTACAGGGTGAGGTCGACGGTGGCAGCCACATCCGAAGGGTTCGAAAGAAGGATGACGTCCGCCGAGCCCGTGGTCGTCGCGCCCGCGACGAGCCAGGACTCGATCAGCGGCGGCTGACAGGCGGAAGCCGCGAAGCCACGCAGATCCTCGGCGGCGACCGTGCCGCTCGCAGCCGCCGCGGCATCCGATCGCTTCTCGTCGAGCGGGGGCGCGACGAAGACGAGGTGCCCGTCGGAGCCGACGACGTCAGGGGCGCTCGGCTCCGACGACTGCGTCAGCGCCGCGCCGTCCGATCCCGAGACGGCAGCCGTCGGCGCTGCGCTGGCGATCTGGTCGGCCTGCGTGGCGTCACGTCCGAGGGCGAGCAGAGGTCCGGCGCAGGCGAGCACCGTGTCCGCCGGGGTGGGAGTCACCCCCACGGCGAGCGGCTCGTGCGTGTGGGTGGGCCAGTTGGCGGCGACACCGACGCCCACCGCACCGACGATGCCGACAGCGAGGGCTGCGCCCACGACGAGCCGCGTGCTCGTGGCGGCCCAGCGCCACATCCGCTGCCTGCTCATGCCTGCTCCTCCCGCGAACGCGGACCGACGGTGCGCGGGGTACGACGCGCCTCGCGCCGCGAGGCCGCCGTGGGGACGGAGAGCAGCAGAGCGATCGCGACGACCACGAGCTGGACCACCGTGACGCCCCACCCCTGACGCACGATCTCTGCGCTCGGCGCAGGTCGCTCGGCCACGTCCGTCGTCACGCGCCAGAGCGTGCCCTTCGGCGTCGCGCCGACGACGTCGAGGTCGTCGCGCTGGTTGAGCGCCGTCTGGGCCGACAGCCGAAGAGCGCGCGCCGCGTCGCTCTCGTCCGAGGTCTCGGGAGCGACCACGATGAAGCGGATCCCGGCCGCCGCGACGCGTGCGACGACATCCTCCGAGGTCGAGGTGACGAGGTCCGCGGTGAGCTCCGCCACTTCCTGGTCGGAGGCCGAGGCGACGGTGCGGGTCGCGTCCAACGTGGAGACGCCCGACAGGGTCTCGCTGCCGCCCCACACCACCTGGGCTGCGACGGAACCGTCGGCCAGAGGCGAGAGCATGATCGTGCCGACGTTCGAATCATCGCGCCCCTGTGCCGCCACGTAGGCGGGCAGCGTGGACGAGGATCCGATCTGCAGCTCGCTCTGCCCCCTGCCCATCGCGGTGGCCGACGGAATAGCGAGGAGCGCGAGGGTGCCCATGACAGCGACGGCGCCGAAGACGCGCAGGCCACCGGCGCGCGCCGGAACACCCGAGTCGAGCGTCACCGTGGCGGCCGCGACGATCCCCAGCCACGCAAGACTCAGAGCCGCACCCGGCCACAGGGCCACTGGCGTGCCCCGGGTGTCGACGGACACGGCGAAGCCCACGGCCGCGAACGCGGTGGCGAGCCCCAGCAGCGCGATCACGAGCAGAACACCGGCCACCATCCACCGCGGGGTCAGCAGCGACAGCAGGGCGAGCAGCGCGAGAGGGGCGACCAGGACGACCACCGTGGTGACGAGCGGGCCGATGGTCGTGGAACCGAGAAGGCCGGCCCACCCGGCGAAGTCCGTGCTGGGGAACCCCGCTGCCAGCGCGAAGCGCCCGGCCGCGTCGGCGCCTGCCTGTGCGCCCGCCCATACCGGGCCGGGGTCGGCGAGCAGACCCCACACCGTGCCGCCGTGCAGCTGAGCCCAGATGAGGGGGGCGAACAGCGCCAGTGCGGGAACGCCGCTCCAGACGATCTGCCCTGCTCCATGTCCACCGCGTGCGACCACGACGAGCATCATCGCCAGCATCCAGACGAGGATCAGTGCGGGAGCCAGCGATGGAGAGCACGCGAGCACTCCCGCGAGCAACAACGACGCCGCCCCTGCCGCGGCCCACGACCGATGGGCGACAGCCCCGGCGTAGAACAGCCACGGCAGCAGCAGGTGCACGATCACGCCCGTGGGGCGACCGTCGATGAGGGAGGCCCAGAAGGTGGGCGCGAGCGCCCAGGCGACGGCGGCGGTGTTGCGCAGCAGCGAGCGGGACGTCAGGCGTGTCGCCGCGAACCAGCCGCCCAGCACCGCGAGCGGCAGCGCGGTGAGCCACAGCACGACGAGGATGCGCGAGGGATCTGCGGGCCAGAGCGAGCCGAGCAGTGCCACGACGGCGGCGAACGGATCGGCCGGCCCTGCAACCCCCAGCCCAGTCGCTCGGGACCCGAAGGCGGCGTCAGCCCAGAGCTGACCGAGTGTCGCCCGCAGCGGCTCAAGGGCGCCGCCGCCGAGAGCGGGCCACGCAAGGAGGGCGGGGAATGCGGCCGCCGAGACGACCAGTCCCGCCAGCACGAGCCACGCGCCCCCACCCGTGAAGAAGTGGAGTTCGCCACGCACCGGTCGGTTCATCGCATCGGCGTCGGGATCCGCGTCGAAGCGCTGCCGGAGCGTCGACCTGTTGATGCGCAGCAGAGAGAGTTGGGACCACGCGACGCTGCGCGAGCGGCGGATGACACCACGGGATGCGGCGATCGCGCCCCACCGGAAGAAGGCCACGATCGAGGCACCCCACTCGGGCAGCACGCGCGAGGGCTGCTTCGCCACCAGCAGCGCCGCCGCGCGCCAGAGCGCCAGGGGGATGAGAGAGAGCAGGTGCAGCGGCACCGCCGCGGCCGGTGCGTACGCCAGGCGACGGTGGATCTGCGCGAGCCGGCGAGCGTAGGCGCGACGGCGGCGGGCGCGTCGCGTCGCCGCCGTGGGCAGGCCCGCAACGCCGTCGCCGGCGACCGCCACCCGCGCGGTGGGCACGAGACCCACCCGGTGACCCGCCAAGCGGGCGCGCACGCCGAGATCGAGACCCTCGTCGGCCCCGCCCAGCGCGGGATCGACACCGCGGAGGGTGCGCCACAGGTCGGCGCGCACGAGAAGCCCGCGCACATCAGCCCCGAGAACGTCTTCGTCACCGTCGTGCTGGCCCTGATCGAGTTCGTCCTGCACCAGCTCGACGGCGCGGCCGAGCGTCGTCATCGTCACACCCAGCGATGCGATGCGGGCCGGCTCGTCCCACTCCACCAGCTTGGGGGCGACGACGGCGACCGAGGGGGCGCGTTCGAGTCCGGCGAGCAGGCGCTGCAACGCCTCGGGCTCGGGCGCGGTGTCCTGGGCGAGAAGCCAGACGAACTCGCCACTGATACGCACCGAGGCGAGACGCACCGCGTCGGCGAACGACGTCGAGGCTCCGGCGGTGATCACTCCTTCGGCGCCGGACGCGGTGACGAGCTGCGTGAGGGCGGAGTCGCCGCCGCAGAGAACGATCGTCAGCGCATCGACCGGGCGGGTCTGCGCGGCGAGGGCGGACAGCGTTCGCTCGAGATGCGACGCGGCGGCCGTACGCGCTTCAGGGCGCACGACGAGGAGAGCGTGGACACGGGCCGACATGACTGAGTCAGCCTAAGCACGAGTTCGCGACGCGCGAGGTGCACGCGCCGCAATCGGCGATCTCGACAGAGCGTTCAGCTCACACGACGCTTGAGTTTGCGACGCTCGCGCTCGCTGAGCCCGCCCCAGATCCCGAATCGCTCGTCGTTACGCAGCGCATACTCCAGGCATTCGTCGCGGACATCGCAGGTCGTGCAGATGCGCTTCGCGTCGCGGGTGGATCCGCCCTTCTCCGGAAAGAAGGCCTCGGGGTCGGTCTGCGCACACAGCGCATCCGTCTGCCACGACAGCGGGTTGTCGTCGTCGACAGGAGCTTCGCGACGGACGCCGGGGACACCGAGGAAGACCGGATCGACGTGCCAGTTGTCGGGAACGCCTGAGCGGTACGGTGCGCTCGCCATGTGCTCTCCCCACGATCTCGAAATCACGCCCCGCGGTGGGCGGGTGCCTAAATTACACAGGTGTGATTCGAGGAAAGCAAGTCGCTGATCGTAAACCCTCAACCCACGCTTTAATCTTCGCGACGCGCCGCCGGCGTGTCGATGGAGCGGATTCGTTACGAGAAGGCGATCAGCGTCCCGGCATCGCGAGGAACAGCTCCCCCGTACCCGTGACCTCGAGATGCTGCTCGTCGGGCGTGGCGAACGCCGCGTCTCCCGGCGCGAGTCGCACCCGAGCATCCGCGGCCGACACGATCGGTGCACCGACGGTCGCCACGGCGATGGCGGGTCCGCGGAGGCGGACGCGACGCACCTCGCCCTCGTCCACCGTCACGCGCAGCAGCTCGAAGTCGGAGATCCCGGGCGCGAAGACGTCGACGCCCGGCTCCCCCACGATCGCCGGCAGTCTCGGCGCCTCGCCCGGTGTCGTGTCGAGGATGCGCAACAGCTCGTCGACATCGATGTGTTTGGGCGTCAGACCGCCGCGCAGCACGTTGTCGCTGGCGGCCATGATCTCGACGCCCAGACCGGAGAGATAGGCGTGCAGCACACCGGCCGGCACGAAGATCGCCTCGCCTCGGGCCAGCACCACGTGGTTCATGAGCAGCGCGACCACGACCCCCGGATCCGATGGGTAGGCGTCAGCGATGCGATTCAGCGCGACGAAATGGTCGGTGGGCGTCGCCCGAGCGGCCTCACGCACGGCGGCGATCACCCCGTCGACCACGCTCTGCGCGTGGCCGGAGAGCAGCCAGCCCAGCACGTCGCGCAGCGCCGAGGCCTCGTCGGCACCCTCGAGCGCCCGGGCGAGTGCCACAACGCCCTCGTTCTGACCCAGAGCCGCGAGGATGCCCCGCGTCGCGGCGAGCGGCCGGAGGCCCGCCAGCGCCTCGAAACGGTCGCTGACAGCCACGATCACCTCGGGCTTGTGATTGTCGTCCTTGTAGGTGCGGTGCGCCGCATCCCGCGGGATGCCGGCCGCTTCCTCCCGCGCGAACCCCTCCGCGGCCTGCTCGCGCGAGGGGTGCACCTGGATCGACAGGGGGGAGCCCGCGGCGAGCAGCTTGAGCAGGTACGGCAGCCGCGTCTTCTGGCCCGCGCCGGGTTCCTGCGCATCGAACCACGCGGCCAACGTCATCCCGAGGGAGGGGAGCTGGGCGGGCGATCCGGGATGATCCCCGAACCAGACCTCGGCTTCGGGCGCGCCGGAGGGCTCGCGGCCCTGCAGGTCTGCGATGAGATGGGGGGAGCCCCACGAGTAGTCACGGGGGACGTTGGTCAGCTCGGCCAGCACACCCCCAGCCTAGAAGGGTCCCGGGATAATCTGAGGGCATCATGGCCGTCCGAACCCAACATCCGGCAGGTCCCGCACCCGCACCGCCGTTGCGTGAGCGCACCGGACATCTGCTGCTGCGCGCGTGGTGCGTCTTCGTCGTCTTCCAGGCGGTCGCGGGCACCGCATGGACGCTGGCCTTCGGGGTCACTATCTCGACCGCGATCGTTGTCGCGACCGCGGTCGTCTCCCTGGTGGTGTGGCTCTTGATCCGGCCGCCGGTCGACCGACGCCGCCTGCCATGGTTCGTCCTCGCGTACGGCGTTTGGGCGGCGGCCTCGCTCATCTGGTCGGCGTGGCCCGCGACGACCGGCACCACGCTCGCGCTGTGGCTCATCACGACGGGCCAGGGGCTGTTCGTCGCGGCGATGCTCACCTGGCGGGAGATCGTCGCCGCCATCTCGGCGGCGCTGAAGTGGTCGCTGGGACTGTCGCTCGCCTTCGAGCTCGTCGTGTCGCTGCTCGTGCGCCGACCGATCCTGCCCGGCTGGGTGCTTCCGGAGCGGGGTGTGAAGTACGACCCGATCGTCTACTGGTCACGCAACAACCTCTTCGACCTCGACGGGCGAGTCCAGGGCATCCAGGGAAACGCCAACCTCCTCGCGGTCGTCGCACTGCTCGGGCTGATCGTCTTCTGCATCCGCTGGGCGGCGCACGCCGAGGGGCGGGTCTCCGCGATCATCTGGATCTCGATCGCCGCGCTGCTGTTCGTCCACGCCGGCTCTGCGACCGCCTACCTCTCGGCGGCCGCCGTCGTCGTCGTGCTCGTGACGGTGCTGCTCATGCGCACCGTCACGAAGCCAGGCGGACGCACGGTGTACTACGCGGCTTACGCCGCCGTGGCTTTCGCCGGCGCCGCGATCCTCTTCTTCGCTCGCGACACGCTCTTCGCAGCCCTCGGCAGGTCGGCCGACCTGACGGGACGCGAAGGCATCTGGGAGCAGGTGCTGGCCAGAGCAGGCGAGCGTCCCCTGACCGGATGGGGCTTCGCCTCGCCGTGGTTGCCCTGGGACAAGCACTTCGACGGATGGATCGTCGACCACGGCGAGACGGTCATGCAGGCGCACAACATGTGGATCGACGTCTTCCTCCAACTCGGCGTGATCGGTGTGCTCCTGATGGCGGGCGTCTACCTGACGTTCATCTGGCGCGCCTGGTTCTTCGCGATCGACCGCCCACGATGGGATCTGCGCGATGACCGCCCGTACTCACCGTTGACGCTGCTGCCCACGCTCGTCGCGACCGTTCTGCTCGTGCAGGGTCTCGCGGAGTCGGGCCCGCTGGTGGTGTGGGGCTGGATGCTCGTCGTCCTGCTCGGGCTCAAGGTGCGCCAGTCACCGCTGCTGGGCGTCGGCCCCGCGGAGACGTCGTGGCGTATCGAGCGCGGCGACCCCGTGTCGGATCAGGAATGATCGCCCCCGCCGCCTCCGGCGTGGGCGAACTGCTGCGCTCGGCACGGTTGGCGCGCGCGTTCACTCTCGTCGTCTTCGGCACGACCTTCGGCGCCTTCGCCATCGAACGGCTCATGGGCCGGGTGACCTACGTGACGATGGTCGCGGGACTCTGCACCCTCGCCGTCGCCATGCTGATCGCGCGCCGGGGGGAGCTGTCGCCGCTACGGCTGGCGTCCGCGACGCTCGCACTCTTTCTCGGATGGACGCTGGTGAGCGTCTTCTGGTCGACCGATCAACCGAAGTCCCTCATCGGCTGGGTGGCCCTGGCAGCGCTGTCGCTTCTGGGCGTCACGATCGCGCACGTGCGCGACACCCTGCAGACCGCCCGGGCGCTGGGCGACGTCATGCGGTGGCTGCTCGCCATCTCCCTGGGCGTGGAGATCCTCTTCGGCATCCTCATCGACATGCCCTTCCCCCTGTTGGGCGTGCAGGGTCTCATCGCCGAGCTCGGACCCGTGCAAGGGATCTTCGGCACGCGCAACGCGCTCGGCTTCGTCGCCGTGCTCGCGCTGATCACGTTCCTCGTCGAGTGGCGCACCCAGTCCGTTCGCCCCGGCCTCGCGGTCTTCTCGGTGCTCCTCGGGGGCGGCATGGCCGTGCTGAGCGACTCCCCCACCGTGATCGTGATCGCCCTCGTCGTCGGGCTGGCCACCCTGACGCTCATGGTCGTGCGGCACACCCGACCCGAATCGAAGCCGATGCTGCAGGCGACGCTCGCCGGAATCGTCGTGGTCGCCCTGGCGGTGGCCTATGCCGCCCGCGGCCCCATCATCGCCATGCTCGGCGCCGGCAGCGACTTCGCGACCCGCGCCGATCTGTGGAACACGATCCTCGACTACGTCCGCTATCACCCTGTGCAGGGATGGGGATGGTTCGGCACGTGGTCGACGACCGAGTTCCCGTTCCTCTCCATCAACGTGAACCTCGGCGAGCGCCACGCGTCGGCGCTCAACGCCTACTTCGACATCCTCCTGCAGGTGGGATGGTTCGGCCTGCTGCTGTTCGCCGGATTCTGCACCGTCGCGCTCGTGCGGTCGTGGCTCGAGGCCAGCAACCGGAGGGCCGTGGTCTACACCTGGACGCCCCTCGTCCTCACCGCGCTGCTCATCGACTCTGTGTTCGAGAGCTTCACCCTGTTCGGGTACGGATGGCTCCTCCTGGTGGTGTGCGCCAGCCGCGCCGGACAGTCGCGCTCCTGGCGGGACCGGCTCGACAACGGCGATCCCGCGTCGCCGCTGCTTCCCGAAGAGCGCACCCGGTGAGCGACCTCCGGGCGGTTCACGAGGTCGGGCCGGTAGGATCGTGCTCCGGCTCTACGTAGCGCGCCGCCGACCGAACCGGAGATCCACTCGTGCCGCATGTTCTGCAGAAGGTCGTGTTCCCTCTCGACCGCGACCCCGACCTTCTCCCGCTCTACGCGGATCCCGAGACCTGGTCCGTCATCGACGACGAACCCGTACGGGTCTCCAATCGGGCTCAGCTCGCCAACATCCTCGGACGCAACCGGGCGCGCATCGTCAGCGGACGGCGGGTCTCATTCGGAACGTACTTCAATGCCTTCCCCGCCTCGTACTGGCAGCACTGGACGCCGGTTCGAGATGTGGTGCTCACCGTGCGCACGCAGGGACCCGCGACGATCCTGCTCTACCGATCGAACGGAAGCGGCACCAAGCAGCGCATCGAGACGCGCGAGGTGGACGGCGAGGCGACGAGCACCTTCCACGTCACACTCGACCAGTACAGCGACGGCGGCTGGATCTGGTTCGACATCGCGGCGGACGAGAAGGCCATGACCTTCGAGGGTGCCGAGTGGACCACCGAGACCGCTCCGGTCCGCCACGGCAAGGCCTCGATCGGCATCACCACCTACAACAAGCCGGATTACTGCGTCGGGACGCTGCGGAGCCTGGCCGATGCCCCCGACCTGTTGGAGCTGCTGGACCGCATCTTCGTGATCGATCAGGGCACGCAGCATGTCGCCGAGGAGAACGGTTACGCCGACGTCGCCACCGCGCTCGGGGAGACCCTCGCCGTACTGACCCAGCCCAACCTGGGCGGATCGGGCGGCTTCGCGCGCGCCATGAGCGAGACCCTGGCACGGCCGGAGAGCGACTTCATCCAACTGCTGGACGACGACGTGCGCATCGAGCCGGAGTCCGTCCGACGATCGATCGTCTTCGGACGCTACGCATCGACCCCGACGATCGTCGGTGCGCACATGTTCGACCTGCTCGATCGCCCCAAGCTCCACGCGTGGGCCGAGGTCGTGGACGAGGCACCGTTCATGTGGCGCGCCCTGTACCAGGAGAAGCTCCCGCACGATTTCAGCGTCGCCAACCTCCGTCAGTCCCCCATGCTGCACATGCGCATGGACTCGGACTACAACGGATGGTGGATGTGCCTCATCCCGCTCGAGATCATCCGCGAGATCGGGCTGTCGCTGCCCGCTTTCATCAAATGGGACGACGCCGAGTTCTGCCTGCGGGCGGGCGAGGCGGGATTCCCGACGGTTTCAATGCCGGGTGTCGCCCTGTGGCACGTCTCGTGGGTGGGCAAGGACGACTCCATCGACTGGCAGGCATACTTCCACGCCCGCAACCGGATCGTCGCGGCGCTCCTGCACTCGTCTCTGCCGGGAGGAGGCACCCTTCTTCGACACAGTCGTCGGGTGGACCTCAAGCACCTGATGATGATGCAGTACTACCCCGTCGCGCTGCGGCATCAAGCTATCCGCGACCTCCTCTCGGGCCCCGAGCACATGTGGGCCACTCTCGCCACAGCGATGCCGGCCGCCCGCGCGCTCGCCGCTGACTACCCCGAGACGGTCGTGCACACCGACAGCGGCGTGCCCTTGCGCTCACGGCGGGGCCGGCAGGTGTTTCCGCTGCGTCGGCGTCATGACTACGACAACCCGACCGGCTGGCGTCTGCGGTGGTTCACCGCCTCAACAGTTGCATCGCACTGGCTGCGCCCCACGTCAGGCGATCGATCCACGCTCCCCGAGGTGGAGTACGGCAAAGAGGACGCGCTCTGGTGGCGTGTTCCGCTGGTCGACAGCGCCATCGTGAGTGCGGCGAACGGATCCGGCAAGAACGTCTACGTGCGCGACCGCACAACCTTCCGCCGCATGCTCGTGGACAGCGTGCGCCTCCACCGACGTCTGCGCCGCGAATGGCCTGGACTCTCACGCCGCTACCGCGCGGCGGCATCCGACCTCACCAGCGTCGAGCGCTGGCGTACCGTGTTCGAGGACAACGCATGACCGCTTCCCTGCCGGAGTTCGATCCGGCCACGGCCACGATCACGATCGTGACCTATAACCGCTCCGCCCTTCTGACGAAGCTGCTGACGAGCATCGAAGCGATGGATCCGAAGCCGGGACACGTCGTGGTCGTGGACAACGCGTCCAGCGACGACACGACCGCCGTGGTCGACTCCTTCCGGCAACGCATCGCCACGGAGATCGTGTATCGCCGGCTGGAGACGAACACGGGCGGCTCCGGCGGTTTCAGCGAGGGGATGCGAGTCGCATACGAATTGGGCTCGACGTGGATCTGGCTCATGGACGACGATGTCGAGGTACTCCCCGATGGCCTGGCGCGCATGGGGAAGTGGACGCCGCGGTTCAAGAGCATCCAGGGTCGGCGCTACGACTACGACGGCAGTGAGTTCTACTGGCAGTACCGCGTTGCCGACCGCATGGGGATCCCCATCCCGTTCGCGCCGGCCGGATTCGACGAGTCCGGGTACAAGAAGATGAACTCCGGCTGCTTCGAGGGGATGTTCATCCACCGCGACGTGGTGGGACAGATCGGTCTCCCCGACCCGCGCTTCTTCATCTATTGGGACGATCAGCTGTACGGTTGGCTCGCCTCTCGCATCACGACCTCGGTCATCGTCGACGAGTTCGTGCTGCGCCGCACCCGCGAGATCAAGCAGTGGGACATGGGCATCCGTCACATGAACGCGTCCAGTGACGCGTACCGCTACTACATCATGCGAAACCGCGCCTACATCAAGCGGTACTACCGTGAGCTGGGCGTCTACAACCCGGTCCTGTTCGGTCTGGGCACGGCGATGACCTTCGCCAAGGAACTCATCCGACTCGCGATGGTCGAGCGAAAAGCGCGCGGAACGAGCCATCTGGCGCGTGGGCTGCGCGACGGGCGCAAGATCGCGCGCGACCGCTCCTGGCGCCCGATGCCGCCGCTGGTGGAGACTCAGCCCACGGCGTAGTCGGCGTTGTACCGCTCCAGCACGGCGGCGATGGGCGCATCCATCTTCAGCTCCCCCTTGTCGAGGTAGATGCCTCGCGTGCAGAAACGGCGGAGGTCCTTCTCGTTGTGGCTGACGAAGAACAGGGTCCGCCCCGCAGCGAGCAGCTCATCGATGCGGCGGTAACACTTCTCCCGGAACGCCTTGTCCCCCACGGCGAGCACCTCGTCCACGAGAAGGATGGGTTCCTCGAGCTGAGAGACGACCGCGAAGGCCAGCCGCACCTTCATGCCGTTCGACAGATGCTTGTAGGGGGTGTCGACGAAGTCGTGGAGCTCGGCGAAGTCGATGATGGAGTCGAAGCGTCGCAAGACCTCGGCCCGACTCATCCCGTGGAGGCCTGCCGTGAGTCGCACGTTCTCACGCACCGTGAGATCTCCGACGAAGCCGCCCGTGATCTCGATGAGCGGAGCGACGCCACCGTTGACCCGTACGACTCCTTCGTCGGGCAGCAGGACGCCTGCGACGAGCTTGAGAAGGGTCGACTTGCCTTGACCGTTGCGCCCGACGACACCGATCGACTCACCGGGCCGAACAGTGAAGGTGACGCCGCGCAGCGGCCAGAACTCGCCGGGACGCGACCGCCGGGATGCGCCGCCGAACAGATCCTTCAGGCTGCGCCGACCGCGTCGATTGCGCCGGAAACGCACGCCCAGCCCGTCGACGTCGATCGCCAGCTCCGCGGACATCACAGCTCCTTCAGCACGGGGCGCTCGAGTCGCCGGAAGACGAGGATGCCGACGCCGAGCACCACGAGACTCACGACGGCGCCTGCGACGACGGACAGAGTGTCCCACTGATCGGGGAAGAACCCGGCACGATACAGCGTGAAGATGCCGGCCAGCGGATTGAGAGCGGCGACCTCTCGGAAACCGCCGGGAAGATCCGAGACGCCGTAGATGATGGGCGACGCGTAGAACAGAGCGCGCAGGATGAGTCGGGTCGTACGCTCCAGGTCGCCCCAGAGCACACAGAGCGGAGCGACGATGAGCCCCAGGCCGACCAACAGCGCCGTCTGCAACAGGACTGCGAGCGGGAAGAAGAACAGCCCCCATCCGACCGTCGCTCCCCCGAAGACCGCGAACAGCACGAGCACCGGGATCGAACAGAGGAACTCGACGCCCTTGCTGAGCACGATGCGGTTCACCCAGATCGACCGCGGGATCGCCGTGGACCTCACGAGCCGGGCGTCCTTGTTGAAGGCCCGGGTGAAGTCGGTGACCGCGGCGTTGAACCACACCCAGGGCAGGAGCGCCGTGATGAGGAACACGATGTAGGGCGTCTCGCCCACATGCCGTCCGAAGACCTGGGTGAAGACGAACCAGTAGATCACGCTCATGACGAGCGGATCGAGCACAGACCAGAGGTATCCCAGCGCGCTGGTGGCGTAACGCACCTTCAGGTCGCGCGCCGACAGCAGCCACAGGGAGTGGAGGTAGCGCCGGGGTGTTCCGGGTGCGCCCACGGTGGTCGTGGTCATCGGAGGATTCTATGAACCGGACGAGTGCGCTCAGGCAAGAGTGTTGTTCCACATGGACAGGGCCGAACCGATGGCCATGTGCATGTCGAGGTACTGGTAGGTGCCCAGACGCCCACCGAAATGTACGTCGCGCTCTCCCTTGGCGAGCTCGCGGTAGGCGAGGAGCCCGGAACGATCCTGCGGGGTGTTCACCGGGTAGTACGGCTCGTCGTCGCGCTCGGCGAAGCGCGAGAACTCTCGGACGATGACGGTGTGATCCGTCGGGTAGCGTTCGGCGCGCTCGGGGTGGAAGTGCTTGAACTCGTGGATGCGGGTATACGGCACATCCGCATCCGCGTAGTTCATGACGCTGGTCCCCTGGAAGTCGGAGACGTCGAGCACTTCCTGCTCGAAGTCGAGCGTGCGCCACGACAGCGCCCCCTCGGCGTCGTCGAAGTACCGGTCGATGGGGCCCGTGTAGACGACCGGCACCTGACCGACGACGGCACGCTTGTTCAGCGGCTGCGATTCGTCGAAGAAGTCGCAGCTGAGCTTGACCTCGATGTTCGGGTGATCGGCCATCCGCTCAAGCCACGCCGTGTAGCCGTCGACCGGCAGCCCCTCCCACCTGTCGTTGAAGTAGCGGTTGTCGTACGTGTAGCGCACGGGAAGGCGCGAGATCACCTCGGCCGGCAGGTCGCGCGGATCGGTCTGCCACTGCTTCGCCGTGTAATCGCGGATGAAGGCCTCGTACAGGGGCCGGCCGATGAGCCCGATCGCACGCTCCTCGAGGTTCTGGGCCTTCTTCGGATCGAACTCCCCCGCCAGCTCCTGCACGAGCGCGCGCGCTTCGTCGGGGCTGTAGGCCGCCTGGAAGAACTGGTTGATCGTGCCGAGGTTGATCGGCAGCGGATAGACGACGCCCTTATGGGTCGTGTAGACGCGGTGCACGTAGTTCGTGAACGCCGTAAAGCGGTTCACGTACTCCCACACCGTGGCGTTCGAGGTGTGGAAGAGGTGAGCACCGTACTTGTGCACCTCGATCCCCGTTGTCGGCTCGTTCTCGGTGTACGCGTTGCCGCCGATGTGGTGACGGCGTTCGACCACAGTGACCTTGCGGCCCGCCGCGGCAGCGCGCTCGGCGATGGTGAGGCCGAAGAAGCCGGAGCCGACGATGAGGAGATCCATGAGGTCACCGGTTTCTGAGCGGGCGCTGCGCGCGGCGGAGGACGGGCTCTCCATCCTATCCGCGGTCGTTGCGTAGGCTGAGGACGCCATGACGCTCGACATCTTCATCCCCTACTGGGGGGATCCCGCCCTGCTGAAGCAGACAGTCGCATCCGTGCTCGCACAACGCGATCCGCAGTGGCGGCTCACCGTCATCGACGACTGCTACCCGGACCCCTCTGTCGCCGAGTGGTTCGCACAGATCACAGATGAGCGTGTGCGTTACCTGCGCAACGATGCGAACCTCGGAATCACCGGGAACTACCGCGAGGCGGTGCGTCTCGCGGACGAGCCGTACATGATGCTGCTGGGCTCCGACGACCTCCTGCATCCCGATTACGTCGGCCTCATCGCTCAGACGATCCGCGCCGTCCCGAATGCGGACGTCGTCCAGCCAGGTGTCAACGTGATCGACGAGAGCGGAGCCGTCGTGAAGCCGCTGGCGGACCGGGTCAAGCAGCGTCTGCTCGCGCCCCGACGGGGCGAAGGAGTGGCGGTGCTGCGGGGCGAAACGATGGCGACGAGCCTCATCCGCGGCGACTGGCTCTACTGGCCGTCCTTGACCTTCCGCACCTCGGCCCTGAAGGGTACGGATTTCCGGGAGGGACTGCCGATCATCCAGGACCTCGCCCTGCTCATGGATCTCGCCTTCGCGGGCGCGACGCTGGTCTACAACCCGACGGTGGCGTTCTCCTATCGCCGACACAGCGCATCGGCGTCTCAGCGCACGATCCTCGACGGAACCCGGTTCCGCGACGAACGCGCCTATTACCGCCAGGCTCACGAGCTGGCCGCCGCCAGAGGATGGAAGCGCACGGCACACGCCGCAAGGCTGCGACCGATCTCTCGTCTGCACGCGGTGACGGAGCTGCCCGGTGTCATCAGAAGGCCCTCCGCCGCCGGACTAAGATCAACCCTGTCTCATGTGTTTTCGCTCTGACTCCCGCCCGTTCCTATCGACCGTCTCCAGGAGCCCCGATGTCTGAACACGTCCTCATCACCGGGGGTGCGGGCTTCATCGGGTCGCGTCTGGCGGCCCGACTCGCCGAGGCTGGCCACGAGGTCAGCGTTCTCGACGCCTTGATCCCGCAGGTGCACGGCGAGGATCCCGAGACGACGTCACCCATGCTTCGCTCGCTCGACGGCGTCGCGACCGTGATCCATGGCAGCGTCACGTCGGCGGCGGATCTACGCCGCGCCCTCGCGCCGGCGACCGTCGTGGTCCACCTCGCCGCGGAGACCGGCACGGGACAGTCCATGTACGAAATCGATCGGTACTGCGAGACAAATGTCGGCGGCACCGCGAAGCTGCTCGATGTGCTGGCCAATGACCGGCACTCGACGCGTCGCATCGTGATCGCCTCGTCGCGCTCCATCTACGGCGAAGGGGCGTACCGCACGCCGGACGGGCGCATCGTCTACCCGACGCATCGCGCCGACCGTGACATGGCAGCCGGAGAGTTCGAGGTGCACCTGAGCGGCGAGGGCCCCCTGAAGCTCGTCCCGACGGCGGAGGATGCGAAGCTCCATCCTTCTTCGGTCTACGGCATCACGAAGCAGACGCAGGAGGCCCTCGTGATGACGGTGGCTCCCACGATCGGCATCGAGCCCGTTTCACTGCGGTATCAGAACGTGTACGGACCGGGTCAGTCGCTGAAGAATCCCTACACGGGGATCCTCTCCATCTTCTCGACGCTTATCCGCCAGGGCAAGGAGATCAACGTCTTCGAGGATGGACGGGAATCCCGAGACTTCGTGTACGTCGACGACGTCGTCGAGGCGACGTTCCTGGCAGCGACACACCCGCGGGCCGCCGGCGAGATCTTCAATGTGGGCTCAGGGGTGGCAACGACGGTCAATGAGGTGATCGAGGCTCTCTTCGCAGCCTTCGGCACGCGAGTTCCCACGCGGGTCTCGGGTAACTACCGTCTGGGCGACATCCGCCATAACGTCGCCGACACGACCCACATCTCCGAGATGCTCGGTTTCGTCCCCGCGACACCGTTCGCCGAGGGAGTGCGACGGTTCGTGGACTGGGTGCGCTCCGAACCTGTCGACGACGACGGCTATCAGAGATCCCTCGACGAGATGTCCGCGCGGAATCTCCTGAAGTGAGCGCCGCGTCAACCGGCGCGTTCCCGTACCGCCACAACTCCCTGAACCTGTTCCGCCTGCTGCTCGCGGCCCTCGTGCTCGTGGCACATGCCTATTACATCGCGGGCGTGGGAAGCGGCCCGAGTTTCAACGGCGAGAATCTGGGCGGATGGGCCGTCGCCGGGTTCTTCGTGATCAGTGGCTTCTTGATCACCCGCAGCCGTTTCCGCACGCGCGCCGGCGACTATCTGCTGCATCGCGTCGCTCGCATCTTTCCCGCCTACCTCGTCTGCCTCATCGTCATCGCCGTGGTCTTCGCCCCCCTCGCGTTGATGATCAAGCAGGGAAACCTCGGCGGTCTCCTCTCGACCGCTCCGAATCCGCTCGAGTACGTGTGGAGCAATATCACGCTGTACATCCGCGTGTACGGAATCGGGACCACGCTCAGCGGCGTGCCCTATCCCGATGTGTGGAACGGTTCGCTGTGGACGCTCTACTTCGAGTTCCTGTGCTACGTCATCACGTGGCTGCTGGGAGCCCTCGCGATCTACCGGAGGTCGATCGTGGCGGTGGGCACCGTGTGGGTCGGCAGCGTCGTGGTGCGCGCGATCACCGTGCTGTGGACGACGGGCGGTCTGGACAACGACTTCTTCCAGTTCGCGCGACTCTTCTCGTTCTTCGCCGCCGGCGCGCTCGCCTACATGATCATCGACCGCTGGGGCCTCAATCGATGGATCGGACTCGCCAGTGTTCCGCTGGCCGCCGTCTGCATCGTCTTCGTGCCCGACATTGGCGGCCAACTGGGGGCGCCGCTGCTCGCCTACGCCCTGCTGTATCTGTCGACCGTCATCCCACAGCCGGGGTGGATCGCACGCAACGACGTCTCGTACGGCTTCTACATCTACGCGTGGCCGGTGCAGCAGCTGTCCTACCTCGCCGGAGGGATGAAGCTCGGATTCTGGCCGTACGTCGCGATGACCGTGGTCGTCACATTCGTCTTCGCCTGGGCGAGCTGGGTTCTCGTGGAGCGCCCTGCTATGGCGCGGGTACGCCCCCGTGCCGTTCGCGCGGGAGACATTCAGGCGCCGACCGCGCCTCCGCCGGCCTGAGCGGCGCGCCGACGCCGGGCCTCTCGCCACAGCTGCAGCATGAGGAGGCGCGAACGCAGCGCCGCACGAACCCCTCGCGGCGAGGAGGTCGACGCATTGGATTCGTGCACCCGTCGACGCACCGTGGCGCTGCCGACATGCGCCAGGCGGCGCTGCGCATTGGCAGCCGTCGCGATCCACAGGTCGTGCGACTCGCGCAACCCGTCGGGAAAGGGAAGCAGATAGGTGAGCGCCGAGCGTCTCAGCGCCATCGCACACCCGTAGTACGGCGCCACGCCCGCGAAGATCGCGAGCTGGCGCCGGATCGGGGAATCGGACGACATCAGGACCCACGGCTTGCCGGTCAGCGGCGAAGTCAGCGGCGCGCCGGTGCCGAGCATCTCGAGGTTGGACGCGACGACGTCGGCGTCACCGAGTGCAGCAACGAGCAGAGCACGGCGACCGGGAACCCACTCGTCGTCCTGGTCGGACAGCATGAGCACGTCGCCCCGCGCTTCGGCGAGAGCGCGCGCGAAGCTCGCGACATACCCGGCGTTACGCTGCTGCGCGATCACGCGGATGCGGTCGTCGTCGATGCTTCGGACGAGCTGTACGGTCTCGTCGATGCTCGCATCGTCGACCACGACGATCTCGTCGTCGGGCCGCAGCTCAGCCAGGATGGACTGCAGCTGGTGCACGACGTACGCGGCCCCGTTGTAGGTCGCCATGCAGACACTCACGGTCGTCATGTCGGCGCTCATCTCTCGTTCCATCCGCGAATAGACTGCTGGCGATGCGGTCTTTCATTCTCCGCCTCGCGGGATTCGCGGGCGCACCGATCATCTCGGCGCTCGCACCCTTCATCATACTTCCGGTGATCTCGCGGTTCGTGGGCGACAGCGGGTGGGCGAACGTCAACTCCGGGCAGGCCATCGGCCTGCTCGCGATGGTGGGGGTGCTCTTCGGCTGGAGCGTCATCGGTCCCGTACGGGTGGCACGTGCCTCCGACGCGCACGAGCGAGCGGTGATCCTGTCCGAGAGTCTCCGCTCCCGCGCGTGGACGGCGCTTCTGGTCGTTCCGCTCGCGGGCGTGGTGACATACGTCGTCTGCTCCCCCGACTACCGCACCGAGTCCGTCATGATCGCGGTGGCAATGGCGGTCGGTGGATTCACTCCGGCATGGTTCTGCATCGGCGAAGGCAACCCGCGGGCTCTGATGCTCTTCGACGGCGTCCCCAAGCTCGCGGCCTCCGCGCTCGCACTTCCCTTCCTGCTCCTGACGGGTCAGGTGTTCTGGTACCCGTTGCTCCTCGTGGCGCTGACCGTTCCGGCCTTCGCCATCCACGCGCGCCTGGTGAGCACCGGACACGACCCCGCGGGTGTCCCGGCACGCCCCACGCGCCGGGTGCTGGCCTCGCTGGTTCCCACGGCCGCCATCGATGCTGCGGGCAACGTCTATGGCTCGACCGGGATCCCCATCGCCACGGTCGGTCTCTCCGCATCGGCGGCGAGCTCCTTCGCTTCGACGGACCGTGTCTATCGGATCGGATTGCTCGCGGTCATCGCCGTGGGCAACGCCTTCCAAGCCTGGGTGCTCGACCCGCGCGCCGTGAACCGTGCACGCCGTCACCTCATCGCCTTCGCCGCGCTCGGCGGCCTCGGCGCCGTCGGCGGGACGGCGATCGCCATTCTCGGCCCCTGGGCCACCGGCCTGGTCTTCGGCGCCGCAGTGGCCGCAGCGCCGCTGCCATGCGCTCTCTTCGGCACAGCGTTCTTCTTCATTTCCTGTGGCACGCCTCTCATCCGCAATCTGCTGATCCCGGCAGGTCGCTTCCGGCTCGTGTTCGCCGCCACAATCTGCTCTGCTCTCGTGGGTGTCACGACGATGCTGATCGGCGCCGCGCACGGCTCCGCCGACGGGGTAGCTCTCGGCGTCGCCGTCGCCGAGGCGGTTTCCGTGGCGATCCTGGCCTTCCCCGCGTGGCGCCAGTTCCGCCGGGAGACCGCCGTCACGTCCTGAGCGTCAGGCTTCGGGGGCTCGCCACACGATCTCGGCTGCGACCCGCTGCAGCTCCGACGGCATCCGCCCGCCTCGGCCTTGTCCCCCGTCGCGCCAGCCCCGCCGATACAGCGCCAACAGCGCGCGGCGCGGGCGAGCGAGCATCAGGGCGTTGACGAAGTGGATGATCTCCAGAGCCGTATCGCGCAACACCCACGCCGGAGCACTCCGTAGGTAGAGCTTGTTCACGACCCGCCGGTTGCGCACCCGGTAGTAGTACCGGAAAGGAGAGCTGAGGGTGACCACATCCGGGATGCCGGGAAGGCGGACGCGCCGGCCGAACAGCTCGCGCGCGTACTGACGACCGAGCGCGTGTCCCAGGCCGAGCCCCGGCGCCGCCACGCCGACGAGTCCCGCGGCCGCGCACCGCAACTCGAATTCGGTGTCGACGAGATCGATGAACAGGTCCTCGCGGAGCAGTCCTACCCGCTCCCAGGTTGAGCGCGGCACGAGCATGCCGGACTGGATCGAGTGGCGCGTGCGGAGCACACCTCCGTCGCGGTTGTGCACCTGGCTCACACCGGCGAAGCTCTCCGGCACCACGAAGGCGACCCTCACACCCGCGCCTTCCGCCCCCTCGAACGCGCGCTGAAGGGCGTCGACGAAGCCCGGGGAGATGGTCGAATCCTGGTCGAAGGTGAGCACGGCGGACGCACCTGCTTCGAGGGCATGACGGACCCCGCGATTCAGCGCCGCGCCGATACCGCTGTTCTCGTCCGCGCGCAGCACCTGCGCGCCCGCGGACTCCACCTCGTCCCAGACCTCGTCCCATCCAGGACCACTGCCGTCGTCGACGACGACGACCCGGCGCGCGACCTCGGCAATCGCCGCGCGAACCGACTCCACGAGGTCGGGATCGGGACGGAAGGCGGAGAAGACGACCCACGTCTTCGTCACGAGGAGGAATCCGGCGTCGGATTTCGGTCATCGTGCACGCTCGCCTCGAGCGCGTCAACGCGAGCGGCGAGCGCCGTCAGCTCGGCTCTGCTGATGGCGGCTTCCTCGGCGAGCCGACGGATCTCCTCCTCCGCCTGGGACAGCTCCCAGGACAGATGCAGCGCGACCCCGAGCAGCAGCACGATCGCCAGCGCGAACAGCAGATTGGCGGGCAGCTGGACCCCCAGCGCGGACGTGAGCCATAGCAGGAGCTGCGGGAAGATACCCAGAACGAGGACGACCACGCCTATCACGAGCCACAAGACCGCGTACTTCTCACGCAGCCGGCGTGTGAGCAGCAGCCACATCACGACGACGATGATCAGCAGCGCGAGAGCGATGGAGGCGAAGATGATCATGAAGGCGCCCCCTGCAGTTCGCTGGGGTGGATGGCTCGGGAGCCGCGGAGCAGAGCCAGCCCGAGAGCGAAGACGGAACGCAGCAGATAGACGGTCGAGCCGACGGGCCCCTGGCTCGGCCGTCCATGGGCCCTGGGTCGCATCGCAACGGGGACCTGCGTCACCTTCAGTCCGGCGTGCACCGCGGCGACCAGGGAGTCGAGGGTGTCACCGAGATACTCCGCGGGGTAATAGCGCACGTATTGGTCGATCGCTCTGCGATTCGCCGCTCGGAACCCGCTCGTGACGTCGGTGAGCCGCGTATCGGCGGCGCGGGAGACGACGCGGGCGAGGAAGACCATCGCCCAGCGTCGCGGTCCGCGCACCTCGTAATCGCCGACCTCCGCGAAACGCGCACCGATCGCGATGTCGGCGTTCTGCAAGCCCGTGAGCACCCTTGCGATGTCCGCAGGGTTGTGTTGGCCGTCCGCGTCGACCTGGATCGCTTGCGCGTATCCGTGGCGCTGAGCGTACGTGAACCCGGTCTTCATCGCGCCACCGACACCGAGGTTGAAGGGCAGATGCAAAACGGTGGCGCCTGCCGACACGGCCACGGCCACGGTGTCGTCCGTCGAGCCGTCGTCGATGACGACGACGTCATAGTTCGGTGAGGCGGCGCGAATCTCGCGGACCGTGGCGCCGACGCTGCGCTCCTCGTTCCACGCGGGAACGATCACGAGAACACGCGCGTCAGAAGGAGCCATCATGGCCATTCTAAAGGCCGACTATCCCGCCAGCGAGCATCCGGTCAGCTCGTAGAGCCGAGCGTCGCCCTGCTGGTCGACGAGTGTCACTTGGGGTGACCTCTCCAAGTCCGCGTAACCCTGGACCGGGCCGTGCACCCCGACCGTGCCGAAATCGAGGATGTACCTCACGTCGTCTTCGTCGGCGGCTCGGCACGCGGCCGCGTCGAAGCGACCCTCGTGCAGCGCCTCAACGATCCGTGTGCGCACATCATCCATCTCGACCAGCGCGTGCGGCAGAAGCACACGACGATCGGCCAGTGCGTACGCCAGCGCGGCTCCGGCGAACGGGTCGCCCGCCACCACCGCCGACTCGGGCACCTCGTCGTCGAGGCGCCCGAGGAGCGCGTACTCGTCGCTCGATACGAGAGCGGACTCCGTCGTCATCCGATACGTCGACGACGCCCACTCGACGGCGCGCGGGACGGCCCCGATCTGAGCCACAGCCACGAGAGCCACGGCGGCGGCCAGGCCAGCGGCGATCGCCCCTCCGCGCGGGACTCGCTGCCTCGTTCCGGCGGGGATCCGGGCGCGCAGCCACGTCCATGTCCTCGCCGCGCCATAGGCGGCGAGCGGCAACAATGCCACGACGAAGATCGCTGCCAGTCGAGGCGCGTTGTTGTACCAGCTGCCGGTGAACGCATCACGCAGATGAGGGAGCGGCAGTGCGACGACGACGACGTAGAGCCACGCCCCGACCAAGTACATGGCCAGCATGAGCCAGGCTTCCCGGGTGCGGTCTATCAGCGTCCAGACGATACCCAAGATGACGAGGACGGCGACGGCATACGCAGGCACCTGGTACCACATCGAGCCAGCGAGGACAGTGACGAGCGCGTCCCCCATCGAATGCGACAGCGGCCATCCCCGCGCCGCCAAGGGCGGTCGCAGCACCTTGAGGAGCAGGACACCCGCGACCAGGTAAGACAGGAACCCGGCGATCGTAAGCGCGCGGCGGCGCCAGCCGCGTCGACGCAGTGCCCGCACCACAACGGCGCAGACCATGGGCGCGGACAGCGCCAGTAGCGCGACGAACGCGCCGGGATGAGCGAGTGTCATCCCCACGATCGCGCCGGCGAAGACGAGAATCCACCACCCGGCGTCCAGATGCGGGGCATCCTTGGCGACGCCGAGCATGCCGGCCACCACCGCCAGAGCGAACGGAAGCAGGGCGAGCCCGTACAGCAGCGGGTACAGCACGCCGTAGTCCAGCAGCAGGATCGGAAAGGCCGGGACGCCGGCGGCGACTGCGCCCGCCGCGACCGCTACGGCCGGCCGGGCCCCGGCGAGGGTGCGTGCAAGCAGCACCGCCCCGACGGGCCAGACACCGGCGGACACGACGATGATCATCGCGTTTGTGGCGACAGGGATCGTGACGCCGGTCAGCTGGACGATCAGCGCGACGACGCCGTGCCACGCCGCAGGATAGAACGCGAGACTTCCGCTCGGGCTCGTCATGAAGCCCACGTGCAACGACGAGGCGTTGGCGGTGTCGAGCACATAGCGCACGCCGTTGAGGTGGAAGATGTTGTCGAAGGTCTGTGAGAAGCTCCCGGGCGCGCCGAGGATCTCCACGCAGCGCCAGACGAGAACGGCCGCCGGGAGCGCAAGCGCGATGAGAACCCATATGTCGAACCGGCGCGAGGTTGCGGGCTTACGGGGCCGGCCTCTGCCGACGACGACCCGGATTGCGGCCGAGACACCGCCGATCAGCACGGCGACGATCACCACCGGCAGAAGCGACCACCCCAGGCCCATCCATGGCGCGACGATGGCGGCACCCGCCGTTATCGTGGCGAAGAAGGCCGGCGCAGCAGCGATGAGCCAGAGCCCCCGCAGCCCCACCGCCCACGCCACCGACCCGCCGATGACGGCAGTGATGGCGAGGAGGACGCCGACGGCGCCTATGAGGTCTAGCCAGGTCACAGGTACTCCACTCGCGGCGCGACACGGTCCCGTCCAGGATAACGAGCCCGACGGCCGCTCTTGCTGGGAGCCCGCAGACCCGCGAAAGCTCATGGCAGGATAGGGAGCGTGAAGGGCATCATTCTGGCCGGGGGTTCGGGGACGCGTTTGCATCCGATCACGCTGGGCGTGTCAAAGCAGTTGATCCCGGTGTACGACAAGCCGATGGTTTACTACCCGCTGTCGACGTTGATGCTCGCTGGGATCCGCGACATTCTCATCGTCACGACTCCGCACGACGCGCCGTTTTTCGAACGGCTGCTGGGCGATGGGTCGCAGTTCGGGGTGTCGATCACGTTCGCCGTGCAGCCCTCTCCTGACGGCTTGGCGCAGGCGTTCACGATCGGGGCGGATTTCATCGGCTCCGACAAGGTGGCTCTCGTTCTCGGTGACAACCTGCTGTACGGACCGGGTTTGGGTTCGCAGCTGAAGCGGTACACGACCATCGACGGCGGGGCCGTCTTCGCGTACTGGGTCGCGGAGCCCTCCGCGTACGGCGTGGTCGAGTTCGACCAGGCGGGACGCGCCGTTTCCCTCGAGGAGAAGCCGGCGCAGCCGAAGTCGAACTACGCGGTTCCGGGCCTGTACTTCTACGACAACGACGTGGTCGAGATCGCCCGTTCTCTCGCCCCGTCACCGCGGGGCGAGTACGAGATCACGGACGTGAACAAGGCGTACCTCGAACGCGGCAAGCTGCAGGTCGAAGTCCTACCGCGTGGCACGGCGTGGCTCGACACGGGAACGTTCGACCAGATGACCGACGCCGCCGATTACGTGCGCACGATGGAACGACGCACCGGGCTGCGCATCGGAGTGCCGGAAGAGGTCGCGTGGCGTCAGGGGTTCCTCAACGATGACGAGCTCCGCGAGCGCGCCGAGAGACTCGTGAAGTCCGGCTACGGCACCTACCTGCTCGAAACCCTGGAAAGGGGACGTTGATGTCCAAGCTCCTCGTGACCGGCGGGGCCGGGTTCATTGGTTCGAATTTCGTGCACCACGTCGTGGGGAACACGGATCACGAGGTGATCGTGCTCGACAAGATGACGTACGCCGGTAACCGAGCATCGCTCGCGGGGCTCCCCGAGGACCGGGTGCGGCTGGTGGTGGGCGATATCGCCGACGCGGCGCTGGTGGATGAGTTGTTCGGTCAGGTGGATGCGGTGGTGCATTACGCGGCCGAGTCCCACAACGACAACAGCCTGCACGATCCGCGTCCGTTCCTGGACACGAACATCATCGGCACGTACACGCTGCTCGAAGCGGCCCGTAAGCACGACAAACGGTTCCATCACATCTCCACCGATGAGGTGTACGGCGACCTGGAACTCGACGACCCGGCCCGGTTCACCGAGAACACGCCTTACAACCCGTCGTCCCCGTACTCGTCGACCAAGGCGGGCTCGGATCTGTTGGTGCGGGCGTGGGTGCGTTCGTTCGGGGTGCGCGCCACGATCAGCAACTGCTCCAACAACTACGGCCCCTACCAGCACGTGGAGAAGTTCATCCCCCGTCAGATCACGAACGTGATCCGCGGGATCCGCCCCAAGCTGTACGGTGCGGGCGAGAACGTGCGCGACTGGATCCACGCCGACGACCACTCCTCCGCCGTGCTCACCATCCTCGACAAGGGCGTCATCGGCGAGACGTACCTCATCGGCGCCGACGGCGAGAAGAACAACAAAGACGTCGTCGAACTCATCCTCACCCAGATGGGACAGCCCGCCGACGCGTACGACCACGTCACCGACCGCGCCGGCCACGACCTGCGCTACGCGATCGACTCCACCAAACTCCGCACCGAACTCGGCTGGGCCCCCGCCTACAGCGACTTCGAAACCGGCCTCGCCAACACCATCGACTGGTACCGCAACAACGAAGCATGGTGGGCACCCACCAAAGACGGCGTCGAAGCCTTCTACGCCAGCAAGGGACAGTGAACGAACGGCGGCTAGCTCAGCGCTCATCCGCTCGTTCAAGCTGCCGCGTCATGGCCAGTCTCGTCAGATGTTCATGTCGACGTCGATCCGCACGTAGCCGATCGCACGCGGGTCGGGCTCGACGTTGAAGGACGTGGCCTGTGTCACGTTGTGCAGCGTCTGACCGCGGTCATCCATCAACGTCGCGTTGACGAAGTACTTGCCCCCTCCGAGTTGCGGATGACGCAGCTGGAACGTGAGAACGCGTTCGCCGTTGATCGTAGGCACAGACATATTGAGCCAGTCCGTGCCGGTCGCGAAGACCTTCTGTCCCAGAGCATCGTCGACCTGAATGCGACATATCGCCGCCTCGAGTCCCTCCGCAGCGATCGTCAGAGAGATCTCGATGTCATCGCCCGGGCGCGCGACCTGAACGCCGTCCTCGCGCTGCACCGTTGCGGACACTGCTGTGATGGCGCCCCCCGGCCGGCGGTCGAACGATCCGCTCGCGACCTTCTCGGCCACGCGGCGCTCTTCGAGCAGATCCCGGAACCGGGCGACGGCGGCGACGGGCTCGCCGTCGAAGACGACCCTGCCCTTCTCGAGCAGCACGCAACGCTCGCACAGATCCGTGACCTGATCGAGCGAATGGCTCACGAGAATGATCGTGCGCCCCTGCTTCTGGAAATCGCGGATGCGGTCCATGCACTTGCGCTGGAAAGCCTCATCCCCGACCGCGAGGACCTCGTCCACGAGGAGGACGTCGGGATCGGTGTGCACGGCGACGGCGAACGCCAACCGAACGTACATGCCGGATGAGTAGAACTTCACCTGCGTGTCGATGAAGTCACCGATCGACGCGAAAGCGACGATGTCGTCGAACTGGGCCTCCGTCTCCTCACGACTCAGCCCCAGAACCGCCGCGTTGAGGAAGACGTTCTCGCGTCCCGTCAAGTCGGGATGGAACCCCGCGCCCAGCTCGAGCAGTGCGGCGAGACGCCCGCGACGACGTACCGCACCCTTGGTCGGTTCGAGGATGCCCCCGATGACCTTCAGGAGCGTGCTCTTTCCCGAGCCGTTGTGGCCGATGAGCCCGATGGTCTCGCCGGCATTGATGTCGAGAGTGACGCCCTGCAGGGCCCAGAAATCTTGCCGGTGCCGGCGCCCGGCACGTCCGAGGGTGACGATGCGCTCCTTGATCGAGGAGTCCTTGCGGATGGTGAACCGCTTGTGCACGTCCTCGATGCGCGCGACCGTGGGGCGCGTGGGCGCCTCGTTTGACGAGAGAACAGCAGAGTCAGGCATTGCTACAGCTCCTGAGCGAAGTTACCCTGCAGACGCAGGAAGATGCGGTGACTCACGAACAGCAGCACCAGGCCCACCAGTGTCGCGACGAGCATGCGGATCATGAGTCCCCCCGGCGTCTCCACGGTATCCCCGGCGACCCAGAATGCACGCTGGAAGCCGAGAACCGCCAGCGTGAGCGGGTTGTTCGTGTACACCTCGAGCAAGATAGGCGAGGTCACGAGCGACTTCACCATCTCCCACGAGTAGACGATCGGGCTGGCCCAGAAGAGGAGCATCGTGATCACCTCCACCAGATACTGGGTGTCGCGCAGGTACACGTTCACGGCGCTGCACAGCAACGCGAAGGCGGTGCCGTAGACCACGATGAGCAGCAGAGACGGTAGGAAGTAGACGATCTCCCAGTGCAGCGGGGGCTTGAGCACCAGGAAGGTAGCACCCAGCAGAACGAGAAGCTGGATACCGAAGTTGAAAAGGGCCGATCCTACGCTCGAGAGAGGGAAGACCTCTCTCGGCAGATACACCTTCTTCACCAGCCCGCCGTTGGTGAGCACCGAACTCGTTCCGCCGACGACGATCTCCGTGAACAGGCCGATCACCGACAGACCAGAGAAGATGTACACCGCGAAGTCCGGGATGCTCTGGGCTGCACGCAGGAACTGCCCCATGACCACGAAGTAGACGGCCAGCTGGACCAGAGGTCGCACCAGAGACCAGAAGAATCCGAGAGCCGAATCCTTGTAACGTGCCTTGAGATCGCGGCGCACCAGGAGCCCGAGCATCTCGCGGTGCGAGAACACGTTCCGGATGGCACGCCACCCCGTTCCGCCACTGGCCGCCCCCACGGCATCGAGCGGCAGTGCCGACAGTCGCCGATATCGCGACGCGGCTTGCTCGTTTGCAGACTCCATCATGCCAATTCTAAGACGAGGGCCGTCGCGACCCGAGGGCGAACAGTCGCGACGAGCGCGACCGTGAGGCGTTCAGAGGGGGACGACATCGGCGAGTCGCGGGTGCGCCCGGTCCTTATCGGATAGCTCCACCTCGGACAGCGGGATCGGCCACTCGATAGCGACGGTGTCATCCGCCACGTTGAGAAACGAGTACTCGCCCACCTTGTCCGCGCTCCAGTGATCGTTGACGAGGTAGGTGTACGCGGTGTTCGGCTCGAGCGTCTGGTAGGAGTTTCCGACGCCCCGCGGAACGTAGATGGCCGTCGACGGGTCGAGCTCGGCAGTCACCACACGGCCGAAGCTCTCCCCCGCACGCAGATCCACCCAGGCGCCGAACACCGAGCCGAAGGCGATGGAGATGAACTTGTCCCAGGGCTCGGCGTGAATGCCGCGCGTGGTGCCGACCGCGTCATTGAAAGAGATGTTGTTCTGGACCGGGCCGAAATCGGGAAGCCCCAGCTCCATCATCTTCTCGCGCTGCCAGTTCTCCTTGAACCAGCCTCGGTTGTCGCCGTGGACCGGCAGGTCGAACAGAAGGACCCCGGGAATCTCGGTGTCGCGCACACGCAGAGCCTTGCCATACTCCAGTGCCATCACTTCTCCTTCGCGAACGGTGACGCGGCCATCAGCGCGCGGATCGCTGCGGCATCCGCCCAGATCCCGGGTGAGTCATAAGGCCGATCGGGAAACGCTCCGTACTCGAGCGAGATCGGCAGGCTGTTCTCGACGATGAACCGCTCGACACGATCAGCAAGCGACTCGGGCACCCCCGACGCCGTGTTCAGCACACCTGTCACGCCGGGCGTCGTCGCCGCGACAGCGATCTGCCGGCCCAGCTCCGCAACGTCGATGAAGTCGTAAAGGCTCTTCCCCGTCGTGAAAGGAAAACTCGTCTGACCACGGTCGGCCGCATCCAGGAGCTTCGCGAAGATCGATCTGTTGCGTCGGTCGTCGCCGAGGATGTAGTACGCGCGCAGCCACACGTACTCGACCCGATCTCCGATCGACAGCATCGTCGAACGACGCAGTGCATCTTTCGCGATGCCATACAGCGTGATCGGGTTGGTGGGCACGTCGGACGTGATGGCGCCTTCCCAGTAGCCCACTTCGTGCATGGTCCCCAACGCTGCGACGCGGCGCACGCCGCGATCTGCCAGCGTCGTCAGAAAGCGGTAGTGCGCGGACAAGTTGTCCATATGCGAGGACGCGTTGTGCACGAAGCCGTCCTGCCACGCGAGGTGCGCGACAGCACCAACCTCGTCCACCGGCACGATGTCCGTCAGGTCGAACGAGGGGTCGAGCACATCGGCTTCCGAGATCTCAGCGCGAGGATCTATCTCGCCCTCTCGGGCCTCGCGTACGAGCGCGATGACGCGGTACCCGAGGTCGGCGGCCGCGCTCACCACATGCCGCCCCACGTATCCGCCCGCGCCGGTGACAACCAGTGCCTGACCCATCTTCACCCTTCGTGCCCGCTCGAGGCGGACCACTCCATGACGACGACGTCGCCAATGCAATTAGAGACTACTGAAGCGCACCTGAACGCGTCGTCAGCGTGGACGGCTCCGTTCCGGCTCACCGTGTGAGCAAACCCCTTCACAACTCAAGCGGGTATCCGTACCGGCCGGCCCCTTCCCACTGGGCGGGGGCGATGTTGGTGTAGACGGGGCTCCTGTCACCGAAGAAACGCCGAACAGCCCCCAGGACGTCGACCGAGTCGGTGTCGAGGTCGGTGGTGAATCCGCACCAGTGAGCCGTGCACAACTCGTGCTCTGCGGATCGGGTAGCGACGACAACGACGTCCTCGTCGACGTTCTCCCAGTCACGTGACGAGTCGATCAGGGCGTAGCCGCGTTCGGCGGCCGCATGACGCACGATCGCATCGACTGCCCGTCGCTTGGCGTGATCCAGCTCGCCGGAGCGCAGGAACCCGTCGACATTCCACTGGAACATCGGCGTGCGGTGATCGACGATGCCCTGGTTGCGCCAGTCCGCGATGTCTTTTCCGGAGACGACACCCGCGGCCAATGTGGAGCCACGTCCCGCGTGATACACGAACGCACCTTGAGCAAGCAGATGACTGTAGCCCGCACTGTCTGCACGAGCCGACCAGTCGGACTCCTCACCATAGCCACGCCCGAACACCGGATCCATGAGCCCGACGACGTCCAGTGCAGCGACCGGCACCATCATGGCGAAAGATATCCCGGCGGGCACGCGCAGCGCCGACATGCCAAACTCTGCTGAGAGCGCGTCACCGATACGATCCACGATGTCCTGGGACTCGACGAACAGCTCGACCCCGTTAGGCAACGAGTAGGGGTCGACATTCGTGGACCATGCCGTGACCGACGCCGCATCCGTAGCTGCCGTCGCCACGTCGAAGAGAATCTTGACGGAGTCCTTCGAGTAGATGACATCCGAGTTGGAGATGATGACGTAGTCATAACCGAGCCGCTGGGCCGTCGCGAGTCCCAGGTTCACGTTTCGTGGAATGCCGAGGTTGCGAGGCGTGCGGTAGTACGTCGCACCCGCGGACTGCGCCAGCTCGGAAAGATACTCGCTGAAGCCGGGCTCCGGGCTCGCGTCGTCCAAGACGAGCACGTCGAGTTCGAACCCCGGGTGCTCCAGCCTCGAGATCGACTCCAGCGTGCGCGCAGCGAAGGCGCGGCCGTTGTAGAACGTGACTGCGAGGAGAACGCGAGCAGACTGCGTCTGGTTCACCGCCCAGTCATCCGCTTCGCTCGACGCGCCAGCGCGTACAGCACGTGGTTCTTCCGGAAGAGGTATTCCAGACGCCTGCGCGGGTCCATCGCGCGCTTGAGTCTGACGATCTCGCTCTCCAGCGTCGCGATGCGTTCCTCACGCGCCACCATCGTCTTGGTCAACTCGATCACCCGAAGGTTTGCCGCTTCCACATCCCGGAGCGCCCGCTCGAGCGAAACCGCGTCAACGACCTGGGGCGACAGTCTCTGGGGTTCCCCCATGGCTTACAAACCTCTCGTACATCTGCGTGGACGCCACCCGTACGGTCCGTTCGGACCCAGGACGTCAGGGCGGGGACAGTCGCGGCATCCGGGTTCCGATGGCGGCCACCGGTTGGCTGCGAACGGTGACGCCATGCAGCATCCGAAGGCGCGCGAACGTGGTCGCTAGGTTATCACTGCGCCCTGAGGGACCCCGGACGGAGGACGCGCGCGATCATCGGTTGGCCGTGATCGTCCCGCGCTGAAACTGCTGGGACACGCTGTTTCCCGAGACCGCCGCCGAGCCCGTCGGGAGACCGTATGTTCCGTCCGCCCCGCCGGCCGCGTTCCACCGCCCGGCGATGGGTTCCGCGACGGCGCGTATGCCGGTTGCCGGGGACCAGACGATCGATCCTCGCTGGAAGCCCTGCACACACCAACGACCGTTGCAGGAGTCTCCCGCCAAGGGCAGACCCAGCGAACCGCTGGGACCGCCCGACGCCATCCACACATCCCGATACTCGCCGTACACAGCGACCACACCGTTCGACGGCGACCCCGAGAGAACGCCACCCTCGAACGCCTGCGAGCACGTCACCGCCGAGCACGTCGCCGCGGCCGTCGGAGCACCCAGACGACCCGAACCCGCCCCCTGCGCCTGCCACGGCGCAAGGAACCAGCTCGAAACCGTGATCATGCCGTACTGGGGCGTCCACGCGAGGACCCCGCGCTGGAACGACTGCGCACAGTTGCGACCGTTACAGGAGTCTCCCGCCAAGGGCAGACCCAGCGAACCGCTGGGACCGCCCGACGCCATCCACACATCCCGATACTCGCCGTACACAGCGACCACACCGTTCGACGGCGACCCCGAGAGAACGCCACCCTCGAACGCCTGCGAGCACGTCACCGCCGAGCACGTCGCCGCGGCCATCGGAGCACCCAGACGACCCGAACCCGCCCCCTGCGCCTGCCACGGCGCAAGGAACCAGCTCGAAACCGTGATCATGCCGTACTGGGGCGTCCACGCGAGGACCCCGCGCTGGAACGACTGCGCACAGTTGCGACCGTTGCAAGAGTCTCCCGCCAAAGGCAGACCCAGCGAACCGCTGGGACCGCCCGACGCCATCCACACATCCCGATACTCGCCGTACACAGCGACCACACCGTTCGACGGCGACCCCGAGAGAACGCCACCCTCGAACGGCTGCGAGCAGGTCACCGTCGAGCAGCTCGCTTCCGCGGTCGGGTATCGCAGCTGACCTTGTTCGAATCCGCGGGCAGCCCACGCGTCGAGGAACCACTTGGTCGTGGCGATGCTGCCGCGCGCAGGGGAGACATCGATGCGGGCGCCCTGGAAGCGCTGGAAACAGGCACCGGCTGCGTCACAAGAGGCGGGCCCGACGGGGCCGCCCACGGCGGATACCCCACCGATGGCGAAGAACTTCGTCGCAATCGCGGCGGGAACAATCTCGGCGTGGTCACCGCCGGAGACCACGAGGCCACCGTCGAACCGCTGTGTGCATCCGGCGGTGACACAGACGGCGTCAGCCGACGGATAGCCGAGCGAGCCTCCCGACATGCCCGCCGCACTCCAGACGTTGAAGATCGAACCGGTGATCGAGGTCGCCGCACTGCCCGAGAAGAGAGCTCCCCGCGCGAACAGCTGCGCACACTGACTACCGGTACAGACCTCGGGACCGCGAGCACCACCTAGGCTGACGCCACCGACGGCGAGCCACGTCGATGCGACGTGACGCCCGACGAGGTTGCCCCCTACTGCGTCGGCAGCGATCACGCCGCCGTCGAAGGACTGCGAGCACGTCCCATCGGAGACGCAGACGACCACCCCGGTCGGCATCCCCGCGTCACCGTCGATGAAGCCGATGTTCCGCCACATCGACTCGATGACGGTCGGCACTCCGAACACGCCGCGGCCGGGGAACCAGAAGATCGTGCCCCCACGGAACGCCTGCTGGCAGTAACGACTGTTGATGCACACGACATCCCCGGTCGGCGCGCCCAAGATTCCGTTCACTCCTCCGAGCGCCGCCCACGTGTCTGCATATGCGCCGGTGACGCGCTCCGCGGTCGGATCACCGAACCAGTCGGTGTAAAGCCGCCAGAAGTTGCGGTTCCCGTAGCTGGAGCAGAAATCGCCCGTACCGTAGAGGTTGTTCAGGGCGGCCTGGTTGGGCGTATAGGGCGTGTAGATGTACAGCGCACGAGTCGCATCGTTCTGGATGTAGACCCGCTTCGTGCCGCAGACACGGCTGTTATCGGGCGGTGTCGCCTGATAAAGGATGTTGTTCCAGCCCAGCTGATACCCGAACGACCTCGGGTTCTTGAGGTAGACCTGGAACTGCTTGGCCGCGCCGTAGATCTGGTAGAAAAATCCCGCGAACTGCGGATCGCACGCCGCTCCGTCCGGGCAACCCTGCCCGAGCGCGGCACTGTAGTTGCGCGGCGTGGGTGAGGTCGCGGTGACGAGTCCCTGCTCCTTCTGAAGCATGACGAGGATCACCTTGGGGTTGATCCCGCACGCCTGCGACACGGCCACGACGAGTTGCGCGGCAGTCATCGTGCCACCGGGATAGGCGTTGCAATAGGCGTTCGCCGGCACAGCGGGTGTCGACTGCGCAACATAGTCCTTCAGGCACGGCATCCCGTTGCTGCCTGCGCAAGAGGAGAGCTTGGAGTTCAGAAATGCCTGCGCGTCGCTGGCAGTCATCGACTGAGAGTCGAAGAAGTTGCGGTCCGAGATCAAGTAACCGTCTTGGAAGCTGCTCGCGTCCGCGGCAAGCGCCGTGGGGACCGCCGGCGGCAGGATGACTGCCGTCAGCGACGCAACGACCGCGACGACGACACCGAGAATCGCCACGAGGTAGCGAGGACAGGGTCTCCGACTCTTCACACTCACGGCTGTGTGACTGTCACCGGGCCGGAAGACGCCTTCGCGTCGGCGGAGCTGTAGCTCAGCACGAGAGTCCAAGCCCCTTGCGGTGCGACGATCTCGATCAGACCGCAGTTGACCGCAGCGGGAGTCGGCTCAGCATCGATCGTTCCGGTCAGCACCTTCCCGTCGGCAGCGGTCGCGGTCAGGGTGCACACGCCGCCCGATCCACCATCGCCGGTGACCAGGCCAGAGGCGTAGACCCTGGACCCGTCGGATCCCGAACTCACGATCGTCACGCTGGCGGGTCCGCTCGGGTCGGGCTGCGCGTCTGGGATCACCTGGTCGGTCGAGGTGGGAGTAGGCGTCGATGTGGATTCAGGAGAGGACGTCGGCGTCGGTCCAGCTGAGGCCGTTGCCGTGGGCGTGGGAACCGACGCTGCTGGCGTCGCACACGCCGATAGCGCGCCTGCCAGCAGCCCGACGGTCACCACCAGTGCCACGAGCCTGCGACGCGGTCGCCGCGCGGGAGCCCCTTCGGCGGACGACAAGTCGTATCCCATACTCACTCCCCCAGTATCGGCGTACATCCGCCCATACGCATCCAGCGACACGAGGCCGATACTGGACGCGCCCGCCGTCCGCCTATCTGCGGGTGGAAGGCACGCCGCCCGGAACCACGTCAGCGACGGTCAGCGCGGAGATGCACATGTTCCCTCCCTGCGACCCGACCTCCAGATCCCCGTCGATCGGATCCGCCATATACGCGACGACAGTACCGGCGCCTTCGGGTCGATCGATCGTGGTCCAGCCGTCCGCCACAAAGAAGGTCATACTGTCGCCCGACCCCTGCGTGAAGTCGAGCACCAGGTAGGTACGCCCCGCCGTCCTGATCTCCGGCATCGGCACGTTGAAGGAACCATCCGTGCACCTCTCACCCGCGAACTGCACGTCGGGGTCCGACAGCTCCGCGGGTCCCGCGTCGCCGTCCGGCCCGACAACCCAGGCCCCTTCAAGCACCGTGGTCGTGCGCACGTCGTTCCAACCGAGGCTCGGCAACAGAGCGCCGACCATATCGTAGGGATGCAGAGTCGGCATCCCGAACGACAAGGGAAGCGGCGAGTCGATCAAGGGCGGGGTCGGATCAGGCAGCGTATCCCGTAGCGCGGAAACCCACCCTCGCGCCTGGTATCCGCCGCTGCGCTCGACGGCGCCCACCAGCGTCAGCGCCCACGAAAGACTCGCCGCGACGCCGAGCAGGGTGGCGCTCGTAAGGCCGAAGAGCGTTACCGCACGGACCGAATGCCGTCCACCGGCGACGGAGGTCATCCCTCGCCGAGCGCGCAAGGACAGCACCAGGACGACGCCGAGGGCCAGCCAAAGCAGGGCCGAGCTCTCCAGCAAGTAGCGGAGTTGGCGACTCCCCGCGTCCCCGATCATCTCGCCACGCCGCGAGAGCACCGCAGCGTTGGCGAGCACGGCGATCAGCGCGAAAGCCCAGACTCCACGGTTAAGCCGCGAAGCCGCAAGACTCCACACGATGAACGCGGCAAGCAGCAGCACCGTGATGACCACGCGGGGGTCGAGGAGGTTGGTCGTCTCGTCGGCCATGTCGATGCCGAACAGTGACGGAACGAGACCACCCAGGATGTTGTGGGTGACGAAGCTGACGGTCGACATGACCGACGGCGAATCACCCGACTCATCGACGTAGCCTCCCGTGAGGAAAGCGATCACGTCGACGAGCGAGAGCACGACCAGTCCGGCCCAGAGCGGCCAGGCGCGCACCGCGTTGCGTAGCCTCTGACCGAGGGGAAGACCTCGCCAGACCACGAGCAGGCACCAGGCCGCGATATGAAGCGAAAAGAGGAGGTTCTTCTCGCTCATCGCCAGCGCCAGCGCGTACAGAGACAGTGCGGCGAGGAGATGGCGGGCTCTCCCCGTGACGAGCCAGCGGGTCGCACACCCCAGGACGGCGAGTCCGAGCGCCAAGGCGAACATGTTGTTGAGCGTCGCCGCCCACCACAGCCTCAGCATCATGGGGCCGAGCGACAGGGAGAAGGCGAGAGCGGCGATCACGTTCAGACGGGTCGCGCCGACGACCGCATCGAGACAGCGCGTGAGCGCTACGAACGCCCCCGCATGAATAGCCGAGATGAAAAGCACCGCGGCGGGCCAAGAGAGTCCGAAGACCTCGAGGAATGCCCACACACTGGCGATGTATCCGGGCATGAGGTGCCCGAACCACGATCGGAAGAACACGTCGGAGGTGAGCGGGTTCAGCTGGAAGTACTCCGCGAAGACCAGGTCATCCCGATCGAAGAATGACCAACCGGCCACGGCAACCGTCGCCACCACGACAAGCGCCGCCCCGGCGAAGATCTCCCAGCGCGAGCGGTGGTCAACGCTCAGCATCGACACGATCCGCCTTTCGGCACCCCCAGACTCCACCATTCGAATTCTACAGAACCGGGCGACGACCCACGTTCAGCTCACGCTCGAGACCACGGTAGCGTCGAAGGATGACGGTGCACGCGATGACGCAGCTCGTGGCGACGCGCGCGGGTGAGTGGTGCCTCTTCCTCGATCGTGACGGAGTCATCAACCGGCGTATCGTGGCGGGGTACGTCCGGGACTGGTCCGAGTTCGAGTTCCTCCCCGGAGTCCTCGATGCGCTTCGATCACTCGCGATGTGGGCGCCCCGCATCGTCGTCGTGACGAACCAGCAAGGCGTCGGCAAGCACCTCATGAGCGCGGAGTCGGTGGACGAGATCCATCGCCGAATGATCGCAGAGGTGACGCACGCAGGCGGGCGAATCGATGCTGTGCAGACATGCCCCCATCTGGCGACCGAGGGATGCGCATGCCGCAAGCCCTCGCCCGGAATGGCCATCGGCTATCTGGACGCGAACCCCGACGTCGACGGCTCGTTGAGCATCATGGTGGGTGACACCGATTCAGACATCGAGATGGCGAGGCGATTGGCCACTGCCACCGGCGGCTGTGTCGCCGTGCGGGTCGACGACACAGTCGACCCGCGGGCGAACCTGACATTCACCGGTCTCGCCGAGTTCGCTGCCGCCGTCGACGCCGCGCGCAGCTCTCAATCGGTCGAGTAGCCGAAGCCGTCTTCGATCGCCTGCATGAGCGAGTGGATGACGACGAGCTCTGATTCCTGGATACGGTCCGCCCAGCGACTCTCCCCTAGGGCGAACGACACGTCAGCCACCTCTGAGATCACGGTCCTGGCGGGACCGGAGGAGGCCACGACGGTGCCGCCGGCGGCCTTCATCGCCTCGGCTGCACGCAAGACGTTGGCGGACTTCCCGCTCGTGCTCAGCGCGAGCAGCACGTCTCCGGGACGCGCAAAGGCCTCGATGAACTTCGAGAACACGTACTCGTAGCCGTAGTCGTTCGCCACGCACGTCAGGTGCGAGGGGTCGGAGATCGCGATCGCGCGCAGCGGCGGACGGCTGGCACGGAATCGCCCCGTCAACTCCTCCGCGAAGTGCTGCGCGTTGGTCATGGAACCGCCGTTGCCGCACGCGAAGAGAGTGCCGCCGCTCTTGAGGCTCGTGACCATCAGCTCGGAAGCGCGCTCGAACGCGAGTCCGAAGTTCTCGTCACTCGCGAGCGCCGTCATCCGCGCCGCGTTCTCCAGGAGATTGTCTGCGACAACACTCACGCCGTTCACCTTCCCGTTCTCGCCGCGTCAGTCGCGGCGCACCTGCTGCCCCTGCGACAGCCTTGTCGTGGAAACGCCGTCGAGCAGCGAGACGATATGCACCGTCCCACCCCAGGCTTTGGCGTCGTCGCCCCCCACCACCTCGTCGGGCCGGTAATCCGAGCCCTTGACGATCACATCGGGACGGATGGCACGGATGAGGTCGCGGGGAGTGTCCTGTTCGAACACCGTGACGAAGTCGACGTACCGCACGGCATCGAGCACCGCCATCCGATCCGCCTGTGGCTGCAGCGGCCGGGACGGCCCCTTCAACCTGGCCGTGGACGCATCGGAGTTCACGCCCACTACGAGCACGTCACCGAGCGAGCGCGCCTCTTTCAGGAGGCTGACGTGGCCGGCATGCAGCAGATCGAACACACCGTTGGCGAAGACGACCCGCTTACCCGCTGCTTTCTCGACCGCAACCAACTGCGCCAGCTCGGCCCAGTCCTCGATCGTTCCGGGTCGGTCCTCGGGAGCGGACTCCACGAGCAGCTCGTTGAGAAGATCGGCGGCGGAGACGACGGCGGTTCCGGGGCGCCCACACGCGATACCCGCCGCCATGTTGCCTACCTGCACCGCCTGAAGGATCGTCATCCCGCTCGCGAGACCGACGGCGATGCCGGCGATCATCGAATCGCCAGCGCCGGATACGTCGGAGACGAGTCGGGCGCGCGTCGGAATGCGAGTGCGGGAGTGCGCCTCGATCACTTCGACACCGACGGCCGACAGCGACACAGCGACGGCGCCGATGCCGTCGACGAGAAGCCGCTGCGCGACGATGTCGAGGCTCTCTTCATCGGGCGCCGTCGCCGCCAGACCCGCCATCTGCGAAGCCTCGGCGAAGTTGGGCTTGACCACCGTCGCGCCACGGTACTTCGCGATGTCGTCCGACTTGGGATCCACAATCACCGGAACACCGTGTCGCTGGGCCACGGCGACGATTCGGGCCACGAGCTCGGCGTCGAGCATGCCCTTGGCGTAGTCGGAGATGACGACAGCGGTGGCTCGCGAGTTCTCATCGAGGGCGGATGCGAGCGCCGCGATGACGTCGTCCGCACCACCGCCGTCGAGGGCGGTCGTGTCCTCGCGGTCGAGTCGGACGATCTGCTGCTGGCCCGCGACGACGCGGAGCTTCTCGATGGTCGGCGCGTCTCCTCTGCGAACACGCGCAGATACCACGCCTGCCTCCGCGAGGATGCGATCGAGCTCGCGACCGGATGCGTCGAGCCCCCAGGACGCGATCAGCTTCGTGCGCGCGCCTAGCGCCGCGATGTTCATCGCCGCGTTGGCCGCACCGCCCGCGACGCTGCGGTCCCTACGCACCTGGAGGACAGGAATCGGCGCCTCCGGCGAGATTCGGTCGACCACGCCTTCCACATAGCGATCCAGCATGGCGTCGCCGATCACGATGACCTGCGTGGTCTCGAATTCCAGGAGATGGCGCGGGGTGATCGATGACGAAGAGAGCATGGATGGTTCCAGATCTGGATTCGAGGAGGACCGAACGAGACTATCCGACTCAGCTCGCGGCGCTCTGAAGCAATCCCGTGATTGCCGCGACGACCTCGGCGGGCCGCACCTGTCGGATGCAGTGCGCCTCGCCCGCGACACATTCCTCGGTACAGTCGGATATCGGAGTGGCCGGCTGGAGCACGACGCTTCGGGCCGACCACGGTCCGAAGCGTTCGGGCGCGTTGTCGCTCCACGGCGAACCGCTCGCGGGATGACAGGTGACGACGATGACCGGAAGGTCGATCGCACTCGCGATGTGCTGCAGACCTGAGTCGTTTCCGAGGAACAGGTCCGACCGGGCGATCGCTGCCGCGCTCTCGCTGAGCGTCAGTCCGCCCGCGAGCTCGACGAAGGGGATGTCGCGCTCGCGCAAGAGCTCCGACAGGCGAGCCGCGCGCTGCGCGTCCACCGCACCCCCGAGAATCTGCACCGTGGTCGGACCGTGCTCAGCGAGCGAGGACACAGCCTCGGCGACGTCCTCCACGGGCCATTGACGCTTGGCGTCGCGCGCACCGATCCCGACGGCGATGACGAGGCCCGGATTCGCGGGCAATGGCGCCATCTCCGTGACGCGTCTCGCGTCGGCGTCGTCGAAGAGCTCGTAACCGATCGCCTGCTCGTGGTGCTCCGGCCACGCGAGCCCCAGGTGCGCTGCAACGCGGCGCAGCTGGTCGACGGTCAACAAGGGCACCTCTCCTCGCTCGATCTCGTCCGTCAACAGCTGTGACTGGTCGCCGAACCACACGGGCTCACGATCGGGAACGGGCGCAAATCCCACGACCGAGCGTGCGCGCGAGGCGGCCGCGAGGTAACGCACAGGTGTGTCGTCGAAGTCCCAGCGCGGCAGCACCGCGAGGTCGTAGCCGCGCAGGCGGAATCGTCTCAGCGCCTGTCGCGCGGTGAGGATCTGTCGCTTGGGCGCCGATCCTTCGGTGATCGGTGTCCACTCGATGACTCTGTCCACCGTCGATGCCGCGTGGAACATTGTCGCCGGCCCAGGCTTGACCACGAGGTGGATCACGGCTTTCGGCCACTGCAGACGCATCGCAGCCAGCAGTGCGAGGGTGGTGGCGGTGTCACCGATCTCATCGCTGCGCAGGATGGCGACGCGGCGCGGCGTCTTCGACGAATCCCAGGGACGCCTCCGCAAGGACCCGAACAGACGCAGGAACAGACGCGGCGACAGCGGGTCACGGTGGCGAATGGCGTTCGCCGTCCATACGATCCGTCGGAGCAGGTTATGTGGCCTCACCGATCGAGTGTATCGAGCCCAGAGCTCACCGCCCCGGCCGCGGCAGCGAGCACAGCGGCACGAGCGTCGAACGAATGCTCCCGCCGGATGGTCTCACTGATCTCCTCTAGTCGATGGGGCTCAGGGAAAATCGTGTCCGGATCGGCTCGCAGAAGCTCGACAAGGTGATCGGCGTCGCGATAGGTCACCACCGCACCCTGGAAGAGCTCTTCGATCCCGTAGACCTGCTCGGAGATCACGCGCCCGCCGACGGCGACCACATCGAACGGCCGCATCGCGATGAACCCCTCGCGGCGCATAGCTGGCCATTGGTCATTGAGGACGATGGATGCCCGCTCGTACAGCGCCGGAAGGTCCTCGTTGTCGATGGACTCGGCAGTGATGACTGATGCGGGCACGAAGGGACGCCAGTCGGGGCCATACACCTTGACGTCGATGCCGGCGCGCACGGGCGCCACGACACTGGGCCGTGCGATGCCTCGTGCTGTGCCGACGAAGACGATATCCGTCCCGCGGGTGAGACCGCGGGGGGTGAACTTGTCGGTGTCCGTACATTCGAGGAGGGGATCCACCGCGATGTTCCACCGGCGGCTGGCTCGTTCTGCCCACGGCTCCGAAGCGGCGAAGACACGGTCGAACTGCTCCAGCTCCGCCCGGGTGATCTCATCCGGGTGGCTGATGATCCACTCCAGGTTGACCCCTGTCTCCGGCGGCTTAATACGGTAAGGGCCGCGCACGACGACGTTGACGTCGTCCAGGTAGGCGGTCTTCCTCCTGGCGGCGCCGAACGCGTCGACCACGACGACGTGACCGGCCCGGCGCAGGGCGGCGGCGAGCCCCTGCGCGAAGTGGGTGTCGCCCCACACCTCGCCACGTCGGCCTGCTGGAGAGCAGATCTTGATCGCCCACCGTTGCTGTGAAGCGCCACGGCGGCGCACCGCCAGCGTGGGCACGGCCGCGCCCTGATCGAGTCTCCATGTGCGCACCGAGAAACCCGCCTCCGACAGGATTCGCTCGATCCGATCGCGTTCATCGCGGTGCACAACCCGCCGCGCCCGATCGGCACGACGGCGCCGGAAAGCATGTTCGGGCTCATCCAACACGGGAGCGACGGTCGGCAGCGCGATGCACCGTGGCATACCGTCCCAGACGATGTCAGAGAGGTCATCCGCTCGCGCGGCGTCGAAGGCTGCTCGCGCGGCCGGTCGCGGCATGATGAACGAACGCCCCAAGGGTCGAGGGACCTCGACCTGGTCACCGAGACGCATCACGTCCTCGTGGGGATGGTCTCCGAGCACGATGCAATCGCCGCCGACGGCGCCCACCCATCCGATGCCCACGCCGCACGATGTGCCGTTCTCTTCGCGATGCGCGGGGACGACACACACTCCTGCGCCCGCGCGGCCGATGAGCTCGTCCAACTCCTGGTCGCTCACCGCTGCACGTGCGTCGAGAGCCGCCACGAGGGGCGCCGCACCCGCGTCTACCGCGTCGGCGACGACCCGTGACCAGATCGCGTCAGCCGGGTAGGAACACAACCGGATGCCGGGCTGCATACGAGCCAGCAGAACCGCTGTCAGCCACTGGGAGGCATCGACGTCGACGAGCGCGATGGTGGCAGTCACACGCGCGTCGGCGACGAGAGACGACACCTGTTGCAGCTTGCGCGCATATCCGCGATCCCGGCGTTGCACGACGCGGACCAGATCGAGCTCACTCAGCGCGCGGGCGGTCGGATTCACGAAAGGACGACCCCGGCGCCACTGACGTGCGGCATCGATCGCCTCGGCGCGCAGCTCGACGACGGTGAGTTGCCGAGAAGCTCCCGGCGCCGCGAGCAGGATGCGAGCATCCTGCCGCAGCCAGACATCCTCGAGGGCGGCCGGCTGATCGCCCGTTCCGTCGCGGGCGAACGCCACCGCATCCCACAGAGGATGCACCTGCACGGTCGGGCGCTCGCTCAGCAGGTACGCATACAGCGCCGGCACGCGGAAGACCTCCGGCAGCGTCCCGCCGGCGTGGATCTCGTCGAACAGCGGATTCAGGCTCAGACCCCGACGAAAACCCACGCTGACGTAATGCACGATCGCCGCATCCCGTGGGAGAGCGTGCACACCGAGCTGAGCGGCGTAGAAGGCGGGATCGACGAGGTGCGAACGCCGTATGACGCGCCACCACCACAACCTGTCACCGGCCCGGACGATGGGACCGAGCACGGGCACCTCCCGAAGCGCCCGCACGATGCGACGCAGCCCTTGCACGGGCATCCTCAACGTCCCGCAGGCCCGCGGCGCAGCCGGCGCAGCCGTCGCCACAACGGGTGCCGATCGTAGACCGCCGCGACGATCTCTTCCCGTTGACGCGCAAGCTGAGCTTCGAGCTCGCGCGCGAACTCCTCGCGAAGACGCCGCTCCATCGCTGCGAGGTACAGCGGCAGCCCGGCACCGTTGCGCGCCACCCACTCCCGCAATGCGGCATCGCGCACGGCCGCGTCGTCGCGCGCATGCGCGCCGGACAGCTCGAACATGCTGTTGGCATCGGCGCCCACGGTGCCCGGTCGCTGGGTCCAGAACGCGAGCGGCTCCCCGGCCAGGAATCCGACGGGATGCGCCGCCGTGACCCGCAGATAGAACTCCCAGTCCTCGACCGTCTCGAGAGACTCGTCGTAGTAGCCCACTTCGTCGTGCAGCGCGCGGCGGTAGAGGAAGGAGATCGGCACGGCCCGATTCACCTCCAGGAGGCTGGAGAAGGTGACTGCGGTCATCCCCCGCCAGAACGGCTCGCGTCCGCACTCGACCCAGCGCGTGCCCTCCCGGCGCTCGTAGACGATCTCCGTCGCGGTCATCACTCCCGCATCCGACGGGTGCACGTCGAGGTGCGCGACCGTGCGCTCGAGGAACGTCGACGCCCACCGATCGTCGTCGTCATGGAGGACGACGAACTCCGCGTCCGTGCTGCGAAGACCGAGATTCGCCGCGGCGCACCTCCCACCGGGGGCCACGGTCTCCACCACGCGGACGCGCTCAGCCACCGCCGAGGCAGCCACGGTGTCGGCGACAGGGCGAGCATCTCCCTGGTCGTTCACGACCACGATCTCAGCCTCGCGATACGTCTGCGACGCGATATCGGCGAGCGCACGGGCGAGGAACTCCGGACGGTCCTTCGTGCGGACGATGACGGCGACGCGCGGATTCACGTCCTCAGCCTATCCAGCGCCGCTACAGCTCCGAGTGAAGGGCCCAGACTCGCTCGGCGTGATCACGCCAGGAGAAAGCACGGCCGCGGTCCGCGGCGCGAACCGCGTAGCGCTTCCGGCTCTCCTCTGAAGCGAGGACCTGCCCGAGAGCATCTGAGAGCGACTCCACGGGTGCGATCAGCGCACCGTCGAGGAGCACCTCTTCATGCACTGCGGAGGCCATCGCCACGACCGGTACGCCCAATGTCAGCGCCTCCACCGCGCGCCACGGGAAGGCGCTGAGCGCAGACGGAGAGACCAGTGCGCTCGCAGCGTCCAGCACGGCCGCCCGGTCGGGAGCGCTCAGATGGGCATGGACGCTGACCCGCTCGGGCGGAAGTCCCGCTGCCGAGGCGAGATCCCGGACGCGATCCTTGTCCTCAGCCGCTGCGTCGAGCACCACGACGCTGCGGTCGCATCCCCGGGAGCCGATCGCCGAGAAGGCTGCGGCGAAGGCGGCGTCGTCGCACCGCGAGCCCGCGACGACGATGACGTCATCCGCGAGGCCGAGTTCACGGCGCCGGCCCACCGCATCCGAAGGGACGGCGAACCCCTGCGGCGCGGCCCCGGGGATGACACGGACGCGCCCGGCGAGGCGCGGCGCGACCTGCGCAAGCTTGGCTGCGAGCGCGTGCGTGGGGACGACGACCGCGTCGGCGAACTTCTCAGCGCGTCGCATGAATGCGCGCTGCGCGGCGACCGTCGTTCGTGGCAGGTCGCCCGGCACCTCCCACGCGCACAGCTCCCACAGCGTCACGACGGTCTGATCGTTGTCGTTGACGCGATCGTGACGCACCAGCGGCGCGAGAGGTCCCGGCGCATGGATGAGCCCTCCGCCGATCCCGGGTGCGATCCCGAGTTGCCAGGAAGCGGTCAAAGCGGGCCGCGCGAGAGGCGCGCGCCAGACATCTGCCAGGCCGGCGATATCGGCCGCGGCGCTCTCGGCGCCGGCCGGTACGATCGCACCCACGGCGCACCCGCGCGGCGCGGTCTTCACGAGAGCTGCGGCGATCTCCCGCGCGGCTTCGGCAGCATCCGGGTCCACGACATCGACCAACTGGTCGAGCACGAGACGGAGCGTGACGGTCATCCTTCGAGACTACCCATCCATTCGTGCCCGCTTCTGGGAGGTCGCCGCGCCGGTATGCTCTCAGCCTTCCGGGGTCGGGGAGGGCGTCGGCGGGTAGAGCGCCTCCTGCACGATCTGATGCACCTTGTCGTAATCGGGATGGCGATCGTCGATACCGCCCTGAGGGGTCAGCTCGATCGAGGTGACCGTCTGCTCCTTGGCCTTGATGGCGAGCTCGACGAAGTAACCGAGCATGGTCTGCGGGACATCTGTCTTGACCAGGTGCGTGCCCGCCGCCGCGACGTCCTGGAATCGACTGAGAACGTTGCCCGGCGTGAACTGCGCGAGAATCGCCTCCTGCAGCTGACGCTGACGCAGCATGCGGTCCCAGTCGTTCGTCGTGTAGCGCGACCGGGCGTACCACTGGGCGGTGTCGCCGTCCATGTGCTGCTCACCGGGCTCGATCCACCCGATCGCCCACTCCTCTGCGCTCTGACCCTCGTAGGCGGGTCCGCCACCCTTCGGCAGGCGCTCGGTCACGTTGATGTCGACTCCGCCCAGCGCATCGATCAGAGCGGCGAAACCATCCATATCGATGAACGCGTAGAACGGGATCTGGATGCCGAGGATTCCTTCCGCGGCATCCTTCGTCGCCTCGACCCCGGGCTCGGAGCCGTTGGCGACCGCATCCGGATAGATCGAGTTGCCGTCCTGGCAGACCTCGACCTCGGTGCGCAGCTGGTTGATGCCGCTGCCCCACCCGCAGGTGGGGCTGGGGTGCGACTCGTGGCCGTTGGGGTACTTGTCCTGCATCGGCCCCGGGGCGAACGGGAAGTTCGGCATATCGCGCGGGATTCCGAAGATCGTGGTCGCGCCGGTCTCCGCATTGATCGAGACGACCGAGATGCTGTCGAAACGCATGGAGTCGCGGCCCTCGCCGCTGTCTGCGCCGAGCAGGAGGATGTTGTAGTAACCGTCGACGGGCTCCACGGCCGGCCCGGTCTGCGTGAAGACCGCGCCGAGGGCGTCACGTGCGGCACCGACCGAGTTCGATGCCCACACCGCCCCCGCACTGGACAGCACGAGTGCGCCGATGGCGACGATGGAAGTGGCCAACCGCGCCCACGGCTTGACCTTGACGAGGCGGACGAGACGGAGCGTGTCGATCGTCAGCACGATCCACAGGCCGGCGTAGAGGAACAGGGCGCCCTGCACGATGAGCATCGGCACCGGCCGCAACAGAGCGAGCCAGCCCGGAACCCAGGCCCCCGTGGCGAGGTCGACGAAGGTACCGAGATCGACCAGCGCGATCACCGCGCAGACGAGCGCGAGCGCCCACAGCAGCAGGGTGGCGCCGAGGCCGAACCGCCCCAGACGACGGTTGCCCGCCAGCGCCTGAGCGGAGCCCGGCACCAGGAAGTTCAGCACGACGAGCCACCACGCGCGTCGCGTCATCACGGTCCGTGACGAGCTGTCGGGATATCGCAGCGGGTAGGGGTTCACCACCGGCGCGGCCACCTGTCGCTGGCCGGGGCGCGGGGGGCTCACTGCGCTCACAACGAATCCTTCAGCCGCTGATTCTTCTGCTCGACGATCTGCTCCAGCTCGCGTGCGTACGCCTCGAGCCGATCGGCGATACCGGGATCCGATGCACCGAGGATCCGCGCCGCGAGGATTCCGGCGTTGCGTGCCCCGCCGATCGAGACGGTCGCGACCGGGATGCCGGCGGGCATCTGCACGATGCTGAGCAGCGAATCCAGCCCGTCCAACGTCGCGAGCGGGACAGGGACCCCGATGACCGGGAGAGGCGTGACGGAAGCGAGCATTCCCGGCAGATGCGCCGCTCCGCCCGCGCCGGCGATGATCACCCGCAGGCCGCGGGATCTCGCCTCGACGCCGTAGCGGTGCAGCTTCTCGGGAGTACGGTGCGCCGAGACGACCTCGACCTCGTGCGGGATGCCGAACTCGGTGAGAGCGGCCGAAGCCTCGTTCATCACGCGCCAGTCGGAGTCGGAGCCCATGACGACGCCGACCAAGGGCGCCTCGGAGGAATGCAGCGGCCGGGTCACCCGTCAAGGCTAGGCGGCATCACTGGAAGATCACCGCAACGGCGCGCGAGGTCGGAGTCGTCAGTCCAGGAAGTGCGCGGCGGCGGCCCGCGCCTCGTAGACCACGTCGTCGAGGTCGTCGCCGGCGACGTTCACGTGCCCGACCTTGCGACCGGGACGCGGGGCCTTGCCGTAGGTGTGCACCTTCGCGGCCGGATGCGCGGACATCGCCGCGCCGAAGCGGTTCTCCAGCGTCCCCTCGGCGGGTCCGCCCAGGATGTTGATCATGACCGACCACGGCGCGCGCGCACCCGCGGCGCCCAAAGGGAGATCGAGCACGGCGCGCAGGTGCTGCTCGAACTGGCTCGTGACCGCGCCGTCCTGGCTCCAGTGACCGCTGTTGTGCGGCCGCATGGCGAGCTCGTTGACGAGCAGTCGCTCATCGGTGGTCTCGAACAGCTCCACCGCCAGCATTCCCGTGACTCCGAGGCCGTCCGCGATCGCGACGCCGATGCGCTCGGCCTCCGCAGCCAGCCGGCCCTGCGCTCCGGGCGCGGGGGCCACGACCTCGGCGCACACACCGTCGCGCTGGACCGTCTCGACCACCGGGTACGCGACGATGTCGCCGGAGGGACGCCGCGCAACCTGCTGCGCCAGCTCGCGGCGGAAGTCGACGAGCTCCTCGACCAGCAGAGCTCCCCCTCTGGCATCCTCCGCGAGCGCCGTGAACCAGTCCTGCGCCTCGGTCGCCGCCGAAACGACACGCACCCCCTTGCCGTCGTAACCGCCGCGGGGCGTCTTCACCACGGCGCGACGACCGTGGTCGTCGAGGAACTCCTGCAACTGGTCGATGTTCTCCACGCGCGCCCAATCGGGCTGGGGCATGCCGAGCTGGGTCAGTCGCTCGCGCATGTCGAGCTTGTCCTGCGCGAACCGCAACGCGTCGGGGCCGGGGTGCACGGCGATACCGTCGGCGACGAGCGCGCGCAACACGTCCTGCGGCACGTGCTCGTGATCGAAGGTCAGTACATCCACGTCGCGGGCGAAGGCGCGCACCGTCTCGAGGTCGCGGTAGTCGCCCACCGCCGTCGCGGCGAGCGCCGCGCTCATCCCCTCGGACTCGGCCAGCACGCGGATCTCGAGCCCGAGCTCCGCCGCCGGAGCGATCATCATCCGGGCAAGCTGTCCGCCGCCCACGACTCCCACGCGCACCGCCATGATTCCCCTTCCGGACGCTGACTATTCTTCCTCACGCCGGCGCCCGCCGCGGGCGTTGCGAGGACGGCGGCGGATCAGGCGGGGGCGCCAGGCTGCGCAGGAAGCGGCTGCGCGTCGCGATGAGCGAGGATCTGATTGACTTCGACCTGGTCGACCAGTACCTCGTGCACCAACTGCACCTGCGGGATGCGGCGGATGACGAGCGGCTGCTCCACGCCGTCGTCGAGGATCAAGGTCCCGGTGCGCCAGAGCCGCTGCAGCGGGCCTCTGCGCACCGTGATGCGATAGCCGCGGACATGGCTGAGTTCGCGGGAGCGGCGCCCGAATGCTCCAGAACGCTCGATGACACGACGCGTCGTGACCGTGTAGGTGTGCGAGAGCCAGGCGAGAAACGGCACCACCACGAGCATCATGACGACGAGCCCTGCGGCGAGCAGCAGCATCCAGTCCTCGAACGGCGCCGGGAGGTTCCCGAGGAAGTAACCGACCGCTCCGGCGACGCCGATGAGCACGAGCGCGCACCAGAAGAGCCTGCGGGCGTGCCTGCGGGTGCGCACGATACGGCGTTCCGGCGCCGCGACACCGGGTGCGGGTGTCGGCGGGCGGACCCCGAATCCGGTCGGCTGCGTCACTCTCCCATTGTGCCCTGCGGCGTCGCGCACGCGCCGCTCACACGCCCGCCACCCTGCGACGGGCGCGGCGCCTACCGGACGTGCGTGACGTCTCCTGCCGCCACCGACACCTCCGCACCGCCGGTGGACACCACCAGTCGCCCCTCCGCGTCGATGCGCTCGGCGCGACCTTCCAACACCGTGCCGTCGGGCAGCGACACCGCGACGTCGCTACCGAGCGTCGTGCACACGCTCTCGACAGCGGACTGGACCCCCGCTGCGATCGCGTCGCCGTCGGCATCGATGAGCGCAGTGAGCAGGTCGTCGAGACCGCTCAGGTAGTCGGCGAGCAACCTGTCCTCGTCCGCCTCCTGCCCGAGAGCAGCGAAGGAGACCGCCGTCGCCACGGGCAGGTCTACTCGCGGCATCCGCGTGTTGACCCCCGCGCCCACCACGACCGCGTCGAACTCGCCGGGCACCGCCTCTGCCAGGATGCCGCAGATCTTCTGCCCCTCCACGAGCACATCGTTCGGCCACTTGAGTCCCACCGCCTGGGGGATGCCGCGCAGCTGCGCGGCGATCGCGCGCGACATCGCAACACCCGCGATGAGCGGGATCCACCCCCGCGCATGGGCGGGCAGAGCGCCCACGCGCACCACGACGGAGGAGGCGAGCGCCGTGCCGGCAGGCGTCACCCAGCTCCGGTCCAACCTGCCGCGACCTCTGCGCTGATCGGTCGTCACCAGTACGGACAGATGCGGCCACCCGGCGTCGTCCGCAAGGACGGCGGCGACCGCATCCTCGTTCGTCGAGTCCGTCGTCTCCACGACCTGCACCCGAGGACTGACGGCGGCGGCGAGCGGATATCCATCGGCGGGGATCGGCATGGGCCACACCCTACTCGCGGCCGCCGGTCGCGCTCCCCCGTTGACAGTCGGAGCTCGGTGTTCCTGACAACAGCATCTGAGACAGACGACAGCGGATGCCGCACACACCTGTCGACACCCTCCAACGCCACGGGAGGCGGCGCCGATAGGGTGGAACGCGTGACGGACAGCCTCGACCTCTCGACCACCGCAGGCAAGATCGCCGACCTGCGCCAGCGCTACCAGGAAGCGGTCGTCGACGCCGAGAGGAACGCCCAGACGAAACAGCACGCGAAGGACAAGCTCACGGCGCGCGAGCGCATCGAGCTGCTGGTCGATCACGGCAGTTTCGTGGAGATGGACGAGTACGTGCGTCACCGCACGACGGCCTTCGGCATGGAGCGCTCGCGCCCGTACGGCGACTCGGTCGTCATCGGCACCGGCACCATCCACGGCCGCACGGTCGCCGTGTACGCGCAGGACTTCTCCACCTTCGGCGGCTCGCTCGGCGAGGTCGCCGGCGACAAGATCATCAAGATCATGGAGTTCGCGCTCCGCGCGGGCTGCCCCTGCATCGGCATCCTCGACTCGGGCGGCGCCCGCATCCAGGAGGGCGTGGTGGCGCTCGGCAAGTACGGCGAGATCTTCCGCCTGAACACCGCGGCGTCCGGTGTGATCCCCCAGATCTCGCTCATCATGGGCCCTGCGGCCGGTGGGGCGGTGTACTCCCCCGCGCTCACCGACTTCGTCATCATGGTGGACAAGACGAGCCAGATGTTCGTCACCGGCCCCGATGTCATCAAGACCGTCACGGGTGAGGACGTCGGGATGGAGGAGCTCGGCGGCGCCCTCACGCACAACACCCGCTCCGGCGTCGCGCATTACCTCGCCGAGGACGAGGACGACGCGATCGACTACGCCCGCACCCTGATCGGCTTCCTCCCCGACAACAACATGTCGGAGATCCCGGGTTACGAGGGCGTCTTCGAGTTCGAGACGACGGATGCGGACCGCGCACTCAACGCGGTGATCCCCGACTCGCCGAATCAGCCCTACGACATCCACCAGGTCATCGAGCACGTGGTGGACGACGGGGAGTTCCTCGAGGTCCAGCCCCTCTTCGCCCCGAACATCGTGATCGGCTTCGGTCGCGTCGAGGGCCGCACGGTCGGCGTCATCGCCAACCAGCCCTCGCAGATGGCGGGCACGCTCAACATCGACGCGGGAGAGAAGGCCAGCCGCTTCGTCCGGTTCTGCGACGCGTTCTCCATCCCGATCGTGACGCTCGTCGACGTGCCGGGATACCTGCCCGGTACCGACCAGGAGTGGACGGGCGTCATCCGCCGCGGGGCGAAGCTGCTCTACGCCTACGCCGAGGCGACGGTCCCGCTCGTCACCGTGATCCTGCGCAAGGCCTACGGAGGCGCCTACATCGTGATGGGCTCCAAGCAACTGGGCGCCGACATCAACCTGGCCTGGCCGACTGCGGAGATCGCCGTCATGGGCGGGCAGGGAGCCGTGAACATCCTCTACCGCGGCGAGATCAAGCGCGCCGAGGAGGCCGGCGAGGACGTCGCTGCGGTGCGCGCGCGGCTTGCGAACGAGTACACCTACAACGTGGCATCCCCCTTCCTCGCGGCCGAGCGCGGCGAGCTGGACGGGATCATCGAACCCGCGCAGACCCGCGTCGCCATCGCGAAGGCGCTGCGCTCTCTGCGCGGCAAGCGCGCCAGCCTGCCGCCGAAGAAGCACGGGAACATCCCGCTATGACCCTCGAGGAAGCCGGCGAAGCGCTGCGGATCGACGTGCGCAGGGGGAATCCGGACGACGTGGAACTCGCCGCGGCGATCGCGGTGGTCGCCTCCGCCTACCGGCAGGAGGAGGAGAGCGCAGTGGCCGCGGAGCCCGTGCGACGCTCCGCGTGGTCGCTGTCGCAGCGCGGGCTCCGACAGCCGCTCCGGCGTGAGGCCGGATGGGGCGGATACAGCGGCTGAAGCGCGCCGGAGGGCGCCGACGCAGGTGTCCCCCAAAGTACCTACAGACACTGCCCACACCCCGTTCGCATACTGGAGGAGCTGGAACGCATCTTCGCGTTCGATCGGCCCGTTGACCGTCAGGGTGCACCAACCGGGTTCGATCTTGCGGGTGGTTTTCGGGTAACCACTCGCCCGGAGACGAGGGGCGAGCGATTCGCCGCCCCTCGTCTCCTTTCCTTTTGACGGTGCAGGTCCTTCTGACGGTGCAGGTCCTTCTGACGGTGCAGGTCCTTCTGACGGTGCAGATGCACCGCCGGTCACAGGAGCGCAGGACTCAGCCGACCGGGTGCTCGATCTCGCGCCAGAGATCGACACTGTCCTCGTCGGACAGACCGAGTGTCGACGAGGCGCGCCCGACCACGGTGACGGCGACCCGCTCGTCGGGTGACGTTCGGATGTAGAGGCGTTCGGATCGCGCCGCGCGCAGTGTCTGGGCGAGTTCGGCACGGATGACGTGCAGCTGCTCTTCGGCGAGCCCGTCGAGACCGCCCTCGTCGAACATCGTGACCATGGCACCGCGTCGGCGCGCCGCGTCCAGTGCTTCGCGCACGTCCGCGTCCAGAAGACGCGGTCCACGCAGTTCATCGCGGAGGCGGCCCTCGGCGATACGCGCGTCTGTGCGCTCGTCCTCCGAGAGGCGTCCACCCGTCGCGATCGTGCGCGCCAGTACCGGACCGGCCACCGCGAGTGCGCGCTGCACCTGGATGCGCCGCTCCCGCTGCTGGGACCCCTGCGCCGCCTGCACGGCCAATGCGGTGCGCTGCAGCTCGCCGAGCCTTTCGGTGTCGCGCGCGGCGCGGTCCAGGGCGAACGTGAAGAAGTGGGCTCCGGTGACCCAGACCACCGAGCCGACCAATCCGAGACCGAGCGCGGGAATCGGCCCCAGGAGAACCATCGACCACCCGGCGAGCACCGCGGTGCCGCTCCACGCCGCCCACGGCCTGCGGCGGATGACGAGGATCGTCATCAGCGCGCCCAGGCCTCCGATGTACCACGTGGCGTACTGCTCGGTGCGAGCCGCGGGCGGGATCGCCACGGAGATCAGCGGCGGCAGCACCATCGAAACCAGCAGCGCCGCCACGCACAGCCACATGGGCAGCCGGTCGGTGCCCCGTGCGACGGTGATCTCCTGGCTGCGCGTGCGCAGTCCCGAGGTCATCCCCCAGAAGATGCAGAGCCACGCGACGACGAGGAAGAGGATCAGCGCGGCCCACAGCAGCAGAGGCTCGCGGACGGGACCGGTGACCCACGAGGCGCGGGCGACGAGGAAGCCGGTGAAGGCGACACCGAGCATCATGACGACGAAGCGGATGCTGATCACGAGTCGACCGCCCGCCATGTCATCGTCACCCGGGTTCCGTCCTTGGACGAGACCACCTCGGCACTCCCGCCGAACGCGCTCACGCGCGCCAGGATGGAGGCGCGGATCCCGAGCCGATCAGCGGGGACGTCGTCGATGTCGAAGCCGGGGCCACTGTCTGCGACGACGATCACCACACGGCCAGGCTCCACGCTGCCGCTCACGCGCACCACGAGCCCCGCCCCCGCGGCGTGCTCCACCGCGTTGGAGATGGCTTGGGCTGCCGCCAGCGCCAGCGCCCGCGCCACCCGACCGGGCACCTCGGGGGTATCGGGGTCGACCTCGACGACGAACTCGGCCGGGCACCGCGCGTCATCGATCGTCCGCCGGATGTCGGCAACGATCGCCTCCACCGGCACGGGCGCGTCGCTGCCTTCACCGACATCCCGATCGGTGTTGGCCAGCCGGGTCAGCGCCTCGCGGGCCATCGAGACCGCCAGATCGCTCTCACGCGGCGTCTCGGCACGTTCCGCGGCCAGCAGCGCCGCCAGCACGCTGTCGTGCATGAGCGCCGCCACCGCGACGCGTTCGCGCTCCGTGGCGTTGACCGCGGCGGCCTGCGCGTATGAGCTCACGGCGCGCAGGCGCCGTTCGTCGATCGTGGAGGAGGCGGTGCGAAACGTCCACGCCAGCATCATCAGGACGCTCCCCAGGATGAGGGAGAAGGAGGTGTCCAACGACACCGCGATCCACGCATCGGCCACGAAGCGCAGCTCGATCATCCGGACGAGTCCGTACGCGAGCGGCAGGAGCACGGTGATCGCGACGTGAACGGGCCGCGGGAAGACGATGACGCTCGCGACGGTGGCGACGGTCACCAGGAAGTAGATCCACGGCTGATACGTGATCGCTGTCTCCGACCCGGCCGTGGCCCACGGCCAGACCGCGAGCGACGCCGTGTAGGCGACGACGAAGAAACGTCCGCCGAAAAGCGTGAAGCGGCCGCTGAAGAACGTGACCTCCATGACCACGAACGGAACGAAGACCACGAGCATGAGGGCGAGCTCCCACCCCGCCCGTACGTCCCGCGCGCCCAGTGCCGCGAAGAAGGCCTGCGCACCGAGCGCGCCGAAGGCGAGGGCGACCGACACCGCCATGACGCGCTCGACCCGCTCACGTGTGAACGAGGCGATGCCGGGGATACCGGTGCTCTCGAGCTCTTCGCGCAGGACCCGTAACGGTCGGCTATCGGTCATGGGCTCCCACCGACTGCTCTGTGAGCAGTCCGTCCTCCAGCGCGCGCCGCAGCAGGTCGACCTTGGTGGGAGCGGGTCTGCCCACCTCGACGTACTTCACGCGGATGCGCGTGATGTTCTCCTTTGCCGTCGAGAAGGCGATGCCCAGGCGATCGGCCACGATCTTCAGCGGGAGTCCCGCGGCATACAGCTTCAGCACCTCGCGTTCACGCGTCGAGAGCTGGGCATCGGCGAAAGCACGGTCTCCTTCGATCGCGCTGGCCCACTCGACGGTGTTCAGCACGTCTCCCCTGGCCACCGTCGCGATCGCTCCGACGACATCCGAGATGGGCGAGGCTTTGCTGATGACGCCGGCAGCTCCCGCGAGCAGGGCCTCGCGCACGGATGCGGGCCGATCGGCGACGCTGTAGATGATCACCGCCGATCCGTCGCCCGTCAATCGGCTGACGTTCTCGGTGACGGTGGTGCCGTCGCCGAGCGTGAGATCCAGCACCACGACGTCGGCCTGCTCGCCTCCGTCCGTACGCCACGCGAGGTAGGAGGTGACGGATGCCCCGGAGTAGACGACGTCGGTCGTGCCGGTCCGCGCGCAGGCGGCCTCGACCCCGAGCCGCACCGACTCGTGGTCGTCGATGAAGGCGACGCGCGTCATGCGCTCATGCTAGCCGTGCGCCCGTCCGCCGAAGAGTGGCGATGGCTTCGACGTGGTGGGAGTGCGGGAACAGGTCGACCCCGCGTACCGCTTCGGCTTCATAACCGTGCAGGCGGAACTCGGCGAGGTCGCGCGCGAGCGCCACGGGGTCGCACGCGACGTAGACGATGCTTTCCGGCTCGAGCCCGGCGATCGCGCGTGCGGTGTCCTTGCCTGCGCCCGAACGGGGCGGGTCGAGCACCACGACGCCGCGAGCGAGTCTGGCGCGCTGATCGCTGCTGGCATTGTTCGCGAGGTCGGCCACCCAGCGCTCGACGCGCGCCGTCTCGGCCCGTGCGCCCACCCACTGCGCCAGGTTGTGTCCCGCGTGCTCGGTGGCGCGGGCATTGGACTCCACGCTCGTGATGCGGGCGCCGGGCCCCGCGGCATCCCCGATCGCGGCCGCGAGCAGCCCCACGCCGCCGTACAGGTCGAGGTGCCAGCCCTCCGGATCGACACCGACATCGTTGAGCGCGTCGCCCACAAGAGTGGTGAGGGTGCCCGCCGCCAGGCGGTGCACCTGCCAGAACCCGCCCGCATCTACCCGGAAGGCGCGCTCCCCCACCCGCTCGGTGACGACCTCGGGCCGCGTGGCGCGCTCACGCGCATCCGGTCGCGCGAGCACCCGTACCCGGCCGTCGGCGGGCTGCACCAGCTCGACACGGCCCGGCTTCGCGCGGGAGAGCCCTGCCGCCGCATCGCCGATCGCTGAGGTCGCGAGCGGCAGCTCGCGAACCGGCACGACGCGGTGACTGCGTGCGCCGAAGGGACCGATGTTCCCCTGCGCGTCGACGTGCAGGCTCACCCGTGTGCGCCATCCGGTGCCGTCCACGCTCTCGGTCTCACCGGTCGCACTCGTGTGCGCCGCCTCCATCGTCGCCGGAAGCGACAGCCGTCCGATGCGCGCCAGAGCGTCCTCGATCACGCGGAGCTTGAGCGCCCGCTGCTCGGACAGGACGATGTGGCCGAAGTCGGCACCACCGGGGCGGTCCTCGGCAGGTACCGCCAGGTCGGCCTGCGCCCAGACGTGCGGCTGCCGGTGCGGCGATGCGTCGAGGATCTCGACGACCTCCGCCCGCCAGAAGGACTTCTTGGACGTGTCAGTCAGACGCACCCGCACCCGCTCGCCAGGCACCGTATCCGGCACGAAGACGACGCGTCGCTCATCACCGTGCCGCGCGACGAAGACGCCGCCGTGGGCGACATCGGTGATCTCGAGCTCGAGGTGCGTTCCGGCATCCATCCTTCGAGCTTCGCACACGCCCGCCCACCGGCGCCCAGCGGCGACGTCCGCCCGGCGGGCGCGCACGGACGACGGGCTAGCGTGGAGGGATGCGCGTGCTCCTCGCCTCGACATCACCCGCCCGCCTCATGCTGCTGCGCCAGGCGGGGATCGAACCGCGCACCGCTGCCCCCGATGTCGACGAGGACGCGGTGGTCGCCGCCGTCGAAGCCGCAGAGGGTCGCGTACTCACTCCCACCGAGCACGTGCTGCTGCTCGCGCGGCGCAAGGCCGCAGCCGTCGTCGCCGCGCTCGAGGAGGACGGAGAGGACTTCGACGGCGTCGTGATCGGCGGCGACTCGATGTTCGAGCTCGACGGCGAGATCCTCGGCAAGCCGTACACGCCGGAAGCCGCGACGGCCCGGTGGCACGACATGCGCGGCCGCACGGGAGTCCTGCATTCGGGACACAGCGTGATCCGGCTCGCACCCGGCGCAGCTCCCGTCGAGGCGCACGCCGTCGCCGCGGCGTCCGTGAGCTTCGCCACGGATGTCACGGATGCGGAGATCGCGGCCTACGTCGCCACGGGCGAGCCGCTGCTCGTGGCGGGCGCTTTCACCGTCGACAGTCTCGGCGGGCCCTTCATCACTCGCGTCGAGGGCGATCCGTCCACCGTGGTCGGAATGTCGCTGTCCACGCTGCGGAGCCTGTGCCGCGAGCTGGGGGTGACGTGGACCGATCTGTGGACACCCTCCACCGACTGAACCCGCGTCGGGACGGTTGTAGGTTCTCCCGAACAGATCTATTTGTTCTTGTGGAGTTCGGTCAAAAAGACACGGCGACCTCTCGCTAGGCTGGCACTCATGCCTCGCATCGCCAAGGTCCTCATCGCGAACCGCGGCGAGATCGCCGTACGCATCATCCGCGCCGCCCGTGACGCCGGGATCGCCTCCGTCGCGGTCTACTCCGACCAGGACCGGGATGCGCTGCATGTGCGTCTCGCCGACGAGGCGTACGCCCTCGAGGGCACGACCGGAGCAGAGACCTACCTCTCGATCGAGAAGATCCTCTCCGTCCTCCGGCGCGCCGGTGCCGACGCGGTGCACCCCGGGTACGGCTTCCTCGCCGAGAACGCGGACTTCGCCCGCGCGGTGATCGGCGCGGGCGCGACCTGGATCGGTCCGTCCCCCGACGCGATCGAGGCGCTCGGCGACAAGGTCACCGCCCGCCACGTCGCCGAGAAGGTCGGCGCTCCGCTCGCTCCTGGAACCCCAGGACCCGTCTCGGGCGCCGACGAGGTCATCGCCTTCGCCGAGCAGTACGGACTGCCCATCGCCATCAAGGCCGCCTACGGCGGCGGCGGCCGAGGCCTCAAGGTCGCGCGTGAGCTCGACGAGGTCGCGGAGCTCTTCGAGTCCGCGACCCGCGAGGCGATCACCTCGTTCGGACGCGGTGAGTGCTTCGTCGAGAAGTACCTCGACAAGCCGCGCCACGTCGAGACGCAGTGTCTCGCGGATGCGGCCGGCAACGTCGTCGTGATCTCCACGCGCGACTGCTCGCTGCAGCGCCGCCATCAGAAGCTCGTCGAAGAGGCCCCGGCGCCGTTCCTCACCGAGGAGCAGAACCGCATCCTCTACGAGTCTTCCAAGGCCATCCTGCGCGAGGTCGGCTACCTCGGTGCCGGGACCTGCGAGTTCCTCATCGGCGCGGACGGGACGATCTCCTTCCTCGAGGTCAACACCCGCCTCCAGGTGGAGCACACCGTTTCCGAGGAGGTCACCGGCATCGACCTCGTCCGCGAGCAGTTCCGCATCGCCGAGGGCGAGCTGATCGGCTACGACGACCCTGCTCCCATCGGCCACTCGATCGAGTTCCGCATCAACGGCGAAGACCCCGGACGCGGCTTCCTGCCCCAGCCCGGCCCGGTGAAGGTCTTCAAGACCTTCGGCGGCCCCGGCATCCGTCTCGATTCGGGTGTCACCGCGGGCGATGTCGTCTCGGGTGCGTTCGACTCGCTGCTGGCGAAGCTGATCGTCACGGGCCGTGACCGCGCGGAGGCGCTCGCCCGGGCCCGTCGCGCCCTCGACGAGTTCGAGGTTGCGGGCCTGCCCACCGTCATCCCGTTCCACCGTGACGTCGTGCGTCAGCCGGCGTTCACCGCCGAGGACGGCGTCTTCGGCGTCTACACGCGCTGGATCGAGACCGAGTACGTGAACGAGATCCCCGCGTGGGACGGCGAGCTCGGCGACATCGCGCAGCCCGAGCAGCGGCACACGGTCGTCGTCGAGGTCGGTGGAAAGCGCCTCGAGGTGAGCCTGCCCGACCGGATCGCTGCAGCCCCGGCGCAGACCGGTCGCCCTGCGGCCGTGCCGCCGTCGCGTCGCTCGCACCAGACGACCGCCAATGCAGGCGCCTCGGGCGATGCCGTGAAGGCGCCGATGCAGGCGACGATCGTCAAGATCGCGGTGTCGGAGGGCCAGCAGGTCGTCAAGGGCGACCTCGTCGTCGTCCTCGAGGCGATGAAGATGGAGCAGCCGATCCAGGCGCACAAGGACGGCGTGGTCGGCGCGATCAACGCCGCCGCCGGCACCACCGTGTCCGCGGGGCACCAGCTCCTGACCATCAACTGACCCGCCCGGGTGCCCGAGTTGCCTCGCGGTGCGCGAATGCGCCACTAATGTGGCGGCTAGGACGCGTGAGCGCCGCGCAGTGACATCGGCGGATGCGGCGCGTCGCCGCATCCGGATCAGTCCTCGTCTTCGGTGGCCGGCTCGATCACGTGCATCGCGCGCATCGCGTCGGTCACGGAGCCCGACAGCGACGGGTACACCGTGAACACCCGCGACACCTGGTCGACCGTCAGGCGGCGCTCCACGGCGATCGCGATCGGGTAGATGAGATCGGATGCGCGCGGGCCGACGATCGTGCCGCCGATGACGGTTCCGCTGCCCTCGCGCGCGATGATCTTGACGAAGCCGTCTTTGATGCCCATCATCTTGGCGCGCGGGTTGGCCGCGAGCGGCATCTTGCACACGACGCCGTTGATGGCGCCGTCGCGGATGTCCTTCTCCTGCCAGCCGACCGTCGCGATCTCGGGAGCGGTGAAGATGTTGGCGGCGATGCGTCGCTGCTCGAGCGGGATGACGACGTCGCCGAGGGCGTGGAAGATGCCCGTTCGCCCCTGCATCGCGGCGACGGAGGCGAGCGGGACGAAGGTCGTGCAGTCCCCCGCCGCGTAGATGTTGGGCACCGAGGTCCGCGCGACGCGGTTGACCCGGATGTGGCCGGACTCCGTCGTCTCGACACCGGCCTCCTCGAGGCCGATGCCCGCCGTGTTCGGGATCGATCCCACGGCCATGAGGCAGTGGCTGCCCTCGATCGTGCGGCCGTCGGCGAGGGTCACGCGGACGCCGTCGCCGGTGTTCTCGGCACGCTCGGCACGCGCCTTGGCCAGCAGCGTCATGCCACCGCGCGCGAAGACCTTCTCGAGCACCGCGGCCGCATCCGCATCCTCACCCGGAAGCACCTGGTCACGGCTGGAGACGAGTGTCACCTTCGCGCCGAGGTTCATGTAAGCGGACGCGAACTCCGCGCCCGTCACGCCCGAGCCCACGACGATCAGGTGCTCGGGGATAGTCTTCATGTCGTAGAGCTGGGTCCACGTGAGGATGCGCTCACCGTCGGGCTTCGCGCTGGCGAGCTGACGCGGGGAGGCGCCGACGGAGACGACGAGCGTGTCGGCCTCCACCCGGTCGAAGTCCGTGCCGCCGGGGCCGGTCGAGGCGACCACCGCACCAGGGCCGTCGAGGCGGCCGTGGCCCGAGATGATGCGCACCCCCGCCGACACGAGCGACGCGCGCATGTCGTCGGACTGCTGACGGGCGAGGGAGAGGAGCCGCTTGTTCACGGCGGCGAGATTGATCGCAACCTGCGGCTGCAGCGGCTTGCCTGCGCCGTCCTTCGCAAACAGCTGAACGCCCAGATCGCTCGCTCCAGCGATGGCGACAGCCGCATCCGCCGTCGCGATGAGGGATTTCGAGGGAACGACATCCGTGATGACCGCCGACCCGCCGACGCCGGCGCGTTCGACGAGCGTCACCTCGGCTCCCAGCTGGGCCGCCGCCAGCGCCGCTTCGTAGCCGCCCGGGCCACCACCGATGATCGCGACGCGCTGGGCACTCTCGAAGCTCGCAGACATGGTGCTCATTCTCTCCCCCGACGGCGCGCGCCGACGAATCGGCGGATGCGGCGAGCGTCGAAGTGGCCCGCGGGGCCTCGGGTTCATAAGGTGGGGACATGGCAACGACCCCCCTCAACCCGCTCGACGACCCGGCAGCCGATCCGTTCGAGATCGCCCGCCGCGCCGCCGACGACATCGCGCGCCTGACCGGCGTCGCCCAGCACGACATCGCCCTCACGCTCGGCAGTGGCTGGGGCAAGGCAGCGGAACTCATCGGTGAGACCGTCGCGACGATCGATGCGCCGGAGGTCACCGGCTTCAGCAAGCCCGCACTGGAGGGTCACGTCGGCACCCTTCGCAGCGTCCGCACGCCCGCGGGTACGCACGTGCTGGTCATCGGCGCGCGCACGCACTACTACGAGGGCCACGGCACCCGCCGCGTCGTGCACAGCGTGCGCACGGCCGCCGCGACCGGTGCGCGCACCATGGTGCTCACCAACGGCGCCGGCGGCATCAAGGAGCACTGGAAGCCCGGGACGCCCGTGCTGATCAGCGACCACATCAACCTCACCTCTGACTCGCCGCTCGAGGGCGCGACGTTCATCGACCTCACCGACCTCTACTCCTCGCGTCTGCGCGAACTCGCGCGCACCGTCGACCCGAGCCTGGATGAGGGCGTCTACTGCCAGTTCCGCGGACCGCAGTACGAGACGCCCGCCGAAGTGCAGATGGCCAAGATCATGGGCGGACACATCGTCGGCATGTCCACCGCTCTCGAGGCGATCGCGGCACGCCAGGCCGGGATGGAGGTGCTGGGCTTCTCACTCATCACCAACCTCGCCGCGGGTATCTCCCCCACCCCGCTCAGCCACGCCGAGGTGATCGAGGCCGGCCGCGAGGCGGAGCCCGTGATCTCCGACCTCCTCGCCCGCGTGATCGGCCAGCTGTGAGCGACGCCGTGGAGGCCGCCCGCGCGTGGCTCGCGCAGGACCCCGATCCCGAGACGCGCGAGGAGCTCACGGAGCTCCTCGCCGCGGCGGATGCGGGCGACGCAGCCGCTCTCGCCGAACTCGAGGACCGCTTCGGCGCCCGCCTCGCGTTCGGTACCGCCGGGCTCCGCGGCGAGCTCGGTGCAGGCAGCAACCGGATGAACCGCGTGCTCGTCGCGCAGGCGGCCGCAGGACTGGCCGCCTATCTGGCGGCGACCGCGGCCGAAGGTCACACGCCTCGCGTCGTGGTGGGCTACGACGGACGCCGCAACTCGGACGTCTTCGCACGCGACTCGGCGGAGATCTTCGCGGGGGCGGGACTGGACGCCGTGCTGCTGCCGAGGCTCCTGCCCACCCCGGTTCTCGCCTTCGCCGTCCGGCACCTGGATGCGGACGCGGGCGTGATGGTCACCGCGAGCCACAACCCGCCGAACGACAACGGCTACAAGGTGTACCTCGGCGGCGCCGACGACGGATCGCAGATCGTTCCTCCCGCCGACGGCGAGATCGCCGCGCAGATCTCACGCATCGCGACCGAGGTCTCGGCGAGCGAGATCCCCCGATCGCTGGGGTACCGCACCGCATCCGAGGAGGTCGTGGAGGCGTACGTCTCGGCCACCGCCGCTGTCGGGCCCGCGCCTGCGGGCGCCGAGGGACTGCGCTGGGTCTACACCGCGATGCACGGCGTGGGCGGGGAGACGCTGGGGCGCATCGTCGCCCAGGCGGGATACCCCGAGCCCGTTCAGGTGGCGGCGCAGGCCGAACCCGACGGACGATTCCCGACCGTCGCCTTCCCGAACCCGGAAGAACCCGGTGCGATGGACCTCGCCTTCCAGACGGCGCGGGAGGCGGATGCGGAACTCATCATCGCCAACGACCCCGACGCCGACCGGCTCGCGGTGGCCGTGCCCGATGCGGATGCGGAGAGCGGCTGGCGCCGACTGACGGGCAATCAGATCGGGCTGCTGCTCGGCTGGCGCGCGGCGCGCAAGGCTGCCGAGGCCGGCGCATCCGGGATGCTCGCCTGCTCGCTCGTCTCCTCCCCCGGGTTGCAGACCGTCGCCGAGCACTACGGCCTGGGCTTCACCGCGACCCTCACCGGCTTCAAGTGGATCTCGCGCGCGCCCGAACTGATCTTCGGCTTCGAGGAGGCGCTCGGCTACCTCGTGAACCCCGAGACCGTGCGCGACAAGGACGGCATCTCCGCGGCCGTCGCGGCGCTCGAACTCGCGAGCGAGGCGCGTGGCGCCGGAAAGACGCTGCAGGATCTGCTCGATGAGTTCGACCGGACGTTCGGCTTCTTCGCGAGCGACCAGATCTCGGTGCGAGTCCAGGACCTCTCGATCATCGGCTCGATCATGTCGAGCCTGCGGGCGGATCCCCCGGCGCGCATCGGCGAGGTGAAGGTCAAGATGGTCGAGGACCTGAGCGAGGGGTCGGAGACGCTCCCGGCGAGCGACGTGCTGCGCTACACCCTCAAGGGCGGCTCGCGCGTGATCGTGCGCCCCTCCGGCACCGAGCCCAAGCTCAAGGCATACCTCGACGTCCGCGCAGAATCGGCGACAGACGCGGCCGGGCGACTCGCCGCTTTGAGCGAGGGAGTACGGGCGCTGCTGGACGCCCGTTCGTGAGCGGCTGGTCGGACGCCCCGCTGCTCGAGAACGCCCACGTGCGTCTCGAGCAGCTGACACCCGAGCACGCCGACGACCTCGCGGCGGCCGTCGCAGTCGACGAACTGTGGCGCACCTGGTACACCCGCATCCCCTCGCCGGAAGGCATGCGGGACGACATCGAGAGCCGCCTCGAACGGCAGCGGGCGGGCCTCATCGCCCCGTGGGCCATCGTGTCGGTGCGCGACGGCCACGCCGTCGGCATGACGACGTACCTCCATCTCGACGAGACCAACCGGCGGCTCGAGATCGGTTCGACCTGGATCGGGCGCGCCGCTCAGGGCGTCGGCATCAACCCGGCCGCGAAGCTCCTGCTTCTGGAGCGTGCGTTCGATCAGCTCGGATGCGGCGCCGTCGAGTTCCGCACCCACTGGCACAACCATCAGTCGCGCGCTGCGATCGCCCGCCTCGGCGCCAAGCAGGACGGCGTGCTGCGCAACCACACGGTGTGGTCGGACGGCACGATGCGCGACACCGTCGTCTTCTCGATCATCGACGGTGAGTGGCCGACGGTCCGGGCCGCGCTGACCGCCCGTCTCCGCCACCGCTGACCGGCCGCATCCGGCCCGTTCCCGCGTCGAGGCGCGGCATTGTGGGGGCCCGGCATCTCCGTGTCTCAATCGTTCACGCCAATCGCGCCCGAACCCTGCATGAGTGAGACACGAACCCACCGCGGGCGTCCCCGCGCCAGCCGCACCCCGCCCGTGTCTCAACCGTTCACGCCGCGGCGCACAAGAGCGGGCACCCATGAGACACGCACCACTCCCGCGCCCGCCCGTGTCTCGAACGCTCACGGGGGCGGACGCCGAAACGTGAACAAGTGAGACACGCAAGATTCGCGGGTGGCGAGCGTCTGCGGATCCTCGCCCGCGGGACCGGGCTCAGCCGTCGATGACGGCGACGAGCTCGTCGAGGAAGGCGGAGAAATCCGCACCGCGACGCACGATGCGCTGCACGGAATCGCGTTCGCTGAACACCTCCACGAACTGCTCGAACACGGTCTGGAACGCTTCGCGGTCGGTCTCGGAGAACGCCGCGAGCGCGACGACCTGCACGCGTGAATCACCCCACGGCATCGGCGGGTCGGCGATGCCGATCGCGATGGCCGTGCGCACCGCCGTCATGCCGATCGCGTGCGGCACGGCGAGCGCGTCGGTGAACGCCGTCGACGACAGGCGCTCGCGCTCGATGGCGCGCTCGACGTAGTCCGCGTCGATGACGCCGCGCTCCACCAGCAGACCGCCGAGCTGACGGATGACGCCCTCCTCGCCCTCGGACGCATCGAGCCCGCGCACGAACGACGACGCGTCGAAGTAGCGCTCCAGCTCGGCGCGCAGGCGCGCGAGGCGACGACCCCGGCGGATGCGGCCCGCCACAGCCTGCACGCGCTCGATGTCACCGGGGGTCAGGAACGGCTGGATCCGCACGAAGCGCTCCCCCGACACGGGCGCATCGATGGTGGTCAGGACGAGGTCGGTGTCGATCGAGGACCAATCGGGATCGACCCGCGTCTCGACGTCCACGACCTCGATCGCCTGGCCGAGCGAGCGGTCGACGCTCGAGCGCAGCAGCTCGTGCAGCTCGTAGTATCCGGGGCACACGATCGTGGCTGTCAACAGGTTGTCGGAGCGCCGGCTGCGCTCGAGCTGCCCGCCGACGTGCATCGCGATGTAGGCGATCTCGTCGTCCAGCAGAGGGATGTCGAGGCGTTCCTGCAAGCGACTCGCGATATAGACGGCGACGTCGAAGATCATCGGGTACGTCGACTTCAGCGAGCGGGTCAGGGGATTGCGCGACCATGCGTTCTCCCGAGCGCGAAGCCGCAGGTTCTGCACGTGCAGGCTCAGACGCTGCACGAACTCGGGCGCGAGGATGTCGACGAGGAACTCGGATGCGGCCTCCGTCACCACCTCGCTCACCACCTGCTCCACCTCGGCGTCCAGGGGCGTCCGCGCCGAGTCGGCGGCACCGGGGGCGACGATGCGCGTCAGCACGATCGTGGCGAGGTGGATGGTGTCTCCCGTCCCCAGGCGCACACCCAGGTGCTCCTGCGCGAGCTCGTCGATGACCCGGGCGATCGCCGCCTGGGCATCGGTCGGCGTCGTCGCGGCCTCATCCAGCGCGCGACCCAGCGACACCCGGTCGGCGGAGATCGCGATGTGCATCAGCACGTCCGCGATGCCGAACTCGTTCACGTAGTAGCCCAGCTCGCTCAGCTGCGCGACCAGCTCCGCCTTGAACTGGCCGAACGCGCGCGGCGCGACGGACTCCTCGCCCAGGGTGCGCCGCAGCGCCGAGAGGTCGAACGCTCCCTCATCCATCTCGTCGTGCACGAGACGGCTGAGGAGCCTGCGCTGCGCGGCTTCGGAACCGACGAGCCGCGCTCTGGACGCCGAACGCTCCAGCACGAGGTCCGTACCCCCGAGCAGGCCGCGTACCCGGGCAAGGTCGGACTCGAGGGTGGCGGGGCTGACGAACAACCGGTCGGCCGTGTCGAAGACGTCGATGCCCGCGTCGCCGGCCAGCAGCGCCCGCACGATCGTGTGCAGCCGGTCACGCGGGGTTCCTGCATCCGTCGGGTGATCGCGCAGCGTGGCGGCCGCCTCTGCGCCGGCGCGGTAGCCCAGCGGCCCCGACTCGACGGCCCCCGCGGCACGCGCGTTCAACGCGGTGACATAGCTGCGGATGCTGCGCGGGGTCACCCCGAGAAGGTCGGCGAGTGTTGAGGCGGTGATCCAATCGCGCTCGCGGACCAGAATGCCCAGCACCCTGTCCTGTCGCGCTCGCGTCACGTCACCCTCCGAGATCCCGGCTGGCACCGGCACTCCATTCCACCACGCGGGCGGCGGGCCGGGCCCGCCCTGCTGCGGCGATTTCCGCTCGGGGCGGAAGAACCTCTGGTTGCCGCGCTCTCGGGCGGTTCACAGGATGGAGAGGAAGGAGGCGGGTCGATGAGGATCCTGGTGGTGTGCGGCGCTGGTGCGTCGAGCACATTCGTGGCACAGCGGCTGCAGCGAGCGGCGGTGTCCGCCGGGCTCGATCTCCAGGCCGAAGCCGTACCGCACGTCGCGCTGGCGGCGCGCATCGGCGAGGCGGAGCTCGTGCTCATCGGACCGCACCTGACCGAGGTGGCGGACAGTATCCGAGAGGATGCGGCGCGCCACGGAGTTTCCGTGATCGTCCTGCCCGAGGACATCTTCACGGACCGAGACGGTCGTCGAACGCTCGACCTGATCACGAACGCGACCGCGTCGCTGCCCGGCCCCACGGCCTGAGAAGGAAAGGCACCCACATGTCCCTCGCAACCCGTACTGTGCGCATCGGCTCGTCGCACGGCCTGCACGCCCGCCCCGCGAAGCTCTTCGCCCAGGCGGCCAAGGATGCGGGAGTCCCGGTCACGATCGCGAAGGACTCGGGTGCGGCGACGAACGCCGCCAGCATCCTCGGCGTCATCTCGCTCGGGCTGGACTACGGCGACTACGTCACCCTGACCGTGGACGGCGGCGACGCCGAGACCATCCTCGATCGTCTCGCCGACCTGCTGACCACCGACCACGACGCCGCCTGAGGAGATACACCATGAGCACCACCATTCCCGGAGTCGGCATCGGACTCGGCGTCGCGCAGGGCCCCGTCGCCCGCATGGCCGCACCGCTTCCCGCCCCCGCCGATGAGCCGTCGACGCTCGACGTCACGGCCGAAACCGCCCGAGTGCGCGAAGCCGTCGCGGCCGTCGCGCGCGAGCTCGAGCAGCGCGGTGCCACCGCCGGCGGCGCCGCGCAGGACGTCCTGGAGGCCCAGGCGATGATGGCCGAGGACCCGGCGCTGGAGTCCGAGGTCGACACGCGTCTCGCCGCCGGCGCCACCGCCGAGCGTGCGGTGTACGACGCCTTCGCCAGCTTCCGCGACACCCTCGTCGCCGTCGGGGGCTATCTCGGCGAGCGCGCCGCGGACCTCGACGACGTCGCCCAGCGTGTGATCGCCCGACTGCAGGGTGTCGCGGCTCCCGGCCTCCCCGAGCCCGGGCATCCCTACGTGCTGGTGGCCACCGACCTCGCTCCCGCAGACACCGCGCTGCTGGATCTCGACCAGGTGCTCGCGCTCGTCACGAGCGAAGGCGGCCCCACCTCGCACACCGCGATCCTGGCCCGCGAGAAGGGCATCGTGGCGATCGTGGGCGCCGCCGGTGCCGCAGACCTCGTCGACGACCAGGTCGTCATCGTCGACGCCGCCGCAGGCATCGTGACCACGGACCCGAGCGAGGAGGAACGACGTCGCGCGCAGAACCGCGCCGATGCGCGCGCCGCGGCGGCCTCCGCGCCGATCACGCCCGGTGCTCTCTCCGACGGCACCGCGGTGCCGCTCCTGGCCAACCTCGGCAACCCCGAGGGCGCCGCCGAGGCCGTCGCGCTCGGCGCCGAGGGCGTCGGCCTGTTCCGCACCGAGTTCCTGTTCCTCAGCTCCGCCAACGCGCCCACGGTCGCGCAGCAGCGTGAGTCGTACACGCGCCTGCTCTCCGCGTTCCGCGGCAGGAAGGTCGTCGTCCGGGCGCTGGACGCGGGCGCCGACAAGCCGCTCGCGTTCCTCAACGACGCCCACGAGGAGAACCCGGCGCTGGGGCTCCGGGGCCTGCGCGCCCTCCGTGCGAACGAGGACATCCTGCGCGAGCAGCTGACGGCGCTGAGCGAAGCGGATGCGGCCGTCGCCGCATCCGGTGAGCCCGCCGACCTGTGGGTCATGGCACCGATGGTCGCCACCGTCGAGGAGACGATCTACTTCGTGGAACTCGCCCGCGAGTTCGGCATCAAGACCGCCGGCGTCATGGTCGAGGTGCCCTCGTCCGCGCTTCTCGCCGATCGGGTGCTGAAGCACGCCGACTTCGCGTCCATCGGGACGAACGACCTGACCCAGTACACCCTGGCCGCCGACCGCCTACTCGGCTCCGTCGCCGGTTTCCAGGACCCGTGGCACCCCGCCGTGCTGGGGCTCATCGGCACGACCGGTCGCGCCGGACGCGAGCTCGGAAAGCCCGTCGGCATCTGCGGCGAGGCGGCGGCCGATCCGCTGCTGGCAGTGGTCCTGGTCGGCCTCGGCGCGACGAGCCTCTCGATGGCTCCGACGGCCCTGGCCGACGTGCGGGCCACCCTCCTGAAGTACAGCCTCGAGGATGCCCGCCGCATCGCCGAGGCCGCCCTGGCCGCCGACGACGCCGCATCCGCACGCGACGCCGCCCGCGCAGCTTCCACCCCCGCCCTGTAACACCCCTTCCCACAAAGAGTAGAAAGAGACAGTCTCATGACGACGACGTCAGCTCCCGTCAAGCAGCCGGGAGGAGCCCGGGTCGCGGTCCAGCGATTCGGCACGTTCCTCTCCGGCATGATCATGCCCAACATCGCGGCCTTCATCGCGTGGGGCTTCATCACGATGCTGTTCATCCCCGCCGGCTTCTTCGGCGCGGACAGCCCCTTCGGCTGGCACTGGTACCCCGTCTCCGAGATCATCGGCGGCGGCGGCGACTCCGCCATCATCGGCTGGAACGGCGCTATGACCGCGCTCGCCCAGGGCGACGGCGGCACCTTCCAGGCCTACGCCGGCCTCGTGGGCGCCATGGTCACCTACCTGCTCCCGCTGCTGATCGCGAACACCGGTGGCCGCATGGTCTACGGCGAGCGCGGCGGCGTGGTGGCCACCATCGCCACGATGGGTGTCATCCTCGGCACCAACATCCCGATGTTCCTCGGCGCGATGATCATGGGACCGATCGCGGCCTGGATCACCAAGCAGATGGACAAGATCTGGGACGGCAAGATCAAGCCCGGCTTCGAGATGCTGGTCAACAACTTCTCGGCCGGCATCCTGGGCATGATCCTCGCGATCATCGGCTTCTTCGCCTTCGGCCCGGTCTTCCTGGCCATCAGCGACGGCCTCGGCGAGGCGGTGAACTGGCTGGTGTCGCTGAACCTGCTGCCGCTCGTGTCGATCATCGTCGAGCCGGCCAAGGTGCTGTTCCTCAACAACGCCATCAACCACGGCGTGTTCACCCCGCTCGGCATCCAGCAGGCGGATGAGGTCGGCAAGAGCATCCTGTTCCTCATCGAGGCCAACCCCGGCCCCGGCATCGGACTGCTGCTCGCCTTCTCGTTCTTCGGAGTAGGCATGGCCAAGGCCTCGGCTCCGGGCGCTGCGATCATCCAGTTCTTCGGCGGCATCCACGAGATCTACTTCCCGTACGCGCTGAGCAAGCCGATCACGATCCTCGCGCTCATCGCGGGCGGTGCGGCCGGCGTCACGACCAACATGGTGCTCGGCGGCGGTCTCGCCTTCCCGGCCGCCCCCGGCAGCATCATCGCCGTGGGAGCCGCGGCGATCGGACCAGGTGTCGGCAATCTGCTGATCGTGCTCCTCTCGGTGCTCGTCGCCGCAGCGGTCACCTTCATCCTGACCGCCATCATCCTCCGCGCCTCGCGCAAGCGGGATCTCGCGGCCGAGGCCGACACCTTCGGTGCCGCGATCGCCCAGACCGAGGCGAACAAGGGCAAGTCGTCCGCCGCGATGGACGCTCTGCGCGCCTCGAACTCTTCGGACGCGGACGCCGCGAACGAGGTGCTCGACAAGCTCGAGACCGCCATGGAGACCGGCGGCCAGGCCGACGGCGGGCTGCTGACCACGACGAAGGTCACCAACATCGTCTTCGCGTGCGACGCCGGTATGGGCTCCTCCGCCATGGGCGCGAGCGTGCTCCGCAACAAGATCAAGAAGGCCGGCGTCGAAGGCGTCACGGTCACCAACAAGGCGATCGCGAACCTCGACGGCAGCGAAGACCTAGTCATTACCCAGAACCAGCTCACCGACCGCGCGCGCAAGCAGACGCCCGGCGCGGTGCACGTCTCGGTCGACAACTTCATGAACTCTCCGAAGTACGAAGAGGTCGTGGACCTGGTCGTCGATCAGCAGAAGGATGGTCAGCAGGGCTGACCCCACAGGATGCGGGTCGCACACGCCGTGCGGCCCGCATCCGTGTCCGGCGGGCACGAGGTGTCCGCGGCGCCGCGAGCAGGCAGCGCGCGGCAGGAACGGGAAAGGAAGAATCATGGCAGTTCTCGGTATCGGACAGGTGCGCATCCACTCGGGCGGCGCGACCCGCGATGAGGCCATGCGCGAAGCGGCCGGCATCCTGGAGTCCGCCGGCGCCGTCACCGGCAGATACTTCGACGCCATGCAGCAGCGCGAGCAGGCGGTGTCGACCTACATGGGCAACGAGCTCGCGATCCCGCACGGCACCAACGAGACCAAGGACGAGATCCTCGCCTCGGGCCTCTCGGTCGTCCGCTACGACGGCGGCGTCGACTGGGACGGCAACCCCGTCTCGTTCGTGATCGGCATCGCCGGCAAGGGCGACGAGCACCTCGACATCCTGTCGCAGATCGCACTCCTCTTCTCCGACGAGGACGATGTCGCGCGCCTCAAGGCCGCGTCGACGCCCGAGGAGCTCTACGAACTGCTCGCGTCGGTGAACGCATGAAGGCCGTCCACTTCGGCGCGGGCAACATCGGGCGCGGCTTCGTCGGCCTCCTCCTACACGAGGGCGGCTACGAGGTGGTGTTCTCCGACGTGTCGGCCGGACTCGTCGATGCGATCAACGCGGTCGACAGCTACACCGTTCACGAGGTCGGCGACGGCGGCACGGACGTCGTGGTCACCGGGTTCCGCGCCCTCAACAGCGCCGAGGACCCGCAGGCGGTCGTCGACGAGATCGCGTCGGCAGACGTGGTCACGACCGCGGTCGGCCCCACGATCCTGAAGTTCGTCGCGCCCCTCATCCGCGCCGGGCTCGCACAGCGTGACGAGACCCTCGCACCCCTGCAGGTCATGGCGTGCGAGAACGCGATCGGCGCGACCGACCAGCTGCGCGCTCACGTCCAGGAGCAGGCCGGTGATGACTGGACGGCGCTGTCCGCGCGCGCCGTGTTCGCCAACACCGCCGTCGACCGCATCGTGCCGGGTCAGCCGGCGGATGCGGGCGTCGACGTCGTCGTGGAGCCGTTCTTCGAGTGGGCGATCGAGCAGGCGCCCTTCGGGGGCGCGCTGCCCCGCATCCCGGGCGCCCATTTCGTGCACGATCTCGCACCGTACATCGAGCGCAAGCTCTTCACGGTGAACACCGGTCACGCTGCGACCGCCTACTACGGGGCACGGGCGGGCATCGAGCGGATCTCGGATGCGCTGGCCGAACCGGAGATCGCGGCGGCGGTGTCGGCGACGCTCGCCGAGACGTCGGCCGTGCTGATCGCGAAGCACGAGTTCGCCCCCGACGAGCTCGCCCGCTACCGGGAGACGATCCTGTCCCGCTTCCGCAACCCTGCCCTCCCCGACACCGTGTGGCGTGTCGGCCGGCAGCCCCTGCGCAAGCTCTCGCGTCACGAACGCTTCGTCGGACCCGCCGCGGAGGCGGCCGAGCGTGGCCTGTCCACCGAGGCGCTGGTCGCCACGATGGGCGCCGCGCTGTCCTTCTCCTCCGCCGAGGATCCGGAGGCCGTCGAACTCCAGCGCCTGCTCGGAACCAGGAGCGCGTCGGCATTCACGACCGAGGTCACGGGCCTCGAGCCGCAGCATCCACTGTTCGCCGCCGTGCGCGACGTCGTCGCCGCACACCAGTCCGCCTGAGCATCCGCTCCCGCGAGCCCCGCCTCCGTCGGCCACGACGGGCGCGGGGCTCGCGGCGTTCTCGCCGTCGGCGCCCTCTACCCTGGACGGGTGACCGATCGCGCCCTCTCTCGTCCTCGCCGCATCCGTCGGGTTCTGGCGTGGTCGTTCGGCGGCCTGGGCGCGCTCGTCGTGGCCGCCATTCTGGGCGTGCTCATCTGGGGGCAGGTGGGCGTCATGTCCGCCGAGCCCGGGCCCCTTGAGGCGGTCCGCACCGACGCTGCCGTCACGGTCGACGAACAGGCCGGCGCGATCGTGCTCTCCCCCGCATCCGGTTCATCCGAGGTGGGGCTCGTACTCATCCCCGGCGCCAAGGTCGAGCCGATCGCGTACGCCGCCGTACTCTCGGGTCTCGTGCACGACGGCATCACCATCGTGATCACCCGGCCCTGGTACAACCTCGCCTTCCTGGACCCGCGCCCGCTGGACGCGTTCACCTCCCTCGCGCCGGAGGTCCAGACGTGGATGGTGGGTGGTCACTCGCTCGGCGGAGTCCGCGCCTGCCAGCTCGCGACGGATGCGGACGCGCTCGTGCTCTTCGCCTCCTACTGCGCGAACGATCTGTCGGCCACGGGTCTTCCCGTGCTCAGCATCGGCGGGAGCGAGGACGGCCTGTCGACTCCGGCGAAGATCCGGGACGCGGCGCCCCTGCTTCCGTCTGACGCACAGTTCGTCGAGATCGACGGCGCCTCGCACGCATCCTTCGGCGCCTACGGCCCTCAGGCGGGCGACGGCACGCCCACGATCGACGAGGCGGATATGACCGAGCGCGTGACGGAGCTCGTCACCGAGTTCGCCGCGTCGCTGCCACGCTGACGGCCGAGCGCGGTGCCGGCACTGCCCCGTGCCGGCACCGCGTCGGGCGCCGCATCCAGCCTCCCGTGTCCCACTCCTTCACGTCGTGTGCCATGAGCGCGTGCATGGTTGAGACACACAGCGCACCTGCTCGCTTGCGTGTCTCACCGGATCACGTAGCACACCCCAAGACCATGCACGGTTGAGACGCGCAGCGCACCCGAACACCGCCGTGTCTCAATGTTTCACGCTCCGCGCCGCGAAGGGGTGCACACCTGAGACACGCAGCACACCCGATCGCCTGCGTGTCTCACTCCTTCACGCTCCGCGCCACAACGATGTGCGTACCTGAGACACACGCCGCAACCGTCGCGGTCAGAGCGCGGACCGCGGCCCACGGTCTTTCCAGCCCCGCGCGACGAGCGCTGCACGCACCTTGGCGACAGCAACCCCCGGATCCGGCGAGAGGTGGTGATCGAGGATGCGGACGAGATGCCAACCGGTATCCCGAATGGCATCCCAGCGATCGGCATCACGGCGGAACTGCGTGACGCTGAAGGCATGCTGGCGCCCGTCGTACTCCACCGCCACGCGGTATACGGGAAACGACTCATCCAGACGCGCAATGGTGCGTCCCTGCGCATCCCGAAGCGGCGCGTTGAGCTCCGGTTCCGGCAACCCTGCTCGCATCAACACCAGGCGCAGCAGGGTCTCGCGCGCCGACTCCGAACCCTCCCGGATGAGCGACAGCGGCTCACCGAGGACGTCTCCCCGCATCCGCAGCGCTTCGGTCGTCAGCGCGTGGATGGTGGTGAGGGGACGGTCACGACGTACGAGGTGATCGGCGGCGACGACGAGGTCGTCCGTCATCCAGGTTCGGGATGCTTGCACCCACGCTCTCTCCGGCGCCTCCACAGGGAGCTCGCCGAGCAGGTGAACGTCGGGATCACGCTGCTGCAGTCGATGGCCGGACACCCCGCGCGTGCGTGGCGGAGAGGACGGCCGATGCACCGAGACGTGCACAGCCAGCGCATCTTGCGGCGGCACCGCGGCTCCGTACAGCGCCAGCGCGGTGGAATGGCTGAAGAACTGCCCCTTGCACAAGCGCGGCAGGTACCAGTGGCACAGGCGCACCAGCTCGTCCATCTCCAGATGCGGGTCCGGCGGCTCCGCCCGTATCCCGTGGAACGGGGCGATGAAGCGGTTCCCGCGGAGAACACCGCGCCCGATCCCCGCCTCACGTGCGGATCGATACGAGAAGGCGGATGCCGGGAACGCCGCGTCGGTCATCCCAAAGATGCCATCACGGCAAGGCGCCGCGTCCCCGCTCGCTCACTCGCATTGTCGGCGACCCGCCGCTCAGACGGAGTTGGGGAGGGCCGATCTTTGCGGCCGGCCACGCGACGTGTCTCAGTCGTTCACGATCGAGAGGCGCTGAGGGTGAATCAGTGAGACACGCATCCCAGCCCCCCGCATCCGTGTCTCACACATTCACGCCCCACGCCCCCAAAACGTGAACCACTGAGACACGGAGCGGACGAGCGTTCGACCGACGAGCACCAGGGCGGTCTCCCGGGCATCGAGGCTCAGCGATCGAAGCCGGCGCGACGGCGGCGCCTCACGCGAAGCCGTCGCTGATGAGGTCGATCAACTCCTCGCGCTCCTCGACCGGCAGGAAGACGCCCGCGGCGGCGTTGATCTGGAACGTCTCGAGATCATCGAGGCCGTAGTCGAAGGCCTCCGCGAGCAGTGCCAGCTCGCGCGTGAGCGAGGTGCGGCTCTGCGTACGGTTGTCGACGTTCACGGTCACCGCGAAACCCAGCTGGTACAGCAGGTCGAAGGGGTGATCCGCCATCTCGTTGCCCCATGCCGCGATCGCGCCGGTCTGCAGGTTGGAGCTCGGCGAGAGTTCCAGCGGGATCTCCCGGTCGCGCACCCAGCGCGCCAGATCGCCGAAGACGACCTCGACGACGTCGCCCTCGCGCGAGACGACCTCGAGGTCCTGCGCGATGCGCACGCCGTGGCCGAGACGCAGCGCGCGGCCGTCGAGCAGGGCCGAACGGATCGAGTCGAGCCCTGCCGCCTCGCCGGCGTGGACGGTGACCGGGAAGAACTGCGCAGCGAGGTAGTCGAAGGCGGCACGGTGACGCGACGGCAGGAAGCCGTCTTCAGGACCAGCGATGTCGAAACCGACGGCCCCGCGATCACGGAAGGCGACGGCCAGCTTGGCGATCTCCAGCGAACGGTCCGTATGGCGCATCGCGGTGATGAGCTGGCCGACGCGGATGTCGTGCCCGGCATCCGCCGCCGCGTCCTCGCCCTCCTCGATGCCCTCCTGCACCGCTTCGACGACCTCCTCGAGGGAGAGCCCGCCGGACAGGTGCTGCTCGGGCGCCCAGCGCACCTCGCCGTAGATGACGCCGTCGGCGGCCAGGTCCTCGACGAACTCCCGGGAGATCCGCGTCAGGTTCTCCCGCGTCTGCATCACCGACGTCGTGAGGTCGAAGGTCTTGAGGTATTCGACGAGCGAGCCCGAGTCGCTCGTCTCCGCGAACCAGTCGGCGAGGTCGTCACCGTCGCTCTCGGGCACGGGCAGGCCCGCGGCGTCGGCGAGCTCGACGATCGTGTCGGGGCGCACGGCACCGTCGAGGTGGTCGTGCAGGGAGATCTTCGGCAGGCTTCGCAGCGAAACTCCGTCGAGGGTGGCGTCGCCGTGCTGGTCGATGGGCATAAGGGGTGCTCCTCGCGGTTCGCGGTGGACTCAGGCGGTGATGCGTTCGGCGACGCGGGCGGATGCGGCCGGTGCCGCATCGCCGATCTCCCATGCCCCCTCGAGCGCCTCCAGGGCGCGCGGGAAGCGGGCAGCATCCTCCGCCGACAGGGTGAACAGCGGGTGACCAGCCTCCACGCGCTCCCCGAGCTGCGCATGCAGGTCGATGCCCGCGGCGTGCACGACGGCGTCCTGCGGACGTGCACGTCCGGCTCCCAGCCGCCACGCGGCGATGCCGAACGGCAGCGCCTCGAGGCGCGTCACGACGCCGGAGCGGGGCGCGAGCACCGTGTGCGTCTCCCTCGCCACCGGCAACGCCGCATCCGGGTCGCCGTCCTGCGCGACGATCATGCGGCGCCAGACATCCATGGCGCGCCCGTCCTGCAGCGCCGCCTCGACGTCCGCGTCGGGCTGACCGGCCAGCGCCAGCATCTCGCGGGCGAGGGCGACCGTCAGCTCCACGACGTCGGCGGGGCCGCCACCGGCGAGCACCTCGACGGACTCGCGAACCTCGTTCGCGTTGCCGATCGCCCGGCCCAGCGGGCTGTTCATGTCGGTGAGCAGGGCGGTCGTCGCGACGCCCGAGTCATTACCGAGCGCGACCATCGTGCGCGCGAGTTCGCGAGCCTTGTCGATGTCCTGCATGAAGGCGCCCGAGCCGAACTTCACGTCGAGCACGAGGGATGCGGTGCCCTCGGCGATCTTCTTGGACATGATGCTCGAGGCGATCAAGGGGATGGCCTCGACCGTTCCGGTGACATCGCGCAGTGCATATAGACGCTTGTCGGCCGGTGCGAGCCCCGAGCCCGCGGCGCAGATCACCGCGCCGACGTCGTCCAGCTGCGCGAACATCTCGTCGTTGGACAGGGCGGCCCGCCACCCCGGGATCGACTCGAGCTTGTCGAGCGTGCCTCCCGTGTGGCCAAGGCCGCGACCCGAGAGCTGGGGCACGGCGACACCGAACGCCGCCACGAGCGGCGCCAGCGGAAGGGTGATCTTGTCTCCGACGCCGCCGGTGGAGTGCTTGTCGACCGTGGTCCTGGACAGCGCGGTGAAGCTCATCCGTTCACCCGACGCGATCATGGCGTCGGTCATCACGCGGATCTCATCACGGCTCATGCCGTTCAGCAGCACGGCCATCGCGAACGCCGACATCTGCGCATCCGTCACGTACTCGCGCGTGTACGCATCGATCATCCACCGCAGCGCCGGCTCATCGACGGGACGGCCGTCGCGCTTGGCCCGGATCACATCGACGGCGTCGAAGGGCTCGACGGCGCTCATCGGCGGTACTCCTCGAGATCGCGGGGACCGAACGCGTCGGGCAGCACCTCGTCGATCGTGCGGATGCCCGACACGGTCTCGAGCAGCATCCCGGGTAGGGCGAACTCGTTCAGCAGCTGACGGCAGCGCCCGCACGGCATGATCGTCTGTCCGTCGCCGTTCACGCACACGAATGCCACGAGCTGTCCGCCGCCGGTCATGTTCAGCTCCGAGACCAGGCCGCATTCCGCGCACAGTCCGACCCCGTAAGAGGCGTTCTCGACGTTGCACCCCGAGACGATCCGCCCGTCTGTGACGAGGGCGGCGGCTCCCACCTTGTAGCGGGAGTAGGGGGCGTAGGCGCGCTGCATGGCCTCGGTGGCGGCGGTGCGCAGCTCGTCCCAGTCGATGTCGGTCACGGTGTCCTTTCGAAGAAGCGGATGCGGGCGTCAGCCCTTGATGTACGGTTTTCCGGCGGCGGCGGGCCCCCGGATCTGCCCGGCGAACCCAGCGACGGCGAGGATCGTCACGACGTAGGGCAGCATGAGCATGAACTCGCTGGGGATCGGCGTCTTCAGCACCGTCAGCAGGTTCTGCAGGTTCGTCGCGAACCCGAACAGCAGCGCCGCAAGCGTGGCGCGGATCGGATCCCACCGGCCGAAGATGACGGCGGCGAGAGCGATGAAGCCGAGGCCGGCGGTCATGTCCTTGCCGAACTGCGGCACGGACACGAGCGTGAAGTACGCGCCGCCGATGCCGGCGATCGCGCCCGCCAGCGAGACGTTCCAGAACCGCGAGGCGTTGACCTTGATGCCCACGGTGTCGGCCGCCTGCGGGTGCTCACCGACGGCCCGCAGACGCAGACCCCAGCGCGTGCGGTAGAGGCCCCACGCGACGAGGGCGACCGTGACGAACATCAGGTACACGATGAAGGTCTGGTTGAACAGCACCGGTCCGATGATGGGGATCTCGCTGAGACCGGGGATCTGCAGACGCGTGAAGCGCTCGGGACGGTTCAGTGCATCCTCGTTCGGCGCCAGCAACGCACCGTAGAGGAATCCGGTCAGGCCCGTGACGAGCACGTTGAGCACGACACCGACGATCACCTGGTCCACGAGGTACTTGATCGCGAACGCGGCCAGCACGAAGGAGACGAGGACGCCGCCGATCATCGCGCCGATGAGGCCGATGAACGGGTTGCCGGTGATGCTGGACAGGAGCGCCGCGGAGAACGCTCCGAGCAGCAGCTGCCCCTCGATGGCCACGTTGACGACACCGACTCGCTCTCCGATCACGCCGCCGAGGGCACCGAAGACGAGCGGAACCGACAGCGACACGGCGCCGAAGAGCAAGCTCGGAACCGGGACGAGCCCGTCGGCACCGGCCCACACGAGGAACGCGAAGACGCCGAGGATGCTGAAGGCGATGGTCAGCCAGAGCGGCTGACGGCGATACGACCACGCGAGCCAGAACGCGAAGATGGTCAGGACCACCAGGACGGCCCATACCAGCCACGAGGTCAGGGCCGTGGGCACGCCCACATCCCCGAGCGCCAGCGCCTGCGAGGGGTCGCCGAGGCGGAACGACGATGTTCCGTCGCGCGGAGAGAGGCCGAACAGCGCCGCCAGCAGGGCGACGACCGCGGCCAGCACGATGGGGCCCTTGAAATGACGCTGCTTGACGACGGCGAGATGGATGGTGCCGTCGCTCTGCTCGAGCTGCGCGGCGGCGTTGTCGTGGATCGGAGCGCTCACGCGGCCACCGCCTTCTTCGCGGCCTTGGCTCGCGCCTTGGCTGCCTTCTCGGCATCGGACTTGGGCAGGAAGAACACTGCGCGCAGCAGCGGCGGCGCCGCGATGAAGAGCACGATGAGCGACTGGACGACCAGCACGATGTCGACCGGGATCCCCTGCGCCTGCATCGAGAAGGATCCCGCCTTCAGCGCACCGAACAGGATGCCTGCGGCGAACGTTCCCCACGCGCGGCTGCGCCCGAGCAGGGCGACCGTGATGGCGTCGAAGCCGATGCCGGCGTCGATCGTGGCGCCGAATCCGGTCGTCACGGTCCCCTGAATCTGATTCATCGCCGCGAGGCCGGCGAGGCCGCCCGCGAAGAGCATCGCGTAGATGTAGAGGCGTTCCACGCTCATTCCCGCAGCACGCGCGGCGTGCGGGTTCTCTCCCACCGCGCGCAGACGCAGCCCGAGGCTGGAGCGCTCGATGAGCCACCACACGAACACGGTCGCCGCGATCACGACGACGAAGCCCCAGTTGAGCTGCGGGAACTGCGGCCCCAGCAGGTCGGGGAACTGTGCCGACTCCGGCGTCGGCTTCGTGATGGGCTGGTTGGTGCCCTCCATCTGGAGCAGCCCTGGCGTGCGCAGCATCCACAGCAGCAGGTAGTACGCCACGTAGTTGAGCATGATCGTGAGGATCACCTCATGGGCACCCGTGCGCGCCTTCAGCAGACCCACGAGGCCGCCCCACAGCGCACCGCCGACGATGCCGGCGATCAGGGTGATGGGCAGATGCAGCCACAGCGGCAGGTCGAGGTTGAAGGCGAACAGCCCCGCGAACATGGCCGCGATGAGCATCTGGCCACGCGCACCGATGTTGAACAGTCCCGCGCGGAAGGCGAGCGCGACACCGAGACCGGCGGCGATGAGCGGAGTGGCGAAGCCGAGAGCATTCGTCAATGGCCGGATCTGCGCCGCGAAGTCCGCACCCCGCGAATTGAAGATCGCTCCGCGGAAGAGAGCCTCGTAGCCGTTGTAGACGGCCTGCCAGATGGCGACGAAGGTGTCACCGGGACGCGCGAAGAAGTAGCCGGATGCGGCCTGCACATTCTCGTTGGTGACGGCGATCAGGATGCCGCCCACGATCATCGCGAGCACGATCGCGAGCAGCGTGGTCACGGCGCTTCCGCGCATCAGCTCGCGCAGGAAGATGCCGGAGCGCGTCGGGGGGATCTCCTCGCCGGCCAGCGGCCCTGTTGCGCGTGGGAGCTCGGCGTCGCCGTCGCCCTTGCGGGCGCCTCCGTCGCTCGTGGGCGTCGAACCGCTCATGCGGCCACCTCCGGGTCGGTTGCGCCGGCCATCATGAGGCCGAGGGTGTCGCGAGACGTGTCGCCGGGCACGATGCCGACGATGGTGCCGCGGTACATGACGGCGATGCGGTCGGCGAGGGCGCTGACCTCGTCGAGCTCGGTGGAGACCACGACGATCGGAATACCGGCGTCCCGCGTCTCGATGATGCGCTTGTGGATGAACTCGATGGACCCGACGTCGACACCCCGGGTGGGCTGCGCGACGACCAGCAGGCGCAAGTCGCGGCTCATCTCGCGCGCGATGACCACTTTCTGCTGGTTGCCCCCCGACAACGTGCCGGCGGGAGTCTCCGGGCCACGGGTACGGATGTCGTACTCCTGGATGCGGTCGCGCGCGAACGCGTCCAGTGCGCGGCGGCGCAGCGTGCCGCCGCGGGCGAAGGCGGGGTCGGAGGAACGATCGAGCACGAGGTTCTCGGCGACGGAGAAACCGCCGACCAGGCCGTCTTCCTTGCGGTCCTCCGGGACGAACCCGACGCCTTCGTCGAGGATCGCCCGCACGCTCTTGCCGACCAGTTCGGTGCCGTCGAGGCTGATGGAGCCCTCGACACGCGCCGCGAGTCCGACGATCGCCTCGACGAGCTCGGTCTGGCCGTTGCCCTGGACGCCGGCGACCGCGAGCACCTCTCCGGGGCGCACGTCGAAGTCGACGCCGTCGACGACGATCGCACCGGTCGAGGTGAGAACACGCAGCCCGCTGACCTTCAGGCCACCCTCGCCGAGCTTCGGCGGCTCCTTCTGCACGGTGAGCTCGACGGCGCGCCCGACCATGAGGGAGGCAAGCTCGGTGTTGGTCGCGGTCGGCGATGCTTCGCCGACGACCTTGCCGAGCCGGATGACGGTGATGCGGTCCGCGACCTCGCGGACCTCACGAAGCTTGTGGGTGATGAAGACGATGGAGGTGCCCTCGTCCCGGAGCTGGCGCATGATCGCCATGAGCTCGTCGGTCTCCTGCGGTGTCAGCACCGCGGTGGGCTCGTCGAACACGAGGACCTTCGCGTCACGCGAGAGCGCCTTGATGATCTCGACGCGCTGCTGCACACCCACGGGCAGATCGCCGACGAGAGCGTCGGGATCGATCTCGAACCCGAAGCGCTGTGCCACCTCGCGTACGTGCCTGCGCGCCGCGTTCAGGTCGAGGCGACCGAGCGCCTTCGTGCTCTCGTGCCCGAGCATCACGTTCTCGGCGACGGTGAAAACGGGGATGAGCATGAAGTGCTGGTGGACCATGCCGATACCCGCGGCCATGGCATCGCCGGGACCGCGGAAGTTCTGGACGACGTCGTCCAGAAGGATCTCGCCCTCATCGGCGCGATACAGGCCGTACAACACGTTCATGAGGGTCGACTTGCCTGCGCCGTTCTCCCCCAACAACGCATGGATCTCCCCGGGCCGGACCACCAGATCGATGTGGTCGTTGGCGACGAGGCTGCCGAATCTCTTGGTGATCCCGCGGAGCTCGAGCTTCATAGATGCACCCTACCTGGGGAGAAAATGCCTGTCGAAAGGCGTCGGAACGGGACTCGGGGCGAGCGGCTGGAAAGCCACTCGCCCCGAGGTGGTGCGGTTCAGATCAAGAACCGGCGGGAGAGTTCTTCGAGGTCACCGTGATGGTTCCCGCGATGATGTCGTCCTGGAGCTTGGTGAGCTCGTCGGTCAGGCCCTCCGGCAGCTGCGACTCGAAGTCGTGGAAGCTCGAGAGCTTGACGCCTTCGTTCTTCAGCGTGCCCACGTAGGGGGTCGGGTCGAACTCGCCCTTGGACGCGGCGACGGTCGCGTCGTAGACGGCGACGTCGATCGCCTTCATGATCGAGACCAGCGTGATGTCGGCGACGCTGTCGTCGGCGACGGCGAGGTCGCTGTCGACGCCGAGCATGAGCGTGTTCTTGCCGCTGTCGGCGATGGCCGCGGCGGCGCTCTTGTAGATCGGTCCACCAACGGGCAGGATCACGTCGACGCCCTGGTCGAGCACGCCCTGAGCAGTCTGCTTGGCGGTGTCGTTGGCGTCGAAGCCGCCGGTGAACGAACCCTCCTGCGTGTCGACGTTCCAGCCGAAGAGCTGGACGTTCGCGCCCTTGTCCTCGTTGTACTTCTCGACGCCCATCGCGTAACCGTCCATGAAGACGGCGACCGACGGGATCTGCATGCCGCCGAAGGTGCCGACCTTGTTGACGCCGTCCTTGGCGGACCACGCTGCGGCGGCGTAACCGCCGAGGTACGCGGCCTCAGCCGTGTTGAAGACCAGCGGCTTGATGTTCGGCGCGTCGGTCTTGCCGTCGAAGTCGGTGTCGGCGTAGTCGTCGATGATCGCGAAGTCGAGATCGGGGTTCGCGTTGGCGGCCTCGACGGTGGCGGCGGCGAGCTTGAACCCGACGGCGATCACGAGGGTGCAGCCCTCCGAGATGGCGGTCTGCATGTTCGGCGCGTAGTCGTTGTCGTTGGTCGACTCGAACTCGAGCGGGGTGACGCCGAGCTCCTTGGCGGCCTTGTCCATGCCGTTCTTGGCCGACTCGTTGAACGACTTGTCGTCCCAGCCGCCCGCGTCAGAGACCAGGCACGGCTTGAAGCCGTCGACGACGTCGGATGCGGAGCCGCTCGTCGTTTCGGTCGTGGGGGCGGAGCCACAGCCGGCCAGCAGCGCGGCGGTGGCCACGATCGCCAGGCCGCTGAGCAGCGCCTTGGTCGTCGTCTTCTTCACGAGTCCTCCATCAAGAGACGTGGGAATGCCCCGGCTGTTCCGGGGACGGATGCGGCAACGTTACCTAATGCGACGCGCCCACAACGGGCCGATCGGCAGGCCGCAACCCAATGGTTACAAACGGCCCTCGACGCGCGTGTTCCGCGGGCGCGGCGGGCGGCCGCATCCGGTGTCAGAGCACGTCGCCGCGGCCGGTGAGTTTCAACGCGTCGACGACCTGCTTGACCCGCTGCGCGTGCTCGGTCGTGGTGACGAGGAGGGCATCGGGGGTGTCGACCACGACGATGTCCTGCACGCCGATGAGGCTGATCACGCGCTGCGTCTGCGTCACCACGATGCCGCTGGACGCGTCGGAGAGGATGCGGGCGTGCTCGCCGAGCACGGCGAGATCGTTCTTCCGACCGTTCGAGACGAGCTTCGTGAGGCTCGCGAAGTCGCCCACGTCGTCCCAGTCGAAGTGGCCGGGGATGACGGCGAGCTTGCCCTTGGCGGCCGCGGGCTCGGCGACCGCGTAGTCGATCGCGATCTTCTTGAGATTCGGCCAGATGCGATCCACCGCGGGTCCGCGGCGGTCGCGGTCGTCCCACGCCTCGGCAAGCTCGGTCAGGCCCGCGTGCAGCTCGGGCTCGTTCGCCTCGATCTCGGCGAGGAGCACATCGGCACGCGAGATGAACATGCCCGCGTTCCAGGAGTAGGCGCGATCGGTGAAGTATTCGCGTGCCGTGGCGAGGTCGGGCTTCTCGACGAACCGCTCGACGAGAGCCGCCTCCGGGGCACCGTCCACGATCAGCTCGTCGGCCTTCTTGATGTATCCGAAGCCGGTGGACGGCTCGGACGGCTGGATGCCGATCGTGCAGATGTAGCCGGCACGTGCCACCGCGACCGCCTGGCGCACGGCGAAGTCGAAGATCCGCGCGCCCTGGATCACGTGGTCCGCGGCGAACGAGCCGATCACGACGTCGGGCTCGCGGCGCACGAGGATCGCCGCGGCGAGACCGATCGCGGCCGTGGAGTCGCGCGGCTCGGACTCGAGAAACACGTTCTTGTCGGGGATGCCGGGCAGCTGCTTCTCGACCGCGGCGCGGTGCGCGCGCCCGGTGACGACCGCGATCCGGTCGTGGCCGGCCAGCGGCTCCAAGCGGTCCCAGGTGTCGCGCAGCAGCGTCTGACCGGAGCCGGTCAAATCGTGCAGGAACTTCGGCGCATCGGCGCGCGAGAGCGGCCAGAGCCTGCTGCCGATGCCGCCGGCCGGAATGACGGCGTAGAAACCCTCGATCTCGTTCCCCATACCGGACACCCTATCCGTCGCATATGTCACGAGAATGTCGGCGGCCGAACGCTCGAGCGACCGGCGTCACCGGTCCATTTATCTCGACGTCGAGATTGTTAGGTTCGCCTAAAGGGCGCCGTCGTGCTGCGGCGAATACACTGTCGGCAGCGCCCGCGTGACGCAGGGGACCAGCAAAAACCCCGAAGGGCAACGCCTGCCCCACCGTGTTCGATCAGGGAGGACGACCGTGGCTGCACCGGCACGCGTCACACCATCGCTCGCTCAGACGACGTCCAAGAGGCCGCGCGGAACGCTGTACCGCGGCAACGAGGGCATGTGGTCGTGGGTGCTGCACCGCATCACGGGTGTGTCGATCTTCTTCTTCCTGCTCGTGCACGTGCTCGACACCGCTCTCATCCGCGTCTCCCCCGAGGCGTACGACGCGGTCATCGGCACGTACAAGAACCCCGTGATGGGCATCGGCGAGGTCGTTCTGGTAGCCGCGATCGCCTATCACGCCTACAACGGTCTGCGCATCATCGTCGTCGACTTCTGGTCGAAGGGCGCGCGCTACCAGCGGCAGCTCTGGTGGATCGTCTTGGGCCTGTGGGCCGTCACGATGCTGGGCTTCGCCCCCCGCCACCTCATGAATGTCTTCGCCGCGACGGGAGGCGGCCACTGATGAGCGCGACGATCGCCGATCCCCGCAGCCCCTTCTCGGCCCCGCGGCGCAAGGGCCCCAACCTCGAGAAGTGGGGCTGGGTGTACATGCGCGCCTCGGGCGTTGTGCTGGTGGTGCTGATCTTCGGACACCTCTTCGTCAACCTCCTGACGGGCGACGGCATCCACCAGATCGACTTCGCGTTCGTCGCCGGCAAGCTCTCCTCGCCGTTCTGGCAGTGGTGGGATGTGGCGATGCTCTGGCTCGCCCTCATCCACGGCGGCAACGGCATGCGCACGATCGTCAACGACTACGTCACGCACGCCACCACGCGGCGCGTCCTCGTCTGGGCGATCTGGATCGTGTCGGCGTTCCTGATCCTGCTCGGCACCCTCGTCGTCTTCACCTTCGACCCCTGCCTCGGCGTGACCAGCGACAGCGTGATGTGGGAGGCGTGCCAGTAGGCACGCCGCGTCCCACGGATCAGAACAGACAAGAGGAATCCCACCTGTGAGCACTCACTCCACCGCGGACACCGTCGTCAAGGACGGTGTCTACTACCACCAGTTCGACATCGTGATCGTCGGCGCCGGCGGCGCCGGGATGCGTGCGGCGATCGAGGCCGGCCCCGGCGCGAAGACCGCCGTCATCTCCAAGCTCTACCCGACCCGCTCGCACACGGGCGCCGCGCAGGGCGGGATGGCCGCGGCCCTCGCCAACGTCGAAGAGGACTCGTGGGAGTGGCACACCTTCGACACGATCAAGGGCGGCGACTATCTCGTCGACCAGGATGCGGCGGAGATCCTCGCCAAGGAGGCCATCGACGCGGTCATCGACCTCGAGAACATGGGCCTGCCCTTCAACCGCACCCCCGACGGCAAGATCGACCAGCGTCGCTTCGGCGGCCACACCGCCGACCACGGCAAGAGCCCCGTCCGCCGCGCGTGTTACGCCGCCGACCGTACCGGCCACATGATCCTGCAGACGCTGTTCCAGAACTGCGTCAAGCTCGGCATCAACTTCTTCAATGAGTTCTACGTGCTCGATCTCGTCACGGTCGAGGACAACCGCACCACCAAGGTCGCCGGCGTCGTCGCGTACGAACTGGCCACCGGCGATCTGCACGTCTTCCAGTCGAAGGCCGTCGTGTTCGCCACCGGCGGCTTCGGCAAGATCTTCAAGACCACCTCCAACGCCCACACGCTCACCGGTGACGGTGTCGGCATCGTCTGGCGCAAGGGGCTCCCGCTGGAGGACATGGAGTTCTTCCAGTTCCATCCGACCGGACTCGCCGGTCTCGGCATCCTGCTGACCGAGGGGGCACGAGGTGAGGGCGCCATCCTGCGCAACGCCTCGGGCGAGCGCTTCATGGAGCGCTACGCACCGACCATCAAGGACCTCGCGCCGCGCGACATCGTCAGCCGCTGCATGGTGCAGGAGGTCGAGGAGGGTCGCGGCGCCGGCCCACACAAGGACTATGTGCTCCTGGACTGCACCCACCTGGGCGCCGAGGTGCTCGAGACCAAGCTCCCCGACATCACCGAGTTCGCCCGCACCTACCTCGGTGTCGACCCTGTGGTCGAGCCCGTGCCGGTGATGCCGACGGCGCACTACGCGATGGGCGGCATCCCCACCAACATCGAGGCCGAGGTCCTCAGCGACAACGACACCGTCGTTCCCGGTCTGTACGCCGCGGGTGAGTGCGCGTGCGTCTCGGTGCACGGCTCCAACCGCCTCGGCACCAACTCTCTGCTCGACATCAACGTGTTCGGCAAGCGCGCCGGGCGCAACGCGGTGAAGTACGTGCAGAGCGGCGCCGAGTTCGTGCCGCTGCCCGAGGACCCGGCCCGCGAGGTGCGCGAGATGATCGAGGGCCTGCGCAACAACCCCGGCACCGAGCGCATCGCCGTGTTGCGCAAGACGCTCCAGGACGAGATGGACCGCAAGGCCCAGGTGTTCCGCACCGACCAGTCCCTCGGCGAGGTCATGCTCGTCATCGCCGAGCTGCGCGAGCGCTACAAGAACATCCACGTCGACGACAAGGGCAAGCGGTACAACACCGATCTGCTCGAGGCCGTCGAGCTCGGATTCCTCCTCGACATCGCCGAGGTCGTCGCCGTCGCCGCGCGCAACCGCAAGGAGAGCCGCGGCGGCCACATGCGCGACGACTACCCGACGCGTGACGACGAGAACTACATGAAGCACACGATGTCCTACCTGTCGGGCGATGCGCACTCCTCCCACCCGGAGGACCACATCCGTCTCGACTGGAAGCCGGTCGTCTTCACCAAGGACGAGGCCGGGGAACTGCGCTACCCGCCGCTGGAGAGGAAGTACTGAGCATGGCCGCCACCGCCATCGCCGAGACCACCACCGAGGCCCCCGAGGTGCAGGAGACCAACGACTCCGGCATCCAGGCGTTCCTGGTCACCTTCATCGTGCGCCGGTTCAACCCGGAGCTGGACGAGGAGCCGCGCTGGGTCGACTACGACGTCGAGGTGTACTCCACCGACCGTGTGCTCGACGCGCTGCACAAGATCAAGTGGGAGGTCGACGGTTCGCTCGCCTTCCGCCGGTCGTGCGCCCACGGCATCTGCGGCTCGGATGCCATGCGCATCAACGGCCGCAATCGCCTGGCCTGCAAGACGCTGATCAAGGACCTCGACATCTCGAAGCCGATCTACGTCGAGGCGATCAAGGGCCTGCCGCTGGAGAAGGACCTCATCGTCGACATGGAGCCCTTCTTCGCGTCCTACCGCGAAGTGCAGCCGTTCCTCATCGCGAACTCCACGCCCGAGAAGGGCAAGGAGCGCGTGCAGTCGATCGTCGACCGCGAGCGCTTCGACGACACCACGAAGTGCATCCTCTGCGCCGCGTGCACCTCGTCGTGCCCCGTGTTCTGGACCGATGGCCAGTACTTCGGCCCTGCCGCGATCGTGAACGCGCACCGGTTCATCTTCGACTCGCGCGACGACGCCGGCGACGTGCGCCTGGACATCCTCAACGACAAAGAAGGCGTGTGGCGCTGCCGCACCACCTTCAACTGCACGGAGGCGTGCCCGCGCGGCATCCAGGTGACCAAGGCGATCGCCGAGGTCAAGCAGGCGGTCCTGCGCGGCTGAGCGATGCAGAGCCTCGCTGCCCGATCTCGCTAGGGTGAGGGCGTGAGGCGAGCCCGGGAGAACGACGCCGACATGAGGTTCGTGCTGCCCGAAGACGAGAGCTCCTTGCGGGATCGGTGGGATTCGGCACAGGCGAACCTGCGCGAACGGCTCGATGAGCCGATTGAGAAGGCCACGGCGCTGACCCGCCGCACCCTCTCCTGGTTCCCCATCCGGGTCTGGCGGCACTTCCTTCAGCACAACGGCTTCCTGCTGGCCGCAGGCGTCAGCTACCAGTCGTTGTTCGCTATCTTCGCGGGCATCTATCTCGCCGCTGCCGCGGTCGGGCTCTGGTTGGGCGGCGACGACGCGGCCGTGCACCAGCTGATCGACATCGTCAACAGCTACATCCCCGCACTCATCAGCGAAAGCGGTCTGGTCAAGCCGAGCCAGGTCGAGGCCGTCGCCTCGCAGAGCAGCGGCGGCCTTCTCCCGGCGACCGGCGCCATCGCACTCGTGGTCGTCATCTGGACGGCCATCGGGTTCATCACATACACCCGCCGCGCGGTGCGCGACACGTTCGGCCTGCCCTTCGACTCCCGCAGCTACCTCATGCTGAAGGCCCGGGACCTCCTCGCGGCTGCGCTGTTCGGCATCGCGCTGCTCGCCGGCTGGGTACTCGTGCAGATCACCACCTGGGCATTGGATCTGCTGGCGAGCATCCTGCAGTGGCAACCGGACTCCACGTGGTCGACGATCCTCGCGCGCGCACTGAGCCTGGTGGTCGCGTTCCTGGTGAACGCCGTCGCACTCGCCCTGCTCTTCCGTTTCCTCACCGGCACGTCGCTGCGCTGGCGGCGCATCTGGCCGGGGTCGATCCTCGGCGGCGCGGCTCTCGCGCTCCTGCAGGTGGGCGCAGGGCTCCTGCTTCGCTACACGCCGAGCAATCCCCTCATCGCGACCTTCGCCATCTTCATCGGCTTCCTCCTGTGGTTCCGGATCACCGGCATCGTGATCCTCGTGGCTGCGGCGTGGATCGCGGTCTCCACCTCCGACCGCGACCTGCCGCTGGTAGAGCTGAGCGACGCCGAGCGGGAAGCACTTGAAGTGCACGCACTATCGGTCGCCGCCCAGGTGCGCCTTCGCGAGGCGCGAGAGCGGGCCCGTCGCGCGGCGTGGTGGCAACGTCCTGCCGCCCGGCGCCGCGTCCAGCGCGCGGCGGAGGAACGGGATGCGGCCGCTGCCGCCGCCGCCGCGCTCACCACGCGGCCGCGATTTCGGCACTTCCTCGACTGAGCATTCGTGTCGGGGGTGCCGGATACGCTGAAAGGCGTGTCACGAACCCTCCGCATCGCCTCTGTCAACGTCAACGGAATCCGCGCCGCGGTGAGAAACGGCATGGCGGGCTGGCTCGATAGTGCCGAGGTCGACATCCTCACGCTGCAGGAGGTGCGCGCCGAGCTCACCCATCTCGAGAGCGCGCTGCCTGGTTGGGAGCTCGTTCATGACGAGTCACTGACCAAGGGGCGCTCCGGGGTGGCGGTGGCCAGCCGCATCCCGATCACCGCATCGCGCATCGAGCTCGGCGACGAGGGCGTCGACTCGCGCGGCCGCTGGATCGAGGCCGACGTCGAGGTCGACGGCGAGCAGCTGACGGTGGTCAGCGCCTACGTGCACTCCGGCGAAGACGGAACCCCCCGCCAGGACGCGAAGTACGGATTCCTCGACGCGATGAGCGTTCGCCTCGTGGAGCTGGCGCAGAACGAGGCGCTCGCGCTCGTCACGGGCGACCTCAATGTGGGGCACCGCCCGCTCGACATCAAGAACTGGCGCGGCAACCAGAAGAAGGCCGGGTTCCTCCCCCGTGAGCGCTCGTACTTCGACCGTTTCTTCGGCGATGCCGGCTCCCTGGTGACCGGCGTCGACGGGGTCGAGGGCATCGGGCTCGGGTGGGTCGACGTGGGGCGCCGCTTCGCCGGCGAGGTCGACGGCCCGTACACGTGGTGGTCCAACCGCGGCCAGGCGTTCGACAACGACACGGGCTGGCGCATCGACTACCACATGGCCACCCCCGCCCTCGCGACGCGTGTGGCCGACTACCGGGTCGCGCGGGCCGCGTCGTACGCCGAACGGTGGAGCGATCACGCCCCCGTCGTGGCCGACTACCGCCTGGGCGCCTGAGGGGCGACAGCGCACCGCATCCGGGTCCGTAGAATCGACGGGTGAGCAAAGCGCGCCTGTACTCCGGAATGCAGCCTTCGGCCGACTCCCTCCAGATCGGCAACTATATCGGGGCTCTGCTGCAGTGGCGCGACCTGCAGGAGTCGTACGACGCGTTCTTCTCCGTCGTCGACCTGCACGCGCTCACGCAGCCGAACGACCCGGCGGAGCTCCGCGCGAAGACCCGGCGCACGGCCGCCCAGTACATCGCGGCCGGTATCGAGCCGTCGAAGTCGGCGCTGTATGTGCAGTCGCACGTTCCCGCGCACGCCGAGCTGGCGTGGGTCCTGTCGACGATCACCGGTTTCGGTGAGGCGGGGCGCATGACGCAGTTCAAGGACAAATCGCAGCGCTACGGCAGCGACGCGACCAACGTGGGTCTGTTCACCTATCCGGTCCTGATGGCCGCAGACATCCTGCTGTACCAGACCAACGTGGTGCCCGTCGGCGACGACCAGAAGCAGCACGTCGAGCTGACCCGCGACCTGGCCGAGCGCTTCAACGCGCGTTACGGCAAGACCTTCACGGTGCCGACGCCCGTCATCCAGCAGGACACGGCCCGCATCTACGACCTGCAGAACCCGACGTCGAAGATGTCGAAGTCCGCAGAGTCCGACGCGGGCGTGCTGTGGCTGCTGGATGACCCTGCGGTCAGCGCGAAGAAGATCATGCGCGCGGTGACCGACTCCGAGGGCGTCGTGCGTTACGACCGCGAGACCAAGCCCGGCGTGTCGAACCTGCTCGTGATCTTCGCGGCTCTCACGGGCCGGCAGATCCCCTCGATCGAGGACGAGTTCGCGGGCCGCGGTTACGGCGACTTCAAGAAGGCGCTGGCCGAAGTCGTGGTGTCGGAGTTCGGCCCGGTACGCGAGCGCGCCCTCGCCATGCTCGACGACCCCGCCGAACTCGACCGCGCCCTGGCCGTCAACGCGCAGAAGGCCTCGGCCGTGGCTGAGCAGACCCTCGGTGACGTCTACGACCGCATCGGCCTCCTCCGCCGCAGCTGACACCGGCGCCGCCTGTTCTGCCGCGGCGGCGGTATGCGGGCCTGCCTGACGACCCGAACTCCTGCAAAACCGCTCCGCGGTCTCGGCGGGACCGGCGAGAGTGAGGGATTGCAGGAGTTCGGCCCGGCGGCGGCACGGCCCGAGCAACCGGAACGGCGAGCGGCTCGGTACTCGGTTGCGCAGCGCAGTGCCGGCCGGATCCGGCCCGAACTCCTGCACACCCGCTGGTTGGGCCCGGCCCCACCATGCAGCGCGACGGATTGCAGGAGTTCGGGCGCCTCACGCCCTCGCGCGGCGGATGCGTGCGACGACACACGTCACCCGCGGCCACCCGCATCACGAGTGACGGCGTTCAGCCGCTCGATCTGCTGCGGCCCCCGCGCCGTTGTCGAGCGAGCACCGCGCGGAGAGCGGCGCGCACCGCATCCGGGCGGTGAAAGACGTCCTCTGCAAGGATCCGGATCGTCACGTAGCCCAACTCGGCCGCGGCGAGGTCTCGGCGCCGGTCGCGGATCTGATGTGAGACGTCGCCGTGGAACGCGCGACTGTCGCACTCCACGATGAGCCAGCCGTCGACGAGAAGATCCACCCTCCCCACTCCGCGAAGACGGACCTGCAGCGCCGGGCGGTACCCCAGACTCCGCAGCATCAACCGGACGAGCGTCTCCGAGCCCGCTTCGGCTCGCGCATCGATGAGCTTGCGCAGCGGCCTGTAGCGGCGGGGAAGTCGGTCGAAGACCGCGTCGAGATCGTCGGCATCGATCAGGCTCAGGCGCAAGGCGCTGTCGAGGCTCGCGACGGCGACTCTCGGCGGCTGACAGCGACATGCCTGGGCGAGCGCCTCCACCAGATCGGCCTGGAGATCCGCGCGAGGGCACGCGGAGTGACGCCAGTGCGCCCTGATGCCGCGGTGACGACGCGGCAAGCGCGAGTCCGCGCGATCGAACTGCAGGTGGATTTCGCCGTCCGACAGGACGAAGACGCCGAGCGCACCGAGCAGCGACACGCAGTCGAGTCGTCCGCCCGACCGGGCAGCGACCAGGTGTCGCTCATCGATGCCGCCCCAGACGTAACGGCCTCGTCGCACCCGGATGAGGTCGCCACAGTCGACCGCGTGCCGAATGGTCGCACGGGTGTAACCGCGCAGTCGCAGCTCGGTCGTGCGCAGGTACGAGGGCGACGACAGCAGCATGTCGACAGCCTCAGGGTACGCGCCGACCGGGCGTCGACGAGAGCCCTTCGTGCGAGTAACTCGCCGTGAGGCGCGGCCGGTGGAGGACTCTCCGAGCGCGGAGCGGTCTCGGTGGCAGCGCCGCGGGCTCGAACTCCTGCAGAGCCCGCCGCTCGGGGTCAGCGGGAGCGGCCGACGCCGGATGTGCAGGAGTTCGGTCGGTGCCGTGGAGCAGAGCGGACGGCGGCACCGAACGCGCGCCGACGGGAGCTGAACCGGCCCGAACTCCTGCAGAACGACGCCGCCATGGCCCCGGCCCTCAGCCGACGCCGGATGTGCAGGAGTTCGGGTCGCGATCAGGGGGATGTGAGCCGCCCGGTCCGTACCCCCGGACATGCACAGGATGGCCCCGCCTGGCCAGGGCCGTGCCCGCATGCCCGCCGGATCAGCCGCCGGCGAGGGCGTCGACGGCGAAGCGGATGTGGCGCTCCGCGAGGTCGGCGGCGGCCGTACCGTCGTGCCGCTCGATCGCCTCGAGCAGCTCGACGTGTTGCGTGTGCAGGATCGCGGCCAGCCCCTCCCAGTCCCCGTAGTCGCGGAGGGCCTCGAGGATGCGGCTGCTCAGCGACTCCCGAATGGCCACGGTCATCGAGGCGACGAGCCGGTTACCCCCGGCCTGAGCGATCGCGACGTGGAAGGCCGTGTCGGTGTCGTTGTACTCCGCGGGACCGAGCCCGGCGACGGCGCCCGCGTCGAGCGCGGTGCGGATCGCGGCGATCGCCTCGGCATCTGCGTTCCGCGCGGCGAGTTCGGCGCTCGAGCGCTCGAGCACGATGCGCGCCTCGATGACGTCGGGGTAGGGGTAGTTCGCGAGGGCGGCGTGCAGCCGCAGGAAGCGGGTGAGCGCGGCATCCGGCAGCGCGGCCACGAACGTGCCTGCGTCTGCACCCGCACCGACCTGGGCGCGCAGCACGCCCTGCCCCTCGAGCACACGCACGGCCTCCCGAACGCCCGCGCGGCTCACGCCCAGTCGCGCGGCGAGATCGCGCTCCGAGGGGAGCGGGTCGTCGACCTGCAGCGAGCCCGACATGATCTGATCCTCGATCGCCTGGATCACGAGTTCGTGCGCGCGGCTGCGCTGAACGGGTGCCCATTCCGGGGTGCGCTGATCTGTCACCGGGGTATCCTCTCGCCTTCGAGCCGAACGCAACCGGCGGGTTGACGTCGCCGAGGCCGGGGTCTACTGTACCGCAGAGGTCAGACCAATCGATACGCCCTCTGCGCCGCGCGCTCCCACCTCGAAGGACGATGATGAGTCCCCTCAGCCGACAGCTCCCCGATCCGCGCGAACTGCTCGAACTCATGCAGTTCAAGACGCCGGATCTGAACGCCAAGCGTCGCCGCCTCGCCGCGGCACTCACGATCGACGACCTCCGGCGCATCGCGAAGCGCCGCACCCCGAAGGCCGCCTTCGACTACACCGACGGCGCGGCGGATGGGGAGATCTCGCTGCAGCGGGCCCGCCAGGCGTTCCGCGACATCGAGTTCCATCCCTCGATCCTGCGCGACGTGTCGCGGGTCGACACCAGCACGACGGTCTTCGGCGGCCCCTCCGCCCTCCCCTTCGGCATCGCACCGACCGGCTTCACGCGCCTCATGCAGACGGAGGGCGAGTACGCCGGCGCCGCTGCCGCCGGAGCCGCCGGCATCCCCTTCACTCTCTCGACGCTCGGGACGACCTCGATCGAGAACGTGAAGGCGACCAACCCGACCGGCCGCAACTGGTTCCAGCTGTACGTCATGCGCGACCGCGACATCTCCTACGGCCTCGTCGAACGGGCCGCCAAGGCGGGCTTCGACACCCTCTTCTTCACCGTCGACACCCCCGTCGCCGGTGCGCGCCTGCGCGACAAGCGCAACGGGTTCTCCATCCCGCCGCAGCTGAGCGTCGGCACCATCGTCAACGCCATCCCCCGCCCCTGGTGGTGGTTCGATTTCCTCACCACGCCGAAGCTCGAGTTCGCGTCGCTCACCACGACCGGCGGCACCGTCGGCGAACTGCTCAACAACGCGATGGACCCGTCGATCTCCTTCGAAGACCTCGACATCATCCGCTCTCTCTGGCCCGGGAAGATCGTCGTCAAGGGGGTGCAGAACGTTCCGGATGCGCGCAAGCTCGTCGATCTCGGCGTCGACGGTCTCGTGCTGTCGAACCACGGCGGACGCCAGCTCGACCGAGCCCCCATCCCGTTCCATCTGCTGCCGGAGGTGGTGCGCGAGGTCGGACGCGACACCGAGATCGCGATCGACACCGGCATCATGGACGGCGCCGACATCGTCGCCTCGATCGCGATGGGCGCGACGTTCACCCTCATCGGCCGCGCGTATCTCTACGGCCTCATGGCCGGGGGCCGCGCCGGCGTCGACCGGGCGATCGCCATCCTCGCCGAGCAGGTCGAGCGCACCATGAAGCTGCTCCAGGTGAGCGAGCTCGCCGAGCTGACCCCTGCTCACGTGACCCAGCTGCAGCGCCTCGCGCCGCGGGCTACGAGCGACATACGCGTCTGACGCGCACGGTAGCGTGACCGGATGCTGCCCGTCGTCCTTCGCACCGCACGGCTCGAGCTGTCGGAGCCGACCGCATCCGATGCTCAGGCCATCTATGACGCGTGCCAGGATCCTGCCATCGGACACTTCACGACCGTCCCCTCGCCATACCTGCGCGCGTATGCCGACGAGTTCGTGGCGCAGACGGCCGAGCGCTGGGGCGACCTCTCGCACGCGACCTGGGCGATCCGCCTCGACGGCACACTGTCGGGCATGATCGGCCTGCACCATCTGCAGGAGACAGGATCAGCGGAGCTCGGCTTCTGGGCGACGCCCGAGGCGCGCGGACACGGCATCGTGCGGGAGGCGTCGGAAGCCGTCATCGACTGGGGCTTCTCGACCGACGTGCTCGAGCTCGTGCGCCTGGAGTGGCGCGCAGCCGTCGGGAACACGGCGTCCGCTCGCGCGGCGCAGGCGCTGGGCTTCCGGTTCGAGGGGACGCTGCGCCAGGCTCTGCGCAACGGGCACGGCGAGCGCAGCGACGGCTGGATCGCGAGCCTGCTGGCGATGGATGATCGCACGCCACAGCAGTGGCCGATAGCCCTCTGACGCCGTCGGCGATGCGTGGCAGGATGGCGCCATGCCCGAGATGCCGGAGGTCCAGGGACTCGTCGACTTCCTCGGCGCGCGCCTGAACGGCCTCGAGATCACCCAGGCACGGATCACCGCGATCTCCGCACTGAAGACCTACGACCCGCCCATCGAGTCTCTCGTCGGGGCTCGCGTCGAGACCGTCGCTCGCCGCGGCAAGTTCGTGGACATCGCGACGGATGCGGGCACGCACCTCGTGTTCCACTTGGCGAAGGCGGGCTGGTTGCGCTGGTACGACACCCTGCCCACGACGGTGATCAAACCGGGCCGCTCCGCCATCGCGCTGCGCGTCGGGTTCGCCGACGGTTCGGGGTTCGATCTCACCGAGGCGGGCACGAAGAAGTCGCTCGCGGTGTCTGTCGTGCGTGAGCCGGCCGATGTTCCCGGCATCGCCAGACTCGGCCCCGACCCGCTGGATCCCGGGTTCACGCGCGACACGCTGGCGACGCTCCTCGCGGGACGCCGCACGCAGATCAAGGGGGTCCTTCGGGATCAGTCCATCGTCGCCGGAATCGGCAACGCCTACTCCGACGAGATCCTCCACGTCGCACGACTCTCGCCGTACGCGCTGGCAGCCACGCTCGACGCCGACGAGATCGACACCCTGTACACCGCGACGATCGACACCCTGCGCGACGCGGTCGAGGCGGCATCCGGCAGGCCTCCGGCCGAGCTGAAAGACGCCAAACGGCGCGGGATGCGGGTGCACGGCCGGCAGGGCGAGGCGTGCCCGGTGTGCGGCGACGTCGTGCGATCTGTGTTCTTCGCCGACAACTCGCTCGAGTACTGCGCCACCTGCCAGACCGGCGGCAAGGTCCTCGCAGACCGACGCCTGTCGCGCCTGCTGAAGTGAGAGTCGTGTCGGTGCATGTCCGGGAATGAAACGGACCATCCGGCGTTGACTACACTCAGTGCAGAACGTGCTCCGGGGTCGGTGAGAATCCGAACCGGCGGTGACAGTCCGCGAGCGTGATCCTCCGCGAGGAGGGGATCGCCGATCCGGTGGAACTCCGGAACCGACGGTGATGCGACGCAGGTCGCGAGTCCGGATGGGAGGCGCACGGGCGCTCAGCGGCGTGTCCGCGAGCGCCGCGACGGCTACCCGGAGCCCGCCGATCAGGAGGCCCGAGACATGCCGGTGAGCGAGACCGAGGAACGCGCCATGGCGCGAGCGCTGGAGCTTGCCCGGCGAGGCCCCGTCGGAGTGAACCCGCAGGTGGGCGCCGTACTCCTCTCCCCCGACGGCGACGTGATCGCCGAGGGCTGGCACCACGGCGCCGGAACGGCCCACGCCGAGGTCGACGCGCTGTCGCAGGCGGATCCGGATGCGGTGCGCGGCGCGACCGCCGTCGTCACCCTCGAGCCGTGCAATCACACCGGCCGCACCGGCCCGTGCGCCCTCGCGCTCATCGAGGCGGGAGTCGCCCGGGTCGTCTACGCGATGAGCGATCCCACCCCGACCGCCTCCGGCGGCGCCGAGCGCCTGCGCGCGGCCGGCGTCGAGACCGAGTCCGGCGTGCTCGCGGACGAGGCGCAGGATCTGCTCGCCTCGTGGGCCGAGGCGCAGCGCCTGGGGCGCCCGCACGTCACCGTTAAGTGGGCGCAGAGCCTCGACGGCCGCGCGGCGGCAGCCGACGGATCCAGCCAGTGGATCACCGGCTCCGAGGCTCGCGAAGACGTGCACCGCCGACGCGCCGGCGCCGACGCGATCATGGCGGGCACCGGCACCGTTCTCGCGGACGATCCCGCTCTGACCGCCCGCACGCCCGATGGCGAGCTGCGGCCGACGCAGCCGCGCCCCGTCGTTGTCGGCGAACGCGACATCCCCGCCCAGGCCGCCGTGCGGCGCCACCCGAAAGAGCCCTGGCACCTGCGAACGCACGATCTGCATGAGGCCCTGGCCACCCTGCACGAGCGCGGCATCCAGCGGGTCTTCGTGGAAGGCGGCCCTCACCTGCAGAGCGCTCTGCTGCGCGAGGGCCTCGTCGACGAGCTGCTGACCTACGTCGCTCCGGTGCTGCTGGGCGGCGACCGTGTCGCCCTCAACGACCTCGGTGTGACCGACATCTCCCACGCACGTCGCCTGCAGCTGATCGAGACGCGCCGGCTCGGCGACGACCTGCTGCTCATCTCGCGGCCCGCCGCATCCGCAGAAGAACCCCCCTCCGATCGAGAAGGAGCCCACTGATGTTCACCGGGATCGTGGAAGAGATCGGCACCGTCACGCACACCGAGCCCTCGGGCGACGGCGTGCGACTGACGGTCGCCGCCCCCCGAGCGGTATCGGATGCGGCGCACGGCGACTCGATCTCGGTCTCGGGCGTGTGCCTCACCGTGGTCGATCAGGGCGAGGACTGGTTCACCGCCGACGTCATGCGCCAGACGCTCGATGTCACCGCGATCGGCGGTGTCACCGCGGGAACGCCCGTCAACATCGAGCGGGCGACGGCCGCCGGCGGGCGCCTGGGCGGCCACATCGTGCAGGGCCATGTCGACGGCACGGGCCGCGTGCTCGAGGTGCGCCCCGGCACCCAGTGGCGGGTCATCCGCATCTCGCTGCCGGCAGAGCTCGCACCGCTCGTGGTCGACAAGGGTTCGATCGCGCTCGACGGCGTCTCCCTCACGGTGAGCGGGGCGAGCGACCCGTCGTCCGACGAGGCCTGGTTCGAGGTGTCGCTGATCCCCGAGACACTCGCCGCCACCACTCTCGGCGAGCGCATCGTCGGCGACATCGTCAATCTGGAGACCGACATCCTGGCGCGCCATGTACAGCGACTGCTGGCCTTCGCCCCCGCAACGGAAGGTGGCTCGCGATGAGTCTGAGTTCCATTCCCGAGGCCCTCAAGGCCCTCGCCGCCGGTCGTCCGGTGATCGTCGCCGATGACGAGAACCGTGAGAACGAGGGCGATGTGATCCTCTCCGCCCAGCTCGCGACCCCCGAATGGATCGCGTGGACGGTGCGCTGGTCGAGCGGCTTCATCTGCGCACCCATGCCAGCGGATTGGGCGGACCGCCTGGATCTTCCTCCCATGGTGGAGGTGAATCAGGATGCGCGCGGCACCGCGTACACGGTGAGCGTCGACGCCGCATCCGGCGTCACGACCGGCATCAGCGCCGCGGACCGGGCGCACACGCTGAATGTGCTGGCGGATCCCGCATCCGCACCGTCCTCGGTGAACCGGCCGGGCCACATCCTGCCCCTGCGCGCGGTGGACGGCGGCGTACGCGAGCGCGGCGGCCACACGGAGGCGGCCGTCGACCTCATGCGTCTGGCGCATCTCGAGCCTGTGGGAGCGATCGCCGAGATCGTCGACGAGGACGGCAGCATGATGCGCCTTCCCGGCCTCATGGCGCTCGGCGAGCGCGATGGCATCCCCGTCATCACGATCGAGCAGCTCGTGGGATACCTGGACGAGGTGGACCCGCGCGAGGCGCCCTCGGCCGCGTCGTCGCACCGTCGACGCGTGAGCCTGCGCGCCGAGGCGACGGTCCCCACCTCGCACGGCGAGTTCCGTTTCCTCGCCTACAAGGACCGCGTGACGGGCACCGACCATCTGGCCGTCGTCAAGGGCGAGCTGAACGATGCGCCGCTCGTGAGGGTGCACTCCGAGTGCCTGACCGGCGAGGCGTTCGGTTCGCTGAAGTGCGAGTGCGGCCCCCAGCTGGATGCGGCGCTCGACCGCATCGAGAAGGACGGCGGCGTCGTGGTGTACATGCGCGGTCACGAGGGCCGTGGCATCGGCCTCATCAACAAGCTGCGCGCCTACAACCTGCAGGAGCGGGGTCTGGACACGGTCGATGCCAACCTGGCGCTCGGCCTTCCCGCCGATGCACGCGACTACGCCGCGGCCGCCGGCATCCTCGCCGATCTCGGCGTCGAGCGGGTGCGGCTGCTGACCAACAACACCGACAAGGTCACGCAGCTGCGTGCCCTCGGCCTCGACGTCGTCGAGCAGGTTCCGCTGCTCGTGGGCGTCGGCCCCAACAACCACCAGTACCTCGCCACCAAGCGCGACCGGATGGGACACATCATCGCGGACGAGGACCTCACCGAAGCGCTCGCGCAGATGAAGGAGAACCGATGAGCGGCCACGGCGCCCCCCAGCAGACCGAGATCGACGCCCACGGCCTTCGTGTCGTCATCGTCGCCGGCACCTGGCACGACACGATCAGCGATGGACTCATCGCCGGGGCGGAGCGGGTGCTCACCGCATCCGGCGCCGACTACTCGCTCGTGCGCGTCGCGGGTTCCTTCGAGCTCCCCGTCGTGGCCAAGGCAGCGCTGGAGTCCGGCGCCGACGCGGTCATCGCCCTCGGCGTGATCATCCGCGGCGGCACGCCTCACTTCGAGTTCGTCTCCTCCGCCGCGACCGACGGCCTGACCCGCGTCGCCCTCGACACCGGCAAACCGGTCGGCTTCGGGGTGCTGACCCTCGACGACGAGAAGCAGGGTCTCGATCGCGCGGGGCTCGCGGGCTCGAAGGAGGACAAGGGCGCGGAGGCGGCGGATGCCGCGCTGCGCACCGCCCTCACGCTGCGCGAGCTCCGCGGCTGAACGGCCTCGGAGGGCCAACCTTCAGTAATACATAAGGTATGGTGGCGGGCATGGAGATCCTGCGTCACATCGTCGTCCTCGTGCACCTCGTCGGCTTCGCCATCCTCTTCGGAGCATGGGTCGTGGAGGCCGCGAGCCGCCGCATCCGCGTCACCCGGCTCATGAGCCTGGGCATGACCATCGCCGCGGTCGCCGGTCTCGCCCTCGCCGCACCGTGGGGCATCGAGTACGAACTGAACTACGTCAAGATCGGCGTGAAGCTCGTCGTGCTGCTGGTCATCGCCGCGCTTCTGGGCATCGGTTCGGCCCGTCAGCGCCGCACCGGGTCGCTGCCCGCGGCGATCTTCTGGCCGATCGGCATCCTCACCCTCGCCAACGCCGCCATCGCCGTCATCTGGCGCTGAGAGGTTCGCGTCCCGGCCGTCACGGCGCCGGGACGCGAACCTGGGCGTAAACTGTGTGTCCGTGCGCCGGCCACACCGCCGACGCCCCGGTGACCCAGCGATGTGACGCCCGGTGCACCACCCCCGCCCGAGCACTCGCCGCCGGCGCGTTCCCACGAGGACGCCTCTCGCTCTTCCGACAGGTCTGTCCTCCCCCATGTCTTCTGCCACCGCAACGGCTCCCGCGAACTCCCGCGCCCGCGTCATCACCGCGAGCCTCGTGGGAACAACCATCGAGTTCTACGACTTCTACGCCTACGCGACCGCTGCTGTCCTCGTCTTCCCGATCCTCTTCTTTCCGACCGGAGACGACACCACCTCGCTGCTGGCCTCGTTCGGCGTCTTCGGCGCCGCGATGATCGCACGCCCGATCGGGGCGTTCGTCTTCGGGCACTTCGGCGACCGCTTCGGCCGCAAGGCGACGCTCGTCGTCTCACTGCTCACGATGGGCGTGGCGACCTTCCTCATCGGATGCCTGCCCACGTATCAGGTGGTCGGCTGGTGGGCGGCACTGCTGTTGCTCGTGCTGCGTCTGGCGCAGGGCTTCGCGCTCGGTGGCGAGTGGTCGGGCGCGGCGCTGGTCGCGACCGAGAACGCCCCGAAGGGCAAGCGGGCCTGGTACGGCACTTTCCCGCAGCTCGGTGCGCCGATCGGCTTCATCATCGCCAACACCATCTTCCTCGCGATCAACTTCGCCCTCCCGCATCCCGACGGCACCGCGCAGCGCTCCGAGGCGTTCCTGGCCTGGGGATGGCGCGTGCCGTTCCTCTTCTCGGCCGTCATGGTGATCATCGGCCTCTGGGTGCGTCTGCGCCTGGTCGAGTCCGATACGTTCCAGAAGGCGGAGAAGAAGGGGGCGCTGCGCAAGTTCCCCCTCGGCGAGGTCATCCGCGGGCACTGGCGTCCCCTCATCCTGGGCACGTTCATCATGCTCGCGACCTACGTGCTGTTCTATCTGATGACGAACTTCACCCTCACCTACGGCACCAAGCCGACCCTCGCGGGGGCGGAGGCGGCCGCACAGGCATCGGGCACCGCGTTCGACGCCGGGGTGTACGTCGCGGGTCAGGGCTTCGGGTACATCGACTTCGTGATCATGCAGATCATCGGAGTGGTGTTCTTCGGCATCTTCACGCTGCTGTCCGGGCCGGTCGCCGACGCCATCGGACGCCGCAAGCTCCTCATCTGGATCACGGCGGCCATCATCGTGTTCGGACTCACGTTCAACCTGTTCCTGCTTCCCATGACCGACCCGAAGTTCACGGGCGCACTCACGCAGGCCTTCCTCGTGTTCGGGTTCATGCTCATGGGCGCCACATTCGGGCCCATGGGGGCACTGCTGCCGGAGCTGTTCCCGACGAACGTGCGCTACACCGGCTCGGCGATCTCGTACAACGTCGCCTCGATCCTCGGTGCGGCCGTCGCGCCGTCGATCGCGCTCGGGCTGTGGACCGCCGCCGGGGGTCAACCCTGGCTCGTGGGCCTGTACCTGTCGGGGTCGGCCGTGCTGACACTGATCGCCCTGATCCTGTCCAAGGAGACGCGCGACATCGACTACGACGAGAACCTCGGTCTCGGAGAGACCGCTTCGCTGTAGCCGCCGCATCCCGGGTCCGTCTTCCCTTCCCACGCGAGACTGCACTTTCTCCACGAGATCACGGCCTTTACCCGTGATCTCGTGCTCGAAATGCAGTCTCGCGGTGTGTATGCCGAAGCGGCGACGGCGGTGCGCGAGCGGAGGTACGGTCGAGGGAGCACATCCCGCCGATCGAGGTCGCCCATGTCCAGCCCCGCTCCCGCCCGTCGCAGTCCGTTCGCACGCCTCAAGAAGGACGACGGACCGCGCGCCAGCCTGCGCCAACTGCTCCCGTTCCTCTTCGAGCACAAACGGGTGCTCGTGGTGGTCACCGTGCTCAGCATCGTGGCCGCGGTCACGACGCTCGGTCAGCCGCTGCTGGTGGGCGAGCTGATCGCCCGCGTGCAGGCGAACGAGGGACTCGGGCTGCTCGTGTGGGGGCTGGTCGCTCTCGTCGTCGGCTCGTCGCTGGTGTCCGGCTATCAGCATTACCTGCTGCAGCGCACCGGTACCGCGGTCGTCTTCTCGAGCCGGCGCCGGCTCATCGCCCGCATCCTCCACCTCCCGATCCGCGAGTTCGACGCCCGGCGCACCGGCGACCTGGTCTCGCGGGTCGGAACCGACACGACGCTGCTCTACGCGGTGCTCACGCAGGGACTCGCCGACTCGGTGGGCAACGTGCTGATCTTCGTCGGCGCGGTCATCGCCATGCTCCTGATCGATCCGCTGCTGCTCCTGCTCATCCTCGTCGTGATCGGCGCCTCGATCGCGGTGGTCGGCGTCCTCAGCGGACGCATCCGCCGCGCGACCCGCGAGCAGCAGGAGACGGTGGGCGAGCTCGCCTCCGGCGTGGAGCGGGCCGTCGGATCGATCCGCACCGTGCGCGCCGCCGGTGCCGGTGACCGCGAGCAGGCGAGCCTCGAGGGCGTCGCCGAGCGCGCGTACGGCAGCGGCGTGCGGGTGGCGAAGGCCTCGGCTCTGGTGGTTCCCGTCGCCGGTGTCGCGCTGCAGCTCTCGCTTCTCGTGGTCCTGGGTGTCGGCGGCTTCCGCGTCGCCTCGGGTGCGATCACGATCGCGAGTCTCGTCACGTTCGTGATGTTCCTCTTCTTCCTGGTCCAGCCGCTGGGCTCCTTCTTCGGCGCGATCACGTCGGTGAGCCAGGCGCTGGGCGCGCTCGGCCGCATCCAGGAGGTCCTGGACCTGCCGACCGAGACGCAGGACGACGCGCAGATCGCGGCGCAGGCCGTGCCGGTGACGGATGCGGATGCCGCCGACATCGCGGTGGAGTTCCGCGACGTGCACTTCCGCTATCCGGCGGCCGTCGCGGCCGCCCGCGCCAAGACCGAGGCGGAGGCGCGCGCGCTTCTCGAGGTGGCCCGAGTGGACACGTCGGCGCTGGAGGCGGTCGCGGACGACGCCGGTGACGTGCTGCGCGGCGTCTCGCTGCGCGTGCCGCGAGGCTCGCGGGTCGCGCTGGTGGGTCCGTCGGGCGCGGGCAAGAGCACGACCCTCGCCCTCATCGAGCGGTTCTACGATCCGACAGCGGGCGCCATCCTGCTCGGCGGCCGCGACATCCGGACCGTCGACCGTGGAGAGCTGCGCGCACAGCTGGGGTATGTGGAACAGGACGCCCCGACGCTCGCGGGCACCCTCGGCGACAACCTGCGTCTGGCCTCCCCCGACGCGAGCGACGGGGCGTGCGAGGCCGTCCTGCGCGCGGTGAACCTCGGCGAGGTGCTGGACCGCTCGCCCGAAGGACTCGCCGCACCCGTCGGCGAGGGCGGCGTGATGCTCTCCGGCGGCGAGCGTCAGCGCCTGGCGATCGCCCGCGCGCTGCTGGCGGCTCCCCCCATCCTGCTCCTGGACGAATCGACCTCATCGCTGGACGGATTGAACGAGCAGCGGATGCGGGAGGCGATCGACGCGGTCGCCGAGGGGCGCACCCTCATCGTGATCGCCCACCGGCTGTCGACCGTCGTCGACAGCGACCTCATCGTCGTGATGGATCACGGCCGGGTCGTCGGCGCGGGTACGCATTCCGAGCTCGTCGCCGAGGTGCCGCTGTACCGCGACCTCGCCAAGCACCAGCTCCTCGTCTGACGCCCGCACCCGGCCATCGCTCGAGGGACGCGAAACGCCCCTGCTCGCGTCGGCGCGCGACATCCCGCGTCCCTCCAACAACCCACGCACCCGTTCAAGGGACCCGAAACGCGGTCCCCGCGGCGTTCGCGCCGCAACCCGCGTCCCTCGAACACACCACGCACCCGTTCGAGAGACCCGAAACGCGGGCGCACGTTGTGTGTGCCCGCGTCTCGGGTCCCTCGAAATCCCGCCGGCGCCCGCCGGAGAGCGGTCAGGCGCGCGCGAGGCGGTAGCGCAGGGAGGCGAGCTCGGCACGCAGAGCCGAAGGGATGCGGTCGCCGAAGGTGTCGAAGAACTCCTCCGTCAGCTCCGCCTCCGCCAGCCACGACTCCGGGTCGATCGCGAACAGCTCCGCCAGATCGGCGTCCGTGACGGCGGTCCCCTCCAGGTTGAGGTCCTCGGGGCGCGGCAGCCGCCCGATCGGGCTGGGCTCGGCCGGCACCTCGGACTCGAGGCGGCGCACGATCCACTCCAGCACCCGCACGTTGTCACCGAAGCCCGGCCAGAGGAACCGACCGTCGGCGCCGCGGCGGAACCAGTTCACCTGGAACACGCGGGGCGCGCGGTCGAACCGCAGCGAACCGCCGACCTTGATCCAGTGCGCGAAGTAATCGGCCATGTTGTAGCCGCAGAACGGGAGCATCGCGAACGGGTCGCGGCGCAGCTCCCCGACGGTCCCCTCGGCCGCGGCCGTCCGCTCGGACGAGATCGTCGCCCCCAGGAACACGCCGTGCGCCCAGTCCGTGGCTTCGACCACGAGCGGCACGTTGGTGGCACGGCGACCGCCGAACAGGATGGCGTCCAGCGGCACGCCCTCCGGCGTCTCCCAGTCATCCGCGACCTGCGGGCACTGCGCGGCGGCGACCGTGAAACGCGAGTTCGGATGCGCGGCGGGGCGCCCCGAGGTGGGAGTCCAGGGGTTTCCCTCCCAGTCGATGAGCTCGGCGGGGGCCTCGTCGGTCAGGCCCTCCCACCACACGTCACCGTCGGGGCGCAGCGCCACGTTCGTGAAGATCGTGTTGCCCCACAGCGTCTCCACTGCCGTGGCGTTGGTCGACTCGCCCGTGCCCGGCGCGACGCCGAAGAAGCCCGCCTCCGGGTTGATCGCCCACAGGCGCCCGTCCTCACCCGGCCGCAGCCACGCGATGTCGTCGCCGAGCGTCTCGACGCGCCATCCCGGGATGGTGGGGCGCAGCATCGCGAGGTTCGTCTTGCCGCACGCCGACGGGAACGCCGCGGCGACGTGGTAGCGCTTGCCCTCGGGGCTGATGACCCGGATGAGCAGCATGTGCTCGGCGAGCCAGCCCTCGTTTCGCCCGATCACCGAGGCGATGCGCAGCGCGAAGCACTTCTTCGCGAGGATCGCGTTGCCGCCGTAGCCCGACCCGTACGAGTAGACCTCGAGCGTGTCCGGGAAGTGGACGATGTACTTGTCGTCGTTGCACGGCCACGCGACGTCCGCCTGTCCGGGCGCCAGCGGAGCCCCGACGGAGTGCACGGTGCGCACCCAGTCGGCGCCGTCCGCGATCTGCTGCAGCACGGCGGATCCGACGCGCGTCATGATGTTGATCGACACGACCGCGTACGGCGAGTCCGTCACCTGCACGCCGATGTGCGAGAGTGGGCCGCCGACGGTTCCCATCGAGAACGGCACGACGTACATCGTCCGGCCGCGCATGGAGCCGGCGAACAGCGCATCGAGCTTGTTGCGCATCGCGGCGGGGTCCGCCCAGTTGTTGGTGGGGCCCGCGTCCTCCTCCTTCTCGGAGGCGATGAAGGTGCGCCCCTCGGTGCGCGCGACGTCGCTGGGGTGGGAGCGCGCGAGGTACGACCCCGGACGCCACTCGGGGTTGAGCTTGATGAGAGAACCCGCATCCACCATCGAACGCAGCAGCATGTCGTTCTCGGCCTGCGATCCGTCGACCCAGTGGATGCGGTCGGGCTGGGTGAGTGCGGCGATCTCGTCGACCCATCGGGTCAGCGCGGCCATGCCGGGCCCGGAGGCGGTCGGGCGATCACCGTAGGTCGTCGCCGTGCGGGCGGCGGTGGGGCGCGTGGGGGCGCTCGAGGTGTAGCTCTCAGCAAGGGCCATGATCACTCCAGTCGGCATCAGCGGCGTTCAGAACGTGGGTTCCCTGCAACAATGACGCCCCAGGCTCCCCCTTTTCAGAACCAAGTGCTCGAAAGAGTCTGAGTTCTTTCGCTATTCTCAAAACATGCCTTCGACGACCATCGAGCTGGCCACGCTCGGTCACCGCATCCGTCACTTCCGCACGGCGGCGGGGCTCACCCTCGACGAGCTCGGCGCTGCCGTGGGGGTGGCCGGCAGCCACCTCAGCCTCATCGAGAACGGCAAGCGCGAGCCGAAGCTCTCGCTGCTCCAGGAGATCGCGGCGGCCACGGGTACCCAGCTGGCCGAACTGCTGTCGACCGAACCGCCGAACCGGCGGGCGGCGCTGGAGATCGAGCTCGAGCGCGCCCAGACCTCGCACGCGTTCCGGCAGCTGGGGCTGCCGCCGATCCGGGTCACGAAGGCGTTGAGCGACGAGACGATCGAGACCGTGCTGGGCCTGCATCGCGAGCTGCAGCGCCGCGAACGCGAGGCCATCGCGACGCCCGAGGAGGCTCGCCGCGCCAACACGGACATGCGACTGCGGATGCGGGAGATGAACAACTACCTCCCCGACATCGAGAAGCTCGCCGAGAAACAGCTCAAGTCGGCGGGTCACACCTCCGGCGCCCTCACGCACCGAACGGTGAGCATCATGGCCGAGCAGCTGGGCTTCGAGTTGATCTACGCGGGCGACCTGCCCGCATCCACCCGGTCGATCACCGACCTGGAGAACGGGCGCATCTACCTGCCGCCGGCTTCCATTCCCGGCGGCCACGGCCTGCGCTCGATGGCGCTGCAGGCGATGGCGCACCGACTGTTGGGGCACCAGCCGCCCCGGGACTACGCCGAATTCCTGCAGCAGCGACTGGAGATCAACTACTACGCAGCCGCCTGCCTCATGCCGCCGGCACCCGCTGTGGCCTTCCTGCAACAGGCGAAGAAGGACCGCAACCTCGCCGTGGAGGACTTCCGCGACGCGTTCGGGGTCACGCACGAGGCGGCCGGGATGCGGATGACGAACCTGCTGACCGAGCACATCGGCATCCGTCTGCACTTCCTGCGGGTCGCCGGCGACGGTGCCATCTCACGCGTCTACGAGAACGACGACCTTCCCCTGCCGATGGACGTGACGGGCGCGGTCGAGGGACAGATCGTGTGCCGCAAGTTCGCCGCCCGTGCGGCGTTCGCGGAGCAGAACCGCACGACCGAGCACTACCAGTACACCGACACCCCATCCGGCACGTTCTGGTGCTCGACGCAGACCGGCACGACCCACGACGGCGAGTTCTCGATCACGGTGGGCGTGCCGTTCGACGATGCGAAGTGGTTCCGCGGCCGCGAGACGGCCAAGCGGGCGAGTTCGCAGTGCCCCGACGAGTCGTGCTGCCGCCGCCCGTCGAGCCAGGCTGCCGAACGCTGGCAGGGACGCGCGTGGCCGAGCGCGCGCGTGCACATGCAGATGTTCACCCCGCTGCCGCGCGGCGCCTTTCCCGGCGTCGACGACAGCGAGGTCTACGACTTCCTCGACCGGCACGCCTGACCCCCGTTCGAGACGGGGCGCGGTGCACCGAGCCTCAGGCGAAGGGGTTGGGCGTCAGCGTGTACTTGGTCTGCAGGTACTCGTGGATGCCCTCCGCGCCGCCCTCGCGGCCGAGACCGGAGGACTTCCACCCGCCGAACGGGCCGGCCGCGTTGGAGACGACGCCCATGTTGAGCCCCATCATCCCGGTCTCGAGGCACTCGATCATGCGCTGACCCCGCGCGAGGTTCTCGGTGAAGACGTACGACACCAGTCCGTACTCGGTGGCGTTGGCGAGGGCGACCGCCTCGTCCTCGTCGTCGAAGGGGACGATCGCCAGAACCGGGCCGAAGATCTCCTCGCGCAGGATGTCGCTTCCCGCCGCGACGTCGGAGACGACCGTGGGCTCGAAGAACGTGCCCTCGCGCGGGATCGCCGCGCCGCCCGTGCGCACGCTCGCGCCGCGCGAGACCGCATCCGAGACGAGCGCCTTCGCCTTCGCCACCGCGCGGTCGTCGATGAGCGGACCGATCGCCACGCCGTCTTCGGTGCCGCGACCGACCCGCATCGCCTGCACCCGTTCGGTGACGCGACGCGTGAACTCCTCCGCGACGCTGCGGTGCACGAGGAAGCGGTTGGCGGCGGTGCACGCCTGACCGATGTTGCGGAACTTCGCCAGCAGCGCCCCCTCCACGGCCTTGTCGAGGTCGGCGTCGTCGAAGACGAGGAAGGGCGCGTTGCCGCCGAGCTCCATCGACGTGCGCAGTACGCCGCCGGCAGCCTGCTCCAGCAGCTTCACGCCGACGGGCGTCGAGCCCGTGAACGACAGCTTGCGCAGGCGCGGGTCACGGATGATCGGTTCCGACACGGCGCCGGAGTGCGACGTGGTGATGACGTTGACCACGCCGTCCGGCAGCCCCGCATCCTGCAGCAGCTGGGCGAAGTAGAGCGTCGTCAGCGGGGTGAGCTCGGCCGGCTTGATGACCACCGTGCAACCCGCGGCGAGCGCGGGGGCGATCTTGCGCGTCGCCATCGCGAGCGGGAAGTTCCAGGGGGTGATGAGGTAGCACGGGCCGACGGGGTGCTGCGAGACGATCATGCGACCGGTGCCCTCGGGGTTGGCGCCGTAGCGTCCCTGCACGTGGGCCGCCTCTTCGCTGAACCACCGCAGGAATTCGCCGCCGTACACGACTTCGCCGCGGGCCTCGGCGAGCGGCTTGCCCATCTCGATCGTCATGAGCAGCGCGAACTCCTCCTTGCGCTCCTGCAGCAGATCGAAGGCACGCCGCAGCAGCTCCGCCCGCTCGCGCGCCGGAGTGCGCGACCACGACTCGAACGCGTCGACGGCCGCATCCAGCGCGGCGGCACCGTCGGCGACCGTCGCGCTCGCGATCGTCTTCACCACCGCGTTCGTGGCGGGGTCGCGCACGTCCAACGTCTGAGCATCGGATGCATCGCGCCACTCGCCGCCGATGAACAGCTGCGAGCGGACGCGGGCGAGCAGGTCGGTCTCGGTGAGTGCGGTCATCTCGGCTCTCCTCGGTCAGGTCGTCCCGCCGTCGGGACCTGCCCATTCTCGTGCGCGGCGGAGGCCCGGGCATTCGCCCGCGCGGCGCGCCCCCGCATCCGGCCTCGCCGCCGTGTACAGCATGTGGTGCCGCTGCAGCGCGCCCGCCCCTGGGCCGCCGGACGGAGATTCGCGCCGCCGTCGGAGATTCGCCGCGCATCCTCCGACGGCGCGCGGATTCTCCGACGCTCGCGCGCAGATCACGTGTCAACCAGTTGACTCATGACGTGTCAACTGGTTGACTCATGGTGTGGCCGAACGGATCTCCTTCACCCTGCACGAGCTCGTCGCGACCGTCGACGCGTTCGCGGATGCCCGCCTGCGCGGCACCTACGGGATCTCGATCGGCGACTTCATCTACCTCGCCACGATCGCTGATCAGCAACCGCTCGATCTGACCTCGCTGGCGCGGTGCCTCATGGTCACGAAGGCCGCCGTCAGCAAGCGGATGCCGCATCTCGCCCAGGCGGGGTGGGTGCGCACCTCGAACGGTCCGGGGCGCCGCATCCTCGTCGGGCTGACGGATGCGGGCGCGAGCCTCGTCGAGCGCGCCGGCGGCGAACTCGACGCCGAATTCATGGGCCTCTTCGACGATCCTCGCCTGATCGACACCGGCGTCGATCGCGCCGTGCTCGCCCGTCAGCTGGAGGTGCTGACGGAGCTCGTCCGAGAGAAGGAGACCCCGTGAGCACCAGGATCGTCGTCATCGTCGGCACCCCCCTGCCCGACACCCTCAACCACGCTCTCGCCGCGTCGTACACGGACGCGGCCCGCGCCGCCGGTGCCGAGGTTCGCGTGATCGACCTTGCGACCGAAGAGGCCCCCGCTCACCCGCGCACGGCGGGCGAGGTGCGGATGCCCCGCACCGCCGACGACGCGCCCCTGGATGCGGTCGCGGCGCGAGCGATCGAGGACATCGCGTGGGCGGAGCATGTCGTGTTCTTCTTCCCGCAGTGGTGGGGCACCTACCCCGGGGCCCTCAAGGTCTTCATCGACCGCGTGTTCCTGTCGGGATTCGCGTTCCGCTACCGCCCGACCGGGCCCCTGTGGGACAAGCTCCTCACCGGCCGCACGGCCCGCATCGTCATGACGATGGACTCGCCGCGCGTGTGGAACGCGGTCGTGTATCGCCACGCAGCGGAGACGAGTCTGCGCCACGCGGTGCTCGGCTACTGCGGTGTGCGCACGATCGGCGTGACCCGTTTCGATCAGGTGCGCCACCGCAGTGACGAGTCGCGGCGGGCGTGGATCGCCGAGACGGCCCGACGGGGCGCGAGGGATGCGGGGCGCCCCATCCGGCACCGCGTGCCGATCGGTGCCGGAGCCGGGGCAGGCGCGGGAGCCGGCGCCGGAGCCGGCGTCTGACACGCGGCTGACTCAGCCCGGCAGGTGCCGGCAGATCCAGCCGCCGCCCTCCTCGCGCACGTACTCGAGGCGGCGGCTGGCGGCGGCGGGATGCGACGTCCAGAAGAGCATGCGCCGCGGCCGTACCGCGTAGCCGATCCAGCCGTCGGGCTGCGCCGGATGCGGGTTCGCCGCGGCGAACGCCGCCCATTGCCGCTCCCGGCGTGCACGCGGCTGGCGGGCGTACTCGGCGGTGTTCAGCCAGGCGAGCTGGCGCAGGTAGTCGGAGCGCCCCGCGTAGGCGCGAGCGATCTCCTCTTCCTCCGCCACGGCCGCGGTCCCCTGCACGACGAGCTGGTGCGTGAACCCGGGCCAGAGCACGGTCAGCGCGACGCGCGGATTGAGGCTCAGCTCTCGCACTTTCCGGCTCGCCGCATCCGTGTGGAAGAAGAAACGTTCCCCGTCGAACTCGGTCAGCATGACGGTGCGGGCGCGGGGGAAGCCCTCCTCATCGACGGTGGAAAGCGTCATGAGGGCGCGCTCCTCCCCCGCGCCGGGCAGCCAGGAGGCCGCGAGCGCGAGGGGATCGCGCGGCGGATCTTCGGCGTGCACCGGGTCGGTGGTCACGTCGATGCGCGGCACCCGGAGGGCGACGACGTCGGATGCGGGAGAGCCGGTCATGCGAACTCGAATCCGTCGATCTCGGTCAGAGCCTCGGCCACGAAGCCGACGCCGGCCTCGAAGATGCGCCGCCCGTCCTCGGCATTGGCGCCGGTGGGATCCCCGATCACGCCGTCGGGGCCGAAGTCGTCGCTCGTCCAGCCGAACATCACGGGCTTCGCGTTGAAACCGATGTGCGTCAGCCCGGCGATCCGCTCGGGCACGTTGCGCGGCGGCAGCTCCTGCGCCACCAAGTGCGGCGCCAGGTGCATGACCACCGAGGTCTCACCCCATCCGGCGTGGATGCCCTGTCCGAGCTCGTCAGGCCGGCCGTCGCGTCCGTCGCCCGCGACTCCTGCGCCCGAGCCCATTGAGAACGAGCGCAGCCCGAATCGGCGCCGGAGCTCCCGGTTGACCCAGCCGAGGAGCATGACGTTGCCGCCGTGGCCATTGACGAAGGCGACGGTACGGACGGGTGTCTGCGCGATCGCGCGGCCGATCTCGATGAGCTGCTGGAGCAGGGTCGTTCCCTCGATCCAGAGCGTTCCCGGGGCCCAGTGATGCTCGTCGGACTTGGCGTAGGCGAGCGTCGGGAGAAGCCACGCATCCACGCCCCGCGCCGCGACACGCTCGACGGCCGCGGTGGCGACCGCCTCCGCGATCAGCGTGTCGGTGCGCAGCGGCAAGTGCGGACCGTGGTGTTCGATCGCCCCGATCGGCACCACGGCGATCGACCGCTCGCTCGTGGCCGCGATCAGCGCGGGTCCCGACAGATCGTCCCATCGCCTCGTGGACGCCGTCATCGGATCGCCCCCTTGGTCGGGCCGGCGTAGTCGGGGTTGAGCTTGCCCGGATTCAGCAGCCCGTGCGGATCGGTGCGCCGCGCCAGCTCGACCGTCTCGCCCAGGCGGAAGTCGACGTTCCACTGGTGCGGGTTGTGCACGCCGACGCCCAGCTCGCCGAGCCGTTCGATGCCGGCGTAGACGGCTTCCGGGCTCTCGTACACACCCGCCAGCATCCCGATCGGGACGCTGTGGCCCGCCTCGATGTGCAGCTGGCCGCCAGGGTAGACCGCGTGGACCTCGTCGATACGCTCCACCAGCGCGTCACCGGAGACCTCGACGTGGAAGTACACGCCCGGCTCCGACTTCTGCAGCCACTCGATCGGGTGGTTGTAGCTGAGCACGGAGATCGCGGTGCTGACGCCCGGCCCCTCCCGCACGTCCTCGATCCTGCCGCCGGCCTGCTCGATGACGGCGATCGCCTCCTCGAGGATGCGGATGTCGGCGATCATGCGCAGCGAGCTGCGCCCCGCGGGGAACGCCTCGTCCGGCGGCAGCTGCGCGGTGATGTGCGGGGTGTCGGCCGACACGAGTCGCGGCGCGGGGGTCATCCGGCCGAGCGTTCGCAGCACGGACAGGGCCCCGGAGAAGTCGGGGAACGATGCGTAGAGACCTCGCCAGTCCTGCAGCGGTTCGAGACGCACGGTGGCCCGCGCGATGATGCCCGCCGTGCCGTAGTTGTGCACGTAGCCCTGCGCCTCATCGTCCGCCACGTGCCGCAGCGCACCCTCGGACGCCGGCGTCGCGACGTCGAGAGCGACGACGAAACCGGCATCGTTCGAGCCGTGCGCGATCGTTCCCGTTCCGCCGGAGCCGCCCGCGAGGAACCCGCCGACCGTGGTGTGCACGGTCGACGGGTACATCCACAGCTGCTGACCGGTGGCGCGGGCGGCGGCCTCGAGGGCGTTCATCGGAGCACCCGCATCCGCCGTGATCCAGCCGTCGCCCACCTCCACGATCGTGCGGGCGCGCGAGGTGTCGAGCACGAGTCCGCCCGGCATGGGGATCGCCTGCCCGTAGTTTCCCGTCCCTTTGCCGCGCGGCGTGATGGCCACGCCGTGACGCGCGGCGAGGCCGACGACGCCCGCGATCTCCTGCGCGGTCGTGGGGAACGCGACGAGGTCGGCGATCCCCAGCGGCAGCATCTCGGCGATGATCGGCGACATCCGCGCACCGTCGACGGATGCCTTCTCGCGCTGGCGCATGTCACTGGAGACGCCGCGGGGTCCGAGCAGGTCGCGCAGTTCGTCCTCGAGGGCGGCGTAGTCGGGTGCGGTCATGGGAATCCTCCTTCGCGTGCATCTCCCGACGAAGGAGCGCGACGAGCCGGGTGATGAGTCACTCGCCGCGCAGAGGCCGTGGCCCGCGATCATCATGCGCCGCTCATGTTTCGCGCACGCAACACGCGGTTTGCGATCAGGGGGCGGCGACCCAGCCCTCGGTCGTGGTGGCCGCCACGACCCGCCCGCCCCGGATCACCAGACGGTCCGCCGGGGCCTCAGCGATCGCCTGAACCAGCGAGTCCGCCCGCACGGCGAGCAGGTCGGCGCGCGCACCGACGACGACGCCCGCTTCCGGCAGTCCCATGACCTCGCGCGCGCCGGTGGAGACCGCGGTGTACGCCTCATCCGCCGTGAGGTGCGCGGCCACGACGAGCAGCATCGCGGTCTCGAGCGCATCGCCGCGGCCGAGCGGATTGAACGGGTCGCGCACGTTGTCGGCACCGGCGGCGAACCGCGCGCCCGCCGTGAGGAGCGCCCGGGCCGGAGCGATGCCGCGGGGTGTCGCGACGGGTGCGCCCCACCCCTGCAGCGAGAGATTCGTGATCGGGTTGGCGATGATGCCCACCCCCGACGCCACGACCTCCGCGATCACCGCATCACGCGCGGGCGCGTCGAGGGTGCCCAGTCGCACGCAGTGCCCCGCGGAGCGGTTCTGCGACCAGCCGCGGGTGCGGCGCGCGTAGGCGTCGAGTGTCACGGCGGCCGCGAGCCCCTCATCCGTGTGCAGGTCGACGGGAACGCCCCGGCGCTCGGCGACATCGAGCAGGCGGTGCAGATCCGCGATCGGATCATCGGCGAGATGCGAGGCCCCTCCGACGGCATCGGCACCCGCGTCCAGCGCCGCCTCCAGGTGCGCGGTCGGGACGTCGGGCCCGGCGAGGGCGACGATCTCGATGTCGACGAGTGCGGCCAGCTCCTCCCGGAGCGACACGAGCGCCTCGACCCCGCGGAGGGGCGCATCGCCCAGCAGCACGTCGACGTGCGTGCGGATGGCGGTGGTGCCGTTGCGCAGCATCCGGAGCGCCTGCGTGCGAGCCCGTTCGGTGACGTCGGCGGCGGTCATCGTCTCGGCGTAGACGCGCCAGGCGGCGATCGCCGCGCGGAGATCCCCCATGGGCGAGCGGATGGCGTCCCAGCTCAGCGCCTTGTCGAGGTGCGCGTGGGGCTCTGCGGCCGCGGGAAGGAGCATGTAGCCCGAGAGGTCGCGCGCATCGGCTGCGGGCCCGGGCGCCGCGGGCGTCACGGCGACGATCCGCCCGTCGTCGAACGCGACATCGACGCGGGACCCGTCCGCGAGTGTGGCCCCCGTGATCCGATCGATCATCGTGGACTGCGGCGACTCGGTCATGGTGCTGCCTCTCCGGCGCCATCCGGCGCCATCGCCGACCGTATCCGGCGCGCGTTTCCCGCCGGTAACGCGCCGGTCGTCATCTGCTCGTCATACAGGCCGATTAGCGTGGCGCGCTGTGAGTTACTTCAGCGACGTCGAACGCGATCTCGTGGTTGTGGAGCGCACCGCGCTCGCTGACGACATCGTCGCCTTCGACCTGGCGTCTCCGAACGGGCGCGATCTGCCGGCGTGGACCCCCGGTTCCCACCTCGACGTGATCCTCCCGGATGCCGACGGCACCGGCCCGGTGGAGCGCCAGTATTCGCTGTGCGGCGACACCGCGGAACGCGGCCGGTGGCGCATCGCGGTGCTGGGCGAGGGCGGCGGGCGAGGTGGATCGGTACGCGTGCACGACGAGCTCGCGATCGGGGCGCGCGTGCGCGTCCGCGGCCCCCGGAACCACTTCCCGTTCGAGGTCTCCCCGGGTACGCGCTACCGGTTCGTGGCGGGTGGGATCGGCATCACGGCGATCCGGGCGATGGCAGCAGCCGCCGAGGCCGCCGGCGCGGAGTGGGAGCTGGACTACGCCGGGCGCTCACGGTCGCGCATGGCCTTCGCGGCGGAGCTCGCCGAGGCCTTCGGCGAGCGCGTGCGCATCCATGCCGCCGACGAGGGCGCTCGCCTCGACATCGACGCGCTGACCGCGGCCCTCGACGAGCGCACGGCCGTGTTCGCGTGCGGCCCGAAGCGGATGCTGGACGCGCTGGATGCGGGCGTGGACGAGCGTGCGCTGCACGTGGAGCGTTTCGAGGCGAAGGAGTTCGGGGAGCCGGTGTGGCCGGGCCCGTTCGAGGTGGAGCTGGCGATGAGCGGCGATGTCGTCGTCGTCTCGCCCGAGCAGTCGGTGCTCGACGCGATCCGTGAGCAGTCGCCCGACACGCTCGTGCTCTCGAGCTGCCGCCGTGGCACGTGCGGCACGTGCGAAGTGCCCGTGCTCGAGGGCGACATCGAGCACCGCGACTCGGTGCTCACCCCGATCGAGCAGCGCGATTCGACCGTCATGATGGTCTGCGTCTCGCGCGCCGCGTGCGAGCGGATCGTGCTCGATCTCTGAGGGCGTGAGCGCCGGTCAGCGGCCGACCCGCGTGCGCAGCCGTTCGACGATCTCGCGCTCGTCGCCCTGCACGAGACGGTAGTCGCGCACGACCACGCGCCCCGCGACGATCACGTGCCGGGGCCTGCGCCCGGGAGTGGTCCAGAGCAGCCCCGCCACGGGGTCCGCGACACCCGCATCCGCCACCGAGTCCACGTCCCACACACATACGTCCGCGGCCGCTCCGGGCCTCAGGTGACCGAGTTCGGACCGCCCGAGCCCGGCCGCCGACCCGGCGGTCGCCATCTCCAGCACGTCGCGCGCGTCGAGCTGCGGACCCGCGAGCGCCGACACCTGGAGGGCCAGCCGCGCGTCGGCCAGCAGGTGCCCGGCGTCGTTGGAGCCCCCGCCGGACGTGCCGAGTCCCACTTCGATGCCGGCTTGCCGCATCCGTGCGACCGGCGCGATCCCCCACCCCATCGGCACATCGCACCCGGGGGCATGCGTCGCGGTGACCCCCGCCGCGGCCAGCCGCTCGATCTCGGCATCCGTCACATCGCAGAGGTGCGCGATCGTGACATCGGGCGCGAGCCACCCCCACTCCTCCAGCAGGTCCAGGGGCCGCCGCCCGTAGCGATCGAGCGCGATCTGCGTATCGACCTGCTCGTTCGCCTGCGTGCGACGGCGCAGCCCGTACTCGCGCGCGACGGCTCCGAGCGCGCGGAAGGTCTCCTCGCCGTCGGAGTGCACGCCCGCCGGCCCCACCGCGAGCTGCACCATCCCGTCCGCGCTCACCCCGCCCGCATCCGGCGCGAGGAACGCGGCGGCGATGGCACGCGCGCTCGCCTCGGCGGTCTCGGGAGCGTCCCTCGCCGAACCGCGGACGAAGACGAGCCTGGCACCGAGCTCGGCGGCCGCATCCGCCACGGAACGCGCGATCGCGACCGTGTCGTCGACGGCATGCGGCGAGCGCGCCGGATCCGGCCAGTTCAGGTGGTGGTCGGCCACCGTCGTCACCCCGCTCAGCAGCGACTCCGCGATGCCGGCGGCGGCCGTGGCTCCGGTGAGCGAGGCGTCGATGCCGGCGTCCGCGTAGGCGGCGGCCATCGCCGGCAGCCAGTCCCGCATCGGCACGCCGCGGGTTGCCGGCAGCGTGCGGAAGCCGGTCTGCAGGAGGTGGTGGTGCGCGTTGACGAGCCCCGGCGTCACGATGCAGCCGGACACATCGAGCTGCTCGCCCGATGCCGCGTCCGACGACGACACCACGGTGCCGTCGAGCACGAGCTCGCCGTCGCGCTCGGTGTGACGGTCGACGAGGATGCGGCGCGCGCCGCGCAGGGTCAGCATGGCCCGATCGTCTCAGCCCGAGATCACCGGCACGTTACCGCGGCGCGGTGGGTCAGAGCCCGGCGGCGCGCTCCGCGGCCTCGACGACGTTCGTGAGCAGCAGGGCCACGGTCATGGGCCCCACACCGCCGGGGTTCGGCGACACGTAACCGGCGACCTCTACGACGTCGGGGTGCACGTCGCCGTAGACGATGCTCTTACCCGTCTCCGGATGCGTCTCGCGCGTGACGCCGACATCCAGCACGGCGACACCCGCACGCAGGTGCTCGGCGCGCACGAGGTGCTTGACGCCGGCGGCCGCGACCACGACGTCCGCTTGAGCGAGGTGGAACGGAAGGTCCGCGGTACCGGTGTGTGTCAGGGTCACCGTGGCGTTGATGTCGCGGCGCGTCAGCAGCAGCCCGATCGAGCGGCCGATCGTGACACCGCGGCCGACGACCACGACGTGCTTGCCGGCCAGGTCGTAGCCGTTGCGCTGCAGCAGCTCGATCACACCGCGCGGCGTGCACGGCAGCGGCGAAGTGATCGGGGTGTTCACGTTCAGCACGAGACGGCCGAGGTTGGTGGGGTGCAGACCGTCGGCGTCCTTGTCGGGGTCGATCCGCTCGAGGATGCGATCCGTGTCGAGGTGCTTCGGCAGCGGGAGCTGCACGATGTACCCGTGGCAGGTCGGGTCGGCGTTGAGCTCGTCGATCAGCGCCTCGACGTCCTCCTGCGTGGCGTCCGCGGGCAGCTCACGCTGGATCGAGTTCATCCCGATCGCGACGGACTGCTTGTGCTTCATTCCCACATACAGCTGCGAGGCGGGGTCCGCCCCCACCAGCACCGTGGCGATGCCGGGAATCACTCCCCGCTCGGCGAGTGCCGCCACGCGCGCGGTGAGTTCTTCCTTGATCGCGGCCGCCGTGCGGACGCCGTCGAGTGTGATCGCGGTCATTGTCGTCTCCTCTTCGAGCCCGCCCCGAGCACGCGCCGATCTGCGCGATGAGCGCAGCGTCGCGACCGAGGGTACTCAATCACTATGCACGTAGGGATACGGATGCGGCAACACCCGGTGCTGCCGCATCCGTTCCGATCACTGCTGCAGGTCGGGGTACAGCGGGAACGCGGCGGTCAGCGCGGCGACGCGCGTGCGCAGCGCGGCGACGTCGGCGCCGGGCAGCAGCGCGAGCGCGATGATGTCGGCGACCTCGGTGAACTCGGCGTCGCCGAAACCGCGGGTCGCGAGCGCCGGCGTGCCGATGCGCAGACCCGAGGTGACCATCGGCGGACGCGGGTCGTTGGGCACCGCGTTGCGGTTGACCGTGATGTGGATGTCGTGCAGGAGGTCCTCGGCCTGCTTGCCGTCGATGGCCGCCTCGCGGAGATCGACGAGAACCAGGTGCACGTCGGTGCCGCCCGAGCGCACCGCGATGCCCGCATCCTTCACGTCCTGCTGCGCGAGCCGGTCGGCGAGGATCGCCGCGCCGCGGACCGTGCGCTCCTGGCGCTCCTTGAACTCGGGGGTCGCCGCGAGCTTGAACGCGGTCGCCTTGGCGGCGATCACGTGCATGAGCGGACCGCCCTGCTGGCCCGGGAAGACCGCGGTGTTGATCTTCTTCGCGAGGTCCTCGTCGTTCGTGAGGATGAAGCCCGAGCGGGGGCCGCCGATCGTCTTGTGCACGGTCGAGGAGACGACGTGCGCGTGCGGGACCGGGTTCGGGTGCACACCGGCGGCGACCAGACCGGCGAAGTGCGCCATGTCGACCCAGAGGTAGGCGCCCACCTCGTCGGCGATCTCGCGGAAGCGCGCGAAGTCGAGCTGGCGGGGGTACGCGGACCAGCCGGCGATGATGACCTTGGGCTTGTGCTCGACGGCGAGGCGGTGGACCTCGTCCATGTCGATGACGCTCGTCTCCGGGTCGACGCCGTACGCGACGATGTTGTAGAGCCGGCCGGAGAAGTTGATCTTCATGCCGTGCGTCAGGTGACCGCCCTGGTCGAGCGAGAGGCCGAGCAGCGTGTCGCCGGGGCGGGCGATCGCGTGCAGGACGGCCGCGTTGGCGGACGCACCGGAGTGCGGCTGGACGTTGGCGAAGCCGGCGCCGAACAGCGACTTGGCTCGGGCGATCGCGAGCTCCTCGGCGACGTCAACCTCTTCGCAGCCACCGTAGTAGCGGCGACCGGGGTAGCCCTCGGCGTATTTGTTCGTGAGCACGGAGCCCTGCGACTGCAGTACCGAGACCGGCACGAAGTTCTCGGACGCGATCATCTCGAGATACCCGCGCTGACGCTCGAGTTCGCGCTCGAGCACCTGGGCGATCTCGGGGTCGACCTCTGCGAGGGGGGCGTTGAAGTACGGGTCGGTCATGACTCTCCCTGACGACGGTTTCGGACAGAAGGGTTCCGTATCGGCCCAGGCGTACGGCCGAATACCGTGTCGGTCGCTCCCCGGTGGTCATCCACCTCAACGCCAGTCGCGACGGCTTTGAGCATACCCGAAGCGGACCCCGGGCACACCTGAACGCCCGGTGCCGCGCGGGTGGACACGTGGTGCGCCGGGACCCGGTTTGTTAAGGTTCCTTACATGTCAACCGGCCTGGTCCCGCGACCGATGTCCGTGACCCTCGGCGAGGGCGTCTTCGCCCTGACGGACGCGGTCTCGATCACCGGCGAGGCGGATGCGGTCGCTCTCCTGATCGCGCGGCTGCACCGGCGCACGGGACTGTCACCGGTCACCGCCTCGGATGCCCCCATCCGCCTGCGCATCGATCGCGACGGCGCGGCGGAGTCGTACCGGCTTCGGATCGATGCGGACGCGGTGGAGCTCACCGCATCCGATGCCGCGGGCCTGCAGCACGGCGTCCACACGCTGCTGCAGTTGCTGGCACCGACCCGGCAGGGCTGGGTGTGGCCGGCCGTGGTGATCGACGACGCACCGCGGTTCGCCCACCGCGGGCTGATGCTCGACGTCGCCCGGCACTTCTTCGCCGTCGACGTCGTCGAGCGCCTCCTCGATCGGATGGCGGAGCTCAAGCTCAACGTGCTGCACCTGCACCTCAGCGACGACCAGGGGTGGCGGCTCGCGCTCGATTCGCGACCGCGGCTGGCCGAGCACGCCTCGGATTCGGCGGCCCTGGGCGATGCGGGCGGCTGCTACTCGCGCGCCGATTGGCAGCGGATCCTGGATGCGGCGGCCTCGCGTCACATCACGGTGATCCCCGAGTTCGACGTGCCGGGACACACGCACGCCGTGGGGCTCGCGTACCCCGAGATCGCCCACACTCCCGTCGTCAGCGCCGAGCTGGAGGACACGGCCGCGCAGTTCGGCGGCGGTCTGCCCGTCGCGGGGCAGGCGTACACCGGCTTCGGCGTGGGCTTCTCGTCGCTGCGGATCGGCGACGCGGAGACGAGCGCGTTCCTGCGCGATGTGTTCACCGAACTGGCCGCGCTGACGCCGGGACCCTTCCTGCACATCGGCGGCGACGAGGCCCTCGGCACCTCGCGCGACGACTACGACCACGCGATCGCTGAGGTCACCGCGCTCGTGGCGTCGCTGGAGAAGACCCCCGTCGCCTGGCACGAAGCGGGCAGCGCCACGCACCTCGCGGCCGGCACGATCGGCCAGTACTGGGGCTTCCTGCACCCCGTGGACGGTGCCGACGAGAAGGCCCGCGGCTTCGTCGATCGCGGCGGACGCCTCATCCTCTCCCCCGCCGACGCGGTGTACCTCGACATGAAGGACAGCGCCGACTGCCCACTGGGCCTGACCTGGGCGAACGGGCCGACGCCGCTGCGCCGCGCCTACGACTGGGAGCCGATCGAGGTCGTTCCCGGCGTCCGCGAGGACCAGATCCTCGGCGTCGAGGCGGCGCTGTGGACCGAGACGATCCGCACGGAGGAGGACATCCAGCAGATGGTGTTCCCGCGCCTCGCCGCGGCCGCCGAGGGGGCGTGGTCGACGGGTGCATCCCGGTCGTGGGAGAGCTTCCGCGAGCGCCTGGCGGATCTCGCGACCCGGTGGGATGCCGACGGGCTCGCCTATCGCCGGATCGACGACGTTCCGTGGCGGCGACCATGAGCGTGATCGTCCACTCGGTGCGGATCGTCGACGGCGGCCGCGAGACGCCGGACGGCTGGGTGCGGTGGGAGGCGGGCCGCATCACGCATCGGGGCACGGGCGACGGCTGGCGCGAACACTCGGGAGACATGGTGGTCGATGCGCGTGCCGAGGCGGGCCCCGACGCGGTGCTCACACCCGGATTCATCGACCTGCACGGTCATGGCGGCGGCGGCCACTCTTACGAAGACGGACCGGATGCGGCCCGCGCCGCCCGGGCGCTGCACCGCGCGCACGGCACGACTCGCGCCGTCCTCTCGCTCGCGACCGCGACGCTCGCCGACCTCGCGGACCGGCTGGAGACGATCGCGGAGCTGACCCGCACCGACCCCGACATCCTCGGCTCGCATCTGGAGGGGCCCTTCCTCGCACCGAGTCACCGGGGAGCGCACTCCGAGGACCTGCTGCACGACCCCGACGCCGAGACGCTGGACGCCCTGCTGGCCGCCGGCGGGGGCACCGTGCGCCAGGTGACGCTGGCCCCGGAGCTCCCCGGCGGCATGGACGCCGTCCGCCGCATCGTGGACGCGGGCGTCGTCGCGGCCGTCGGTCACACCGCAGCCGACGCCGCCCTCGCCACCGCGGCGTTCGATGCGGGGGCGAGCGTGCTCACTCACGCGTTCAACGCGATGCCCGGGCTCCACCACCGCTTTCCCGGGCCGGTCGGAGCGGCGCTCGCGGACGACCGCGTCGTGCTGGAGATCATCGCCGACGGCGTGCACCTGCATCCGGACATCGTGCGGATCGCCGCATCCGCCGCCGCGGGCCGCGTCGCGCTCGTGACCGACGCGATGGCCGCCGCAGGGGCCAGCGACGGCGCGTACCGCCTCGGCGCGCTCGATGTGGAGGTCGCGGGCGGCGTCGCCCATGTGGCCGGCACCGACACGATCGCCGGTTCCACGCTGACGCAGGATGCGGCGCTGCGCGTCGCGGTGACGGCGGGGGTGGCGCTGCCCGCCGCCGTGCGCGCGCTCACCGAGACGCCCGCGCGCGTGCTGGGGCTGGATCGCCTGGGAGCACTGGAGCCCGGCCACCTCGCCGACGCGGTTCTGCTGACCGCCGACCTCCGCGTCGCCGGGGTGTGGCTGGCCGGCGAACCCGTCTGAGACCGCCGGGCGCGCCTCACGCGGGCAGAGTGATGGTGCCCGGGCCGCGCCCGGACGCCCGCGTAGAATGGCGGAGTGAGCACCCCTTCGTCCGCGCCCCTGCCCGCCGGCACGCGCCCCGCACTGTCCGCCCTCGACGTGGTGGCGTTCCTGTGCGAGATCGGCGGCATCGTCGCCCTGGCGATTTGGGGCTTCGCGACGTGGGAGTTCCCCTGGAACCTCGTGGTGGGCATCCTCACCCCGGCCGCAGCCATCGTGCTGTGGGCGCTGTTCGTCTCGCCGCGCGCGGTGTTCGCGGTGCACCCCTTCGTGCGCGCCATCGCGGAGCTGCTCGTCTACGCCGCCGCGACTGCCGCCCTGTGGTCGCTCGGCCTCACCTGGATCGGCATCGCGTACGCGGTCGTCGCGGTCACGGTGGGCCTCGTCGTCGGACGCCGCCGCTTCGCATGACCGCAACGGTCGTCGACCTGCTGCGCGAGGCGCTCGGCGACCGGGTCGACACGACAGAGGCCGCCCTCGAGGCGGTCCGCGCCGACAAGTCCGGGCACGCAGCCCAAGGCCGCGCCCTCGCCGTCGTTCACGCCGAGCGCATCGAGGACGTACAGGCCGTGCTGCGCATCGCACACGCCACCGGCACCTCGGTCGTGCCGCGCGGTGCCGGTACCGGCCTCGCGGGCGGCGCGAATGCGGGCGACGGCAGTATCGCCCTGTCGCTCGCTCGGATGAACCGCATCCTCGAGATCCGTCCCGACGACCTCCTCGCCGTCGTGGAGCCCGGCATCGTCAACGCCGACCTCAACGCCGAGCTCGCCCGCCACGGGGTGTGGTGGGCGCCCGACCCCGCGAGCCGCGCGATCTCGACCGTGGGCGGCAACATCGCGACCGGTGCGGGCGGGCTGCTGTGCGCCAAGTACGGCGTCGTGCGCGACGCGATCCTCGGCGTCGATGTCGTCCTCGCCGACGGCGAGCTCGTGCGCCTCGGCCATCGCAGCGTCAAGGGCGTCACCGGCCTCGATCTGACCTCGCTCATGATCGGGTCCGAGGGAACGCTCGGCGTCGTCGTGGGTGCGACGATCAAACTGCGACGCCTGGTCGCCGGGCAGACGCGCACGCTCACCGCATCCTTCGCCGACGTGCGCGCCGCAGCCGCGGGCGCGGCCGCCGTCACCGCATCGGGCGTGCAGCCGGCGATCATGGAGCTCATGGATGCGGCGAGCCTCGCCGCCGTGCACGCTCTCCTCTCCCTCCCCGCGCCCACCGGCCGCGAGAGCCTGCTCACCGTGCAGACCGACGGGCCCACAGCGGCCGACGACGCCGCGCAGATCGCACAGGTGCTCGAGGGCGCGGCCGGCCGGGTGCGCCTGGCCGCGGACGACGCGGAGGGCGAGGCACTGCTGCAGATGCGGCGGTCGCTGCATCCGGCCATGGAACGCCTCGGCACGACGCTCATCGAGGACGTCTCAGTGCCGCGATCCGCGCTGCCGGCGATGTTCGACGAGATCGTGCGGATCGAGCGCGACTACGGACTCACGATTCCCACGGTGGCGCACGCGGGCGACGGGAATTTCCACCCCAACTTCGTCTTTCAGGGCCCGCAGGTGCCGGACGTCGTCTGGCGCGCGGCCGACGACCTGTTCCGTTCCGCGCTGCGGCTCGGCGGCACACTCACCGGCGAGCACGGGATCGGTGTGCTCAAGCGGCGATGGCTGCGCGACGAGCTCGGCGCACGCCAGTGGTCGCTGCAGCGCGACATCAAACGGGTCTTCGATCCCACCGGCATCCTGAATCCCGGCGTCGTCTTCGCCGACTGAGGCGGCCATGTCCCACTTGCCGCAACGTTGACCCCGCTTTTCTGCGGCAAGTGGGACATGCGATGCGGGAAGTGGGACACACAGTGCGGCACGTGGGACACGGCGCGCTCAGAGTCCCTGCCAGTCGGGTTTTCCCTCCCAGCTGGCGCGGTAGTAGTCCGCCAGGCGCAGGCGGGATGCGGCGGCCTCGTCCACCACGACGGTCACGTGCGGATGCAGCTGCACCGCGGAGCCGGGGAGCATCGCGGTGACGGGGCCCTCGAGAGCCCCGGCGACCGCATCCGCCTTCTCCTGCCCGAAGGCGAGGAGCACGAGATGCCGGGCCTCGAGGATGGTGCCGAGACCCTGCGTGATGCAGTGACGGGGCACCTCGGAGGCGTCGGCGAAGAAGCGGGCGTTGTCCTCACGCGTCTGCGCGGTCAGGGTCTTCACGCGCGTGCGCGAGGCGAACGACGACCCGGGTTCGTTGAACCCGATGTGCCCGTCGGTGCCGATACCCAGGATCTGCAGGTCGATGCCGCCCGCTTCCCTGATCGCGCGTTCATAATCCTCGCCCGCCGTGGCGATACCCTCCTGGCGCCCGTCCGGCACGTGGATGCGGGTGGGGTCCAGGCCCAACGGCCCGACCACCTCGCGGGCGATGACCGAGCGGTAGCTCTCGGGGTGCGAAGGATCCAGCCCGACGTACTCGTCGAGCGCGAACCCGCGCACCCGTGAGACGTCGAGATCGCCGATGCGCTCCTGCAACGCCTCGTACACGGGGAGCGGCGTCGAGCCCGTGGCGAGTCCCAGAACGGTGTCCTCCCGCTTCCGGATCAGCCGCACGATCTCATCGGCGACGATCGCGCCGCCCTCCTGCTCCGATGCGACGATGACCACTTCAGCCATGTGCGCTCACCTCCTGCTCGATTGCTGTTCCTCCCACGATCGCCGCCCCGACCGCCGCGACCGGCGACCCTGTCGGCAGCACCCGCATCCGATCCGCGAGCCGCAGCGATCGCAGGAACGGGGATGCGGCGGCACTGTGCTCCAGCTCGATGCGCACCTCCGGCAGCATCCGATCGGCGAGCGCGGTGAGACCTCCCCCGATGACGACCCGTTCCACGTCGGCCGTCAGCACCAGGATGCGCACGGCCGCCGCGACCGCGCGGGCCAGATCGAGGCGGATGACGGTGGCGAGCGCGTCGCCCGCGTCCGCGGCGTCGAACACGTCGCGCACCGGGAGGGCCGCGGGGCGTCCCCAGCGGTCGGCGATCGCCGCTCCCCCGGCGAGCGCCTCGATGCATCCGCGACCCCCGCAGCGGCACAGCGGCCCGGTGGGGTCGATGCTGATGTGTCCCACCTCACCGGCGGATCCGCCGGCGCCGCGCCACAGCCGCCCACCGAGGACGATGCCGGCTGCGACGCCGGTGCCGAGGTTCAAGAACGCCAGGCTCGCTCCGGGCCGCTCCAGCGCCGCGGCTCCGAGCGCCGCCGCTTTCACGTCGTTCTCGACATGCACGGGCAGTCCGAGCCGGGGCCCCACGGCGGCGGCGACATCGAGGTCCGCGACGCCGAGGTTGAGCGCGTGCGTCACACGACCGGACCCCGAACGCACCTGACCCGGCATCCCGATCCCGACCGACGAGAACTGCGTGGCGTCGATGCCCGTCACGGTGCCGAGCGCGGCGACGGCGTCGGCGACGGTCTCCACCACGCCCACCGGCCCCCAGAGGGTCGCGAGCCGCACGGAGGCGAGCACCCGATCCTCGGCGTCGACGACCACCGCATCGGTCTTGGTGCCACCGACGTCGAGTCCGACCCTCATCCCTTCACCGCGCCCGAGACCAGTCCCCCGGTCATGCGGTGCTGCACGATGAGGAAGAACGCGACGACGGGCAGTGCCATCAGGGTGGAGGCGGCCATGACCACGGACCAGTCGGTCGCCTTCGTCACCTGCACGAACGCACGCAGCCAGATGGGCAGGGTCTGCGGGTCGGGACGGGTGAGGATGACGAGCGCGAACACGAACTCGTTCCAGGCCTGGATGAACGCGAACACGCCGGTGGCGACGAGGCCCGGGGCGAGCAGGGGAAAGGTGACCCGCCAGAAGGCTCCCGTGCGGCTGCAGCCGTCGATCATCGCCGCCTCCTCCAGCTCCGCCGGTACGCCTTGGACGAAGCCGCGCAGGGTCCAGATTGTGAACGGAAGCACGATCGCGATGTAGACGAGGCTCAGCCCGGCGATCGTGTTGACCAGGGCCCAGCCGTCCAGCACGCGGAAGGTGGAGATGATCATGGCTTCCGCGGGGATCATCTGCACGACGAGGATCGCGACGACGATGCTCTTGCGGCTTCGGAACCGGAAGCGCGAGAGCGCGACGGCCGCGAGGAACGCGAACAGCAGAGCGGCGACGAGGGTGATGCCCGTCACCGTCACCGACGTGCCGAGCGCGCCGAGGAAGCCGCCCTCGCCGAGCGCCGTCGCGTAGTTGCGCAGCGTGAACTGGTCGGGCCAGAAGTGCGGCGTCGCACCGCGCACCGCGGATGCGGGCAGCAGTGAGGTGTTGATCATCCAGTACACGGGGAACACCGCGCACACGATCACCACCAGGGCGCAGAGGTTCAGCAGGACCCGACCGGTACGGGTGCGTGCGCGCGTGGTCATGCCTCCTCCTGACGCAGCATGGAGCGGATGTAGTAGCCGGAGATCACGAGCATGATCACCACGAGGATGACCGAGATCGCGCCCCCGGAGCCGAGGTCGCCCGAGGCCATCGAAACGCTGTAGATGTAGACGCCGATGGTGTTGGTGTCCGCGCGGACGCCTCCGATCGACTGCAGCGCGTAGATCTGCGCGAACACGCGCAGATCCCAGATGACCTGGAGGATCAGGAGCACGACGAGGATGGAGCGCAGGTACGGGAAGACGATGAGCCGGAAGCGCGAGAAGGCGCCCGCTCCGTCCAGTTGCGCGGCCTCGAGCACTTCGTCGGGCACCTGTCCGAGCCCGGCGTAGACGGAGAAGGCGACGAAGGGGATCGCGCCCCACGTGATGATGATGGCCGCCACGGCGAAGAAGCTCAGCGGGTCGATGAGCCAGCTGTGGCCGGTCCAGTCGGTGCCGGTCAGCTGGGTGAGCGCGTAGTTGACGAGGCCGTACTGGGTGTCGAAGATCCAGCCCCAGACGATCGTGGCGGTCAGCGCGGGCATCGCCCATGCCAGCAGCAGCGCGACCGAGACAGCGGTGCGCATGACGCGGCCGAGCTTCGTCATGAGCAGCGCGACGAGCACTCCGAGCACCATCGTCGCCGCGACACAGACCACGCACAGCGCCACGCTGCGGGCGAGCACCTGCCAGAATCCCGAATCCGTCAGGACGGCGATGTAGTTGTCGAGGCCCACGAAGGACGGCGGCGCGCCGAAGATCTGCGCACGTCCGAACTCCTGGAAGGACATGACGACCATCTGCACGAGCGGCCAGCCGATGAACACGGCGAGCATGACGAGAGCGGGCGACAGCAGCAGAAGAGGGGCGAGCGCCGGGCGCCGGCGGCGCCGGGGGGCGGGCGGGGGCCCGGTCACGGCGACGGCGCCGACGGGCAGCTCGGTGGCGACAGCCACGGTGACTCCTTAGAACGGATGCGGGGTGCTCCGCGGCCGGATACCCGTTACCGGGCACCCGTGCGGACCGCAGCGACGGGCCGAGACGGCAGACGAGTCTCGGCCCGTCGCTGGAGGGGTGGATCAGCCGTTGAGGATGGACTCGATCTGCTCGTCGGCGGCAGCCGCGAGCGAGGCGACGTCGCCCCCGCCGGCGATGTTGACGAACAGGTCCTGCATGATGCCCTTCGCCTCCACATCCGCCCAGTTCGGCGATGCCGGCGTGAGCTTGGCGTTCGCCGCAGCCGACGCGATGACCGAGGCCAGCTCCGGCGTAGCGGCGGCGACCTTGTCACCCAGCGATGTCTTTGCGGGCACGAGACCCGCCTCTGCCAGGATCGTCTGGTACTCGTCGCTCAGCATGATCTCCAGCGCCGACTTCGCCAGCTCCGGGTTCTTCGACTTGGCGGCGATGCCGACGTTCGAGCCGCCGGCGAAGACCTGGGCCGCTCCGCCCTTGGCGCCGGGCAGAGCGAACTCGCCGGTCGTGTCGGCGACCGCGGTCGGCTGCTTGTCCTCGTCGGCGACGATCGACCAGTACGCCCAGCTGGGCGCGGAGTAGGTCGCGGCCTGCTGAGTACGGAAGGGCACCCACCCCTCGGTCTCGTCGCCGTCCTTGGGCGCGAGAGACGCCTTCGTCATCAGCTCCTGGACCTGCTCGAGCCCGGCGATCGATTCCGGGCTGGACAGCTGGGCGTCCCAGCTGCCGTCGCTCGCCTGCACGGCCACCTCGCCGCCGTTCTCCCAGATGAAGGGCAGTCCGTTGTACCAGTCCTTGCCGGGGAAGTAGACGCCCGAGACACCAGGGAGGGCCGCCGCGAGGGTCACGCCGTTCGACACGTACTCGTCGAGGGTCGTGGGCACCGAGACACCCGCTTGCGCGTACTGCGCCGTGTTGTAGAACACGACGCGGGAGCCCGAGTAGTAGGGGGCGGCGTACAGATCGCCGTCCCAGCTGCCCGCCTCGACGAATCCGGGCAGCAGGTCCGAGCCGCCGAGGTCGTCTTTGATGTCGCCCAGGCTCAGCAGCGCTCCGCTCGAGGTGAACGCCGGAGCCTGGGTGTTGCCCATCTCGACCACGTCGGGGCTGTCGTTGGATGACAGGCTCGTGGTGAGCTTGTCGACGAGCCCGGTCCACTGCTGCTCCTCGATGACCAGCGTGGAACCGGGATTCTGATCCTCGAACGTCTTCACGAGATAGTCGCGGGCATCCTGAGGGGTGTCGGTGCCGACGAGCCAGACACGGATCTGGGCGCTGTCGCCGCTCGACGAGCCGCCTCCTGTCCCCGCGCATCCGGCAAGCGCAATCGCCGATGCGCCCATCAGGGCGACGGCTGGGAGGAACTTCTTCATGTGCTGTCCTCTGTTCTTGATGATGAGACCGTGAGCACCGGCGGCGCTGACGGGGAGGTGCTGTCAGGAGACGCCGAGCGTCGCCGACAGCACCATGACGGCCGCACCGCGCAGGACGATGTCCTGGCCCTGCTCCGTCATCCGCACCCGGACGCCCTCGTGGAAGGGGGCGAGTGTCCGCGTGCGGAGGGCCTCGGCGGTGGCCTGCGCAAGCACACCGCCGAGGAGTTCAGGGGGGCCGGAGAGAACGATCTCCGACAGATCGAGCGCGCCCACGACGGGGGCGAGCGCGATACCGAGCCGCTCCCCCGCGTCCCGCAGGACCGTGTCGCGCTCGCCGGGGGCGGCTGCATCGGCTCTGGCTGTCAGCGCCGGCACGGACAGCCACGCCTCGAGGCAGCCGACCTTGCCGCACGCGCAGAGCGGACCGCCGTCGGTGCCGACGGTGACGTGACCGATCTCGCCTGCCGCGAAGCGGCTGCCCCGCATCGGTTGGCCGCCCGCGAGCAGGCCAGATCCGACACCGCTGCCGACCTTCACCAACAGCACGTCGTCACCGGAGCCGCCGAACGTGTACTCCGCCAGCACGGCGGCGTTCGCATCGTTTGCGACGAGCACCTCGAGCCCGAGCGCCTCGCTCAGCACACCCTCGAGGTCGAATCCCGCCCACCCCATGTTGGGCGCCGTGAGCACGATGCCGCGGTCGTCGATCACGCCGGGGGTGCCGACCCCAACGCCGAGCACGGGGGCCTTCGCCTCGGCCATGAGCCGCTCGGCAAGGGAGATGACGGCCGCCAGGACCTCGGATGCGGCGGCGGGATGCGGCGTCTCGGCGCGCGCGACGATGTCGCCGTCGAGGGTCAGGACCGCGCCGATGAAGACGTCGCTGCCGGACAGGTCCAGACCGATGATGCGGTGACCGGCGCGGTCGACGTCGACGAGCATGGCCGGCTTGCCGGGGCGGCTGCCCTCGCGCATCCCCTTCTCGACCACGAATCCGTCGCCGATCAGCTCGGCCACAAGGTCGGAGATCGTGACACGGGTGAGGCCGGTCTCCCGCGACAGATCGGCGCGGCTCATCGCTCCCCGGTGGAAGAGCGTCTGCAGCACGAGCGAGCGGTTGTGGCCGCGCGCGTGCTCGGGCAGGACCTTCACTCCCGCGCGGAGCGCGCGACCGGGCGCGAAGGCGCCGCCGCGAGAGGTCGTGTGGGTGTGCGCGGGCTCTGAGAGGGAAGGGCCGCGCTGCACTTCCGATGCAGTCATGTTTGTTAGTACACCTTACGAACAAACATGACGCAAGCATTCTGCGTGCTCGTCACACGACTGTTACACGACGCCGTAATCGGAACGTTGTCGGAGATCGGACTCTGACCACGCCTTTATCAGACTTGCTCGCGTACCCTGGGAGGACACAGCACACGATGCACGGGGGTGATGGTGTGACGGATCTGGCAACCGGACCGCACGCACAGAACGACACGGCGGCGGACGACACCGACGCCGCGTCCGGCGACGGCGCGACGCCCGTGTATGCGTGGGCTCCCGAAGAGCCGAAGCCCCGCAAGCGTCACCTCGGGCTCTGGATCGGCATCCCCTCCGCCGTTCTCGCGGTGGCCGCCGTCACGGCGTCTCTCGTCCTCATCGCGCCCGGCACGGCCGTCGCCGGCGTTCCGATCGGCGGCATGACCGTGGGCGGCGCGGCCGACGCGCTGTCCTCCCGCCTCGCGGGCGCCACTGTGGTGCTGAACACCCCCGACGGCGACGTCACGGTCACCGGTTCCGAGCTGGGCGCATCGATCGACGCGCGCACGCTCGCCGAACAGGCCTTCGACTCCCACCCCCTGTGGAACGTGACCCAGTGGAATTCCGAGCCGCTCGTCGCCGACGTGACGCTCGATCCGGCGGTCGCCACCGACGCGCTGCGCGAGGTGGCCCCCGGCGCCTACACCGACCCCACCGACGCCACGGTGACGTTCGATGCGGCGTCGGCCTCCTACGTCTCCACCCCCGCGGTGGCCGGAGAAGGCATCGACCTCGACCAGGTGCGCTCGGCCCTGACCGAGGCCTTCTCCTCGGGCGGGGGACGCACCACGATCGACGCCTCCATCGTGCCGGTGGACGCCGCCATCACGACCGCGGATGCCGAGACGTCGGTCACCAGGTTGAACGGGATCCTCGACACGATCGGCTTCTACGTCGGCGACGAGCGCACCGTTCCCGTGGACCGCACGCTGGCCGCATCCTGGCTGAAACTCGGAACCGAGGACGGCAAGCTGACCCTCTCGGCCGATGCCGACGCCATCCAGAAGACCGTCGACACGCTAGCTCCGCTCGTCGACCGCGCACCCGTCGACGCCACCGTCGTCACGAACGCCGCGGGCGACGTGCTCCGCGACCTCACTCCGGGCGCGGTGGGGCGCACGCTCGGCGACACCTCTCAGGTGGCCGACGACTTCGCCGCGCAGCTCGCCGCGGGAGACGCCGCGTACCAGCTGCCGGTGACCGAGGCTCCGTTCACGACGACAGCCCTCCACCGCTACTCCGATGTCAACCTCAGCACGCAGCGGGCGACCTTCTACGAGAACGGTCAGGTCGTGAACAGCTGGCCGATCTCCTCGGGCCTCGGTGCGAACGCCACCCCGACGGGCGAGTTCACCGTGTTCGCCCACGTGCGCATGCAGGACATGGGCTGCACCCCCACCTCGACGTACTGCACGAAGGACGTCCCGTGGGTCACATACTTCGCCCCGGACATCGGCTTCCACGGCACCTACTGGCACAACAACTTCGGCAGCCCGATGAGCCACGGCTGCATCAACATGCCGATCGATCAGGCGGCCTGGGCCTACGAGTTCCTGTCCAAGGGATCCGAGGTCTCGGTCCACTACTGAGTCGCACGCACGAAGAAGGGGCCGGATGCATCCGCATCCGGCCCCTTCTTCGTGCGATGTCAGATCGCGTCGATGATGCGGTTCAGCGTCGCGGACGGACGCATGACCTCCTCGACCAGACGCGGGCTCGGGTGGTAGTAGCCGCCGATATCGACGGGCTTTCCCTGCACCGCCAGCAGCTCGGCGACGATCGTCTCCTCGGCCGCCGCGAGCTCCTGGGCGATCGGCGCGAACGCGCGGGCCAGCTCCGCATCCGTCGACTGCGCGGCGAGCTCCTGCACCCAGTAGAGCGCGAGGTAGAAGTGGCTGCCGCGGTTGTCGATCGTGCCGAGGGAACGACCCGGCGACCTGTCGTTCTCGAGGAAGGTGCCGGTCGCGGCATCCAGCGTGTCCGCGAGCACCTGCGCGCGGACGTTGCCGGTGAAGGTCGCGAAGTGCTCGAAGGATGCGGCGAGTGCGAAGAACTCGCCCAGCGAGTCCCAGCGCAGGTAGTCCTCGGCGAGCAGCTGCTGCACGTGCTTGGGCGCGGAGCCGCCGGCACCCGTCTCGAAGAGTCCACCGCCGGCGAGCAACGGAACGATCGAGAGCATCTTGGCGCTCGTGCCGACCTCGAGGATGGGGAACAGATCCGTCAGGTAGTCGCGCAGGACGTTGCCCGTCACCGAGATGGTGTCCTGCCCTGCGCGCAGGCGCTCGAGCGAGAACAGCGTCGCCTCGGCCGGCGCGAGGATCTCGATCTGCAGACCCTCGGTGTCGTGGTCGGCCAGGTAGGTGCGCACCTTGGCGATGAGTTGCGCGTCGTGCGCGCGCCCCTCGTCGAGCCAGAACACGGCGGGCACGCCGGTGGCGCGCGCGCGGGTGACGGCAAGCTTCACCCAGTCGCGCACGGCGATGTCCTTGGTCTGGGTGGCCCGCCAGATGTCGCCGGGCTCCACCGCACTCTGGAGCACGACCTCACCCGCCGAGGTGACGACCTGGACGACGCCGGCGGAGGCGATCTCGAACGTCTTGTCGTGGCTGCCGTACTCCTCGGCCGCCTGCGCCATCAGTCCCACGTTCGGGACGGTGCCGATCGTGGCGGGATCGAGCGGGCCGTGCGCGATGACATCCTCGATCACGGCCTGGTAGACGCCGGCGTAGGACGAGTCGGGAATGACGGCGAGCGTGTCGTCTTCGCCGCCGTCGGCGCCCCACAGCTTCCCGCCGTTGCGGATGAGCGCCGGCATGGACGCGTCGACGATCACGTCGGAGGGCACGTGCAGGTTCGTGATGCCCTTGTCCGAGTTGACGTACGACAGGCGCGGACCCGAGGCGATCGCCTGCTCGAACGCGGCCGCGATCTCGTCGCCCTGCTCCAGACCCGAGAGGCCGGACAGGATCGCACCGAGACCGTCGTTGGGCGTGAGCCCTGCGGCCGCGAGCTGGTCACCGTAGCGGGCGAACACATCGGCGAAGAACGCCTTCACGACGTGGCCGAAGATGATCGGGTCACTGACCTTCATCATGGTCGCCTTGAGGTGCACCGAGTACAGCACGTCGTCGGCCTTGGCCGTGGCCAGCGTCTCGGCGAGGAAAGCGTCCAGCGCAGCCGCCGACAGGAACGTGGCGTCGACGATCTCGCCCGGCAGCACCTTGAGCCCAGACTTCAGCACGGTCTCGGCGCCCGCCGTATCCACGTGGCGGATGGTGAGGGTGTCGTCGTCGGGCGAGACCCAGGAGATTTCGTTCGAGCGGAAGTCATCGTGTCCCAGGGTCGCGACGCGGGTCTTCGAGCCCTCGGCGAACGCCTTGTTGCGGTGCGGGTGCTTGCGCGCGTAGTTCTTCACCGCGCCCGGGGCACGGCGATCGCTGTTGCCCTCGCGGAGCACCGGGTTGACCGCGGAGCCCTTGATCTTGTCGTAGCGCGCGCGGACGCTCTCCTCCTCGACACCGTTCGGCTCGTCGGGGTAGTTCGGGATGTCGTAGCCCTGCGCCTGCAGCTCGGCGATGGCCGCCTTGAGCTGCGGGATCGATGCCGAGATGTTCGGCAGCTTGATGATGTTGGCCTCCGGCAGCGTCGCGAGCGCGCCGAGTTCGGCGAGCGCATCGCCGACGAGCTGCTCGGGGGCGAGCCGCTGCGGGAAGGATGCGAGGATGCGACCGGCGAGCGAGATGTCGCGCGTCGCGATCTCGACCCCCGCCTGGCCGGCGACGGCACGGACGATGGGAAGGAAGGATGCGGTGGCGAGCGCCGGAGCCTCGTCGGTGTGCGTGTAGATGATCGTGGAATCAGGCACGGATTTGTCTCTCCATAGAGGCGTCGAGGGTCAGCCGCCAGCCTATCGCACCCGGTCCGATTATCTCGATGTCGAGATATCTCGCCCGCCGCACGGTCCGGTTCACGCCGCATCCGGACCACGGAGTTCACACGGCGCGCATCCCTCCCCGCGGGCGGGCGCCAGGCATTAGCCTGTGACCATGACCGAACTGCGCCTCGAAGAGCTGTCGGCCGCGACGATCGTCGCCGTGAACAACATGTCGCTCAAACCCGGGCAGGAACAGTTCCTCGCGCCGGTCAGCTACGGAGTCGCGGCGACCGTGATCGACCCGCGCACCAGCTGGCAGCGTGTCGTCCTCTCGGGCGAGGACGTCGTCGGGTTCGTCAGCGCGAACTTCGACGAGCACGAGACGCAGGAGTGGTTCCGCTCCGTCCTGTGGCGCATCAACGTCGACGCGGACGATCAGGGCCAGGGCATCGGACGCTTCGCCATCGAGAGTCTCGTGAACGAGGCCCGCGAGCGCGGCATGGACCACGTCGACGTCATCTACGAGGCGGGCGAAGGCGGCCCCGAGGCGTTCTTCCGCCGCGTCGGCTTCGAGCCCGTCGGCGAGACCGAATTCGGCGAGGTCGTCGCCCGCATCGCGCTCTGACGCGGCAGCCGCCGCATCCGGGTCGCCGCTGCACGCGCGTCGGCGCTGCTGGTGGGCGCTGCACGCGCGTCGCGCGGTTCTCGGAGCTCCGCGCACTTCTCGGAGGTTTCGGCCCGAAGCCTCCGAGTTCGGCGCCGATCTCCGAGAACAGTGGCACCTCCTCCCCCGCCCGAGCAGCGCGGCGGGTCTGCCACAGACGTCGCTCCACGGCACAGCAGGGATGCGGACGTCGACGCAGCATGGCGGGATGTCCCTCACTCCCTGGCTCGCCGCACAGGGCGGGCTCGCCCATCGCGCGGTCGCCGCCGAGGCCGGATTCGGCGTGCGCGCCGTCCGCGCCGAGGCGGCCTCCGGCCGCATCCGCATCGTCCGGAGGTCCTGGATCGCCACATCGTCCGCACCGCCGGACCTGTTGGCTGCAGCGCAGGCGGGAGCACGACTGGCGTGCGTGTCGGTCGCTCGGCATCGCGGCTGGTGGCTGCCGCCCCTGCTCGTCGATCGGCCCCACCTGCATCTACGGCCCCACGCCGCATCCGACGGCGTGCCCGCGGATGCGGTCGCCCACTGGAGCATTCCACTCGCCCCACCGGCGGCGCATAGTCTGCTCGAGTCGACCGAGGACGCGCTGCGCCATATCGCACGCTGCCTGTCCCCCGAGGCCGCGCGGGTCGTATGGGAGTCGGCGGTCCGCACGGAAGGAATCTCCCTGGACACGCTGCGACGGGTGCGCTGGCGTTCCCCCGAGGCCGTCGCGCTCGCGCTCGAGGTCCGCGGTCTTTCCGACTCCGGCCTCGAAACGCAGGTCGTCGTGCGGCTGAGTCCTTGGGGCGTGCCCATGACGCAGCAGGCGGTCGTGGCGGGCCGCCGCGTCGACATCCTGATCGGCGAGCGCCTGGTCGTGCAGATCGACGGCTACACCCATCACCGTACGTCCGCGCAGCGGGGCAAGGACATCGCCCACGATGCCGAACTGCGCCTGCGCGGGTTCACCGTGCTGCGCTTCGACTATGCGCAGGTCGTGTACGACTGGCCGAGCGTCGAGCGCACGATCGCGCGCGCCATCGCCGCCGGCCTCCACCTCGCCCGTTGACAGCATCCTGATCTCGGAAATGCGCGCGAATCTCGGAGGTTTACAGCCGCATCCTCCGAGACACGCGCCGATCTCCGAGAAAGGTGCATGGTAACCGCGCGGCGCGTCAGGAGCGCCGCGCGCGGGCGCGACGCAGGGCCTTGTCCGTCTCCACCACGAGCGCGGGGATCACCGACAGCGCAAGCGCCAGCAACCACTCCCCTCCGCTGAGGCTCGTGGTCATCAGCAGGTTCTGGGCGAACCCGACCTCGACGCAGACGACGGTCAGCGCGACAGGGATCCACAGCCATTTGAGCGCGTCCGCCCACGGCGCCGTGAATCCGGATGCGGGGTCCCGCCGCATCCCCATCCCCGCCAGCACGGATCCCAGACTGATGACGACGAACGCCATCGTGACCGGCACCGACGCCTCCGTCGTGCGCGCCTCGCCGGGCGCGAGCAGCAGCGCCGCGAGTGCGGTGGCGAAGATGGCGCCGCCGTACACGAGCCACTGCGTGATGGAGCCTCGATTCGCGAGCGTCTGACGCACGTCGCGGGGCGGCCTCGACATGATGCCATCCGGGTCGGGCCCGAACGTGATGGTCAGAACGGGGAAGAACGTGATGAAGGTGCTGAGGAAGATGACCATGAGCGGCGTGAGGGGCACGCCGTTGTTGATGTCGAAGACGCTGGCGGCGAGGAAGAGCAGCACGAGCGAGAACAGCGTCGACATCTGGTAGCGGACGTAGCCGACGATCTTCTCGTAGATCCCGCGGCCCAGCCGGATCGCTTCGACGAGGGTGCCGAAGTCGTCGTCGGTCAGAATCATGCGCGCCGCCTGCTTCGTCACCTCGCTCCCGGAGCCCATGGCGACACCGATGTCGGCCTGTTTGAGGGCCGCGGCGTCGTTCACCGCGTCGCCGGTCATCGCGACGATCTCGCCGCGCTCCTGTAGAAGGCGAGCCACTCGCAGCTTGTCCTCCGGTGTCACGCGCCCGAACACGTGCAGCTCGGGCAGACGGGCCGACAGCTCCACATCGCTCAGTTCGCGCAGCTCCGGGCCGCTGATGGCGCCGGGACCGAGGCCCAGCTCGTCGCCGATCGCGGCCGCCGTGACGGCGTGGTCGCCCGTGATCATGCGCACCTCGATGCCGGCGCCCGCAGCGATCCGCACGGCCTCGATCGCCTCGGGACGCAGGGGATCGACGATGCCGACGAGAGCCACGAACACGAAGCCGTCCGCGAAGGCCATCGGATCGGCGATCGCCTCCTCCCGCTCGTCGTTCAGGATGCGGTAGCCGAATGCCAGCACGCGCAGCCCCTCGCCCGAGAGCCGGGCGTTGGCCGCGAGGATCTCATCACGGGCATCGGCGATGGGCACGACGCCGTCGGCGTTCAGCGCGTGCGTGCAGCGCTCGAGCACCACATCCGGTCCGCCCTTGATCGTCGCCACGAACGCGCTGGCGCCGTCCCACGGTACGTCGTGGCAGGTCACCATGAACTTGTACGCCGAGTCGAAGGGCACCTCCGCCACGCGCGGGTACAGCCGCCGCGTCTCCTCCGCATCGGCGCCGAGCTTCGCCGCGAGCACCACCAGTGCCGCCTCGGTCGGGTCCCCCACCACCGCGCCCGCATCCGAGACGGTCGCGTCACTGTTGAGACACAGCCCGTACGCGAGCGCCGTGAAGTCGGGCACGTCGAGGCCGGCGGCATGACGCAGTGCGCCCGCCTTGCGGTAGCCCTCACCCTCGACCGAGAACCATTGGCCGCGGGCGTAGAGCCGGCGAGCGGTCATCTGATTGAGCGTCAGCGTTCCGGTCTTGTCGGAGTTGATCGCGGAGGTGGCGCCGAGCGTCTCGACATCGCTCAGGTTCTTGACGACCGCCCGGTGCTCGGCGAGCTGCTTGGCGCCGTACGAGAGCATCACCTGCACGAAGGTCGGGAGCCCGGACGGGATGGCGGAGACCGCCATGGCGATCCCCACGAGCAGGACCGTCTGAACCGACTCGCCGCGGGCGAATCCCAGCACGATCATGATCGCGACGGCGCCCCACGCGATGAGTCCCAGAACCTTCGTGAGCCCGTCCAGCTCCCGTTGCAGAGGGCTCCGCGTGCCGACGACCGCCGTGAGCATCCCCGCGATGCGGCCCATCTGGGTCTGCATACCGGTCTCGGTCACGACCATCACGGCGGTGCCGCGCGTGAGGCTCGTGTTCTGGAAGAGCATGTTCTCGCGGTCGCCCAGCGCGACGTCGTCCTCGGCGAGCGTTACCGCATCCTTCGGCACCGGCGCGCTCTCCCCCGTCAGCGCCGACTCCTGCGTCTCGCAGGTCGCGCTGCGCAGGAGACGACCGTCCGCCGGGACGAGGTCACCGGCCTCCAACTGGACGACATCGCCGACGACGACGTCTGTCGCATCGATCTGACGCAGCGTGCCCTGGCGGATCACCCGCACCTGGGGGATCTGCAACTGGGCGAGGGCGTCGACGCTGCGACGCGCGGCGAGTTCCTGCCGCGTGCCGAGCACCACGTTCAGACCCACGAGCAGCGCCACCACAACGGCGACGGAGGGTTGCGCGATGAGGATGCTGACCACGACGACGCCGATGAGCATGAGGTTCATCGGATCGGCGAGCTGACGCAGCGCGATGGTCACCGCGCGGGGCGAGGGCGGCGCGGCGATCGCGTTGGGTCCGTTCTCGGCCCGTCGTCTGGCGGCCTGCTCGTCCGACAGCCCCTGGGCGGCGTCCGCGCCGAGCTCGGCCGCCACACGGTCGGCATCCATCGCCCACCAGGCCGCAGCCTCGGGTTGCGCGTCCATCGGTGCCTGTGTGCCGCTCATGGCCCACCTCCCCGATCGCGATCATAGCGACGGGGCGGGATGCCGCCGCCGCATCGCTCTCGATGGATGAGCACCCGATTCTCCGGCCACGATGCCGCGGCGACAACCCCGATGCCCCTATCGTGATGCTCATGCCGCGCTTCGACATGGATCCGCACGCCCTCCGCGAGTACCGGCCCGAGGTGCGCGAGCCCGCCGACTTCGACGCCTTCTGGGCCGAGACGATCGCCTCCTCCCGTGCCGCGGGCGAGGAGGTGCGCTACCAGCGCGTCGCGTCGCCGTTCACCCTGGTCGACGTCTACGACGTCACCTTCAGCGGCTTCGCGGGCGAGCCGGTGCGCGCCTGGTTGACCGTGCCGGCCGGTGCCGACGAGCCGCTGCCGACCGTCGTCGAGTACAACGGCTACGGCGGCGGCCGAGGGCTCGCGGGCGAGCGACTCGGCTGGGCCAACGCGGGCTACGCGCACCTGTTGATGGACACCCGAGGCCAGGGTTCGATGTGGGGAAACGGCGGCGACACCCCCGACCCGCACGGCACCGGACCGTCGGTCAGCGGCTTCATGACGCGCGGCATCGAGGATCCCGCCCAGTACTACTACCGTCGCGTGTTCACGGATGCGGTGCGCCTGGTGGATGCGGCGCGCACGCTGGACGTCGTCGACGCCGACCGCGTCGCGGTCTGCGGCGGCAGCCAGGGCGGCGGGATCGCGTTGGCGGCCGGCGCGTTGTCCGAGGGACTCGTCGCGGTCATGCCCGACGTACCGTTCCTCTGCCACTTCGAACGGGCTGTGGGACTCACGGACGCGGATCCGTACCAGGAGATCGTGCGCTACCTCGCGGTGCACCGCCACACCGAGGAGCGGGTGTTCACCACGCTGTCCTATTTCGACGGCGTCAACATGGCGCGCCGGTCCGAGGCACCCGCCCTGTTCTCGACCGCGCTGCACGATCAGACATGCCCGCCCTCGACGGTCTTCGCCGCCCGCAACCACTACGCGGGCGAAGCGGAGATCGAGGTCTACCCCCACAACCAGCACGAGGGCGGTCTCATGTACCAGTGGTTCGCTCAGACGGAGTTCCTCGCCGCACGCGTGTGAGTTCGGGATGCGGCGGTCGCCGCATCCCGAACCGTCACACGAGCGAGTCGCGCCAGGCGGCGTGCAGGCGCGCGAACGTGCCGGTGCCGCCGATGAGCACCTCGGGAGCGTCGTCTTCGACGATACGGCCGTGCTCCATGACCAGCACGCGATCCGCGATCGCGACCGTCGAGAGGCGGTGGGCGATGATGATGGCCGTGCGGTCCGCGAGCAGGGTCCCGAGAGCCGATTGGATCTGACGCTCGCTCGGGATGTCGAGCGAGGCCGTCGCCTCGTCCAGGATCAGCACCGCCGGGTTCGCCAGGAAGGCGCGCGCGAACGAGATCAGCTGACGCTGACCCGCCGACACGCGCCCGCCGCGCTTGTTCACGTCGGTGTCGTAGCCGTCGGGGAGCGCCTCGATGAACGCGTGCGCACCGACGGCCATCGCCGCATCCCGCACCTCGGCGAGGGTCGCGTCCGGCTTTCCGAGCGCGATGTTGTCGGCGACCGTGCCGCTGAACAGGTACGCCTCCTGCGTGACCATGACGATCGCTCGGCGCAGATCCGCCGAGCCGAGCGTCCGCAGGTCCACGCCGTCGAGCGTCACGGCACCGCGGGTCGGGTCGTAGAAGCGCGAGACCAGCTTGGCCAGCGTCGACTTACCCGCGCCCGTCGTGCCGACCAGCGCGATCGTCTGCCCCGCGGGCACGTCGAGCGAGAAGTCGGGCAGCACCACGCGCCCGTCGCCGTAACCGAACGCCACGTCGTCGAAACGGATGGCCCCGCGCGGGCGCTGGAGTGCGACCGGATGCGCCGGCTCGGGAACCGTGGGCTCCTCCTCCAGGACGCCCGACACCTTCTCCAGTGCCGCTGCCGCCGACTGGTAGGAGTTCAAGAACATCGCCACCTCCTGCAGCGGGGAGAAGAAGTTGCGCACGTACAGCACGGCGGCCAGCAGCACACCGATCTCCAGCGCTCCGCCGGCGACGCGGATGCCACCCAGGAGCAGAACCGCTCCGAGGCTCAGTGTCGAGATCGCCATCAGCCCGGGCTCGAACGTACCGAACAGCCGGATGGAGCGCATGTTCACGTCGCGGTACTGCTCGCTCAGCTCGCCGAACTCGACGTCGCCGCGCTTCTCCTTGCGGAAGGCCTTGACCGCACGGATGCCGGTCATGGTCTCCACGAAGTGCACGATGACCTTCGCACTGATCACGCGCGACTCGCGGTAGACCATCTGCGAGCGGCGGTAGAACCAGCGCATGAGCAGGCCGAGCGGGATGCCCATGACGATGAGCACGACCCCGCTCTGCCAGTCCAGCAGCAGCAGTGCGATGAGCGTGAAAGCGCCGAACAGCACTCCCGAGACGAGCTCGTTGAGGCCGCCGTCGAGGAGCTCCCGGATCGTGTCGAGGTCGCTCGTCTGCCGGGAGATGATGCGCCCCGACGTGTACGACTCGTGGAACTCGAGGCTCAGCCGCTGCGTGTGGCGGAAGATGCGGGTGCGAAGGTCCAGCATGACTGCCTGCGTGAGGCGTGCCGCGACCACCGCATACCACCCGATGAGGGCGGCACCCAACAGCCCGGACGCGAGATAGACGGCCACGACACCGATCGTGGGCAGCCAGTCCAGCTCGTTCAGCACCGCCGGCAGCGCGTTGTCGATACCGAATGCGATGAGCGCGGGACCGACCACCCGCAACGCCGTCGACACGACGAGCACGACCGCGGCGAGGATGAGCTTGCCGCGCAGCGGCGCGATGAGCGAGCCGAGCAGCCGCATCGAGCGGCGCCGGATCTCCCGGCTCTCGGCGCGGGTGTAATCGGAGCGGTCTTCGCCGCTGGTGCCCGTGACGGTACTCATCGCACCTCCTCCTTCTCCTGCTCGTCCAGACTCGAGATCACGTGCCGGTAGTGCGCAGAGGATCGCATCAGCTCGCTGTGCGTGCCCACCGCGGTGACGCGGCCGTCCTCCAGCAGGGCGACGCGATCCGCGAGGGCGACGGTCGAGGGCCGGTGGGCGACGATGAGGGCGGTCGTGTCGGCCAGCACCCGCCGCAGCCCCTCCTCCACGCGCGCCTCCGTGTCGACGTCGAGAGCCGACAGCGGGTCGTCGAGCACGAGCACCGACGGCCGCGCGGCGACGGCACGGGCCAGGGCGAGACGCTGGCGTTGGCCTCCGGAAAGACTCAGTCCCTCCTCCCCGATGACCGTGTCGACGCCGGCGGGCAGATGCTCGACGAACTCGGCCTGCGCGACGTTCAGCGCTTCGCGCAGCACGCGCTCACCCTCCGGCGACGCCGCATCCAGGTCGTCTCGCCCGAGCAGCACGTTCTCCCGCACGGAGGAGGAGAACAGCGTCGCGTCCTCGAACGCCATCGAGATGTGCGTGCGCAGCTCGGCCAGGGTGAGGTCCCTGACATCGACGCCGTCCAGCGTCACGCGTCCGCCGGTCACGTCGTAGAGACGGGTCGGCAGGGTGGTCAGGGTCGTCTTGCCCGAGCCGGTGAGTCCGACGAGCGCCATCGTCTCGCCCGGCTCCAGGGCCAGGTCGATGCCGTCCAGCAGGTCGCGCTGCGCGTCCGGTGCGTCCTGATAGCGGAAGTGGACGTTCTCGAAGACGAGCCGGCCCCGCGGGTTCTCGATCGAGACCGGCGTGGCAGGGTCGTCGATCGTGACCTGCTCGTCGAACACCTCGAACACGCGGTCGGTGGCGGTGCGCGCATCCAGAAGGAACGAGAACAGGAAGCCGATCGACTCCATGGGCCAACGCAGCACCGTCGCCATCGCGAAGAAGGCGAACAGCTGGGCCACCGAGAGCTGGCCGAGCTGAGCGAGGACGATCCCCGCCGCCAGACACAGCGCGAAGGCGATCTCGGGCAGCAGCACCAGCCAGAACCAGATCACACCGATCGCCGTGGCCTTACGCAGCTCCGTCTGGCGCAGCGTCTCGGCCTGACGCGCGAACTTCGCCAGCGCGTGGGATCCACGCCCGAAGGCTTTCAGAACGCGGATGCCGTGCACGCTCTCCTCGACGGCGGTCGCGAGATCGCCCGCCTGGTCCTGGCTCTGGCGCGCGAGCACCCCGTACTGCTTCTCGAAGCGGTACCCGGCGTACCAGAGGGGTGCCGAACATAGCAGGAAGATCGTGCCCAGCACCCAGTGCCATTGGAACAGCAGCACCGAACCCAGCGCGATCGTCAGCACGTTGACGACGAGCAGGATGACGCCGAAGGCGAGCCAGCGCCGGATGAGGCTGATGTCCTGCATCATGCGGCTGAGCAACTGACCCGACTGCCACCGGTCGTGGAAGGCGACAGGCAGCCGCTGCAGGCGCGCGGCGAAGCCGGTGCGCAAGGCGTACTCGACCCTGGTCGAGGGCGCGAGCACGAACCAGCGCCGGCCCCAGACGAGGGCGGCCTCGGCGAGCCCGAGTCCGATGACGGCGAGCGTGCCCCAGAGGATCTGCGTCGGGTCCGCGGATGCGATCGGCCCCGCGACGACGCCCTCGAGCACGAGCGGGATCATCAGGGCGACGACGCTGGCGGCGAGCGCGCTGACGGCGCCGAGCACGAGCGGCCGCAACACGGGGCGCACGAACGGCAGGAGCCTCGCGAGGGCGCGAAGCGTGGACGGTTCGGTGGACGAACGAGAGGGTGTGGAACTCATGATCCTCGAGAAGAGCGTGCGACAGCTGTGCCGCAGAAGGATGAGGTCGCACGCGCAGGTGCGGCGGCCCGAAGAGGGAGAAGGCCGCGCGGAGGCGGCGGGCGGCAGCTACGCGAAGCGCGCGGGCACCGCGAGGACGGCGGGGGTTTCCGCAATGGCGAATGCCTGAGTCATATCGTCCTCCTCGAGTGCACGGATGCCGCGGCGAGTGCACGCGACAGCCCTCCAGCTTATGCTGTGTGTTCGCTGAGTGCAACGATCAGTTCCGCGCGGGCATTCCCGCCGCGTGCCGATCAGGCGGCTTCGCGGGCGAGCAGGCTGCGCTTGACCTCGACGCCCCACGCGAAGCCGCCCAGTCCGCCGCCGGTGCGGAGCACGCGGTGGCAGGGGACGAACAGCGCCGGCGCGTTGCGCGCGCAGACGGATGCCGCGGCGCGCACCGCGCGGGGACTCCCCAGTGCCGCAGCGAATTCCGCATACGTGAGAGGCTGCCCCGGCTCGATACGTCGCAGCATCCGCCAGCCGGCGAGCTGCCCGGCAGTACCCGTCTGGTGCACCTCGACCTCGTCGATGGCCCGGACATCTCCGCCGTAGTAGGCCGTCACCGCATCCAGGGCATCGACCACCCCCTCGACGATCTCGGCGGGTCGGTCCGCGGCACGCACGCGGGCGACGATCACCTCGTGGTCCGCGCTCCAGCCGGACGCGAGGACGCGCTGCCGATCATCGACGAGAGCGGTGAAGGCCCCGTCGGGGGTGGCGATGGTGGCGATGTGCGCGGTCATGCGATGCGGCTCTCGTTCGGGACGTGGGAGGGACGGGGGATCTGCGCGGGCACGGCCGCGACGGCGGCCCAGAGGTGTGCGGTCAGGTAGCTGCGCCAGGGTGCGGCGCGGACCGACCACGCCGTGAGGGCACGGGGCTCCGCAGGGAGCCCGAGTCGGGCAGCGCCCGTGCGCACGGCGACGTCGCCGGGCAGGAACACGTCGGGATCACCCGTGACCCGCATCCGCACGTAGTCGGCCGTCCAGGGCCCGATCCCGGGCATCGCCAGCAGGGCGGCGCGCTGCTCGCGGGCGTCGCCGCCGGCGTCGAGCACGAGCGAGCCGTCGGCGAGGGCCGCGGCGGCGCCGACGATGGCCCGGATGCGGGCGGCGGGTCCGCGCAGCACCTCGGCGCCGCGCTCGGCGATCGCCGCCATCGTCGGAAACAGCAGGTCGGTGCCTTCGTGGGCGGGCAACCGCTCCCCCAGGTGCTGCGCGAGAGCGGCGAGCGCCGTGCGCGCCGCGGCGACAGTGATCTGCTGGCCGACCATCGCACGGATGAGCATCTCGTGCGGGTCGGCGGCGCCGGGGACTCGGATGCCGGGGAGCGCGGCAACACGCTCGGCGAGCTCGGGATGCGCTGCGAGCGCCTGATCGACGGCGAGCGGATCGGCATCCAGATCGAACAGCCGACGCACCCGCGTGACCAGCTGCGGCAGGTCGGCCAGCTGCGAGAGGCGGGCGCGCAGGCGGAGCGCGTCGCCGTCGCGGCGCACCTCGAACCAGGTGGAGCCGCCGGCCAGGCGCAGGGTGCGCGCGAAGGTCGTCGCCGTGACGGTCTCCACTCCCGGGAGCGCGCGCGCCGTCATCCACGCGAAGATGCCGTCGTCGTCGATCGGTCGCCGGTGCGCGAGAAGCAGATCGATCTCACCGGGCGTCGCGTGATTCTCGGACTTCCGGCGCGCGCGCAGCGCGAGCGGCGTCATCCCGAACACCTCGCGGACCGTGTCGTTGAACTGCCGCACGCTCGCGAAACCCGCGGAGAAGGCGACGTCCGCGGCGGCCAGGTCCGTTCCGACGAGGAGCATCCGCGCCGTGTGCGCGCGATGCGCCCGGGCGAGCGCGAGCGGCGATGCGCCGAGCTCGGCGGTGAGGATGCGGCCGAGCTGCCGCGAGGAGTAACCGAGACGGTGGGCGAGCCCAGGCACGCCCTCGCGCTCGATGACGCCGTCGGCGATGAGGCGCATGGCGCGCCCGGCGACGTCGCCACGGAGGTCCCACTCCGGTGAGCCGGGCGCAGCCTCGGGCAGGCAGCGCTTGCAGGCGCGATAACCCGCCTCATGGGCGGCGGCGCTCGTGGGGTAGAACGTGACATTCTCAGGCCGCGGCGTGCGGGCGGGGCAGCTGGGACGGCAGTAGATGCCGGTCGTGTGCACCGCGGTGACGAACTGGCCGTCGAAGCGTGCGTCTCGCGCGTCGATCGCACGGTAGCGCTCGTCGAAGGTCATCGTGGAGGTGGGCACATCCCCAGCCTGTCACGCCTCCCGGACGCCGGCTCGCGGGTTTCGGACACCGCAGCGTGCACGTCGACGCCCCTCCTCCCCGCCCCGCCCGTTGGTGCCACACTGTTGCGCACATGCGCCAGTCATTCCCTGGCGCACCTGCGTAAGAGGGCGGGGTCACGCGAACACGCACCCCACCCGCGCCGGGAGCGCAAGCGGCGGCCCGGGTCGGACATGACGGAGTAGCGTCGCAGCATGAGCGAGCAGACCTACGACCTCATCGTCATCGGCGCCGGCCCCGTGGGCGAGAACGTCGCCGACCGTGCCGTGCAGGGCGGCCTCACCGCCGTCATCGTCGAAAGCGAACTCGTCGGAGGTGAATGCTCATACTGGGCGTGCATGCCGTCGAAGGGGCTCCTGCGCGCGGGCGCCGTGCTGCGCGAGGCCCGCGACGTCGACGGCGCGAAGCAGGCCGTGTCGGGCTCCCTCGACGTCGGCGGAGTCCTCAGGCGCCGCGACACTCTCACGCACGACTGGAACGACTCCTCGCAGGTGCAGTGGCTCACGGGCGCGGGCATCGACCTCGTGCGCGGCCACGGCCGCCTCGTCGGAGTCAAGCAGGTCGAGGTCACGGATGCGGACGGCGCCGTCACCCGACTGACCGCCCGCCACGCCGTCGCCGTCTGCACGGGCACCGCCGCTCTCCTCCCCGACACCCCTGGCCTCGCCGACATCGCGCCGTGGACAAGCCGCGAGGCGACCAGCGCGCAGGAGGTCCCCGCATCCCTCGCCATCATCGGCGGCGGCGTGGTCGCCGCGGAGATGGCCACCGCCTACGCGGATCTCGGCGCCGAGGTCACGCTCGTCGTGCGGGGCACGCTGCTGGCGGCGAACGAGCCCTTCGCGGGTGAGCTCGTCGGCCGCGCCCTCGAGGAGCGGGGGGTGCGCATCCTCCGCCACACGAATGTCGTGTCGGCGCAGCGTGTCGGCGACGAGAAAGAGCTGGAGCTCTCGGACGGCACCCGCATCCGCGCGGCCGAGGTGCTGGTCGCGACCGGACGCGTGCCGCGTACCGCGGATCTCGGGCTGGACACGGTGGGTCTGGCCCCGGGCGACTGGCTCTCCGTCGACGACACGATGCTCGTGACCGGGACCGAGTGGCTGTACGGGGTCGGCGACGTCAACCATCGCGCTCTGCTCACCCACCAGGGCAAGTACCAGGCGCGCGCCGCGGGCGACGTCATCGCCGCCCGCGCGACCGGCAGCGCCGTCGACGACGCCCCTTGGGGCGCGCACGTCGCAACGGCCGACCACGAGGCCGTTCCCCAGGTCACCTTCACCGACCCGGAGGTCGCCTCGATCGGGTTCACCGAGGCATCGGCGGTGGCGGCGGGCCGCCGCATCCGGGTCCTCGACTATGACCTCTCGTGGATCGCCGGCGCCGCCACCCGCGCCGACGACTACCGGGGTCAGGCGCGCGCCATCGTCGATGAGGATGCGGGCACGATCATCGGCGCCACGTTCGTCGGCGAGGATGCGGCCGAGCTCCTCCACTCGGCGACGATCGCCGTCGTGGGCCAGGTGCCGATCACGCGCCTCTGGCACGCCGTGCCGTCGTACCCGACGCTCAGCGAGGTGTGGCTGCGGTTGCTCGAAGGGTACGGCCGCCCGAGCGCCTGAGCCCCCTCCCGCAGGTGGACAACCGCCCCGCAGGACGATCCGGTCGGAATCGTCGTGCGGGGCGGTGATCTCCTGCAGAAGCGCCGGGACTCAGTGGTAGAAGTGGCGCTCGCCCGTGAAGAACATCGTCACGCCGCGCTCGCGGGCGAGGGCGATCGTCTCGTCGTCGCGCACGGAGCCGCCGGGCTGCACGATGGCTGAGACTCCCGCATCCAGCAGCACCTGCGGTCCGTCCGAGAACGGGAAGAAGGCATCGGATGCGGCGACGGAGCCGACCGCCCGGTCGCCCGCCCGCTCGACGGCCAGGCGGCACGAGTCGACGCGGTTGACCTGGCCCATCCCGATGCCGACGGTGGCGGAGTTCTTGGCCAGCACGATCGCGTTGGACTTGACGGCGCGGCATGCCTTCCACGCGAAGATGAGGTTCGTCATCTCCTCGCCGGCCGGGCGCTCGCCGGCGACGAGCTCCCAGTCGGTCGCGACGGACTCGATGTCGTCCGGGAAGCGGTCGGCGTCCTGGAGCAGCAGACCGCCCGAGACGAGGCGCACGTCCATGCGCTCCTGCTGCCAGTCGGCCGGCAGCTGCAGCACGCGCAGGTTCTTCTTCAGCCGGAACAGCTCGAGCGCCTCCGGCTCGAAGGCCGGGGCGACGATCACCTCGGTGAAGATGTCGCGCAGGTTCTCCGCCATCTTCAGCGTGACCGTGCGGTTGGCCGCGATCACACCGCCGAAGGCCGAGACGGGATCGCACTCGTGCGCCCGCAGGTGCGCGCTCGCGATCTCGTCGAGCGCGTTGGGCGCCGACACGGCGATGCCGCACGGATTGGCGTGCTTGATGATCGCCACCGCCGGCTTGACCATGTCGAAGGCGGCGCGCAGCGCCGCATCCGCGTCGACGTAGTTGTTGTACGACATCTCCTTGCCCTGCAGCTGCAGAGCCTGCGCGATGCCGTGTCCGCCGGTGCGGGTGTAGATCGCCGCGCGCTGGTGGGAGTTCTCGCCGTAGCGCAGCGTCGCGAGCCGCTCGGCCTTGATCGTCAGGTGCGCGGGCAGCTGCTCGCCCTCGGCGAGGGTCTCGTCGGCGAACCAGGTCGCCACCGCGCGGTCGTAGTTCGCGGTGTGTGCGAACGCGCGCGCCGCGAGCTCCTTGCGCTGGGCGAGCGAGGTGCCGCCGGCGGCGATCGCGTCGATGATCGCAGGGTACGACTCGGGCGAGACGACGATCGCCACGTTCGCGTAGTTCTTCGCCGACGCGCGCACCATCGCGGGCCCGCCGATGTCGATCTGCTCCACCACGGCGTCGCCGGATGCGCCGGATGCCACTGTCTCGACGAACGGGTACAGGTTCACGACCACGAGCTCGAAGGGGGAGATGCCGAGATCGGTCAGCTGCTCCTCGTGGTGCGCGAGGCGGAGGTCGGCGAGCAGGCCCGCGTGGACGCCCGGATGCAGAGTCTTCACGCGACCGTCGAGCGACTCGGGGAACCCGGTCACGCTCGAGACGTCGACGACGTCGTGTCCGGCGTCGCGGATGGTCTGCGCGGTGGACCCGGTCGAGACGATCTCGACGCCGGCAGCGACAAGCGCTTCGGCCAGCCGCAGCAGGTCGGTTTTGTCGCTGACCGAGACGAGCGCGCGGCGCACGGGAACGACATCGCGGTCGCGGTAGAGGGACGGATCGTGGCTGGGCCCGGCCATGGGACTCCTCGGGGTGGGGCGGTTGCGGTGGGTCAGACGGCGGATGCGGCGAGGTCGAGCTCGCCGGTGGCGATGCGGCGCACGACGTCGATGAGCAGACGTCGTTCGACGGGCTTGATGCGTTCGTGAAGCGCCGACTCGTCGTCGCCCGGGTGCACCACGATGCGCTCCTGGGCGAGGACCGGACCGGTGTCGACGCCGTCGTCGACGACGATGACGCTCGCTCCGGTCTCGGCGACACCCGCTGCGACCGCGTCGCGCACGGCGTGGGCGCCGGGGAACTCCGGCAGGTAGGCGGGGTGTGTGTTGATCAGGCGCGGACTCCATGCGGCGACGACCGACGGCGGCAGCAGGCGCATGAGCCCCGAGAGCACGACGAGGTCGGGCTGCCAGACGCGCAACTGCCGATCGAGCTCCTCCCCCCAGGCCTCGCGCTGGTCGACCCCCTGCCAGGGGATGACGAAGCTCGGGATGCCGAACTCCTCGGCGTGTGCGAGACCGGAGGCTTCGCGGTCGGCGCCCACCACGATCACACGGGCCGGAAAATCGGCTTCCGCCGCGGCCTCGAGCAGGGCTCGGAGATTCGAGCCGGTGCCGGAGATGAGAACGGCGACCCTGAGCACCCGCACAGTCTAGTCGCGCGCCGCATCCGCCCGCTCGGCGCCCTCATCCGCGCCTCCGCGCGCACCCGTCAGACGCGCGAACACGCCCGACTCGGACGCGATCGCGGCGGCCCCGTCGCTGCGCCGACGCGGCGAGAGCAGCAGGATCGCCGCACCCAGCCCCACCTCGACGCCGACGGCCACACCCACCGCGACAGCGTCCGGCCCGACGGCCGACAGCCGGCCGGGCCCCATGCTGCCGCTGGCCAGGACCGCCATCAGGGCCGTGGCGAGCCCGGCCAGGGCGGCGATGGACAGCGTCAGCGTCACGAGGATGCCGGTGCTCTCCGCATCCGCCGTCGAGCCGCGCGGGCTGAGGCGGGATCGGGTCGCCCACCCCGCGACGGCTCCGACCGCGATCGGGAGCAGGGCGAACAGCAGGTACCAGCTGCTCGCCCCCTCCGGCAGCACACCCAGGATGGGAACGCCCGGCAGGACGCCGAGCTGCGTGCCCGCGGGCGAGACGACGCTGCCCGCGCCGAGCCCGACGCCGGGACCTGCGACGAACGACAGCGCCCAGACCAGCAGAGTCGGCAGGTACAGCAGTTGGGCGAGCGCGAGGACCGCGGCGCCGCCCGCATCCAGGTTGCCCGCCTGCGAGAGCGCGACGATGTTCGGAGCTCGCACGATGAGGCCGACCCCGAGCACGGCTGCGCCCACGGCGACCAGCCCCGTCACGGCGATCACGCCGCCCCGCACCGCGAGCTCGGGTACCTCGGGCCAGGCGCCTCGGGCGCGATCGAGCCGGGCCCGGACGGCGTCGACGGGTCCGTCGTCACCGTCGACCCAGGCACGGTGGAGAGCGCCCGCGAGCACACCGGCGGCGTAGTAGGCGGTGGGATAGCAGATGGCGCGCCACAGATCGGTGCCTGCCAACGGCGCCTGCGAGGTGACGGCGATGCCGGCCGCGAGCGCGGCGAACACGAGCGTTCCCGTGAGTGCGCCGCTCCACGGCGCCCCGGCGCGCCCGGCGCGCGCTCCGGAGCGCCCCCCGAAGAGGAGAGTGAACGCGGCGAAGGCCAGCGGGGCGAGCGAGAGCGTGAAGCTCGCGAGGGTGGGATCGACGCCCAACTCGGCGACGTAGACGTCGGGGAGTGTGATCGCGACGGGAACCGAGTGCCCGAACTGCCAGATGGTCGCAGCGCTCTGCCAGATCGCGGAGAGATCCCCTGAGCCGAACGCGACGAACCAGAACACCGTCAGCGGGGCGCCTGCGACGGCGAGGCCGACGGCCGCCGCCACGAGGGCGTCGAGGGCGGAGAGGAGAAGGACGAGGACGCGTTGCATGGCCTCCTGACCCTACCCAGCGGACCTCTGCACGGCCGTTCCCCACGCCGCCCGCATCTGCCACGGCTCCCCCACGTCGCGCAGCGGGCCGCATCCGACTACTCTCGTCGGGTGCACCACCCCCGTACCACCAGTGTCTCGTCCTCCTCCCCCGGCCGTCTCGACCGCTTCTTCGGCATCACGGCGCGCGGCGCCTCGGTCGGCGGCGAGATCCGCGGCGGCGTCGTCACCTTCGTGGCGATGGCCTACATCGTCCTGCTGAACCCGATCATCCTGTCCGGCGGAACGGATGTGGCCGGCAACGCCCTCGGCTTCGCCCAGGTCGCCGCGACCACCGCGCTCACCGCCGGCGCCATGACCATCCTCTTCGGGCTGATCGCCCGGCTGCCGTTCGCGTTCGCGGCGGGCCTCGGCATCAACTCGTTCCTCGCCGTCAGCGTGGTGGGCGAGGTCACCTGGCCCGAAGCCATGGGCCTGGTGCTCATCAACGGCCTGCTCATCGTGCTGCTGGCCGTGACCGGCCTGCGACGGCTCATCTTCGATGCCGTGCCGATGGCGCTGAAGACCGCCATCACGGTAGGCATCGGTCTGTTCATCGCCTTCATCGGCTTCGTCGACGGCGGACTCGTACAGAGCACGGGCCTCGCGTCGCCTCCCGTGGGTCTCGGCGTGAACGGCTCGATCGCCACCGTCCCGACGCTCCTGTTCGTCCTGACGCTCGTGACCATCGCGATCCTTCTCGCCCGCAAGGTCAAGGGCGCGATCCTCATCGGCCTCGCGGGCGGCACCGTCGTCGCGGTCATCGTCGAGGCGATCTGGCACCTCGGCGCGCGCGCCGACGGCAATGCCGGCGGATGGGGACTCAGCGTGCCGGAGATCCCGGCATCCATCTTCAGCCTGCCCGACCTGAGCCTCGTGGGTCAGGTCAGCTTCGGCGCCTTCGACCGCATCGGAGTGCTCGCGGCCGCGATGCTCGTGTTCACGCTGTTGTTCACGAACTTCTTCGACGCGATGGGCACGATGACGGGCCTCTCGCGCGAAGCGAACCTCGCCGATGAGCGAGGCAACTTCCCGCGCCTGCGCTCCGCGCTCGTGGTCGAGGGCATCGGCGCCGTCGCGGGCGGACTGACCTCCTCGTCGTCCAACACGGTGTTCATCGAGTCCGGCACGGGCATCGGCGAGGGCGCTCGCACGGGCCTCGCGAACCTCGTGACCGGTGGGCTCTTCCTGCTGGCCATGTTCGTGACGCCCTTGACCACCATCGTGCCGAGCGAAGTCGCCTCGGCCGCCCTGGTCGCCGTCGGCGCGCTGATGATGAGCCAGATCCGCCACGTCGATCTCACCGACGTCTCGGTGCTGATCCCGGTGTTCCTGACGATCACGGTCATGCCGCTCACATACTCGATCGCCAACGGCATCGGCGCGGGCTTCGTCAGCTGGGTCGTCATCCGCTCGCTGTCGGGCCATACGCGGCGCATCAGCCCGCTGCTGTGGATCGTCGCGGCCGGCTTCGTCGTGTTCTTCGTGCGCGGTCCGATCGAGGCGGCCCTCGGCGGCTGATCCACCGCTCGCCGAACGAGCATCCGTTCATCCGGCGCGCACGCAATGCCGTGCTCGCTCGACGGACGGATGCTCGTTCGCGTGTGTGCGGGCGCTCAGGCCTCGCGCGGCTCCAGCACGAAGATCGCGATCTGACGGTCGGTCTTGGTCTGGTAGACGGCGTAGTCGGGCCATACGGCCACCGCGCGCTCCCACCACAGCCGGCGTTCGTCGCCCTCGAGCTCGCGCGCGGTGTAGTCGCGCTTGACGGCGCCGTCTTGCAGCTCGACGTGCGGATGCTTGCGGATGTTGTTGCCCCAGGCGGGTTCCTCGGGCGCCCCGCCCTTGGAGGCCACGACGAGGTAGTCCCCGTCGTGCTCGACACGCATGAGAGCGGTCTTGCGCAGGCCGCCGCTCTTGGCGCCGACCGTGGTCAGCACGATGATCGGCACCCCGCGCAGCTCACCGCCCTCGGCTCCGTTGGTGGCTTCGTAGAGCTCGGCTTGCGACCGGGCCCACTCGGACGTGCTCGGCTTGTACTCCCCTGTCAGCGGCATGCGTCCAGGCTACTGCGGCAAGATACGACGAAGGGCGGATGCGGGAGCCCCGGCCGCCCGCATCCGCCCTTCGCGAGGTTGTCCTACAGGCCCTGGATGATCTCGCGCATGAGCGCGGCGGTCTCGGACGGCGTCTTGCCGACCTTCACCCCCGCGGCCTCCAGCGCTTCCTTCTTGGCCTGCGCGGTTCCCGCGGAGCCCGAGACGATGGCGCCGGCGTGGCCCATCGTCTTGCCCTCGGGCGCGGTGAAACCGGCGACGTAGCCGACGACCGGCTTCGTCACGTTCGCGCGGATGTAGTCGGCCGCACGCTCTTCGGCGTCGCCGCCGATCTCGCCGATCATCACGATCGCCTTGGTCTCGGGGTCGGCTTCGAACGCCTCGAGGGCGTCGATGTGCGTCGTGCCGATGATCGGGTCGCCGCCGATGCCGATGGCGGTCGAGAAGCCCAGGTCGCGCAGCTCGAACATCATCTGGTAGGTCAGCGTGCCCGACTTCGACACGAGACCGATCGGGCCCTTGCCGGTGATGTTGGCGGGCGTGATACCCACGAGCGACTCACCGGGGGTGATGATGCCGGGGCAGTTCGGACCGATGATGCGGGTCTTGTTGCCCTTCTGGATCGCGTAGGCCCAGGCCTCGGCGGAGTCGCCGACCGGCACGCCCTCGGTGATGACCACGAGCAGCGGGATCTCGCTGTCGATGGCTTCGATCATGGCGTCCTTCGTGAACGCCGGCGGCACGAAGGCGATGGAGACGTCGGCGCCCGTCGCCTCGATGGCCTCGGCGACGCTCGCGAAGACCGGCAGCTCGACGGGGTTGCCGTCCTTGTCGGTGTGCGAGACGGTCGTGCCGGCCTTGCGCGCGTTGACGCCGCCGACGACCTGGGTGCCCGCCTTGAGCATCAACGCGGTGTGCTTGGTGCCCTCGCCGCCGGTGATGCCCTGGACGATGACCTTGGAGTCCTTGTTGAGGTAGATCGACATGTCTGTGTCCTTATCCGATGCGGGCGATCAGGCGGCGGCCAGCTCGGCGGCCTTGTCGGCACCCTCGTCCATGCCTGCGGCGAGGGTCACGAGCGGGTTGTTCGCCGCGGCGAGGATCGCGCGGCCCTCTTCGACCTGGTTGCCGTCCAGGCGCACGACGAGCGGCTTGGTCGCGGTGTCGCCCAGGATCTCGAGCGCCTTGACGATGCCCTCCGCCACGGCGACGCATGAGGTGATGCCACCGAAGACGTTGACGAAGACGCTCTTGACCTGCGGGTCGCCGAGGATGACGTCCAGGCCCGCCGCCATGACGGTGGCGGAGGCGCCGCCGCCGATGTCGAGGAAGTTCGCGGGCTTCACGCCCCCGTGGTTCTCGCCGGCATAGGCGACGACGTCGAGCGTGGACATGACCAGGCCCGCTCCGTTGCCGATGATGCCCACCTGACCGTCGAGCTTGACGTAGTTGAGACCGGCAGCCTTGGCCTTGGCCTCCAGCGGGTCTGCCGCATCCTTGTCCTCGAGCTCTTCGTGCTCGGGGTGACGCACCTCGGTCGCATTGTCGTCGAGGGTGACCTTGCCGTCGAGGGCGATGATGTTGCCGCCTCCGTCGAGGATGAGGGGGTTCACCTCGACGAGGGTCGCACCCTCGCCGGTGTAGACCGCGTAGAGCTTGACGAAGACGTCGGCGACCTTCTCGACGAGCTCCTCGGGGAAGTTCGCCGCGCGGGCGATCTCGAGGGCCTTGGTCTGGTCGATGCCGGTGAGTGCGTTGACGTCGATGCGCGCGAGAGCCTCGGGCTTCTCGACGGCGAGCTGCTCGATCTCCATGCCGCCCTCGACGCTGGCCAGCGACAGGTAGGAACGGTTGGACCGGTCGAGCAGGACCGAGAAGTAGAACTCCTTCTCGATGGATGCGCCCGCGGCGACCATGACGCGCTTGACGACGTGGCCCTTGATGTCGAGGCCGAGGATGGCCTTGGCCGCCTCGTACGCCTCGTCGGGGGTCTTCGCGACCTTGACGCCGCCCGCCTTGCCGCGGCCGCCCGTCTTGACCTGCGCCTTGACCACCACGACGCCGCCGAGCTTCTCGGCTGCCGCCTTCACCTCCTCGGGGGTGTCCGCGACGATGCCGGCGAGCACCGGCACCTCGTACTTCTCGAAAAGGTCTCGTGCCTGGTACTCGTACAGATCCACTGGGCTTCCTTCGCTGGTCCGAGGGAGGGTGACGCAAAACGTCTCGACGTCGAGATATCGACCAGTCCCCCAGCCTACTCCCCGTGCGGGAGTGCTCCGTTCATGCCTGTGCAGACGAAGGCGGGCGCACGCGCCGCAGATCCGACAGTGCGGGACCCTCGATCCGGCGCCCGTCGGGCGCGAAGCGTGAGGCGTGCAGCGGGCAGTCCCACGTGCACTCCGCGTCGTTCCAGCTCAGCACTCCTCCCAGATGCGGACAGACCGCGGATACGGCGCGGATCTCGCCGTCGACCCTCGAAACACCGACAGGGCGTCCCGCATCCGCACCGACGACGCCCTTGCCCTCCGAGGGGACGCGGGGCGGATGCCCCAGCGCTCCGATCCAGCCCTGGACCGCTTGTCCGCCGACCTTGGCATTCTCTGCCGCGCCCTTGGCGAGATCCGCCGGCACGGTGATGCGGGTGCCGAGCCGGCGCATCCAGTCGGCACGCTCGCTCTCGCCGAGGCCCTCGATCTCCGCGGCGATCCGCAGAGCGGCCGCGGGGCCGTTGGTGAGGCCCCACTTCGCGTAACCCGTGGCGAAGCGCACCCGGCCGCCGGTGCGGGGCATGACTCCGGCGAAGGGGATCAGGTTGTGGGAGGTGTAGTCCTGTGCCGACCAGCGGTGGGTCGGCACCGCCTCCGGCACGTGGCGCCGGGTCCAGGCGATCAGCTCCGCGACGCGGGCGCGTTCGGATGCGGCGCGCCCGACCGGGTGGCCGCCGCCGCCGACGATCAGCCGCGTCTGCTCCCACCGACCATCGCGCTCGGACACTGTGCGTACCGATCTGCTCGGGGCGTCCGCGGAGAGGAACATGCCCTCGGGGAGGGCCACCTCCTCCGGCACGGCGAAGGCCACGGCATACGAGCGCATCGCCGAGACCTTGGCGAAGTACAGCCCGCGATCGAGCACCGCGGCGCCCGTCGCCAGCACGATGTTCTCGGCTGTCATGTCGCCTCGGGCCGTGTGCACCGTCGGCCTCCCGGAGGTGGAGACCCCCGTCGCCCGCACCCCGGTGTGCAGCGTGCCACCCGCAGCGAGGAACGCGAGCGCGAGGGCGTGCGCGGCCGCATCCGGGTCCATCCCCAGCTGGCCGTCCAACGCGACGGCGGAGCGGGCGGGGAACGGCAGGGCGAGTTCGTCCGCCGCGCCCCACCGCACCGGCAAACCGGCCTCCCGGGCGGCCTCGAACTCCTCGCGCACGCGGGAGCGACCGGCGTCGTGCTGTGCGTACGTGAAGGCGGTGCGCACCTCGTACGGCAGGCCCGCACGATCCGCGAACGCTCGCAGCCAGAGCTGCCCGTCGAGGTTCGCCTGCACGTACGCGCGCACGAGAGAGGGCGAGTGATGGGCGCGCAGCGTGGACAACTGCGTCCCCTGCAGCAGCGACACCTTCCCGGTGTTCGCGCCCGTCGCGAGACCGGCGACCTCGCGCGCCTCGAGCACCACGACCTCGTGCCCCGACTCGGCGAGCAGCAGCGCCGTCGCGAGCCCGGTGATACCCGCTCCCACCACGACGATCTCGTGCTCGCCCGGGACGAACGGCGTCGTGGGAACGGTGCGAGCGTGCTGCTTCCAGAGGGGGTCCATGCGGCGCAGTCAACGCGTCCGACGGCGAATGTCCGCGGGGCTTGACACGGCGTCGGAGTCGACGGGCGGACGCGGGAGCAGGTCTAGGCTTGCTCCGCAGATGAGTGAGACAGCTTCCCCCTCAGCCGCGCGTGACGATGTCGTCGCCGCGGCCCTCGACCTGTTCGCGCGGCAGGGTTTCGAGGCGACCTCGGTGGACCAGATCGCCCAGGCCGCCGGCATCTCGCGCTCCACCTTCTTCCGCCAGTTCGGCGGGAAGGACGATGTCGTCTTCGCCGATCACGAGCTCCTGCTCGACAAGCTGCGCATGTATCTGGCCCGGCCGCACGAGAATCCGTGGGAGGCGGTCTGCGAGGCCTCGATGCAGGTCTACCGTCACTTCGCGGCGGACCCCGAGCTCGCTCGCCGCCGCTACACGGTGGTGCGCGATGTGCCGGCGCTGCGCGACCGCGAGATCGTCACCGTCTTCCGGTACGAGCGGCTCTTCGACGAGTACCTGCGCACGGCGCTTCCCGGCCTCGACCCTCTCGACGCAGTGAGCTTCGCGGCCCTCGTCACCGCCGTGCACAACCACGTGCTCCGCCGGCTCCTGCGCGGACCCAAGAAGGTCCCCGCATCGGCGCTGCGCCGAGCCCTCGACGACTGCCTCGACAAGTTCGGGGTCGGCGAGCGGCCCGCGGCCGCCGCCGACGACGTCGTCGTGGCCGTCTTCCCCCGCCGCATGCCGGCCGCGGAGGTCGCCCGCCGCCTCCGCGACGACCTGCGCTGAACTTCCGCCCGCGCCGCGGCGCGACGTCTGCACGGTCCGTGGTGCAGGAGTCCCATGACGTGTCGGATGCGGCATCCCACCCCGCATCCGCCGTGCACGTGTCACGGCATACGGCGTGAGCCGAGCGCGACTCAGGGCGCGGGCAGCAGCGACAGCCCGTGAAGCAGGTCGCCGCGCGAGGCGGCCGCGCACACGCGCACCCATCCCTCGCCCGAAGCACCGAAGGCGGATCCGGGCGCGAGAGCGACGCGCTCGGTGCGCAGGAACTCCTCCGCCCACGCCCCGACGTCGCCGCCGGTCGCGTGGCGGAGATCGATCCACAGGTAGAACGCGCCGTCGGGCACCCGGTAGGCGATGCCCCGCTCGTCGAGCAGCGCGGTCGCCGCATCCAGGTTCTGGCGATAGTGGGCGCGGGCGAGGGCGATGTTGCTCTGGTCGCCGCTGAGCGCCGCCACGCCTGCGCGCTGATCGGGCACGGCAACACACGCGATCATGGCTTCCTGCACCGTGCGGAGGATCTGATCCATGCCGAGCGGGGTGATGAGGAAGCCGACGCGCACCCCCGTCATCGCGTACGACTTCGAGAGCGAGAACACGCCCAGCACCCGGGGCTCGTCGCTCAGCGCGTCGAGCGCGGTCAGGCTCACGTGGGGGTTTCCCCACGTGAGTTCCGCGTACACCTCGTCGCTGATGATCCACAGGTCGCGACGACGCGCGAGCTCGAGGATCCCCTCCGCGAGCTCGCCGTCGATGACCGTGCCGAGCGGGTTCGACGGCGAGTTCACCACGATCGCCCGCGTCCGCGGGGTGATGAGCGCCTCGATGCGGTCGAGCTCGGGCAGGAAGTCGACCTCCGGACGCAACGCGTACGGCACCGGTACCGCGCTCAGCATCCGCGGACTCATCGAGAAGGTCGTATATCCGGGGTCGGGCACGAGCACCTCGTCGCCCGGCCCGAGAACCAGTCCCATCGCCTGGTGCAGCGCCTGCGTGCCGCCCACGGTGACCCAGACCCGCTCCGGCGACAGAGCGGCACCGTGGTTCGCGGTGAAGCGCTCGGCGAACGCCTGACGCAGCGCCGGGATGCCGGCATTGGCCACGTAGTCGGTCTCGTCCGCCTCCCAGGCGCGCGTGGCCGCCTCGATGATGTGCGCTGCCACGGGCACATCGGGCTCGCCGACCGCGAGCATGGTGACGTCGTCCAGGGTGAGCGCGATCTCGAAGATGCGACGGATGCCGCTGGGGGGAACGGATCGCAGGTGGTCGCTGAGGGCCGGCACCCGCTCAGGCTAACGCGTCACGGCAGCGCACCCAGACGGTGGGACTGAGTCCCAGAATTAGCGACACAGCGTGCCACGCGGCTATCGTGTGCGCATGACCTCTCTGCCGGGCGACACCGCCGCCGCCTACGACGTGACCACGCGGCTGGACACCGACTACTACGCCGTGTTCGCCGACATCCCCGCCGCCGACCGCGCCGTCTGGGACCGCGCGAAGGGTTACGTCGACGAGGTCGGCGACCGGATGGTGTCCGCCTGGGACGACAGCTCCTACCCGCTGGATCTCGTCACCCGCCTGGGCGAGCTCGATCTGTACAACGACGGCATCGAGCACCCCTCTCTCACGCGCTTCTCGCCGCTGGCCGCGGGCCTGGTCAACATGGAGGTGTCGCGGGGAGACGGATCGCTCGGCACGGTCATCGCGGTGCAGGGCGGCCTCGCCCTGCGCACCCTCGCCCTCTTCGGCTCCGCCGCTCAGCAGGAGCGGTGGCTCGAGCCGCTCGCTCGGGGCGAGGTGCTGGGCTCCTTCGCGCTCACGGAGCCCGACCACGGATCGGACTCCGTCTCGCTCGAGACCGTCGCCCGCCGCGACGGCGACGGATGGGTCCTGCGCGGCGCCAAGAAGTGGATCGGCAACGGGGCATCCGGCGGCATCACGTTCGTCTGGGCGCGGGTGGACGATGCCGAAGCCGCCGAGCACGGCGCCGTGCGCTGCTTCCTGGTCCCGCAGGAGACTCCGGGCTACACGGGCACGGTGATCGCCGGCAAGGCGTCGCTGCGCGGCATCCATCAGGCGCACATCGCGCTCGATGACGTGCGTCTGCCGGCGGATGCGGTGCTGCCCGGTGCCCGCAGCTTCAAGGACGCATCGACGGTGCTGTACTCCACCCGCTCCGGCGTGGCGTGGTCGGCGCTCGGGCACGCCACGGCCTGTTACGAGGCCGCACTCTCGTACGCGCAGCAGCGCGTGCAGTTCGGCAAGCCCCTCATGAAGTTCCAGATGGTGCAGGAGCGGCTCACGCAGATGCTCGACGAGCTGACGGCGATGCAGCTCTACTGCCGACGCATGGCGGATCTCGAGACCGCGGGCGCACTGCGACCGACACAGGCCTCCCTCGCGAAGTACCACAACACCCGCGCCGCGCGCCGCATCGCCCAGACCGCTCGCGACCTCATGGGCGGCAACGGCATCCTGCTCGAGAACCGCGTGATCCAGCACATGGCCGACATCGAGGCCATCCACACCTACGAGGGCACCGAGAGCGTGCAGGCCCTGCTGATCGGGCGCGACATCACGGGCACCGGCGGCTTCGTCTGAGTGCACTGTCGCCCCGGCATCCGCGCGTCAAGACGCAGACGCCGGTCGGATGCGGCCGATACGGTCGTCGCATGGGACTGTTCCGCCGCGCACCGCAGGAGGTGACGCTCACCTCCCGCGAGGTCGAGCTCACCGCACACCGGGCTCCCTGGAGCCTCTGGGGAGATGCGTTCGGGCGCCTCGCGATCCGCGGGCTGCAGATCATCGTGATCGTCGCCATCCTGGCCGGAGCCATCTGGGGCATCCGCCAGGTCACGGTCGTCGTCATCCCCCTCATCCTCGCCCTCATCTTCGCCTCGGCCTTCGCGCCGGTCATGACCTGGATGCGGCACAGGGGCGTGCCCTCGATCCTGGCGACCCTCCTGACGCTGCTCACCGTCGTCGTGCTGCTCACCGGACTCGGATGGATCATCGTGTGGGCGGTCCGCGACCAGTGGGACGACCTCTCGTCGCAGGCGCAGGGCGGCTTCCAGCAGCTGCTCGACTGGGTCAACACGCTGCCGTTCGCCCCGACGTCGGCGCAGATCGATGAGTGGATGGGGCAGCTCGGCGACTTCGTGACGAGTGCGCAGTTCGGCAGCGGTGCCCTCGCGGGCGTCAGCGCCGTCGCGAGCTTCGTCACGGGACTGGTCCTGATGGTCGTGATCCTCTTCTTCTTCCTGAAGGACGGCCCGCGGATGTGGGAGTTCCTGCTGCGCCCGTTCCACGGCACGTCCTACGTGCGCGCGCGCCGCATCGGCGACAAGTCGGTGCAGGTGCTCGGCTCGTACGTGCGCGGCACGGCGGCGGTCGCTTTCGTCGATGCCGTGGGCATCCTGATCGGCCTGCTCATCCTGCAGGTGCCCCTCGCCATCCCGCTCGCGGTCCTGGTGTTCCTGCTCGCCTTCATCCCGATCGTCGGCGCCGTGACAGCCGGTGCGCTGGCCGCCCTGGTGGCGCTCGTGGCCAACGGACCGGTCATCGCGTTGATCGTCGTGGGTGTCGTGGTCGCCGTCAACCAGCTCGAGGGCAATTTCCTGCAGCCGGTACTCATGGGCAGGTCGATGAAGCTGCACTCGTTCGTCGTGCTGGTCGTGCTCGCCGGCGGCACGGCGATCGGCGGCATCCTCGGCACCCTGCTCGCCGTCCCGCTGACCGCGGTCGTCTGGGGGATCATCCAGGTCTGGAACGGTCCCGATAGCCCGGCGAAATGGGCGAGACCCAAGAAGCGCGAGCAGCGGCTCGCGGCGGGCGACGCGAGGGCCTGAGGCGCGCCGTGCGGTACGAGATCCCCGCTCCCATGCTCGCCAAAGCGGTCAAGGACGTTCCGGATGCGGCCGGCTGGAGCTTCGAGCCCAAGTGGGACGGCTTCCGGGTGCTCGCCGCGTGGGACGGGGACAGCGTGGAGCTGGGATCGCGGGGCGCGAAGCCGCTCACCCGGTACTTCCCCGAACTGGTCGAGGCACTTCCGCGGGTGCTGCCCGAGCCGTGCCTCCTCGACGGCGAGATCGTGATCCCGACCGGACCTGCGGGCGCGCAGCGGCTGGACTGGGAGGCACTGAGCCAGCGCATCCACCCCGCCGCATCCCGCGTCACGAAGTTGGCCGACGAGACGCCCGCCCTGCTCATCGCCTTCGACCTGCTGGCTCGCGGCGACCGTGACCTGCGCGACGTGCCGTTCGCTGCGCGTCGCGCCGAGCTCGAGAGCCTGTTGGCGGGTGTCGAGCCTCCCGTGCACCTGACCCGCACGACCGACGATCCCGCGACCGCGCGGCGCTGGCTCGCGGAGTTCGAGGGCGCGGGTCTGGACGGCGTCGTCGCCAAGCGCCTCGACGACGCCTACCAGCCGAACAAGCGCACGATGCTGAAGATCAAGCACGCCCGCACCGCCGACGTCGTCGCACTCGGCTACCGCGTGCACAAGAGCGGCGTCGGCGTGGGCTCGCTGCTGGTGGGGCTCTACGACCGAGAGGGACGCCTGCGCAACGTGGGCGGCGTGTCGGCGTTCACCGACGCGCGGCGCCGCGAGCTCGTCGACGAGCTGGCGCCGCTGGTGGAGCGCGACGAGACGGGCGAGGCGGTGACGGGCGCGACCGAGCGGTCGCGATTCGCCGCATCCAAGGACGTGTCGTTCGTGCGGCTGCGTCCCGAGCGGGTGCTCGAGGTGCGCTACGACCAGCTCGAGGGGATGCGGTTTCGTCACACCGCGCAGTTCGAGCGCTGGCGTCCCGACCGCGAGGCGTCATCCTGCACCTTCTCACAACTGGAGCAGGTCTCGGCCTACGACCTCGGCGACGTGCTGGACTGACGGGTCACTCCTCCGAACGCGCGCGGCTCGGCTGAACGCGCGGCGGCTCTCCGGGCATCTTCGGGAACTCGGGCGGGAAGGGCAACTCGCCGAGGCCGTCGTCGAGGTCGCGCTGCCACCACTCGAGCAGCGTGTCGATGCGTCCGGGGTTGCGGGCGATGTGCTCCCACGGGTCGCCGATCTCCGCGAGGCGGCGCGGCACGGTGCGCACGGTGAAGGCGTGGGGGTCGACAGTGGGCAGCTCGTCCCAGGTGATGGGCGTGGCCACCGTCGCATCGGGCAGCGCCCGCGGACTGTACGCGCCGGCCATCGTCCGGTCGCGATTGGTCTGGTTGAAGTCCACGAAGATGCGCTGTCCGCGCTCCTCCTTCCACCAGTTCATCGTCACCCGCTCAGGCTCCCGACGGGCGAGCTCCCGGCCCGCGGCGATCGCCGCATGGCGCACGTCGAGGAACTCGTGCGTGGGCTCGATCGGGCAGAAGAGGTGGATGCCGCGGTTGCCGCTCGTCTTGATCCAGGAGTCGAGACCCGCCTCCGCCAGCACCTCGCGCATGAGCGGCGCGACCGCGGCCGCATCCGAGAAATCCGTGCCCGGCTGAGGGTCGAGGTCGATCCGCAGCTCGACCGGGCGATCCGGGTCGGCGGCGAGCGAGGCCCAGGGGTGGAAGACGACCGTGTTCATCTGCACGGCCCACACCAGCGCCGCTGGTTCCGTGAGAACGACCTGCGGATGGCTGCGCCCGCTGTTGTAGGTGACGGTGACCGCGTCGACGTAGTCGGGGGTGCCCTTGGGCGGGTTCTTCGAGAAGAAGGACTCGCCGTCGATGCCGTCGCGGTAGCGCTCGAGCGACACCGGACGGTGCCCGTTCGCGCGCAGGAACGGCTCGGAAACGGCCAGGATGTAGTCGACGAGGTCGCGCTTGGTGATGCCCGCGGCCGGCCATACCTCGCGGGACGGACTCGAGACGGAGATCTCCCGGTCGCCGTCGGGGCCGGGGACGATCACGGTGGTGCGTTCGCTCGCCATGCCCCGACCCTAGGGGCGCGGACGTGCGCCGCGCATCCCCTTGCGCGCGTGGGAGCCTCGCGTCCTCGCGCTGTCTTCCGCGCCCGGCACACCCCCGGGTTCGGGGCGCGATTCGCGCGTTGGGGCGCAGAATTCCCGCCCCGATGCACATTCCGCGCCCCAAACCCGGGGTACGCGCCGAATGCGCCCGTCGGATGCGGACGTCAGGCGCCCAGGGCGAGCACCGGCGCGAGCTGCGCGCGGCTGAGGCGGATCCAGGGGCCGGCGGGGTTCACGATGACGCCGGAGATACCGTCGTCGGAGCGCAGCGCCCGGGCGAGCTGTTCGGGCGTGACCTTCGCCGGCTGGTCTCCGCGTCCGAGAGCGACGAGCTCCAGCGGGTGGGAGAAGAGCTCGAGGATGCGCTCGCCCTCGGTCGTGCGGAGCTCCGCGATGCCGATGCGGTCGCCCTCGCCCCGCCGGGCGGCGACCCAGACCGGTGCGTAGGTGAGCGCGTCGGCGACGTCGCCCGCGGTCTCGTCGGTGCGATCGGCGGCGAGCAGCGTCTTCACGGCCAGATGCGGGTCGAGGTCGGCGAGGGCCTTCTCGATCAGGGGCTTCGGCAGGATGGCGGATCCGGGGCGCGACGCGTGGTCGACGGCGATGCCGCCGAACTCGCCCGCGACGATCTGACGCAGCAGGCTGATCACAGGCTGTGCCAGCGCCGAGGTGGACGCGTCGCCGTCGGCACGCACCGCATCCTGCAGCGCGCGGCCGCTGGAGTACACGAGCATGTACTTCTGCTCCTGATACGTGATCACCGACGTCGGCAGATTGTCACCCTTGGCGAGGAGTTCGCGGGCGTCGCCCTGCACGCGGATGTAGACGTGCCCCTGCAGCAGCTGACGTGCGACGTTCATCAGCTCGACCGGCTGCGCCTTCTCGGGGAGCGCCGCGAGGGCGTCGCGCAACAGGACGTTGTCTCGCAGGCCCGGCACGGTCTCGAGGTCTTTCGACGCCTCGGCAGCGGGCGATGCGAGGTGCGGGGGCCTGGCGGCGGCCATGGCCGAGACGCCCTCCGGCATGGCGGGAGCGGCGTCCGGCGTGCGGTTCTCGCCGAAGGTGCTGACCGAGATCGGCACGTGGGGGACGTTCTCCGTCGGCGCCTCGGGTGCCGCCTCGGCCGCAGCGGACGCGGCCGCATCCCGGTCGGGTTCTTCGGAGGGCTTGGGTCGGCGCGAGAAGAGAGCCATTCGGCCAGCCTAACCGCGCGGCGCGGTATGCGCCGGGGTGTGACTCAGATCTTCTCGATGGGCGCGATCTTGATCAGCAGCTTCTTGGCTCCGGCGCTGTCGAAGCGCACGTGCGCGATGCGCTTGGCCCCCTCGCCCGTGACCGCGTCGATGCGTCCTTCACCGAAGTCCTCGTGTCGGATGCGGTCGCCCGCCGCGAGTTCGAGGTCGCTGTTGTCGCGCACCTTCGCGGGGATCTTGTTCGCGAAGCGCTCGAGCGAGGTCGACTTGGGCAGCAGCGGCGGGTTGTCTTCGCGACGCGACCCCCACCCACCGGGCCGGCGGGCGTTGAGGGCGCGCGACTGCGCACCGCCACGCGAGTTGACGTCGCCGGGCGACTGGCGCCAGTCGATGAGCTCGGCCGGGATCTCCTGCAGGAAGCGGCTCGGCATCGCGACCGTGACCTCGCCGAACTGCGCGCGGGTCATCGCGAGGGTGAGGTGCAGGAGCTTGCGCGCCCGCGTGACGCCCACGTAGAACAGGCGACGCTCCTCGGCGGGGCCGCCCGGCTCGTTGGCCGAGATGCGGTGCGGGATCAGGTCTTCTTCGACACCCGTGAGGAAGACGGCGTCGAACTCGAGACCCTTCGCAGTGTGCAGCGTCATGAGCGAGACGGACCCCGATGCATCGTCGAGGTCGTCCGCGTCGGCGACGAGCGCGACCTCGGTGAGGAAGTCGCTGATGGTCCCTTGCGGGTTGTTGCGGGCGAACTCGCGCGCCACGGCGACGAACTCGTCGAGGTTCTCGAGGCGCGCTTCGTCCTGCGGGTCGCGGCTGGCACGCAGCGCGTCGGAGTAGCCGCTCTTGCTCAGCAGCAGCGAGAGCGCCTCCGCGACCGCGGTGGGCGGTGCATCCTGTCCCTCGGGCAGCAGCAGCGCCGTCGCCTCGGTGAGTACCCGGTCGAGCTGGGCGATCGCGGCCTGGATCTTGGGCCCGACGCCCAGCGCCTCCGGCGAGGCGAGGGCCTCGCGGAACGTGATCTGGTTGTCCTCCGCGAAGCGCGCGATGGCCGTCTCCGTGACGTCGCCGATGCCGCGACGCGGCTTGTTCAGGATGCGGCGCACCGCCATCTCGTCGGCGGGGTTGGCCACGGCGATCAGGTAGGCGAGCGCGTCTTTGATCTCAGCGCGCTCGTAGAACTTCGTGCCGCCCATGATCTTGTAGGGCAGGGCGGAGCGGATGAAGATCTCTTCCAGCGCGCGGGATTGCGAGTTGGTGCGGTAGAAGACGGCGATGTCGGAGTACGCCGTGCCCGCCCGGTGGATCTTCTCGATCTCGTCGGCGACGAACTGGGCCTCGTCGTGCTGCGAGTAGCCGGTGAAGCCGACGATGAGCTCACCCGCGCCCACATCCGTCCAGAGCTTCTTGTCCTGGCGGTCGAAGTTGTTGCGGATGACCGCGTTGGCCGCCGAGAGGATGTTCTGGGTCGAGCGGTAGTTCTGCTCGAGCAGCACGACCTTCGCACCCGGGAAGTCGCGCTCGAACTCGCTGATGTTGCGGATGTCGGCGCCGCGGAAGGCGTAGATCGACTGGTCGGAGTCGCCTACGACGGTGAGGGATGCGGCCTCGACCTCCGGCGCCTTGTCGGGCTCGAAGATCATCATGCCCCCCGCGGAATACGACTCCCCCTCGCCCGAGACCGGGCGGGTGAGTTCGCGGATGAGCGAGTACTGGGCGTGGTTGGTGTCCTGGTACTCGTCGACCAGGATGTGGCGGAACCGACGGCGGTAGGTGTCGGCCACCTGCGGGAATGCGCGGAAGAGGAAGACCGTCTGCGCGATGAGGTCGTCGAAGTCGAACGCGTTCGCCCGGCGGAGCGCGCGCTGATAGTCGCCGAAGACCTCGACGAACACCCGCTCGGCGGGGTCGCTCATGTTCGCCTGGCGCGCGTAGCCCTCCGCATCCTGCAGTTCGTTCTTGAGTTTGGAGATACGGCTCTGGACGGCGGCGGGGGTGAGACCGAACGCATCCGCCTCGTGTTCCTTGACGAGTCGCTTGATGAGCGCCCTCGAGTCGCCGGAGTCGTAGATCGTGAACGAGCTGGTGAACCCGAACTGCTGCGCCTCACGGCGGAGGATGCGGACGCAGGCGGAGTGGAAGGTCGAGATCCACATGCCACGAGCACCGTCGCCCACGAGCTGCTCGACGCGCTCGCGCATCTCGCCGGCCGCCTTGTTCGTGAAGGTGATGGCGAGGATCTGACTCGGCCATGCCTCGCGGGAGCGCAGCAGCGAGGCGATGCGGTGGGTGAGCACGCGGGTCTTGCCGGAACCGGCACCGGCGACGATGAGCAGGGCAGGCCCGCGGTAGATGACGGCCTCCCGCTGCGGGCCGTTGAGGCCGGCGAGGAGGTCGGCGTCGGGACGTGCGGAATCGCCGGCGGGGCGAGCGCCGTCACCGCCGATGATGAGGGGCGTGGAGGCGTCGGTCATGTCCCCTCAAGTCTAGGCGCGACCGCCGACACCCGCCCGGGTCGGCGGTCGCGTACCGCCTCTGCGCAGTGGCGACTCGCATCGCGACGCGACATCGCCGCGAGATCTGCACGGCCGATCGCCGGTGCGCCGCCGCATCCGCCTCACGCAGTCACCGCCGCCCCCCGATCGTGCAGACGTCGCAGCGTGGCCGCGCCGAAGACCGCGCTGCTCGCCCGATCCCGTGACACGGTGACGCGCAGGGTCATCTTGCGACATGCACTGGCGCGGGCCGGAGCCCCGGGTTACCGTCGTGGCATCGCGGCGATCCGGGTGGTCCCGGGCTCCGGTTCATACCCGGAAGCGTTGCGGGTTCGACTCCCGCCGTCGCGTCGACTTGCCGCCGAGCACGGATGGGCCCGCGCGCTCGGCGGAGCCGGCCCATCCGGCTCCCGGGGCGCGCCTTTTCCTCCCTCATTCGTCACTAGCGCACGCCGCAGCCGATCGCTAACGTGAGCACACGCGCCATTCGTTGGGGAACGGGCGCGTGGAGCACGGAGGACACCCGATCCTCCGGCGAATGGGGGAAACATGCACGACGCGCGACCCGTTTACGCACCCGGATGGTACCCGGACTCCACGGCGCCAGGGTTCGAGAGGTGGTACGACGGCACCGCGTGGACGCAATACACAAGGCTGGCGGTATCCGGCGCAGCAACTCCCACGCACATCGATGAGACCGTCGACATCCCAAGAGCGGCCGGTGAACCGGCAGCGGCTCCGCGCCGCTGGTACGCACGAAAGGCCATCGTCATTCCGGTGGCCGTCGCCGCCGGAGTGGTGGTCATCTCATCACTTTCGGTCGCCTTGGGCTCGTCACGCCGATCGGACATCACGCCGGTCGCGTCAAAACCCCTCACCTCCGAGGTCGATGCGGAGAAGCCCACCAAGACATCGGAGCCGCTTGTCACCGTGCCGAACGTGGTCGGGATGTCCGGTGGCGAGGCGACCTCGGCATTGTCAGCCGCCGGGTTCACCGTCGATCTCGGCAGCGGAGACCCCACGATGCCGGTCATCGCGCAGAGTATGGCGGGCGGCAGCCAGGCGGCGGCAGGAACGACTGTCCGGCTCACCGTCGAGGAGAAACCCCCGCTCTCGATCGGACAGCAGAATGCACTGCGCTCGGCGGCGCAGTACCTCGGATTCATGCACTTCAGCCGCGCGGGCCTCCTGAAGCAGCTGACGAGCGAGTACGGCGAGGGTTATCCCGCGGAGGATGCGGAGTTCGCGATCGCGAGCCTCGAGCAGGCCGGCAAGGTCGACTGGAACGCCGAGGCCGCGGAGGCGGCGCAGTCGTACCTGGACATGATGGCCTTCAGCAGAGATGGCCTCTACGACCAGCTCACGAGCGAGTACGGCGAGGGTTTCACACCAGAGCAGGCGAACGCTGGCCTGGCGGCCGTCGGGTACTGACGCCCCGAGTCAGCCCTGCCGCCCCTTGAAGCGGGGGTTCAGCTTGTTGATGACGAACACCTTGCCGCGTCGGCGCACGACCTGGGCGCCGGGCTGGTTCTTCAGGGACCTGAGCGAGGCACGAACTTTCACAGCGACTCCTTATTGATAACGGTTCTCAACAACAGGTTATGCTGGGTGTTCCGCCCGAGCAACTGGAGAGGACCGGCATGGAATCGATCCCTGTCGCCATCACCGGGGTGTGCGCACCCGAACGCCACCTCTTCGCCGAACGCGCCGCCGCGAGTCTCGGCCGGCGTCTGGTCTGGGCCTACGGCGGCCCGCGGCACACGACATCGCACCGTCCGCAGGGATTCTGGGCCGGAGGCAGCGATCAGCTCGCGCTCTTCGACTGCGCCACCGACCTCGATCCGCTGCACTTCAGCGGCGCGTTCGACACACCGCCCGCACTGGTGTGCGTCATCGACGCTCCGCACATGGTCCAGGACCTGCGTGACGGCTCCGCGCTGCGCGCAGACGCCCCGCCGGGCGACGACCGCGGCGATCACGGCGCCCGCGCGCGGCAGGCGGCGGCGTTCATCGAGAGCGCGCACGTCATCGCGTTCGTCAACTGGGAAGGCCTCGAGACGCCGAGACTCGCGATGCTCATGGCGCTCGCCTCGCATCTGAATCCCCTGGCCCGCATCCGCCTCACGCGCGACCCGCACGAGGACGTCCGCGCGGCGCTCGCGACGGACACATCGCTCCCCGTGGGCGAGCGCGCGGGATGGGTGCGGATGCTGAACGATGAGCACGATCCGCATATGACGGATCGTCGCGTCACGACCTTCCGCTACGAACAGCTCCGCCCTTTCCACCCGGAGCGCCTCGTCCGCGCGCTCGACGACGAGATCGACGCACGCCGGTGGGGCCTCGTGCTGCGCTCGGTCGGCTTCTGCCGCCTGGCGACCCGTCAGGGCATGCTCGCGCGCTGGGAGCAGGTCGGCTCCGCCATGTGGCTCGACCCGCTCCCCACGCGCGACGCCTTCAGCTGCATCGGGCAGGAGATCGCCCTCACGGGACTCGATCTGAACGCCGGAGCGGTCGCGCGGGCGCTTGATGACGCAGCTCTGACGGATGCGGAGATGGATGCCGGCCCCGAGGCCTGGGAGCAGTTCGCGGATCCCCTGCCCACGTGGCCCGTGGAGGCGTGATCAGAGCGCGCGCAGGATGTCCTCCACGCGCTGCTTCGCGTCGCCGAACAGCATCTGCGTGTTCTCGCGGAAGAACAGCGGGTTCTCGACGCCCGCGTAGCCGGACGCCATCGACCGCTTGAAGACGACGACCTGGCGTGCCTCCCAGGCCCGGATCACCGGCATCCCCGCGATGGGGCTCGAGGGGTCCTCGGCCGCCGACGGGTTCACGGTGTCGTTGGCGCCGATCACGAGGACGACCGAGGTCTGCGCCAGGTCGTCGTTGATCTCGTCCATCTCCAGCACGATGTCGTACGGCACCTTCGCCTCCGCGAGCAGCACGTTCATGTGCCCCGGCAGGCGTCCGGCGACCGGATGGATGCCGAAGCGCACCTCGACCCCCTTCGCCCGCAGCCGCTCGACGAGCTCGGCGACGGGATACTGCGCCTGCGCGACGGCCATGCCGTAGCCCGGCACGATCACGACACTGTCGGCGTCGGCGAGCATCTCCGCCACCGACTCCGCATCCGTCTCCCGGTGCTCGCCGGCCTCGGCCGCCTGCCCGGATGCGGCCGGCGCCCCGAAGCCGCCCGCGATGACGGCGAGCAGTGAGCGGTTCATCGCTTTGCACATGAGGAACGAGAGGTAGGCGCCGGAGGATCCCACGAGTGCGCCCGTGATGATCAGCAGGTCGTTGTCGAGGAGGAACCCCGCGGCGGCCGCGGCCCAGCCGGAGTAGCTGTTGAGCATCGAAACGACCACGGGCATGTCGCCGCCGCCGATGGAGGCGACGAGGTGCCAGCCGAGCGCCAGGGCGATGGCGGTCACCGCGATCAGCAGGCCGAGCGTCGGGGTGACGACGTACCAGATGGTGAGGGCGGCGAACACGATCAGCGCGCCGAGGTTGAGCGCGTTGCGCCCCGGCAGCGTGAGCGGCTTCGACGGCATCCGACCGGACAGTTTGAGGTACGCGACGAGCGAACCGGTGAAGGTGACCCCGCCGATGAACACCCCGACGAAGACCTCGCCGTGGTGGATGTCGCGCAGCGCGCCGGTGAGCCCACCGTCGTGCAGGTGACCGTTCCAGCCCACCAGCACGGCCGCGAGACCCACGAAGCTGTGCAGCAGGGCGATGAGCTCGGGCATGCCGGTCATCTCGACCGACCGAGCGCGCCAGAGCCCGATCGCCGCTCCCACCGCGACCGCTCCGACCAACAGCGGAAGCCCGAGGGCGGCGGCACCTGACGAGAACGCGCCCGTAACGGTGAGGGCGACCGTCGCCACCAGGGCGATCGCCATGCCGGCCATGCCTGACGCGGCGCCGGCGCGCGCGGTCTCGTGACGGCTCAGCCCCGCCAGGCTGAGGATGAACAGGAGCGCCGCGACGAGGTAGGCGGCGCCGGCGACAGCGGTAGCGGTCATCGGTTCGTCCCCTTCGAGAACATCGCGAGCATGCGACGGGTGACAGCGAAGCCGCCGAAGACGTTGATGCTGGCCAGCAGCACGGCGGCCGCGGCGAGCACCTGAATGACCGGCTCGGGGACCGTGAGCTGGGTGAGCGCGCCGACGACGATGATCCCCGAGATGGCGTTGGTCACGCTCATGAGCGGGGTGTGCAGGGCGTGATGCACCTTGCCGATCACGTAATAGCCCACGACGATCGACAGCGCGAGCACGGTCATGTGCTGCGGCAGAGGGGCGGGAGCGAAGGTCACGACGGCGAACAGCGCGAGCGCGGCCAGCACGAGCAGCAGGAGCTTGCGCCCGCGCCGCGGCGGCGGTTCGGCGACGGATGCGGCGGGCGCCGGAGGCGCGGAGGGTGCCGCGGAGACGGCGACGGGCGGCGGCGGCCAGAGCACGTCGCCTCCTGCGGCGACCGTCACGGAACGCTGCACGACGTCGTCGAGATCCAGGACGAGCACGCCGTCCTTGCCCGGCGTGAGCAGGCGCAGCAGGTTGAGCACGTTCGTGCCGTACAGCTGTGACGACTGCGCGGGCAGACGCCCGGCCAGGTCGGTGTAGCCGAGGATCACGACGCCGTTCTCTGTGACGACACGCTGGTCTGCGACCGAGCCCTCGACGTTGCCACCGTGGCCCGCCGCCATGTCGACGATCACGCTGCCGGGCCGCATCCGTGCGACATCCTCGGCCGTGATGAGCCGCGGCGCGGCGCGCCCCGGGATGAGCGCGGTCGTGATGACGATGTCGACCTCGGCCGCCTGCGCGCTGTACAGCTGGGCGGCGGCACGGTCGTACTCCTCGCTCGTCGCGCGCGCATAGCCGTCGCTCGAGACGGTCTGGGCGGTCACCGTCACCGGGAGGTACTCGCCACCGATGGAACGCACCTGATCGGCGACCTCGGGGCGCGGGTCGGTCGCGCGCACGATCGCGCCGAGGCTGGATGCGGTGCCGATGGCCGCGAGGCCCGCGACCCCCGCGCCGGCGACCAGCACCTTGGCCGGCGGCACCTTGCCCGCGGCGGTCACCTGACCGGTGAAGAAACGACCGAACTCGTTCGCCGCCTCGACCACGGCTCGGTAGCCGGAGATGTTGGCCATGGAGCTGAGCACGTCCATCGACTGGGCGCGCGAGATGCGGGGGATCGCATCCATCGCGAGCGCCGTCACCCCCTGCGCCGCCAGCCGGTCGACCAGGTCGGGGTTCAGTGCGGGGGCGAGCTGGCTGATGAGCACCGCGCCCGAGCGCAGCCGCGCGATCTCGTCATCTCGCGGCGCGTCGACGCCGAGCACGATGTCCGCGCCCCAGGCGGCGACCCTGTCCACGATCGCCGCTCCGGCGTCGCGGTAGGACGTGTCGGGGAACGCCGCGCCAATCCCGGCCCCCTCTTCGACGACGACCTCGTAGCCGAGCGCGGTCAGCTTGCCGACGGTCTGCGGCGTCGCGGCGACACGGTTCTCACCGTCGCCCTCCGAGACGATGCCGATGCGGGTCATAGGGCGACTCCTCGTGCGGGGCGGGGCGGTGGGGGCGCGGCGTGCCGCTGCTCTCATCCGAGCACGCCGACCCCCATCCGCACCAGCAGGACGACCGTGCGAAATCCGTCGCGGTCAGTGCGCGCGGACCGCTCGCGACCGGAACAGCGCCACGAGGACGACCATCACGACGAGCTCGACGAGGGTCTGCGTCACGACGACGAGCGGCGCGAGCGAGAAGGAAGCGGGCAGTGCCAGCGCGAGCGGAAGGACCACCAGGGAGTTGCGGGTCACCGCGCTGAACGTCGTCGCGATCCGTTCGGGACGCCGCATCCGAGCGATCTTCGCCACGAGCAGCCCCAGGACGGCGGCGATGGCGGCGTACGCGGCGAACAGGGGAACGAGGGAGGCGAGATCGGCGAGACGCTCCCCCACCGCGTGCACCTGCGAGCCCACGACGACGGCGAGCACGAGCATCATCAGCGGCACCATCGCCCCGAGCACACCGGTTTCGAGAACGCGGACGGGGCGGAGGCTCCGCGCGAGCAGCTGGGTGGCTGCGGCGAGCGCGAGCGGCAGGACGATGAGCAGCACGAAGGCCTCGACGAACGGGCCGGGCTCGATCCCGGCGACGAGCTCGGGACCCGCCATGACCCAGAGATAGCCCGGCAGCAGCACGAGCTGGGCGAGCATGAGCAGCGGCGTCGCCGCGAGCAGGCGTGCCCGCGCCCCGCCTGCCAGGTGGGTGAACACGATCACGTAGTCCACGCACGGGGTCAGCAGCACGAGCAGCACGCCCGCGAGCAGGGCCGCATCGTGCGCGACGACGCGCGAGAGCGCGAAGACGACGCTCGGCACGAGCACGAAGTTCAGAACGAGGACCGCGGCGAGAAAACGTCCGTCGCGCAACGCCTGCCCGATGCGGGCGAAGGGCACCGCGAGGAACGTGGCGTACAGGAGGACTCCCAGCGCGGGGGTGATGGCCGCTTCGAGCACCGGCGCGCTCGCGGGCGCCGTCAGACCGACGACGGCGCCGAGTGCGATGGCCGCAAGATAGAGGACGATCTGGCGGCGCTCCGCCCACGCCCGGACCGTCGCCATACCTCTAGCCTGCCGCACGCCGACGGTCGCCCCGGTCACCGATCCACCGGGGCGACCGTGCCGAGACTCAGCTCACGCGGCGACGGGGGCGCGCCAGAACCGCTCCCGCACCCAGCAGGGTGAGCAGCATCCCGGCGGCGAGCGCGCCGTACGGCATCTCGGTTCCGGTGACGGCGAGCGCATCACCGGGGAGAGGCGTGACGCCGACGCTCGGCGAGCCGCCACCCGTTCCCGGCAGACTCGGCTGCGTGCCCGGGCCGCCCGGCTCGGTCGGTTCGGAACCGCCCGGGAGCGAACCCATGCGCAGCGCCTCGGCCGCGAATCCGTCGGCGAACCAGTACGCCGGACGCGCGCCGCCCACGGTGAGGGATGCCGGAGCGGTCGCGAAGCCCTCGTTGTTCAGGTCGGGCATGCCCGCAGGGCGAGCCACGTGCGCCACCTGCGGCGACGCGGTCCCGTTGAGCGTGATCTGCGCGGCGGTGCCGCCGCATCCGTTGTCGCAGACGGCCCACAGCGCGCCGAGCACGGTGTCGTAGTCGAGCGCCATGACGCCGGGCAGGCCGGGGTCGATCGTCGCCACGAGGCGGGCCTCGCCGCCGGCCAGCAGCGCGAGCGCGTGCACGAGCCCGGTGTCCTCGACCGCCACGAAGAAGAGCCCGTCGCCGTGGCCCGGGTAGAGAGCGGGGTCATAGGCGGCACCTGTCGTGTTGACCAGCGCACCCACGAGATCCTCGTCCGACACCCACTCCACGGCCTCGAGCCCGACGTTCGCGGCCACGGCGGCCAGGCCCGGCACCACGTCGTTCAGCTCCCACTGCGCGGTGGCGACCACGTCGGGACCGGGAGATGCGGGATCGACCTGGAGGATCGTGTTGCGGTTCACGCCCTTGGCGGCGTTGTCGCGCTCGGACGCGAGGAAGACCCGCCCCGACCCGTCCACGGTGATGCCCTCGGCATCTGGTCCTGCCTTCTCGGGCGAGCCTGCGTCCGCGATGAATCGCGCCCGCTTGCCGCGGTCCCAGCCGGGCGCGAACGACGTGGTGCCGTCGGCCGCGATCGCGAGCTTCCAGAACGTGCCGGTGCCGTTGTCGACGGCCCAGAGGTACGCGCCGTCCGGAGTGTCCTGCACATCCAAGCCGGAGCTGTCCTCGAGGAAGGTCGGTTCGGGATCCAGCACGCGCACCTCGGCGGAGCCAGGCCACACTCCGACAGGCTGCGCACCCGGGCAGAGGTTCGCCGCGCCCTTCGTGGCCTCGGATGTGGTCGCGAACACGCCCGTCGCATCGGGGCAGCGTCCCCAGGTCGTCGAAGCGTGCCCCGCTCCCCAGCTCGTCTCGTCGATGAGCGCTGCGCCGTCGAACAGGCGCACCCGGTCGCCGCCTCCCAGACCGAAGCCGAGCTGATCGCGGTCGATCACGAGATACCCGCCCGCGGCGATCGTGCTCCCTCCGGGCAGAGCGTAGGCGTGCGCGTCATCGTCGTCCTTCACGACGATCCCGCTCACGTCGAGCGACGCGCCCGTCGGGTTGACGAGCTCGATCCAGTCGTCGGGTGCGCCGCCGTCCGACTCGACCTCGTTGATACGCACGGGGTTGCCGCACGCGTTGGGCAGGCCCTTCGTGGAGGTCGCGACGTCGGTGAAGTCCCCGGTGGCCTCCGGGCAGCGGGCGAGCACACCGTCCGCGTGCGCGGCGTACACGTGCTCGTCGACCGTGAGCCCGGCCGCGTCCCGCAGCGTCACCGTGTCGCCGTCGCCGAGTCCGAAGACGAAGTCACGGCCGCCGTCGAAGACGAACCGTGCGCCCGCGGCGAGCACCGTCCCCGCCGGCAGCGGTGTCGCCTCACCGGCGTGGCCGACGGGGTCGTTGTCCATGACGCTCCAGCCCGAGATATCGACCGGCGACAGCGCGTGGTTGATGACCTCGACCCAGTCGGTCGCGTCACCGTTCGACTCGATCTCGTTGATGGCCACATCCGGCATGACGCAGGAGTTGGCCGCACCTCGGGTCGGGTGTGCGAGCACGAAGTCGGCGTCGCCTCCGGCGCAGCGGGCCAGGGTCGCATCCGCCTCCGAGCCGTTCAGCGCCGCGTGGCCCTGCCACGCCCCCGTGCGGTCGATGAGTGAGCCGGCGGGGTCGAACAGGCGGATCTCGTCGGTGCTGCCAATCCCGATCGCTGTGCCGAAGGCCGCGGTGACGCCGCCCACCACACCGACGGTGTCCGCATCCACCACGACGAACTGTCCGGCCGCGATCATCGTTCCGGGCGCGAAACGCCAGCTGTGATCGTCGGAGTTGTCACGCAGCTCATACCCCGAGATATCGAGGGCCGCCTCCCCGGGGTTGACGAGCTCCACCCAGTCGGCGGGTGAAGAGTCCACCTCGCTCAGGCGCACAGAGCCGGGAGTCACCGGGACCACGACGTCGTTGGCGGCGCCCTTCGTCGGCTGCGCCGTGACGCCCCACCCCGACGAGAGGACACCGTAGGTGGTGGGCGCGTGGCTCGTCCATGCGCGTTCGTCGACGAGAGCGCCCGTCGCGTCGAACAGACGCACGGCGTCGTCCTTTCCGAGTCCGAAGTCGAACTGGCCGGCACCTCCCTTGAGCTCGTCGATGACGAGGAAGCCGCCGGGCGCGAGGGTCGTCCCCGCCGGGATCACCCAGACGTTCTCGTCCTTGTTGTCCTTCACGCTCCAGCCGTCGAGCTGGACGGCCGTCGAGCCGGCGTTGAAGAACTCGATCCAGTCGCCCGGCGTTCCGCCGTCGGACTCGACCTCGTTGATGCGGATGCCGGCGTCAGCCGCGAGGGCGGCGGACGGCGCGGCGATCAGAGCGGTCGCGGCAAGCGCGCAGACCGCGGCGACGGCGAGGGGCGGGGACAGGCGGGACATGGCTCTCCTGGGGCAGGGTGCGGGTCACCCCAGGTCATCGAGACCGGATGGCGCCAGGGCGCACGGTCGGCGACGGGCCGGTGAACGCAGGGTGTCCACTTGCCCCTCACCCGCGCCGCTCAGGCGACGCGCGTGCCAGGGGGCAGCGACCGCGCCGGCGTCCGTGTGCGGCGATAACCGCCCCAGAACAGCAGGCCCGCGACCACCAGCTGGACACCCAGGCCGACGAACCAGCTGGGAGCGAGCCCCGCCGTCTGCTCCTCGGTGCTCGGGTAGGACTCCTGCGGGTTCTCGCAGCCGTCGTTGCGCACCTCCGTCTCCGGCGGGATCTGCGCCATCCGGACGCCCGAGGCGATCTGCCCGAACAGGTCCTGCGGATAGCCGTTGCGGTCGTAGACCGTCGGTGTCGCATCGGCGATCACGACGAACGGGTTGGCGGCGAGAACCCACCACACCCTGTCGAAGCGCGGCACTTCTGTCGTGTACGTCTCCCACGGGCTGCACGAGACGGCCCCGCCGCTCATGTCGTACTCCATGCCCCATCGGGACGAGGTCGTCACCTCGGTGCGCGTGGAGATGCCGCCCAGGCCGAACACGATGAGTGTCCCGACGACGAAGGCGGCCATGACCAGGTAGGTCGACGCCACGGAGAACAGGGGACGCGCCAGCAGCGCGCTGAGTCCCACGCCGATCGCGGCGAAGATGCCGATCTCGAGGATCAGCACCAGCAGTGACACCGCGAGGGATGCGGGCGCGACACCGCCGGCGACCGTCGCGGCGATCAGGAAGGGGACGGCGACGGCGAGGAACGCGAGGCCGGTGATCCAGGCGGCGAGGAGCTTACCGAACACGATCTCGGCCGTGGTCGCCCGGGTCACCTGGACGGCCGCGAGGGTCGCCGATTCCCGGTCGCCGTTGACGGCGTTTCCCGCGACCGTCGGAGCCACCAGCAGCACCAGGAGCATGACCATGTAGACGATGACCGAGTAGATCGCCCCTCCGGGCCCCTCGGTGCCCGACCACATCCCGAAGGCCAGGAAGGACAGGACGGTCACGCCCAGCAGGATGACGGCGAAGACGCCCAGCAGCACGTACCAGGCCACCGAACGGACGCGCTGGGTCAGCTCCAGGACGGTGATGGTCCACAGTCTCGACGCGTTCATGCGCCCTCCTCCTCGGATGCGGGGCGAGCACTCGCCGGATCGGAGAGATCCATGAAGGCCTGCTCGAGGCGGCCGACGGCCGGGGCGAACTCGGTCACGGCGATGCCGGCATCCAGAATCGCCCGCAGCCCCTGGGCGGCGTCCGCCTCGCCGGCGAAGCCGACGACGAAGGCATCCCGGTCCCGGCCGATGTCCTGCGGGCGGCGGCCGAGTGCCGCGGCGAATGCGACGGGCGTCGGCGGCTCACCCCAGACGCGGAGGCGCCACGGACGCACCGCTGCCGACGCGCTCGGCGCGGCGACGGAGGTGCCGTCGCGGAGGAAGACGGCGTCGTCGACCAGTTCCTCGAGTTCGGCGAGCACATGGCTGGAGACGAGGACGGTGCGCCCCGCAGCGGCGAAACCGCGCAGCAGTCGGCGCAGGTCGATGCGCGCCTGCGGATCGAGTCCGGATGCCGGCTCGTCCAGGAGGAGCACCTGCGGGTCGTGCACCAGGGCTCGGGCGAGACCGAGGCGCTGCTTCTGTCCGCGAGAGAGGACCCGGGCCGGTGCGCCCGCAAGCGGCCCCAGACCGACATGGTCGAGGAGGGCGTCGGCGCGCGCGCCCGCATCCGCCTTGGTCATCCCGTAGAGCCGCCCCGTCATGACGAGCGTCTCCCGGGCCGTCAGCGCGCCCCACGCGCCGAGGGCGTCCGGCATCCAGCCGAGGATGCTCCGCGCCGCTGCGGGATCCTCGACGGGATCGACACCGTGGATGCTGATCGTGCCCGAGTCGGGACGCAACAGCGATGCGAGCATGAGCAGCAGCGTGGTCTTGCCCGCCCCGTTCGGCCCCACGAGTCCGGTCACGCGCCCCGGCTCGGCGACGAACGTGGCGCCCCTCACCGCCTGCACGGAGCCGAAGGAACGGGTGACGTCGCTCGCGACGATGCCGGTCGAGGTCATGCTCCGACACTAGGGGGCGGTCGGAGCCGCCCGCAGGGGAAACTCTCGATCACCGGAAGAACGCGACGCCGAGGTCGGCGTGATCGACGAAGATCCCGTCGAGACCTGCCTGGCGCAGCAGGTCCCACTCGCCCTCATAGTCGCCGAAACGCGCCGGTTCGCTGCCGACGCGGAACTGCCGCGACAGGAAGCGGTTCTCCGGACGGGCCGTCCAGGTGAACACCCGAAGACCGCGTTGCTGCGCCTCGGCCACCACTGGAGCGGGTCGGGTGATGCGTCCCAGGGCGTTGGGTACGAGGATCAGCTTCTTGTCGAGGCTGATGCCGTCGAACCTGCCGACGAGGGCGTCGAGTCCTCGCGGCGAGACGATGTCTCGGTAGGTCGGGGCGTCCGAGCCGAGGGCGACGAGCAGGTCGACGGGTGAACCCTCAGCCTCGATGAGATGGATGTAGGTGCCCGGCACGCCTCGTTCGCGCAGCGTCGTGAGCACGGTCGGCTCGAAGGACTCGAAGGTCAGGGGCGCACCCGCATCCAGCCACCCGGCCTGCTGCAGGTCGTGTTCCAGAAGCGGCACGAGATCGAGCCCGATGGCCTGGAAGTAGGCGGCGTGCTTGATCTCGAGCACGAGACCGATCGGGCGGGACGCGGCGCCGATGATCTCGAGCAGATCGACCAGTCGCAGGACCGGTTCCGTGTCGTCGTGCGCCGCGCTCTGCGTTCGGATGCGGGGCAGTCGCTCACGGCAGCGCAGGGTGGACAGCTCGTCCCACGTGAAGTCCTCGGTGAACCAGCCGGTCATCGAGTGCCCGGCGAACTGTTTCGTGCGCTTCAGATGGGCGAACTCGGCGCGGTCGGCGACGTCCGTGGTGTCGGAGATCTCGTTCTCGTGCCGGATCACCAGCACGCCGTCCCTTGTGGCGACCACATCCGGCTCCAGCGCATCGACCCCCTGCGCGATGGCGAGTTCGTAGGACGAACGGGTGTGCTCGGGTAGATAGCCGGGTGCACCGCGGTGGCCGATCACGAGAGGAGACATCGCGCCCAGGCTAACCGCATCCGCTCGACTCCCATGTCGACAGCGACGTGCTCGTACCCGGCTCAAAGTTCACTCACAGCGATACCCTCCCCACCCGCGGAAACACTGGGATATCGTGGGTGCTGCGGCACCGTGCCGCCACCTGACACTGGAGTGTGACCCTGCCGATGGCTTCGTCCAACCCCGCGTTCAACAACCCTGCATTCCAGGACCCGCGTGCCGTCAAGAGCTACCCCGGTGGCTCCAACGCGGCGGGGATCGGTCTGACCCCGCCCCCCGCGTCGACGGTGACGCCCGGTCAGCAGGCCGGCCTTGAGGGTGCGTTCGCGGCCCCGCCGGCAGGCGCCGCCGACACCGGCCGCATGACGGTCGAGGACACCGTCCACAAGACCGCGGCACTGTTCGCCGTGCTCCTGATCGGTGCCGTGGCCGGCTGGTTCGTGACTCTCGGCGGCACGCTGCTGCCGCGTGAGGCCACGACCCTCGTCGTCGCGCCGATGATCATCGGCGCCCTCGTCGGCTTCGTGCTCTCTCTCGTGGTGATCTTCGGCTCGCGCAAGAAGGTGCGCCCCGCGCTCATCTTCGCGTACGCCGCGTTCGAGGGGATCTTCGTCGGCGCGATCTCGGCGTTCTTCGAGGTGCAGTGGCCCGGCATCGTCATCCAGGCCACCCTCGCGACCGTCGCCGTCGTCGGTGTCACGCTGGCCCTCTTCGCGAGCGGCAAGATCCGCGCCTCCAAGCGCGCCACGAAGATCTTCCTCATCGCTATGGTCGGCTACCTCGTGTTCAGCCTGCTGAACGTCGTGCTGATGCTCTTCGGCGTCTTCCCCGCCGGGCAGATGTTCGGCCTGCGCAGCCAGCTCATCTTCGGCGTTCCGCTCGGACTGATCCTCGGCGTGTTCGTCGTGATCCTCGCCGCCTACTCGCTGGTGCTCGACTTCGACTCGATCCAGCAGGGCGTGCGCAACGGCGCTCCCCGCCAGTTCGCCTGGATGGGCGGCTTCGGCATCATGGTGACGGTCGTCTGGCTGTACCTGGAGATCCTGCGCATGATCGCGATCCTGCGCGGCAACAACTAGCGCTTCCGCGCATCGAAGGGCCGTCCCTCTGGGCGGCCCTTCGTCATGGCGGGCGGGCTCCCCCGCCGTCCGGAGACCTTCGGGTGATGGCCCGTTCCCCTGTCACAGATCGCCTCTCCCGCATCGATCTATGACAGGCGAGCGGGAGGCGCGACCGGCCCACGTCGCCACACACACCACTGGCCTGCGGCCTCGCCCCCGGACGGCTCAGTGCGGCGCGAGGATGCGGCGGACGACCGCGACGAGGTCGTCGCGGACGCGGGAGGGCGCGAAGTCGGCGGCGCGCGCGAGGGCGATCCGCGCCGCACGCTCGCGCGCGGCCGGGTTCTGCAGCAGCTCGATGACCGCGTCCGCGAACGCGTCCTCGTCGCCGTCCGGCACGAGAATGCCGCCGCCGGTGCCGAGCTGGTCGCGCGGACCGTACCGCACGTCGTACGACACCACCGCAACACCGCGGCTCATGGCCTCGAGTGCCGCCAGTCCCTGCCCCTCGAACGCCGTCGTCTGCACCATGAGCGCCGCGCCGTCGAACAGCGCCGCACCTCGGTCACTGCGTCCCGCGAGCGTCACGGATGCGGCCAGCCCGCCCTCATCGATCAGGCGCTGCAGATCATCGCGCAGCGCCCCGTCTCCCCAGATCTCGAGCCGCGCATCCGGGACGGCGGCCACCACGCGGCGCCATGCCCGGATGGCGTGATCGATGCGCTTGCCCGGCGCAAGACGCCCGAGCATGACGACGCGGCGCGGATCGGCCGGCGCCGGCTCGTCCACGGCAGGAGGCGCCGCGTTCGGCAGCACGGTCGCCCCCGGATGCGCGCCGAAGCGCTCTTCGGCGTCGGCGCGCTGTTGCGCGGTGGGCCACAGCACCGCGTCGAAGCGATCCGCGACGGCGAACCACCGGCGCCAGAGGTCGTTGACCGGCGCATCCGGGCCGTACGGCGATGAGAGGTGCGTGGTGTGAATCGTGTGCACGATACTCACGCCCTGCGGCGGATCCGCCGCGAGCAGTTCGCCGAGCTGGCGCGACTCGCAGAACAGGACGATCGGACGCGTGAGCCCGGCGACCACATGGGTGAGCCACGCGCGGTAGAGCCCCCCGAATCCGGCCAGAATCAGGTCGCCATCGGGTGCATGCACGACGACCGCCGCCTGCGTCAGGTGCCAGTCGGGGTCTCCGGAGATCACCGGCAGCGCGAGCAGACGCCGACCCGCCGCATCCGGGATCTCTCGGTACGCGACGCCGGGGGTGGGCGCGCCCGGCGTCGCGGCGGCGATCAGCCAACCGGGATCGGCCGCGGCGTCGTCGAAGAGGTTGCGGAAGGCATCGACGGATGCGGCGGCGCCGGCGGCGACGAACGCCTCGCGGTGGGCAGCGTGGTCGGTCGGTGCCCCGGGGTCGACGCTGAGCAGGTGAACCCGGGCTCCCGCGTCGGCGAGGAGCCGCGCCCGCTGGAGCGTCGCGACCGTGTAGCCGCCGTCCAGCCCGGGGATCAGCCGCGATGTGAGCACGAGCGCGGTCACGCCCTCGAGCGTCTCCGGCTCCCGGTCGGACATGCCCCCGCCGCTCACGAGGCGATCAACTCTCGCCGCACGCCGAACCGGAGAGCGAGCGCCCCGAGCTCACTCCCACTCGATGGTCCCCGGGGGCTTGGAGGTGACGTCGAGAACGACGCGGTTCACGTCGCGCACCTCGTTCGTGATCCGGTTCGAGATCTTCGACAGGACGTCGTACGGCAGCCGCGTCCAGTCCGCCGTCATGGCGTCCTCGCTGGAGACGGGGCGCAGCACGATCGGATGTCCGTAGGTGCGTCCGTCGCCCTGGACGCCGACCGAGCGCACGTCCGCGAGCAGCACGACCGGGCACTGCCAGATCTCGCCGTCGAGGCCCGCCTTGGTCAGCTCCGCACGCGCGATGGCGTCGGCGTCCCGCAGAATCTCGAGACGGTCAGCGGTGACCTCACCCACGATGCGGATGCCGAGGCCGGGGCCCGGAAAGGGCTGGCGCGCAACGATCGCCTCGGGAAGTCCGAGGTCGCGGCCGATCTGGCGCACCTCGTCCTTGAAGAGGGTGCGCAGCGGTTCGATGAGCTCGAACTGCAGATCTTCCGGCAGACCGCCCACGTTGTGGTGGCTCTTGATGTTGGCCGTGCCCGCGCCGCCGCCCGACTCCACGACGTCGGGGTAGAGCGTGCCCTGTACGAGGAAGCGGATCGGCTCACCGTCGGCGGCCGCCTCGGCGACGAGGTCGTGCTCAGCCGCCTCGAAGGCACGGATGAACTCGCGCCCGATGATCTTGCGCTTCTGCTCGGGGTCGCTCACGCCCTCGAGCGCGGAGAGGAACTGCTCGCGCGCGTCGATGGTGATCAGGCGCACGCCCGTCGAGGCGACGTAGTCGTTCTCGACCTGCTCCCGCTCACCCTTTCGCAGCAGTCCGTGGTCGACGAAGATCGCCGTGAGCTTGTCGCCCACGGCCTTGTGCACGAGCGCCGTCGAGACGGCGGAGTCGACACCACCGGACAGCGCCGAGATGACCCGACCCTCGCCGACCTGCGCCCGGATCTTCTCGACCTGCTCGGCGATGACGTTGCCGCTGTTCCAGTCGGCACCGAGGCCGGCGGCCTTGTGAAGGAAGTTCTCGAGCACGGTCTGGCCGTAGTCGGAGTGCTTGACCTCGGGGTGCCATTGCACGCCGTAGAAGCGACGCGCGTCGTTCGCGAAGGCGGCGACCGGTGTCGCCGCGGTGCGCGCGAGCACGTCGAAGCCCTCGGGCGCACGGGAGACCTGGTCGCCGTGGCTCATCCACACGTTCTGCTCGGCCGGGGTGCCGTCGAGCAGCGTTCCCTCGGTGACGATCGTCGCGTCGGTCGCGCCGTACTCGCGCAGCCCCGTGTTCGCGACCTCGCCTCCCAGCGCCTGCGCCATGACCTGGAAGCCGTAGCAGATGCCGAGCGTGGGCACGCCGAGGTCGAAGACCTCCGTGTCCAGCGCGGGCGCACCCTCCTCGTACACCGACGACGGCCCGCCGGAGAGGATGATGCCGACAGGGTTCTTCGCCGCGATGTCGGCGGCGGATGCGGTGTGCGGCACGATCTCGCTGTAGACGCCGGCCTCGCGCACGCGGCGGGCGATCAACTGCGCGTACTGGGCGCCGAAATCGACGACCAGGACGGGACGCTGGGAGGTATCGGTCTGCTCGGTCAACGGCTGCTCTCTGTCGCGGCGGCGGATGCGGGAGGGGCCTCGGCGGCTTCACGGACCGCGAGGTAGCGCTTGACGTCACGGGCGACGATCGCCTCCATGACGAAGGAGAGGAAGGGCACGACACCGCCCGCGGCGAGCAGCAGCAGACGCCACAGCGGCCACCGCATGAGGCTCCACACGCGGAAGCAGGCGATGAGGTAGACGACGTAGAACCAGCCGTGCACGATGAGGATGCCGAGCGACAGGTTGACGCCGTCGCCGGTGGAGATCAGGTCGCCCTCGGGGCCCGGCACGACCGGCGCGAACCACAGGAATCCGCCCGATCCGCCCAGGAACAGCTCGACTGCGAGCGACGGCGTGTACTTCAGGATCATCTCGGTGACCAGCAGAAGCAGGCCGACGCCGGTGATCACGGAGCAGATCTGATAGAACCGCAGCGCCTTGCGGATCGCCGGGAAGGTGGCGAGTTTCGGGGCGGGCATGGATCCAGTCTAGTCGGGCCACAGCGGGCTCGCCCGAGCCTCAGAAGCTCAGGCGTCGACGCCCTGGGCGTCCGCGAGCTCCTCGAGCTCCTTCTCCCAGGCATCCTTCGCGAGGCGGTACCAGAGGTAGAACGCGAAGCCGGCGAAGATCACCCATTCGGCGGCGTAGAAGATGTTGAGCCAGTTCACGGAGGAGCCCGCATCCGGCGCCGGCGAATCGATGTCGGCGAGGCCGCCCATCGGATCGTCCGCCACGACGAACTGACGGTAGACGTCGGTGTCGCCGATGTCCTGCCAGCGGCTCAGCAATGCGGCGGGCGACATCCGCGTGATCTCCCACGGATCGCTCTTGGGCGGCGGCACGGGGCCCTCGTCGGCGACGATCCGCCCCGTGAGCGTGATGACCTGGTTCGGGTCGGTGCTCTTCGCCAGCGCCTCGGCGACCGCATCCGCGTCGTCCCGCGATGCGGTCCAGCCCACGGCGACGGCCAGCGACGCATCCGGATCGACGGCGCGCAGGTGCGCGGTGACCCAGTAGCCCTCGACGCCGCCGTTGTAGCGCGAGGCGACGACGATGAAGTCGCTCGGCACGAGCGTGCCGCTCACCTCGACGCGCTGGCCGATGAGCGGATCGGTCAGGTACTCCCCGGGAACCGCGACGTCCGCGATCGGCATCACCTGCTCGGTCGCGCCCTCCTCCCGCGGCGCCGTGTCGATCGCTCGCGCGAGCTGCCATTGGCCGAGCCACGCGAACACCGCTGCGACGGCCAGGCACAGCAAGAGCATCGCGATCCACCGCCCGCGCAGCATGACCTCGCGCAGGGTCGGCGGGAAGACCTCGGGAAGGTCGTCGGATGTGGGGGAGCTCACGATGGGACGGCCGACCTCAGCGCGCGTAGGGGGCGACGACGACCTCGACCCGCTGGAACTCCTTGAGGTCGGAGTATCCCGTGGTGGCCATCGACTTGCGCAGCGCCCCGATGAGGTTCGCGGTGCCGTCGGCGACCGGCGCCGGCCCGTACAGCACCTCTTCGAGCGAAGCGACCTGGTCGACCTTGACGCGATTGCCGCGCGGCAGCTTGGGGTGGTGCGCCTCCGGGCCCCAGTGGAAGCCCTGGCCCGGCGCATCGGTCGCCCGGGCGAGAGCGACGCCGAGCATGACGGCGTCGGCGCCCATGGCGAGCGCCTTGACGATGTCTCCCGACGTGCCCACGCCGCCGTCGGCGATCACGTGGACGTACCGACCGCCGGACTCGTCCAGGTAGTCGCGGCGCGCGCCGGCCACGTCGGAAACCGCGGTGGCCATCGGAGCGTGGAGGCCGAGCGTGGCACGCGTGGTCGATGCCGCTCCCCCGCCGAAGCCGACCAGCACACCCGCCGCCCCCGTGCGCATGAGGTGCAGCGCTGCGGTGTACGTGGCCGCACCGCCGACGATGACGGGGACATCGAGATCGTAGATGAACTTCTTGAGGTTCAACGGCTGGTCGACGGAGGACACGTGCTCGGCCGAGACGGTCGTGCCGCGGATGACGAAGAGGTCGACGCCTGCGGCGACGACGGTCTCGTACAGGTCTTGCGTGCGCTGCGGCGTCAGCGAGCCCGCCACCGTCACGCCCGCGGCGCGGATCTCCGCGAGACGGTCGCGCACGAGCTCGGGCTTGATCGGCTCGGCGTACAGCTCCTGCATCCGCCTGGTCGCGTCGACGGAGGAGAGCGTCGCGATCTCGGCCAGGAGGGGCTCCGGGTCGTCGTAGCGCGTCCACAGGCCCTCGAGATCGAGCACGCCCAGCCCGCCCAGCTGGCCGAGCATGATCGCGGTGCGGGGGCTCACCACGGAGTCCATGGGAGCACCGAGCACGGGGATGTCGAACGAGAAGGCGTCGATCGTCCAGGAGGTCGAGACATCCTCCGGGTTGCGCGTACGACGCGAGGGAACCACGGCGATGTCGTCGAAGGTGTATGCGCGCCGGGCCCGCTTGGCGCGTCCGATCTCGATGTCCATGCTCACCCCACCAGCCTAGCCGCCACGGCGGACGTCACCACGGCTCGTCCACGCGCGGGGCGAGAGCGAGCACGGTCGCCTTCTCCGTCGGGAAGCAGGCGCCGAACAGGTCGGCGATCCGGGGGTCGACCTCGGCCGCATCCGCGAGCCGGAGTCCGATCATCGTGTTCAGCATCATCCCCTGCGCGAGAAACGCCTGCGCGCGCTCCGCAGGGAACCCGAGGTCGCGCAGGTACGCCCATACGCGGGCGAACCCATCACGCGCCCGCGGGCCGATGACCGGGTGGGAGCCGAGGAGGAACGCGTGCGAAAGGGTCTGATGCAGGCCCCGCACGCTGAGCAGACCGATGTACTCGTGCCCCATGCGGGCTTCGATCTCATCGTCCAGGCCGGGGCCGGCCGCCCGCTCGAAGGCCTCGAACAGCAGCCGGAGCGTCTCGTCCAGCGCGGCGAGGAACAGCTGTTCCTTGGTGCCGAACAGGCGCACGACGTAGGGCTGCGAGACGTCGGCCGCGCGCGCGATGTCATCCGTCGTCGTGCCGACATACCCCTTGGCGCCGAACACGGCGATCGCCGCCGTCAGGATCAGCGCCCGGCGCTCATCCGAACTCAGGCGCTTCTTCGACGTCATCGTTCCGGAGGCCATATTGACATGTTATCAGTCGATAACTACAGTCGCCTCAGCTTGGTAATCATTCGATTACAACACGAAAGGACGACTCTCCATGTCGAGTCCCTCCCGCCCGTTCGCCCTCGTCGTCGCCGCGACATCGCTCCCGATGTTCATGGCGACGCTCGACAACCTCGTCATGACCAATGCCCTGCCCGTCCTGCATACCGAGCTCGGCGCGAGCGTCGAGCAGCTGCAGTGGTTCGTCAACGCGTACACGCTCGCATTCGCCTCGACGATCCTGCTGGCCGCCGCTCTCGGCGACCGGCTCGGCCGACGGTCGGTCTTCCTCGTCGGGATCGCGGTCTTCGGTATCGGATCGGTGCTTGCGGCCCTCAGCACAGACCCCACGCAGCTCATCGTCGCCAGAGCCGTCCAGGGCTTCGGCGGCGCGGGCGTGCTCCCCCTCTCCCTCGCCCTGCTCTCCGGTGGGGTGCCCCCGGAGCGCCGCCCGCTCGCCATCGGCATCTGGGGCGGGGTCTCCGGGCTCGGCGTCGCAGTGGGACCGCTCGTGGGCGGCGCCGTCATGGAGGGCTGGAACTGGCAGGCCATCTTCTGGCTGAACGTGCCCGTCGCCATCGTCGCGATCCCGCTCGCCCTCTCCGCGCTCCGCAACGACCGCGGCGAGCGCGCCCGCATCGACGTCGTCGGCACCCTCGTGTCGGGCGTGGGCGTGCTCGCTGTCGTCCACGCGATCGTCCGCGGCAACGACGACGGATGGGGCTCCGCATCCGTCGTGGCCGAGATCGCCGTCGCCGTCGCCCTCATCGTGTTCTTCCTCGTCTGGCAGTCGCGCGTGAAGGCTCCGCTCATGCCGCTCCGGCTCTATCGCGACCGTTCCTTCACCCTCACCAACGTCGTGGGCTTCGCGTTCAGCTTCGGCACGTTCGGGGCGGTCTTCCTCCTCATCCAGTACCTCCAGGTCGTGCAAGGCTCCTCTCCGCTCGAGGCGGCACTGCAGACGACGCCCTGGACGATCGCGCCGATGTTCGTGGCGCCGCTCGCGGGGGTGTTCTCGGGTCGCATCGGCACGAGGGCGCTCCTGGTCGCCGGACTCGCCTTCCAGGCGGCGGCCCTCGCGTGGATCGCCGCGATGCTCTCCACCTCGCTCGACTATCCCTCGCTCGTCGCCCCGTTCCTGCTCGCCGGAATCGGCATGGGACTCGTGTTCGCCCCGTCCGCGACGGCGCTGCTCGCCACCCTCGGGCTCGTCGATCACGCCAAGGCATCCGGGGTGAACTCCACGCTTCGCGAGATCGGGGTGGCGCTGGGCACCGCCGTCATGACCGCGATCTTCGTGGGCGCGGGCGGTCAGCTCCTGCCCGACGCCTATGTGGATGCGGCCCGCCCCGCGGTCTACGTCGGCGCCGCCGTGCTGGTCGCCGCCGCCGTCGCCGCGCTGTGGCTGCCGGCCGGACGCTCACCGCGCCCCCGCGCCGAGATCGCGCCCGCGTCCGCATCCGCTCGCGCTGAGGTCGGGGTCGGCGTCTGAACACGGACCGAACTCCTGCAGATCCCGCCCTCCCGGCATCCGGCCACGGCAATCAGGCGGTTCTGCAGGAGTTCGGTCGCGCCGTCACGCGGCGGCGGTGTCCTCCGGCGGTGGCGCGCCACCTTCTGTCGTGGAGCGCGAACGCGACAGGAGGCGGGTGAGCGGGCCGTCGACGAGGAACAGCAGGAAGGCGAGCGAGCCGGCCAGCGGGCTGAGGGCGACCACACCGGCCGAGATGATCAGGGCACTCAACGCCCCGCCGCCCTGCGCACGGGCTTCGCCGAGCGGAAGATCGGGCATCGACCGGTCGTGGGTGTGCATCGCCCACGCCCACTGCGCCCAGCTGCATCCGATGGCCAGGAAGAAGTTGATCGGGAGCAGCATGCGCCCGAGCACGAGATCGCTGAACTCGTTGTTGATCGTCGACGTGAACGGAACGAGCACGATGAAGAACAGGCGCGCCGCGTTGATCCACGTACCGAGCGTGTCGATGCGGGAGATGTGCTCGAACTGCTCGACGTGCGCCCGCCACATCAGGCTCAGGATGAGGAAGCTGACCAGGAAGGTGAGGAACGGCTGCGACATGCCGACAAGCGCCGCCCACAGGTCGGCATCGGAGCGCGCCCCGTCGAAGGTGCGAGCGGTGAGATCGAGCACCAGCAGCGTCGCCGCGATCGCGAACACGCCGTCGGTGTATGCCTCGAGCCGCCGCGTCGAGACAGTCGCCTCGGTGTGCTGACGTCGCCGGATCACGAGCGTCAGCGTAGCCCCGAGACGCGGAACGCCGCATCCGGTCGGGATGCGGCGTTCCGAGCGCGTTCGGTCAGCGCTTGTAGTTGGGGGCCTCGACCACGATCTGCACGTCGTGCGGGTGCGACTCCTTGAGCCCTGCCGGCGTGATCCGCACGAAGCGACCCTTCGCCTTGAGCTCCTCGACGGTGCGCGCACCGACGTAGAACATCGACTGCCGCAGGCCTCCCACCAGCTGGTAGGCCACGGCGGACAGCGGCCCGCGGTAGGCGACCTGCCCCTCGATGCCCTCGGGGATCAGCTTGTCGTCGTTCGGGACATCGGCCTGGAAGTAGCGGTCCTTGGAGTACGAGGTCTTCTTGCCGCGCGTCTGCAGCGCACCCAGCGAGCCCATGCCGCGGTACAGCTTGAACTGCTTGCCGCCCTGGAAGACGATCTCGCCCGGGGACTCGTCGGTGCCGGCGAGCAGCGAGCCCAGCATCACCGTGTCTGCGCCCGCGACGAGCGCCTTCGCGATGTCGCCCGAGTACTGCAGGCCGCCGTCGGCGATCACCGGCACGCCCGCCTCGCGGGCGGCCTGGAAGGCCTCCCAGATCGCCGTCACCTGCGGCACGCCGACCCCCGCGACGATACGAGTCGTGCAGATCGAGCCCGGGCCCACGCCCACCTTGACCGCATCCACGCCGGCGTCGATGAGCGCCTGCGCGCCCTCGCGCGTCGCGACGTTGCCGCCGATCACGTCGATGTCCGCGAAGGACGGGTCGGCCTTGATGCGACGGACCATGTCGATGACCCCGGCCGACTGCCCGTTGGCGGTGTCGACGACGAGCACGTCGACACCGGCGTCGCGCAGCGCCTCGGCACGCTCCCAGGCGTCGCCGAAGAAGCCGATGGCGGCGCCGACACGCAGGCGCCCCTGGTCGTCCTTCGTGGCGAGCGGATACTTCTCGCTCTTGTCGAAGTCCTTGATCGTGATGAGGCCGGCGAGCTTGCCCTCCTCGTCGATGAGAGGCAGCTTCTCCACCCGGTGCTTCGCGAACGCGGCAATCACATCGCCGGCGCTCACGCCGACGGGAGCGGTGATGAGGTTCTCACTCGTCATCACGTCGCGGACGTAGGTCGTGCGGCGCTCGAAGCCGGAGACGAAGCGCATGTCGCGGTTCGTGATGATCCCGACGAGGTGCCCTTCTTCATCGACGACGGGCAGACCCGAGATGCGGTACTGCGCGCAGAGGGCGTCGACCTCCTCGACCGTGGCATCCGGGGTGGTGGTGACCGGATCGGAGATCATGCCCGACTCGCTGCGCTTGACGCGGTCGACCATCGCGGCCTGATCAGCGATGGAGGCGTTGCGGTGCAGGATGCCGAGGCCTCCCTCGCGGGCGATCGCGATCGCCATGCGCGCCTCGGTGACGGTGTCCATCGCGGCGGAGATCAGCGGCGTCGCCACCGTGATGCGGCGGGTCACGCGCGATGACGTGTCGGCCTCGCTCGGGATGACATCGGTGTGCCCGGGAAGCAGCAGGATGTCGTCATAGGTCAGTCCGACGAAGCCGAACGGGTCGTGGTTTTCCATCGCGCTCTCCTCCCCCGCCGGCACTCGCGGATGCGGCGGGTCGCCTTAGACGTCAGACGCGGGAGCAGGCCTCGAACCCCGGCCGATCACGGCCAGAGCGAGGGTTTCCCGTCGTCTGTCGATTGTAAGCGGCCACGGATGCGGATTGTTCCCGCACCCGCCATCGCGCGCGCACGTCCACGCGTCGCGGCGCATCCACAGGGGCGAGCGACAGCCGGACGGCCGATTGCGGATTACGTAGGCTCAGACGGCACCCGGTGACGGAATCCGTCGACGAGGCGATCGTGGCCGGGGCGTGTCCTCGCTGAAACACGACCGACACAATACGCTCGTAGCGTCGTCGTCATTGCCGATGCCGACCGCATCCTGGGTGCGTGTCCCCGACTGGAGGTTCCGTGGTCTCCACCACTGCGACCGAGAGACGATCCCTACCCGGGATTCTTCTCCTCTTCGCCGCGCTCATCGTCGCGCTGCTGACCTTTATCCCCACCGCGGCCCACGCCGAGACCACCGATGACGAGAGCGCGATGCAGACCGAGGTCTGCGCCCCCAGCGCCACCGTCGGCTGCCTCTCCGGCACGCTGCGCGACGCCGGCAAGGGGGTCGTGGTCTCCGCCACCGGCCCCGGCGGCACCGTCTCGACCGAGACCGACGACGACGGCCGCTGGTCGCTGAGCGTCGAGCAGCCCGGCGAGTACTCGGTCACGGTCGACGCCGACACGCTGCCCGAGGGTGTCACTCTGAGAAGCGAGGAGCCGCAGGTTCGGACCGTGACGCTCGGCGCCAACACCGCCGCGCTCTTCTCGCTCGAGAGCTCCGGCGGCGACGCGGGCAACGGCGGCGGCTCCAGCGGCGCGAGCGCGGACACCGGGTTCAACTGGGACCGGCTCGCCCAGCAGGCGGCATCCGGCCTCCGACTCGGACTGCTCCTCGCGCTCGCAGCCGTGGGACTCTCTCTGATCTACGGCACGACCGGCATCTCGAACTTCGCGCACGGCGAGCTCGTGACCCTCGGCGGCCTCCTCGCGTTCGTGTTCGCGAACCTGCTGGGGCTCAACATCTGGCTCGCGGGCCTCATCGTCATCGTGCTGTGCGCCGCGTTCGGCTACACGCAGGACCTCGCGATCTGGAAACCGCTGCGCAAGAAGCGGCTCTCGCTGACGCAGCTCATGATCGTCACGATCGGTATGTCGCTGGCACTGCAGTACGTGTTCCAGTTCTTCATCGGCGCATCGACCGTGCGCATCGTCATGGCCAACCCGAAGCCGGTGCAGATCGGACCGGTCTCGCTCAGCCAGGACTCGCTGATCGCGATGGGCATCGCCGTCGTCGTCCTCGTCGCGGTGGGCCTCTTCCTGGTCAAGACCCGCGTCGGACGCGCGACCCGCGCCGTGAGCGACAACCCGGCGCTGGCCGCCGCATCCGGCATCAACGTCGACGGGGTGATCCGCCTGATCTGGACCGCATCCGCGGCGCTGGCGGGCCTCGCCGGCATCCTGCTCGGTCTCGTTCTGAACGGCATCAACTGGATGACGGGCATGCAGCTGCTGCTCCTGCTCTTCTCCGCGGTGACCCTCGGCGGTCTCGGAACCGCCTTCGGCGCCCTCTTCGGCGCCCTCATCATCGGCATGACGGTCGAGTTGACGAACATCTGGCTGCCGGGCGACTTCAAGTACGCGACCGCCCTGCTGCTGCTGATCCTGCTGCTGCTGGTGAGACCTCAAGGTCTGTTCGGTCGCAAGGAACGGGTGGGCTGACACATGGAATTCCTGAACCTGCTCACCCAGATGGCGGCAAGCGCCATCTCGCCCGCGACGGCAGCCTTCGCCATCGCCGCCATCGGCCTGAACATCCACTTCGGCTACACGGGACTGCTCAACATGGGCCAGGCCGGCTTCATGCTGCTCGGCGCCTACGGCTTCGCCGTGTCGATCGGCGCGGGCCTCGGATTCTGGCCGTCGCTGCTGATCGCGATCATCGTGGTCGTCGTCTTCAGCCTCATCCTGGGTATCCCCACGCTGAAGTTGCGCGGCGACTACCTCGCCATCGTCACGATCTCGGCCGCCGAGATCGTGCGCATGGTCGGACGCTCCTCGATCATGGGCCCCCTCACCGGCGGCTCGAACGGTCTCCCCGGGGCGACCTACCGCGACCCGTTCAACGAGCTGTCGTTCCTGCCGGACGGTTCCACCACCATCCTCTGGTTCACGTACGAGAACAACGGCGTGAGCGGATGGTGGATCCGCCTCGTGGCCTGGGCGCTCGTGGCGGTCTTCCTCGTCCTGGTGTGGCTGCTCATGCGCAGCCCGTGGGGCCGTGTGCTCAAGGGCATCCGCGAGGACGAGGATGCGGTGCGCAGCCTCGGCAAGAGCGCCTACTCCTACAAGATGCAGGCACTGGTGCTCGGCGGCGTGCTCGGCGCCTTCGCCGGCATCATCTACGTCCTCCCGTCGTCCGTCCAGCCGGACGCGCTGGGACGCTCGACGACGTTCTTCATCTGGACCGCGCTCCTGCTGGGCGGCGCCGCGACCATCTTCGGCCCCGTGCTGGGCTCGATCCTGTTCTTCGCGGTGCGCATCTTCATCCAGGGCATCACCGACATCGTCGTGCCCGACTCGATCATGTCCACCCAGCAGACCGATCAGTTCTCCTGGATCGTGATCGGCATCGCGCTGATGCTCCTGGTGATCTTCCGACCACAGGGCATCCTCGGCAGCAAGAAGGAGCTGAGCTTCAATGTCTGAGCCGATCACGGCGGCCCAGGCGGCCGCACAGGAGAGCCTGTCGCAGGTCGCGCAGGCGCCCGGCGCCTCCAAGCCCGACCCGATCCTCGTCGTCGACAACATCATCCGCCGCTTCGGCGGCATGACGGCCGTCGACGTCGACCACCTCGAGGTGCAGCGCGGCGCCATCACGGCCCTCATCGGCCCCAACGGCGCGGGCAAGACCACGTTCTTCAACCTCATCACCGGCTTCGACAAGCCGACGAGCGCGAAGCGCGCCTTCGGCGGCCCGCCTGCCGACAAGGCGGCCAGGTGGTCGTTCGACGGCCGGACGCTGGGCAGCACGGCCGCATCCAAGGTCGCCCGCAGCGGCATGGTGCGCACCTTCCAGCTCACGAAGGCGCTCTCGCGCATGACGGTGCTCGACAACATGCTGCTCGGCGCGCGAGACCAGCCCGGCGAGAACATGGCCGTCGCCCTCATCCCCGCGCTCTGGCGCAAGCGGGAGAAGGAGATCACCGAGAAGGCCATGGATCTCCTGCAGCGCTTCAAGCTCTACGAGAAGCGGGAAGACCTCGCGGGCTCCCTCTCGGGCGGACAGAAGAAGCTGCTCGAGATGGCACGCGCGCTCATGAGCGACCCGACGATGATCATGCTCGACGAGCCCATGGCGGGTGTGAACCCCGCGCTCACGCAGTCGCTGCTCGGCCACATCCAGGCCCTGCGCGACGACGGCACCACGGTGCTGTTCGTCGAGCACGACATGCACATGGTGCGTCACATCTCCGACTGGGTCGTCGTGATGGCGCAGGGCGCCATCGTCGCCGAGGGCCCGGCGGGCGAGGTCATGAACCAGCAGGCGGTCGTCGATGCGTACCTCGGTGCGCACCACGACACCGACCTCGGCGACGACTCGCTGCTGGACACCTCGGTCATCCAACAGCTCGAAGCCGAGGCGGAGGCCGCCGACGCGGCCGCCGAGCGGCAGATCGACGAGGCGCTCGGAAAGGAGCACCGTTCATGACGAACGCGACCGAACCGGTCCTCGTCGCGAAGGACCTGCACGCCGGCTACCTGCCGGGGGTCAACATCCTCAACGGCGTCAACATCGTCGCCCACCCGGGTGAGCTCATCGGCATCATCGGCCCCAACGGCGCCGGCAAGTCGACGTTCCTGAAGGCGGTGTTCGGCCAGGTCTCGATCCGCAGCGGCTCCGTCACGCTGAAGGGGACCGACATCACCGGCTGGAAGCCCAACAAGCTGGTCTCGACCGGCGTGGGCTTCGTGCCGCAGACGAACAACGTGTTCCCCTCGCTGACGATCGAGGAGAACCTGCAGATGGGCATCTACCAGAAGCCGCGCAAGTTCCGGGAGCAGCTCGACAAGATCTTCGAGATCTTCCCGGTGCTCGCCGACCGTCGCGATCAGCGCGCGGGCTCTCTCTCGGGCGGTGAGCGCCAGTCCGTCGCGATGGCGCGCGCGCTCATGATGGACCCGTCGGTGCTGCTGCTCGACGAGCCCTCCGCGGGCCTGTCGCCCGTCCGCCAGGACGAGACCTTCATCCGCACCCGCCGCATCAACAAGGCGGGCGTGAGCGTGATCATGGTCGAGCAGAACGCGCGCCGATGCCTGCAGATCTGCGACCGCGCCTACGTGCTCGACCAGGGACGAGACGCCTATACGGGCACGGGACGCGAGCTCGCCAACGACCCGAAGGTCATCCAGCTCTACCTCGGCACGCTCGCAGCCGATGTGGATGCGGACAAGTCTGCCCCTGCATCCGCCGCTGCGCCGGTCGCGCCAGCCACCGCAGAGCCGGCTCCCGCGGGCACGGTGACGCCGGACGAGCAGGTTCCGACGTCGGTCACGGCCGGCTCGAGCGCAGCGGAGGACCTCCCGCCGGGGGCCGAGCCCATGTCGGACCCGGGCGTGGAGCCCGACGCCGGCAAGGCCTGAGGCCCCGCGCGGCGCCACACGCCGCCGGAACGCTCCGAAGGGGGCGGATGCACCCGCATCCGCCCCCTTCCCCCGTTCCGCCTCCCGCACCCGCATCCGCCCCATCGCCCCGTTCCCGCCTGTTCAAGGGACCCGAAACGGCCTCGAACACCCCGGCAACGACAACACGAGTCCCCCGAACACCAAACCCCTGTGCTCAAGAGACCCGAAGCGCGCCCCGAACGCCCCCGCAAGAGCAACACGAGTCCCTCCAACGCGCGGGCCCCGCACCGAAAGGCGAGCGAGAACGACGGGCGGACGGCGAGCGCGGAACGGGTCGGGACGGCGACGGGCGTGTCCGCCGCGTACGCACGAACGCCCCCGGGCGGACCCGGGGGCGTTCGTGGGGATGAGCAGTCAGATCAAGACTTGCCCTCGACAGCGCTCTGCCAGACGGGCTTGTTGTCACCGTCGAACTTGTAGATGCCGATGAAGGCGCTCGAGGGGTCGTTCTTGTCGTTGAACGGTCCCGTGCCGGCGACACCCGTGTAGTGGATGTCCTTACCGCCGGCGATGAGCTCCTTGCAGTCCGCGTACGTCGAGCACTCCTCGCCGCCCGTCGCACCCGACACGGCGGCCAGGTTCGCCTGGATGGTCGCGGAGTCGGTCGCGCCGCCCTTCAGGGCCGCAAGGGCCGAGAGGATGACGGCGTCGTACGATTCAGCCGAGTACGAATAGTCGTCCAGGGCCGAACCCTCGACCGACTCGTGCCACGCGGAGGCCTTCTTCTTGAAGTCCTCTGCGGGGTTGGCACCCGGGATCGTGCCCTGGGCGCCCTCGAGCGTTCCGGCCTCGAAGTCCTTCGAGAAGTCCGACGTGTTGCCGTCCGTGTAGTAGGTGCGGGACATGTCCCAGCCCTGCGAGACGAGCTCGGGGATGATCGCCTTGGTCTCATCGAACGCGATGATCACGATCGCGTCGGGGTTGGTGGCCAGAGCCGCCGTCACCTCGGACGAGAAGGTGGTCTGACCGGGAGGGAACTCCTGGCCCGCGCCCTTGGCGCCGTACGTGACCGATCCACCCGCGCCGGTGACCGTCTCCTCGATCACGTCGCGCAGGCCCGTGCCGTACGCGTCGTTGAAGACGAGGAACGCGATGTTCGCGTTGCCGTCGCTCGTGATGAGCTGACCCAGCGCGGAACCCTGCACCGTGTCCGGCGGAGCGGTGCGGAAGTAGAAGGGCGAGTACCCGGAGAGCGTCGCCGCCGTGTTCGCGGGCGAGATCTGCACGATCGGGCTCGCGCTCTTGGTGAGCTTGTCGACGACGTTCAGCGACACCGAGGAGGATGCGGCGCCGATCACGATCGAGACCTTCGCGTTGATGAGCTCGTCGGCCGATGCGGAGGAGACGGTCATGTCGTTGCTGTCACCGGAGTCGGTCCAGAACGTGCATGCCTTGTCGCCCGCGGCGACGATGTCGTCGACAGCCAGGCCGACACCGGCGATCTCGGGCGGGCCGAGGAATGCCAGGGTTCCCGTGGTGGGCAGCAGGGTGCCGACCTTGAGGATGTCAGCGCTCGTGGTGCCGTCGGCGCAGTTCTGCGCCGTGTAGTCGCCACCTGCGTCTGAGCTGCCGGAGGGCGCTGCTTCGCCCCCGCCGGCACACCCGACGAGCGCAAGCGCCGAGACGCCCGCGAGGGCGGTCGCGGCAAACCACGCCTTCTTGGAGTGAACCATGTGGTTCCGTCCTTTCACTCTTCAATGCGCGACCTGGACGCCGCGTTGCGCCAGAAGCTAGCCGCGCATTGTTACGAGTGTGTTGTAGGCGCGCGTCGCGCACAGTCCTCGCACTCTTTCGCGACGAAATCGTTATGAATCACGCCGCTTTTCGACGCATTACGTCAATTCGGCCACGTCGGACGGAGCGTTCTGCAATCCTGCGCCCTTGCGCGCTCGACGCGAGGCGACGATCGAATCCGCACTGAGCAGGATCAGAGCCGCCCACACGAGCGCGAAGCCCGCCCAGCGTCCTGCCGTCATCGGCTCGTCCAGCACCCACCATCCGATGAGGAACTGCAGCACCGGCGCGACGAACTGGACGATACCCAGCAGCGTCAACGGCGCCCGGCGCGCCCCTGCGGCGAACAGCAGCAGCGGAACGGCCGTCACGACCCCCGCCAGCGCCAGGGCCACCGTGGTGCCCACCCCGGCGGACGCGAAGCCCAGCCCGGTCGTCAGCGCCACCACGACCAGCTGCACGAGGGCGAGAGGGGTGAGCCAGAGCGACTCCAGGGTCAGCCCGCTGACCGCATCCACGGATGGGCCGATCTTCTTCTTCACGAGTCCGTAGAAGCCGAACGAGAACGCGAGGATGAGGGCGATCCACGGCATGGCGCCGTACCCGATCACGATCACGACGACCGCGGCGGTGGCGAGTCCGATCGCGACCCACTGCGTCGGACGCAGCCGCTCGCGAAGCACGAGCACGCCCAGCAGGACCGTGACGATCGGGTTGATGAAGTAGCCGAGGCTCGTCTCGATGACGTGGCCGCTGAGCGTGCCGATCAGATAGGTCTGCCAGTTGACGTAGATCAGGATGCCGGCGAGCACCGTGAGGGCGACGAGCCGACCCTGGCGCAGGATCGCAGCGAGACGTCGCCACGAGCGCGTCACCGCGATCAGGAGCGCGCAGAAGACGAGCGACAGCAGGATGCGCCACGCCACGATCTCGAACGCGCCCACGGGCGCGAGCAGCAGGAAGTACAGCGGCAGTACGCCCCACAACAGATATGCGGAGAAGGCGTACAGGCCGCCGGCGAGACCCTGCTCGGTGGGAGTGCGTGGATTCACCGACCCAGCCTAGAACCGTGGCGCGGGTGGGGGCGCGCCCGCAACGAACGAAGCCCCCGACCGAACGGCCGGGGGCTTCGAGCAGGCGATGTCAGCGAACGACGACCGCGAGCACGTCGCGCGCGGAGAGCACGAGGTACTCGTCAGCACCGAACTTGACCTCGGTGCCGCCGTACTTGCTGTAGATCACGCGGTCGCCGACGGCGACGTCGAGCGGAACACGGTTGCCGTTGTCGTCGATGCGGCCGGGGCCCACGGCCACGACCTCGCCCTCCTGGGGCTTCTCCTTGGCGGTGTCGGGGATGACCAGGCCACTAGCGGTGGTCTGCTCGGCCTCGACCTGCTGGATGACGATGCGGTCCTCGAGCGGCTTGATGGAAACCGACACGGTCTACCTCTTCTTTCTCGCTTCGTGAAACGGAAGACTCAGTTAGCACCCTCACACCGAGAGTGCTAATAGCAAGTCTAGAGGCGTCCTGGCACTCGTGCAACGCGAGTGCCAACACGACGTCGCACCTAGGCTGGAGCGATGGAGATGAGCGAGCTACGCGCCCTTCTCACCCCCGAGGGCCTGCGCCTGCTGGATGAGACGGGCCCGATCGAGTCGACGGCAGCGGTCGCCGCGGCCGTGAGCAGGCTCCGCGCCGCAGGACACGGGCCCGACCTCGTCTCGGCCGTCGTCGGTCAGGCGCGGCTCCGCTCCCGCGCCGCGGCGAAGTTCGGACCGTTCGCCGGGCGGATGCTCTTCACTCCCGCGGGCCTCGAGCAGGCCACGCGCCTCAGTGTGGCGGCCCGCCATGCCGGTCGATTCCGGGATGCGGGACGCCGCCGGATCGCGGATCTCGGATGCGGCATCGGCGGCGATGCCCTGGGGTTCGCAGCCCTCGGACTCGAGGTCACCGCCGTAGACGCCGACGAGCCGACCGCGGCGGTCGCCGCGTACAACCTGGCGCCTTTCGCCGACACGGTCACGGTCTCGCACGCCCGCGCGGAGGATGTCGACCTCACCGACCGGGATGCGGTATGGCTCGACCCCGCCAGGCGCCCGGTCGGCGGCGCTCACAACGATCGCCTGCGGGCCGACGAGTACAGCCCCGCGCTCAGCTGGGCATTCGAGGTCGCCGAGCGCATCCCGACCGGCATCAAGCTCGGTCCCGGCTTCGATCGCGGCAACATCCCCGACGATGTCGAGGCGCAGTGGATCAGTGTGGACGGATCCACGATCGAGCTCGTGATCTTCTCCCGGGAGCTCGCCCGCGAGGGCGTCCGGCGTGCAGCGCTCGTCGTCCGCGGCGACGAGGTGCACGAGCTCACGTCCGGCCACGACGCCGAGGACGTCGCCCCCCGCCCGCTCGGCGCGTTCCTGCACGAGCCCGACGGCGCCGTCATCCGCTCCCGCCTGATCGGCGACGTCGCCCGGTCGCTGGATGCGGGCACTCTGGACGAACACATCGCCTACCTCACCTCGGACCAGCCGGTCACGAGCCCGTTCGTGCAGAGCTTCCGCGTGCGCGAGCAGCTGCCCGCCGACGAGAAGAAGCTCGCCAAGGCGCTCCGTGAGCGCGGCATCGGCACGCTCGAGATCAAGAAACGCGGCGTCGACGTGGACCCGGCCACGCTGCGCACCCGACTCAAGCTCACAGGCGACGCGTCGGCCACGCTGCTGTTGACGCGGATCGGCGACAAGCGGACGGCGATCCTCGCGGACCGCGTCTGATCAGCCCTCGCCGACGGCCGCGCGTCGTCGGAACACGGTCGCCGCGCAGACGAACGCGGCGGCGGCTGCGATCACGATCCCGCCCGCCGCGACGACCGCCACCGCCCCCAGCAGCGCATTGCCTGCGAGGAACGCCGACACGGCGAGGAACACCGCGCTCGGCACCAGCATGCAGGCCAGAACCCCGGCCGTCACGACGACCACAGGGTTGATTCGTCCCCACTCGATCCCCATGTCTGCGAACCTATCAAGCCGGCTCGGATCGGGGAGCGCTCTCTCCGGGAATCAGCCGATCCATCCCGATTGGATGCCCGCGTACATGAGCCATCCCGCACTGTAGAGCAACGAGAGCGCACCGAGCGCGACCCCCCACGCCGCGATCGGGCGGCTCTCCACGCGCCCGCGCAACGACATGAGCCCGAGCACGACCGCGCCGATGCCGATCGGGAAGCCCCAGCCGACCACGATGGCGACGACCAGGGCGACCACCGCGAAACCGAGGGAGAGCGTCGCGAAGTTCGCGGGCGACGCCGCATCCGTCGTCGGCAGGGTCGCGGTCGTCGCCGGGAACTCCTCATGCTGCGCGACCTGCGCCCGCACATCCACGGGCGCCGTGGGCGGGCGCGTGAAGCCGCCGCGGTGCATGCCCGGGAGATCGGCGGCCGGCGTCGGCACGATGACGTCGTCCGAGGGCGACTCGACGCGCGCGACGACCGGCTCTTGCGGCGAGGGGTCCAAGGCCGCAGCGGCGGCCAGCAGCGGCTGAGCGGCCGCGTCGTCGGGCGGGAACGACGACGAGAGCCCCGCCGCCTCGTCCGGCGCGTCCTGCTCCCGCTCGCCGTTCACGGCTGCTCCGCGACCTGGATCTCGGTGACCGGCAACGTCGAGTCTGCGCCGAAACGGAGTGTCGACGGCGCACGCCCCGCGGAGATGAGCTCGGCGGCCAGCGCCGCGATCATCGCACCGTTGTCGGTGCACAGGCTCAGCGGCGGGATGCGGACGGCGACGCCGGCCGCGGTGCCGCGCTCCAGAGCCACGTCGCGCAACCGGCGGTTGGCGATCACGCCGCCTCCCAGCAGCAGCCGCGGCACGCCGTAGCGTTCGCACGCATCCAGCGCCTTCGTCACGAGCACGTCGACGACGGCCTCACGGAAGGATGCCGCGACGTCGGGCACGGAGGCGTCCGGCGTCTGCTCCAGGTAGCGGGCCACGGCCGTCTTCAGGCCCGAGAAGGAGAAGTCGTAACGATGCTCGGCCATGTCGGAGGCGCGGGAGAGTCCACGGGGGAAACGGATGGCGGTCGGATCGCCTTCGGCGGCGGCGCGGTCGATCTGCGGGCCTCCCGGGTAGGGCAGGCCCAGGATGCGGGCGACCTTGTCGAACGCCTCCCCCGCGGCGTCGTCGACGGTCTCGCCGAGCAGCTCCACATCGCTGGTGAGATCGCGCACGAGCAGCAGGGAGGTGTGCCCGCCGCTGACGAGCAGCGCGACGGTCGGGTACTCCAGGGGGGCCGCATCCGCATCGAGGATGTCGGCCGCGATGTGGCCGACGAGGTGGTTGACGGCGTAGAGCGGCTTGCCGAGACCCACGGCGAGCGCCTTCGCGGCCCCCACGCCCACCATGAGCGCGCCGGCGAGCCCCGGACCCGAGGTGACGGCGACCGCATCCAGGTCGTGAAGGCCGACTCCGGCCTCGGCGAGCGCCGCGTGGATCGCGGGCTGCAGCGCCTCCAAGTGAGCGCGTGCGGCGACCTCGGGAACGACGCCGCCGTAGCGGGCGTGCTCGTCCATCGAGCTGGCGATCGTGTTCGTCAGCAGCTCGCGGCCGCGGACGATACCGATTCCGGTCTCGTCGCAGCTTGTCTCGATGCCGAGCACGAGAGGTCCGCTCACGAGCACCATCCTCCGTTCACACCGGATGCCACCGCATCCTCGCCGCGGGCCGCTGCCCACGCCTGCACGTCCACGCGCATGACGATCGCGTCGACATCGTCGGGCTGGTAGTAGCGCGGACGCCGGCCGGCTTCCACGAACCCTTCCGAGGCGTACAACCCCCGGGCGACGGGGTTGTCGTCGCGCACGTCGAGGAACACCTCGCGCACGCGTCGTTCATGGGCCGTCGACAGGAGCGTGCGCAGCAGCGCGCGTCCGAATCCGCGTCCGCGGGCCGACTCGTCCAGAGCGATCGTCTGGACGTCGCCGTCGCGCGCTCCCGCGGGCGCGCGCAGCCCCGCGTAGCCGATCAGCCGACCGCCTTGCTCGAGCGCGACATAGTGCCCGTGCGGGGAGGCGAGCTCTTCGCGCATCATGGCGTCGCTCCACGCATCCGTGGGAAAGCTCGCCCGCTCCAGGCGCATGATCGCATCGAGATCGGCGGGCGTCGCCGGGCGGATCACGAGCTCACCCGCTTGGGAGCGTGGGGGCTGGTGACATCGGGCGATCGCAGGTACAGCGGCTCGTCCGCGGCGATCGTGCGGCCGGCGGCGACGGCCCGCGCGCCGCACAGCGCAAGCACCGTCGCGGGGATCGCACCCGCATCGATGCGCGCAGCGCCGAGCGCCGCGAGCCGGTCGTCCAGCTCGTCACGCGGGCTGAGGGCGGGGCCGGCGAGCCGCTCGGGCAGGCCGTCGTCGTCGAGACCGCGGTACACCGTGTACGCGAACTCCCGACGCCGCGCGTCGGTGACGACGGCGAACGTGCCGGCGTCGGCATCCTCTATCGCCGCGGCGAGGAGGACGCCCAGCGCGACGGCGTCGTGGCTGGCGACGGGCACCACCGGCACGCCCCGGGCGAGGGCGAACGCGCGCGCGGCGGCGATGCCGATCCGGAGTCCCGTGAAGGGACCGGGACCCATGCCTGCGACGACATGCGTGATGCGCGCGTCGTCGGCAGCGCCCAGCCCCGAGCCGTGCGCGGCCGTGGTGCGCGCGGTCTCCGTCACCGTGAGCAGCAGGTCGCCGATGACCTCGGCGTGGCCGAGCGGGTTGTCGCTGGAGACCTCGGCGCGCACGACGCCGTCGGGATCGATGACGGCGAGCGCCGTTCCGAGCGAGGTGTCGATGCCGAGGAACACCCCTCCAGGGTAATGCGGCAGCGCCGGGGTGCTCAGACCGTGTGGTGCGTGATCGTCACGAGACGCGGCGTCTCTGCATCCAGATCGTCGTTGTGACGCTGATACGTGCCGCAGGCGCTGTCGACCCCGCGACCGTCCCACTCGCGGTCGAGCTCGACCTCCCACCACGAGTCCGCGATCGCCTGGATGAGGCCGTGGCCCCATTCCACGACGACGACCGAGCCCGGCAGGTCGATGTCGAGGTCGTCGAGTTCGGCGGCTGAGCCCAACCGGTACGCGTCCACGTGAACCAGGGGGGCTCCGCCGGTGAGCGAGGGATGCGTGCGGGCAATCACGAACGTCGGGCTCTGGATCGGACCACGCACACCGAGACCGGCCGCGATCCCCCGCGTCAGAGTGGTCTTACCCGCTCCCAGCGCCCCCGTCAGCACCACGACGTCGCCCGCGTGCAGACGTTCCCCGATCTGCCGCCCCAGCTGCTCCATGTCCTGCGGCGAGACGATCTCCCGTTCGCCCAGCAACTCATCCATCGCCAGCTCACCGACCTCGTTCGTCATGCCGTGTGGAACACCGGCGGTGCCGGATTCATGCCCGCTCATGAGGCGATGTGGTGCCGCGGCACGCGCGCGCCGATCCGCGTGACGATCTCGTAGTTGATGGTGCCGGCGGCGACCGCCCAGTCGGTCGCGGAGGGCACGCCGAGGGTGGGATCGCCGAAGAGCACGACCTCGTCGCCGACCTGCACCTCGGCGTCGCCGACGTCGACGACGAACTGATCCATCGCGATGCGTCCGGCGACACGATGACGCTCGCCCGCAATGCGCACGGGCCCCGCGCCGGAGGCCTGGCGCGGCACCCCGTCTGCGTATCCCAACGGCACGAGCGCGAGCGTCGTGTCGCCGTCCGTGCGGTAGTCGTAGCCGTACGAGACGCCCTGCCCCGCGCCGACGCGCCTGACGGCCGCGACGGCGGCGCGCAGCGTCATGGCGGGGCGCAGACCCAGGTCGGCGGACGAACGGTCATCGAAGGGCGACAGGCCGTAGATGCCGATTCCGATGCGCACGCAGTTCAGGCGCGTCTCGGGCAGGGCGAGCGCCGCGTGGGTGGCGGCGATGTGCCGCAGGCGGGGAGTCAGCCCCGCGACGGATGCGGCGGCGACCGCCTCCTCGAAGCGTGCGAGCGCGGCCAGGTCGTCCTCGGCGGATGCGTTGGAGAGGTGGCTGAAGATGCCGATCACGCGCACCCGACCCAGCCGCTCCCACCGGGCGGCCTCCGCGAACAACGCGGCGTAATCGGCGGGCGAGGCGCCGTTGCGCCCCAGTCCGGTCTCGAGCTTGAGGTGCAGCACGGCGGGTCGATCACCGCTTCCGGCGGCGGCGGCCGCGTTCAGCTGATCGAGGTTCGAGATTCCCAGCTCGATGGCGCGCTCGACCGCTTCGCCGAAGGAGGCACCGGGGGCGTGCAGCCAGGCCAGGATGGGCGCATCGATCCCGGCGCGGCGCAGGGCCAGCGCCTCGGCGACGTCGGCGACACCGATGCGCGTCGCACCACCGGCCAGCGCCGCCGCTGCGGACCGCGCGGCTCCGTGTCCGTAGCCGTCGGCCTTGACGACGGCGATGACCTCGACACCCGTCAATCGCCGCAGATGATGCACATTGTCGGCGATCGCCTCGACATCGATGACCGCTTCTCGCATGACCCCGGTCGGCAGCGCACTCATGGGACCTCCCGTCGCCGCATCCACGGTACCGGGTGACGCAGGACGTTCAGCGCCGCCACTTGGGCGCGGGCGGCTCCCATGCCGCGAACGCCGCGAGCAACGCCGCCGGGTCTGAGGCGACTCCGAGGGTGTCGCGGAAGGCCGCGGTCAGGAAGCCGGCCTCGACCATGGCGTCCAGCATCGCGCCCAGGGGTGCCCAGTAGCCGTCGACGTCGTAGAGCGAGACCGGTTTGCGGTGCAGGCCCAGCTGCAGCCAGGTCCACGCCTCGAAGAGCTCCTCGAGCGTCCCCGCGCCGCCCGGCAGGGCGACGAACGCGTCGGCGAGCTCCGCCATCCGCGTCTTGCGCGCGTGCATGTCGGCCACGATCTCGAGCCGGGTGAGGCCGGGGTGCGCGAGTTCCGCGTCCACCAGAGCCTGCGGGATCACCCCGTGCACCTCGCCGCCGGCGGCGAGAGCCGCATCCGCGACGACCCCCATGAGTCCGGCGCGCCCACCGCCGTACACGAGTCCGATGCCGGATGCGGCGAGAGCCTCCCCCACGGCGGCGGCCGCCGCGGCGTAGGCGGGCGAGCCGCCGAGGGCGGAGCCGGTGTAGACGGCGACGCGCGAGATCATGCCGGCGCCGCCTCAGCGACGACGTATGCGGTCGCGAGTCCGGCATCGTGGCTCATCGACAGGTGCAGCGCCACGATGCCGCGTGCCGAGACGACCTCGGCCGTCGATCCCGTCAGCGCGAAGATCGGCCGGCCCGACGGCTCCGAGGCCACCTCGATCTCGACCCAGTGCACGCCGTCCGAGCCGCCGAGTGCCTTGATCAACGCTTCTTTGGCGGCGTAGCGCGCAGCCAGCGACCGCGGCTTCAGCACGCGCTCGGCCGGCGAGAAGAGACGGGTCAGCAGACCGGGCGTGCGCGCGAGCGTGCGCTCGAACCGCGGCACGTCGACCAGGTCGACGCCGATTCCGACGATCATGTGCCCTCCCGGATGCGGCCGCTCACCGCATCCGCCACCCTATCCGCGCCCCGGATGCCCGAGTCGCGTCGCCTTTGCGCACCTGTCGATCACAGGCGCGCTTGCGCAGAAGTGTGACTCTTACTCGACCGTGACCGACTTGGCGAGGTTGCGCGGCTGGTCCACATCCAGACCCTTCGCCGTGGCGAGGCCCATGGCGAAGATGTGCAGCGGGACGACCGCCAGCAGCGCCTCGAACAGAGGGCCGGCGAGCGGAATGTGCAGCACCTCGTCGGAGAACGGGAGGACGCTCGCGTCTCCCTCCTCCGCGATCACGATGACGCGGGCCCCACGAGCACGGATCTCCTGGATGTTGGAGACCACCTTGTCGTGCAGCACCGAGGACTCCCGCGGCGACGGCACGATCACGAACACCGGCTGGCCCGGCTCGATCAGCGCGATGGGCCCGTGCTTGAGCTCGCCGGCGGCGAAGCCCTCTGCATGGATGTAGGAGATCTCCTTGAGCTTGAGGGCCCCCTCCAGCGCGATCGGGTAACCGACGTGACGGCCGAGGAACAGCACCGAGCGCGTGTCGGCCATCCAGTGCGCGAGCTGCGTGATGCGCTCCTGCTGCGTCTCGAGGATGGTGCTGATCTTGCCGGGCACCGACTCGAGTTCGCGCACGTGGTCGGCGATCTCGGCGCCCGTCAGTGAGCCGCGCACGCGAGCGATGTGCAGCGCGAGCAGGTAGATCGCGGTGATCTGCGCGACGAAGGCCTTCGTCGAGGCCACGGCCACCTCGGGGCCGGCGTGCGTGTAGACGATCGCGTCCGACTCGCGCGGGATGGTGGCGCCCTGCGTGTTGCAGATGGAGAGCGTGCGTGCACCGCGTTCGCGGGCGTACTTGACCGCCATGAGGGTGTCCATGGTCTCGCCCGACTGGCTGATCGAGACGACGAGCGTGCGGGGGCCGATCACGGGGTCGCGGTAGCGGAACTCGTGCGCGAGTTCGACGTCGACCGGGATGCGGGTCCACAATTCCAGCGCGTACTTGCCGGTCTGCCCGGCGTACGCCGCCGTACCCGCCGCGATGATGACCACGCGGTCGATGTCGACGAAGAGCTCGTCCAGTCCGTCGAGCTCGGGGACGACGACGACGCCGTCGCGGATGCGGCCGCGGATCGTGTTGGCGACGGCCTCGGGCTCCTCCGAGACCTCCTTCGCCATGAACGAGGACCATCCGCCCTTCTCGGCGGCGGCGGCATCCCAGGTCACTTCGAACGGCTCGGGCTCCACGACGTTGCCGTCGAAGTCCGTGACCTCGACACCCTGGGGCGTGATGGCGACGATCTCGTCCTGGCCGATCGCCAGCGCGTTACGGGTGTACTCGACGAAGGCGGCAACGTCGGATCCGAGGAAGTTCTCGCCCTCGCCGAGGCCGATCACCAGCGGCGAGTTGCGACGGGCGGCGACCACGAGCCCCGGGTGGTCCTTGTGCATCGCCAGCAGAGTGTAGGCGCCCTCGAAACGACCGACGGTCGCGCGGAAGGCGGCGATCAGGTCGCCGGATGCCGCGTACTCGCGGCCGATCAGGACCGCGGCGACCTCGGTGTCGGTCTCGCTGCGGAAGGTGTAGCCCTCGCTGACGAGTTCGGCCTTGAGGGCCGCGAAGTTCTCGATGATGCCGTTGTGGATGACGGCGAGCTTGTCGTCGTCGGCCAGATGCGGGTGCGCGTTCGCATCCGTCGGACCGCCGTGGGTCGCCCACCGTGTGTGGCCGATGCCCGTCGTGCCGTCCGCGAGGGGCACGCGTGCGAGGTCGTCGCGCAGCACGCTGAGCTTGCCGGCGCGCTTGCGCATCCCGAGGTCGCCGTCGGCATCGATCACCGCGATGCCGGCCGAGTCGTATCCGCGGTACTCGAGACGGGCCAGACCCGAGATCAGGATGTCCTGGCTCGGCCGAGGGCCGACATATCCGACGATTCCACACATGGGTTCCATCGTAGTTGGGCCCAGCCGTGAACCCGCCCGGCACCGGGCCGTGCAATCCGCGCGCCGCCGTGGGGCGTCAGAGCTTGCGCAGGAGCACCGTCTCGACGGCGTGGGAGGCGCCCTTGCGCAGCACGAGAGAGGCACGGTGGCGCGTGGGCAGCACGTTCTCGATGAGGTTCGGCAGGTTGATGCTGTTCCAGTAGTACGCGGCACGCTCGCGCGCATCCTCGTCCGAGATGTCGGCGAGCACCCGGAAGAACGAGTTCGGGTTGCTGAACGCGGCGTCGCGCAGCGCCAGGAACCGATCGGTGTACCAGCGCTGGATGTGCTCGGGGTCGGCGTCCACGTAGATCGAGAAGTCGAACAGGTCGCTCACCGCGACGTCGTGCGGGACGGGCGGCGGCTGCAGCACGTTGAGACCTTCGACGATCACCACGTCCGGCCGGTGCACGCTGGTGTGCGCGTCGGGGACGATGTCGTACCGCATGTGCGAGTAGTACGGCGCGTGCACCTCCGCGGCACCCGACTTGACCGCCGTGAGGAACTCGATCAGCGCGCGGCGGTCGTAGGACTCGGGGAAGCCCTTGCGATCCATCAGTCCGCGCCGCTCCAGCTCCGCGTTCGGGTACAGGAAGCCGTCGGTCGTGACGAGCTCCACGCGTGGTGTGCCCGGCCACCGGCTGACGAGTTCACGCAGCAGTCGCGCGATCGTGGATTTCCCGACGGCGACGGAGCCGGCCACGCCGATCACGAACGGCGTGGTCTCGTCGGGCTCGCCAAGGAAGGTGCTCTCCTCCGCGCCGAGACGCTTCGTGGCGGATGCCCGCAGCGACAGCAGCCGGCTCAGCGGCACGTACACCTCGCGCACCTCGGTGGCGTCGAGCATGTCGCCCAGACCCCGCAGCTGCACGACCTCCGCCTCGGTCAACGGCTGGTCCATGCCGCGGGCCAATCGGGCCCAGTCGGCGCGCTCGATCTCGCGGTACAGGGACTCGGCTGACGCCGCCGGCGGGGTGGTCTCCTCTGGCACCCGCCCATCGTAGTGGCGGCGCAGCGGCGGAGCGTTCGCCCTCGCAGCGCGCGCAAAGCCGGACGCCGCTACTCTCATCGGGTGCGGCTCGGAGTTCTCGACATCGGTTCCAACACCGTGCATCTGCTCGTGGCGGATGCACACCCCGGCGGGAGGCCGCTCGCGACGACGAGTCACCGCACCGTCCTGCGCCTCATGCGCTACCTCACGCCCACGGGCGCGATCAGTGAGGAGGGCGTTCGCGCTCTCGAGGATGCGGTCGCCGAGGCACGGGAGACGGCGCGGCGCGAGGGCGTCGCGGAGTTGCTCGCGACCGCGACCTCCGCGGTGCGCGACGCCGCCAACGGGGAGCTCGTGATCGCCCGGATCGAGGAGGCGCTCGGCCAGCCGCTTCAAGTCCTCGGAGGGGAGGATGAGGCGCGCTTCACGTTCCTCGCGGTCCGGCGCTGGCTCGGCTGGTCGGCGGGCCAGATTCTGCTCTTCGACATCGGCGGCGGCTCGCTGGAGATCGCGGCCGGTTCCGACGAGCTTCCCGAGCGCGCCGCATCCGTTCCCCTCGGCGCCGGCCGCATGACGGTGGGCTACCTCCCCGAGGATCCTCCGGGAGAGGATGCGGTGGAGCGCCTGCGCGCGCATGCCGCGGAGGTGCTCGCTCCCGTGGCCACCGAATTCCAGGCGCTGCAGCGCCCCGACCACGTGGCCGGCTCGTCGAAGGCGATACGCTCGCTCGCCCGCCTCGCCGGGTACCCCGTGCCGGGATGGTCCGGGAGCGAACGGCTCCTGCTGCCGCGTCAGGCGCTGGGTTCCTGGATCCCGCGCCTGGCGCGCCTGCCCGCCAGCGCCCGCCAGGAGCTGCCCGGAATCACCCCCGATCGCACGTTCCAGATCGTGGCCGGGGCGGTCGTGCTGCACACCGCGATGCGCACACTCGACATCGACGAGCTCGAGGTGAGCCCGTGGGCGCTGCGGGAGGGCGTGCTGCTGCGCTACATCGAGGCCATGGCCTGGGGCTGACGCCCATAGCCCCCGGCGCGGGGGCGACCATAGACTGACCGCCGTGATCCGCGGGGGGTCATCTGCCCCGACCCGCGGATCACGGTACCGACGTCCCCCCATTGGCGGCCGCCGTCAACTCGAGAGCAGGACCTTCCGTCGGTAGGAACGAAAATATGCCAACTCAGGACGAACAACAAGACTCTGGACGCAGAGTCCATAACGATTCGTCGCAGACGGGTCGCGCGCGACGCATCCCTCGTGACGAGCTTCGCCGTCGCGTTCTGGATGCGGCCGCCGATCTCCTCGCGGACGGCGCGGTGAGTGTGGGACTGCACCAGCTGAACATGGAGGAGCTCATCCGGCGCGTCGGTGTGCCGCGAAGCTCGGCCTTCGCGGCGTTCGGCGGCAAGGACCAACTGCTCGCCGCGCTCATGCTGCGCCTGCTCGAGCCGCGCGGCCCCCATCCGATCGGATACTCCGCCGCCACCGTTCAGATCGCGACCGCGGTCTTCGAGCAGTATGCGGACCGCCTGGTCGACGCGCACGGTGTGCCCGACCCCGTCGGCATCGAGCGGGTTCTGCAGGAGTCGGTGCGCCGAGCCATCGGACAGAACGTTCTCGACACGATGGCCTCCACCGAGTGGAAGAACTACATGGCCCTCTCCGTGTCGGTCAGCTCGCTGCCCGTCGACCAGCAGGCGGAGGTGCGCCGTGCGCTCGCCGCGAGCGAGACCCGCTTCCTGGCGGAGATCGCGGACATCTACCAACGGGTCCTCGCCCGCGTCGAGCGGGAGCCGGTTCCCGGAGTCACCTGGCTGCAGATCGCCGCGGCCGGAGCATCGCTCATCGAGGGCATGGCCAGCAAGCGCCTCGTCGGCATCGAGGGCATCGACGACGTGGTGCTGCGCGAAGGCATCGACGGCGAGGAGGTTCCCTGGGAGCTGCCGGCGCTGGCGTTCTGGTCGCTGCTGATGGGCCTGACCCGTGCGGTGGGAGAACCCCGTCATACGGCCTGAACGGGCCACGGTGAGTCGATAAGATACGGGGGCGCCCATCCCCCACCCTCAGCGCGCAACCCCCATCTGTTTGCGAAGGAACACCCGTGGCGAGACTGCGCATCGCACTCGTCGAGGACCAACCTCTGTACCGCGACATGCTCGTGGGCCTCCTGCGCGCCGTCCCCGATTTCGATCTCGTCGTCGCCGCCGGCTCTGCCGCCGAAACCGCACGCTTTCCCCGCGATCTCGATGTCGCGCTGCTGGACATCACCCTTCCCGACGGCGACGGAATCGAGGTGGGCCGTCGGCTGCAGGAGCGTCAGAGTTCACTGTCGGTCGTGCTCCTGTCGGCCGTGGACCGCCTCAACACTCTGCTCGACGTGCCGGAGGAGCAGCGTCGCCGATGGAGCTACCTCTCCAAGACCTCCGCGTTGTCCGCGCCGTCACTCGTCTCTGCCCTGCGCGCCAGCGCGGGGGGACGCAGCGTGCTCGATCGCGAACTCGTCGAGCGTCGCCGCGCGCGTCCGCGCGGCCGCCTCGCCGCCCTCAGCGCCCGCCAGTTCGAGGTGCTGACGCTCCTGGCCGAGGGGCTGACGAACACCGCCATCGCTCGCCGACTCAATCTCGCCGACCGTTCTGTCGACAACCACGTCAACGCCGTCTACAGCGCCCTGGGGCTCGGCGGGGATGCGGAGCGCAACCCGCGTGTGAGCGCCGTGCGCATCTTCCTCGAGGAGAGCGCGTGAACGCAGATCCCCCGAGCGACATCGCTCGTGCGGATCGCGCCGCAGATCAGCGGCAGTTCTTCTTCATGGCCATGACCCTGGGCGGCGCCCTCTCCCTGGCGATCAGCTCCCAGGCCGTGCTCCTGCTGGGAATCAACGCCGTATCCCTGCGCGGCACCGACGCATCGCCGTTCGTCGACCTCATCATCCGGGTGACGATCAACCTCTGCGGCGTCGCGATCGCGGTGCTTTCCGCGACCCGCGCGCGCCTCATCTCCCGCACAGGGTTCGTTCGCATCGCTCTGCTCGTCGGCTGCGCGGGCTTCGCGGCGGCGTGCCGCGCCGCCGCGCAGATCATCGTCGGGATCTACGCCTCCGTGACGCTCGCGCTCGCGGATGCGGCCATCGCGACGCTCCTCATGTCGGTGACCTTCGTGTTCGCCCTGCAGAGCGTGGGTTCCCGGCGCCGCGCGCGCGAGTCGGAGCGCGCCCGGCTCGCGCAGGCCGCACAGGCGACCGCGGCGTTGGCCGCACTGCAGGATGAAGAGCTCCACGTCCGAAGGGAGATCGCGGATACTCTCCACGGCACCCTGCAGGGCCGCGTCGTCATGCTGCAGGCCGACCTGCGAGAGGTGGCCTCCGGCCTCGACGGCCTCCAGCGGAGCCGGATCGACCGGATCCGCGCGGAGCTGGACGCCCTGCGGGAGAACGAGCTGCGCGCCGTGAGCGCCACTCTCTACCCCGAGGGCATCGACCGCGGCGTGGTCGCCGCTCTCCGCGCGTTGGTCTCCCGCATCCCGGCCGCGATCGATGCGTCCTTCGTCGTCGTCCCCGCGGGAGCCGATCCCGACCTCGACCTCGCTCGTCGCCTCGCGCTCGTGCGCGTCGCGGAGGAGGGCGTGTCCAACGCCCTCCGGCACGGGCTGGCCGCGCGGATCGACACGGTGCTGCACGTCGGGATCGACGAGGTGACCCTCAGCGTGCGCGACGACGGGGTCGGAGTCGACCCCGCCGCCGTCCCGAGCGGTCTGCGCCGTCTGACGGACCGGTTGGAGGGACTGGGCGGACGCCTCGCGCTGACGCCGACCGACCCCGGAGCCGAACTCGTCGCCCGTGTGCGGCGAGGCTGAGACGCCTCAGAGCGCGAGACGCTCGCGCACGACGGCTGCCAGCCGCTCCGCGATCTGCTGGGCCTGGCCGGCATCCTCCGCCTCGACCATGACGCGCACGAGCTGTTCCGTCCCCGACGCGCGCAGGAGCACGCGTCCACTCGACCCGAGCTCGGCCTCCGCCGCAGCAACCGCCTCGGCGACGCCGGAGTCGGCGACGCGTGTGCGGTCGACGTCCTTGACGTTGATGAGAACCTGCGGGAAGACGGTCATGACCGAGGCGAGCTCGGCCAGAGAACGACCCTGGCGTGCCATCTCCGACATCAGGTGCAGCCCGGTCAGCAGTCCGTCGCCGGTGGTCGCGAAATCACTCATGATCACGTGGCCCGACTGCTCACCGCCCAGCGCGTACCCGCCGGAGTTCATCTCTTCCAGCACGTAACGGTCTCCGACGGCCGTCTGCAGCACGCGGATGCCGTTGGCGGCCATCGCGCGGTGGAGTCCGAGGTTGCTCATGACCGTGGCGACGAGGGTGTCGTCGCGCAGCACGCCGCGATCGCGCATCGACACGGCCAGGATCGCCATGATCTGATCGCCGTCGATGACGCGTCCGGCCGCATCCACGGCGAGACAACGATCGGCGTCGCCGTCGTGCGCGATACCGAGGTCGGCACCCGCCCGCAGCACCTCCGCCGCCAGATGATCCAGGTGCGTCGAGCCGACGCCGTCGTTGATGTTGAGTCCGTCGGGATCGGCACCGATCACGGTGACGCGCGCTCCTGCATCGCGGAACGTCTCGGGAGAGACGCCGGCTGCCGCACCGTGGGCGCAGTCGAGCACCACGTGCAGGCCGTCCAAGCGGTGCGGCAACGACTGCAGCAGGTGCACGACGTAGCGGTCCTCCGCGTCGGCGAAGCGACGGATGCGGCCGACCGCGGCACCCGTCGGCTGGAGCTTGGGACCAGCGAGCGCGAACTCGATGCGCTGTTCGACGGCATCGGGCAGCTTCACGCCGCCGCGCGCGAAGATCTTGATCCCGTTGTCGGGAGCGGGGTTGTGCGAGGCCGAGACCATCACTCCGAAGTCGGCGTCGATGTCGCCGATAAGGAAGGCCGTCGCCGGCGTGGGGAGCACACCCGCGTCCAGCACGTCCACTCCGGAGGAGGCGAGGCCTGCGGCGACCGCCGCGGCGAGGAACTCTCCCGAGATCCGCGGGTCGCGCGCGACGACGGCGGTGGGCCGCTTGCCCGCCGCACGTCGGGCTTCCGCGGAACGGCCCTGGCCCAGGACGACAGCGGTCGCCTGGGCCAGGGAAAGCGCCAGATCGGCGGTGAGGGGGCCGTTCGCCAGCCCCCGCACGCCGTCCGTACCGAACAACGCCATTCGGCGTGTCAGCGCTTCGAGTACTGAGGAGCCTTGCGGGCCTTCTTGAGACCAGCCTTCTTGCGCTCCTTCACACGAGCGTCGCGCGAGAGGAAGCCGGCCTTCTTGAGGGTCGGGCGGTTGTTCTCCTCGTCGATGCCGTTGAGCGAGCGGGCGATGCCCAGACGCAGCGCACCGGCCTGACCCGACGGGCCACCACCGTGGATGCGGGCGATCACGTCGTACGCGTCGGTGAGGTTGAGGATCGTGAACGGGTCGGTCACGAGCTGCTGGTGCAGCTTGTTCGGGAAGTAGTCCTCGAACGTGCGGCCGTTGATCGTGATCTTGCCGGTGCCGGGAACGATGCGCACGCGGGCGATGGCCTGCTTGCGACGACCGACGGCGGCGCCGGGGACGGAGAGCACGGGACGCTCGACGGCCGCAGCCTCGAGGTCGGCCGGGGTCTCGGTCGAGTAGTTGGTGGTTTCTTCGATGTTCGCCACGAGAGTGTCCTTAGTCTGAGCGGCGCTTACTGGGCGACCTGGTCGAAGGCGTAAGCCGTGGGCTGCTGCGCGGCGTGCGGGTGCTCCGCACCGCGGTAGACCTTGAGCTTCGAGAGCTGCTGGCGACCCAGGCTGTTCTTGGGGAGCATGCCGCGAATGGCCTTCTCCACGGCGCGGACGGGGTTCTTCTCGAGCAGCTCCGAGTAGGTGACGGACTTGAGGCCGCCCGGGTAACCGGAGTGGCGGTAAGCCTTCTTCTGCTCGAGCTTCTGCCCGGTGAGGGCCACCTTGTCGGCGTTGATCACGATGACGAAGTCACCGGTGTCGACGTGGTTGGCGAAGGTGGGCTTGTGCTTGCCGCGGAGAAGGGTGGCCGCGTGCGAGGCGAGGCGTCCGAGGACGACATCGGTCGCGTCGATGACCAGCCACTCGCGCTGGATCTCGCCAGCCTTGGGGGTGAAAGTGCGCGTCACGTTAGTGCTGCTTTCTTGATCGAACGGAGAGGTTCGTGAATCCCGCTCCGGGGTGCTTCTTTCGAGAAGACGCCAGTGGAGGGCTCACGTTCGCGGCACCGACCAGCAGGGATGCGGCACCAAACGAGAAGCCTAGCACGACGACGTCGTCGACCCCGCATCCGGCTCTCTACGCGGAGGTCGGAGCAATGCATAGAAGTTGTGCATAGAAGATGTGCATGCCTATAGTCGGGGCATGGACGAACCCCGCAGCGACAGCACCATCCGCCTCGACAGCCGCGCTGTACGCGCGCTCGCCCATCCGCTGCGTTCGCGCATCCTGAGTCGCCTGCGCACCCACGGCCCCGCCACCGCGACCGAGCTCGCGGCTGCCCTCGGCACCAATTCCGGTGCGACGAGCTACCACCTGCGTGCCCTCGGCGACGTGGGACTCGTGACCGACACCGGGGAGGGCGAGGGGCGCCGCCGCGAGTGGCGCGCGGCGAGCGAGCGTCATTCGTGGGTCGATTCCGACTTCGCCGGCGATGAGGACGCCCGGACCGCGCTGGCATGGCTGAGCCGCGACTACGTGCGTCAGTTCGCGTCGGGCGCCGAGCGCTGGCTGGATGCGGCCGAGCACTGGCCCGCGGAATGGGTCGACGTACTGGGCCTGTCGGACGGCATCCTGACCGTGACGCCCGAGCAGACCGCCGCCTTCTCCGCCGAACTGGCGGAACTCGTGGCGCGCTACCGCGATGCGGGCGCAGCCGACCCGCGGGCACGCCGCATCCACGTCAGCTCGTTCGCGCGCCCCCTCGACCTGGACGACGCGTGATCGACGCCGCCGGCGCCCAGCGTCGGTTGCTGTGGCTGACGGCGCTGCGCTGGCTGCCGGTCGGAGTCACCTTCGGACTCACCGCACTGCTTCCACTGGAGCGCGGTCTCAGTCTCGTCGAGGTCGGCGCGATCCTGTCGCTGCAGGGGATCGTCGCGCTCGTGCTGGAGCTGCCGACCGGCGGACTCGCCGACACGCTGGGGCGGCGGCCGGTGCTGCTGATCGCGGCTCTGATCGGCTTGGCGTCGACCGTGCTGTTCGTGCTCGCGCAGGATGTGGCGGCCTTCGCCGCAGCGATGCTCCTGCAGGGCGTGTTCCGCACGCTCGACTCCGGCCCGCTCGAGGCCTGGTACGTCGACGCGGCACACGCCTCCGATCCGGCCGCCCCCGTGGAGCAGGGGCTCGCCCGCGCCGCCACGGTGCTCGGCGTCTCGATCGCGGCGGGAGCGCTCGGCGGCGGACTGCTCGTGGCCTGGGCGCCGCTCTCCGGCACGTCGGCGCTCGTGCTGCCGTTCCTCGTCAGCCTCGCGCTGTCCGCCGTGAGCGTCGTCGTCACAGCGATCCTCGTGGTCGAGCCGGCACGCCCGCGCCGACGGGTGCGGGGTGCGGCCACCGGCGCGTCGGGACTGCGCGGGGCACTGCGCCTGGTTCGACGATCCCCGGTCCTGCGCGCGCTCCTGGCGGTGGAGGTCTTCTGGGCCGTCGCCATGGTCGCGTTCGAGACCCTCACCCCTGTGCGACTGGCGGAACTCGCCGGCGGCGAGGACGCGGCGGGCGCACTGTTCGGTCCCGCATCCGCCGCCGCCTGGGGGCTCTTCGCTCTCGGCTCGCTTCTGGCGGGGCGCGCGGCCAGACGATGGGGTGTGGCGGTCACCGCGGCACTCGCCCGCATCCTGAACGGCGTGTTCGTGGTCGTCATGGGCGTCGTCGCCGGACCCGTGGGTCTGCTCGCCGCGTACGGCGCCGCGTACCTGTCGCACGGAGCCGCCAGCCCCATGCACAACACGCTGCTTCACCGCCAGGCCGACACGGGCACGCGGGCCAGTGTGCTCTCCGCCAACGCAATGGTCTCCGGCGGCGTCTACAGCGCGGGCCTGCTCGCCTTGACGGTGCTGGCCGAGCACACCGGTACGGGCATCGCCTTCGCCGCCGCGGGAGCCTTCAGCGTGTTCGGGGCACTCTGCTACCTCCCCGCGTGGCGGGCCGAGCGCGCGGCCGACCGGCAGTGAGATCCGTGGACCCGCCGTCCACAGATCGACCCCCGACGCGGCCGGGTGCGCGGACATTCCGTAACGTAAGGCTGTGATGCCCGACGCCGTCGCCCCCGTCCGCGCGTTGCGCAGTGTCCCCTTCCTCGCCGCCGTGAACCTCGCCGCTCTCGGAGCATTGACCGCCCCCGCCGTTGTGGGGCTCCCGGTGCGGGTGGCAGCACTGGTCCCCGCCGCCGAGCGCGCTGGCACGCTCGCGGTGGTCATCGCCGCCGGCGCCGTCGCCGCGATCGTGGCGAACCCGCTCTTCGGGTTCCTCTCGGACCGCACGCGCGCTCGGTGGGGCCGACGGCGTCCCTGGATGCTGGCGGGCGCGCTCGCCGGCCCGCTGGCGACGTGGTGGCTGCTGAGTGCGAACGATCTGTTCACCCTCGTGTCGGCCTGGGTCGGGATGCAGATCTGCTACAACGCCGTGCTGGCCACCGCGGCCGCCCAACTGGCGGACACGGTCCAGGAGCGTTGGCGGGCCGGCGCCTCCGGAATCTTCGCTGCCGCGGCATTCCTCGGCACGGTTCCCCCGCTGGTCATCGCCGCGACCCTCCCGGACCAGCTGGTGCTGGCGTCGGCGATCATGCCCGCCGCTGCGGTCATCGCGGTCATCCTGTGCGTCCTGTTCGTCCCGGATGCCGTCGTCGGGAACGTCGACGCGCGGGCGCGCCCGGTGCGGGCATCTCGCTTCGCCATCGCTCCCGGCTTCGCCGTCGTCTGGGTGCAACGACTCCTGCTGCAGTCGGCGTTCTCGCTCACCACCGCCTTCACCCTCTACTTCGTGATGGACCGCATGCTGCGCGATCAGGCCTCGGCCACGAGCGTCACCTCGCTGTCCACCGTGCTCGGCGGCGGGGCCATCGTCGTGGCAGCCGTCACGATGGGGCTGCTCGCCGGTCGCCGCGGCGACTATCGGCCGTTCCTCGCGGCCGCCATCGTCGGTCTCATCGCGGCCGCTCTCCTACGCGCGTTCGCCGCGGCGCCGATCCAGCTGTGGACGAGCGCACTCGTGGGCGGACTCGCCATGGGCACCTTCTTCGCGGTCGACTTCGCGCTGGCGCTGCGCACGATCCCCGCCGAACGCACGGGCGCCTATCTCGGTGTCCTTAACGCGACGGAGACCATCCCGCAGGTCGTCGGCCCCCTGGCGGCCGCAGCGCTTCTGGCCACGGGCGGCGACCCGCTCGGCGGCCGCGGCGGCGATTACGTCGCGCTGTACGTGACCGCGGCTGCGGTGGCGGTCTTCGCGCTGGTGCTGCTGCGGCTCGTCGCTCCCTACGCTCGCCGCCCCGTCAGTGCTCCGACCCCGCAAGATCCAGCGCCGCGAGCGCACGAAGGGCGTCGGCACGCGAGCTGACACCGAGCTTGCGGTACAGACTGCGCAGCTGCGACTTCACGGTATTCGGCGACACGACCAGCGCCGCTGCGATCTCGGCCACCGACTCGCTGCGGGTCAGTTCGTCGGCCACCGCGATCTCGCGAGGGGTCAACTGCACACGACGACGAGTCGCCGGGACCATGCCGATCCGCTGCGCGCGTGCGATCAGCTCCTGGGTGTGCGGATCGACCGCGGTGTCGGCCATCGCCTCGAGCGCGTTGGCCGGCACCATCGCCAGCGGCAGCAACAGACCGCGCTGCTCGAGCACCGCGGTGAGGCGCGCCAGCATCCGCCTGGTTCCGTCCTTGTCGCCGCCCGCCAGAGCGAGCGCGCCGACGGTGAGGGCGAGGTGCTCGGTGTCGATACGCGGGGATGCGGCCATGCCCGCCGACGCCTGCAGCACGCGCATGGCACCCTCCACGTCGCCGGCGGCCAGCGCGATGCGCCCGAGGCTCACCCCACGCCGCACGGGCTCCTTCTCCTTCGTCACGGCCCGTTCGGCTCCGGTGGCGTCTCCCGCCGCGAGCAGCACGAGCGCCCGCGTGTGGCGCAGCCTGCTCAGGGTCAGCTCACTCGTCGCGTGCCGGGCCTGCTGCGTGCGTAGCGCGTTGGCCAGGAGGGCATGGGCCGCGCCGACCCGCCCGCGCGCGAGGGCGACGAGAACGTCGACGTGCGTCAGCAGCGGCCAGTGCTCGATCGTCGCGCGATGCGGATCGAGGAGGCGGATGGCGGCGTCCGCCGCATCCGGGTCGCCGTCTTCGAGGGCACAGAAGCCGCGCGCCAGCTGGAGGAAGCTCCCCGGGTAGCCGTCGATCCAGCGCTCCGGCCACGTGCGTGAGAGCGCCTCCTGGATGGCCTCGCGGGCGTCCTGGACCTCGCCCGCGACGGCGAGCGTGCCCGCCGTGAGAGCGAGCCCCTGGAGGCCGGCGAACAGGCCCTTCGCATCGCTGACCGCCGTCGAGCGGCGGAAGCAGTCGAGTGCTTCCGCCGTGAGTCCGCCGTAGAACAGCGAGGTGCCGATCTGGTTGTAGACGGTGGGCTCGTTGCGTCCGAGCCGGTCGCGCTCGGCCGCATCCATCTCCTGCAGTGCACGGTAGCCGTCACGCGCCACGGCTGTCGCTCCGGAACGCCCGGAGACGCGGTAGGAGGCGGTCTCGATCGCACGCAGCAGCACGCGGTCGACGGGAGGCGCGGTGGCCCGCTGCATCCGGGCGCCGTAGACGGCCAGGCCGAAGTATTCGAGGGCACGAAGGCGCTGGCTGCCGCTGGCGTTCGCGACGATGGCGAGCACCATGGCGACGAGCGGCCGCGTGCGCAGCGACAGCAGCGGCACATGGGCGAACAGCTCCGTCAGCCGGCCCCGGTAGGTGAGCAGCTCGTTCCAGTGATGCCGGATGACGTCGTCGATGAGAGCGGCGTCATCGATCTCCACCGCGCGCCGCAACGACGAGAACGCGAGACCCCGCTCGAGTTCCCAGCGCGCGACACGACGGACGATCTCGCGCACCTCCGGGCGCGAGCGCTCGCGTCGCAGACTCTCCTCCGCCGCGAGGCGAAGGAACGGCGAGAAGACGAAGACGGCGGAGGAGTCGCGCGGTCCGGGCGTCTCCCAGGAGCCGAGCCCCTCCGCCTCCGCCGTCTCGAGGAACCGCAGAGCGTCGGATCGACCGGAGATCGCCTCGGCCAGCCGGATGTCGAGCGCATCGGCGATGGCCACCGTCTCGAGGAACCTCACGAACGCGTCGTCCCAGTTCCCCCCGCGAAGTCGCAGCAAGGAACGGGCGGCCTGCTCCACGTCCGCGCCCGTCGCGGCGCCGACCTCGCCGAGCGTGAGCATGCGTGCGAGGGCCGGCACGCCACCGGCTGCGACGATCTGGTCCGCGGCCGCGGCGTCGCCGGCAAGCTCGAGCGCCTCGGATGCGGTCAGGGCCAGCTCGCCCCTGCCCACGATGACAGCGTCGACGAGGACCGCGAGGCTCGGTTCGGTGAAGAGGGACGCACGACGCACCGTGACCCGCACGAGCAGCTCGGGCACGTCGGCGAGGACCTCGAGCAGGCCCCGCACGGTGGCCTCGGAGAGCCGGTCGCCGTCATCGAGGGCGACCGCGAGGGGCCCGGGCTGACGCCGGAGCCCTCGGGCGAGCAGCCCCCACGGGTCGTCGTCGACAGCGAGCGTCTCCGCCGCGGTGCGCAGCGGGTTGCCGTCGTCGAGCAGACCCGCATCCTCGAGCTGCGCGGCGAGCTGCTGCACGAAGGGGCGCGGTTCTCCGCCGCCGTCGCGCACCCGCATCCAGACGCCGCTGCGCCCGGTGCTGCGCGCCCACTGTGCCATCGCGACGGTCTTGCCATAGCCCATGGGCGCGTGCAGGACGACCAGCGGCGCCGCGTCATCGAGCACGGCCACCAGACGGGATCGCGCAAGGACGCCGACACCGGCGCGTGGCACAGCGGACAGGCTCATCTGGTCGTCTCCGGCGACGTGCCCGGGTGTCGAGCACCCCGCCGCCGACTCCACCCTACGGCGCCAGCGGCGCGTGGGCCCGCTGATGCGGACGGTGGCACGCCGATGCCCCCGTCCGCATCGGCGGACAGGGGCGGGCGTGCGCTCACCGTGTGCGGCATATCGGTTCCGCGTCGCCACCCCGCGCGCAGCGGAGTGGCGACGCGCGGATCAGGCGCCCACCCGACGTCGACCTCGTCCGACCAGCACGATCATCAGACCGATCGTCATGAGCAGCAGCGCCGCGAGCACCGCGCCCGTGATCGACAGGGTCAGGCCGGTCACCGCCAGCGCTTCGGGCGCATAGGCGTGGAAGGGATCACTGTCGGTCAATCGCACGGGGGCTCCCGAAGCATCGGTCACGGGGACGGGCGTACCCGACCCGTCGACCTGCGGCTGTCCGGTCGGCACACCGTTGCTGTCGGTGGCCGGCACGACGGGAGTGCCGCCGACGGTGACCGTGTCCGCGTGGGTGACTCCTTCGCCGAGGCGCAGCGTCCCCTCGGCGAAGAAGGACGCGCCGGGCGGGATCATCCCGTGCCAGGTTCCACTCGCGACGAAGTCGTACGCCGCGGGACCGCCGAACGCCGACAGGTCAGCACTCCAACGCTCGACGTCGGGACCGTTCGCGGTGACGTCGGTCAGGTCGATCGCCGTCAGCCATGTCGAACCGGTGTTCGTGACCACCCAGCGCACCTTGTGCACGCTGCCCGCCTCGTACTTCACCGCGTGGTTACGGTCGTTGGCGTCCTGGGCGGCGTCGACGAGCGGCTTCGCGGGCACGACCCAGTCACCCGAGGCATCCTTCACCGCCGGATCGGCCTTGTCGCCGTCGTACTTGATCACCTGGATGCCGGACGTGAACGCGTTGTAGTCGTCACGATCCGTGACCGGGATGCCGCTGGCGACGCCCTCGGCCTCGACCACCGCGCGGTCGACGTGAGGCTGTCCCCCGTCGAGCGTGAGGGTCGCGGACCCGGTGATGACTTCGCCCGGGCGCCACACGGCGTCATCGGAGAACGTCTGCTCCCAGCGCGCACTCCAGACGGAGTCCTGCTGCGTGGCCGGCAGCGTCGAACCGTCGGGAAGCGTCCACACCAGCGACGTGATGGCTGCACCCGAGAGGTTCTCGTCACGCAGCACGACGCGATGCAGGTCCTCGTCGCCGGTGTTGGTCACCGTCAGCACGATCGTGCGGGTCTCGCCGTTCTCGTAGCTCTGGCCGTCGGCCATCGTGTCGGCGTCGTTCGCGATCGTCGCGCCCTCGCCGTCGCCCTTCTCGATGTCGACGTAGGGGCCGACACCCGTGCGGGCGTGGAAGGGGTCGTCGTCGGTCAGCACGAACGGCACGCGCTGGGTCGGGTCGGACGGGTCGGGCACGGTGGCGCGCACCGCGTCTCCGTTCACGATCAGCGGTTGACCGTCGGGAGTCACCCCGTCGGTTCCGACCGCGGGCACCACGACGGTACCGGCGACGTCGACCGTGTCTGCGTGCGACTGCTCCGCGGGCAGGGTGAGTGTTCCCTGCGCGAAGAACGAGGCGCCGGGCGGCAGAAGGCCGCGCCACGGACCGCTCTCGGCGAACGAGTAGTCCGCCGGCCCGCCGAACGCCGACAGGTCGGCCGTCCAGTCGGCGCCGATTGCGGGACCCGCATCCGTCGTGTCCGTCAGCGTGATGTCGGTCATCCAGGTCGTCCCCGCGTTCGTGACCACCCAGCGCACCGGCTCGGCCACACCCACGGGATACTCGACGGCGTGGTCGGCGTCGTTCGCGTCCTGCGCGGGGTCCGCGAGCGGCTTGGTGGGCGTGACCCACGCTCCCGCGTCGTCGGTGATCGCCGGGTCGGACTTGTTGCCGTCGTACTTGATCACCTGGATGGCACCCGTGAAGGCGTTGTAGTCGTTCGAGTCCGCGACCGGGATGCCGGAGAGCTGGCCGACGGCGTCGACACTCGCGCGGTCCACGTGGGACTCGGATGCCGTACCCAGGGTCAGCGATGCCGTGCCGGTGATCACGTCGCCGGGCTGCCAAGGGCCTGCCCACGACGCCGACCAGGCACCGGTGGCAGGGTCCTGCGTCGCCGGCAGCGGCGTGCCGTCGGGCAGGTTCCAGCTCATCGAGACCACGGCGCCACCGGCGATCGTGACGTCGCCGAGTTCGACCGAGACGAGGGGTTCGTCTCCGGTGTTGGTGGAACGGAACACGATCGTGCGCGTCTCACCGGGCGTGTAGGCCTCGCCGTCGGTCATCGTGTCGGCCTCGTGGGCGATGGTCGTTCCCGATCCGTCACCCTTCTGGATGTCGACGATGGGGCCGACCCCGGTCTTGGCGTGGAACGGGTCCTCATCGGTCACGGTGAACGGTGTGCCGTCGTCGCGCTTCGCCGTGACCGGCGTGCCGCCGGAGCTGGCCGGCTCATCGGTGGGTGTGCCGTCCGCATCCGTCGCCGGCACCACGACGGTACCCACGACTGTGACCTGGTCGGCGTGCGTCGTCGACGCGGGCAGCGTCAGCGTGCCCTCGGCGAAGAAGGAGGCTCCGGGCGCGAGAAGCCCCTGCCAGTTGCCGTCCTTCGTGAACGAGTAGTCCGCAGGGCCTCCGACGCCCGACAGGTCCGCCGTCCAGTCGTCGCCCACGGCGGGACCGTCCTGGGTGAGGTCGACCAGCGAGAGATCGGTCAGCCAGGTGTCACCCGTGTTGGTGACCACCCACCGCACCTTCTGCGGCGTGAGCACCGGGTAGGTCACGGCGGTGTCCTCGGTGTTCGCGTCCTGCGCGGGCGAGAGGAGCGGCTTCTCCGGCACGATCCAGCCGTCGGCCGTGTCCTTCACCGTCGGGTCGGGCAGGTTGCCGTCGTACTTGATGACCTGGATCGCCCCCGTGAAGGCGTTGTATGCGTTCTCGTCGTCGACCGGCTGGCCGGAGAGCGCGCCCTCGGCGGAGACCGTGGCGACGTCCTGGTGCGCACCGTCACCGGTGCCCGGCGTCAGCACGGCAGTACCGATGATCACATCGCCGACGGCCCACTCGGTCGTGCCCGGTGCGAACGTGTTGGCCCATTCGGCCGTCCACACTCCCGCGGCGGCGTCGTAGTCGGCCGCCGTCGTGGATCCGTCGGGGAAGGCGAAGCTCAGCTGGGTCACGGCGCCTCCGGCGACCGTGGCGTCGGTGAGCGCCACCTTGCGCAGCGGCTCGGGGCCCGTGTTGACGACGCGGAACACGACGCTGCGCGATTCTTCGGGGCCATACACCTGGCCGTCCGTGACGCTGTCGGCCTCATGGGCGATGGCGCCCGTGACCCGGTCGCCGTCTCCCTTGCGGATCTCGACGGAGGGCGTGACGGTGGTGGGGTTGGTGACGACGACGGCGATGGTCGTGGCGTCGCCGATCGTGATGGTGGAGCCGTTCGCCGCGGGAGTGCCGCCGATCGTCAGCGTGGGCGTGCCCCAGGCTGCGCCCGAGGGCAGTCCGGTCGTCGGCGCGACCTCGGTCACGGTCACGACGGTCCCCGTCGGCAGGGCCGGCGAGGTCGCCGTCTCGCCGTCGCGCACCGTGAGGGTGCCGTTCCCGCCCGACCAGGTGTAGTCGATGTCGAACGTGGTGTCGGCGTCGAGGAGGGTCGCACCCGGTCCTGTCACGTCCTTCGTCACGGAGAACTGGCCGTTGAGCGGCGTGGTCGGGTTCTGCATGGTCACCTGCACGGTCGTGCCGTCACCGATGATGACCTTCGCGGTGCCGTCGCCGTTGTCCACGACGCCCGTTCCGGAGAAGGCGACCGCACCCCACGCCACGTCGGGCAGCGTCGGCGGCGTCTTCTCGCGCACGAGAACCGTCGATCCGGTGGGCAGCGCTGCGGGCCCCGCGACGGTCTCACCGTCGGCGACCGCAGCGAGGTCGGTCCAGGTCGTTCCTCCGTCGGTGGAGTACTGCGCGACGAAGCTCGTCGTCGCGGGCACCCGTGAGGCCGCAGGCCCCGTGACGTCCTTCGTGACCGAGAACGTACCGGTGAGACGTGTCGAGGGGTTCGTGAGCGTGAGCGCGGTGTCGGTACCGTCACCGACGGTCACCGTGGCCGTGCCGTCGCCCTTGTCGCCGGCGCTCCACGTGGGAGTCGCGAAGGCGACACTGGGGTCCACGCCGGTGATGGTGGGTTCACTCAGGGTCACCACCGTGCCGTAGGGCAGCGGAAGGCTCGTCGCCTTCCAGGCTGCGCTCTTCAGCTCGAGCGTTCCGCTGCCGGCGGCCGACGAGTACGCGACCGTGAAGACGGCGTTCTCGAGCTGGTCCGAGGCCAGCGTGAAGTCGCCCGTGACCTGCTTGGTCACCGTGATCGTGCCCGGTGCGAACAGGGTGTTCGTCACGACGAGCGCGAGGGTCGTGCCGGTGCCCGTGAGCGCGCGATAGCCGTCGGCATCCGCCGCGCCGGCCCCGGTCACCGCGTAGGACTTCACCTTCGGGTCGCTCTCGGAGAGCTTGATGCGGGTTCCGACGGGGACGGTGAACGTACCGGAGACCTCACCCGCTTCGAGGGTCACGCTGTTCTGGGTGAGCGGGGGCGAGAGGGATCCGCCGCGGAAGTCGCGGGCGGCGAGATCGATCGTGAACTCCTGCCCGTCGGTGGCTGCCCCTCCCGAGGCGTCGATGTCCTTCTCGACCGTGAACGGCACGTTCGCGATGAATCCGGCGTCGATCGTGTGGTCGTTGAACCCGGCTCCGGCGATCGTCACCGAGGACACCCCGGATGCGTTCGCATCGGAGTCGACGGTGCGGTCACCGCCCACGGCGGTCTTCGTGAAGGACGCATCCTGCCAGCGAACGTCGCCGAAGCTCGTCGCGTTGGGGCCGCGCAGGTCCATGTTGCCGGAGGCGGGCTTCACGAATGTCACCGTGTAGTCGCCGGAGGTGGCGAAGCCGTCGGCGTCGGAGCGGAAGTAGTACTCGCCGTTCTCGTCGGTGACCTTCGTGGCGACCACGGTTCCGGTGCTGTCGCGCAGTTCGACCGTCACGCCCGCGATCGAGGGCTCGTCGGCATCCTGGATGCCGTCCTGGTCGGCGTCGAACCAGACCCGGTTGCCGATCTCGACCGGTGCCTCACGGGCGGCGAGCGCTACAGCGCCGAGGCCGCCGCCCTTCTGGAACGTGCCGTCAGCGGAGGAGGTGCCGCCGCCGTCGGCGGCCTGCTCGTAGCCGGCGACAGAGCGACCGTTGTTCTGGTTGAACCACTGCAGCCCGGAGAGCCGGATGCCGCCCAGCGGGTCGTAGGTGGTCGCGACGACCTCACCCGTGCCGCGCATGCCGATCACGGAGCCGAGCGCGTTCTCACGGTGGTATCCACCGGTACCGAGGCTCTGGCGGTCGTCATAGAACTCGCGCCCACCGGGGCCTTCGACGGCGCCGACCGCGGCGGTGCGGGTGCCCACGGTGCCGTTGTTCTCCATCACGAAGCCGGAGCTGCTGGGAGCGGCGATCAGCAGGTCGCCTCCGGAGGCGCTCTGGAAGGACTTCGTGCTGACGGTGCCCCAGTTGCGGTTCCCGCCCTGAACCGCGGTGCGGTCCAGCATGCCGATGTTCATGTAGCCGTCGTCGTCGAAGTACAGGCTCGACAGGATGGGCTGCGGATAGATGTGCCAGTCGCTCTGGTTGTTCGGACCCGCGACGCCGCCGCCGTTCCAGGTCCAGGTGTCCGTCCATGTGTTCCAACGCTTGCCCTGCGTCTCGAGGTTGACGTCGGCCACGTTGCCCTTGGTGTACCCGAGCGAGGAGGAGAGCACGCTGGTCCAGGCGCCGGGGTTCGCGGCGGGGGTCGAGATCACGTGAAGCGCCATGTTCGCGGCCGCCGCCGCCATGCCGGGCTGAGGGCCGGCAGCGGTTTCACCCGAGTCGACATAGCCGACGTAGATCGAGCCGTTGTGCACGGACACGGCCCACGGCCGCTGGCCGACACCCAGACCCAGATCCCAGGACTCGTAGCCGGTGGGCACGACGGACGGGTCGGAGACATCGATCGCGTACAGCTTCTTGTCGTTGAGGTTGACGAAGTACAGGGTCGAACCGTCCGCGGACAACGTCGCACCGCCGACACCGATCTTGCCCGCCTTCTCGAACCCGTCGACGTCGTGGGTCGGGGTGGTCGCCGAGCTCAGGCCGCGCGCTGCGTTACTGGCGGCCGTGCCGAGGTCGATGCCGAGGGTACGGAGATCGAGCCACGGCGTGACCGAACCCGCATCCGAGGGCTTCCCGTCGCCTCCGAGCACATCGCTCACCCGGTAGATCCCACCGAGACCGAGCGAGCCGAGGCCGCTCTGCCGCTTGTACGTCGCCAAGGCGAAGACGCTGTTCGAGGACGGCTGGTAGACGACGCTGGAGACAGCCCCGACCTCACCGAACGTCGCGAGAGTCGTGAGGTTGGGGAAGCCGCCCGGCTGCCCGCCCGTGTAGTTCGTGTCGTAGGGAAGCGCCGTGATCGCGGCCCCGTCGATGGCGAGAGGAGATCCGCCTTCAGACGCGAAGGGAGAGCCCGCCCGCTGGATGGTGGTGACGATCGGCGCCTTGGCCTGGGAGTAGTCGCCGGGCTGGTTGAGGGCGAAGTCGATGCCGGACTGGCCGACCTTCGCGAACTGCACGCTGGTGCCGTTGCTGCCGGCGGTGCTCGTGCCGCTCGGCTCGTACGCGGTGGGCCAGTCGGAGAACTCCACGCGCACGTCGGGACCGCTCGCCCCGGACGCATCGATCGTGTAGGTGCCGTCGGCGGCGGAGGTCGTCGTGCCCAGCAGCGCGCCGGCGCCGTCGACGACCGTGACCGTGACGCCTGCGAGTCCGCGGTCGTTGGCGATGCCGGTGCGCACGGCGTTGCCGGTGTCGAAGAAGCCGTTGCCGTTGAAGTCGCGGAAGACGGTGCCACGCACCTCGTCCTGCGGCGCTGCGGATGCGGGTGCCGCGGCGGCGAGACCGACACCGGTGAGGGCGAGCGTCCACGCCAGCGCTGCGCCGATCAGCCGCCGGCGGGCGTGTCGTGGGCGAGCAGGGATAGTGGGCATGACAGACCTCCGGCAGAGTCTCGGCGGGCGCACGAGAGCAGGGCGAGCGGTCCTCCGTCGGGCAGGAGGACAGTTCAGGCTCTCGTTCGCGTCACAGGCGGAGCCTCGTAAAAGGGGTATTTCACCCGCGGTTTCACCCTCGCCCCGTACCGAGACGTTGCCGCGTGCCGCGCGCGGTTAGGATCCGGTCATGCCTGCTTCCTCGAGGGGCCGTCTCGCGGCCGCTCTCGCTGCCCTCGCCCTGGCCGCATCCGCCCTCGCCGCCTGCGCCGCCGAACCCGCGACGCTCGAGACCGTCGCCGTGCCGGCGGATGCGCCCACGATCTCCGAGGCTGTGGCACGGGTCGCCGAGGGCGGGCTCATCCTCGTCTCCCCGGGCGTCTACCCGGAGCAGGTCCTCGTCGACAAGCCGGGTGTCACCGTGCGCGGTCTCGATCGCAACGACACCGTCGTCGACGGCGAGGGGCAGCGCCCCTACGGCATCGTCGCGATCGCCGACGGCGTGAGCGTCGAGAACCTCACCGTCACCGGCGCGACCTTCTACGGGGTGCTCGTCACGGGACTCCACGACGAGAACGGCCCCACGGCGCACGGCGGCGGCGGGTACACGCACCTCGATCCCGAGAAGTTCCCGCCCGTGCAGCGCTTCTCGATCGATCACGTCACGGCCTACAACAACGGCCTGTACGGCCTGTACGCCTTCGACGCCCAGCACGGCGTCATCTCGAACTCCTACGCCTCCGGTTCCGCCGACAGCGGCATCTACGTCGGACAGTGCCGCGACTGCGACATCACCGTCAGAGACAACATCGCTGAGAACAACGCCGTCGGCTTCGAGAACGCGAACGCGTCCGACAGCGTCTACATCGTGGGCAACCGGTTCAGCCGCAACCGCGTCGGTCTGACATTGATCTCCAACTACCAGGAGGCCTTCGTCCCGCAGTCGGGCAACACGGTGGTCGGCAACCTCGTCTCGGACAACGTCGAAGCCACCTCCCCCGTGCAGGCCGACGGGGGGTTCGGGATCGGGATCGGGATCAGCGGTGGCACGCGCAACGACATCCGCGACAACCGCATCACCGGCAACGCGCGCGCGGGTGTCCTGCTGGCGGGCACAGAGGATCTGCGCGCCGCGGGCAACGTCTTCAGCGGCAACGCCTTCGAGGCCAACGGCGTCGACACCGCCAACATCTCGGGCCCGCGGGCGCCCGCGCAGGGCAACTGCGTCGACCCTGCCGCCGTCACGGTCCTGCCCGCGACCCTCGCCGCGGACTGTGCGAGCGGCGTGGACCAGCCGGCCGCGGCCTCGGCGGAGCTTCCCTCATCCGTCGCACCGCCCGGTGTCAGCTTCCGCGCCGTGCCGCCGCCCCCGTCGCAGCCCCAGCTTCCGGACCCCGAGGCCCCCGCACGCGCCCTTCCCGCCTCCCTCGGCGCCCCCGACCTCAGCCGGTACACGCTTCCGGCAGCCGATCTGCTCGCCGCCGGGGCGCGCGGATGAGACGCCGTCTCGCTGCCGCACTGGCGGCCGCCGCCGTCGGGATCGCAGTCCTCACGGGATGCACGGCGGCGTCCTCCGACGACTTCGCCGCCGGCGATGCGCGTCCGCTCACGAGCGAGGAGGCGCAGGATCTCGCAACGATGCGGCTGCGGAACCAAGACACCGGCGCGCGCGCGATCTCGTTCACGCTCACCGAGAAGGGCAGCGAGGCGCACTTCGACGGCTGGTACGACTACGCCACCGTCATCGGCTACGGCCGGTGGCAGAGCGTCGATCCGCAGCTGCTGCTGTGGAACACGCAGGTCGCGGGCACGCATCCGGCTTCGGCCGCGACGCCGTCCGGTGACGACAGCCCCGCGCCCCTGCCCATCCCCGACACCGATCGGCTCGACACGGCCTGGGCCGGCGGAGCGCTGGATCCCAGCGGCTCCCGGCGCGATGCCGTGCTGTCGGTCATCGCGCAGCTCGGCGCCGATCGCCCGGACAATCCGCTGCTCCTGCAGCAGGGCGGAGCCCTCTGGCTCGGCACGCGTGAGGTCGAGGGCGAGACACTGACGGTCTACGCCGGACCGGAGAGTGATCAGGTCGCCGCGACGCCGGCCGCCGACCCCGCCTCGGCGACGGTCCGCTACTGGCTCGACGACACCTCGCTCCTGCGCAGACTCGATGTTCGCCTCGGCGGCGCCGCCGAGTGGACGACCGTCACCTTCGCGGATGCCGGTGGCGTCTCGCTCCCCGATGTGTTCACCGCGGCGACGGGGGCGACGCCGTGAGCGAGACACCCGCATCCGGGATCAGCCGACGCGCGCTGCTGCTGGGCGGCGGCATCGGACTCGGCGGCGCCGCCCTCGGCGCAGCGGGCGGATGGGCGCTCGCCCAGAGCTCTGCGCCCGCTCCGGATGCCGCTTCGACGTCCGAGACCGCTGCCGTGCCCTCCCGTGGGCGCACGCAGGCGGGCATCGTCCGGCCGACCACGCCCCAGCGCAACGGGCTGGTGGTCGTGGCGGACATCCCCGAGATCGCCACCGCAGCGGGGGTGCTCGGGATGCTGGCCGCGATCGGCGAGCGTGTCGACGCGCTCACCGATCCCGCAGGGACGGCGCGGATCGTCCTGCCCGACGGCCCCGGCGACCTCACGATCACCCTCGGTATCGGTCCTCGGCTTGTCGCCGCTATCGACCCCTCGCTTCCTGGAGCGACGGAGCTTCCACGCTTCGCCAGCGACGCGTCACTCGCCGACGACATGCGCGGCGGAGACCTGCTGATCTCGGCCTACGCGTCGGATGCGGGCGCGCTGCACCCGAGCATCGCCGATGTCCTCGCCGCCGCCGGAGGTGCCGTCCGCCGGTGGACGCAGCCCTGTGTCCGAGGTGCCGGCGAGGGCACGATCGTGCGCAATCCGCTCGGCTATCACGACGGGATCATCGTGCCCCATGGCGACGATGAGCTCGACGAGAACGTGTGGATCCCCGACGGACCCGCGGCGGGTGGGACGATCGCGGTGATCCGGCGCCTCCGACTCGACACCGCAGGGTTCGGTGCGCTGCCGGGCGAGCGTCAGGATGCGGTCGTCGGCCGGGTGCGCGCCAGCGGCGACCCCCTGTCGGGCGGCGGGCCCACGGCCGAGGCGGATCTGACGGCCAAGCGTCCCGACGGCAGTTATCTCGTGCCGTCTCGCTCCCATGTGCGCGCAGCCCACCCGTCGTTCACGGGCAGCCGCCTCATGCTCCGGCGCGGCTATGCGTACAGCAATGCCGCAGGTCCCGGCCAGTCTCCCGACGACGGACTGTTGTTCATGTGCTTCCAGCGCGAGCTCGATGATTTCGTGCGCACACAGCATCGCCTCGACGAGACGGACGATCTGATGACCTTCGCCACGCCGACCGCATCCGCCTCGTTCCTCATCGTGCCGGGACGCACAGACGCAGCCCTCGGCGCGAGCCTGGGCAGCTGAGATCAGAGCGGCAGAGTGCCGCGCATGAGGGCGATCGCACAGAGCAGGACGCTTGCGGCGAGGACGAGGGTCATACCGAGCATGGCCAGGCGCACAGCGGCGCGGGAAGAGCGGGGCATAGAGGGCTCCGGGGCAGTGAGGGTGCGGCGCTGCCGGAGATGGACGACCGATCGTCGATCTCCGGCAGCCAGGATCGGGTAAACAGACGGTAACCGCGCAGCGCGGAGGCGGGAGCGCCCCTGCGCCGGGTTTCACCCGCCGCTTCACCCCGGCCGGTTCAGGCCGCGACGATCCCCCCGTTCAACCCCGCGAGGGTCCCGACGACCGCGAGTGCCACATAGGAGCCGTTGAAGACGACGTGGGCGATGAGCGCCGCCCAGAACCGGCCCGTGACCAGCACGAGCACCGCTGTGGCGAGTCCGAACAGCGCGATGGATGCGGCGCCCGACGCGCCCGCGGTCAGCGACCCCGTGAACTGGTGGAGCAGCACGAAGATGCCCGTGCTGATCAGCGCAGCCCCCGCTCCGGCGACCGACGGCGACCTCGTGAGGCGCCGGAACACGGTGAACAACGCGACGAGCAGGAACCCACGGAAGAAGAACTCCTCCACGACGGGCGAGACGACGACGGGAACGACCGCGTCGACGAGCCAATCCACGCCCGAGAGTCCGCCGTCGGTCGTGGGCAGCGCGGGCCAGAACGCGAAGCCGCGCTCCGCCTGTTCGAGCAGGCCGCTGACGACGCGCAGACCGAGCCCGAGAAAGAGCCCGAAGAGCAGGTCCGTCGCCCTGAACCGCAGGAGCCCGCGCGGCACCGAACGCGAATAGGCGAACACGACGGGGACGATCATCGAGGCCCACAGCACGAGGCTGCCGACCCATCCGCCCAGTGTTCCCCCGATCACAGCCGACGCCGCCGTCGCAATCAGCAGACCGGCGCCGAGCCCCATGAGCGCGCCGCCCACCAGCAGCCAGTTCCAGCGCTGCGTCGTGCTGCCGCCCTGCAGCCAGACACGCGGTGCGCGCGGACGCCGCCGCCGGGGGCGACGCTCGGGCTCCGGCTGCTCATCGAACTCCGCCTCGACGAGACCGAGATTCTCGAACCGTCCCGCGCTCACGACTGCATCCTGACGGCGAGCGGTCCACGCTCCATCCGAAGCGCGCTCGAAGCGCGAGGAACGATAGGCGCCGGACTCGCCGCTGTCGGGCTCGGTAGGATCGCTCACAGGGGCCAGGTTACCGGGCAGGGCCCGGCGGACAGGAGACACCGGCGATGCTCGAGGTTCTGACGGTGTGCACCGGCAACATCTGCCGCTCGCCGTTCGCCGAGGTGATCCTCCGCGACGAACTGGGCGGGAGGGGCATCACGGCGGCGAGCGCCGGGGTGAAGGCACTCGTCGACCAGCCCATGACGCCAGAGGCGGCGGCGCTCGCCCACGCCTACGGCGTTCCGGATGACCTGATCGGCGCGCACCGCGCACGCTGGCTGAACGAGAACCATCTGCGCACACCCGCACTCGTGCTGGCGATGACGCGGGAGCACCGCCGAGCGGCGGTGGAGCTCGCTCCCGCGGCGACCCGGCGCACCTTCACCGTGCGCGAACTCGCTCGCTTGGCCGCGCACGTGTCCGACGACGATGCCCGTTCGGTGGCGGACACAGCGGGTTCTGACCCGCGCGCGCGGCTGGATGCGCTGCTCGCCCACCTCGTCTCGGTGCGCGGCGAGATCGAGGCACCGGCCGATCCCTCACTCGACGACGTCGTCGACCCGTACCGGCGGGAGTGGGAGGTGTACGAGCAGATGGCGTCCGAACTCATGCCCGCTCTGGGCGAGACGGTACGACTGCTCGCCATCGCGGCGAATCCGTGACGTTTGGTGAGAGTTTTCACCCGTATGTGTCAAGTGCTCTGTGCTGACTCCCAGACTTCTGCCAGAGTGGTGCGGTCAACCCGTCTCGAGCAAAAGGACTCTTCATGACTCAGCAGCCCGCTCCCGGCGTCGACTACCCGGGCAAGACTCTCGGGGTCGTCGGCCTGGTCGTCGCGATCTTCTTCAACCTCATCGGCCTCATCATCTCGGCCATCGCCTTCAACCAGTCGAAGAAGGCCGGCTACAAGAACACGCCTGCCCTCGTCGGCATCATCATCGGGGCCGTGCTCTTCGGTCTCGGCCTCATCATCGCCATCATCGCCATCGCCGGCGGGATCGCCGCGGTGAGCGTGAACAGCTACTGAACTCTCCGCACGACGAGGGGCCGCATCCGTTTCGGGTGCGGCCCCTCGCCGTTCGTTCGATGCGGCGGACGGTGCTCGCATCGCTCGTTCTTTATTCACGGTCTGCGGCGCCGATCCGCGCCGCGAAAGCGAGTTGAGTAGGGCACGTGGACGCAGAGAGTGCGACACGGGTGCCGGTGGAGACAGACCCCTGCGGTGGGTTGGCGGTCTCTCTCCCCGACACGCCTTCCGTGTCGTGACGTGTTCGTCGGTTCCCGCACAAGCGCAGACGTCGGGGCCGGCCACGATCTGCACCCGCACTCGGACCGCTGCGCCGCGTTTCGACGCTGGCGCAGCGGTCCGAGTGGTTCGATGTCGAGCCGGTCGTGTCGCGGTGGGGCGGGCGGGGCTCGGGATGCCGATCGCCCCCCTCACCGCGAGACGACCGGCCCGCGAGCCGTCTCAGGATGCTGCCAGGCTCCCCACTCCCCCGTCGTGGTAGATCAGCGGAGCCGTGCCACGATGACTCGATCCGCCGAGCACCTCCAGCACGATGAGACGGTGATCGCCGAGGGGCTCGTCGCTGTGCACCCGGCACTCGAGCCACATGCGTGCACCGTCGATGAGGATGGCGCCCCCGTCGGTCTGCGCGGTGACGAGGCCGGCGAACCGGTCCCCCGAGCGCGACGCGAGCGTGCGCACCGCCGCCGCGTTCTCCTCCCCGAGCACCGAGACGCCGATGTGTGCGGCGCCGGCGATCAGCGGCCACGTGCGTGACGACTGCTGAGCCGAGAAGAGCACGAGGGGCGGGGCGAAGGAGATACCGAGCGCGAACGAGGTCGCCACCATCGCCTGCGGCCCCTCCGGCGTGAGCGCGCAGATCGCAGCGATACCGGTGGGATGCTGCGCGAACATGTCGCGGACCGCATCCGCGTCCGTCGGAGCGGCGGGCAGGACGGTACGGGCGGTCCCGTCGGGTCCGGGGACGATCTCGGCCCACGGGTGGTTCCAGGTCATTGTGGCTCTCCTTCGCACCCGTCCAGCGCAGTCCGGGGGTGCACCGCCACGCTACGAAGCCGGTGTTACGCGGGCTTTACGCGGGAGTGAAGATGCCTGACGGCGATCAGTCGATTACCGACAGCTATCTCTACGCGGCGGGACGCGTCGCGCAGTCGCGCACTGCGCCGCCGTCGGGGGCACGCCGGTCGCCGGCCGCTCGGATGTCGCGCACGGTCGAGGTGGAGGCATCGTCCGACGCGAGCCCGCCGTCGTCGTCGACCGGGAGCGTGATCGTCACGGTCGTCCCTTTGCCCACCGTGCTGCACAGCAGCACCTCGCCACCCTGTCTTTCGATGAGCGCCTTCGTGCTCGCGAGCCCGATTCCGGTTCCGCCGTCATCCGGGTTCGACAGCCGCCCGCGCTCGAGGGGATCGAAGATGCGCTCGAGGTCCTCGGGGGCGATGCCGCGGCCTCGGTCGGAGATCGCGATGCGCGCCTGGGCTCCGTCGACCTCGACGGAGATCTCGATGGGTCCCTCACTGTACTTCGCCGCGTTGTCGACGAGATTCGCGATCGCCCGTCGCAGGGCCACCGGGTCCGCCTGCACCGCGACCGAGCGCGGTGAGCGATACCGGATGCGCCCGTACGCGTCGCCGGGGAGCACGAGCTCGGCCGCCTCCCGCACCGTGGCGGAGGCATCCGCCCGGCTCCGCGCCTGGCGCGCGCGGGTGGGCACGAGACGCGCGGAGAGGTCCTGGATCATCGTGGCGAGGTGATCGGTGACGGCGGAGATCCGCTCGACCGCGGCCGCCGTGGTGCCACCGGGCTCGGTCATGAGGTCCACGTAGCCGCGCAGGGCGGTGATCGGCGAGAGGAAGTCGTGAGCGAAGGCGCGCAGGAAGTCGAGCTCCGCGTCCTCCCGTTGTTTGGCGGCGGTGAGATCAGAGACGATCTTCACGAAACCTGCGACCTCGCCCGCGTCATCGCGCAGCGCCGTGATGATCACGTGCGCCCAGAACAGCGAACCGTCGGCACGCACCCGCCAGCCGTTGTCCTCGACCGAACCGCGCGTCGCAGCGATCGCGAGCAGGCGCAGCGGCAGACCTCGCAGGCGGTCCTCCTCACGGTAGAAGCGCGTGAAGGACGAACCGAGGATCTGCTCGGGCGCGTACCCCTTCAATCTCATCGCACCCGGGTTCCAGCCCACCACCCGCCCCTCGGCGTCGAGGTGCACGATGGCGACCGACGTCACCTGAGCGGTCCAGTCCTGCACGAGCGCGCCCGTGGCAGCGTCCGCGGGGACGGCGGAGACGGGAACCGGCAGTCCGACACCGGATGCGGGCGCGGCGGCGACCGGCGCCTCGTCGAACGACGGCGTGGCGGAGGATTCGGACTCGGAGATATCGGCTCCCATCGGGACGTCGATCAGTTCATCGCTCGTCGGTTCGACGCGTCGGGTAGGCGTCATCTGGATTCTGCCCCAAACACGCCCGCGCCGCATCCGCTCATCGCCGTGTAGCACACCCGCGCCCCGGAAGGGGGCCGCTCGACCAGACGGGGACGGGCGGGCGACGATGGCGACACGCATCCGCAGAGGAGGAGACGGACATGTCCGAGAACGCACACGAAGAACTCGCCGGCCTGATCAAGAAGTTCCGGTTCGCCATGGTCACCACCACCGAGGCCGACGGCAAGCTCGTCGCGCACCCGCTCACCGTGCAGGAGGCGGAGTTCGACGGCGACCTGTGGTTCATCGTCGGCACGGGGACCTCGGCCGCCGTCAACGTCGCGCGCGAGTCCCGCGTGAACGTCTCGTTCAGCAGCGACGACACGTGGGTGTCGTTGTCGGGGACGGCCGCGATGGTCGATGACCGGGCGAAGCTCGAGCAGCTGTGGAGCCCCGCCGTCGACGCCTGGTTCGAGGGCGGCCCGGAGGACCCCGCCGCGGGTCTCCTGCGTTTCCACGCCGACAGCGCGGAGTACTGGACGGCACCGGGCGGCAAGATCGTCCGCGCTGTCGCCGCCCTCACCGGCCACCGCGTCGAGGGCGAGAACGAGACCGTCGAGCTCTGAGACGTCGCGCCCGGACCATCGACGGTCCGGGCGCGATCGGCTCACCTCGCGAACACCGCCTCGCCGTCAACGAGCACCAGCTGCACGTCGTCCGCGCGAGAGGCCAGGACGATCCGCGCCTCCGCCGACATCTCCGGACCGCCGGAGGCGGAGCGAACGACCAGATCGGCCCGTTTACCCGGCTCGAGCGAGCCGATGACCCCCGCCATGCCCAGCACCCGAGCCGCGTCGATCGTGGCGTGAGCCAGCAGGTCGGAGACGGTCACCCGCTCCGTGCCCGTACCGGCAGCACGGTCGAAGGCGAGCGCGTGGCGCATCTCGGCGATCATGTCCGCGGGGGTGTTCAGGCTGCGGTTGTCGAGGCCGAGGCCGATGCCGATGCCCGACTCCCGCAGCTCCCCGAGGGCGCTGCGGCCAGAGCCGGCGTACATCGACGACGCCGCGCAGTGCACCCCGCCGCATCCGTGGGACGCGAGCCGTCTCCTGTCGTCCGCGTCCGTCGCGCTCAGATGCGCGCCCACCAGACGCGGGCTGAGCACGCCGAGACGCTCCAGACGGGCGACCGCCCGCTCTGCGCCCCCGTCGGGGCCTCCGATGCCGGCGGCCCCGGCATCGGAGGCGCACAGATGCGTCGTGATCCCCGGCGCGTCGAGAGCGCCCAGCCCCACCAGCAGTGCGTCGGAGGCCATCTCGGGCAGTTCCGTGCAGGCGAACACCGAGACCCGCCCCGCCGCAGCGCGCAGCGCCGACGCGGCGAAGCGCAACGCCGTCTCGATCGGGGCGACGAGAGCCTCCCGCCGGAAGCCGCCCGCATGTTCGGCGGCGTCGAGCCACGGGCTCCACTGCGCCGGGATGCGGTCGGAGACCATCGGCGCCAGGATCCACCGGATCCCGGACGCCCGCGCCGCCGCCGCGCTCGCGGCGAAGGCCTCGTCGGTGCGACGCGTGCCGACGTCACCCACTCCCCAGCAGTCGAGCACCGTCGTGATGCCGGCGCGCGCGGCATCCATCGCGAGGCTGCGCACAGCGCGCGCCGCATCCGCCGGAGTGAGAGCGAGCACCGTGCGGTAGTACGTGCCGAACAACCAGTCGAAGAACGGCACGGATTCATCCAACGAGCCGGCCGCGGCCGCATCCATGGAGTGCGTGTGCGCGCTCACGAACCCCGGGTGCACGATGCCGCCGCGGGCGTTGATCCTCTCGCGCGCCGCCGGCGCGGGCCCGGTGCCCACGGCGTCGACGACGCCGTCATGGATCGCGATCCATCCCCGCAGGACGCGCCGGGCCCCATCCATCGTGACGATGAGGGCGTCATCGATGACGGTGTCGACGGCGCTCACGTGCGTGGGAACACCGGGATGCGACCGAGCACCGCGACGCGATCCTCGTACGGCGCGAGCGCCGCGGGCCACCCCTCCCCCTCTGCCAGCAGCGCGCCGATCCCGACGATCTCGGCGCCGGCCCTGGCGAGCAGGCGCAGAGCGGCACCGGACGAGGAGCCGCTGGAGATCACATCGTCGACGAACAGCACGCGTTTGCCCGCGACCGACGACAGGCGTGCCCGATCCAGCAGCAGAGCCGCGCCGGTCGTGCTGGTGATGGCGTGCACGGGTTCCTCCAGCGCGTCGCCGAGGTGCACCTTGCGGGTCTTCTGCAGGATCACGTAGTCGTCGAGGCCGAGCGCGCGGGTGACCTCGATCGCCACGGGGATCCCGAGCGTCGCGGGGGCCACGACGACATCGACACCCGCATCCGCGAAGTGCTCGGCCAGTTCGCGCCCGGCGAGCTCGGCGAAGCGCACCCCGTGATCGATCACCATCATCAACGCGATGGACAGGTCATCGGAGACGGGGATGATCGGCAGCGTGATCTGCTGGCTGCCGACCTGTGCGAGGTAGGTGTCTGCGGGCATGTCGGGAGGCTACGCCGCGTGTGTGTCGCCCCGGTTTCGCGCTGCGCCACGACCCAGACTCCTGCAGAACCGCCGACCAGAGCCGCATCCGACCCCGAATGGCCGATCCTGCAGGAGTTCGGGCTCACAGGATGCGGGACACGGCTGGGTCAAGCGACGGCGAACACGGCCGCCACGGCGCTCACCGCGCGCCCCGTCCGGGCCGCCCGCGTCAACCCCGGAGGGCGGCGATGGGTTCGATGCGGGCAGCGCGGCGCGCGGGCAGCCATCCGGCGGCGAGCCCCACGACGGCGCCGAGGAAGGCTCCGCCGACGGCGACCAGGGGGTTGATCACCGGGCTCCACCCCGCGATCACCGACACCACGACCACCGAGAGCACGGCCACCGCCGAGCCCATGATCCCGCCGAGCATCCCGATGATCGCGGACTCCGCGATGAACTGCCCCGCGATCTGCCGCGGGGTCGCGCCCAGCGCCCGGCGCAGCCCGATCTCGGGCGTGCGCTCCATCACAGAGAGCAGGGTGACATTGGCGATGCCGAGTCCCCCCGCCAGCAGCACGATGACACCGAGCGCGATGAACACGACGTTGACGTCGGCTTGCACGTTCTGGCTCAGGTCGCTGCGTCCGCTGGGGGCGGCCACCTTGATCTGGTCGGGGGCATCGGGGGCCAGGGCGAGGGGCGCCTGATCGCCGATCTGCGGACCCGCCCCGACATCGACGCGCGCCTGGATGCTGCCGGGAGCCGCCAACGCGAAGTCGGCGCGCGCGGTGCCCACCGGGATGATGACCGCGTCCTGCAGATCGGCACGCCGCTCGAAGGAGTCGACGATGCCGATGACGGCATACGCCATCCCGTCGATGAAGATCGAGGGTTGACTGTCGACGCGGTTGATGGCGAGTCGATCGGCCTCGCGGGCTCCGAGCACCGCGACGCGGTCGCCGCGCGCGTCATGCCCGGCATCGAACATCCGCCCCTCGGCGACGCGTCCGCCGAGCGCGTCGAGCAGTCCCGCGGATGAGGCCACGACGGGTGCCGGAGCTGCGGATGCAGCCGACGGGTCGTATACGGGCACCGCGGTGATCGCGGCGCCCGCGGGCAGCGTCACCTCGGCGAGGGTCGCCGCAGCGACCACACCCGCGAGCCGCTCGACACGCTCTGCCCCGTCCCAGGGCAGACGCGCCGTGGCGACGGAGGCGCCGGACTGCGTGCGCGCCTCGGCCGGCGTGATCTCCACCCGCGTGGCCGCGGCCTGGTCGAACTGGCGGGCGATCTGGCCCGCGGCCGTCTGCGCGAATCCGAGGGTCGCGACGAGGGCGCCGATGCCGAGGACGGTACCGGCGATGGTCATGATCAGCCGCGCGGGCCGCGAACCGATGTCGGCGGTCGCCTCGGCGACGAGGTCTTGCGACGTGAACCGGTCGACGCGGGGCGTCGGCGGCACCAGGGCGCTGAGGTCCACGCGCTCGCGGGCGGCGGCGCGGCGGCGTCTCATGCCACCTCGCTCAAGCGGCCGTCGGCGATCCGCACCCGGCGGTTCGCCCGCGCGGCGACGGCGTCGTCGTGCGTGATGACGATGAGGGTGAGCCCGTCGGCGCGCAGTTCATCGAAGAGGTCCATGACCTCGTCGGAGGTGCGACGATCGAGGTTTCCCGTGGGCTCGTCGGCGAGCAGGAGGCTCGGTCGGCTGACGACCGCGCGCGCCACGGCGACGCGCTGGCGCTCACCGCCCGACAGCAGCCCCGGCAGGAAGCCGGTGCGCCCGCCCAGCCCGACGCGTTCGAGCGCCACCCGAGCACGGTCTTCGCGTTCGCCACGCGGCACGCCGCTGTAGAGCATCGGCATCAGCACGTTGTCGAGCACCGTGCGCCGCGACATGAGGTGGAAGGCCTGGAACACGAACCCGATCCGGCGCGCCCGGACGGCGGCTCTGCTGTCCTCGTCGAGGGATGAGGTGAGCACACCGTCGAGGTGGTACTCCCCCACGCTCGGTCGGTCGAGCAGACCCAGGATGCTCAGCATCGTGGACTTGCCGGAGCCGCTGGGTCCGACGATGGAGACGTAGTCGCCCCGCTCGACGGTGAGGTTGATCCCCTTGAGCGCCTGCACCTCCGGAGGGCCGGGGAAGGACCGGGTGACGTCGCGCAGCTGCACGAGCGGCGCCTCGGACACCGCGTCGATCGCGGCCGCATCCGTCACGGCCGTGGCCTGCGTCATCGTCCGACCACGACCAGGTCGCCCTCGTCGACGGCGCCTTCGAGCGGGGTGATCTCCACCGCCCCGCTGGCCGCCAGGCCCGTCTTCACCGTGACCAGGCGGGTCTTCGCGTCGGGGTCGCGGGGGTCGCCTTCGACGACCTCGACCCGCGCCTCGCCGCCGGGCCCCGCCGTCAGGGCGGCGACGGGCACCGAGAGGACCTCGCCCTCGGTCGCGCCGACGGGGATGGCGACACGCACGTTGGAGCCCTGCATCTGCTGGATCTGCTCGGGTGTCAGCGGGTCGGGCTCCAGCTCGATCGACCAGCGCCCCGTCGAATCCTTGCTCGTGCTGGGGGCGAGAGCGGTGATGACAGCGCGGTGAGGCGTTCCGTCGGGCAGCTCGAAGCTCGCCTCGCCGCCCACCTGCAGCAGGGCCGCATCCGCTTCGCCGGCCGATCCGGTCAGGCGAACGCTGGCCCCGGACACGGTCATGGCGGCGCCCTGCAGCACCGCCCCGCGGGTGACGTTGACCGTGTCGACACGGCGCGGCAAGCCCGTCAGGTACAGCACCTCGGATGAGGGCAGGAAGGCCAGGGACCCCTCGCGGGCACGCTGCAGGTCCTGCTGCGCCTGCTGCACCTGCGCGTTCGCGGCGTCGACCGCTGCGCGCTGCGCGGAGGTGTCGGCGGGCGCATCCAACTGCTGCCGCTCGAGCTGGCGCAGCGCGAGCGTGTCCTGCAGATCTGCGATCTCGGATGCGGGGCGGTTCGCCGCGATCGCGTCGTTCACGGCGCGCTGGGCTGCCGCGACCGCGTTGTCGGCGGTCTTGACGGCGACGACGTCGGCTCCCGATCGCGCCTTGTCCAGGTCGGCCCGGGCCGCGGCGACGGCCTGCTGCGCCGAGCGCACGCCGGCCTCGGCGGCGCTCACGGCCTGGGCGGCGCCCTCATCCCCGGAGGGAGCCGGATAGCCGACGGCGGCATAGAGCGCCGTGATCCCGGCAGCCGTCTGGGCGTCGAACACGTTCGAGGCGGGGTCGCCCCCGTCGATGCCGACGCTGCGCAACGCGTTCTTGAGCTGTACGACATCGGGACCCGAGACGCCGAAGCGCAGGCTCCGGTAGGCGGGCAGGTCGCCGGGCAGCACGATCACGGGGCGTCCGGCGACCTCCAGCGCGATCGACAGGGTGTTCAGCTCCGCGCCCACCTCGGGCACCTGGCCGGTGACGACGGCCGGCCCCGACAGGGTGGCCGTGTCGATGGTCACCTCCACCGCATCCGCGTAGCCGACATCGGCACGGATCGTGACATCGTTGCTGAGCTCGCCGAACTCCACCGGGACTGTGATGAGTCCGGGCTCGGGAGCGTCTGCGCGGGATGCGGCTTCCACCGGCGAGACGACGAACGTCCCCACGAGCAGTCCGATCACGAGGCTCGCCACCGCCACGGCGGAGGTGATCCAGAGGGGACGGTTGCCGCGGAACACGCGCCCCCACCCGCGCAGGGCGGCGAAGCGCGCGCGGGGAGAACCCGCATCCTCCGCCTCGGTCGCGGCAGCAGCCGGATCCTCACCGAGCAGCTCGCGCGTGAGCGCGGAACCGTCCGAGGCGTCGTCGGGGGCGGGATCGACGTCGGTGCGTGCCACCTCGGTCAGCTCGCCTGCTCGGAGGCCGCCTTGAGGGCGTCGAGGTCGGCCTTGTTGTCGGCGATGAACTGCTCCTCGAGCGCGAACTGCACCTTCTCATACGCGTCGCGGTAGTTCGTCTTCTCACGGCAGTCGAGGTCGGCGATCGCCACCGCGATCTCCTCCTCGGCGAGCTCGTTGAGCTTCGGGTCGTCCTCGACGAACGCGGTCTGCCCGCTGTAGTACTCGTTCAGCTTGTCGGAGATGCTCGTCTGCGCATCGCCCTGCTTGGCGAAGCCGGAGTGGCCGGCGTCGGCCATGCACGACGCCCAGTCCGCGTCGATCTTCGCGAAGCCGGGGTCATCGGCCATCTTCGTGTAGAAGTCGTTGATGGCGTCGTTGATGCCCTGGAACTCTTCGTCCATCATCGGGTTGGCGCCGGACTCGTGCTGCGCCCAGCCCTGACATCCGGCCTTCGTCCAGTCGTACTCGTAAGAGCCGTCTTCGCCCAGTTCCTCCTCGGTGGGAGACGGGCCGTACAGCGCCTCGTAGAAGGCGGCCTGCTCCGACTCCGAAAGGCTCGAAACGTAGTCCTGGTTCGGGTCGACGTACTGCTCCTGGTCCGTCACAGGCTCGTCGCGGCCGGGGTAGTTGATCATGCCGTAGCCGTACTGGGTCACCCAGTCGCGGTCGTCCGGCTTCCACTCGCCGTCGCTGCCGCTGCTGAAAGACACCGACTGGATGTTGGGCGTGTAGTCGAAGCCCTCCTCCGACATGCACTGCGCCACGAGGTCCTCGGACTTCTTCTGCTGCTCCGTGAAGCGCGCCTCCTGCTCCTCGGGAGACAGGTCACCGCCCCAGATCGAGGACAGGTAGGCCGACAGCGGAGACTCGGGACGCTCGTCGCCCCTGTCTGCGTCGGCGGGTGAGCAGGCGGCCAGTGCGAGCGCCGCGGCGACGGTGAGCGGCGCGATGGCGAGCAGGCGTGAACGAACCATGATTCCCCCATAGGATCACCGGCGCCGATGCGACGACGCACATCTTCAGCTTAGGGATCGCATAGCGACTTCCCATCTGGGAAGACGCCGCGCATCCGCTCCGTCCCATCGGATAGGGTGTCGCCCGCTCAGATCAGGGGCAGCCGCGCACGCAGAACCGCGCCGCCCGTCGCGCCGGCGGAGAGCTCGAGCGTGCCCCCCACGACGTCGAGCTGCTGGCGCAGGCGAGCGAGTCCCGACATCCGGGCGTCCGCCGCGGGCGAGGCGCCGTCGCTGACGACCTCGAGCAGCAGGACACCGCGCGTCACGCGTGCGGCGATCCGGATGCGGCGCGCACCCCCGTGGCGCAGCGCATTCGTCTGGCCCTCCTCCAACACCCGCACGACGACGATCCGCATCCGCTTGTCGATGCGCGCGCCCAGCACGGCGAGCAACGGCGACGCCTCGTCGACGATCTCGACGTGCGCAGGAGTACGCGCCGCGAGCGCACGCACCGCGGGAGCCAGACCCCGGTCGAGATCGACGGGGTACAGGCGCTCGCTCAGGGTGCGCAGTTCGTGCTCGCGCAAACGGGCGAGCGTGTCGGCCACCGCGACGATGCGCTGCGGCGTGGGAGTGGCGGCGGCGATGTCGCGCAGCTCCGCCTCCAGCACGACGAAGGTGCCCTGCACGGAGCCGTGGATCGTGGCGGCGACGTCCTTGCGCACCCGCAGCTCCTCGGCGCGCACATCGTCCATGAGGGTCAGCGCTCGCTCCTGCGCCTCGATGCGGGTCAGATCGGCCTCGCGCGCGCGCCGCCACACGTCCGCGAACTGGAGCCCGCTGGCGAGCGCGAGCAGCGCCAGCAAGAACGTCATCGCCGTCTCCAGGACGACCACACGCACGGCGCCCTCCGACGCCGTATCCACCACGCCGCTGAGCACCTGCAGGAGGGATCGGGTGAGAGCGCCGGCGACGCCGAGCGAGAGCACGATGACGAACCGCGCGCGCGTGCCGCGCCGTTCCGGATGCAGCAGAAACGCCCCGCCGACGACGATCGCGACGGCGGTGAAGTTGTATGCCCAGCGCAGCAGGATCTCGGAGAGCGGGTCGGGGGCGAGCTGGCGCATGTCGTCGGAGACGACCCCGAGCACGAGCACGGCCTGCACGCTGGCGAGCACCGCACCCAAGCCCGCCACCAGCGCGGTCGCGGAGACCATGATGCGCGAGAGCGCGCGCTCCTCGGATGCGGCCGCGCGCGCCACCGGAGAGACAGTGGTCGATCCGGCGCGACGGGCACGGCGGATCAGTCGGTCGGAGAGGGGCGAGGTCACTCTCGTTCGCGACGCCCGCGCACGACGATGGTCACCAGGCTGGCGAATCCGACCAGGCCCAACGCGCCCCACACCCACGGCAGACCCTGTGTCGCCGCAGCCGCCCACGCGGCAGCACTCGCGAGAGACATCGCACGCCCTTCCCAGACAGGCGACTCCCCCAGGAGACCGCCGTGACGAACCTAGCCCCGCCGCGGCCGACACGAGTGCGCGGCTGAGTAGTTTCCCCCGGCGTCGCAGGCGTCCGGGAAGTCCGATGAGCGTTATCGTTCACCGGCCCGAAATAAGGCCTGTGGCAGGATGGTGCGCGATACTCCCGATCTGAGAGGCACCATGGAACTCAGCGACTACATCCGGGTTCTGCGGAAGAACTGGCTGATCATCGTCGTCGCGACTCTCGTCGGGCTGGGGGCGGCCGCCGGATACTCGCTCACCCGCACGCCCCTCTACGAGTCGCAGGCCTCGGTGGTCGTCTCGACCCAGTCCAGCGGCAGCGTGCAGGAGATCTCCCAGGGCTCGAACTTCACCCAGCAGCGCGTGGCGACCTACGTCAACGTCGCGACGAAGCAGCTGGTGCTCGATCCCGTGATCCGCGATCTCGGCCTCGATATGAGCGCCGGCACCCTGGCCAAGAGCGTGAGTGTCAGCAGCGTGCTCAACACCACCTTCATCACGATCGCCGTGACCGATGCCGATCCCGTCCAGGCCGCCGACATCGCCAACGCCGTGGCGGCCCAGCTGCCGCTCGCGGTCCAGGAGATCGAGCCGTCGACCGGCGGCGAGAGCCCGGTCCGTCTCACGACGGCGAGCACGGCGGTCCCCACGAACGTCCCGGTCAGCCCGAACGTCCCCCTGAACCTCGCCCTCGGTGCGCTCATCGGACTCGCCGTCGGCATCGGCATCGCGGTGCTGCGAACCGTCCTCGATACCCGCATCCGCACCATCCGCGACGTGAACCAGATCACCGACCGCCCGATCCTCGGCGCGATCCCGTTCGACGCGAAGGCGGCGGAGCGGCCCATCATCATCCAGGCCGATCCGTACAACACGCGCTCGGAGTCGTTCCGTGCCCTGCGCACCAACCTGCAGTTCATCGAGATGGACGGCGGTCACTCCTTCGTGATCACCTCCTCCATCCCGAGCGAGGGCAAGTCCACCACGACCGTGAACCTCGCGATCGCTCTGGCGGATGCGGGAAAGCGCGTCGCGCTCATCGACACCGATCTGCGCAAGCCGAAGGTGGCCGAGTACCTCGGCATCGAGGGTGGAGCGGGTCTCACGGATGTGCTGATCGGCCGCGCGAAGGTCGGCGACGTGATGCTCCCGTGGGGCAAGCGTCCGCTGTTCGTGCTGCCGGCGGGCAAGGTGCCGCCGAACCCCAGCGAGCTGCTCGGCTCGCGTCAGATGGCGCAGCTGCTCGAGGCGATCAGCCGCGACTTCGACGTGGTGCTCCTCGATGCTCCGCCGCTCCTGCCCGTGACCGATGCGGCGATCCTCTCGCGGGAGACGACGGCGGCGATCCTCGTCGTCGCCGCCGGTCGCACGACGACGGGTCAGCTCACCGCGGCGCTCACGGCGCTCGAGACGGTCGACGCGAAGGTGGGCGGCATCGTCATGAGCATGGTCCCCACCCGCGGGCCGGATGCGTACGGATACGGCTATGGCTACGGATACGGCGGCTACGGCACGTACGGCACGGCTCCGGAGCCGGCACCGGCGCCGAAGAAGAACGCACGCAAGCAGGCGCCGGAGGACGACGCCGGCCTCGACGAGCTCGTGAAGGGCTCCTGAGCAGAGAGGCGTTCGTGCGATGTCCTCACGTCGTCGCCCGATTCATCGCTCCACCCCCGTCAGTCGCGCGCTGACGGGGGTTCTCGTTTCCGTCCTGGCGGTCGCCGCCATCGCGCTCGCGGTGTTCGCGTTGACGCCGCGCACGCCGCCCGAGACGCGTCCGCTTCGCACGACGGCACCGTCCCCCGCGCCATCCGCCTCGCCATCGACGTCACCCTCTCCGACCGCGTCGGCGTCGTCCGCACCGGCAGCGTCGCCCGGGGCGGAGGAGCGGTTCCTCGCCGTGGGCGAGCAGGCGATGTGGCGCGCATCCGCGGGCGACTGTGGGACTCTCCCGCCGCTGCTGGAGCGGTCCACCGACGGAGGTCGGACCTGGAGCGACGTCACCCCGCGCTATCTCGGCATCGGCGAGATCCTGCACGTCGAGGCGTTCGTCGGCACGGAGGCGCGCATCGTGGCACGTATGGGTGCCACCTGCGAGACGCAGGGGCTGCGCACTTTCACGCAGGGGCGGTTCTGGGAACAGGATGCGGCCACCCTCGCTGCGGCGACCTATGTCGACCCCGCGGCACCCGCGGTCGTCGTGACCGGCTCGGGCCGCGTCGAGGCGCCGTGCCCGTCGCCCTGGGGCGCGCAGGGCGACGCCGACGCACTCACCCTCGTTTGCGAGGGCGTCGCGCAGCAGTGGGACGGCGGCGCGTGGCAGGCCGTCGCGGAACGCGCGGTGGCCGTCGTCGCGACAGCCGACGGCGCACGCGCCGCGCGCACCGATCCCTCCTGCGCGGGCCTCCTCGTGGGCGATACCTGCCTCGCCGACGCCCCCGCCGGCCCCGCCGCCCTCGCCTCGACGCCCGGCGCCGTGTGGCTCTGGGCCGGCGACACCGTCCGCGCGGTTCCCTGACTCTCGCGGACGGGCGATCAGGCGGCCGGTACAGCAGGGCGCCGTGCCGCACGGGGCACAGTGCGCGCACACCTCAGCCACACCAGTGCGCGCCACCCACCCGCACACCGCACGCCCGGTTCTGGCTGAGCCGCGCCCGAACTCCTGCATATCGGGCCCGCACACGGCCCGACGACCCCATCCGAGCCGGATCTGCAGGAGTTCGGGTGCCCCTGGCGATCCTGCCCGCGCGGCGCCCGCTCACGGTGAACGGCACCCGCATCCGCACGGGCGACCCGGTGGAGGCCACACTCCTCCGCATCCGCCACAGTCATTACCTGACGCACCTGCGCAAAGGTGACGCATCTGCGCACCTGCGACGCAACTCGCGCCCCGAGGGCACCCGGTCAGGACGGCCCTCGACGCAGCGCTACCCGACGAGCGGCCCGCCGAGCTTCCAGTACCCGAGGAACGAGACGCGGTCCTTCGGCACCCCGCGTTCGGCGGTCAGGTGGCGACGGATGCGGGTGACAGCCCCAGCCTCGCCCGCCAGCCACACGTACTCGGCATCCGCCACGGGCGTCTCGCGGACGGCCGCCTCGAGCGCTTCGCCGGCGACGGTGGCGCGCGGCACGAGCCGCACGTGCGCGCCCTCCGGTGCCACGGGGCTCACGATGTCGTCGCGCACGTCCGCCGCTTCCAGCAGCACGTCCGCGCGGCCGCCGTGGGGCAGGGTGCGCAGGATGTTGGCGATCGCCGGGAAGGCGGTCTCGTCGCCCACCAGCAACCACCGCGTGGCCCCGGCCGGCGCCTGCCAGTGCAGGCCGTAGCCGGTCCAGCCGTTGCGCCGGTCAGGTCCGGTGATCCACAGGCGCTCCCCCGGAGTCACGCCCGCGGCCCACGCGGATGCGGGACCGGGCGGGTCGTGCAACAGCACATCCACGTCGATCTCGCCCTGCTCGGGCCGGATCGCCGACGGCGTGTACGTGCGCAGCACGTTGCGCTCGGTCTCGGGCAGCGCCTTCCACCGGGCGTACCAGTCGGACGGATGCGGGGTGGGCTCGGCCATGAGCCCGAAGTCGGCGAGGCCCCCGTCCGGCAGCGGCAGCACGAGCTTGATCCGCTGGTCGAGGCCCCACGGGGCGAAGTCGCGGAGCTCGGGCGCACGAAGCGTGAGCCGCCGCCATCCCGGCGTGATCGTGCGCGCGGCGGCGACCGTCACGGCGAAGGCGCTGTACTCCCAAGATCGCATCATGCACCCCCGAGCGGCACGACGAGGGGGCCACCGGTCACCGGGTCGGCGATCACCATGTTGGGCAGGCCGAACACCTGCTCGACCCGCTCGCTGGTCACGACCTCGGCGGGTGTCCCCTCGGCGACGATGGCGCCGTCGCGCATCGCGACGATGTGGCTGGCGTAGCGGGCGGCGTGGTTCAGGTCGTGCAGCACGGCCACGATCGTGCGGCCCGCGCGGTTCAGCCGCCCGAAGAGCTCCATGAGCTCCACCTGGTGCGCGATGTCGAGGAAGGTGGTGGGCTCGTCGAGCAGCAGCAGGTCGGTCTGCTGCGCGAGCACCATCGCCACCCAGACGCGCTGGCGCTGCCCGCCCGAGAGCTCGTCGACCGGGCGCGGGGCGAGTTCGCGGATACCCGTCGCGTCGAGCGCTTCGTCGACGGCGCGCTCGTCCGCATCGGACCAGCGACGGATGAGGCCCTGGTGCGGGTAGCGTCCGCGGGCGACGAGGTCGGCGACCGTGATCCCCTCCGGGGCGATCGCGGTCTGCGGCAGGAGCCCCAGCCGCCGGGCGACCTCCTTCGCGGGGTAGGCGGAGATCGCGCGCCCGTCGAGCACGACGTTTCCGGACTGCGGCGCGAGCAGGCGCGAGAGCCCCCGCAGCAGCGTCGACTTGCCGCACGCGTTGGGGCCGATGATCACCGTGAACGAGCCGTCGGGCACGCGCACGGTGAGATCGGACACCACCGTCCGGCGGTCGTACGCGAGGCTCACCCCGTCGGCTACGAGGCGAGGGGCGGACGGATGCGGGGACTCAGGCACGGCGACGGATCTCCTGGATGATCGTGATGACGAGGTAGATGCCGCCGAGCGTGACGGTGATGACACCGGCGGGCAGCACGACGGGGAGCAGATGCTGCGCGATCACGTCGGAGGTGAGCAGCAGCAGCGCGCCGACAAGGCCGGCGAGCGTGAGTGAGAGGTATGGCGTGCGCGCGAGACGCCGCGCGATCTGTGGCGCCGCGAGCGCGACGAAGGCGATGGGGCCGACCACGGCGGTGGCGATCGAGACGAGCCCGACCCCCAGCAGCAGCGCCCCGCCGCGCACGAGAGCGGGGCGGGCTCCGGTCGCTGCGGCGACGTCATCGCCGAGGTCGAGCTGGCGAAGGCGCGGCACGAGGACGGCGGCACCGATGAGCAGCGGCACGGCGCAGACGAGTGCACCGCCGAGCGGCGCTGCGGTGATGCCGTTCAGCGAACCGGCTCCCCAGGCCGACGCGAACATCGCGGTCTCGAGCTCGACCTGCAGCAGCATCCATGTGTTGAGCGAGGCGAGCATGGCCGAGATGCCGATGCCGATCACGATGAGCCGGAATCCCTGTACGCCACCGCGTCGGGCGAGCGCGCCGATCACGAGCGCGACGCTCACGCCGCCGACGACGGCACCGATCGTCAGTGCGGGCCAGCTGCTCGAGACGAGGGTCAGGGTCAGCAGCATGCCGGCGAACGCACCGTTGGACAGACCCAGGATGTCGGGGCTCGCGAGCGGATTGCGCGTCACGGTCTGGAAGAGCGCGCCGCTCACGGCCAGCAGCGCGCCCAGCGCGACGGCCGCGAGTGTGCGCGGCAGCCGCCACTCGAGCACGACGGTGCGATCCAGGTCCGTCCCGCCGCCCGCGAACGCGGTGAGCACCTGGGCCGGGTCGAGTGCGTACGAGCCGAGACCGAGCGAGACGACGGCAAGCGCGATCACGGCAGCGGCGAGCGCGATTCCTACGGTCACGCTCCGCGCGCGCAGGCGGATGCGGAGTGCGCCGAACCCGACCTCGAACCGGCGGTAGCCGGCATCCACGAGCGCACTCATCCGAGCCCGCTCACACGCCGGCGCATCGCAAGAGCGATGAGCACAGGGGCGCCGACGAAGGCGGTGACGATGCCGGCGGGCATCTCGGCGGGGGCGATGAGCACGCGACCGAGCACGTCGGCGGCGAGCACGACGACCGGTGCGAGCACGACCGAGACGCCCAGGATGACGCGCTGGTCGACGCCGAACACCCACCGCGCGACGTGCGGCACCATGAGCCCGACGAACGCGATCGGGCCGACGAGCGCCGTGGCCGCTCCCGCGAGCAGGGTGACGGCGATGACGACGAGAACGCGGATGCGGCGCACGTTCGCGCCATGGGACCGGGCCACGTCGTCGCCGAGCGCCAGCGCGTTGAGCCCCGGCGCGACGGCGAACGCGACGACCAGGCCCACGGCGATGAAGGGGCCGATCGCGACGAGCGCGTCGGTTCCGGCACCGAGCAGGCTCCCGGCGTGCCAGCTGCGCATGGCGTCGAAGGCGTCGGGGTTGCTGAGCGTCATCCCGGTGACGAGCCCCGAGAACACGGCGCCGAGCGCGACGCCGGCGAGGGCGAGGCGGATCGGGTCTGCACCTCCGCGCCCCGACGACCCGATGAGGTACACGCCGAGCGTCACGACGAGAGCCCCGGCGAAGGCGAGCCAGACGAAGGATGCGGGATCCCGCATCCCGAGCAAGGCGACGCCGAGCGCGACGGCGAACGCCGCCCCCGCGTTGACGCCCAGGATGCCGGGATCGGCGAGCGGGTTGCGCGTGAAGGCCTGGATGAGGGCGCCCGCCACGCCGAGAGCCGCACCTGCGGCGATGCCGGCGAGGGTGCGCGGCACGCGCAGCTGCCACACGATGTACTGCGATTCGGGGGTGCCGCCGCCGGTGAGGGTGTCGACGACGACGCGCGGCGACAGGGGATTCGCCCCGAGCGCCAGCGAGAGCAGGACGGCGGCGACGAGGGCGCCCACGAGCGCGAACGCGCCCACGGCGACGCGCAGGCTTCGAGGCCGTGCGCGCCGCCGTGAGCGGGCTGCGAGGGTGAGGGTCACCGAGCGTTCGAGAGGTACTTCTCGATGTCGTCGAGCACCTTCATCGCACCCTTGGGGCCGACGCCGGAGACCCAGTAGCTGGTGTCGACGAGCGTGACGTCGGGGAACTCCGCGGCGTTCTGCGCGATGGCGGCGGGGATGAGAGAGGTGTCGGCGACGTCGGTGGCGGTCACGAACACGTGGTCGGCCTTCGCCTGCAGGATGTTCTCCGGCGAGATGTCGGCCTGGATGCCGTCGGCCCAGTCCTGGTCGGGAATGGTGAAGCCGACGCACTCGAGCAGGCTGCCCGCGAAGGAGGTGGGACCGTACAGGCTCAGCGTCGTCTCGTCGCGGGGACGGATCAGCTGCGCGGTCTGGCCGTCGACGGCGTGCTGCGTGCCGATCTCGTCGCAGCGCGCGTCGACGTCGCCGAGGAGCGTCTGGACCTCGTCCTTGTGCCCGAGCGCGTCGCCGATGAGCAGCGCGTTGTCGCGCCACGGATCGGCCTGCGTCGCGATGAACACGGTCGGGGCGATGGCGCTGAGCTGGTCGTACAGCTTCGAGTGACGCGCCTCGGTGCCGAGGATGAGGTCGGGCTTGAGGGCGGCGATCGCCTCCAGGTCGGGCTCCGGCACGGTGCCGACCGGCTCCACACCGGAGGCGTCGAGGTAGGCGGGGATGCCCGAGACGTTGCTCGCGACGGCAGCTCCGACGGGGGTGATGCCGAGGGCGACGGCGGTGTCGAGCTCGAGCGGCTCGAGCGTCACGACCCGCTGCGGGGCGGCGGGCACCTCGGTCGTTCCGCGGGCGTGCGTGACCTCGTGGGTGGCGGCTGCGGCGGGAGTGGATGCAGCGGGCTCAGCGGATGCGGCCGAGCAGCCGGCCAGGCCGAGGGCAGCGACCGCGGCGAGGGCGAGGGCTGCGAGGGAACGGGAGCGAGCGGGCATGCGGCCGCCTTTCGGGTGGTGCGTTCGGGACCCCGTCGCCGCGCCGCGACGAGCAGGTAAGCACAGCCTAACCAACCTTGCCATCGTCCTTCGACACCTGTGCACAGCGCAGACACGCCCGCTCCGCCTCGAGTGGGTGATTGGACAGGTGAATCAGGTCTGTTGACGCCCTCGGCCGTCTCCCCCGCTGCTTTACTTCCTGCACTGCCGGAGTCGGCGGTATTGGGGAGCGAGGGGACGCCGTGCGTTCGGATGGCAAGGATCGGCGGGCCCGCCTGGAGGCCATGATTGTGGGCGATCCCGGACGACTCCGGCGTCGCGCGATCTCGCTCGGGGCCGACCCGCAGGATGCCGATGACATCGCGCAGACGGTTCTGCTGCGCGCGTGGCGCTCGATCGACACGCTGCGGTCCTACGATGGCGGACCGCTCTGCGCCTGGCTGGACGTCATCGCACGGAACACGGTGCTGGATGCTCGTCGACCGCGCCTGTTCGCCGTTGGCCAGCCCCTCGAGGACGTCGCCTTCACGGCGACGGACGCGGTGGAGACGAATGTGGACACCCGCCTCGTGATGGAACGAGTGATCGCGGAGATCCGCAGCCTGCCCGAGATCTTCCTCGTGCCGTTCGTCCTGACCGTCGTAGAGAGCCGTTCGGCCACGGAGGTCGCCGCAGTGCTCGGCATCACACCCGCCGCCGTGCGGCAGCGGGTGTCGCGCGCACGCAAGAGCGTGGCCGCCGCCATCCCCGCGGCGTTCGACTGAGGCCATCGACGCCCGCGACACGCCGAAGACGGGTTTGTCACACGGCGCCGCCGCCCGAGTCCTCCTCTGACACGTACCCGTATCTCATCTTCCCGGAGGTTTTCTCATGTCTGACCGCATTCCTCGCTCCATCCTCGTCCCGGCGTCCGCGCTCGCGGCCGTCCTCGTCACGGGAGGCGCCCTCTGCTTCGGGGCCGCGGCGTCCTTCGCCGCGCCCACCGCGCCCCTCATCACCGCAATGATCTTCACGGGAGCCCCCGTGTCTGTCCCCGTGCCCGACGGCATGTGCTCGGTGAAGGTGATCGCTGACGGCGCCGCGGGAGGATCCTCCACGGATGGGATGCCGGGCGGGCGCGGCGCGCGCGTGGCCGCGACCATCGAGGTGACGGCCGGATCGACGCTCGTCGGCGATGTCGGTGGGTCGGGCACGTACGAATGGGGTGAGCTCAACGGCGGCTATGGCGGCGGCGGCACGGGCGGCGCGTTCATCGTGAACGGCGAGCGTTCCGCGTTCGCCGGCGGCGGCGGCGGCCGCACCAGTGTCAGTCTCAACGGCGAGCTCCTCATCGTCGCAGGCGGAGGCGGCGGCGGCGGCAACAGCCCGTGGGGCACCACCGGCGGCGTCGGCGGCGGCGCGGGAGCGGTGGGAACGGACGGAGCCTCCGGCATACCGGTGGGCGGCGGTCCCGGTGGAATCTCGGGGGATGCGGGCGGCGCGGGCGGCGCGAATGTGCCGACGAGCACGATCGGAGCCGACGGCCATGCAGCCGCGGGCGGTGTGGGCGGCGCGGGCGGTGACGTCTACGCGGTTCTCGCGGGAGCGGGCGGTGGTGGCGGCGGCGGTGTCGTCGGCGGTGGCGGCGGCGCGGCGGCAGCAGCCGAAGGTACGACGTTCGACGACAGCCCCGGTGGTGGTGGCGGCGGCGCGGGCTCGTCGATGGGTCCGGCCGGCGCCGTGATCACGACGAGTGAGTACAGGGAGGGCGGGGGCACCCTGAGCTTCGAGTTCGTCGCGTGCACGACGCCCGATCCGTCCTCGTCGACCGACCCCTCGACCCAGGCTGGCCCGTCTACGCCGACCGAAGCGAGCGCGCCGCAGTCCGGCACCGCTACTCCCGAGCGTCTGGCTTCCACCGGACGAGAGGCGCCTCTCGGGCTGATCGCCGCCGGCGCGGCGGCTCTGGCGACCGGACTGCTGCTCCTGCGCGGGCGCCGGACTCACTCCCGGCGGCATTGAGTCCTCGTGCGCGAGCCGCGTCATCGGCGCGGCTCGCGCGCGGATAGCTGCGTTCTTACGCGCCCGCGTCGCGTTCCCGCAGCACCGCGACCACGTCATCCGCCGAGTACGCCGTGCCGAGCGTCGCATCCGCGCTCCTCCGGCTGACGAGCTCCGCCAGTTCCGCGCCGTCCAGTCCGGTCAGATGCGCCGCCGAGGCGGCGGAGAGCACTCCACCCCTTTGCGCGCGGGCGCGCACGTTCTCCACGGTCACGCCGATCACCTCTGCCATGTGATGCAGGTCGAATCCCCCGGCCTGGAGCGCACCGAGGAGAACGCGCGTGTTGCGAAACGCCACGCGCCGCTGGCTCCCGGAGGCGTCGCGCTCAGCCGCCACTGCGCGGCGCAATGCGGCCTGGAGCGATGGCGTGAGATGCGTCGGATCGACGACGGTGGTCACAGCAGGGCCCTTCCTCCCGACGCATCCTCGCCGCGTGTCGCACGGGTCACGAGGTCGTCATAGAGAAAGACGCCGAAAGCACCGAGATGTGACGCGCTTCACGCGTTGCGTCTCGGGGTTTCATGCGGCACACGAACCCCTCGACAGCCCCACGAGACGAAACGCCGCCCACCCTCTTCGGTCGTCCCGCGAGCCGCCGGCGAGACGAAACGCCGCATCACCCCCAGAGCATCGCCTCCACGTCGTCGACGAGCGCCGGCGCACCGCCCGCCATCGCGATCCGCTCGCCGATCCGCTGGGATGCGGCGGCGTACCGCGGATCGGCCAGCACACGGTCGACGGCGCGGGCGATCTGCGACGGCGACGGGCGGCCGGTGCCGAGGCTGAGGCCGGCGCCGGAGAACTGCACGCGCGCCGACGTCTCCACCTTGTCCTCGCTGTCGCCGGCCACGACGATCGGCACGCCGTGGCGCATGGCCTGGTGCAGGCCCCCGTATCCGCCGTTCGTGACGAAGACGTTCGTGCGCGGCAGCAGGCGGTCGTAGGGCAGGTAGTCCGCGGCGAACGCGTTGCGCGGCAGCGGCGGCAGATCGGATGCGGCCCGGCCGCCGGCGGTGAGCACCACCTGCACGGGGCGGTCGGCGAGGGCCTGCAGTGATGGCCCGATGAGCTCGGAGAAGTCGGTGTTCGCGACGGTCCCCTGCGTCACGTGCACGACGGGCACGTCGGGGTCGAGTCGGTCGATGAGCTCCCCCGCGGATCCACTGGATGCGGCGGGCGGCGCCATCGGCCCGTAGAAGCGGAGGTGCTCGGGGGCGTCGCTGCGCGGGTACTCGAACTCGGCGACGGTGAACTGTGCGAGCAGGTCGCTGCGCGCGAGCACGTCCATGAAGAAGGCGCCGTCGAGCCCCGGGGCGTCGAGCCGGGCGAGCAGGTCGTCGAGCGCACGGTGGGCGCCCGACAGCACCCAGCGGGCCGAGCGGTTGAGCACCGCATCCCGCATCCGTCCGACGGCACGCCAGCGCGCCGGCACGATACCGAGGCCGTACGGCGGGCAGTCGCGGCTGGAGAAGCCGGCGGGTCCGACGCCGCACATGACGACGAGCGGGCGTTCGGATGCGGGGCGTGCGAGCAGCCCCTGCACGCCGAGGAACGTCATGTCGTGAAAGACGACGTCGACGGGCTCTTCCGCGAGGAGGGCGTCGAGCTTCTGTGCGGCGGGCAGGGCCGGGCGCACGAAGGCCTCCTCGACGCCCGCGTTGATCGTCGCGATGCCGCGGTTGCGCCCGGACGCGCCGACGGAGTCGAGCGTGTCAGCCTCGGCGGGGAGGGCGACGAAATCGACGCCCGCGGCCCGCACGCGGTCCGCGTAGCGCGAGCCGGTCAGCATCCGCACGCGCCATCCGCGCCGCAGCAGTTCCCGTCCGACGACGAGCATCGGGTCGACGTGACCCACGGCGGGCATCGCGCAGAGCAGCGCGGACCGATTCGTAATTGACATGTTCGTCACACTAATGGATATTGAGGCACACCAACAGATCCGGGGAGGACCGATCATGAGCACAGTAACCACGCGGGCGACCACGAAGCATCCCGCCTTCGCTGAGACGGATGCGAGGGCGTGGGCACGGTGGGGCGGCGGTCTGATCGCTGTGGGCGGCGCGCTCCTGGCTGCGGCGACCGTGGCTGAGGTCGGGCTCCGCACCGAACCGACCGGCCCGAGCCTGCCTCTGTTCACCGTGCTGTTCCTGGCGAGCGCGGCGATCCTCGCCGGGGCGATGCTGCCGCTCGCACTGGGCACGATGGCGGCGAACGGGATCACGGGGAGCCGGGTGCCGGGAACCTTCGCGCTGCTCGGCTTCGGGGCCGTGTTCTTCACGAACCAGCTCGTCTACTACGTGATGACCTACGGTGCGCCGGGCGGCGCGGACGCATCTCTCGGTTGGCTGCCGCTCACCCTGGCGATCGTGCAACTCGTGCTCCTGATCGTCGGCGCCGTGGGGGCCGTGCGCGCCGGCATCGCGACAGGTGCGGCGCGGTGGGCTCTGCTGGCGCTGGCCGCAGTCGTCGCAGTCGCGGGCGGGATCGCGTCGGCGACAGGCGACGTGGCGACCGTCACGATCGCGCTCCTGTCATCGTGCGTGGCGCAGATCGTCGTCGGCGTCGTGTTCCTCGCTGCACGTCCGTCCGCGAGCGGCGGTACGGTCTGAGGATGCCCCGCGCGTACCACTCCCCCCGCCGCGAGGCCGAGGCGGCGGCGACAAGGGCCGGCATCGTGGCGGCGGCGGCGCGGCTGTTCATCCGCGACGGGTACGCGGCGACGTCGATGAAGGCCATCGCCGCCGAGGCGGGCGTCTCGGCGCAGACGGTGCAGTTGCACGGTCCGAAGCACGCGCTGCTCATCGCCGCGTTCGAGACGTCGTTCGCCGGCGATGAGGGGACGCACTCGCTCACCGAGCGTCCGCTGATCGCCGACATCATGGCCGAGCCGGAGTTCGAGACCGCACTCGAGCGATATGTCGCGTTCCTCACCGAGGCGAACCGACGTTCGGCGGCGATCGTGCAGGCAATGATGGCGGCGGCGGATGCGGATGCGGCAGCCCGCGCGGCCTACCTCGAGCTCGAGCAGCGGCGCCAGCGCGACATGCGGTTGAGCGCGAGCTGGTTCGCGTCTCGCGGCCGCATCCCGGAGGCATCGGTCGACGTGGCGGCGGACGTGCTGGGGCATCTGACGGGTCCGGCGACCTATCTGCACTTCACGCACGCGCGTGGATGGGCCGACGAGCAGTACGCGTCATGGGTCGCCACCCAGCTCACCCACCTCGCCGAAGCCCTCCCTCCCGCCGGTCGCCCCACCGGTCGTTGAGCGAGCCGAAGGCGAGACGAAACGCCCCGCAGCACGCAGAAATACTCACGCCGCGCAGATTGCAACACGTCACCATTCCCCGTCGGATCAGGAGAGTATGTGCTTGTCCCCCATTCGGTGGACTGTGTCCAACGAACCGGTCACCGTAACATCGCACGCAGAGACGCGCCACATGAATCCAGATGAATCACCCGACACATCACCGTCACATTCACCTGATAACGTGCGGCCCGTCAGCAAGGCACGACTGATGAAGGGGGAGGATGTGTCGACCGATTTCGAGGTCGACGCGACGACGGAGTCGCGGATAGCGAAGAACGCGTCACCGTCTCTTCCCGACCATTTCCTGCTTCCCAAGACTCCCGCGACCTCGCCGCAGCCCGTGATCTCGGATGCGGCGCGCCAAGCTCTCACGACCGGCCCGATCCAGACATCCGATCGGATGCCGAAGAACTGGCGCCGCGGCTATCAGCGCCGCCTGTGGATCAGCGACCTGCTCGCGGTCGTGTGGGTGGTCTACGGCACTCAGATCGCGTGGTTCGGCCTCGGCAACGCCCAGGTCACCATCGCGCTCGACCACCGTTGGAGCGACCTCTCTTATTGGGTGTTCTCGGCGGTTCTCGTCATAGCGTGGATGGGCGCCCTGTCATGGAGCGACTCCCGCAGCCCTCGCGTGTTCGGAACCGGCTCAGCCGAGTACGTACGCGTCGCGGATTCGAGTCTGCGCTTGTTCGGCGGCGTCGCGATCATCGCGTTCCTCTTCCAGATCGACCTGGCGCGCGGGTTCTTGCTCATCAGCCTTCCGCTCGGCATCCTCGTGCTGCTCACGGTGCGCTGGCTGTGGCGGCAGTGGCTGATCGCGCAGCGGTCGGTCGGCGAATACGCGGCCCGCGTGTTGCTGGTCGGCTCCGTCGAGTCGGTGGCGAACATCGCTCGCGAGCTCGCCCGCACGCCGAGCGCCGGCTACAAGGTGGTCGGCGCGTGCACGCCCACGGGCAAGGTCGGCGCTCTCGTTCCGGGAACCGACATCCCGATGATGGGCAGCGTGAACGCGGTGGACCGCGCCATGGAGCGCGCCGGCGCCGACACGGTCGCGGTCACCAGCACCGACGAGCTGCCGCCCGCGAAAGTCAAAGAGATCTCCTGGGGGCTGCAAGCCGGCCGTCAGCACCTGGTGCTCGCGCCGAGCATCGTCGATATCGCAGGCCCGCGCCTGCACACCCGCCCCGTCGCCGGACTCCCCCTGATCCACGTCGAGACACCGCGCTTCAGCAAGGGCCAGCTCTTCCTGAAGCGCACGGTCGACATCCTCGCGAGCACGATCGGCGTGGTCCTGCTCAGTCCTGTTCTCGCTTTCCTCGCCATGAGCATCCGTCTGTCGTCGGAGGGCCCCGTGCTCTTCCGCCAGACGCGCATCGGACGCGGCGGTCGCGAGTTCACGATGCTCAAGTTCCGCTCGATGGTCACCAACGCCGAGGAGCTGCTCGAGAACCTGCAGCGCCAGCGGCGCGAAGAGGGCATCGATTCGGGCAACGAAGTGCTGTTCAAGATGAAGAACGACCCGCGCGTCACGCCCATCGGGCGCGTCATGCGCAAGTTCAGCCTCGACGAGCTGCCGCAGCTGTTCAACGTGATCGGCGGTTCGATGTCGCTCGTCGGCCCCCGCCCGCCGCTGCCGAACGAGGTCGAGCAGTACGCCACGCACGTGCACCGCCGCTTCCTCGTGAAGCCCGGCATCACCGGCCTTTGGCAGGTGAGCGGCCGCTCCAGCCTCTCGTGGGAAGAGACCGTGCGCCTCGACCTCTCCTACGTTGAGAACTGGTCGCTGCTCGGCGACTTCGTCATCCTCACCAAGACCGCCAAAGCCGCACTCGCCCCCGGCGAGACGGCGCACTGAACGCACGCGGTCGATTGGCCGGGACCCAAGACGAACGAGACGCGAGGATGTACGTGCAGGGAAAGTCAGTCGCCATCATTGGGACGCGGGGATACCCGAGCTACTACGGCGGGTTCGAGACGGCAGTGAGGCATCTTGCGCCCTATCTCGCAGAGGCTGGTTGGTCGGTGACGGTCTACGGACGCCCCGGAACCACGAGGCCCGAAGACCCGGGGCGAGACCCTCGTGTCCGCTCACGCATCACACGCGGTGTCGAGTCGAAGTCTCTGAGCACGCTCAGCTATGGATTCACCGCGTCTATGGACGCCGTTATGCGCAGGCGCCCGTCGGTAGCGCTCGTCATGAACGTGGCGAACGGGTTCTACCTTCCACTGCTGCGCGCTCGCGGGATCCCGACTCTGGTCAACGTCGACGGCATCGAATGGGACCGTCAGAAGTGGGGGCGGGCCGCTAAGACCATGTTCCGCGCCGGCGCGAAGATGACAGCTCGGTTTGGAGACGAGCTTGTCTTTGACGCGCACGCCATCGGGGATCGCTGGCGGTCGGAGTTCCACCGGGACGGAGTGTTCATCCCGTACGGGGGCACGCCCTCCGACCTGCCGCCTCCCCCGCTCGACGTGACTCCCGGTGAGTACGCACTCGTCGTCGCACGGTTCGTTCCGGAGAACACGATCCCTGAGTTTCTCGAAGCGGCGCGGACGATAGCGAGAGAGCGGCCCGTGGTGATTGTGGGTTCGAGCGGCTACGGCGGCGAACTGGACGATGCGGCGAAGCAGCTCGACGAGGAGATGCCGAACGTGCACTGGCTCGGGCACGTGAGCGACGACAACCTGCTGTTCTCGCTGCTTCAGCACGCCGGCGTCTACTTCCATGGGCACAGCGTGGGAGGAACAAATCCCGCCCTCGTGCAGGCGATGGCGTGCGGCGCGCCCGTCATCGCCCGAGACACCGTGTACAACCGGGAGGTCCTCGGCGCCAAGGGCACCTTCGTCGATCCCGTGCCGAAGAAGATCGCGGAAGCCGTCCTCAGGATGATCGGGGACCCCGAGGCACAGCGTGCTGCCCGCGAGAACTCGAAGCAGCGCAGCGCAGCGCACTACACATGGGAGCTCGTGTGCGAGCGCTACGAACACGCGCTGGCGGAACTCGCGGGACGTCCATGAGCCGCCGGATCCTCTTCGACGGCTACTGGTTGGCCGACGGCCCCCCCTCGGGCAAGAACGTCGTCTTAGGCATGATCAGTGGATGGGCAAGCGCCTTCCCGGGTGATGTTCTCGACGTCGCGTTTCCCTCGCACCTTCCTCGTTTCAGTCCGCCCATCGGGTCTCACCTGAAACCCGTACGCAGCCATCTCAGCAATCAGGGACTGTGGGCGGCAATCCGAATCGGGCGAGAGGCCGCCGGATACGACGCCGTCATTACCCAGAATTTCACTCCACTCGTGGGTTCCGGCGACGCTCGACGAGCGACGTTCCTGCATGATGCGATGTACAAGGAGCATCCGGAGTGGTTCACGCGGGCGGAGCAGGCGTATCTATCTCTCGCCAGTTTCGGGCTCCGGCAAGCTGACGCCGTGCTTACCTCGTCCGATGCCGAACGATCCCGCATCGCCCGTCTCTTCCCCAACGCTGAGCCAAGGACGCACGCGATCGGGCTCGCAGTCCCCGTTGCGCTCGCGACTGCAGGAGTCGCCGATGCGCCCGCCTCGTCGTACGAGAAACCGTTCATCCTCTCGGTGGGACGACTCAACGTACGTAAGAATCTCTCACGACTTATCGAAGCCTTTGAACTCTCCGGTCTGGCGCAGACGCACGATCTGCGGATCGTCGGAGCTCCGGATGGCAGATTCACCGCGATCAACACAAGTGGGGCCGTCCGTTTCACGGGGGGTATCAGCGATGCTGAACTCGCCAGCCTGTACCGGGCGTGCGACTTCTTCGTGTTCCCATCACTGGACGAGGGGTTCGGTCTCCCTCTCATAGAGGCCGCGCATTTCGGCGCGCCGAGCGCCGCGAGTGACATCGCCGCTTTCCGCGAGCTCGGTGTCGCGGAGGCCCTCTTTGATCCCAAAGACACGGCAGGTATCGCCGCGGCGCTCCGAGTCATGGCCGATGAGAACGGCCGCAGCGTCCGGCACACGGTCGTGTCACCCAGCGCAGTGTCGTGGGAGTCCAACGCGCGTCGTGCCCGCGCAGCGATCTTCAACTGAGGAGTGGATGGTGTCCTTCGTTCGAAAACTCATCGACAAAAAGTACTCGAAAGAGCGCGGGCTCGAGGCGGGACTGGATCCCGCCGCAATGACCAAGGACGTGCTCGGCCTCGTCGTTGAGAAGGCGCTCCAGCGAGCACGCGGGCTCACGCGTGGATTCCGCGGGGTGTACGTGGCAGGCGGCGTGAAGTTCCGAGGGCGAGACCGGGTGTCGCTCGGCAGCGGCACTGTGCTCGGCCGTCGATGCGTCATCGATGCGCGATCACTCGAAGGCATCCGCCTCGGCGACTCCGTCACCGTCGATGAGAACGCCGTTCTGCGCGCGTCCGGCGTTCTCCGTAACCTGGGCGTCGGGATCACCGTCGGCGCCCGGACATCCATCGGATTGAACAACTTCATTCACGGTGGTGGCGGCGTAACGATCGGCCAGAACTGCCTCCTCGGGCCGTCAGTTTCGATCTTCTCGGAGAATCACATCTTCGAGGACCCCACCGTGCCTGTGCGCGATCAGGGTGAGCTACGTGCAGCTGTCCTCATCGAGGACGACGTATGGATCGGGTCGGGAGTGACCGTCCTCGCCGGCGTAACTGTCGGAAAAGGCGCGGTCGTCGCCGCAGGCGCGGTGGTCACGGGAGACGTCGAACCGTATTCGATCGTCGGAGGCGTCCCGGCACGACCCATTGGTTCGCGAGGGGTGGTCGAGTGACCAAGGAGAGACGCGCCGTCTTCTTCACCGGATCATCTGTCGTGTGGGGTGCGGAACTGAGTCTCCTCACGCTTGCCGCTAACTCCGATGTTCGGGTGCATCTCGTCACCTCCAATCCTCCTCTGGCGAACGCGTGGAGAGCTTCCGTTGGTCCCAGTGTCGAGGTAGTGAAGGCCCGCTCCGGCCGCCTGTCGAGGATGCTCGGCTTCGTTGGGAGCGCCGCCCGCGCGGCGTGGAACCGCGAGACCGTCATCGTTTTCGATTTCTACCTCCTTCCGCTTTTCGCTCTGCTGCGGCCGATCTTCACACTTCGCGGCGGACGGATCGTGGTGGATGTCCATGACGCCGTCCGCACGAATCCCCGCCGACGCCCCTACTTCTTCCTCATGCGGGTGTGCGACCTCGCCATCTGCATCAGCGAGTACATTGCGGATCAGGTCGATGCCGTCGAGAAGGCTGTCATCTACCGCCCCGTGGAATCGGCGCAAGCCGGCGTCGAGCCTCCCGGAACGGGCATTGTCGGTATCGTCGGGCAGATCTCACCCGACAAAGGCACTGAGTTTGCTGTGCGGGCCGCCGCGGCGGCCGGGGTGTCCCATGTTGTTCTTCGTGGTTTAGCCACCGAGGCGAATCAGCCTTACTTGGAAGAGGTTCTTCGCACCGCCGAACATGAACTCGGAGCGAAGTTCACATTTGAAGGCCGCGTGCCACGAGAGCAGACAATGTCGGCGATCGACGTGTTGGCACTCACCAATGCTGACGAGCCGTTCGGTCGAGTCGCGGCTGAGGCTCAGCTAGCTGGGGTCGTCGTTGTGGGCCCGAATGAGGGGGGGATCGCGGAGATCGTCCAGGACGGGATCACTGGGTACGCTTACCCAAGCGGAGATCTCGCCGCCTTCGCGCAAGCACTCACACGAGCCGCAAACGCACCGCAGTCCGTGCGTGATCGAGCTCGGGCGTTCGCGAACCATGCATTCGATCCCGTCTTACAGTCACGTAGCTACATGAGGAGCGCCCTTGGGATCTAGCGGGGTGGCACCCAGCCGATGGCAACGCGCTCTGTTCGTGGCCTCTTTGGCGCTCATGGCAGTTCCAACCCTGCGCGTAGGGACGGGTGGCGTCGGTCTCCTCCCTGAGCATCTCGGGGTGCCTATCCTGGTTTTCCTCGTGCTCGCTCGGACGCGAACGCCGAGGGTCGCGACCCGCCCATCGATGGGTGTCGTCCTAGGCCTGCTTCTCGTGCTTTTATGGTGGGCCTTCACCCTCGCCGCAAGTCTGTTCGTAGCGCCTGACCCGCCCCAGAGCCTGCGACTCATGACCTGGGTCGCTGCGAACATCATCCTGTGTGTACTCGTCTACTCGCTGCGAGACATGATTCAGTCATCGCTGGCGCCGTTGGTCTGGGTCCTCATCATTCTGATGGTGATCAACCTGGTGGGTTGGGCCGTCGCACAGAGCTCCGGGCAACTGAATAACTTCGTCGAGGCCGACTACGCGACTTCGGTCTTCCGCGCGAAGGGACTCTTCCTGGAGCCCAACCTGTATGCCGCGTTCGCCACGCTCGCCATGGCAGCGGTGTACGTCTGGTCGCGTGCCATCCCCCAAGGGCTGTACTGGCTGTTCGCCACGCTGGCGGGAGTGAGCGTTTTCTTGACGTTCACGCGGGTCGCGTGGGTGGCGTTCGCTCTCCTGCTCGGCGCAAGCCTCGTCAAGTTCTTGCACCGACGACCTGTCGCGCAGACCTTCGGCATCCTCTTTGTAATTGCAGTACTCATTCTGGCTGTTCTCAACACGGATGCTGGGCCGACCTCGAGATCAGGCGACCCACTGTTCGATGCGACGCTCGGTCGCATCACCGGACTGCTGAACACCGAGCAGGGAACCGGCTACACGAGGGTTCTCACTATCGATAGCGCGCTTTCCGACCTCACGACGATGAACTCCTGGTGGACAGGATTCGGATTCAACGGCTACAGCCAAGTCCATGACGCCGGCGTCACAAGCTACGCTCGGGCGTACCTCCCGACGCTCTGGATCGCCATCTTCTACGACGGTGGAATCCTGGCCGGCGCTTGCTTCATCCTCGCCATGTTGATCTGGTGGTTCTCGAGCCGTCGCGCGGGTAGCACGCTCTTCTTCCTGTCTTTTGCGGTGCTCGCAGGCGCCACGAACAATATCTGGTTCGCCTTCCCCTGGGTATTCGGCGCGATCATCATCGCGGCGTCTGGGAATCCCCACGTTCGCTCCACGTCGATCACCGCCGTTACATCGGCGAATCAACTACGTGGCGAGCTAACGCCGACGAAGCCGAGCTAGAACATCCCCCGTCACGCGACGAAGCAGCGATCGGTTCTCCTCCCCCGCGAGCAACCAGAGCAGGCCGCCGTACGCGACCGTCGCCACGAGCGCGCATGGCAATGCAAACAACCAAAGATGACCGTGTGACGCCCACGCGGTGTACTGCAGTGCGATGATGCCGCCGAGGACCGGAAGCATCGCCGCGATACATCTGATCAGTTGTAGTAGGTACTTCCACACGTCGACCCGGGTCAACGCGCGTAGGACCCACAACCGAAGGGGCCAGACGATGAAGCGAGCAAGTCGCGAGAATGCGACTCCCATGACTCCCCACGGCACGAACGCGAAGACCAACGCGGTTCCCACAACGTTCTGGACCAGAGCGAGCGACAGAGCTGCCCGCGCGTTGCCGGTGGCGAGAAGCACGTTTCGGTCGAAGTACATGATCGCGCCCAGCGCCCAGCCGCCCGCCAGAATCCAGACGATAGGCACGGAAGGTGTCCACTGCGATCCGAATATCCCGGTGATGATCTGTGGTGCCAGCGCGGCAACCAAGCCGAAGACGAAGACACTCACCGCGGCCGCGGCAAATGTCATCTGACGGAAGATCCGATCCAGCCTGACCTTGTCATCCTGCACGCGAGAGAAGGTGGCCAGCGATACTCGCGCCATCACCGATGTCACGAGCTCGATGAGAATCGTTCCGACCCGTTGTGCCAAGAAGTAATAGCCCAGCTCGGTAGAAGAGAAGAAGGCGCCGATGACGATCTTGTCAATGTTGGCCTGTACGGCATCCATAAGGTCGATACCGAGAATTGCCACACCCGTCGACCACATCGAACGCAGCGCTGCGAAAGAGAACTCGAACTTCGGGCGCCAGCTCGTCGACGCCCACAGAGCGACGACTGCCGTGGCGGAGGTCACAAGCGTCTGCAGCACGAGCGCCCAGATGCCGCCACCCAGGAGAGCCACCGGAATCGACACGATGGCCCCCGCCAACGATCCGATCAACTGCCTGATCGAAAGCGGCTTGAAGTCCAGGTTGCGTTCGAGCAGAGCCGCCGGTATCTGAGACAACGCCGCCAGCGGAAGCGCGATGCTCAACACCTGCAGCACCGGCGCTAGGGCAGGTTCTCCGAACCATCCCGCGATGAGGGGCGCCGTCAGGACGAGAGCGGTGGCGAGAACCAACGAGAAGATGAGGGACGTCCAGAACGCGGTGGAGGCGTCCTTCTCGCCGAGCTCCTTCCGTTGGATCAGCGTTCGGCCGAAGCCGGAATCGACGAAGACCTGGGAGATCGCGAGGACGGATGTCGCAAGCGAAACGATGCCGAACTGCGAGGGGTCGAGAAGGCGCGTCAGAATCGCCAGCACGCCGAGAGATAGAAATCGGGCTCCCCAGCGTTCAGCCACCACCCAGCCGATCGACCGTGTCGCCCGGCGTCGCAATCCGTCGTCGCTCATCCCCTCAGGCCGTCCGTCCACGATCGCCTGCAGCATCCGGCATCATCGGCTCGCCAACCTCCTCAATCTCGAGGCCAAAGTCTCGGCAATCGCGCGCGCTCCGATCGCGTTCCACAGTCGTCTCATGGCAGACAGACGCACAGGCAAGCCGTACTCCGTAACAAGGGCTCGGCCCGCGTTGAACGCGATCCCGGACAGCGCCTTTCCAGAGTGGTTCTCGCCAGTATCGACGTTGTACACCGCGCCTCGGAATGGAAGGTCAACCGGGGCAAAGGAGTGCTCGGCGAACCACTCTCTGGCGTGTCGGTGCGCGCCCAGCACGCTGTACAGCCGCTCACCGAAACCGTCGGCGATCTCACGCTGGGTGCTTCCCTCGGGCAAGTTGGGGACCTGGTATGCGTCAAAGCTCATGATGAACGATGTCCCACACGTGCGATTGAAGCCGTTGATCGGCTTGGCGACCTCTCGCGTGTACGAGTACATCCATCCGCTCGAGACTACCCACCCTGGAGACGGTGGCGCAGACGCAACAAAGGCAGCGAGTCGGTTGCTCACGTAGTCGTCCGCGTCGAAGATCATCACGTAGTCGGGGCTGTACTCCCGAGCGGCAATGAGTCCCGCACCGATCTTCGTTCCCTTGTCCCACACAAAGGCGTCGCGGTCTGTCCGCGGCCCCGTGGGCGGGGCCGGAGCTGGGAAGTCGACCTCTACGAAGTGGGTCCTACGAGGTAGCTCGAAAGCGGGCCGCCTGTTGCCCACGACGATGACGACGAAGTCGTCACCGTGCTGAGCCGCGACCGAAGCGAGCGTCTGCTCTAAAAGCAACTCGACCCGCCCATAATCAGCTGAGTTCTGCGGATGCCTCAGCGAGGTAACAAATGCAAGCATCACAACTCCAAGAGACGTTCGGCTTCGAACCGAGCGGACGCGAGATCAGTGGCGTAGTGAGCAGTGGAGAACTCACCGCTGTACTCCTCGTATATCGCACTGATCTTCCGGTAGTTGTTATCCATCACGACATGAGGGATGCCCAGAAGCACCGCGAGGACGTGCGCATGGAGGCGGTCTACCACGATGACTCGCGCCCGCGCGTACATGTCCACTGCGCCAGCGATGTTGACGCGATTGATCTCCTTGATCGCGAAGGCACCGAACTTGTCCGGCAACCCGACAGGGAGCCACCGCCAACGTTTCCGGACCTTGACGTAGAAGCGGTAGACGAGCGACATACTGCGAGCCAGCCGCCATGGGAGGACGAACTTCCCGCGCGGCCACCAATCGGTGACGCGAGACTTCACCCCAGTGAGCCAGTCATCCCCGACCGAAGCGAGGTTGGACGATGCTTCCATATCGGCGCGAGCGATGACGAGCACGTTGGCGGCGTTCTTCTCAACCGACACCTGCGGCGCGTCCCAGCCGAGCGCCATGTCGGGGCAGAAACGCACCGCGACGTCAGGAAGATGCTGAGCGGCTCGTTGAAGCGAGACCTGGTCGCGAATCAGGGCAGTGAAGTCAAGGTGTGCGCCGATGATCTCGTTAGCGACGCGGGCGCGTTCCTCGTCGCGGAACTGAATCGACTGCGGGAGTTGGATGATGCGGTAGTCGGGAAGATCAGTCACCACCATTTCGCGCAGAATCTGGTGACCGGGCCAGAGATCACCGAAGTTACCGCCACCATGCAGCAGGATCACCCCCCTGGGCATGGCGCGCCGCAGCGCCGCGGGATCATACGTCCAGAGATCTGCGACGTATCGGACGTCCAGCCCCAAATGCTCGACGTACTCCATCTCGCCCGCCCAGATGAGCGAGTCCCCGACGTTGCGCTGGTTGGGTGCGTCGACGATTGCGACAATCCGTTCACCACCCAAGACTTCCGTGAGCGTCGAGACCGTCAGGTCGCGAACAGATCGGAGATGGCTCTTGTCTTCGCTTGTCAGCACTGTTCCCCCGCTGATTGGTTACGTTGATACGAATAGTGCGATCGACATTCACCCGACGGGCCGGCCTGCGTCACAGGCAACCCCGTCACGCTGCCCACAGTTCTCGAGGAAACGCCGCCTTCAGCGCATCGGGATTCCACTCGAGCGGCGCTCCGGGTCTGCGCACCGCTTCCTCGATCGAATCGCTGACCCGCGGCAGTCGTCGGCCCGTCCCCTCGTAGTAGTCCTCGTACTTGAATAGGTTCTCTTTCGAGGGACGCAGCAGCGACGCGGGGACACCGAGTGCATCAGCCATGACGAGCCCGTGGAGCGAGGATGCGACGACGTGTGTTGATTCGGCCACTGCTCTCACGACCACTTCAAACGGCGAGCGAGGGCTGATGACCGCTGGATTCCGACGCCAGGTCGGCCAGTCGTGAAGATTCGGAATGACAAGCAGTTGTCTCGTCGGGTTCTCCGACCGTCGGACTCCCAGCAGATCCGGCAGAAGAAGGCCCGGGTCCCCGAAGACATCAGGCACGATCATTCCCTTCGAGCGGAGGACTCCGGCCGTGAGCGGGCCACGAACGGCCCTGATGTCGAGACTCGACGCGTCGATCTCCGAGGTCGGGACCTTTCCGTTCACACCGCTTCCCCAGACGATATCGGCGTCGCGTGCGAAGTGAAGGATGGATCCGACTGCGAGGAGTCGAACCTCCGCCTTCGCGGTCCGCCCCGAGGGCGCGAGCGCCCTGACGATCGCGGGGCCCATCATGTCACCGAAGTTGTTGGTACCTTGCCCTTTTGGTAGCCACTGGCCGACCCTTCCCCGCACAAGGGGGCGCCGAGGGTTCCAATGGAAGACTTCAACGCCGCCGACATCCACCAAAGCGCTGTCCCCCTCTTCCCCGCGGCCGAGGATCGTCCGCGGCCCCTGATACTAGCGAAGGACAGTTACCTGCTCGTTTCCGTCGGTCACGCGGCCGTCACACTTGTCGGCTACGCTTCGAGCCGTCGAAGTTGAAACGATTGTCGTTAGGGGGCTGCGTGGTTCAGGTCGAAGTACTGCACACCGTGAAGCCGCCCAACGATCGAACCAACCCGTTTGTCGAGCTACACGTAACCAACCTCCCCGAGAGTGTTCACTCGCACTGGTTCTCCTGGAAGCACGCCCTCTTCGGTCGCTATGACGTGATCCACTTTCAATGGCCCGAGAATCTCCTACGAGCCAGCAATGCGGGCAAGCGACTCGCAAAGCGGGCCGCGTTCGGGGCGATGCTTCTCAGGCTGCGTGCACGCCGAACACCCATTGTCGTGACTATCCATAACCTCGCGCCGCATGAAGGTCCGTCCCGCTTCGAGCGCTGGGCACTTCGCGACTTGCACCGCAGGGCGTCCTCACTCGTCGCGCTCAACGACACGGAGCGGCTATCGGGCTTTGGCGCCGCCCCTGTCATGGTCATCGCTCACGGCGACTACCGCCAGCGCTACCGCAAACGTGACGTGCGCGTCGCGGTGCCCGGCAGGGTCGTGTTCTTCGGTTCCATCCGTGCGTACAAGAACGTGCCGGCACTGATCGATGCAGCAGCGGCCGTCGACGGCGCATCCGTGGTCATTGCAGGGAAGCCATGGAACGCCGAGGTCGGCGCGGAGATAGAACGGTCCGCTGCGGGGCACGACCTCGTGCGACTCGAGCTACGGGAGTTGGGCGACGACGAGCTCGTCGACGAGATCAGCCGCGCTGAGCTCGTCGCACTTCCGTACACGACGCTGTACAACTCGGGAGCGATCTTTCTCGCGCTGACGCTCGGCGTGCCCGTCCTCGCACCTTCGACCGCGTCGACTAGGCAAATTCAGCAAGAAGTCGGCGAGGCGTGGGTCCTGCTCTACGAAGATCGCCTGAGCTCCGCCGACGTGGAGAGCGCGCTGAGCGTCGCGCGCCGACTACGTGAACAAGGCGCGCCCGGGCCGAATCTGTCACAGCGCAATTGGGTGGACCTTGGACGGAAGTATGGGTCGCTCTACGAGTCTCTCGCGAGGAGAAGAGCCCGCGCGAAGACGGACGGGCGCCCGTGATCGTGACGCCATACTGGACATGTCGGCCCTTCGCCGAACGATCTCATCGATCTGACGACGTCGGAACAGAACGAGGCCGCGATGCGGCCGCTGGGGAGATTCATGAAGCTTTCGGTCATCGGGTGCGGCTACTTGGGCGCCGTCCACGCGGCAGCAATGGCATCCATCGGCCATGAAGTGGTCGGAATCGACGTCGATCAACGCAAGATCGACGCGTTGTCGAAGGGGGAGGCTCCGTTCTTCGAGCCCGGACTGCAAGAGATCCTGTCCGAGGGCATCGCCTCCGGAAACCTGAGCTTCACGACCGACATGGCGGCCGCGCAAGGGGCGAAGGTTCACTTCGTCGGTGTGGGCACCCCGCAGCAGAAGGACGGCTACGCAGCCGACCTCACCTACGTGAATGCCGCTGTCGACGGCCTGCTGCCCTACCTCTCTGAAGGCGACATCGTGGCGGGCAAGTCCACGGTGCCGGTCGGCACAGCTGCTGGGCTCGCGCCGCGGGTGACCGCCACGGGCGCGACGCTGGTGTGGAACCCCGAGTTCCTCCGCGAGGGCTTTGCGGTGCAGGACACCGTCGACCCCGACCGCCTCGTCGCAGGCGTGCCGGCCGGTGACGAGGGCGAGCGTGCCGCATCCGTCCTGCGCGAGGTCTATCACCCCTCCGTCGCCAAGGGCACGCCCTTCATCGTCACCGATTACGCGACGGCTGAGCTGGTGAAGGTCTCGGCGAACGCGTTCCTTGCCACGAAGATCAGCTTCATCAACGCCATGGCCGAGATCGCCGAGGTGACAGGCGCCGACGTGACGCAGCTGGCCGACGCCATCGGGCACGACGCTCGCATCGGGCGACGCTTCCTCGGTGCCGGTATCGGCTTCGGCGGCGGCTGCCTTCCGAAGGACATCCGTGCGTTCAGCGCGCGCGCCGAGGAGCTCGGCCGCGGCGAGTCCGTCGCGTTCCTTCGCCAGGTCGACGAGATCAACCTCCGCCGCCGCGAGCGTGCTGTACAGCTCGTGGTCGAGGGGCTCGGCGGCTCAGTCTTCAAGAAGAACGTCACCGTGCTCGGCGCGGCGTTCAAGCCGCACTCTGACGACATCCGCGACTCGCCTGCGCTCGACGTCGCCGTGCGCCTGCACGGCCTCGGCGCCTGGGTGACCGTGACCGACCCGGCGGCGATCGAGAACGCCCGTCGTGTGCACCCGCAGCTGAATTACGTCGAGGACCGCGACGAAGCGCTGCGCGGTGCCGACGCGGTCATCATGGTCACCGAGTGGGACGAGTACCGTCGCGAGCTCGACCCCGAGCACGCGTCGACCCTCACCGAGGGGCGGGTCGTCGTAGACGGCCGCAACGGACTCGATGCGGCTGCCTGGCGCGCCGCGGGGTGGACGTACTCGGGGATGGGACGCCCTTAGTTCAATCACCTTCGGCTGAGCAGAATTGCTCAGCCGAAGCAGACATTGGAGATGGGAGTCTGCCCACTCCGCTCGACGACAAACTTCAGGAGTTTAGGGGGAGGCGCTTGCGCGGAATAATCCTGGCCGGGGGCTCGGGAACGCGGTTGCACCCGATCACGTTGGGTGTGTCGAAGCAGCTGGTGCCGGTGTACGACAAGCCCATGGTCTACTACCCGTTGTCGACGTTGATGCTGGCGGGTATCCAGGACATTCTGGTGATCACGACTCCGCACGATGCACCGCATTTCGAGCGATTGCTGGGCGATGGGTCGCAGTTCGGGGTGTCGATCACGTTCGCCGTGCAGCCGTCGCCGGACGGCTTGGCGCAGGCGTTCACGATCGGCGCCGAGCACGTCGGCAGCGAGAAGGTCGCTCTCGTCCTCGGCGACAACCTGCTGTACGGGCCCGGGCTGGGTTCGCAGCTGAAGAGGTACAACGACGTCGACGGCGGAGCGGTGTTCGCGTACTGGGTGGCTGAGCCGTCCGCTTACGGTGTCGTCGAGTTCGACGCGGCGGGTCGTGCGGTGTCCTTGGAGGAGAAGCCGGCGCAGCCGAAGTCGAACTACGCGGTGCCGGGGCTGTACTTCTACGACAACGACGTGGTCGAGATCGCCCGTTCTCTCGCCCCGTCGCCGCGGGGCGAGTATGAGATCACCGACGTGAACAGGGCGTATCTGGAGGCAGGCAAGCTGCAGGTGGAAGTCCTACCGCGCGGGACGGCGTGGCTCGACACCGGCACGTTCGATCAGATGCTCGATGCGGGCGAGTACGTGCGCACGATGGAGAGACGAACGGGCATGAAGATTGGTTTGCCCGAAGAGGTGGCATGGCGCCAAGGCTTCCTGTCCGACGCGGATCTGGAGACACGCGCTACCAAGCTGGTGAAGTCCGGATACGGCGCGTATCTTCTCGAACTCATCAAGCGAGGCAAGTGATGTCGAAGCTATTGGTGACCGGCGGTGCCGGGTTCATTGGTTCGAACTTCGTGCACCACGTCGTGGGGAACACGGATCACGAGGTGATCGTGCTCGACAAGATGACCTACGCGGGTAACCGGGCGTCGTTGGCGGGGCTCCCCGAGGACCGGGTGCGGTTGGTGGTGGGTGATATCGCGGATGCGGCGCTGGTGGATGAGTTGTTCGGTCAGGTGGATGCGGTGGTGCATTACGCGGCCGAGTCTCACAACGACAACAGCCTGCATGATCCGCGTCCGTTCCTGGACACGAACATCATCGGCACGTACACGCTGCTCGAAGCGGCCCGTAAGCACGACAAGCGGTTCCATCACATCTCCACTGATGAGGTGTACGGCGACCTGGAACTCGACGACCCGGCCCGGTTCACCGAGAACACGCCTTACAACCCGTCGTCCCCGTACTCGTCGACCAAGGCGGGTTCGGATCTGTTGGTGCGGGCGTGGGTGCGTTCGTTCGGGGTGCGGGCCACGATCAGCAACTGCTCCAACAACTACGGCCCTTACCAGCACGTGGAGAAGTTCATTCCCCGTCAGATCACGAACGTGATCCGCGGGATCCGCCCCAAGCTGTACGGTGCGGGCGAGAACGTGCGCGACTGGATCCACGCCGACGACCACTCCTCCGCCGTGCTCACCATCTTGGACAAGGGCGTCATCGGCGAGACGTACCTCATCGGCGCCGACGGCGAGAAGAACAACAAAGACGTCGTCGAACTCATCCTCACCCAGATGGGACAGCCCGCCGACGCGTACGACCACGTCACCGACCGCGCCGGCCACGACCTGCGCTACGCGATCGACTCCACCAAACTCCGCACCGAACTCGGCTGGGCCCCCGCCTACAGCGACTTCGAAACCGGCCTCGCCAACACCATCGACTGGTACCGCAACAACGAAGCATGGTGGGCACCCACCAAAGACGGCGTCGAAGCCTTCTACGCCAGCAAGGGACAGTGACGATGACGGAGTTCGGTAAGCAGCTCACCGTCACCGAGACCAGCATCCCGGGCCTCGTGGTCTTCGACCTGCCGGTGCATGGTGACTCGCGTGGCTGGTTCAAGGAGAACTGGCAGCGCGAGAAGATGGTGGCGGCGGGCCTTGCCGATTTCGGTCCCGTGCAGAACAACATCTCCTTCAACGACGCCGCAGGAACCACGCGCGGCATCCACGCCGAACCGTGGGACAAGTTCGTCTCCGTCGCCACCGGCCGCATCTTCGGCGCGTGGGTGGACCTGCGTGAAGGCCCCACCTTCGGGGCGGTCTACACGACCGAACTCGACCCCTCGAAGGCGATCTTCGTCCCGCGGGGCGTGGGCAACTCGTATCAAACCCTCGAAGCGGACACGGCGTACACCTACCTCGTCAACGACCACTGGTCGCCCACCGCCGCGTACTCGTTCCTCAACCTCGCCGACGAGACCGCCGCGATCGAATGGCCCATCCCCCTCGATCAGGTGGAGATCAGCGAGAAGGACAAGAACCACCCCCGCCTCGCAGACGTCATCCCCATCCCACCCAAGAAGACCCTCGTGCTCGGCGCGAACGGCCAACTCGGACGCGCCCTGCGCGCTCGCCTGGGCGAGGGCGCACACCTCGAGTACGCCACCCGAGCCGACCTCGACATCACATCCCCCGACCTGCACACGGCCCGCCGCTGGCGCGACTACGACACCATCATCAACGCGTCCGCCTACACCGCCGTCGACAAAGCCGAAACACCCGAAGGCCGCACCGATGCGTGGTCGGCGAACGCGACCGCGGTCGCAGCCCTCGCCCGCATCGCCACCGCACACGGCATCACCCTCGTACACGTCTCCAGCGATTACGTGTTCGACGGCACCAAAACCGGCGCGTACACGGAGACGGATGCCCTCGCACCTCTCGGCGTGTACGGGCAGACCAAAGCCGCCGGCGACACCGCCGCAGCCACCACACCCCGCCACTACATCATCCGCACCAGCTGGGTCATCGGCGACGGCAACAACTTCGTCCGCACCATGGCAAACCTCGCCGAACGCGGAATCAATCCCAAAGTGGTCGACGACCAGACCGGACGCCTCACCTTCACCACCACCATCGCATCCGCCATCGAGCACCTGCTCGAGACACACGCACCCTACGGCGTGTACAACGTCACTAACACCGGCGAACCCACCACCTGGGCCGACATCGCCCGCACCGTGTTCCACCTCACCGGACACGACCCCAACCGCATCACCGGCGTCACCACCGCCGACTACTTCGCCAACGCGACGGGACCAATCTCACCTAGACCCAGCAACAGCATGCTCGACCTCGGCAAGATTGAGGGTGCCGGCTTCACTGCCCCCTACGCGGCGGAGATGTTGGCCCGCTACCTCACCGGCTGATCGCGACGCTGTTCACGTGTTGTAGTCACCAGAGGTGGGATGATCTCCTCGTGGATACCGGCATCCGATCTCTCTTGGCGCGTCGGACGAGTTGATCTCGGTGCGCGATAAGTACAAGGTGTGAAGGTTCGCGATATCAGCACGCGCCTGGCGCACCGAGCTCCCAAGCAATGCCGAACCGCGCCATCAATGGCAACAGCAACACGTTGGAAACCGATCATTCACGCATCGCTCGTAGCGTGACCCCGTGCGATCAGACCGGCTATCCGGCCGTCGGTTCGGGGAAAGGGCCGTGGCACTTCGCCGCCGCGCCTCGGCTGCAATCAAGACCTGCGCTGCGCTGGCCATCATTTTTCTTATCACTGAAGTCGTCGTCTTCGCTCTTCCCTCTCCGGGAGACCCAGGCGACGCCGATCTCATTTACGTGATCGGCCCTCCGACGCCACAGAGGATTTCAGTCGCCCAGCAACTCATCGCGGATGAGAAAGCGAGGGGCCTGTTAGTTTCCGTCTCGCCGCCCGGCAGCCACGATGAAGCGATGGCTTCGAAGATGCAGATCTGTTCGCAGCAGAGTGTGACCTGCGAGTCACCGAGACCCCTGACAACCAAGGGTGAGGCGCTGATGCTCGAGGACTACGCCCGCACACACGAAGTGCACAAGGTGGCCGTCATTACGTTCACCCCGCACGTGGCACGGACGCGGTACATCTTCGCGCGGTGCGCCCCGGACATCGACGTCCAAGTCATCGGTGTCGATGAGCACCTCAGCATCGGCGACTGGGCCTATCAGTTCGCATACCAGACGACGGCCTTCGCCAAGGCCGCGGCCACTCCGTGCGCGAGCGACGACGAGTGACCGCCTCAATGGCATGACGGCTAGCCCGAGAGCCAGTCTCCTCGACAAGGAGGTGGCATCGAGCCGGCCGGCGCGGATGGGTAGGGCTCCGAGACCACCCCGCGGGCATCGAGCGGGAAGTGGACACGTCGATGCTTTGCAAGACGGCATCGAGCTCTTCACAGCACCGAAACGATGACGTATCTGTACCCCGATAGCGTTCGGTTCAACACAGGGGGAAGCGTTGGCAATTCAGAGTACTAGCCGTCAGGAACTGGCAATGCCGCGGCCTGCAGCCTCGCGTTTCCGCCAGGACATCCAAGGGCTACGAGCGGTCGCCGTTCTGCTGGTCATCTTGAACCACGCCGGGCTGCCGTGGCTCCCGGGCGGGTTCGTCGGAGTCGACGTCTTCTTCGTCATCTCCGGTTTCGTGATCACCCAGTCTTTGCTCGGAGGTGAGCACGCGCGGGGGGTATCACTAGCCACCTTCTACGCCGCCCGCGCGCGCCGAATCTTGCCTATGGGCACGCTGATTATCCTCCTCACCCTGCTCGCCTCTTGGGCTGTGATGAACTACGTCCGAGCAGAGCAGGTCGTCAACGACTCTCTGTGGGCTTCGTTCTTCCTCGCCAACTTCCACTTCGCGTTCCAAGGGACCGACTACTTCTCAGCGGACGTCCCTCCGTCACCCTTGCAGCACTACTGGTCACTAAACGTCGAGGAACAGTTCTACATCGTCTGGCCGATCCTCGTCGGCCTGCTCATCTTCGGCCTCACGATGAAGAAGCGACCGGGCCAGCGTCTTAAGCCGCTGCCGACGACACGTCTTCTCATCGTGTTCTGTGTGATCATCGCGGGCTCCTTCGCCTGGTCAGTCTTTCAGACTGCATCGAACCCGACTTTCGCGTACTTCTCGCCTCTCACCCGCGCGTGGGAGCTCGCGCTAGGTGGAGCACTGGTCGTCGCTTCGAGCCACATCGAACGGGTACCTGCGGCGGTCCGTGCGGCTGCCACATGGGTAGGTGTCGTAGGTGTGCTTGCCGCCGCGTTCCTGTTCTCGGATCAGACGCCGTTCCCAGGATCGGCCGTTGCCCTACCCGTTCTGGCGACCGCGCTGATCATCGGAGGCGGTATCGGTCATCCGACCGGGGGCGCCGCGGTGGCTCTCCGCGTGGCACCGATGCGCGCGATCGGCAACTGGTCCTACTCCATCTACCTCTGGCACTGGCCGATCCTCGTCCTCGCCGCAGCGGCTGTCGGCGCGGAACTTCCATTGTGGGGAGCACTGACGCTCGTCGCGCTCTCGATCGGGCTCTCGTACCTCAGCTACCGCTTCATCGAGCAGCCGTTCACGCGTGCGGAGTGGTTCAAGGACTTCAAGGCGCGCAGCCTGGCACTGTGGCCTGCGGCGATCACTCTCTGCATCCTGGCGGTTCTGCTCGTGTCCACTAGTCTTCGTGACGCGTCGGTCGCTCGTGCGCTCGACGCCGCCCAAGCTCAGCCTGCACCGGTCTTTTCAGCCGCGCCTAACGGATCCGGCTCGGGTGACCCGCAGGTCGATCCTGTCGCAGAGGCGGTCTCCGCAGCCGTTGTCGCGGTCCGCGACGTCGCCCCCATTCCGTCACCGCTATCGCCGCCGGTCGACGCTGTTGGCGATGATGTTGACGAGCTCGTGGGATGCAGCGCATCGACCGGACAGACCACGAACGACATCTGTACATACGGCGACGGCGCCGCAGACCGCACGCTCGTTATTGTCGGCGACTCCCATGCGCTCCACTGGGTCCCCGCGCTCGACGCGGCCGGCAAAGCACATGGCTGGCGAGTGCTCCCGGTGGTCAAGCACGGATGCACGATCACCAACGTGACTCTCGTCTCCTCGAACGGGCAGCCGAACACCGAGTGCGACGCCTGGCGCGAGTGGGCGATCGGCGAGATCAACACTCTCGACGCTGACAAGGTGATCGTCTCTCAGTCTGTGCCCGGCTCGATCAGTGACAACGGCACTCGCCTTACCGACTCCCGCATCGATGACATGGGCCAGCTCTGGACCGCAGGTCTTGCCGCCAGCATCACCCGCTTGAGTGCGTCCGGAGCTGAGGTGGCGGTACTCAGCGACGTTCCGGGGGTGCAGTCGACGCCCGAGGAATGCCTCCTCGCCCGGGACGCCACGATGGCCACCTGCTCCTGGCCCAGACTGCAACGCAACGGCATCCTCAACAGCGCGTCCGAGCGAGCCGCCAAGGCTGCAAACGTCACCTACATCGACCTGACATCCTGGTTCTGCGCGGACGGCCAGTGCCCATTGGTCATCGGCAACACCATCGCCTATCGCGACACCAACCACATCTCAGCGACCTACTCGCGCCAGCTCTCCGAATCGCTCGCTGCGAAGGTGGGCCTTCTCTAGGAGACCGAGGAGCTACATGATCCTCAGCCTGCCGCGCTTTCGAATGATCGCGGCCCCCTGAGGTAGCGCATCCCCGACATCGAAGACGCGATCCTCGGTGCGAACGAACAGCTCCGAGCACGCCACGGGCGGAGCCGTCGCCACGAGCCCCGGAGGCCACGGATCAGCTCGATCGCTGCGTCCACATCGGCACCGACGAGGGCGATGAACGACGCCGCGATCTCCGCCGACACCACCCGCTCGTCGGCGCGGAGAGCGAACGCTGTTCCACGCATGCCGCATTCGCCTCGAGATGCCCGGTGACGATCAGCTCCACATCGTGCGCGAACAGCGAGACCAGCCCCCGCATCCGCTCGCCGTGATCCCGCGCGTACGAACTCAGACGGTCGGCGAGCGAGGACACCTCATGATCGGCGACCCCTCGCGCGCCACGACCTGCCCGCTCGCGCCACCGGTGAATGGCTGATTGTCATGACTCGTGAGCTCCGGGCGGTCGCGTGCGCGCACCGGGCACCGTCCCCTGCGCGGTGAGCGTGCGCGTTCTCAACCCGGCGCACCCGCGTTCATAGCTGGTTCACCGAGTGCACACCGTCGACGCCCCTCGCCCGGATAGACCTTCTCTCGGCCCGTCCCGAGGCCGCCGAAAGGATCTTCACAGCTCATGAAGCACCCGTCCCGACGCGCGTGGAGCGTGGCCGCCGTGGCCACCGCACTCGCGCTGATCTCCGCCGCCGCGGCCGCGCCGTCCGTCGCCGAGACGCCCTCGCGCACGGTGGTCATCGACCCCGCCGCCGCATCCGTCGCGGCGCCCGCGTGGCCCACGATCGACCCCGGCGCGATCGATCCGACCGCGACCGGTCCCGGCCGGGCCAGCGAGCTCGCCGCATCCGTCATCGCCACCGCCCGCACCGGCGCGCAGGCTCTCGCGGGCAACACCCTCCCCGCCGCCGCGAACACCGTCCGTGCACACTTCGCCGACTTCATCGCAACGGGAACCCCGCTACTCGCGTCCGCCGACGACACGACGCTCATCGCCCTCGCCGGCGACACCGCGACGGTCGTCTTCGCCAACACCTCCAGCTCAGACACCGCCCTCGAGATCGACGTGCGCTCCTTCGCCGATCACACCACCGCGGCCACCACCGTGCACACCACGAGCGCAGCGGGCGAGCTCGTCGCCGCACCGGCGACTCCCGTTCCCGCAGCCGGCACCATCACCGTCGCCGCGCCCGCGCACTCCATCGTCACCGCCGTCACCACCGGCCTCGTCGTCGCCCAGGCGCAGGCAACGACCACCGCACGCGTCGCACCCGCATCCGCCCTCGTCGGCGAAGGCCAGCTGCGCCTCATCGAGTCGTCCTACGCGCCCGGCAAGGTCATCGAGCTCGGCAACCCCGGCGCCCAGCCCACCGGCCCGACGGGTGCGACCTACCCCGCCCCCGCCGCCGTGTTCACGATCTCCGGCGTCGCCGCCCTCACGCAGAAGCAGGCCGTCGTGTTCTCCCCCGTCACCGCGCGAGCCGACACCTACGTCATCTCCACCCAGGACGGCCGCGTGCTCTCGCGCCGCGACAACGCCGCGAGCGACTTCCGCTACCTGCAGCTCACAGAGCGCACCATCGACGACGCCGCCACCGACCCCTACGCGCAGTGGACCGCCGTCGACGCCGGAAACGGCGAGGTCTCGCTCCAGAACGTGCAGCGGGATGCGGACGGCGCCGTCGCGGCCCTCGACCTCTACAACTGGAAGACCGCCGACGCCTCCGAGGTGCAGACCTACACCGCCAGCGGCGCCGCCGTGCAGAAGTGGAAGATCCACCCCCTCACCGCAACCGTCGCCTCAGACACGGTCATCGTCCAGCCCGGCGCCGCACCCCAGCTGCCGACCCTGCTGCGTGCCGTCTACGGCTGGGGCACCCGGTTCGAGATGACGACCCTCACCTGGGACCGGCCCGATGAGGCCGTCTGGAACACCGACGGCACCGTCACCGTGACCGGCACCGGCATCGGCTACTTCGGCGAGCAGGTGCCCGTCGAAGCCCGCTACATCGTCGGCTCGCTCTCCGACGGCGCCGACGCCCAGTACACGACCTTCGCCGGCGTGCTCGTCAAAGAGCTCCAGATGCGCGCACCCCGCACCGTCGTCCGCGGGGTATCCGGCTCCGAGGCCACCGTCGACGCACCCGTCACCTGGGACTGGTCCCGCGTCACCGACGCCGACTTCGCAGCCCCCGGCACGGTGACCGTCCCCTCCTCCGCGAAGAGCGGGTTCGCGGCGAACCTCGTCATCACCGTCACCCCCGCCGCAGCCACCAACATCCTCCGCGGCGCCGGCGTGCACCACACCGTCACCCACGTGGACGGCTCGAACTTCCAGCTCACCGACGGAGTGCGTAACGTCTCGGGCTTCTCCGACTGGCGATCGGGCGGCGCAGCCAACCGCGTCAACCCGAACACGATCACCTTCTACCTCGACGAGCCCCGGCAGGTCACCGGCGCCGCGGTGTTCGACATCGCCGGCAAGCAGAACATCGGCACCGTCACGGTGCAGTACCGCACGCTCACCGGCGGGTGGGCGAACCTGCCCGGCACCGCCTGGCCGGTCACCAACCCCACCGCCGATCTCAGCCTCGAGGTCACGAACGAACCGGTCATCGCCACCGGCGTGCGCGTCATCATCACCAACAAGTCCGCGAACACGTGGATGACCCTCTCCGAGATCGAGGTCTCGGGACTCACGGCGGGAGACGCACGATGATCCGCTCCACCGCGCCCCTCACCGCCGCATCCACCAAGGAGTCCTCGTTCATGTCACGAACGACCCGCCGCGCCGTCACGGTCGCGACGATCACCGCCATCGCCGGCACCGTGCTGCTGGGCGGCACGGCCGCATCCGCCGCGACGCCCAGCACCACCACCGCACCGAGCGCGACCGGCTCCGACAGCGCCGGCGACCGCTCCAGCTTCGTCGTGCCCGTGCTGCCCGACACGCAGTTCTACTCCCGCTACAGCGCATCGCAGTTCGTACCCCAGTACGGCACGAACCCCTTCGAAGTGCAGACGCAGTGGATCGTCGACAACCAGCGCGAGCTCAACATGCCCTTCACGGTGCACGTGGGCGACGTCGTCGACCAGCAAGGACAGAGCGGCGAGTGGGATGCGGCCGCCAAAGCCATGAAGATCCTCACCGACGGCGGCATGGAGTACTCCGTGCTCCCCGGCAACCACGACGTGAGCGACATGAACGCCCGCTCCTCCGTGGGCATCTCGGGCAACTACCTCGCCCGCTTCGGCGAATCCCAGCTGCGCGCCCAAGCGGGCGACGGTCTGATCGGCACCTTCCAGAACGGCCTCTCCTCGGCCTACCTGTTCGAGGCCGAAGGCCACACGTGGATGTCGCTCGCGATCGCCTGGAACGCCTCCGACGACACCTTCGCGTGGGCGCAGGGCGTGCTCGACGCACACCCCGGCATCCCCGTCATCCTCTCCTCCCACGCGATCATCGGCATCGCCGAAGACCAGGTGTCGCCGGCATCCTGGTGGTGGGGCGAGGAGCTCTGGAACCGCCTCATCAAGGGCAACGACGAGATCATCCTCACCGTCAACGGCCACTTCCACGGCTCCACGTCGCAGACGCGCACGAACGACGCCGGTCACCCGGTGTATCAGGTGCTCACCGACTACCAGATGGCCGCCGACGGCGGAAACGGCATCATGAGCCTGTTCGAGTTCAACCTCTCGGGCGGCGACATCACCCTGTCGACGATCTCGCCGTGGGTGCCCAAGAAGCACGCGAACTCCGTCACCTCCACCGACGCTCCGGTGCTGACCGGCTCCGGGCAGAGCCTCACCATGCCGCTCGACTTCCGCTCCCGCTTCGGGTGGACGATCGACGGGGCCGAAGAAGACAACGTCGACCTCTCGGCGCGAGCGAAGGCGATCGTGTCGAAGGGCTGGAACGGCTCGAACGGCGGCACCGCTCGCGCCGTCGCGGGAGCCTCCAACGACTACGTCCAGGTCGACGGCACCGTCGCGCACTGGCGGTTCGGCGGCGTGCCCGAGGGCGTCGTCGACGAGAACTCGGTGATCCCCGACGTCGCGGGCGACAGCCCGATGTACCGCAACGCGATCGACCAGACCGACGCGAACGAGGCCCTCGACGACGTCAAGATTTCGCATGAGAATCACGCCTACTACTCCTCCGACTTCGGCGCGGTCTGCTTCAGTAACGTCTACCGCAACGCCTCCGGCCCCGACAACCTGTCGTTCCTGTCGACCGAATACGGCGCACCGGCGACCTTCGCCGACCTGACTGCATCGACCGGCTACACGCTGGAGAGTTTCCTCCAGCTCGACAAGAGCTGGACCGAGACCGCCAACCGCTGGGGTGCGGCGATCACCCGCGGCGGCTCGCGCGAGTGGACCGGCATCCACGATTCCGCGGACCCCGGCGCCGGCGCCGCCTGGCTCGGCATCTCGAGCCTGCGCGAGTACCAGTACTCCGCGGGCGACACCACGACGGGCAACTCGTACACCAACTGGTCGGGCGAGATCATGCCCGGCTCCTGGCACCACGTGGCGATCGTCAACGACCCCGACGCCCGCACCGTGATCATGTACGTCGACGGCGTGCCGGTGCTGCGCAACGCGTCGAACGTCGGCGGGATGATGGCGGCCGACTTCATGCCGTGGATCATCGGCACGTCCACGTGGGACACCGAGCCCGACCACGGCTGGAACGGATGCGTCGGCGAGACCCGCATCGTGGATCACGCCCTCTCGCAGAGCGAGTTCCTCACCCAGCGCGTCGACATCGACGGCACGGGCCCGAACTTCGCCCTCGTGACCGACACGGGCACGGTGCTCGCGCACGACGCGAAGATCACCGAGTTCACCGGAACCGGCTTCCCCGGCGCGAAGATCACCGTCACGGCGGGCCAGGCGCGCCTCGGCGAGGCGGTCGTCGCGCAGGACGGCAGCTGGAAGGCGACCCTCGATGCGCCCGTCGCGGGCTCCGGCGCACACGCCTTCGCCTTCACCCAGGCGATCGGCACCCGCTCCGGCACGCCCTTCGAGGCGACCGTGACGATCGGTGAGAACACCGCCTGGAACCCCGTCGAGAGCGACCTGTCCGACACCCTCGAGGGCCTCATCACGGTGACGCCCGAGAACTTCGTGCCGGGCCAGGCGATCAGCGTGCGCGTGCCGGAAGGACACGAGGGCGACCAGCTGTCGGCCTTCCTCTTCTCCCAGCCGACGGCCCTCGGGCTCGCGACGGTCACCGACGGATCCATGCGGCTCGTGACACCCGCATCCCTTCCGTTGGGCGTGCACCGGCTCGCGGTCTACACCGCGGACGGCACGATCCTCGGGTGGAGCAACGTGCTCATCAGCGCACCCGTCACCGGCACCGACCCGACCACTCCGGTCGCGGCGGCTCCGGATGCGTCGGAGACGCTCCCGATCACCGGAATCGAGATCGCCTCCGTGGTGCTGCTGTTCGCCGCGGGACTGGGCGCGCTCGCCATCGGCGTGGGCGCGGTTCGTCGAGCTCGGCGCCGCTGAGCAGATCCTCGTGGGGCCCTTCCCGCATCCCGCGGGAGGGGCCCCACGAGCGCGTATCAGCGGACTTCGCTGCGTCCGCGCACGATCGCGGCGTCGAGGTAGCGACGCAGCGAGACCTCGCGCTCGCTGTTCCACCCCGCTCGCACGCGCACCATCGTCACTCCGCGCGCACGCATCGCCAGCGCGACGTCGTGAGATAAGCGCACCCGATCACCGACCGGGCGCCAGGTCATGCCAACATATTCGGCAAGCACCCGCGCCCCGTCGACCTTGCGTGACGCACCGGCCATGGCGACTCCATTCGAGCTCGCACGAGAACTGCTCTTTCACACCATGTATACATGGTGTGAAAGAGCACGGCAAATGCGCACGACGAGCACGGAGCCACCGCGAACTCCCGCGCCGACGAGCGACCCCGTCGCCCGACCCGACCCGACCCGAAAGAGGACGACCGCCCCATGCGCGACTACTTCGGCGGCGACGACGACGAACTGTGCCCGGCATGGTGCACCGGGGATCACGACCTGTCGGATGATCTCCGCCTGGCGCACCGCAGCGAGGCGAGGTCGGTACCCGCGGTAGAGCGCCTCGACGATCCCGCGCACAACGTGCCTCAGGCCACGACCGTGAATCTGATCGTCGGGCTCGAGAAGTCGGCCGCCGAACTCTGGGTGTGGATCGGCCCCGAGGACGACGCGGAACGCGGTCTCACCCTCAGCGCCGAGAGCGCCCACCGCCTGCAGAACGCCCTGGGCGACATCCTGCACACCGCCCGCACCCGGCGGGACCGCGGCGGAGAATGACCCCCGCGCCCATCGAACCGCCATGTACCATGTAAACATGGTGTCGCGGCAGTCCGGCGACACAGCGATGGTCACTGGACCTGGGAATCCAGGGACGCGTTGCGGTCTCCGTGGGGCGCAACGCCTGGCTCCCCTTTGCGCGCTCACCCCCTCGCAAGGCAAAGGGGAGCCAGCACACGCCTCCCCGGAGCCTTCTCCACAGGCAGTATCCGCATCCGCGCGAATGGGTCAGAGTTGGTCCATGACGATCACCACCGCCGAGCAGTGGACGCAGTACTGCCGGATGCTGGGCGACAATCTCTCGGCGGCGCGCGCCGCGCGGGGCCTGAGCCAGGAGCAGGTCGCTCGCGCAGCGGGCCTGGCGACGTTCACGTACCAGAAGCTGGAGAAGGGCGAGTCCAACCCGGGCAGCCCCGCGAATCCGCGACTGCACACTCTTGTCTCGCTCGCGCTGGTGCTGAACCTCGAGCTCGCGACGATGCTCCCGCCCGCCGGTCTCGCGAAGGCGTGACCGTCGCCGTCAGTGCCCCGCGCCGAGCATCCCCGTGAGCCGGCCGTGGAACGAGGAAGCGGCGGCGTTCATCCCCTCGATCTCCACGGTCTTGCCGAGCCGGTGGTACTTTGTCGCGACCGCGTCCAGCGCCGCGACCGTGGACGCGTCCCAGACATGCGACCGGCTCATGTCGACGATGACGCGCTCCGGGTCGTCGGTGTACGAGAACTGCGTGGTCAGGTCGTTGCTGGACGCGAAGAACAGCTCGCCGTCGACCGCGTAGCGCACGGTCGGAACCTCGGCCTCCGCGTCCACCACGCGCGTCACCGTGACGAGGTGCGCGACCCGGCGGGCGAACAACACCATCGCGACCAGAACGCCCGCCACGACGCCGATCGCGAGGTTGTGGGTCCACACCGTCATGGCAACGGTGATGATCATCACCAGGGTTTCACTCAGCGGCATCCGCGCGAGCGTGCGCGGCCGCACGCTGTGCCAATCGAACGTTGCGATCGACACCACGATCATCACGGCCACCAGCGCCGCCATCGGGATGATCGCCACCACGTCGCCGAGAAGCAGCACCAGGGCAAGCAGGAAGACGCCCGCGAGGAAGGTCGAGATCCGCGTCCGCGCACCGGACGCCTTCACGTTGATCATCGTCTGGCCGATCATCGCGCAGCCACCCATCCCACCGAACGCCCCCGACAGGATGTTGGCGACGCCCTGACCCCACGCCTCCCTGGTCTTCGACGAACGCGTGTCCGTGATCTCATCGACGAGCTTCGCCGTCATGAGCGATTCGAGCAGACCCACGACCGCCAGCGCCAGCGCGTACGGGGCGATGATCTGCAACGTCTCGAGGCTCAGCGGCACGTTCGGCACGAAGAGCGCGGGCAGGCTGTCGGGAAGCGTGCCCTGGTCTCCGACCGTCGGCACGTGCAGGCCGGCCGCCAGCACGATGATCGTCACCACCGCGATCGCAACCAGCGGCGCCGGCACCGCCTTCGTGAAGCGCGGCAGCACGAACATGATGACCAGACCCGCGAGCACCAGCGGATAGACGATCCACGGAATGCCGTCGCCGAACAGCTGCGGTAGCTGCGCGGTGAAGATCAGGATGGCCAGGGCATTGACGAAGCCCACCATCACCGAGCGGGGAATGAACCGCATGAGCTTCGCGACGCCGAGCACCGCGAGAACGATCTGTATCGCACCGCCCAGCAGCACCGTCGCAATGAGATAGTCGACGCCGTGATCGCGCACCACCGGCGCGACCACCAGCGCGACGGCTCCGGTGGCGGCCGTGATCATGGCCGGCCGTCCGCCGACGAAAGCGATCGCCACCGCCATCACGAACGACGAGAACAGTCCCACCCGCGGATCGACGCCGGCGATGATCGAAAACGCGATCGCCTCCGGGATCAGCGCCAGCGCGACGACAAGACCCGCAAGCACCTCCCGCGTCAGCAGCTTCGGACTGCGCACGGCCTGCAGCACCGTGGGTTCGATCCGATGGCGCGGCGAGGTGGATGCGGGAGTGAGAGCGGTCAACGCAGCTCCTTCGTCTGGAGGGCACAGTGCGCCCGAGAACACCGCATCGGCTGCCCGACGCGAGAAGATGGGAGGGGATGCGGACACCGCATCGCCTGCGCAAACCTAACGTAACGTGAGGTTTCTGTCGAATCCCGAGGAGCCTGCCTTGTCAGACGAGCACACGATGCGCATCGGCGAGGTCGCCGAGCGCACCGAGCTGTCGTTCCGCACGCTCCGCCACTACGACGAGATCGGACTCGTGCCGCCCTCAGCGCGCACCGACGGCGGATTCCGGCTCTACACCGAGCACGACGTCGCCCGCATCCTGCTCATCCGGCGCATGAAGCCCCTCGGATTCACCCTCGACGAGATGCGCGAGCTGCTCGAGGTCGTCGACGCGCTCGCCTCCCACCCCGACGACTCGGAGCTGCGGGGTCGCCTCGCGAGTATTCAGCAGGAGGCGTCGGAGCGTCGCGAGCGACTCACGAGGCAGGTGGCGATGGCCGACGAGTTCCTCGGGCTGCTCGCACGGATCTGACCGCCGCATCCGCATCCTTACACTGACACCATGCCCGCGCGCCGCACCCCCGAGCTCGATCTCGCGGGGCTGACGGGACCGGTCTCGCTGCCCGAGGTGAGCGAGTTCTATCGACGCACCGGGGTGCCCGTCGGGCGGCGCTGGTGGGCCGTCGCCCTCACGATCGCGGCACTGCTCACTGCCGAGGCGATCCTCCTGAAGGTCATGATGCCGGCGTTCGGGCTCGATGCCGCGCTGTCCGACGTCGTGTACGGCGGCTTCCTCGTCTTCACGGGCCTGTACGCGCTGGCGCTGGGCGCCATCATCTGGCGCAACGCCGCGCGCCCCGCGCGCATCTTCCGCACCGCCCGCGCGAACCACCTGACCTACAGCGACCGCGGCACGGTCGGCCTGCACCTGCCCGGCTCCGTCATGGCCAGCACCGACGCGTTCGTCGTCACGACCGACGTCCTGAGCGGTGGACCGCCCGACAACACCCTCCCTCGCTTCACCGCCGCGACCCTCGCTCCGCAGGTCGCGGGCACCCGACGTCGCCACGGCATCGCAGCCGTCGCCCTCGACCGACAGACACCCCACATCGTGCTCCAGAACCGTCGCGCCCGCGTCCTGCGCACCGCCGGTCGACGCTTCCGCGGCGAGCAGAGGCTGAGCCTCGAGGGCGATTTCGATCGCGCCTTCACCCTCTTCTGCCCGCGCGGCTACGAGACCGACGCGCTCTACATCTTCACCCCCGACCTCATGGCGCTGATGATCGATCTCGCATCCGACTGCGAAGCCGAGCTGCTCGACGGCTGGCTCGTGCTCTACAGCGGACGCCCCTGGCGACTCTCGACTCCGCGCGGCTTCACGCGGCTCATCTCGCTCGTCGACCTCGTCGGACGCAAGATGCGCGATCGCACCGAGCTGTACCGCGACGAGCACGCGGATGCCGGAACCGCCATCGCGATCCCCGGTCGCCGCCTGCGTGCCCGCCCGTCCTGGGGAGCGGTCGCCTCGACGATCGTGCCGGCCGCGTTCATCGCGCTCGGACTCGTGTCGATGATCCTCGACCTGTTCTAAAAGATGCGGGCTGGACCCCCTTTCGCGAGTTCGACGTGATTCGAACATTTATACTATACAGAGGATCCGAAGAGCGATAGAATACGAACATGTCTTCGACCGAGTATCGCCCCGTCGGGTTCTCCGACGCGGATGCGGCGACGCTCGCCGAGATCGCTGCGGCGGTCGAGAAGACTCAGGCCGACCTCGCCGCCCTTCAGGCGCGCATGACCCGAGAGCTCGCACGCGCAGAAGAGCTCGCCTGCCGCCAGTTGTCCGGCGCGACGCGCAGTGCAGCGGCCAGCGACATGGCACACCGCGCGATCGCCTCCGAGCTGGCCACCCCGCTTCGCATCGCCGATCGCACCATGCAGCGTCGCATGACGCAGGCTGCCGAGATCGCCCACGAGTATCCGGCCACGCTCGATTCCCTCGCCGCCGGCCGCATCACCATGGGGCACGTCCATGCCATTGCCGACGCGGGTGCGCATCTCCCCCGCGAGTCGCGTGCCGAGTTCGAGGCGGCGGCCCTCCGCAAGTGCGAGAACGACACCGTCGGGCGCGTGCGCCCCGCCCTGCGCATGCTCGCCGAGCGCCTCCACCCGCGCACGCTCACCGAACGCCATGTCGAAGCCCGCGAGGGGCGAAGCATCACCGTCGACCCGCTCGACGACGGCATGTGCGAGCTCACGGCGGTCCTTCCCCTCATCCTCGGCGAGGGCATCCACAACCGGCTCACGCAGCAGGGCGCAGCTCTCCAAGACGAGCGGATGCGGGCCGTCGAGCGCCTGCGCGAGTCCCGCGCGGCGGGGCGGCCCGCATCCGAGGCCGACGAGATCCTGGCCTCCGACGGCCGCACGATGGATCAGCTGCGCGCCGACATCTTCGCCGACATGCTTCTCACCGCCCAGCCGGGCGCAGACCCCACGCGCACCGACGACCGCGCGGGCGCACTCGGCGCGATCCGCGCGCACGTGCAGGTGGTCGTGCCGGTGCTCGCGCTCGCGGGAACCCACGAGCACCCCGCCGATCTCGCCGGTCGCAGCCCGGTCGACGCCGAGACCGCCCGGCAGTTGGTCGGCGCGGAGTCCGGCTGGGACCGCATCCTGACCCACCCCGTCAGCGGCGAGATCCTCGCGACCGACCGCTACCAGCCCACCCCCGACCTCCGGCGCCGACTGCGCGCCCGCGACGCGCACTGCCGTTTTCCCGGATGCCGGGTGCCGGCCCTCCGGTGCGAGCACGACCACACCGTCGACTTCGCCCTCGGCGGCAAGACCCGGCTCGACAACCTCGCGGGGCTGTGCCAGAGACACCACTCGATGAAGCAGTTCACCGCGTGGAAGGTCACGCAGATCGGTGACGGCATCCTCGCCTGGACCTCACCGCTCGGTCGCCCGTACCTCGACCATCCGCCCGCGCCGACGGTGCACTTCGTACCCGACGAGATCCCGCTCGGTGTGCCATCGCGCTACGACGATGACGATGACGATGACCCGCCTCCCTGGCAGAACTGCGCGTGAGACCCAGTCCGCACCTCAGCTCCCCATCAACCTTCAGTAAGGCGTAAGGTTGGGTGCATGGAGACCTTCCTACGCCGCCTCGACCGCCTCGCGGGCGGCCGCATGGCGGGCTACCGTGTCGACCGCCCCGACGACCCCCGCGTGCGCCGCGCCTTCCGGGCGATCACGATCCTGCTCGTCGTGTGCTTCCTGCTCGGCATCGCCACCATCGTCACGTCGGCCTGGCTCACCGCATCCGGCGAAGACGTCGGCTTCGCCGTCTGGATGCGGTGCCTCGTCGTCCTCGGCATCACCACGACACTCTTCTACTTCCTCTGGCGAGCGCGCGCCGGCTGGTACTGGGCGATCCGTCGCCTGCAGCTGTTCAGTCGCATCTTCCCGATCGTCGCCCTCGTCCTCGCGGCGATCCCGGGGCTGTACCCGTGGTGGGTGATCAGCGAGCAGATCGTGTTCGCCATCCTGCTGATCGGCGTCTCCGACTACCTGCAGTCCGACTACCTCCGGGCCGCCTACCCGAAGCCGCAACGCTCCTAACGCAGAAGCGGCCTCGATCATCGGTGGTGGCGCACGCGCCCCGGCAATGGCATGGTCATCTCATATCGGGTGATCCAAGGAGCAGCAATGCCGTTGTTCGAGATGGAGGCGAGTCCCCGAGGCCGCATGCGCGTCTTCGGGCGCACCCAGCTGCCCTTCGCCCTCGGCACTGTCCTCCTCGGCGCCGTCGCAGCGCTCGTCGACCCTTCCCTGCTGACGCACTGGCCCATGGTCACGGGCTTCGTCCTCACCGTCATCGCCACGTGCGCGGCCGTCACCGTGCCGTGGGAGCGACTGCATCCGTCCGCGATGATCTCGATCGCCGTGCTCGACATCGTCACGGTCGCGTTCCTGCGCGCAGAGCTTGCTCCGCTGGTCCCCGCGGTCACGATCCTCGCGCTCTTCCCGCTGCTGTGGTTGGCCTACGGATTCCGGTGGTACGGCATGCTCGTCGCCGTCGTCGGTGCAACCTTCATCACGTCGTTTCGCTTCGTCTACATCTCCCGCTGGCCCGCGACCCCGGCTGAGTGGGCGAACGTCGTCACCTTTCCCATCCTCGTCCTCGGCATCGCGGTCATCGTCTACATCGCCGCCAACCAACTGCGCCGCAATGGGGCGCGCCTGGCTGCGGCGTCCCGCGCGCAGTCCGAGGCGCTCCGCGACGCGAGGGATGCGGAAGCGATCGCCCTCGGCATCCTGAACACCGTCAGCGCCGGCGTGGCCTTCTACGACGCCGACGGCCGCCTGGACGTCGCGAACACCACCGCACGCCGGATGACGGAGATCGCCGGCTTCCGACTCGACACCCCGCCCTACAGCGGCGAGCACGCCTTCACCGCGGACCGCATCACCCGCATCCCGGACGAGGAGCAGATCATCCCGCGTGCCCTGCGCGGGGAGACGATCGCCGACCACCTGGAGTGGATCGGGCCGCCCGACTCGCAGGTCGCGATCATCGCCTCGTCGGGACGCGTGCACCGCGAGGACGGCATGTTGCTCGGAACCGTCGTCGTCGCCTACGACGTGACCGAGCTGGCAGACGCGATCGAGGTGCGCGAGCACTTCCTGCGCACGGTCTCGCACGAGTTGCGCACCCCCATCACGAGCATCACGGGCTTCCTCGACCTGATCGACGACGCGGTCGACCCCGCCGACACGAAGGTGCACGGCTACATCGACATCGTCACCCGCAAGACAGACGACCTGCTCGACCGGGTGCGGGACCTCCTGTCTGCGAACGACGGCGCCAAGCCGCCGAACTGGGCCAGCAACGACGCCGCGGCGCTCGTCCGCGACGCCGCGGAGAGAACACATCGTCTCGCCGACAGCCACGACGTGGTCGTGCAGACGACCGGGCCCGACACCCTGCCCGTCTTCGCGGACGGCGACCAGTTGACGACCGCGATCGCCGAGCTGGTGACGAACGCGATCAAGTTCGGCGATCAGAGTTCCGTCGTCACCGTCCGCTACGGCCTCGTCGGACGCCGCGTCACGATCGCCGTCACCAACTCCGGGCACGGGATCACGCCCAGCGAGCAGCGTCGCGCCTTCGACCGCTTCTACCGTGCGCCGTACGCACGCACCCAGGCGATCCAAGGCTTCGGTCTCGGCCTGACCAACGTGCGCGCGATCGTGGCGGCGCACGGCGGCCACATCCACATCGACAGCGTCCACGGCGAACACACGACCTTCACGCTCGACGTCCCTCAGCACCCCTACACGGTCAGTCAGGAGTAACCCGGGGCTGTGTCAGCCCTATCGGACCCCGCCAGCCCTGCCGGGCTTCGTCAGCGCCATCGGGCCCAGTCCGCTCTGCCAGCCCTGCCTGCCTTGTCGCCTCCTTGCCTTGTCGCCCCCGCCGGCCCCGCGAAGCCCAGCGCGACCGAACTCCTGCACATCCAGCCCAGCCCGATGCCAGGAGGGAGCGAACGACAGGTTCTGCAGGAGTTCGGCACGACTCCGCCGAATCCGTGGCCACTCGTAACCTCACGGGCCTGAACCAGACGTTTGGCGGAGTCGTGCGGGCGGCGGCGCCCCGCATCCGCCCGAACTCCTGCAGATCCGCCCAATCCGCCCATGAATCCGCGCGGCACATCGGGTTCTGCAGGAGTTCAGCCGGAACGCGCGTCGGGAAGAAGAAGAAGTTTGGGCCGTTTACGCGCCCGTGGCGCCACTGTCCTTCGCGGCACGCCGACGCCGGATCTCTGCCTCGAGGGCCGCGGCACGCTCCTCGCGCTCGAGGTCGGCGAGTTGCTGCTCCGTCGTGCGCGTGTCGCGCGGCCGCGGCGCCGGAGCGGGCGCCGCTTCTTCCTTCGACCAGCGGCGCGGGTCACCGAAGCTCATGGCCTCGCGCCCTCCGCTCCACTCACGACCGAGCGTGAACCAGAGGAGGCAACCGACGAGCGGCAGCAGCACGATGAAGAAGATCCACGCGACCTTCGGCAGGAACCGGATCTGATCGTCTCGGCGCGTGATGGCGTCGATGAGAGCGACCACCATCATGGCGAAGATGAGCAGCGCGAGCAACGGCATGCATCCAACGTGCCGCAGCGAGCCGCCGAGCGCAACGGTCGCGCAGCCCGCATCCGGCCCGCTCAGCCCGCGTCCCCACGTCCGGCCGTCGGAGAAAGGGCGTCCGGTCGGAGGATTCCGCGCGGATCCTCCGACAAACGCGCGAACCTCCGACCGACGGATGCGACCAGCCCGCGCGAGTGCGCCTTCGGCGTCAGCCGCGGAAGGCGACGGCGACGAATGCGGCCAGCCCGCGCTCAGCTCGCAACGAGCCAGATGATGACGGCCGCGACCAGCAGGAGCGGTGAGATCCAGGCCATCCAGCGGGTCGTCGGCGACGGCTCCCACCAGGCGCGCAGCAGGCTGACGAGCACGAGGACGGAAGCCATGAACACGACCGCGAGATGCACGCGCATGACGGTGCCGACCACGACCAGGATGACGCCCCACACCTGCATCGCGAACAGCCGCGCCAGCACGACGAGCGGCGGCCGGAAACGCCGGCGGGGCGGCTCAGCTGTCACGACAGCGGCCCCGCCGCCGCATCCCGTCGTGCGCGGCCCGCACCGAGGTGGCGGAAGAAGCGGAGGCTCACTGCGCGTCGAGCGCGTCGACGAACACCTGCGGCAGCACCACGTTCTCCGGAGCCGCCTGGAAGAACGGCGCGACGTTCTCGGCCTTGTGCCCGGCGATGCCCGTGCCGATCGGCGTGACGAGGAACGTCGTGTCGGGATGCGCCTGCGCGTACTCGAGGAAGTCGACGATCTGCTCGAGCATCGTGTCGAAGCCGCTCATCGTGTCGATCGCGTAGGAGCGGCCCGTCGGCCCGGCACCCACTCCCCATTCCGCACCGAAGTTCTCGAATGCGGCGCGCGCCGCACCCGCACCGTGCTGGCCCGCCGCGTTGCTGCCGAACACGAACACCTCGTCGTCGGCGAGCTCGGTCACGACCTCCGGCGTCCGCCGCGCCCGTAGCGCGGCGAGGCGCTCCTCCTCCTTCTTTCCGCGTCGTGGCTCACGAGAGGGTCCGAGCAGGAGCCCGAGCAGGTCGTTGAAGGCAGACATGCACCCAGTATTGTCGCCGCCCCACGACGAGCAATGTCCGCGGTGAGATTGTGGAGCGGAGCGCCCCCGCATCGAGCTCCACGTCGCCGCCTCAGTCCTGCTGCTCCTTCATGATCCGAGCGTGCGAGGTCTTCCCGCGCGCGACCTCGCGATCGTCACGGCGCAGCACGCCGACGAACTCGACGAACCGCGCCGTGAACGCGCGGAACGCGGCCGACACGCTCGCCGCGCGCGGCTCGGGCGCCTCTGCCTCCGCATCCGACATGAGGTTGAGTTCGCCGTCGGTGTCTCGGGGCGTCCGCGCGAACGCGACGCACAGCCGCGCGACACCCTCGGCATGCCCGTGCATGACGGAATGCGCCGCGCCTGCGATCTCCCACGTCGACGCGAACGGGATCTCACGCGCCGCGCGCTCGACCCACGCGCGCGGCACCACGTCGTCGTGCTCGCCGCGGATGACGAGCGTGTGAGCGCGGATGTCGGCGAACAGCTCCTCTATCGGAAACCGCATCATCTCCGGCAGCACCCGCAGAAACCATCGCGGGCCGCACAGCAGGTAGGCGCCGAGCGCCAGCACCTTGATCTTGAGCGGTTCGTGCCACGTCGATCGCAGGAACCGCAGCGCGAGACGCGGGAGCCGACGCGCGGCAGGGTCGACGACCGGACCGATGAGCACGAGCGTCGAGATCTCCGGCCGCCTCCGCGCGACCTCGCTCACAATCTGCGTGCCCATCGAGTGCCCGACGAGCACGGGGTCCACCAGGGCGAGCTCGTCGAGCACCGCCTCCACCGCATCCGCGTACTGCGCGATCGACATGGCGGATCCCGGATGCGGCACGCCGCCGAACCCGGGCAGGTCGAGCGCGTGCACCGCGCCGAACTCGTTCAGCTGCGGAGCCAGGCGCTCGAAGTAGGTCGCCGCGACGCCGATTCCCGCAACGAGCACGAAGGAGCGCTCCCCCTCCGCCCGGATGGAGGACACGCGCGTGTAGGCCGTGCCGCATGCAACGCGGCGCACGTCGACGACAGGTGCGGACTCGGTTGTCACAGCGACGACGCGAACATCGAGCCGATGAACAACAGCAATGCGAAGCGGGGAACGCTCACAATGCCGACGAGATCCAGCCGAGGAGCGCCAGGACGCCTACGGCGTTGCCGACCATCGCGAGAAAGGCGGACATCGTGAGTCCCGCGAACGCGCGACGCCAGAAGGAGGCGCCGGCGGGCACGGTCGACGCGTAGGAGAAGGTACCGACCGCGATGATCACGATCTCGATCGCGGCGATCCACCACGCCTGGAGCATCGCCACCTGAGGCGCGAAGACACCCACCGCGAAGTCGCCAGTCACCGCCGCGTACACGCTCACGGCCAGCCACACGAGGTTGAGCGCGAACAGGGGCCACAGCCACGCCCAGCGCTCACGCACGGCGAAGCTCGGGTCATGCCCGTGGACGCCACCGTGCACGGTGCGTTCGCGCACCGCATCCGTCGAACGCGCTCGGCGCGAAGACACGGCCTGCCGCCATCCGCAGTCCGGCTCGATACAGGCATAGGTGACGGCGCTCATACCGATCGAGGCTATCGGCCCGAGAGGCGGGTACGCAGGCCTTGCACGAGCAGCACGATCGTCATGAGGAATGCGAACAGCGGCAGCCCCACGGCCCCGAGCGCAAGGAGCGTGCCGGTGGGATAGTCGATGTTGCCCATCCGTCCGAGGCCCACGCCGCCGCCCGCGGCTGTCACGTCGCCGGCCAGCAGGAACTGCCCGTCGTACGCGTCGAGCTGCGACGAACAAGTGACGGATGCGGCGGCCCCGCCCGCATCCGCGATGCTGCGCGCCGGGGAGAACCCGGTCCGAGGGGTCATCCACCACAGCGTGTCCTCCCACCCCGGCGACGGTGCCGACCAGGTGCGCAGGGAACTCCCGTCGGCGGTCTCGGCTCGACACTCCACCAGACCGAGCAACGCGGCCGTGCCCGAAGCCCACACCCCGGTGACGCCCTCGGCGGGAAGCTCCATCGTCTGGCCCAGCGGCGTCGGCCGCGCCGCCGCGACCGACTGCGACACCGGCACCACCCACAGGGCCCAGATGAGTCCGCTCGCCACGACGCACACCCCCACCAGCGCCCACAGCAGCTGCCTCCTGTGCCGCAGCCGCATCCGCGACTCCTGCGCCCGGAACGCTTCGTCGGCGGCGAGATCGATCACGCGTCGAGTGTACGGATGCGGCGCGGTCAGAAGCGTTGTCTCGCATCCCGTATAGTTGATAACGGTTCTCAATAAGACAGGCGGATCTCCGTGCTCGACGCCACCGCGACCGCGGCGCCTCCCCCGCGCAGCCGCGTCCTCGCGGCTCTGGCGACCTCGCGCCGCCATGCCGTTGCGACCGTGGGCGCGCTGTGGCTCGCCGCATTGATCGTCGCCATCGTGGCGCTCGGCATCGGCCCGGTGCCCGTCGATCCCGCCGTGATCGTGCGCATCATCGCCGCACACGTCACCGGGTCTGCGATGCCCGCCGACATCCCGCCCATGGCCGACCAGATCGTCTGGACGACACGGACGCCCCGCATCGCGATGGCCGTCGTGGCCGGGGCAGCACTGGCCGTCGCGGGCGTCGTGCTGCAGTCCCTCACCCGCAACGGGCTCGCCGATCCATACCTGCTCGGCATCAACGGGGGCGCATCCGCCGGCGTCGCCCTCGTGGTCCTCGTAGCGGGCGCCGCGACCGGCCTCGCCCTTTCGGGCACCGCCCTCGCCGGCGCTGTGCTGGCGACCGTCCTGGTGCTGGTGATCGCGGGAAGCGCGGCAACACGCGGGCCCTCCCGACTCGTGCTGTCAGGGCTCGCCGTCGGCTACGCGCTGACAGCCGTCACGAGTTTCCTGCTGTTCTGGACCGACTCGCCCGAGGCGGCGCGATCCGTGCTGTTCTGGCTTCTGGGTTCGCTCACAAGTGTGCAGCCCACGGTTCTGACCGCCGCAGCGATCGCCACCCTCGTGGGCCTTCTGCTGCTCTCCCTGCTCTCCGGGCGTCTGGACGCACTCGCCTCCGGCGACGACTCGGCCCGAGCTGTGGGCCTCGATCCTGAACGCGCTCGGTTCGCTTTCATGGCCGGAACGTCGGCGATGGTGGGGGTCGTCGTCTCCGGTGTCGGCGGCGTCGGCTTCATCGGGCTCATCGTCCCCCACGCCGCCCGCGCGCTCACGGGAGCGCGGCACCGCTTCGCGCTCCCCGCCGCCGCAGCCATGGGTGCCGCACTTCTGGTCGCAGCCGACACCGTCGCGCGCACCGCCTTCGCCCCGCAGGAGATCCCCGTCGGTGTCATCACGGGCGCCCTCGGCGCCCCCGTCCTCCTTCTGCTGCTCCGACGCAGTCACAGCTGAGCCCGTCCCCACCCGAAAGGACCCCATGAAAGCCCACCCTCCCCGTATCGCGGGACTGATCGCCGTCGTCGTGGCGGCCTCATCCCTCACCGCGTGCACGAGCGCATCCACGGCGTCGAATGCCCCCGCTTCCCCCACGGCGGACGCGCAGTACCCGCTGACGATCGACAACTGCGGATCCGACGTGACACTCACGCACGCACCGAAGCGCATCGTCATGGTCAACAACGATGCGCTCGCCACGCTCGAGGCACTGGATGCGGTCGACCGCGTCGTCGCCGTCACTGCCACCCCGCAAGCGGATCTGTACCAACCCGCCACGGTCGCGATGATCGACACGCTCTCCGTGCTTTCGACGCAGAAGAACGCCACCGGTGGCTCGATCGTCTCGCAGGAGAGCATCCTGGGGGCACAACCGGACCTCGTCATCGCCCCGGAAAGCGCTGTCGACCGGGTCGCCCTCACCGCGGCGGGCATTCCTGTCTACAGCCCCAGCGCCTACTGCCAGAGCCCGCCGCCCGCGTACACGCAGACGGCGACCTTCCAGCGCGTCTGGGACGAGCTGACGACATTCGGCGCCATGCTCGGCGTGCCCGAGCTCGCCGCGTCCGCCATCGCCGACGCACGGGCGGACCTGGGCAGCACCGACGTAGCCGACCAGGGCACCGCGGCCGCAATCTACGTGTCCTCCGGCGGCACGACGCTCTCGCCCTACGGCGGGCCCAGTATGGTCACCCCCGTGTTCGCCGCAGCGGGGCTGCAGAACGTCTACACCGACACTCCGGAGCGTGTGTTCGATGCGAGCCTGGAGGACCTCCTCTCGCGCGACCCGCACACCATCGTGCTGCTCTACTCCGGCGGCGACCCGCAGGCCACGATCGACGCATTCCGTTCCGCGCCCGGCGTCTCGGGCCTCTCCGCCGTGAAGGATGGCCGCGTCGTCGCCCTCGCGTTCCCCTACACCGACCCGCCGTCGGTGCTCTCGACGCGCGGGCCGGCCGAGCTCAGCAAGCTCCTCGCGGACCTGCCGTGATCTCCGCGAGCAGCCTGGTCGTCGAGCTGGGCGGGCACCCTGTGCTGCACGGCGTCGACCTGGCCGCTCGCACCGGCCGGGTCACCGGCATCGTCGGACCGAACGGCAGCGGCAAGTCGACTCTCGTGCGCTGCCTGGTCGGCGCCCACATCCCGCGCAGCGGCACCGTCGCGCTGGACGACACCGCGCTGCGTCGCCGATCCCGTCGGTGGGCCGCAGAGCGGATCGCCTTCGTCGGTCAGCACGTCGACCCCGACCCCTCGGTGCGCGTCAGCGACGAGGTCGCACTCGGCGCACTGTCGGCACGTGTGCGCGGTGCGGCCGAGACGGACCGCCGGGTGGTGAACGCCCTCGACGCGGTCGGACTTCTTCCGCACGCACGACGACGCGTCGCCGAGCTATCCGGCGGCGAGCTGCAGCGCGTGGGGCTGGCCCGTGCAATCGCCCACGGCGCATCACACGCCGTGCTCGACGAGCCGACCAATCACCTCGACATCCACCATCGTCTCGAGATCGGCGCGCTCCTGCGGCGCGTCGCCGAGACGGTCGTCGTCGTCCTCCACGACCTCGAACTCGCCGCGCACGTGTGCGACGACGTGCTCGTACTCGACGAAGGGCGAGTGGCGGCATCCGGTTCCGCGGCAGCCGTGCTCACCGCCGCGGTCATCGATCCCCTCTATCGCGTCCGCACCCTCGAGCTCCCGACCGGCGAGGGCGACACCGCCCTCGCGTTCCGCCGACACTCCCCCACAGCACACCCCCTCCACGGAAAGAAACCCGCATGACTCTCGCCACCGTCTCCGCAACCTCCGCCGAACTGACCGAGGCCCGCACGTTGCTCGCCCGCTGGGACGCGCAGCAGACCGGGTACATCCGCCACCGCGCCGAGCGATTCCAGACCATCGCGCGCGTCGTGGCGGCCGTCGTCGACGACACGTCGGCACCACGCATCCTGGACCTCGCCGCAGGGCCCGGGTCTCTCGCGCACGCCGTGCGCGCCGACGTACCCGCTGGTCACCTCGTCGTGGCCGACAAGGACCCCGTCCTGCTGCAGATCGCCGCGGACACCTTCGCGGGCGACACGCACGCCGAGGTGGTCGCGGTCGATCTGGCGGATGCGGCGTGGACACAGGCTCCCGCCGTCGCCGCAGCACCCTTCGACGCCGTCGTCAGTTCGACCGCGCTGCACTGGCTGCAGCCCGAGACGCTCGTGCGGGTGTATCGCGAGCTGGCCGAACTGGTGCGCCCCGGCGGCATCGTGCTCAACGGCGACCATCTCTCGTACGATGCGGCCGCTGAGCCCACGCTGCGCGCGATCGCGGCCAAAGACGACGCCGCGATGCAGCACGCATCCTTCACCGGCGACGCCGCGGAGTCGAAGGTGGACACGTGGGACGCTTGGTGGGCGGCAGCCGCATCCGTCGAGCGCTACCGCGACGCGTTCGCGGCACGGGAGCGGGTCTGGGGCGAAGAACTGCGGGTCGCCCCGCCGACCGTGTCACTGGAGTTCCACCTCGCAGCTCTGCGCAGCGCGGGCTTTCGGGAATCGGGCACGGTCTGGCGCTACCTCGACGATGTCGTGCTCTACGCCGTGCGCTGATCTGATAGTGCTGACGAATCGCACGGTCCGCCTCACCTAGGCTGGGGCGCATGAGCGAGCAGCCCTCCCCCACCGCCGCTGCGATCGGCCGTGCCGTGCGCGAGGAGCGCACGCGCCGTCAGCTCTCGACGCGCGCTCTCGCGGCGGCCGCCGGGGTCTCGCAGCCGTTCCTGACGAACGTCGAGAACGGCCGGGTGATGCCGAGCATCGCCTCGCTGTACAGCCTCGCCGGCGCCCTCGGCGTCTCGGCCGCGGCGCTGCTGCCCGAGCAGCCCATCCGCCTGGAGGTCGTGCGCGCCGGCGGCGGCTCCCGCATCCCGATGCGAGACAGCGACAGAAGCAGCGGCGAAGACGGCGAGACCTACACCCAACTGATCGCCGGTGCGCGCGGGCGACAGCTCGGGGCATACCGGTTCGAGCTGGCGGCCGGGTACGAGGACGTGACCTACGCGCACGACGGCGAAGACATCGTGCACGTGCTCTCCGGCTCTCTCATCTACCGCTACGCCGACCACGACGACGTCGAGCTGCACCCCGGCGACACCCTCTGGGTCGACGCGCGCGGCGCACACTCCTGGATGGTGCCCGCCGCGCAGACCGGCACGACCGAGGTCCTGCTCATCACCGCCGCCGGCGCGACGCATCGCCACGGCACCGGCACAGACATCGACCCTGAGCGATAACTCACACGAATCGTTACATCGACGGCGGACGGTGGTCACACCCGCGAAACACGCCGTTCCTAGCGTGGCCGCATGCCCACCAAACAGCTCGTCCTCGGCGCGTTCGAGGAGTTCACCCCCAACTTCATCGGCAACAGCTGGCACCACGAACGCGGCGACACCGCCGCCTTCGCCACGCTCGAGTTCTGGACCGACATGGTCACCAAGCTGGATGCGGCGGGCTTCGACTTCTTCTTCATGGCCGAGGCCATCGGCTACCCCATGAACGACGCCGGCGAGGTGCCCGAGGCCGTCATCCGCGAGGCTGTGCAGTTCCCCGTGCACGACCCGCTCACGATCATGTCGGCGCTGGCCGCGGCGACTCCGCGCATCGGTTTCGTCGCGACCGCATCCACCACCGCGCAGCAGCCCCTGCTGAACGCGCGCACGTTCACGACGCTCGACCACCTCACCGGTGGTCGCATCGGATGGAACATCGTCACGAGCGACAACCAGCAGGCGCTCGTGCGACTGCTCGGCCGCACGCAGGTCACCCCGCACGACGAGCGCTACGCCGCCGCGACCGAGTTCGTCGACCTCGACCTGGAGCTCTGGGAGGGCGCCTGGGAAGACGACGCCGTCCGCGCCGACAAGAAGAACAAGGTCTTCGCCGATCCGAGCAAGGTGCACCGCATCCGCCGCGACGGCACGTACTTCACCTTCGACGGCTACTTCCCCGCGACGCCGTCGCCGCAGCGTACGCCCACCCTGTTCCAGGCGGGCACCTCCGAGGCGGGCACGACCTTCGCCGCGCAGTACGCCGAGTGCGTGTTCACGCAGGACCGCAACGCCGCGCGCCTCGCGGCCGGCATCGCGCGCCTGCGTCAGAAGGCCGTGGATGCGGGACGCCCCGCATCCTCCATCAAGGTCGTCAACGGCGCGTCGTTCATCATCGCCGACACCGAGGAAGAGGCCGAGCGCCTGCGCGCCGAGCTGAACGCGACCGCCACCCGCGAGGCCACGGCCGCACTCTTTCTCGGGTGGTCCGGCGTGGACCTCGCCCAGCTCGACCCCGAGGCGACGCTCGACGACGTCTCGACGGAGGTCGGCCACACGATGCTCGCCATGTGGCGCAACCCCGACGGCACGAGCCCGACGATCGGCGAGATCCTCGACTCGCTGCCGGCCACGTTCGGCGGCATGAAGTTCACCGGCACCGTCACCTCGGTCGCCGACCAGGTCGAGGCGTTCGTGGCCGAGACGGATGTCGACGGCTTCCTCGTCGAGAACTGGTACGGCGGTATCGAGGGCTACACGGAGTTCACCGACCAGCTCATGCCCGAACTGCGCCGCCGGGGCCTGCTGCCCGAGACGCCCCGCACCGGCACGCTCCGCGAGATGCTCACCGACGCCGACGGCCCGCGCCTTCCCGACTGGCACCCCGCGGCCCGCTACCGCCGCTGACGCGACCGGGACGCACGCTCTCGTTCCGGTCGTTTCGTCGGAGAAACCGCGCGACATCGGAGGATTCGGCCCAGATCTTCCGACATCCGCGTGAATCTCCGACGCGACGGAGGCCAGCCCGGGACGTCAGGCGGCGCTTCCCGCTCAGGCGGGGCGGACGACGAGCGTGTGCCGGAGCGACTCGGCGCTGACCACGGGCGGGACGTGCTCGGGGAAGTCGGCCGCGTACTTCGCCGCGTAGGCGGCGGAGACCGCATCCTGCACCGGGTCGTCCGCGGCCACGCGCGCGAACGTCACCGCGACCCGCGGGTCGTCGAGCGCTGCCACCGGGTCCTGCTCGGCCCGCGCGCCGTCGGCGAGCGTGAACGCGGCCGGTCGTCCCGACACCGCACGGCGGAACCACGCCGTCTGGTCCCCGTACGCGGCGCGCACGTAGGCGGCGTCGCCGACGACGACGGCCCAGATCGGAGTGGCCACGGCACCCCCGTCAGGGCGCGTCGTGACAACGGTCACGGTCGAGGTGGCATCGAGGTGGGCGAGCAGCGCATCCGTCATGCCCAGAGCCTAGGGCGCGTGCGCACCCGACGGACGGATGCGGCGGCACCCGCATCCGCTCACGAAGGTCGGAGATGAGGCCCGAAGTCGGAGGTTTCAGCCCCGATGCTCCGACATTCGCGCGATTCTCCGACCGCCGGATGCGGGACCGGCGGATCGGCACGCTCGGTCAGGGCGCGGGCGGCCGGGCGACGAGCACCTCGCCCTCTCCGGCCACCAACACCTCGCCCTCGGCGGCCGGCACGAGGAACACGCTCCCCGCCGGCGCGCGCTCCCCGGCGACCTCGAGCACGCCAAGGGTCACCACGAGCACCGCGAAGCCCGTGGCCAGACGCCCCGCATCCGTCACCCGATGCCGCTCGAGCCGCACGAACGGGTCGGCCTCGGGCGGGAACACAGATACCGAGCGTGCCGTGAACGGCGCGTGCTGCACGAGCCGCGCGAGTTCGGCCGGCTCGCGGCGGTTCAGGTTCACGGCCTCGAGCGCTCGGGCGAAGCCGAGGCCCAGATGCCCGTCGCGGGCGCCATCGAGCTCGAAGCCGCGCCACTCGAGCAGGATCGAGAGGTCTTCGGGCTGCTGCAGCTCCAGCAGCAGCACCCCCTCGCCGATCGCGTGGAGCTCGCCGGGCGGGATCCACACCACATCCCCCGGCTGCACCGGCACGGTGTGCAGCAGATCGAGCAGCGCCGCCGTGTCCTGATTCTCGACGAGGTCGTGCAGTTCGCTGGCCGCGACGGGACGACGCAGCCCCACGTGCACCCAGCCGCCGCGGAGGATGTACCAGCCTTCGGCCTTGCCGTGCGCGTGGCCCAGCCGTTCCGCGGCGAACGCGTCGTCGGGGTGGGCGTGCACCGGCAGCCGCTGCCCCGCATCCAGAAGCTTCACGAGCAGCTGCGGGTCGGCGCCCCACCGCGCGACGTGCGCGTGGCCGAGCCAGCGCACGGGATCGGCAGCGATCTCCTCGCGCAGCAGCGCGCCGCCGGGCAACCGGCTCAGCCCGACCTCACGCTCGCCGAACGCCGTCGTGCACGAGGCGACCCAGTCCTCCGGCTCGTGGCTGCCCGCGGGCGCCTCGCGGCGGAAGTCGGTGATCTGCCGTCCGCCGCGGTAGAAGCGCCGGGCGGGCCGGTTCGATGGCAGTCGCACGATCATGCTCACGCTCGAGACCCTTCGCACTCGCTCCGGGCGTGAACCGTCCCGACGACCCCGCTCATGCCAGGAACCCGCCGACGAACGTGTCACCGAGGCCGATGGTCGTCGGGTGGGCGACCTCGGCGCGGTAGGCGGCGACGCCCACCGCGCCGGGCACCAGGCGCGCCACCTCGGCCACCACCCGTTCGCCGTCCGGATGCCGGTCGAACCCGGCCGTGGCGGCCATGTCGTGCGCGGTGGCCGCATCGCCGAGGCGGTAGCGGGTTGCCGCGAGCCGCACGGCGTTCTCGAGCGCGCCGCGGTGTCGGCCGGCCTCCGGCCCCGTCGCGATCGCCCAGTAACGCGTGTGCACGACGAGCGCGGGGGCGCCGATCAGGCGCTGGGCCGCGGCGAGCGCGTCGGCGACATCCGCGGCATCCGTCAGCGATACCGGGCGCCCGACGTACTCCTGCAGCTCGTCCTCGTTCATGCCGTGCACGTCGATGACGTCGCCGAGGCGCGCACGGACGATGTCGGAGAACTCCCGACGGTAGAAGCCCGCATCCTCGTAGTAGACGAGGGCCTCGGCAGGCAGGCGGGTCATCGCCGCCCGCAGGTCGTCGAGACGTGAGGAGAGAAGCGCCGGGTCCTGCATCGTGTTGAACCCGGAGATGAGGAAGGCGTCGGCGTCGGCGAGCGCGTCGGCGAGCTCGGGCGCCAGCGCCATCTCGCGGTTGGGCGCATCGTTCGCGAAGATGATCCGGTTCGGCGCCGGCGCGATCACCTCACCGTCGACGAGGGCGACGCGTGCGCCCGCGGGGTACTGCACGATGAGGTGCGGATCGAGGGTGTCCCGCGTCGCCGAGCAGATGTAGGAGAGCTCGGGCGGCAGCAGGCGCCGCACGTTGTCGTCGATGCTCACGAGGTGCTGCACGCTGGGGATGCCCAGCCGCGCCAGCGCGAGCCCCGCCCGCACGCCCGTGCCGCCCAGCGTCACGCGCGTCTCGAAGCGTTCGGCGAAGCGCGTCACGATCTCGGATGCGGCCACGAACCGCTCTCCGCCGCCGCCGGCGGCCAGGAAGCCGAGCACCGTGACGACGAGCGAGCGCTCGTCGTCGATCGGCGCCGCGGTGGTCAGCTCGCCCCGACGCACGCGGTACGCGCGCGCCAGCTGCTCGAGCACGGCCGCATCCCATCGCACCTCGTAGTCGACGGTGCCACCGAGCCCCAGAACGAGCTTTCCCACCACGGCGCCTCTCTCGTGAATCCCGTGCCTTGTGCCGGTCAGTACAGTGCGGCCTTGCCGGTCGCCCCGAACAGGTCGATCTTCTCGGCTGCGGTCACCTTCAGCGCCGCGATCGCGCCCGGCTGGATGGCGTTCGGCTCGCGCAGTCGCTCATCGGTGCCGAGGATCTCGCGCATCTTGTTGTGGTACGAGACCTTGATGTCGCTGGAGATGTTGATCTTGTTGACTCCGAGCTCCACCGCGCGGCGCAGCTCCGAGTCCGGGTTCGCCGACCCGCCGTGCAGCACGAGCGGGATGCCCACGGCCGCCTTGATCTCCTCGAGCAGGTCGTGGCGCAGCTCGGGGTTCTTGTCGGCCGGGTACAGGCCGTGCGAGGTGCCGATGGCGATCGCGAGGCTGTCGACGCCGGTTTCCTCGACGAAGCGCACCGCGTCCGCCACGTTCGTGTAGATGATCTCCGCCGCCCCCGACTCGCCGTAGCTGTCGTTCGCGCCGATCGTGCCGAGCTCGCCCTCCACCTGGATGCCGACGGCGTGCGCGGCCTCGACGACCTTCCGCGTCAGGGCCACGTTCTCCTCGAACGGCAGGAGCGAGGCGTCGATCATCACCGAGGTGAAGCCGGACTGGATGGCCACGATCATCTGCTCGTAGCTGCCGCCGTGATCCCAGTGGATCGCGACGGGCACCGAGGAGCGGTGGGCGCGGGAGTGCATGGCGGCGATCAGGTCGGTGGTGATGTGCGAGACCTCATCCGGGTGGATCGCGATGATCACCGGGGCCTGCTTCTCCTCGCTGATGTCCATGACGCCGTTGAACATCGCCCAGTCGCTGATGTTGAACGCGGGGATGGCGAAGTTGTGCTCGTTGGCGACGTCGAGGATGGACTTACCGGTGTACAGCACGATGGATTCTCCTTGAGTGGGATGGGTGACGGGACGTCGGGAACAAACGGGAAGGGTGCGGGTCAGCTCTTGACCGAGCCGGCCGTCAGGCCGCTGATGAAGAAGCGCTGCAGCACGAGGAAGAGGATCAGCACGGGGATCGAGCCGAGGATGCTCATCGCCATGATCTGGTTCCACTCGTACGAGTGCTGGCCCATGAGCAACTGGATGCCGATCGGCACCGTGCGCATGTCGGTGGTGCGGGTGAGGGTCAGCGCGAACAGGTACTCGTTCCACGCGATCATGAACGTGTAGATGCCGACCGAGACGATGCCCGGCACCGAGATCGGCACCAGCACACGCCAGAGCGCGGTGAACGAGCCCGCTCCGTCGACGCGCACGGCCTCGTCGAGTTCGCGCGGCAGGGTGTTGAAGTACCCGGTCATCATGATGATCGCGTAGGGCAGCGTGAACACCATGTAGGTGAAGATGAGGCCCGGGTAGGTGTTGTAGAGGCCCAGGGCGACCATCAGGCCGAAGTACGGGATCAGCAGCGTGATCGGCGGCACCGCCTGGACGCTGACGATGATGACGTTCAGCACCCGCTTGCCGCGGAAGTCGAAACGGCTGAATGCGTACGCCGCCTGGATCGCGACCAGCAGCGTCAGGATCGTGACCGCACCGGCGACGATGTAGCTGTTCAGGAAGAACCGCATCGTCTCCGCGTTGGTGAAGATCTTGACGTAGGCGTCGAACGAGAACGCGTCGGTCACCAGGCGCGGCGGGCTCTCGAAGATCTGGGTGTTGGGCTTGAACGAGCTCGACAGCATCCACAGCACGGGACCGGCGGCGAAGACGGCGCCCGCCACGAGGCCCACGAGCAGCAGCGTGCGGGCGAGACGGGTGCGCGAAGCAGTGGTCATCGACATGTCAGTCCCTCACCTTCTGGTGGCGCACGTAGAACACGGCCAGCACCATCGACATCAGCAGCACGAGCACGGCGGATGTGGCCGCCAGCGAGAAGTCGTACTTGGCGAAGGCGAGCTTGTAGGTGAACGTGCTGAGCATCTCGGTCACATCGATCGGCCCACCGCCGGTGGTCATCCAGATGAGCGCGAACTGCTGCGAGGTCCAGATGAGATCCAGCAGCACGAGGCTGATGATGATCGGACGCAGCTGCGGCACCGTGACGTTCCAGAAACGCTGCCAGGCGGTCGCGCCGTCGACGGTGGCCGCCTCGTAGAGATCCTGCGGGATGCCCTGCAGTCCCGCGAGGAGGCTGACCATGAAGAACGGGTAGCCCGCCCAGATGTTGATGAAGGTGACGGTGCCCAGCGCCAGCTGCGGCGAGGCGAGCCACTCGATGTTGGTGTTGAGCAGGAAGTTGATGACGCCGTTGGGGGCGAGCAGCATCCGCCACAGCACCGCGATGACGGCGGCGGTGAACAGCCACGGCAGCACGTAGAGGGCGCGGAAGACCGTGCGCGTGACGGCGCCGAGCAGGCGACTGTTGAGCATCATCGCGAAGCCGAGACCCAGCACGAGGTGGGCGGCGACGCTGACGACGCTGAAGAAGATCGTGTTGCCCGTCGCCTTCCAGAAGCCCGGGTCGCCCAGGACCGTCAGGTAGTTCTGGATGCCGACGAACTCCGGCGGGGGCCCGAGGATCGCGCTGTCCTGCAGCGAGTAGCCGACGACCATGACGATCGGCACGACCATCAGGATGAACAGCAGGATGAGGGTGGGGGCGAGGAAGCCGTACGACTCCGTCGTGCGCCGCAACTGACGGCGCTTCTTGCCCGGCGGCCGGCCGGTGACGAGCGTCTCCGTGTCCGGCGCGGTCAGCGTTCTGAGTGTCATGCTCGGTCAACTCCTGACGTATCCGGGTGCCGCACCGCGCGGTGCGGCACCCGGTGGCGGAAAAGGATCAGAACTCCGCCGTCCAGCTCTCCTGCGCCTTCTTCAGCGCATCGGGGATGGACTGCTGTCCGTCGAGGGCGGACTGCAGCTGCTCGCCGAGCTGACGCATGAGGTCCTCGGCCACGGGGAGGCCGGTGAACTCGTTGGCCGGGTAGCCGGCCTTGTAGATCTCGAACGCGGTCTTGAACAACTCGTCGTCGTTCACGAAGTCGGGCTCCGAACCGGTGTTGCCGGGGAAGGCCTTCGCCATCGTCGACAGCTTCGAGTTGGTGTCCTTGCTCATCAGGAACGCCACGAGCTTGGCCGCCGCATCCTTGTGCTGCGAGTTCTCGGCCACGCCGATGCCCCACGAGGCGTAGGGGATGCCGCGCTCACCCGTGAAGCCGTCCTTGGCGGGGATCGCCGAGATCGAGAATTTGAGGTCGGGGTTGTTCTCGCGGATGAGGTTGATGTGCGCGAGCGAGTCGATCATCATGCCGACCCGGCCGTTGGTGAACTCCTCGACCTTGTCCTGCTCCTTCATGGTGAAGCTGCCGGGGGCGATCACGCCCTCATTCCACAGGTCGCCGATGTACTCGACAGCGCTCGTGACGTCCTTGTTGGTGAGGTCGGGCTTGCCGCCGTCGAGCATCGTTCCGCCCGAGGCCCACACCCACGACATGACGTCGTTCTGCACGCCGTTCGGCGCCTCGAGCGAGAGCGGCAGCACCCAGCCGTGCACGTCGCCGCCGAGAGCGGTGATCTTCGTGGCCGCATCCTCGAACTCGGTGCGGGTGGACGGCGGGGCGCTGACTCCCGCCTGCGAGAGCAGGGCGTCGTTCGTGAACATCGGGTAGACGAAGTTGACGACCGGGATCATGTAGGTCTTGTCGTCGACCTTGATCTGGGCGGCCAGCTCGCTCTCGTCGAAGCCTGCGTCCTTGAGCAGCGGACCGAGGTCGGTGATGACGCCCTTGGAGGCGAAGTCGTTGACCCACGCCCCGTCGAGACCGACGACGTCGGGCATCGTGCCGGATGCGGCGCCGGCGAAGAGCTGTTCCTTCGTCGATGCGTACGGGCCGCTGACGAGGTCGACCTTGATGCCGGGGTTGGCCTGTTCGAACTCGTCCATGAGGGCGCGGAATTCGCCGTCGGGGAGTTCGGGCTCCCACCACTGCGCGAATTCGATCGTGACGTCGCCGCCGCTGTCGCCCGAACCGCTGCCGCCCGACGAGCAGCCCGTCAGAGCCAGAAGCGTGGTCGCCGCTGTCGCGACGCCCATGAGCATGATTGCGGTACGGCGTCCTCGCCGGAATGCGGACATGTCTCTCCTCTTCGAGATGGTGCGGCATTCCGCTCATTTCTGCAGCTTCATGCCTGTTTAAGCAAGATTATGCAGCGCTGCCTGCATCCCGTCAAGACACGGAATGGTCACGAGAGCCCCTGAATGACGGGGTTCATCGACCCGTTGGGCTGGACTCCGGGTCCAGAAGTTTGCGGATACGTGCGGTCGCTTCCGCCGTTTTGTGCAGTCCTGTGCTAGATATGAGGCCATGGACGCGCAGCGCAAAAGCACCTCCCGCCGACTGCCCGCCGGACGCAAGGCGGATCTCGCCGCCTACGTGGAGGAGGTCGGACAGGTCACCGTCGCCGACCTCTCCGCGCACTTCGGCGTCTCGATCGACACCATCCGCCGCGACCTGGACGAGCTCGATCGTCAGGGCGCGCTCGTGCGCACGCACGGGGGTGCGATGAGCGCATCGGAGGGGCCGGGCAGGGATCGCGGGCTGGATGTGCGGCTACGGATGCAGGTGCCCGAGAAGGAGAAGATCGGCAAGCTCGCCGCCGAGCTCGTCGACGACGGCGCGGTGCTCATGATCAACGGCGGCACGACGGTGCTCGCCCTCGTCCGGGCGCTGCGCAATCACCGCGACCTCACGATCGCCACGAACAACCTGCGGGTCCCCGCGGAGATCCCGCCGAGCGTGTTCCGTGACCTCTACGTCTTCGGCGGAGCCGTGCGCACCATCACCCAGGCGACGACCGGGCCTGTGAGCCTCGCGATGACCTCCGCCGGACCCGATGTGGACATCCGCGCCGACATCGCCTTTGTCGCGGTGGGGGCCGTGGACGCATCCGGATACTCCGCCTCCAACCTCGGCGACTCGACGATGATGGCCGAGATGATCCAGCGCGCCGATCGCACCGCGATCCTCGCCGACTCCACCAAGCTCGGGCGCCGCCTGTTCGCCCAGGTGACCGCCCTCGAGGGCGCCGACTACCTCATCACCGACGCGCCCCCGCCAGCCGATCTGGCCGCGGCCCTCGCCGCCGCCGGCGTCACGGTCATCTGCGACTGAGGCGCGCCGACCCCGCGCGACGGCGTGCGGGCCGGGTGCGGGCGGTGCCGGGCTGTGCCGGTTCGCGCGGCTCGTGCCGTCGGAGCGGTCCGTGCGACTCGTGCGGTCGGAGAAGACACCTCGCGTCGGAGGTTTCGGCCCGGATCCTCCGACATTCGCACGATTCTCCGACGGACGGATGCGGCTGGCGCCGGTCGCCGGCGACCGGCGACGGCTCTAGGCAGCGCGCCAGCGCAGCCGCGAGTCCTCAGCGGTCGTCGTGCACACCATCGGCACGCCGTTCTTGCTCACACCCGTCGCGCCGGCGGATGAGCAGAAGGCACCAGGATGCACGGTGGCCGGCGCGGCCGGTTCGGGAGCGGGAGCCGGCGGCGCCTCCGGCTGAGGAGCGGCGGGAGCCGGCTGTGCCGGCGCGGGTGCGGGCTGTGCCGGCGCGGGAGCGGGCTGTGCCGGCGCGGGAGCGGGCTGTGCCGGGTCGGCGGGGACCTCGGTGGGCGTCGGAGTCGGCGTGGGTGTGGCTGTGGGTGTCGGTGTGGATGTGACGGTCCGCGAGGGCGTGGGCCGCGGTGTGGTCAGCGCACCACCGTGAGAGGTGGGACTCGACGTCGCGACGGGAGTCACCGAGACCTCGCGCGGATTCATGGCGCCGTATGCGGCCCCACCGACCATGAGCACCACGAGGCCGCCCGCCGCGACGGCCGCGCCCACGCGCCGCATCGCGGGCAGCCCGGCCCAACTCGGTCGCCGAGTGACCACCACATAGAGGCCGGTGACGAAGGCGATGAGCCCCGCCATGATCAGCAGCCCTCCGATCCCCGTACTGAACAGGCTGATGATGAGCAGCAGAGCGAACAGCGCTCCGCCGGCGACTGTCCAGAGACCGAACCGCTTGCGCACGGGCACGCGTGACATCTTCCCCCCAGGGTTTCGAAACGGCCCCCACAGCCGTCGCCTCCAGATTATCCGGGTCCCGGGCACCCCGATCCCGACCGCCCGGTCGGAGAAAACGCCCCGCGTCGGAGGTTTCGGCCCGCATCCTCCGACATCCTCCCGATTCTCCGACCCGCGGATGCGGCCCGGCACCGGGCCGGCCGACCCACGCCGGCGCCCGGGCGAGCGCGAGGCCGGTAGGCGCAAGGGGTCATCGGGAGCCCGGAACGGACTTATGCTGAGCGCGATGTCCACAGCTCTCGTTCCCCCCGTCGAGGTCGTGATCCCCTGGCGGGACGCGCCGACCCGCCGCGCACCGTTCGCCCTCGTCCGCCGCTGGTACGAGACCCATCTGCCCGAGGCGTCGGTGCGCACGATCGACACCGATGACGACGTGTTCGTCCTCGCCGCCTGCCGCAACCTCGCGATGCGCACCGCGCATCCGGATGCGGTCGTCGTGATCGGCGACGCCGACACCCTCCCCGAGGCGGAACCGCTGCGCGCCGCGATCGCCGCCGCCCGCACGAGCGGACGCGTGCACCTGCCCTACGACGAGTACCGCTGGCTCGGCGCGAGCGGCTCGGCCGAGTACGCGGCCGGTGCACCGCTCATCGACTGCACCGTCGAGCAGTACGTCGACGGCGCCTGCTCCGGCGTCTACGTCGCGACCCCGCAGACATGGTTCGCGCACGGCGGCCAGGACGAGGCGTTCCGCGGATGGGGCTTCGAGGATGCTGCCTGGTACCTCACCCATCAGGCCGTGCTCGGCGAACCGCCGCGCCGCCACGCAGGACGCGTCTACGCACTGCACCACGCGGCCGAGCAGCGCGTCGGCGCAGGCTACGAGGCCAACGAGGCCCGCATGGGTCTCTACCGGGCGGCAGCCGCCGACCCCGGCGCCATCGCGCGCCTCGTCGGCATCTCCTGACCAGCACAGGTCCAGCTCGCAGAGCGAGCACGCCCGCGCCGAACGAGCACTCGATCGGATGCGCACTCGACGAACGGATGCTCGCTCGGGGCGACCCCGCGTGAGCATCCGGGCCGGCGCTGGTTCAGGCCAGCGCGTCGAACGCCCGCAGCGGACCGGGGCGGTCGCGGCCGTCGCGCCGCATCCGGTCGCGCAGCGCCGGGACCGCCGCATCCGGCCGCAGCTGCCGGGCGACGGCGTCTGCGAGCTCGGCCGCGGTCACGCGGTTGGGATCGCACGCGATGCCCACCCCCGTGCGCTCCAGCGCCGCAGCACCCGCGAACTGATCCGTCGAGAACGGCAGCACCACCAGCGGCACACCCTGCGCGCAGGCCTCGGTGACGGAGTTGTTGCCGCCGTGGGTGATCACGGCCGCGGCGGAGCGCAGCAGGCGCACCTGCGGCAGGTACTCGCGCACGAGCCAGTCGGCGGGGATGTCGCCCCACGCCGCGGTGTCGGCGGCGCCTGTCGCGATCGCGGCGCGCACGCCGAGCGTGCGCAGCGCCTCGACCACGCGGGCCAGCACATCGTCGCGCACCGAGAGGAAGCTGCCGAAGCTCACGTACACGTAGGGCTCGCCCTCATCGATCCAGCGGGAGATCGACGGATCCACGGCCTCCTCGCGCAGCGTCGAGCCGAGGAAGGTTCCCGGGGCCATGGCCCGGCCGTCGCCGTCGGCGAGCTGCTCGGGGTAGTTGTAGAGCACCGTGGCGCCGTGCGACGCGAAGGCGTCGGCCACGACGGGAGCGGCGGGATCGAGCTCGGATGCGGCGTCGTTCCACTGCGCGGTGAATCGCTCCGACACCTGGGCCGCCAGCGAACGCAGGGCCGCCAGACTCTCCGCATCCGGGGCGAAAGCGCGGGGCCAGAACGGCGGCACGCCGTAGAGCTCCCCCGGCACCGGCAGCGCCGTCGGGTGGCCCAGCACGACGTCCCCGTATGCGACGCCGGCGGCCTGCATGGCCATCCGCGCGCTGAAAGCCAGGTGGTCGACGAGGATGCGGTCGGGCCGAACCCGGTCGATGATCTCGAGCGTCCGGCGGCCGCGGCCGACCGGATCCCACATGAGATCCGTCAGCCGTTCCCGGGCCTGGTAAGTGAGCGTCTCGACCATGCCGCGGCGCGTCGCGGAGAAGAACCCCTCGAGCGAGGAGGCCTCGTCCGCCTGCTGCTGCGCGGTACGCATGACTCCCGCGTTCGCGCCCCGTCCGAGCGACAGCTCGACGTGCGCGAAACCGGCATCCGCGACGATGGGTGCCGTCGCGGGCCCCGTCGCCACGGTGACCTCGTGCCCGCGGTCCTGCCACGCCGTCGCGAGGGTCGCGAGCGGCAGCAGGTGTGAGGCGTAGTCCGGGCTGATGACGAGCAGTCTCACGAGGGCAGCACCGCCAGACGGGCGAGGTCCGCGTCCTGCGAGGCCACGGCCTGGTACAACGGAGCGAGCGTCGCCGCCATCGCCTGGATCGTGAACCGTTCGGCGACCATCGCGTGCGAGCGCTCGGCGACAGCATCCGGGTCGACACTCGCGTGCGCGAGCGCCTCGGTGATCGCGGCGACGAAACGCTCGCGGTCCCAGGTCGGCGCGAGGAACCCGGTGCGGCCGGGCTCGACGTAGGTGGCGGGGCCGCCGGCGTCCGGCGCCACGACGACCAGTCCCGTCGCCATCGCCTCCAACAGGGCGATGCCGAACTCCTCCTTGATGCTCGCGCAGACGTACACCCCGGCAGGGGCGGCGAGGCCGGGCAGACCGAGGCGGGCGGCCGCCAGCCACAGCGCCGTGACCCCGTTCGGGCGGTGCCCGGGAAGCAGGAGGCCTCGCGCTGCGCGCTCAGCGGCCGGAACGATGGCGTCGATGCGCTCGAGCTGCTCCCGCTCGTCGACCGACGGATGCGTGAGGTCGCCGCCGATGATCAGCAGGTTCGTACGCTCGGCGAGCGCGGAGGCGTGCCACGCCTCGACGAGCGATGCCATGCCCTTCACGCGGTGCAGGCGACCCACGCTGACCAGCAGCGGCAGGCCACGGCGCTCCGGGGGCAGCTCGGCCAGCATCCGCTCGAGTTCGGCCAGTCCTGCCGGCGCGTCGCCCGTCCCGCCAGAGGCCGCGACACGGGAGACGGCGTCATCGACGACGGCGAGATCGACGCCCTCGGCGACGACGGTGTGCCGCTCGGCGTGCGTGGTGATGTCCACGCCGACGAGCCGCTTCATGTCGTCGGCGAGCGTCGGACGGGGAAAGAGGACCGTGTGCTCGGCACCTGCAGCCAGCGACTGCACGAGTCGGGCACGGAACCAGTAGTGCTCGCGGAGGTCCGCCTCGCCGAACCCCTCCCGCGTGAGCTGGCCCGACTCCTCCAGCGAGGTGATCACGGAGTGCGGGTCGGGAGCCAGCGTGAACACGGTGGGGATGCCGAGCTCACGGGCGACATCGGCCGCCGCGAGGCTTCCCACATCCGCCATGCGCAGGTGCAGCACGTCCACGCGCCCCGCGGCGCGCAGCACCCGGCGGATGCCACGACGCGCCTGCACGCGCAGCCCCCACGCCGCAGCGGAGGGCACCGGCGAGGATGCCATGGGCACACGTCCGAAGCGGTGCCCGCCACGGGTGCCCGCGACGTCGAGAAGATCGCTCGCGGCCTGGTCGGTGCTGCCGCGCCCGAGGGTGATCACGCGCTCCACGAGCCCGGAGTCGTCGGCGACCAGCGCGTCGCCGAGCCGCACGAGCAGAGTCGCGATGCCGCCGTTGTCGCCGGCGCCCGCCGTCGCCAGCTGCGCGTCCATGTCGGCGTGCAGGAACAACTGCGCGATCGTGCGGGGTGCGTCGGCCGCATCCGGCTGCGGCGGCACGAGATCCAGCAGCGCCAGCCGCGCCACGGACGCCAGCCGACCCGTGGTCGCCATGAGCTCGTCGAGCGTGCTCTCGACTCCGGGCTGTCCGGGCCGCTGTCCGAGCGCGGCGATGGCGGCTTCTCGCACCGCGTCGTCCTCCGCCTCGTCGCGGGCGATCGAGATCAGCGGTCTGGTCGCCAGGGGTGCGCGGACGAGCCCGAGGGTCTCGACCAGACGCGCCCGGGCGGCGGGGTCGTCGGTGGACACGAGAGCCGCCTCGAGGGCGACGCCCAGCACCTCGCCGGAGGGAACCGACCAGCCCTCGAGGGTGCGCTGCGCGAGCATGGCGGAGAACCCGCCCGCGGCCACCATCGCGATGAGGCGACCGACCGCGTCGAGTCGCGGCAGTCCCTGCGACAGTGCCCACGCCGCGTGCTCACGCACGTACGCGCGACGATCCGACAGCAGCGCCGCCAGCATGCGTCCGGCTTCCTCGTCGGTCATCGCTCCCAGCGCGTGCACCGCCGCGAGGGCGCGCACGTCATCCTCGCTCGCGAGTGCCGCGGCCAGATGGCGCAGCGACCGCACACCCGGCTCCCGGCCCGCCTCGAACGCCAGCTCGTCGGCGCGGCGCAGCGCGTCGACGATCGTCGGAGCGCTCAGCACCGCATCCATGGACGTCTGAATCCCCACGTCCCACTTCCCTTCACCGTCGCCGCACGACCACGAGCGAATCGATCGTAGAGAACACGTCTGTACGGCAGGCTAGCGTTGAGTCGCCCCCCTTCCCCCGCTACGATCCCGGAGCCCGCGTGAGCGTTCTTGCCATCGGCGATGTCGGCGTCGTCGACGATCTGTTCCATGTCGGCGATGAGGCGATGTTCGACGCCGCCGTGGTCGAGCTCGGTCGTCGCGGCATCGACACGATCGGAATCTCATCCGCCCCCGCCGAGACCCGCGAGCGGTACGGGATCGACGCCGTGGACCGACTGGGCTTCGTGGGACTCGATCCAGCCGCCGCGGCCCACCGGGCCGAGCAGTTGGCGGATGCGGCGGCCGGCCGCGCGGGCCTCGCCGCCGACGATCCGGCCCGAGGCGTCCTCGACGCGCTGGGCACGGTCACCGGCGTGCTGCACACCGGCGGCGGCAATCTCGCCTCCCGCTGGCCGGTGCACATCTACGAGCGCACGACGCTCACCCGGATGGCGGCCGCACGCGGGCTGCCGGTGGTCTTCAGCGGCCAGACCTTCGGCCCCGATCTGACCGCGGATGACGAGGCCCGGCTGCGTGCAGCGCTCGCTGCCGCCGCGCTGGTCGGCGTGCGCGAGGGCACCACAGGCACGCTCGTGCGCTCCTGGGGGCTCGACCCCCGCCGGCAGGTCGACGACGCCTCCTTCCTCGACGCCCCCACCGTCGCGCCCACATCCGGACCGCTGCTCGTGAGCCTGTCCGGCTGGTACGCGCATCGCCCGACGGATGCGGTCGATCAGGCCCTGGCCCGAATGATCGACACCGCCGCCGAGCACACGGGCGCCCCGGTCGTCTTCCACGCGCACTTCGGCCCCCTCGCCGACGGAGACGTGCGCGGAGACGTCGTGGTGCACGAACGCGTCCGCGCCCATCTGCACACCCCCAGCAGGCTGGAGACCACGGCGGACACGGCACACGCCGTGTCGCTCGCGCGCTCCGCGCGCCTGCTCATCAGCTCGCGCTATCACCCCGTGGTCTTCGCCGCACCGTCGGGGGTGCCCGTGCTCGCCCTCGCGGCAGACGAGTACACGCGCATCAAGCTCACCGGAGCGCTCGAGCCCTGGGGTCAGGACGGCGTGATCGACATCGACGACGCCACGGCCGCATCCGCTCTGCTGCCTTCCCTGATCTCTCGTGCCGCGTCCCTGCGCGGCACGGCGGCCGAGCGGTTCCACGCGCACCGCTCGCGGGCGTCGCAGTGGTGGGACGACGTGGCGGCGGCCCTGGGCTGAGCCCCCCGGGGAAACTCCAGGTGCGCCCTCTACCCTGACCGCGATGTCCCGACGTCCCTCGGCCGCCCGTCGCCGACCGCCCACCCGGCGACGCCCTCGTCATCGACGTGCCCGCTCCGCCCGGCGACGGGGGATGCGCGGGGGGCTCATCGCGGCCGTCGTCCTTCTCGTCGCGGCCCCCCTTGTCCTGGTCGGGGCGCTGATCGTCGCCGGCGGCGCAGCGATCAGCGTCTTCGATGCCGACGATCGGATCGACGTCGGTGTCGACGGCGCGCCCCGCCCGCCCGGTATCGCCGAACCGGGCATCGCGGGCTACGGTTCGGGCCAGCTCGCCAACGCGTGCACGATCCTCGCGGCGGGGCGCGATCTCGGCTTCGACGAGCGCGATCAGACCATCGCGATCATGACCGCGATGGGCGAATCATCGCTGCGGAACCTCGACTACGGCGACTGGGAGACGAGCGGAGTGACCAATCCCGACGGATCGCCCACGACGTCGATCGGGCTGTTCCAACAGCAGGATTCCTGGGGCTCTCGCGAGGAGCGTCTCGATCCGTACACGGCGGCGACGATCTTCTTCCGCGCGATGGCCGAGCGCGTCCCGGACCGGGGAGCACTCGATCCCACGCAGGTCGCACACGCCACGCAGATCAACGCCGACCCGCTGCACTACGCCCGGTTCTGGGATCGCGCGGTGCGCGTCGTCGCGGCGCTGAACGGCACACCCCGCGCGGGAGACCGCACGGACGGGATCACGCTCTGCCCCTCCTGAGCGGTGCGGGACAGTTCGGGCGCGCCGATCGAGACGGAGAACTACTCACCGCCGGCGAGGGGTCCGCGCACACGGCATAGATTCGAAGGTCGCGCGGAGACTAACTCTGTCGGCGGATGAAGCGCATCAACGCGGCGATGATCCCGATGACGAGGATGATCAGCCCGATCCAGAGCAGGAATTTCACCGCTTCCACGAACACGCCCAGCAGCAGCAGAACGATTCCGATGATGACCAAGAGAACAGCGATTCCGACCATGCCCTCAGTCTGCGTTTCGGCTCGTTCACACGTGGGGCCCTTGACGAACGCCGCAGCAACGGGCATGGGCGCCCAGATGCATCGATGATCCGCTTCGCCCCTGACCTGTCACCGCTCGGGTGGTTCCTGTTCGCGGCCATGTTCCTGCTGGTCGCCACCTACCTGTACTTCTGGTGGATGGTCGTACGCGCCAGCGCCCACGCCCATGTGTCGCGGCGGACGATCACCGACACCGACGTGGCGCATGCGCTCCGCGCCGCCGCCGAGCGCGGGCGCACGGCTCAGTTCCTCATCCAGATCACGACGAAGGGCGGCGCGCTGTCCGTCGTGCAGCGCGGCATCGACACGGTGCTGGAGGGTGTCATGGTCTTCCCCAGCCTCCGATCGGCCGTGTGGATCGAGATCGTGACCGAGGACGCGCATGAGGTCACCGCCTTGGCGGAGCGCTACGCCGACGCGCAAGTGCCCGTCGTCCCCTTCCTCCTGCCCGCGGACTACCGCACGCGTCGCGGCACCCTGTTGAAGGCGCGTGCGCTGGAGTTCATGGTCGACGAGCACCGGCGCCATCCGCGTGATTGCTACGTCGTCCACTTCGACGAGGAGTCCGTCCTCACCCCGATGAACCTCGCCCGACTGGTCCACCGGCTGGCCGAGCATCCGGTCGGCATCTCGGAGGGCATGATCTCCTACGGTCTCGACTGGGACCGCGCCACGCTCGTCAACAAGGCGATGGAATCGAATCGACCCTTCGGGTGCCACGAATGCTACGCCGTGATGACGAGTCCTCCGCCACTACATCTGCACGGCTCGAATCTCGTCGTGCGCCAGGATCTGGAGAACGAGATCGGATGGGACATCGGCACGCTGGACGGCGCCGCTCTCGTCGCCGAAGACCTGGTGTTCGGCCTGTCCGCCTACCTGCGATTCGGCCGCGGAGTCTTCGGCTGGCACCACACGGAGATGATCGAGCAACCGCCGTTCACGCTGAAGGCGGCGTACAAGCAGCGTGAGCGCTGGGTGTTCGGCGCCTTGCAGGCGCTGTCCCACCTGCAGCGCAGCCCGCAGTGGAGAGGGCTGTCACGCCGCGACCGCGCGCACATCGCCGTCGTGATCCGGGTGCGCGTGTTCACGTACGCGCTCGGGTTCCCCATCTCACTGCTCGCGCTGGCGTCCAACGCCGTGCTCGTCACCATGACGGCCGCGGAAGCGGTCGCGACCGGGACACTCGATCTCGCGCCACCCGAGCTCACGGTGTACGGGATCGTCTCCGTCGTCGGTCTCACTCTGTGGCTCGCCGGCACGCAGCTCGGTCTCTTCTACAACCTCCGCTACACCGGGATGTCTCCGATCACGAAGGCGCGCGAGCATCTCCTGGTGCTCCTGGTGACGCCCTTCGCGGGCATCGTCGACACCGCCGGTCCACTGGTCGCGGTCGCCAAGTGGAGCGTCGGCATCCGCGCGGTGGCCTGGAAACCGACTCCCAAGCTCGCAGCCGCCCCGAGGTCGACACCGGCGCCCACATCCAGCGCGGCGGGCCTCGGTTGAGAGAATTCGTGTAAGCGCGTCACGATCGGGCGGCTCCCGCATCTCTCAGACATGCACCCCGCGCACACCGAGTTCACCGTTCCGCCCCGTCGCGCATGGCTGCGCTGGATGCCGCGGCGAACGACTCACTCCACCGCGAGGATCGTGCCCGATCGGATCGTGATCCGCGGACCCCTCGTGCACATCTACCACGGGCAGGACACAGCCATCTGGCGGCGGGGGCTGGTGGGCTTCTGCGTGCCGCGCGTGGGCGATGCCGGGATGGGCCGGCGCCTGCGGCGCTGCATCTTGGTGACGGTCTTGGGAGCCGAGCCCTGCCTCCTGGACTGCCGCGCGTTCACCGACGATGGGTTCGTCGACCTCGTGCGTCATCTGCGCAACTTCGAGTCCATCGGCGATTCTGCACAGAATGCGTGGGACCTCCACCCATCGCTCGGCGAGGCCCTAGTCTGAGAAGACCCGAAGATGAGAGCTTTCTCACAAAGCCCCGAGACCCGAAGACCGATGCCCGAGCTGTCTGACGACGATCTCGTCGAGCGCGTCCGCGCGAACGACTCCCGCGCCTATGGAGAGTTGTGGCTGCGCCATTCCGCCGCCGCCCATGCCGTCGCGCGCGCGTTCACCTCCCTCGACCCCGACGACGTCGTCGCCGAGGCCTTCACCCGCATCCTCGCCGCGATCGGGCGCGGCCAAGGCCCCGTCATGGGTTTCCGCCCGTACCTCCTGACCGCCGTGCGCAACGTCGCCGCCGAGTGGGGGTCCCGCCAGGTCAAGGCGGACGCGATGGATCTCGAGGATGCGGCCGGTGCTGCCTCCGTGGACGCGGAGCACTCCGCACTGTCCGCCCTCGAGCGCGGCACGACCGCCCATGTGTTTCGGAGCCTCCCCACGAGATGGCAGGAAGCGCTCTGGTACAGCGAGGTCGACGGCCTCAAGCCGCGGCAGTTCGCGCCCCTGATGGGCCTGGCCCCCAACGCCGCCTCGGCCCTCGTGATCCGCGCCCGCCGCGGCTTCCGGGATGCATGGGTCACCGCGCAGCTGCGCAACCCGAGCGGTCCGGACTGCCACGAGACTCTCCCCCTGCTGGGCACGCACACCCGCGGTGCCCTCTCACGACGCGACGCCCGACGCGTCGACGCGCACCTCGCCACCTGCACCGGATGCGCGCTCGCCTGGAGCGAGGCCCGCGATGTCGCATCACGACTCGCCCTGGTGCTCATCCCGCTCGTCGTGGGTGCGTCGGCGACGGCCAGCTACGCGGCGTGGGCGCAGTCGGGCGGCGCACAGGCCGCCGCCGTGGCCATGGCGGCGGGCAGCGGGCAGGCCGCATCGAACGCAAGCGGCGGCCTGCTCGGCGTCCTCCGTCCACGCGGAGCCGGACGCAGTTCCTGGCAGGTCACCACCGTCGTCGCCGTCTCCGCGGTCGCCGTCGTGGCCGGCGGCGTGGCATGGGCTGCGACCGGCGGTCTCGGAGGCTTGCTCGTCCCGCCCGCTCCCGCCGCGATCGGACCGGCGGACACCGCCGCCGAGTCGTCGACGACGACACCGGAGACGCCGGAGATCTCGACTCCCGAGATCGCCGCCACCCCGGATGCGTCCGCCACCCCGACGAACGCGCCGACGCCGGAGCCGACGCCGCAGACCACGCGCACCCCCCGCGCGACGCCTCCTCACGTCCCCGAGGCCCCCGCACCGGTTCCCTCGGTCGCCGCCATCCGCCCTTCGCCATCGATCAGCCCCGCGCCGAGGCCGACTCCCACGGCTTCGCCCTCGCCGACAGGCTCGCCGTCGCCCACCGCGTCGCCCTCGCCTTCACCGTCGCCCACCGCGTCGCCCTCGCCTTCACCGTCGCCCACCGCGTCACCCTCGCCTTCGCCCACCGCGTCACCTTCGCCTTCACCGTCACCCACCGCGTCACCGTCGCCCACCGCATCACCGTCGCCGACCGCGTCACCGTCACCCTCACCCACCGCATCGCCGTCGCCGACCGCGTCACCGTCTCCCTCACCGAGCGGCCCCCCGGATCCGACGGAGCCGGGGTGCCCGTGGCCCTGGGGCTGGTTCTGCTTCCCGTTCTGATCGAAGATTCTCGGAAACCGCGTCACGAAACCGCGTGCGACGCGTCTCTCCTGGCAGGAAACGCGATCCCCGCGTCACCGCACACCCGAGAGGCCACGCAGATCGTGAGCGACGTCACCCGTGAACCGCAGCGCGCCCTGAACAGCGCCGTCGACGACGAAGATTGGGATCGCGTGACCGCGCTGATCGCCGAACACTGGTCGGGGCTCATCCTCAACGACGCGTCCGTGCTTCTGGGCGCGTTGGAACGACTCCCGGCCGCCACGCTCGCGGCGCAACCCCGCTACCTCGCCGCGCGCACCTACCTGCGCCACCTCTCCGACGGTGCAGGTAGGGTGCACCGCTACCGGCACTCCACCTTCGAGCGGCCGACAGCTCTGCTCGACGTGCTCGTCGAGCACACGAGCCGCGCGGCCGCGGCGCGCAGCGCCGGACACGTCGCCGCGGCCATCGCTCACGTCGAGCGGGCTCGCGACGCACTCCGCACCGCCTCGACGGATGCCGCGGAGGCTGCCCAATCCGCCCTCCCGCACCTGCATGCCCAGTGGGCGCGGGTCCGCGAATTCGCCGGACAGATCGAGCAGGCGGTCACCGAGTACCAGGATGCGTACGACCTCGCCGTGCTGCAGGAGGACGACCTCATCCGCGCATCGGCATCGGCCTCACTCGCCGGCATCCACGCGCTCGCCGGACACAGCTCCGCGGCCACCTACTGGTCGCGCATCGCCGCGCCCGACTCGCTGGGAAGGGCCGCGGCGAAATACGGGGTGCCGGCCCGCATCGCCCAGGCGCTGCGCGAGCACGACCGGCTGCACCCCGACGCGGCGCAGCGCACGCTCGCCGCGATCGACCCGGCAACGCTCGGGGAGTACTGGGCCCACATGCTGCACGCGAAAGCGCGGATCACATCCGCGGAGGATGCGTCCGCCCTGCTCACCGAGATCGACGTCACCGCCGCCGCGCACCCGGGTCCGCTGAGCGAGGCGGGCTTGGCCGGAGAGCTGCTGGCGTGCGCGCGGATCGACCTGCTGCTGCGACGGGGAGACCTCCTGCGCGCGACGGCCGTACTCGAGCGGGCAGAGGACGCGCTGGCCCGCGGGTCGCGCGTCGACGGCTTCGACCTGTGGCCTGCAGAGCCGAGCCATCTCACGCTCGCGCGGGCGCGGGTGGAGTCCGCATCCGGCCAGCATCGTCGCGCCCTCGCCACGCTCACTCCGCTGGTGGAGCACGCGGGGTCCAGCCCTCGACTCCTGATCGAGACCTTGATGACGGCCGCGACGGCATGTCTGCATCTCAAAGAGCCCGAGAATGCCGCGGGCGCGATGCATCACGCCGTGCGCCTCGCCCGTGAGTACGATCTCGCCGGAAGCCTGTCGACGGTCGGTCGTCGCGACTTCCTCCAGCTGACCGAGTCGGCAGCACTGGGCGACGACGATCTCACGGTCCTCGTGCAGCGCACCGCCCGCTTCCTCGATGCCGCGTCCGCACCTCAGCTGACGGCACGGGAACGCGCCGTGCTCCGGGAGCTGGCCACCGGCGCCACCACCGCCCAGATCGCAGAACGGCTGTTCGTCAGCCCCAATACCGTCAAGACGCAGCTGAGCAGCGCCTATCGCAAGCTGGGCGTCGCGTCGCGCAAGGAGGCGGAGGCGGCCGTCAGACGGCTCGGATTGAGCTGAGCCCCCGCGGGAGACGTCAGCGCCCCATCACCTGCGTGAGCATCCACCCTCCGGCCAGGACGAAGGGAGCCGCCGCGGCGACCGCCAGCAGTCCGATCACACCGATCCATCCGAGCACGACGAGCGCCACCGCTGTCCCGCCGCCACTCCGGCGCTGCGGCGGGTGGAGGGTCAGCGTTGGGAGGTTCTCGGTGGTCATGAGTCAAGCCTGGCAACCCACCCCGCCCCTCACATCCGTCGGAAGGATGTTTCACATCCTTCCCGAGGACTATTCACCCGGCGCGACTCACACCGCGCCCGGCATCGTGCCCCGCCACGGGCGACGGGTCGCAGCGGGGGCAGGATGAAAGGCCGCCTCCACCCAGATCTCGAGCTTCCACGTCGGCACGCGGAAGATCCGCGCGACCAGCACGACCGGATGCCCCGCCTCGACGACCGCTGCGACGGCGAACTGCTGAAGCGACTCGAACGTGCGGCCCGCGAGAGCGCCGTGGCGGAGATCGTCGAAGCACCGCGGTGTCCGGTTCGGCGCGGACGGCCCGCGAGGAGCGGGCGGGGGCGTCTGAGCCCGCGGAGCGGGCTGCACGAACGGAGCGGTGCGAGCCGGATATCTCGCGGGGGATCCCGGCTGAGCAGAAGAGGCGGGGCGGGGCGGGTCCGCGAATGACGTCGAGCCCGCGGCGCCGAGGTACCCGACCGGCGGCTCCCAGAGTTCGGGGACCTCGAGCGGGACGTAGCCCGCGGCGGAGGCCTGCGGGGCCGCGCGGGGAACGGGCGGCCCGGTGACCGCCGCCGACGGCGCCGCCGGCGCGGACATCGATCTCGCGAAGGGCGCGCGCGGGGGCATCGCCCGCTCGGCGGCCGGACGTTTCGGGACCGGCGGATGCGGTTCATCGGCGCCGTCGGGCACGCGCGCCATCCGTATCGCCACCACGATGAGGGCGGCGATCGCGACGGCAGTGACGACGAGAACGGGGTTGTCGCGTGCCCAGACGATCAGGTCCATGACGCTTCCTCTTCCGCTACGGCACCCGGGCATCACAAGCCCGGATCGTGCCGCGTTCAGAGGGGTCGGGGTAGCCCGTCAGACGTGACACATGAGGTGTACAGGGGAAGAATACTCCCCCGCCCCGTCCCGGCAAGGATCTGACGCAATCCATCCCGAACCGAGATGAACGGCGGGCCCCGATTGTTCGGGACCGGGACCCGCCGCGCAAGAGCCTTCGCGGGGACCTTGCGAGGCCATCATGCGGGACGGTTCCCGGTACGCGCCCTGCGGACGTGGTGAATTCGCCCGGTGATTCACCCGTGGCGCGGATGCGGAGAACTGCTCAACCGGAAACACCCCGTTCATCAACCATCTCTAGTGTTCGGCGCATGGCACACGCACCGATCAAGGCCGTCATCCCCGCAGCGGGACTCGGGACCCGATTCCTGCCGGCGACGAAGGCGATGCCGAAGGAGATGCTGCCGGTGGTCGACAAGCCCGCGATCCAGTACGTGGTCGAGGAGGCGGTGGCGGCGGGCAGCGACGACGTGCTGGTCATCGTCGGACGCAACAAGAACGCCTTGGCCAACCACTTCGACCGCGTCGCGGAGCTCGAGCACACGCTGGAGCGGAAGGGCGACGCCGCCAAACTGGAGAAGGTCATGCAGGCCAGCCGGCTCGCCGATGTGCACTTCGTGCGCCAGGGCGACCCGCTCGGGCTCGGCCACGCCGTCCTGCGCGCCCGCAAACACGTGGGTCACGAGACCTTCGCCGTCCTCCTCGGCGACGACCTGATCGACGCTCGCGACGTGCTGCTCGCACGCATGATCGAGGTGTCCCAGTCACACTCGGCCACCGTTGTCGCCCTCATGGAGGTCGATCCATCGCAGATCCACCTCTACGGGTGCGCGGCGGTCGTACCCACCGGCGAAGACGACGTCGTGACCATCACCGGCCTCGTCGAGAAGCCGTCGGCCGCCGATGCGCCGAGCAACCTCGCCGTCATCGGACGCTACGTGCTCAAGCCCGAGATCTTCGACGTGCTCGAAGAAACCGCACCGGGCAAGGGCGGTGAGATCCAGCTCACCGATGCTCTGGAGGCGCTGGCCGAGGACGAGAGCATCGGTGGACCGGTTCTGGGCGTCGTTTTCCGCGGCCGCCGGTATGACACGGGAGACCGACTCGACTACATCAAGTCGAATGTGCAGCTCGCCCTCGACCGCCCCGATCTCGGCCCCGATCTGGCGCAGTGGATCAAGGAGCTCGCCCCCACGCTCTGAAGCGACGCCGGTGATCGCAGCGGAGATTCACACGCGCATCGAGGGACGAGAACGGGCAGAGTAGAAGAACACACTCGAACCCTCCGGAAGGCACGGCATGACCGACGCGCGTCCAGATTCCCCCGACGACTCGCAGGCGGGCTCCAGCCCGTTCGATGAACTGATGCGCCCGTCCCCGGGCGACGAAGGCAACACGTTCTCGGTGGGATTCCGAGGCTACGACCGTCATGAGGTCGATGCGGCCATCTCCGAGCTGACGGACCGCCTGCAGCGCACCACGGCGGAGCTCGGTACGGCCGAGGCGCGCCAGCGGGAGACCCTCGACCGACTGCGCGAGGAGCAGCGGGCGGAGATCGAGCGGCTCGTCGCCGAGACCGAGGAGTCGGTGAACCGGGTCCGCGAGGAGCAGCGCGAGCAGGCGGCGCGTCTCGAGGCCGATCTTCAGACGGCGACAGCGCAGATCTCCGAGGCCGAAGCACGCATCGCAGCCCTGACCGCTCAACTCGTCGAGCGTCCGGACGGGGAAGAAGGGGCGGATGCGGAGGCGTCCGCCGATCCGTCGACGCGCGATCAGTTCGAGGCTGTCCTGCGCGTCGCAGAGGAGCAGGCGAGCCTCATCGTGCAGAATGCCGCGGCGCAGGCCGAGCGCCTCCTCGAAGCCGCACGTGAAGAAGTCGCAACCCAACGCGCCCAGGCCCAGGCGGACATCTCCCGCATCCAGGCGCAGGCTCAGCACGATGCCGACCAGGTGCGTCTGCGGATCGATACCGAGTACACGGCGCACGAGGCGACCGTCCAGCGCGAAGCGGCGCACGCCGCCGAGAAGCTCGCGCAGGCGGAACGAGAGGCCGAGACGATCCGTTCAGAGGCGGAGAAGGGCGCCGCTGCGCTGCGTGCCATGGTGACGCGCGAGACGGCGCAGTTGCGCAGCGACACCGAGCGCGACGTCCGCGAGATGAACGCACGGCTGCTGGAGTTCGAGGAGACGCTGACCCGCCGTCAGGATGACGCGCAACAGGAGTTCCTCGTCCTGCACAACCAGGCGGTCGCCCACGCCGAACGCATCACCTCCGACGCGAACGATCAGGTCGCCGCCTCCCTCGAGCACGCGCAGCGCATCTCGGCGAAGGCGGACGACTACGAGAAGCTGATGCGCGCTCAGGCCGCGCAGATCGAAGCGGACGCACATGTGCGCGCACAGGAGAACCTCGATCGCGCGCGTACCAAGGCGCACAAGATCGTCTCCACCGTCATCGATCACTCCACCGCCGTCCTGCGCGATGCGGAGGACCGGACGCGCGCGCTGCGCTGGCAGCAGCAGCAGCTCACGAGCTTCATGTCGGAGGTGCGCGAGCTGATCCGTCCGGAGGGCGTGCTCAGCGCAGCGATCGGTGCGGACGAGACGACGGCCGATGCAGAGCACGGCGCCGGTGACAGCGAGCCCGCGGATGAGAACGGACACGCCTGAGCGGAATTGCTCAGATCCATGAATCGCCTGTGTTCCATGTGATTGAATTCACATGAGTGGTCGCTCCCCGCGAAGGCCCGACCGCTCGCACCCGAGCTGGGGCCGCGGCCAGATGCTCATACCCCCTCCCCGGCATCGCCGAGGAGGGGGTTCTGCATTTCGCGATCAGCGCGTGAGCATCGCGGCGACGACGAGGGCGACGACACCGGCGGCGAGCAGAGCGACACCGATGTAGAGCGTCCAATGCGGCCGCTGCGAGAGCTGCCGGTGCAGGCGGCGGCGACGACGGGCACGAGCTTTCGCGTCGCGGTCGCGCAGGGCCGTCTCACGGGATCCGACGCTCGAACGATATTCTGAGCGCGAGTACGGTGCCTGCATGCGTCCTCCCAAGGACTGAACGGTTGGAGCCGGAGGACCGTCGAGACGCCGGAGCATCAGAGTCGGGAGCTCCCTCATCCGCCGGCCTTCCCCGAAGATACCCACGCATGTTTTCCCGCAGGTTGCGGCTGAGTACTTTTCCGTCGCCGATCACGACCCACCCCCGGCGACGGGCAGAATGCGACAAAGGAGAGAGGCCGCGATGGGCGCATCGGCAGGCGGGGGCTTCTCCGTCGATGACGGACTGCTCGACCACCTCGACACCGGGATCGCGATCTTCGACCCCGAGGGGCGTCTGCGCGCGGCCAACGCCGCCGCACACCGCTACGCGCGGCTGCAGGGCGTGGATCTGGACGATCTCGATCTCGCGCGCTCCCTCCGCGAGAGTCCACCCGGATTCGACATCGACGATGCACCCCTGCGGGTGGATCAGTCGGTCATCCTCGCTGCGGCGGAAGGCCGCGAGGCGCAGCGCACGGTCTGGGCCGGGCCCGTCGATCGCCGCCGAGCGCTGCGCAAGTCGTCACATCGGATCACGTCGCCGACGACCGGCCTCGAGGGAACGGCGCTTCTCACGCGGGACGTATCACGGCGGGCCCACTACGATCGGCTGCCGCATGACTTCCTCGCCTCGACCTCGCACGAACTGCGAAACCCGCTGACGCCGATCGTGGGGCACCTCGAACTTCTCACCGACGACATCGCGCAAGGCGAGTCAAACGCAGCGGTGCGGCTCGAGATCCTGCGTCGCAACGTCGACCGGATCATCCATCGCCTGGACGAGCTCCTGCTCATCGAACACCTCGCTCCGCGGCTGGTGCTGACCCCCTGCGATGCCGCCCTCATCGTCGAGGAGGCGGTCGCGGCACGCGCCTCGGATGCGTCCGCGCACGAGATCCGCATCCTCGTCGACGTCGTCCCGACTCCGGTCAGCGCGGACGCGAACCGCCTGCGGATGGCCGTCGAGGCCCTGATCGGCAACGCTCTCAGGTTCGGTCCGCGCGGTTCCACCGTCACGGTGGCGCTCACCTCCGATGCCCCCGCGGGACGGGTCGACATCACGGTGATCGACGAAGGACCCGGCTTCCGCCCGTCTGAGCTCGCCAGGGTCTTCGAGCCCTTCCATCGCGGTCGCGACGCGCGAGCCAACGCGGTACCCGGCCTCGGGCTCGGACTCGCCGTCTCGCGTGCGATCGCGCACGCTCACGGCGGCGCCATCGACATCGTCAGCGAGCCGGGGTCGGGCGCTGTCGTGACGCTCACCGTGCCCATCGACCATCGCTGAGGGCATTCTCACGGCCGCGCCCTTCCGCCCCGACGACCACTCGTGGTTTACTCCTTCCGAGCGCCCGCTCCCCGCGAAGGCCCGAGCGCTCGCACTCCGTAACGGCCCCTCGCCATCGCCGGCGAGGGGCCGTTCTCACGGCACTCAGCCGTGCGCCACGACGCTGTCCAGAACGACAGCGGACTCGATCGTCGTTGCGGCCACTTCGAGGTCGGGCACATAGGTCTCGCGCAGGCGTTCCGAGCTCTGCGCGAACAGCTGACGCAGCTCGTCTGCCGGCACCTCCCGCGCCGCGACAGGGCACACCATGGCCACCCGCCCCGGGCCGATGAGTCCCACCTCGGCATCGCCGGCGACCGACCGCGTGCAGGCGGCGACCAGAGCCGTGTTGACTTCATCGATGTACTCCGCACCGAACGATTCGCGGATCAGCTCCAGCTCGTCGACGGTCGCCACCCGCCAGGAGACGGACCCCTGCTCGGCGAGCATCTCCCTGGCGCGCACCGCCAGTCGATCGAGCGTTCCCACTTGCTGGACCCGACGACTGGCTCGTTCGTCTCGGGCGGCGGCGAGGACGCTGAAGGCCAGGAGGATCACCGCCAGCACCCCCGCGATCGTGGTGGGGCCCGTGGAGAAGTACTGGGCGTAGATCCCGTCGTACAGACCGTCGATCGCCAGGAAGATCGCGCGGCCGACGGAGTAGAGCGCGTAGCCGACCATCGTCGCGGCGATCGCCAGCGTGCCGCTCGTGGCGCGCGCGCGGCCGATGCGAGCCTCGATCGCCGTCAGCGTGCAGCCCGCGATCAACAGGAGGATCTTGATCCCCGACGAGACCGTCTCGGACAGCAGGATGCTGCACACGAACATCGCGACACCGCCCGAGAGCACGACCCACAGGCGCCATGGCCGCCTGTCGTTGAGGGCGCCGACCGCCACCCACAGCATCGCCGGCGCCAGCACCATGGCAGCGTCACCGGCGGCGAGGGTCCACACCGCCTGCTCGAGTGAGAAGTAGACCACGTAGAGCAGGCTGGAGAAGACCGCGAACACCGCGGAGGCGGTGGCGATCCCGAGGAAGGACCCGGAGCGATAGGAGGGGCCTCTCACCCAGAGGAAGGCCGCGAGGACGACGAACGTCGCCACGATGCTGACACCCACCAGGGGCAGGCCGGTCATCGCATTCATGGCCGTCCCTCCGCCGCAGGTGAGAACGCCATGCTACGCGCGGGCGGCGCGGGCGTCAGCCGACGACGGAGAACCCCGTTCTCTCACCGCCTGCGCAGCGGCCGGAAACTGGGGATGGGGATCGGCTTGCTGATCGGGCTCACCGGCTCTGGCGCGGCAGCGCCGAAACGCTCCTCGAACTCCCGCCGCACGTCATCCTCGAAGTAGTCCGCGTCGTCGCGGAGATCGTCGTGCTCCTTGATACTCATGACCGCCTCCTGCTGCGATCACGGTAGGTCGACGCAGGGGGCATGCCACGGGGGTTGCGTATCCGCGAGGACCCGTCTACTCGCGCGCGCTCGCGCCCATGGCTGCGACCGCGTCCGCGAGCAGCGGCCGCGGCATCGCGAGCACGAGCCGAAGGAATCCGGGAGCCGCGCACAGCGCACCGTCTGTCAGGACGACCCCCGCGCGCTCGCGGAAGAAGTCGGCGGGCGCGGCCGGCAGCGCGAGGCCGCGCCCGTCGAGCCATGCGAGGTAGGTGCCTTCGGGCGGCGTGTACCGCACCTCCGGCAGGTGCTCGGCGAGCAGGGCCACCAGCAGCATCCGATTGCCGTCGAGGTACTCGATCGTCTGGGCGAGCCAGGACCCTCCTTCGTCGTAGGCCGCGATGGATGCGACGACACCGAGAGTGGACGCGCCGTGCACGTGGGCGAAACCCACGCGCCGGTAGATGTCGTCGTCGTTCTGGTTCGACGTGATGAGCTGGGCGGCCTTGACCCCCGGAATGTTCCACGCCTTCGACGCGCTCGTGCCGGTGACGGTGTGCGCGGCGGTGGCCTCGGAAAGGGAGGCGTACGGCACATGGGCGACACCGCCGTACCGCAGCGGCGCGTGGATCTCGTCGGCGAAGACCCGGCCGCCGTGGCGCTCGACCACCTCGGCGATCCGGGTGAGTTCCTCACGGGTGAGGACGGAGCCGGTCGGGTTGTGCGGGTTGCACAGCACGAGCGTGCGCGCGCCGGCGGAGAACGCGGCGTCGATGCCCTCGATGTCGTGCTCCCACCGCCCCGACACCACGCGGCCCGGCACCGGGATCACCGGATGCCCGATCGCCGGCAGGTAGGTGAGGAACGGCATATAGGCGGGCGTGGGCACGATGACCGGCGATCCGGCGGGTGCGAACGTGCGCACCGCGACGCCCAGCGCAGCCATCACGTCGGCCACGGGGTGCACGCGCTCGGACGCGACGCTCCAGCCGTAAGCGCGCCGCATCCATCCCGCCGTCGCCGCCGCCATCCGCTCGGCGAGCGCCGGCGAGAGATACCCGAGCGTCTCCTCCTCGACCGCGCGGTGCAGCGCGGCACTCACCACCGGCGCGGTTCCGAAGTCCATCTCCGCCACCCACGCGCCGATCTTGCCGGGATGCAGGCTCCACTTGCGACTCTCCGGTCGATCGAGCCTCTCGCGGCCGCGTTCGTCGTAGGGATGCGTCACAGATTCGACGCTACCGGTGGCGTGCGCTCGATGTGCCCGGGATGCCGTATTCTGTCATTCAAGCAAGGGGAGTACTCCCGCTCGCGGTCGGCTCGTCAGTACGGATCCAACGTCGGATCCCGGGCCGCCGGTCCCGACCAGCATCGGGGCGGAGGAGACCTTGGCGTCATGACCGTACGCCGACCCCTTGGAGTTCTCCGTGAACGTCACCCCTGCCATCTGGCTCATCACGATCGCGATCACGATCGCCTTCTTCGTCTTCGAGTTCTTCGTGCACGTGCGCAAGCCGCACGCCCCCACCATCCGCGAGTCCGCCGTCTGGTCGGTCTTCTACATCGGCCTGGCGCTGTTGTTCGGCGTCGGGATCGGCATGGTCTCGGGCTGGAGCTTCGGCGGCGAGTACTTCGCTGGGTACCTGACGGAGAAGGCGTTGTCGATCGACAACCTCTTCGTCTTCCTCATCATCATGACGGGTTTCGCCGTGCCCAAGGAGTACCAGCAGAAGGTGCTCATGATCGGCATCGTGATCGCGCTCATCATGCGCGGCGCCTTCATCGCGCTGGGCGCCACCCTCATCGAGAACTTCTCCTGGGTGTTCTACATCTTCGGAGCCTTCCTGCTCTACCTGGCCTGGCAGCAGGCGTTCTCGAGCCACGAGTCCGACCCGTCGAACGGGCGGATCGTGCGGTTCATGCGCCGCATCCTTCCGGTTCGCGATGAGTACCACGGCGACCGGCTGACCGTGAAGATCGACGGCAAGCGCTTCGTCACCCCCATGCTTCTGACCATCGTCGCCGTCGGCTTCATCGACCTGGTCTTCGCCCTCGACTCGATCCCCGCGATCTACGGGCTCACGCAGGAGGCGTACATCGTCTTCACCGCCAACGCCTTCGCCCTGATGGGCCTGCGCCAGCTCTTCTTCCTCATCGGCGGGCTGCTGGAGCGCCTGGTGTACCTGGCGCAGGGCCTCGCCGTCATCCTCGCCTTCATCGGCGTGAAGCTCGTCTTCCACGCGCTCCACGTCAACGAACTGCCGTTCATCAACGGCGGCCGGCACATCGACTGGATCCCCGACATCCCGATCTGGTTCTCGCTGCTGTTCATCGGCGCGACGATCGCGGTGGCCACCGTCGCGAGCCTGCTGAAGACCCGAGGCGACCGCCTGAAGGCCGATCGCGAACGAGTGCAGGGACGTCCCGTCGCCACGGCCGAGGTCGACGAGCACTGAGTTCGCGCTCACGCGCATCAGGAGATCTCCCCTCAGCAGGACCGTTCGCGCGGAATCAACCTGCTGAGGGGATTCCTCCTGATGACCGGATGCGGGTGAGGCGCCGCGTCAGAGCGGGCAGATCTCGAAGGCGTAGTCCGCATCCCCCGGCGTCGTGAGGTCGCGATCGCGCAGCACGAGGGACGCTGGCGTCGTCGGGTCGGCGCACAGTTCGTCGAACGGCCGGTCGATCGCGTCCGTGTACTCGATCGCGATCACGGCGTCGCCGTAGACGTCTGTGTAGGCCGCGCACTCGTCGTAGGACGCGCATTCCTCCACCACGGCGAAGTCGAAGCCGGCCTCGGCGCGCAGGCGCTCCGCATCCTCCGCCGCGTTCTTCTGACCCGCGGCCAGGCCCGCGCGATGAGCCCGCTCGACGAGCAGCGTCGCGAGCGCGACGTTGTCGTCGGCGTGCAGGAGATCGCCGGAGCGGGTGTAGGTGTCGAGGTTGTCGAACTCCACCGCCGCGTAACCTGCCGCCGCACAGCCGTCGATCCACTCACCGACGCGCGCCGCGATGGCTCGGCGGTCCTCATCCGATCGGGTGTCGAGGAGCGCCTCGTCGGGCCAGTCCGGGTCCATCACGTCCGCACCCCCCTGCCGCAGGACGAGGTCGTCGGGCCACTCGCTGCGCTCGCCGGGCTGCGTCTGAAACCCGTTGAGATAGCAGATCGAGTACACCCCGGATGCCGGCGCGGCGGTGCGGTCACGGACGACGATCCCCACCCGCGGATCCGGCGGGTACGCACCGCCGAGCTGATAGTCGACGGGCGTTCCCGCGGGCGGCCACCACATCACCGCCGCGGAGCTCGGGGTCGAAACCGGGTCGCTCGCGCACGCGGCCATGGCGGCGAGTGCGACAGCGAGCACACCGGCGGCGAGCACCCGCACCGGCGCGAACGCAGGGCGGCGGCGCGTCACGAGGAGAGCAGGGCACCCACCCGCGCGACGAGCTCGCGCGGCGAGAAGGGCTTCGTCATGAAGTCGTCGGCCCCTGCAGACAACGCGCGAGCGATGTCCTCGTCCTGCGCCCGGGCGGTGAGCATCATGATGCGGGTGCTCGCGAAGGTTGCATCACCGCGAAGTTCTGCGCAGACCTCCAGACCGGTGCGGTGCGGCATCATCCAGTCGAGGATCACGAGGGAGGGACGCGCGTCGCGTGCGGCGACGAGGCCCTGCTCACCATCGGCAGCCACGGCGACCTCGTGCCCTGACGCCGCCAGGCGGTGCTGGATCAGCTGCGCCACGTCGGCGTCGTCTTCGACGACCAGGATGCTCGCCACGGCCGCCACCTCCTCGTCACCCTTGACTCGTGTACGGGGCGGGCGCCGCCGAGAGGGTACGTTCACAGTATGAACGCTGGCGCCTCGTTCGCGACACTCGGCGCCCCGTCACGGAGCGTACGGATCCCACCGTGGTGGAGTTGGCCGATCGCGGCGGTGGTCATCGCCGCCCTGGGCCTCACGGGGACGATCTTCACGCCTCCGGGAGGCAGCGCCGCCGCGTGGTGGCCGGCCGCAGGAGCGGCCGCCCTCTTCGCGCTGCTCAATCCCCCGCGCCGGCGCGGGGCCGTCGTGCTGCTCGTTCTCGTCGTGACGGTGATCCCCAACCTCATGTACGGCCGTTCGCTCGCGGTGGCGGTCGGCTACGCGCTGGCGAACGCCATGGAGATCGCGGCTCTACTGGCCGTGCTGGCGATCTGGGGCTACCGAGGATCCCGCACGTTCGTCCTGCGCCGCACCCGTGAGGCGCTCGTCCTCGTCGTCGCCGGCGTCACCGGTGCCCTCGTGGCCGCTCTGATCGCGGCCGTGACGGTCGCCCTGCTCGGCGACGGCGACTTCTCGGCGACGGCGCTCAGCGTCTTTCCCTCCCATGCGGCAGCCGTGCTTCTGATCGCGCCGTTCGCCTGCATCCCGCCGTCCTCCGGCCCTGTGCCGCTGCCGCGGTGGGAGGCCGTGCTGCAGCCCGCCCTCCTGCTGGGCGTGCTCGCGTTCGTCGCCTTCCCCCGCGGGGAGATCCCGCTCACCTTCCTGCCGTTCATGATCATCGCGTGGGGATGCCTACGCCTGCCCTTCGCGGTGTCCCTCATCGAAGTGCTGGTCGCCGGCATCGCGATTCTCATGGTCACCCTGGCGGGGAGAGGGCCGTTCGCCCTCGGGCTCTCCGCGGCCGAGCGCGCGATCACCGTCGAGATCTTCCTCATCGCCTTGGCGACGGTCTCCCTCCTGTTGCTCACCGCACGCGCGGAACAGCAGGAGACGGCGCGCGCCGCAGCGCGCACCAGCCACCTGCTCTCGGGCGGGCTGGTCGAGACCGAGGTGGGTCTCGCCGTGGCGCGCCGCGACGGGGAGAGCACCCGGCTGTTGTGGGCGAATCCCGCCGCCCGATCGATGATCGCCCTCGAACTCGACGGTGACCAGTGGAAGGGACCGCTCGAGCACGTCGCCCGCCACGCCAGTCGCGACGGCGTCGAGCGTGTGCACACGGAGGGAGACATATCGCTGCGGTTGGTGGCCAACCCGATCGAGAACGATCCGGGACTGTTCGCGGTCCAGGTGCTCGACGTGTCGAGCACCGTTCGCATGGTCCAGGCCCACGCCGAGGCCGAGCGCGAACGCGCCGCGGCCACCGAGCTGCGGGCCGACCTCAGCCGGCAGCGTGACGATTTCATCTCGACCACGAGCCACGAGCTTCGCACGCCTTTGACCAGCGTGCTGGGCTACGCCGAGCTTCTCGAAGAGTCGCCCGTGCTGACCGCTCTCGAACGCGACTGGGTCGCCCGCATCCGGCGGAACGGTCTGCGCCTGTCGGACCTCGTGGAGGACCTGCTGATGGTCGGCGGCGCCCATGCGACGCCTGTGAGCCCCGGCGAACAGCACACGCTCTCCACCCGCTCCGTGGTCGCGGCGATCGTCGCCTCGCACGGCGCGGCGGCCGACGAGAAGGGGCTGCGCCTCGAGATCGACGTCGACGCCGGAACGAACGTGCACGGGGTCCCCGCCGACATCCATCGCTCACTCGGAGCGCTGCTCACGAATGCGATCCTGTTCACGCCGGCCGACGGAGACGTGCTGGTACGCGTCCGCGAAGACGGCGACGTCACCGAGATCTCGGTCAGCGACAGCGGGCCCGGCATGAGCGACGCCGACCGCGACCGCGCCTTCGACCGCTTCTTCCGGACTGCCGAGGCCGAGCACTCGGGCACGCCGGGCGTCGGCCTCGGCCTGTCCATCGCGCAGCGCCTCGCGCAGCGCAACGGCGGGACGCTGGAGCTCGTCTCGCCCGCATCCGGCGGCCTGCGTGCGGTGCTCCGACTGCCGGCGGCACCTCATCCCACCTGAGCACACCCTCCGCTCCCTGCCTGCACGGGTTCAGGAGACGGGCAACGGCACCCGCGCCTCGAGCACGACATCGCGGCCGCGCTGGAAGAGGTGCGCGCCGCCCAGATTCGCGATGCCGCGGCCGGGGCTGAGCGACAACGCCGAGCCCAGGCGTCCTGGCGACGACACCTCGACGCGGAGTTCCGGAGCCGCATCCCGGTCGCCGCGGGTCACCTCGAGTGTCGCCTGCCTCGCCCCCGAATGCTTGACCGCATTGAGGAAGCCCTCGCTCGCGATGTCGACGACACGGCGTGTCACGTCCTCCCGCCCGAGGGCGATCCGCGCCTCGTCATCGATGTCGCTCGAGATCTCCAGAACATGAGACCACGTCTCGATCATCTGGGCGAGAGCGTTCGACGGCGCGACCGGCGCCGGTGCGGCCTCTGCCGAGCCCTCGATCTCCGCCAGTGCCAGCGCGATCGTCGCCGCGAAGGCATCGATCTCCTCGGCGGTCGCCCCGCGCTCGTCCACCGTCGCCGCGAACAGCACGCACCGCCCCTGCACGCGGCCGTGCAACTGCTCGGCCGCGCTGCGCAGCTCCAGACGCGCGCGCGTCGTGCGCGCCGCCACCGCATCCGTCTGCGCGGCCAGAGCGCGCGACAGCCGACGCGTCTGCACGATCGCACTGTGGATGGCGTCGGAGGAGACACCGATGATGGCCGCGAGCAGGGGGAAGGCGAGGATCGGAACGAGCGCCGTCGGCAGCGTCTGAGGCGCCAGGAGGATCGCGGCCGAAGAGAAGAGCACCCCGGTCGCGAACCAGGCGAACAGGATCGCGCCGCCGCGCGCAGTGGCCGAACGTCGCCGCGACGAACGGCGGGCGACCGCGTCCGCCACGAAACCGCAGGCGAAGACGAGCACGACGGCGAACAGGGCGAGCGCCGTCGGCACCGTCGTCAGCGTGTACGGAAGGCTGCCGACCGCGTAGGCGATGCTGACGACCACCGGGCTCGGCGGGCGCAGCCGTGCCAACAGCGGGCGACGGGAAGCGGTGGGCACCTCCACGGGACCGGTCCCTGCGGCGATCTCGGACAGCGGCAGCGCCGCCTCGTCCTCGAGATCGTGGCTGACCGCGCGGACCGACTGCGAGAATGCGCTGACGTCGTCGAATCCGGGACTCGTCGCCACGAGCTGCGCGAGCTCGGCGTGGAGCTTTGCGATCTGCCCGTGCAGCAGCAGGCGGGCACGGCGCGCGTAGGCGTCGGCACGACGGTCGGCCTCACTGAGATCGGACAGCGCGACCCGCAGGCGCGCACTCGCGTCGCGGGTGGCATCGTAGGCCACCGTCGCCGTGGCGACGAGGGAGAGCACGATCAGCCAGATGACGACATTCGTGGTGATGCGCTCGACCCAGGACCCCGTGCTGGGTTCGCGCAGCAGCAGGAAGCCGGCGGCGTCGTTGAGCACGGGACGCACCGCCCCGACGGCGACCACCGCGGCGAGCACGAGGACGGCCCGCCAACGACGGCGTCGTATCCGGCGTTCGGCCCACGCCACCGGCAGTACGAGCACGACCAGAACGGCCCAGACGAGAACCGAGATGCCGATGGCGGGCAGGTAGTCCACCGTCGAGCTCACGGAACGGTAGGCGCCGAGCACGGTCACTGCGATCAGAAGAGCGACGGCGGCGCTCCATCCGCTGAAGAAGCGACCGCTGGCGAGGGTCCCCCACCAGATCCGTGCCACACGTCGCGCACTTCCGAGGGCACCGCCGCCGCGGGTTTCGGCGTATGTGCGGGCAGGGGTCATCGCCGGTTCCGTCCGGTCACGTCGTCGCTCGACGCCTTCGACGACACGGATTCTCCGCGCACCATCGATCTCATAGATCCCCTCAGGCCGTCGGGTCGACCTGCTTTGCGCGACTACTGTACCCAGCGCGACGCCGGATGGGGCGTCATGCAGCGCATTGCGTGCGCGCCGTCAGGGGATGTGCGCGCTCAGATCGCGGCGAGCGCCGCATCCAGATCGGCGAGAAGGTCCGCCGCGTCCTCGATGCCCACCGAGAGGCGCACGACCTCGACGGGGACCGCCAGCTCGGTCCCGCGCACCGAGGCGTGGGTCATCGCGTCGGGGTAGTTCACGAGGGATTCGACGCCGCCGAGCGACTCGGCGAGCGTGAACAGTCGCGTGGACTCGGCGAAGCGGCGGGCCGCCGCCTGGTCGGCGAGCGCGAGCGACACGATGCCGCCGAACCCGCTCATCTGGGTGCGCGCGAGGTCGTGGCCGGGATGCGTCGACAGGCCGGGGTAGTAGACGGCGGCGACCCGCTCGTGGCCGGCGAGGAAGTTCGCGACGACATCCCCGTTCTCGCTGTGGCGCTGCATCCGCACACCGAGGGTCTTGATGCCGCGGGTGGTCAGCCAGGCGTCGAAGGGGCTCGAGACCGCGCCGACGGCGAACTGGAGGAAGCGCGCCGCCTCGGCGAGCTCCGCATCCTTCGTGATGAGTGCGCCGCCCACGACGTCGGAGTGGCCGCCGAGATACTTGGTCGTCGAGTGCACGACCACGTCCGCGCCCAGGGCGAGCGGCTGCTGCAGCGCGGGGGTCGCGAACGTGTTGTCGACCACGACGAGCGCGCCCGCCGCGTGTCCGAGGCGCGCGAGCCCCGCGATGTCGCTGACTTTCAGCAAGGGGTTCGAGGGGGTCTCGACCCAGAGGATGCGGGCCGGTCGCTCCTCGAGAGCTGCGGCGACGGCATCCAGATCGCTCATGTCGACCACGCGGAGCGTCACACCCCACGGGCCGAGCACACGGGCGATCAGCCGGTAGGTGCCGCCGTAGACGTCGCTGCCGAGGAGGACCTCGTCACCCGGTTTCAGCACGGCACGCAGCAGTGCATCCTCGGCGGCGAGTCCGGATGAGAACGACAGTGCGTGCTCACCGTGCTCGATCGCGGCGAGCTGCGTCTCGAGAGCCGTGCGGGTGGGGTTGCCGCTGCGGCCGTACTCGTAGCCGCCGCGAAGACCCCCGATGCCGTCCTGCGCGAACGTGGTGCTCATGTGGATCGGTGGGATGACCGCACCGGTGGCGGGGTCGAAATCCTGCCCTGCGTGAACCGCGAGGCTGGCGAAGGCGCGGGCTGCGGGGTTGGTCATCGGTGTGCTCCTTCGTCGGTGCGGGCCCCTGCGAGCCGGCTTGTGGTCTGTTCGACGGCGAATCCGTGATCGGTCATCCACGCGTCGTCGAAGATCTTGCTGAGGTAGCCGCGGCCATGATCGGGCAGCACCACGACGACGAGGGCATCGGCGGGGAGCTCCTGCGCGGCGCGGAGGGCGGCGACCACCGCCATCCCACCCGACCCACCCACGAGCAGACCTTCCTCGCGGGCCAGGCGGCGCGTCATCGCGAACGCCTCGGCGTCGTCCACGCGCTCATAGCGGTCGACGACGGCGGGGTCGAAGGTGGCCGGCCAGAAATCCTCGCCGACACCCTCGACGAGGTAGCCGTGCAGCGGGCCGCCCGAGTAGATCGATCCCTCGGGGTCGGCGCCGATCACGGTGACGCGGCCGTCGGACGCCTGCTTGAGGTAACGGCCCGTGCCGCTGATGGTGCCGCCGGTTCCGATGCCGGCGACGAAGTGGGTGACGGCGCCATCCGTGTCCGCCCAGATCTCAGGGCCCGTCGTCTCGAAGTGTCCGCGCGGGCCGTTCTGGTTGGCGAACTGATTCGGTTTGAACGCACCGGGGATCTCACGCGCCAGCCGGTCGGACACGCTGTAGTACGAGTCCGGATGCTCGGGCGGAACCGACGTGGGCGTCATCACGACCTCGGCGCCATAGGCCCGCAGCACCGCGACCTTCTCGCCGGCGAACTTGTCGGGCACGACGAAGATCATCCGGTAGCCGCGCTCGAGGGCGACCAGCGCCAGGCCGACGCCGGTGTTGCCGCTGGTCGGCTCGACGATGGTGCCGCCGGGCTGCAGGAAGCCGTCCCGCTCGGCGGCGTCGATGATGTTCTTGGCGATGCGGTCCTTCGCGGAGCCACCGGGGTTGAAGTACTCGACCTTGGCGAGCACCGTGGCGGCGATGCCGTCGGTGACGCGGTTGAGCTTGACGAGCGGGGTGTTGCCGACGAGCGCGGCGACGCTGGATGCGTAACGCATGGAGGTATCCCTGGGTGCGGCGGGGCCCGGCTGCGGGAGCCCGCGGGTTGTCGGTGGTTGTCGGTGAGGGTGCGCGAGAGGGCGCACGGGATCACTCAGCGACAACAACGACAGGTAAGCACGGTGCGACGGTATCAGAGCGCCGCTGCATCCGCCATCGTCGCCGTCACAGACTCGCAGGCGCCCCTGCCTCTTCCGGGCAGGGGCGCGCGACGCGGAGACGCCGGCACGCGCAGTGAATTGCGCACAACTGAATTGCGTGCAATGCTTTTACCATGACGGAGACGACGGGACCGGCGCTGGATCGGATGCTGTGCTTCTCGCTGTACTCGGCGAGCAGAGCGACGACCCAGGTGTACCGGCGCCTGCTCGAGCCGTGGCAGCTCACCTACCCGCAGTACCTCGTGCTCGTGGAGCTCTGGGATCGCGGGCCGCGCACCGTCAGCCAGCTGGGCGAGGGCCTCGGCCTGGACTCGGGCACGCTGTCGCCGCTTCTCAAGCGGCTCGAGAAGGCGGGTCTCGTCACCAGGACCCGCGAAGACGCCGACGCGCGCGTCGTGACCGTCGCACCCACCGAGCGCGGCACAGCCCTGCGCTCAGAGATGTCCGAGCTGCCGTCCCAGATGTGGAACTGCTACGGCCTCGAGCCCGATGCGGCCCGCGCGCTGCTCGCGGCGCTCCACTCACTCACGGCCACGCTGCACGCCGACGCCGACTGAGCTCCCCTCCCCCGAAGAACCAACGAAAGGTATCCCCCATGGACGTCCTCTACACCGCAGAAGCCCTCGCCACCGGAGGCGGCCGCAACGGCCACGTCACCACGAGCGACGGCATCCTCGACGCCGACGTGCGCGTGCCCAAGGAGATGGGCGGGGCGGGCGAGGCCCTGAACCCCGAGCTGCTGTTCGCCGCCGGCTACTCGGCCTGCTTCCACAGCGCGCTGCAGTCCGTCGCCCGGATGCAGAAAGTCGCCATCCACGACACGAGCGTCGGTGCGCGCGTCAGCATCGGTCCCAACGGCGAGGGCGGCTTCCAGCTGGCGGTCGAGCTCGAGGTCGTCATCCCGGACCTCCCCGCCGACCAGGCGCAGGCCCTCGCCGACGCCGCCCACCAGGTCTGCCCCTACTCGAACGCCACCCGCGGCAACATCGAGGTCACGGTCCGCGTCGTCGAGGACTGACACCTTCCTCAGAGCTGGAGGCGGTATCCCATTCCGGTCTCGGTGAGCAGATGCACCGGGCTGGCGGGGTCCGCCTCCAGCTTCTTGCGCAGCTGCGACATGTAGAGGCGCAGATACCCCGAGTCGTTGACGTTCTCGCTCGCCCAGATCTCCTTCAGCAGGCTCTGGCGCGTCACGAGAGCACCGGGGTGCCGCGCGAGGAACTCCAGCATCCGCCACTCCGTCGGCGTGAGGTGCACCCGCGCACCCGCGCGCGTGACGGTCTTGGTCGCCAGGTCCAACTCGACGTCCCCGAAGCGCACGACAGGATCGTCGACGGATGCGGCGGCCCGCCGTCCGAGCGCGCGCAGCCGCGCCAGCAGCTCGTCGATCTGGAACGGCTTGGTCACATAGTCGTCGGCACCCGCATCCAGAGCGTCCACCTTGTCGGCGGAACCCGTTCGTCCGGACACGACGATGATGGGCGCCCGTGTCCACCCGCGCAACGCCTCGATCACCTGCACGCCGTCGAGATGCGGCATGCCGAGATCGAGCAGCACGATGTCGGGATGCGACTGCGCGGCCAGCGTGATCGCCGCCGCGCCGTCGGCTGCGGCGACGACGTCGTAGCCGTGCGCGGCGAGCGTGATCCGCAGGGCCCGAACGAGCTGCGGATCATCGTCTGCGACCAGGATCTTCACGAGCCCATCCTCCCCTCGGATGCGGCATCCGCCGGCCACAGCGGCAGCGAGACGACCATGGTGAGGCCGCCGCCGGGGGTGTCCTCCGCGGTCAGCGTGCCGCCCATCCCCTCCGCGAAGCCGCGCGAGAGTGCGAGCCCGAGACCGAGTCCGACCGTGTTGTCGGTGTCACCCAACCGCTGGAAGGGCGCGAACATGTCGTCCCGGCGCTCGGCCGGCACGCCAGCGCCCCGGTCGACGATGCGGATCTCCGCCCGCTCGCCGAGACTGCTGGTCGCCACGCGCACCCGGGCGTCCGGCGGCGAGTGGCGCGCGGCGTTCGCGAGCACGTTCACGATGACCCGCTGCAGCAGCACGGGATCCGCGGCGATCGCGGGCAGGGCAGGATCGAGCGCGAGTTCGACCCTGCCCGGGCCGAGCCCCAGCTCGTCGAGGGCGGCGAGGACCGAGCCCGCGGCATCCACCGGTGCGAGCGCGACCGCGAGCACGCCGGCCTCCACGCGGCTCACGTCGAGCAGATCGGTCACGAGCGTCGACAGGGTCGCGAGGCTCTCCTCGGCGGTGTCGAGCAGCTCGCGCCGATCGGCGGGGCTCAGGTGCGCTCCCGCGGCGCGGAGGCCGCCGATGGCCGCGACCGCAGCGGCCAGCGGACGGCGGAGGTCGTGGCTGACCGCGGAGAGCAGGGCCGTGCGCACCTGGTCGGTGGCGGCGAGCGCGTCGACCTCTCGCGCCGCCGCCGACAGGCCGGTGTGCTCGAGGGCGGCGGCGAGCTGCGCGACGATCACCTCGAGCAGGCGCCGAGCCGACGCATCCGGGCCGGGGCCGTGCAGCTCGAGCACCGCGTCGCCGACCGGCAGCATCGTGACCGCGCCACCGCGCACCGGTTCGCCGTCGGTGGCGATGGCCTCGCCGTCGGCGGCGACCAGGCGCACCCCCGCGAGGCCGAACGCCTCGCGCGTGCGCGTGATGAGGGCGGGCACCGCGCTCTCGCCGCGCAGCACGGAACCGGCCACCGTTGCCAGCAGCTCCGACTCCGCCGCGGCTCGTTCCGCACGGCGCGTGCGTCGAGCCGCCTGGTCGACGATGTAGCTGACGAGGATCGCGATCACGACGTAGAGACCCAGGGCGAGCGCATGCAGGGGATGCGCGATCGAGACGGTGAAGGTCGGCGCGACGAAGAGGAAGTCCAGCGTCAGCCCCGACAGGACTGCGGCGAACAGCGCCGGCCAGATGCCGCCCACGAGGGCGACCACCACGACGAGCAGCTGGAAGGCGAGCACATCGGAGGTGATCGACTCATCGCTGCGGAAGGCGAACAGCACCGCCGACAGCAGCGGGCCCATGGTCAGCGCGATCACGAAGCCGAGGATGCGGCGCTTCACGCTCAGCGCTCCCCGCTGCACCGAGGGCAGTCGCATCCGTCCACCGGCGGCGGCCGCGTGGCTCACGATGTGCACGTCGATGTCGCCCGAGAGCCGGATGACGGTGGCCCCGATGCCGGGACCGGTGACCGCTGCAGCCCACCGGGAGCGTCGACTGACGCCGATGACGAGCTGGCTCGCGTTGACGGAGCGGGCGAAGTCGACGAGGGCGCGGGGGACGTCATCGCCGACGAGCTGGTGGTACGTGCCGCCGAGGGATTCGACCAGCGCGCGCTGGCGTGCGAGCGCGCCCGGCGTCGCGCGGCGCAGGCCCTCCGCGCTGGACACGTGCACCGCCAGAAGTTCCCCCCCGGCCGAGCGCGCCGCGATCCGGGCGCCTCGCCGAAGCAGCGTCTCCCCCTCCGGACCCCCGGTGAGCGCGACGACCACCCGCTCGCGCGTCTGCCACGTGCCGCGGATGTCGTGCGCGCTCCGGTAGTCCTTGAGGGCGCTGTCGACCTCGTCGGCGAGCCACAGCAGCGCGAGCTCGCGCAGCGCCGTGAGGTTGCCGAGGCGGAAGTAGTTGGACAGCGCCGCATCCACGCGTTCGGCGGGATAGACGAGTCCGGCCGACAGGCGGTCCCGCAGCGACTGCGGCGCCAGGTCGACCACCTCGACCTGATCGGCGCCGCGCACGACGGTGTCGGGGACGGTCTCGCGCTGTGCGACGCCGGTGATCTGCTCCACCACGTCGCCGAGCGAGGCGATGTGCTGCACGTTGACCGTGGTGATCACGTCGATCCCGGCCGCCAGCACCTCCTCGACGTCCTGCCAGCGCTTGTCGTTCCGCGAACCCGGGGCGTTCGTGTGGGCGAGCTCGTCGATGAGGGCGACGTCGGGATGCCGCGCGATGACCGCATCCACGTCCATCTCGTCGAGCTCGACGCCGCGGTGCGCCCACCGCCGTCGCGGGATCTGCGCGAGCGCCTCGGCCTGCTGCGCGGTGGCTGACCGACCGTGGGTCTCGACGACGGCGATGAGGACGTCGCCGCCCTCCTGGGCGAGTCTCGCGCCCTCGCGCAGCATCTGGAACGTCTTGCCGACGCCCGGCGCCGCGCCCAGCAGCACGCGCAGCCTCCCGCGCTTCATGCCCTCACCCTAATCTTCTCTGCGCCGCCTGCTGATCTCCCCGCGCTCGGCGAACTGCCGCTTCCCCTGTCACAGATCGAGCCCTGGCCGTGGATCTGTGACAGGGGAGCATGACCCCCGCCCGCTCGCCTGTCACAGATCGAGCTGCGAGCGTCGATCTGTGACAGGCGAGCAGGACCGCTCATGGCCGGGTCACGGCTTCAGCGCGTCGAGGGCGAGGTTCAGCTCGAGCACGTTCACCCGCGGCTCGCCCAGATACCCGAGGTCGGAGCCGGTGGTGTGCGCTGCGACGAGCGCACGCACCTCCGCCTCGTCGAGGCCGCGCACGTGGGCCACGCGGGCCACCTGCAGCGCCGCGTAGGCGGGGCTGATGTGCGGGTCGAGCCCGGACCCCGATGCGGTGAGCGCGTCGACCGGCACGGATGCGGGGTCGACACCCTCGAGCTCGGCGACCGCCCGTCGGCGCTCGGCGATCGACGCGATCAGGTCGGGGTTCTCGGGACCCAGGTTGGACCCGGAGGAGGCACTCGCGTCGTAGCCGTCGCCGGCGGCCGACGGGCGCGACTGGAAGTACTGCGGAAGAGCGGCGCCGTCGGCATCCGTGAACGACTGGCCGATCAGGGCGCTGCCGACGACCGTGCCCGCGGCATCCGTCACGAGCGAACCGTTCGCCTGCGTGGGCAGGGCGAGCTGGCCGATGCCCGTGAGGAGGGCGGTGTAGCCGACGCCGAGGACGAGGGTCGCCACGAGCAGGGCACGCACGGCGACGCCGGACTGGCGGAGGGCGGAACGAAGGGACATGGTGTCGTCTCCAGGAAGGGCTCAGAAGCCCGGGATGAGGCTCACGACCAGGTCGATGAGCTTGATGCCGACGAACGGGGCGATCACGCCGCCCAGCCCGTAGATGAGGAGGTTGCGGCTGAGCACCTGCGACGCGGAGGCCGGCCGGTACCTCACGCCGCGCAGGGCCAGCGGGATGAGGAAGACGATCACGATCGCATTGAAGATGATCGCGCTCGTGACGGCGGATGCGGGCGAGCTGAGCTGCATGATGTTCAGCGCCGCGAGGCCGGGGAATACCCCCATGAACATCGCCGGGATGATCGCGAAGTACTTGGCGACGTCGTTCGCGAGCGAGAACGTGGTGAGGGCACCGCGGGTGATGAGCAGCTGCTTGCCGATGCGCACGATGTCGATCAGCTTGGTGGGGTCGCTGTCGAGGTCGACCATGTTGCCCGCCTCCTTCGCGGCCGACGTGCCCGTGTTCATCGCAACCCCCACATCCGCCTGCGCGAGAGCGGGCGCGTCGTTCGTGCCGTCACCGGTCATGGCGACGAGGTTGCCGCCGGCCTGCTCCTTGCGGATGAGCGCCACCTTGTCCTCGGGGGTGGCCTCGGCGAGGTAGTCGTCGACGCCGGCCTCGGCGGCGATCGCGCGGGCGGTGAGCGGGTTGTCGCCCGTGATCATCACGGTGCGGATGCCCATGGCCCGCAGCTCGTCGAACCGTTCGCGCAGCCCCTCCTTGACGATGTCCTTGAGGTGGATGACACCCAGGATGCGGGTGCTGGCGGCATCCGCCACGGCGACGACGAGCGGGGTGCCGCCGGCGGAGGAGATCGTCTCGACCTCGCTGGTCAGCTGCGCCCTGGTCGCCGTGGCGATCGCCACCCCCTCCGCCTCGACCCACGCGGTGATCGCGGAGCCGGCGCCCTTGCGGATGCGCGTTCCGTCAGGGAGGTCGAGCCCGCTCATCCGGGTCTGCGCGGTGAAGGGGACGACGACCGCCCCCTCGGGCTCGGCCGCGTCGATCCCCTGCGTGCGGGCGAGGTCGACGACCGAGGTGCCCTCGGGCGTCGGGTCGGCGAGCGAGGAGAGGGCAGCGGTGCGGGCCAGCTCCTCGGCATCGACCTGCCGCAGCGCGACGAACGCAGTGGCGCGACGGTTGCCGTAGGTGATGGTGCCGGTCTTGTCCAGCAACAGCGTCGTCACGTCGCCGGCGGCCTCGACCGCGCGACCCGACATCGCGAGCACGTTGCGCTGCACGAGACGGTCCATGCCGGCGATTCCGATCGCCGAGAGGAGCGCTCCGATCGTGGTCGGGATGAGGCAGACCAGCAGCGCCACGAGAACGGGCACCGAGACGGGGGCTGCGGCGTATGACGCGATCGGGTTCAGCGTCAGCACGACGATCACGAAGACGATCGAGAGGCTCGCGAGCAGGATGTTCAGGGCGATCTCGTTGGGGGTCTTCTGCCGCGAGGCACCCTCGACGAGCGCGATCATGCGGTCGACGAAGGTCTCTCCGGGGCGAGAGGTGATGCGCACGACGATGCGGTCGCTGAGCACCCGCGTGCCGCCGGTGACGGCGCTGCGGTCGCCGCCGGATTCGCGGACCACCGGCGCGGACTCGCCCGTGATGGCCGACTCGTCGACCGTGGCGATCCCCCACACGATGTCGCCGTCGCCGGGGATGAGCTCGCCCGCGGCGACCACGACGACATCGCCGAGGGTCAGCTCGCTCGAGGCCACCTGGGTCGTCGCCGCCTTCTCGGCCGTGCGGTCGCGCTCGGGATCGTAGGCGAGGAGCCGGCGGGCCATCGTGCTCGTGCGCGTCGAACGCAGCGCCTGCGCCTGCGCCTTGCCGCGCCCCTCGGCGACGGCCTCGGCGAGGTTCGCGAAGATCACGGTCAGCCACAGCCAGAGCGCGATGCCCCAGGTGAACACGAACGGCACGGGCGAGCCGCCGGTGCTCCCGGGGCCGCCGAGGAGGGGCTCCGCGATCGCGATGAGGGTCGTGAGAGCGGCACCGACCCACACGAGGAACATGACCGGGTTGCGCCACAGCGCTGCCGGGTTGAGCTTGGCGAGCGCGCCGGGCAGCGCCGCGGCGATCTGCGCGGCGCTGAAGGCGCGACGGGGGTCCTGCGCACCGCCGGAGGCCGGGGGCTCGGTCGGACCGGTGAGATCGGGGGATGCGGGAAGTCGGGACATGGTCACAGAAGCCCTTCCGCCAGGGGACCCAGCGTGAGAACGGGGAAATAGGTGAGTGCGGTGACGAGCACGCTCACGACCACGAGAAGGCCGACGAACTGCGGCCGGTGGGTCGGAAGGGTGCCGGAGGTGCCGGGAACGCGCTCCTGCGCGGCGAGGGAGCCCGCGAGCGCCAGCACCAGCACGATCGGGATGAAGCGTCCGAGCAGCATCACGACTCCCAGTGCGGTGTTCAGCCAGGGCGTGTTCGCGGTGAGCCCCGCGAACGCGGAGCCGTTGTTGTTGGCCGCCGAGGTGAACGCATAGAGCACCTCGCTGAACCCGTGCAGCCCGGGATTGAGGATCGAGGTGGATGCGATGTCGTCGCGCACGCCCGGCAGCGCGAAGCTCAGCGCGGTGCCGGAGAGCACGAGCACGGGCGTCACGAGGATGTACAGGCTCGCGAGTTTGATCTCACCGGGACCGATCCTCTTGCCGAGGTATTCGGGGGTGCGGCCCACGAGGAGTCCTCCGATGAACACCGCGATCACGGCGAGGATCAGCATCCCGTACAGGCCCGATCCGACACCGCCGGGCGCAACCTCGCCGAGCATCATGTTGATCATGGTCATGGCGCCGCCGCCTGCCGTGAAGGAGTCGTGCATCGAGTCGACGGCACCGGTGGAGGTGACGGTCGTGGAGGTGGCGAAGAGGGTGGAGGCCCAGATGCCGAACCGGGTCTCTTTGCCTTCCATCGCGCCGCCGGCGAGTTGCGGCGCACTGCCGAAGCCCTGCACCTCGAACCAGGTGAGCAGCGAGAGCGAGACGGCGAACAGGGTCCCCATCACCGCGAGGATCGCGTAGCCCTGGCGGTCGTCGCCCACCATACGGCCGAAGGCGCGGGGCAGCGAGACGGGGATCACGAGCATCAGGAAGATCTCGAAGAGGTTGGTCCACGGTGTCGGGTTCTCGAACGGATGCGCCGCGTTGGCGTTGAAGAAGCCGCCGCCGTTGGTGCCGAGCTCCTTGATGGCCTCCTGCGAGGCCACCGGGCCGCCGGGCAGGTTCTGCGCGGCCCCGCCGATGGTGTCGACGGGGGTGAAGCCCGAAACGTTCTGCACGACGCCGCCGACGATCAGCACGATCGCCGCGACGATCGCGAGGGGCAGCAGGATGCGGCCGACACCGCGCACGAGGTCGACCCAGAAGTTGCCGATCGTTCCGGACCCACGCCGCGCGAAACCGCGCACGAGGGCGACGGCGACGGCGAGCCCGACGGCCGCCGAGAGGAAGTTCTGCACAGCCAGTCCTGCGAACTGCACGGTGTACCCGAGGGTGGCCTCGGGCGAGTACGACTGCCAGTTCGTGTTGGTGACGAAGGAGACGGCGGTGTTGAACGCGAGCCCTTCCGGCACCGCCGGAAGGCCCAGGGCGTAGGGGAGGAACTGCTGCGTGCGCTGCAGGACGTACACCAGAAGCACGCCGACGGCGGAGAAGATCAGGACGCCGCGGGCGTACGCCCGCCAGCTCTGCTCCGCCTCGGCGTCGACGCCGATCACGCGATAGACGCCGCGTTCGATGCGGGCGTGCCGGGGCGAGGTGAAGACGAAGGCGACGAGATCGCCGAGCGGCCGGTAGGCGAGCCCCAGCGCCAGCAGCAGGGTCGCGATCTGGAGGATGCCGAAGGTGATCGATTCCGCATCCATCAGAACTTCTCCGGGCGCACGAGCGCGATCACGAGGTAGACGACGGCCGCGACCGCCAGGGCCGCGGCGACGAGGGAGACGACGATCATGCGCGCTCGCTCCGGGTGACGGCGGCGGGGCGGGTCGACGCGCGGTCGCGCGCCTGCAGGGCGTCGACGCCCTTGAGCACGAGGGCGACGAGCGCGAACAGCGCGAGCGTCGCGAGAACGTAGACGAGATCGAGCACGGGGACTCTCCAGAGGACATGCCGCGCGGTCGGCGCGGGCGCCCCGCTCGGGGCACTCGTCGATCGAACGCCTCCGCCAGGGCGCGTCCCGTCGCCCTTACGGAATCCGAACGGTCGGCGTTCGGATCCTCACACCCTCCTCACCCCGGGGCGCGCCCGCGCCGACACCCCTGTCGGGGCGGGACGGCGTGCCCTAGGGTGTGGCGCATGATCATCGTCACGACGAACGACGTCCCCGGTCGCACGATCACCGATGTTCACGGCGAGGTCTTCGGCCTCACCGTGCGCTCGCGTCACATCGGCTCGAACATCGGCGCCTCGTTCAAGGCCCTCGCCGGCGGCGAGCTGAAGGGCATCACCGAGCTGTTGCAGCAGACCCGCACCGAGGCGCTGTCGCGCCTCGCCGCAGAGGCGCAGCAGAAGGGCGCCAATGCCGTCGTGGCGTTCCGGTTCGAGACGAACGACTACGGCGACACGGGCGGCGTCGAGGTCTGCGCCTACGGCACGGCGGTGACGATCGCCTGACGCCTCAGATGATGGCGTCGGCGTAGGCCGCCGCCTCGAGCACTGCCTTGGCGTCGTCGAGGCGCGCGAAGACACCTCGGCAGGTGCCGAGCCCGTCGACGGCTTCGAAACCGTTCGCCTTCTCGGTCACGGTGCCGACGAAGGCGGACGCGGTGCTGGCGACGTGGAGACCGTGTTCGACCTGCACCCACAGTGCCCGCGGAGCCCCATCGGGCACCTGCTGGATCATCGTGTGAGCTTCCACATCCGAGAGTCTGCGTCGACCCTCCGACATCCGGGCGCCCCTGGCAGGGAAGCGGCCGATCTGCTAGTCACGGATACGGGCAGGAGGCGACATGTCGGAGGACGCACGGGATGCCGTACCGGGTGACGGCCGCGACGAGAGCGCGAACGAACGGGCGGACCGCAACTGGGACGAGCTCATGCAGGAGCTTCGTGTCATGCAGACCGGTACGCAGATCCTCACGGGGTTCCTGCTCGCGGTCGCCTTCCAGCCCCGCTTCACCGACCTCGACGCTCTCCAGGTCGCGCTCTACATCTCGCTCGTCGTCCTCGCGGGTCTCTCGACCCTTCTCGCCCTGGCCCCTGTCACCCTGCACCGGAGTGTGTTCGCCCGTCGGATGAAGCCGGCTCTCGTGCGGATGGCTGCGCGGATCGTCGCGATCGATCTCGCCGTCATCGCCCTGCTCAGCGTCGGCGTCACGGCTCTCATCGTGGATGTCGCGCTCGGCCGGACGGCAGGAGCAGTCGCCCTGATCGGGGGCGCTGTGCTGGTCGTGGCGCTCTGGGTCGTGCTGCCGCGCCGGTTCCGACGCGAGACCCACAGTAGTTAAGCTAGTTAAAGGGAATTAGTTAAGCGCCATCCCCGGGTTACCTTAGGGCAATGGGCCAATTGCTTTACGACGGCGGGAGCCAGTCTTTCGACATCGATGACCGGGCCCTCGCACATCTGCGCCTCGTCTTCATGAACAAGCTGCGCCGCGGGGAGCCGTTCCTCCTGCACCTCGCCGACACGAGCGGCATCGGCACCCGCAGCCTCTGGGTGCACCCGGGCATTTCCCTGGTGTTCTCGTTCTACGGCAGTCGCAATCCCGCCCTGAACCGGGAGTGGCTGGACGCCATGATGGCCGAGGCCAACGGCCCGCACGGCTTGACGCTGTCGCCCGAGCCGGCGGTCAGCGACACTCCGCATCGACAGCCTGCGTGATCTTCTCCATCAGCTGCACGACGGCGGCCGACACGTCCGGGTCGAGCTCCCCGACCGCCTGACGGATGCGGGCACCCACAGGGTCGAGGTCGTCGATGTCGGTGTCGCGATCGAACGGCACGACGAGCTTGCTGCGCCGATCATCGGGATTGGTGCGGAAGGTGACGAGCCCGCCGGCATGGAGTTTGTCGAGGATGCCGCTGACGGCTGCGGGCGAGACGCCCAGGTACTCCGCGATGTCACCGGGAGTGAGGTCCTCCCTCGCATCCGCGCGCTCGAGGATGAGACGCATCGCGGCGCGGGCGTTCTCGCTCGGGCCGCAGGCGGTCTGACGACGGCGACTGAGACTCGCCTCGGCGAGCCTCAGTCGTTCGATGGCCGAGACGGCCGGATCGATGGTGCGTTGCTCCGCCGTACTGCCCGCCATGTCGCTCCGCTCACAGGTTAACTACTAGTCTCTCTAGCGAACATCCTCGCCGACCGGAGAGACGACCACAACCCGGGGACTAACAACGACCACACGGTTTTGCGCAACCCCTCGGCGTCTCGATATCGCCGCGCGCTATCCTGCCGGGATGTACATGCTGGACGGCGGACCCCGAGCCGGGCAGCTCGTGGACGATCTCCCCGAAGGCTACGCGCTGGGAGACACGCGCTCCCGTGCTGCCATCGTGCTCGTCGGCGACATCCCCGCTGCACGCGCGTCCTGGCGCGACAGCTTCCCGCGCCTGCGGGCGCTGCGCCGCCAGGACGGCTGAATACCCCGCGTCACGATCGCTCTTCGCCCTTCGCGTCGACGAGCGAGAGCGGATCGGCGATGTCCTCGAGCGACTTTCCCGCGGCGCTGACGCCGAAGACGCCGCACACCACACCGCCGATCATCATCACGGCCGAACCGAGCACGTACCCCCAGAAGAGCGGGCCGCGATCCGATCCGTCTCCGATCAGGGCGCCGTAGAGGGCGGGGGCGCCGGCTCCGACGAGCTGTCCGATCGAGAAGACGTACGAGATCACCTGGCTGCGCAGCTCCAGTGGGAAGATCTCGCTCACCGTCAGGTAGGCCGCCGAGGCGCCGGCCGAGGCGAAGAAGAACGATGCGCACCAGAAGATCGTGTGCGTCACCGCATCCAAGGCGCCGACGTGGAACAGGAGCGCGCTCGCCAACAGGATGAGGCCGGCCAGCACGTACGTGCCGAACAGCATCCGTCGCCGACCCCACGTGTCGAAGAAGTGGCCCAGCACGAGCGCACCGGCGAGGTTGCCCAGGGCGAAGACGATGAAGTACTGCGACGCGGATGCGGGCGGCACGTCGTAGAAGTTCTCGAGCACGAGCGCGTAGGTGAAGAAGATCGCGTTGTACAGGAACGACTGGGTCACCATCATCGTCACCCCGACCAGGGTGCGCCGCGGGTACTGCCGGAAGAGCACCTTGGCGATCACGAGGAACGGCACGCGTCCGTACTCCTTCACGACGATCGCCTTGCTCTCATCGACCGGCGGGATCTGCTTGCCCTCCTTGCGGATGCGCTCCTCGATCTCGTCGACCCCGCGCTCGGCCTCCTCCTCGCGCCCGTGCGTCATCTGCCAGCGCGGGCTCTCCGGAATGTGGCGGCGCAGCCAGATGATGAGGATGCCCAGCACGGGGCCCACGAAGAAGCTCAGCCGCCAGCCGAAGTCCTCCGCGAAGATGTCCTGGTTCAGGAAGAAGGAGCTGGCCACGGCACCGAGGGCCGCGCCACCCCAGTAGGTGCCGTTGATGGCGATGTCGACGCGTCCGCGGTACTTCGCGGGGATGATCTCGTCGATGGCCGAGTTGATGGCCGCGTACTCCCCGCCGATCCCCGCGCCGGCGACGAAGCGCCAGATGTAGAAGAACCAGGGCGCGAAGGCGAGACCGGCCACGGCGCTGCCGACGAGATAGATCGCGAGGGAGATGAGGAAGAGGTTCTTGCGCCCGAGCTTGTCGGTCAGGCGTCCGAAGACGAGAGCGCCGGTGACCTGGCCCAGCAGATAGAACGTGGCCGCAAGCCCCACCTCGAACGAGCCCATGCCGAGGGTGGCCGCATAACCGGTCGCCGCGACGATCTGCACTTCGAGCCCGTCGAGGATCCAGGAGAAGCCGAGGCCCACCACGATCATCCAGTGGAATCTCGACCACGGCAGGCGGTCCATGCGAGCGGGAACGAGGGATCTGATCTCGGTGGGCTGCTGCGACATAACGCACTCCTTCCGCAGGCGGCACCACTGCCCCTGCCGCCGACCTTCCTACTCCCGCGCCGCGCACGGCGACCGAACCTTGACCCGGACGGCGCCGAGGAGTACGCGGATCGCCTACCGTCGAGGGATGAGTCCGCTCCTCGCATCCGTCACGACCGTCGTCGACCGATGGCGCGCCCGCGACCGGGCGGAGGAGACCGCGCACGCGGGCTTCGTCGAGGCGCTTCGCGATCACGGCCAGGCAGCCCTCGAACGCTCGGGTCCACCGACACACGTCACCGCGAGCGCCTTCGTGTTCGACGAGGATGCGGCACACGTGCTGCTGTGCTTCCACGGCAAGGGCAGGTTCTGGGTGCAGCCCGGCGGGCACCTCGAGGCGGGCGACACCTCTGTGGAGGGCGCTGCGCTGCGCGAGCTGCAGGAGGAGACCGGGGTGTCCCCCACGCTGCTCCAGGGCATCGCGGTGGCGGATCTGGATCATCACACGCTGGGCGGCGGATTCGGCCGGTGCGCGTCGCACCTCGACATCGGAGTGGTTGCCCGTGTTTCAGACCCGACCGCTCCGCTCGTCGTCAGCGACGAATCGGATGCGGTGGCGTGGTGGCCGGTGGCGGCGCTGCCGCCCGACTCCGCGCCGGGCCTCTCCGATCGCCTGGCCCGCGTGCTCGCGGCGCGCTGAGCGGTGCTACTGCGCGGGCTGCGCGAGTACCTCGGCGTCGACGGACGTGCCGTTCAGCTCCAGGTAGACCCGGGATTCCACGATGGAGACCGTCGCGGTGTTGCGGCGTTCGAGAGCAGGGCGCGCCTCGTCGATGAACCCGGGCGTGAAGCTGATGAGGCGGATCGCGTCGCCCCGGTGGATCTTCTTGCCGCCCCAGGAAGCGGCGACCTTCGCCGGGTCACGGTGGGTGTAGACGACCACCCGGTCGGCGAGCTTGCTGCCGAAGTGCAGCCGCGCCGCATCCGGCGCCCCCACCTCGATCCAGGCCGTGATCGCGCCCGTCGCATCCCGCACGAGCACTGCGGGCTCTTCGGACTGTGAGATCCCCTCGCTGAACGCGATGCCTTCCTCGTGCTCCAGGCAGAACGCGAGCACACGGGTCAGCATGAACGCGTCCGTCTCGGAGGGATGCCGGGCCGCCCGCAGCGTGAACTGCTCGTACACCCCGCGGTCCACATCCGACAGCGTCACATCGAACGTGTACATCGTCGCGCCGGCAGCCATAGCTCTCGAGCCTACGCGGTGCGCAGTCGCCGCGAGGCGGGGCTCAGCGCCGGCCGCGCCAGCGCACCGCGATCATGACGGCTATCACGCCCGCCACCGCGCAGGCGGCGACCGGGGCCCCGGCAAGGAGCACGATCGCCGCTCCCGAAGCCGCGGCGAGCAGGACCGCATCCAGCGCCCACACGAGACGCACGCCCGCCATCGGGTCACCCATCGGCGTCGAGACGGGAGCGAGCAGCGCGACCGGCATCGGCCCCTTCAGCGCGCTCGCGAGGCGAAGGGCGAGCGTCATCAGCGCCAGGAGTGCTACCACCAGCACCACCGCAGCCCCGACTCCCGAGACCGCCGTGGCGAACCCGGCGGCGATCGTCGCCAGGGCCATGGTGGCAACGAGCGGGAACAGCGCGTGAAGTGCGACGAGCGAGGCGTCAGCCACCCCGTACAGCGGAACATCGACGGCAGCACTCGCGGCATGACGGATGCCGTCGGTCACCGGGCCGAGGCCCGCGAAGGAGAGCACTCCGGCGGCGGCGCCGAGCAGAAGTGTCGGCGTGCCGGGGACGAGCGCGAGCACCGCCAAGACTCCGGAGAGCACCAGCCCCGCCGCACCGAGCGCGAGCCGCAGCGGTGTGCGCAAGGACCCGACGGCGTCCCGGCGCAGGATGAGCAACCACAGCGGCCCGCGTGGAGCGAGGGCGCCAAGGCGCCGGCCGTGCGCGGGTCGGGCACGGTAGACATCCGCTGCCTGTCCGAGATCCAACCCGGCCGCCGACGTCTGCGCCGCATCCGCACGCGCGGCGTGCGCGATCAGCTCGTCCGTGTGCAGCCGGTCCAGCAGCCACGGGACCACCGCCGCGAGCGCGAGCGCGAGAGCCGTCAGCGGGATGAGGCCGTTCGTCCCGCCGCCGAGCGGATACGCGGCCTCGACCCAGCCCATGGGCGTCACGATGCTCACCGAGGGAACGGCGACCGCCACCACTCCCAGGCCGAGCACGAGACCCGCCGCCGGGAGGGCGAGGCGCGGCAGGGCCTGCCCGAGCAGCCAGGCACAGATCGTGACCATGCCGCCCAGCGCACCCGTCGCCGCGAACCCGATGACAGCGGCAGCAGAAGCCATCCCGTTCACCGCGAGGCTCCCGCCCGCCAGCACCGCCGTCACGGTCCACAGGCCGATCGAGACGAGGCCCGCTGCCAGCACCGGCCCGAGAAAGGCGCGCGATCGAGGAAGGGCGCTCGCACCGAGCGCGTATGCGAGAACGAGTGGGCGCAGAGCCGGACCGCGCGAGGGGCCCCCTGCCAGCGCAGCGGCCCAGATCACCGAGGCGGCCAGCGCGATCACGCGCGGTGCGCGCGGGTCTGCGAACAGCGCGAGTCCACCGGGCCCTGACGCCCCCAGCCAGACCGCACGCACGGCCGGCGCCACCGCCACGAGGGCGACCAGGACGAGCAGGTAGAGCGTGAAGGCCCGCTCCCCGCCGCTCCGGGTGCCCCGCTGGCGCCACAGGGCGACGGCGGTACGCACACTGCCGCTCACGCGACGCGCTCCAGATGCACCGTCTCGTCGGCGACGACCTCCGCCAGGCGCGGGTGGTGCGTCGCGATGACGAGAGTGACTCCCGCATCCCGCCGCGCCCGCAGGGCGGCGATGACCGCCTCCACGTGTTCGGGGTCGAGGCGCTGCTCGGGTTCGTCGAGAATCAGCACCTCGGCGGGACGCACGAGCACGAGCGCCAGGCCGAAGAGCTGCGTCTGCCCCGACGACAGCTCATGGGGGAAGCGCTCGTGCAGCGTCTGCAACCCGAGCTCGCGGAGCACAGCGTGCGCACGGGCATCGGCCTCGTCCGGCGTGAACCACGTCACCGCGACGAGCCGGACATGCTCGAGCACGGTGAGATCGGGCGCGAAGGGCGGCAGCCCGATCATCGCAGCGACGCGCCGGCGGTAGGTGCGATCACGCTGCGAGATGGCCACGCCGGCGATGCGCGCCGAACCGGTGGAGGGCGCCTGCATCCCGGCCAGGACACGCAGGAGCGTCGTCTTCCCGGAACCGTTGCCGCCCCGCACGGCCAGCGCCGAGCCCGCATCCACACGACAGGTGATCGTGTCGAGCAGCGTGACATCACCGGAGACGACGCGCACGGCATCGACCTCGATCATGCGGCATCCCCCTCGGTCGCTGCGCGCCGACGCCGGGCGGCTGCCGAGCGCGGCGGCGTGTGCCTCATGTGGTCGCGCACCCGGCCGAGGATGTCAGCGAGGGCATCGACGTCGCCGGCCGAAAGCCGCGCGAAAAGGAGATCCTGCAGGATCGCGATGTGCCCGGGGAAGACCCGTCCGAGCACCTCCCGGCCCTCCGCGGTCAGGGTCACCGCGACGCTGCGTTCATCCTCGGGCGACGTCGATCGGGCGAGGAGCCCTCGCTTCTCGAGAACCTGAGCCTGGTAGGTCAGGCCGCTGCGGCTGTAGACGACTCCGTCGGCGAGATCCGTCATCCGCAGGGAGCCGTCCGGGGCATCACCGAGCGTCGCGAGCAGCTGGAACTGGACATAGCTCAGATCAGCCGCCTCTTTGAGCTGCTGCTCGACGGCATGGCGCAGAAGGCTGCTGACCTCGATCAGACCGAAGTATGCGGCGAGCTGGACGGCACTCGGACCCGGCTGAGAAGAACCCATGTCGCGAGCGTAACAGTGCTACCGATTCGAAACAGTTGCTTCGAACTCGAATCACTGTTATCGTCGGCGGCATGCTTCGAATCCGAAGCACTTATCTGAGGAGAGATCATGAAGGCAGTACGGTTCCACGAGACGGGCGGCCCCGAGGTGCTGCGCTACGAGGACGCGCCGGTTCCCGCGCCCACCCGCGGCCAGGTACGCATCCGCGTCGCCGGCGTCGCCTACAACCCGGCCGACGGCGGCATGCGCGGCGGCTTCCTCCCCATCCCGATCTCGCTTCCGCACACCCCCGGGTACGACGTCGCAGGCACCGTCGATGCACTGGGCGAGGGCGTCGACGATCTGGAGATCGGCGACAGCGTCATCGGACTGATCCCCATGGAGTCGGACGGAGCGGCCGCCGAGTACGTGGTGGCACCGGCAGCCGTCCTCGTGAAGGCCCCACTCACGATTTCGCTGGCGGACGCGGCGGGCCTGCCCTCGGTGGGACTCACCGCATCCCAGGCCCTCTTCGAGGGGGCAGGTCTCGGCGCCGGGCAGCGCGTGCTCATCAACGGGGCCGGCGGGCCGGTCGGCGGCTATGCCGTCCAGCTCGCCCGACGCGCCGGAGCGCACGTGATCGCCACCGCGAGCGCCCGCAGCCGCGGCCGGGTCGAGGCTGCGGGCGCCCACGAGATCGTGGATCACACCGTCACATCACTGCGGGACGCCGTGACCGAGCCGGTCGACGTGCTGCTGAACCTCGCACCTGTGACGGCGGAGGGCTTCGCGTCGCTCGTCCCGCTGGTGCGCGACGGCGGCGTCGTGGTCTCGACCACGCCGACGGTGCCGACCCCGGGTGACGAGGCGCGCGGTGTCCGGGCCGTGACGATCTTCGTCCGTTCCGATGCCGACGAGCTCGCGGGACTGGTGTCGCTCATCGATCGCAGCGAGCTCCACGTGGACATCGCCGAGCGTCTTCCGCTCGAGGATCTGCCGCGGGTGCACGAACGCGCGGAGGTCGGTGACGTGCACGGGAAGATCGTGTTCCTCCCGTCGGCGCGCGACTGAGCCCGGCCTCCGCGAGCGCGCATCCGTCTGCCGAGTGAGCATCCGATCGGAACCCCACCCGGCGAACGGGTGCTCATTCGACAGCGCGCACCCACCGCCGCCACTCGTCCTGAGGGCTGAATCCCGTGGCGGCCCAGAACGACTGCCCCAGCCCGTTCTGCTCCAGCACCATGGCGTCGAGCCGCCGCGCCCCCAGGCGGACGAGCCGGTCCTCGGCGCGACGAAGCAGCTCACCCGCGATTCCCCGGCCGCGCAGATCCGGGTGGACGGCGAGACGATAGAGATGCGCGCGCCATCCGTCCCACCCGGAGATGACCGTGCCGACCACGCGCTCCTGCTGCACGGCGATGTCGAGAGCCGCTGCGTCCCGGAGAACCAGCGCCTCCACCGTCGCGGCGTCGTCGGCTGGGCGAGCGTCGTTCTCGGCGGCCTCCGCCCAGAACGCGAGGATGCGGGCGACGTCCTCCACACGGGCCGGACGGAAGACGAGGTCGTCGAGGATCGCGCTCACCCGCCGAGCGTAACCCCGCCCGAGTCCGCCGCTCCCAGCCCATCGACGACGGCGGCGATGAGAGCGTCGAGACCGGCGCCCGACACGTCCACCGTGACGCCCGCCTCATCCGGTCCCAGCGGTTCGAGCGTGGCGAGCTGCGAGCGCAGCAGACTCGCCGGCATGAAGTGTCCTTCGCGCGCGGCGAGCCGTCGGGCGAGCTCGTCGTCCGACGGCACGAGCAGCACGAAGATGAGATCCGGCGCCGTGTCACGAAGCAGGTCGCGGTAGCGGTGCTTGAGCGCCGAGCAGGCGACGACGACATGCTCGTGCCCGGCCACCGTCTCCCCGACCGCCCGCAACCACGGCGCGCGGTCTTCGTCGTCGAGCGCGACACCCGCCGCCATCTTCGCGACATTCGCCGCCGGATGCAGATCGTCGGCGTCGAGGAAGACGGCACCCAGGCGCGACGCGAGCGCCATCGCCGTGGTCGTCTTCCCCGCGCCGGAGACCCCCATCACGCAGATCCGCCGCGGGAGCGGAGTCTTGCTCACCAATCGTGGACGGTGCCGTCGGCGAGGCGGTTGTACGGCAGGTATGCCTGCTCGTACGGGTACTTCCCCGCCTCGTCGAGGTTCAGCTCCACTCCGAGCCCCGGCTTGTCACCGGGGTGCAGGAAGCCGTCCTGCCAGGTGAAGGACTGCTCGAAGGTCGCGTCGGTCTTCGCGCCGTGCTTCATGTACTCCTGGATGCCGAAGTTGTGGATCGACAGGCCGAGGTGCATCGCGGCCGCCATCCCGACCGGCGAGATGTCGGTGGGCCCGTGCATCCCCGACTTGATCTGGTACTGGGCTGCGTAGTCGAGCACCTTCTTGAGGTGGCTGATGCCCCCGGTGTGGGTGACGGCGGAGCGCACGTAGTCGATGAGCTGCTCGCGGATGATCTGCTGGTAGTCCCAGACGGTGTTGAAGATCTCTCCGATCGCCAGCGGCGTCGTCGTGTGCTGACGCACCAGACGCAGCGCCTCCTGGTTCTCGGCCGGGGACACGTCCTCCAGCCAGAACAGGTCGTAGGGCTCAAGCGACTTGCCGAGCTTCGCGGCCTGGATCGGGGTCAGGCGGTGATGCGCGTCGTGCAGGAGCGGCAGCTCGGGGCCGAACTCGTTGCGGACGGCTTCGAACACCGTCGGCACGTGGCGCAGGTAGCTGCGGGTGTCCCAGTCCTCCTCGTTGGGCAGCGCGCCGCGCTGAGCGGGCTCATGGTCATAGCGCACCCCGGTGTTCGCCTCGTACGTGGCGTTCGAGGCGATGCCGTAGATCGACGTGAGGCCGGGGACGCCGGTCTGGATGCGGATGGCACGGTAACCCTGCTCCTGGTGCGCGCGCACCGAGTCGAACAGCTCATCGGTGGTCTTTCCGGAGGCGTGCCCGTAGGCGAGCAGGCCGTTGCGGGATGCGCCGCCGAGCAGCTGGTAGACGGGGAGCCCGGCCTGCTTGCCCTTGATGTCCCACAGCGCCATGTCGACCGCGGCGATGGCTGCCATGGTGACGGGTCCGCGCCGCCAATACGCCGACCGGTACAGGAACTGCCAGGTGTCCTCGATCCGCGACGCATCGCGTCCGATGAGCAACTGCGCCACATGATCGCGGAGGTAGGCGACGACCGCGAGCTCGCGCCCGTTCAGCGTCGCATCGCCGAGACCGGTGATCCCCTCGTCCGTCGTCAGTTTCAGGGTGACGAAGTTCCGGTCGGGGCTGGTGACGATGACTTCGGCCTTCTCGATGATCATGCGCCGCTCTCCTTCTTGTCGTGGGTCGTTCCGATGGCCGTCCACCGCTCCCGGAGGCTTCGCGCCACCGATTTGGGGCGGCGATCGCGGGTGAACACGCCCTTCTTGTTGCCGTCGACGCGAACCACGCCACTGGTGGTCTGGAAGTCCGCGAAGTTCCAGATCTGCTCTCCGACGACCGCCGGGACGCGATCGAAGACACGGTGGTACATCGCGAGGAAGTCGATCTGGTACTCCTCGCTCCACGGGCCGGGATGCGCGGAGTGCAGGCCCGCCATCGTGTCCACGCCGTACTCGGTCATGATGATCGGCTTGTCCCAGGTGCTCTGCCAACCACGCAACTCGGTCTCGAGCGCCTGCTCCGCCGCGCTCAGGTCGCCGGTCATCTCGTACCAGCCGTAGTAGCGGTTCAGGCAGACGATGTCGAAGAGGTCGACGATCTTGTCGTTGTCGAAGCGCGCCGCACCCTGGTTCGCGAAGGTCACCGGGCGGGTCGGATCGAGCTCACGCGTCAGTGCGACCAGGGGCTCGAAGTAGCCGCGAGAGCCTTCCTCGCTCGAGGCCGGCTCGTTGGCGATGCACCACATCACGACGCAGGGATGGTTCTTGTCGCGCGCGATCAGCTCCCGGATGGCGGCGGCGTGCGTGGCCTGCGTGCGGTCGTTCATCGCGTCCGGCGAGAACGTCGGCTCTGGCCGGTCTCCGTTGAATCCCGCCACCATGTTGATGTTGAGACCCACCGCAGCCGTCTCGTCGATCACGACGATGCCGTGCCGGTCGGCGTAGTCCAGCCACTCCTCGGCGTAGGGATAGTGAGAGGTCCGGAACGAGTTCGCACCGATCCAGCGCATGAGCTGGAAGTCGTGCACCAGGACGGCGGCGTCATGCCCCTTGCCCCGGATGGGCGAATCCTCGTGCTTGCCGAACCCGGTGAAGTAGAACGGTGCGCCGTTGATGAGGAACCGCTGCCCGACGACTTCGACGGTGCGCACGCCGATGGGCTGCTCGTAGACGTCACCGTCGTCCCCCAGACGCACACGCATCCGGTACAGGTAGGCGGCCCCCGGCTGCCACAGATGCACATCGGCGATCTCGAGACGGCCGCTGGCTCCCTCGGACGCCGCGACGACGACGCCGTCCTCGTCGACCACCTCCACGTGCACCTCGGATCGCCCGCCGGCGACGGCCACCGTGTAGTCGACGCTCGCGTCGGAGCCCTGCACGTCGGTGACCGCGACGATATCCGCGATGTACTCACGTGGCGTCGAGATCAGCCGCACGCTGCGGGCGAGGCCGGCGTAGTTGAAGAAGTCGTGCCGATAGCGCTGCGTCTCGCGCCCGTCCGGTCCCTCTCCGACGACTCCGGGCGGGATGGTGGCCTGCGTGAGCCGGTTGTCGACGGCGATCGTCACAAGCGCCGACGTCCCCGGGGCGACGACCTCTGTCAGCTCCACCTCGAACGGCGTGTAGCCGCCTTCGTGGTGGGCGAGACGGCGCCCGTCGACGTAGACGGTGCCGGTGTGGGTGGCGGCGTCGACCCGCAGCGCGATGCGTCGCCCCTCCCAGCCTGCGGGAACGTCGATGCGCTGCTGATACCAGACCACGCCCACGTGGTTGCGGATCTCCGGCTCGAGGAAGATGTCGTTGTAGCTGGCGGGCACGGGCGCCACGCGGGTCACGGGCAACGGAGCCTCCCACGGGCGCTCCCCCACTTCGGTGTCGAGCGCGAAAGCCCACAGTCCATCCAGCGACCGCAGGTCGCGGCTTCGACTCGAACGCGGTGTCAGCATGTCGTCTTTCCTCTCGTCGTTGTCACAACGTCGCTCATCGAGCGACCATCCGGGCTCCGGCGGCCTGCCCGGCGGCGCGCTCTTCGCGTACCACCTCGGCGAGCACCGCCACGTATGTCTCGTCGTCCGCGAGCTCGGCATCGAGCGTGGCCAGCGCCGCCCGCGCCCCCTCGGGCCCGGCATCGTGCTCGGCCGCAGATGCAGCGACCCACGATGCGATCGCGCGAGTCGCAGCTTCCGCATATCGACCTTCGGCGCGTTCCGCACGGACGAGGGGGATCACGCGCATGCGCAGCTTCGTCTCGGTGTCCAGCGCGATCTGATCGAGCAGGTGCCGGATCCTGCCGTTCGCGAAGCGCGAGCGCAGGCGGGTGCGGTACTCCTCGGCGTCGAGCTCGGCGGGAAGATGGCGGATCGCGTCATCCCACAGCTGCTCCACCCAGCCGCTGACGACGGAGTCGTTCATCGCCGCATCGACGGTCTCGTGGCCGCGCGCCCGACCCGCGGTGGCGAGCAGCGTATGCGCACCGTTGAGCATCCAGAGCTTGCGCCGCTCGAACGGCTCGAGGTCCTCGACGATCCGCACACCCGCGGACTCCCAATCCGGGCGCGGAGCCTGGAAGGCGTTCGCGATGACCCAGTCGGCGAAGGGTTCTGTGACCACCGGTGCGGCGTCCGAGTAGCCGGTGAGCCGCAGCGCGTCCGCCCTGTCTGCATCCGTCGCGCGGGGCGTGATGCGGTCCACGGATGCCGACGCGACACCGACGAGCTCGTCGAACTGATCCAGCGCAGCACCGCCCGCCGGCTCCAGCAGCATCCGCAGCACATCACGTGTGACGCCGCCGTTGTCGGGCAGGTTGTCGCACGAGACGATCGTGATCCCGCCCCCGTCCGCTCGCCGACGTGCTTCGAGCCCGAGGGCGAGCCGTCCGAGAGCGGTGCGAGGGTCGGCGTCACCGCGCAGGTGCGCGTCGGCGAACCGCGCCCGGAGGATGTCGCGATCCTGACGTAGCGTGTCGGTCAGCTTCGTGCGGCTCGCACCGTATCCCACCTCCGTGATGGTCAACGTCACGATCGACACGCCCGGGTTGGCGACCAGCCCGGCGAGGGCCGCGACATCGGCGCCGTCGTACGCCCGAGAGAGCGGATCCATGATGCGAGCACGATCCCCCTCTGCGGCGCGCTCGATCAAGGTGTACAGGCCATCCTGCGCGGCGAGGACATCGGCCGCCTCGGGGCGGCGCCCCGAGAACGCGGCGATCCCCCAATCGGGCGCGTCCGACGCCATCGCGGTGAACCATGCCTGATGTGCGCGGTGGAAGGCGCCGAGCCCCAGATGCACCATGCGGACGGGCCTGGCCTGCGCGCCCGTCGCGCCTCTGCTCAGACGCACGCTCACAGCTTGAACACCTTCCGCGGCTGCGCGATGACCTGATCCCGGATGATCTGGAACGCGGCCGCCTGGCGCACGCGCCCCTGCACGACGAGCCGTGCCAGGAATGCCGCGTCGAGCCGGCGCGACATGTCGTGACGCGCCGGGATCGAAAGGAAGGCGCGCGTGTCGTCGATGAAGCCGGAGTTCCGAGAGAATCCGGCTGTCTCCGTGACCGCTTCCCGGAAGCGCATCCCCGCATCCGGCGCGTCCAGGAACCACCATGGGGCGCCGATGAACACGGAGGGGTAGAAGCCTGCCAGCGGGGCGATCTCGCGGGAGTATGCCGTCTCGTCGACGGCGAAGAGCACGATGTGCATACCCGGAACGAGACCGACCTCCTGCAGCAGCGGTCGGAGCTCGTCCGTGAACCGCGTCGCAAGGGGGATGTCGTGTCCGCGGTCGGCGCCGAATCTCTGGAACGCCCCCGTGTGATGGTTGCGGCGCACGCCCGGGTGGATGGTCATGACCAGTCCGTCGCGTGCGCTCATGCGCCCCATCTCGAGCAGCATGTGCCCGCGGAAGAGCTGGCTCTCGTACGGCGAGAGACTGCCGCGCAGCGCACGATCGAAGAAGGCCGGCGCGTCGTCACCGAGATCGATGGTCAGCAGCTCCGTCACTCCGTGGTCCGCCGAGACCGCACCGTGAGCGATGAAATGCTCGCGCCGCATCCGGAACGCCTCGAGGTACGAGGCGAACGTGGTCGCGCCGGCGGTGGAGGTGAGCGCGGTCGCCGCCGCCTCGAAGTCTGCAGCTTCAGGGTCCAGGTAGCGGTCCGGACGGAAGGTCGGCAGGACCCGTCCGCGGAAGGACGGATCCGCAGCGAGCGCGGCGTGGTCAGCGAGGTCGTCGAGCGGGTCGTCGGTCGTCGCGAGCGCATCGATGTCGAAATCCTCGAACAGTGCACGCGGAGCGAACCGGGGCTCAGCGAGGCGCTGGGCGATCCGCGCGTACGCGGCGTCGCCGTTCTCGGGTGACAACGGCTCCTCGATGCCGAACACCGAGCGCAGCGTCTGCTCGATCCAGTAGCCGGATGCCGTTCCGGCGAACGAGAGCCAGTGGTCGACGAAGGTACGCCACCCCTCGATGCCTGGACTCCGCCCGGTGTGCAATCCGAGCGCTTCGTAGCCCACGCCGCCGGCATGGAGCAGCCGTGTCATGTAGTGGTCCGATGTGATCAGCAGCTGCGTCGGGTCCGTCCACGCGTCGTCGCGCCGGATCATCCCGGCGTCCACGTGACCGTGGGGCGAGATGATCGGCAGTTCGCGAACCGACGCGTAGAGGTCGCGGGCGATGGCGCGCGCCGTCGGATCCACAGGGAGCAGGCGATCCTCGGTGAAGTCTGTCATTCGAAATCTCTCGGAGTACAACCGGTTGCCATCCGTCGTGTCGGAGGCGACCGGAGATGGGGGGACGAGTCAGGCGCGCGCGCCCGTGGAGTCGCGCACGACGAGCTCGGTGGGAAGGAGATCGTGGGGGTCCTCGAGGCCGAGGACGGCTCGCACGGCGCGTCTGCCCGCCTCGGCGAGCGGTGAGCGGATAGTCGTCAGCGCGGGCACGGTGAAGTCGCTTCCGAAGATGTCGTCGAAGCCCACGAGACTCAGCTCACCCGGAATCGACACACCTCGCGCGGTCGCTGCTTGAAGCACGCCCAACATCATGAGGTCGTTGTAGCCCATGATCGCCGTGGCCGCCGATGCCAGAAGGTCGTCGAGGATCGCCGCGCCGCCCTCACGGGTGGGCACCGTGTTCGCGAATTCGACCAGTTCGATGCCGTGGGCATCCGCCGCCCGCGCGATCGCCGCGGCACGACGCTCGCTGATCCAGGATGACGTCGGACCGGGTACGTAGCCGATCACCGCGTGGCCGAGGCCGGCGAGATGCGCCACCGCCTCGTCGACGCCGGTGCTGAGATCGGGAAGCACACTCGCCACCGCTTCGCCGACGTCGCGGTTGATCGTGACCAGACGCTTGGACTTCGCGAGGGCGCGGATCGAGGGCGGGTCGAGTCGCGTCGTCGCGAGGATGATGCCGTCCACCGAGGGCAGCAGGCGCTGGGCGTCGACGAGCTCGCGCTCGCTCGACTCCTCCGATTCGGAGATGATGAGCGTGTAGTCGTGGACCGACGCCTCGCGCGCCGCGCCGCGGATGATGTCGAACACCACAGGGTTCGTGATGTCGGCCACCAGCAGCGCCAGCGTGTGCGTGCGCCCGGTCGGGAGGGCGCGGGCCAGCGGATTGAGTCGGAAGCCCAGCTCGCGCGCCGCCTCGTGGATGCGCTCCGCCGTCTTGGTGTTCACGCGCGCGGGCTGGCTGAACGCGCGCGACACCGTGGAAGGAGCGACCCCCGCGATCTTCGCGATGTCGTAGATCGTCGGCGCACCGGTGCTGCGGCCCCCGGGACGGGGTTCGTCAGCCTCTGTCTGCGCGCTCATCTGGGCACCCCGTTCCTCAGCCTAGGCCAGCGGCGGATCATGCTGCATCCGCACTCGCGCGCGCGGCCTGACGGAGTGCCCGCCGCTCGCGCTGAACGTCGGGATCCGGCGAGGGCGAAGCCAGCAGGAGGCGTCGAGTGTACGGATGCGACGGCTCCGTGGTGACCTGGGCGGCGGGGCCGTGTTCGACGATGTCGCCCCGGTACAGAACCGCGACGTCGTGGCTGATGTGGCGAACGACATCGAGGTCATGCGAGACGAAGAGGTAGGACACACCCGTGTCCTGCTGGATTTCGAGGAAGAGATCCAGCACCTTCGCCTGGGTCGTCAGATCGAGCGCGCTCACCGGCTCGTCGCAGACGATGAGCTTCGGCTGAAGAGCAAGCGCGCGCGCGATGGCGATGCGCTGGCGCTGCCCGCCCGAGAACTCGCGCGGCAGGCGTCCGATGGCATCGGCGGGAAGGCCGACACGATCGAGCAGCGTCCGCACCCGCGACGCGCTCTCGCGCCTACTCAGCGCCTGGGTGACCAGGGGCTCGGCGAGGATGTCCCCCACCTCCATCGCCGGATTCAGAGACGAGTACGGATCCTGGAAGACGACCTGGATGTCGCGCGCCAGACGGCGGCGCTGACGACGCCCGGCCGCGGAGATCTCGGTTCCCTCGAAGCGGATGGATCCCGCTGTCACGGGCGCGAGCCCGAGGATGGCGCGGCCGATCGTCGTCTTGCCCGACCCGGACTCCCCGACGAGACCCAGCGTGCGACCCTCGGCGATCTCGAGCGAGACGCCGTGCAGGATCTCGCTCGCGGGCTTTCGCCAGCCCTTGCCCGGATAGGAGACGACGAGCGAGTCGACCTCCAACAGTGCGCCGCTCATCCGCGGGCCTCCTTCGTCAGCATCTGGAGAGGCTCCTTGCCCTCGAGCATCGAGTCCAGCAGGGTGCGGGTGTACTCCTCGCGCGGAGCGCGCAGCACGTCGCGCACCGCACCCGTCTCGATCAACCGCCCGTGTCGCATGACCGCCACCCGGTCGGCCAGGTCCGAGACGACGCCGAAGTTGTGGGTGACGAGAACGATGGCCACACCGAGCTCGTCCCGCATCTCGCGGAGGAGTTCGAGCACCTCCGCCTGAACCGTCACATCCAGCGCCGTCGTGGGCTCGTCCGCGATGATGAGGTCCGGGCCGCAGCTCACCGCTCCCGCGATGAGCACGCGCTGGGCCATGCCGCCCGAGATCTCGTGCGGGTACAGGTCGAAGGTGCGGGCGGGATCAGCGATGCCGACCCGCTCGAGCAGTTCGAGCACGCGCTTCTTCGCCTCGGACTTGCCGATGCCCAAGAGCTTGACCATCGGGCGGCTCAGCTGGTGACCGATCGTGTACGCCGGATCGAGGTTGGACATGGGCTCTTGCGGGATGTAGGAGACCCGTCGCCCGCGGAGGGCGGCGATGCGCTTCTGCGAGACCGCGCCGCTGCCGGAGGTGACCGTCTCGACGCCGTCGATGACGATCGAGCCGGCGACGATACGTGCGGCATCGGGCAACAGGCCGAGGATCGCGAAGGCGGTCTGGCTCTTTCCCGACCCGGACTCGCCCACGATGCTCAGCACCTCCCCGCGATCGACATGGAGTGTGACGCCCTCGACGACGCGCGTGATCGTGCCGGAAGGTGTCGGGTATCCGATCGCGAGGTCACGCACCTCCAGCAGGTGAGCCCCGCTCTGCACCTCGGGCGCCGGTGAGGATGCCGAGGCCGTCGTGGGCACCGCGGCGGGCGCCTCCGGGGTCTCCGGGGCCGGCAGGACGAGGTTCGTGCCGGCGACCGCATCCGTCACGATACCCGTCTGGAGCGCGGCTTCGACGGCTTTGCGGTTCACCTTGACCTTGGGGGCGTCCTCGAGCGCATCGCGCAGCGCGTTTCCCAGCAGCACGAACGCGCCGACCGTGACGCCGATGGCGACGGCGGGCCAGACGATGAGGCCCGGCGCGATGTAGATGTTCCGGAACCCCTCGCTGAGCATGGCTCCCCAGGTGACCTCCTGGGGATTGCCGAGACCGAGGAACTCGACGCCCGACTGGATCGCGATCGCGACGCCGGCGACCAAGGCGGTCTGGATGATGATCGGCGCACGCACGACGGACATGACGTGGCGCCCGATGATCCGCGCATCACTCAGGCCGGACACGCGGGCCGCATCCACGTAGAGCTCGTTGCGAACCGACTGCACGGCGGTGCGGGTCAGCCGGTAGTAGCCGGGAGAGATCAGGATGCCGAAGACGACCATCGCGAGCCAGACGGAGGGCCCGAGTGCCGTGCGCACCGAGAGCAGCACGATGATGGCGGGCAGGCTCAGCAGCAGGTTGGCCGTCCAGTTCGACGCCGTGTCGAACCAGCGTCCGTAGTAGCCGGCGAGAAGACCGGCCGGGAGGCCGATCGCGATCGCCACCGCGGCGCAGAGCAAGGCCGACAGGAGGGTGAGCTGGGCACCCCAGAGAAGGCGGCTGTATACGTCGCGACCGGCAGAGTCGGTGCCGAGCAGGTGGTCGGCACCCGGCTGCGCGAGGGTGTTGCCGACCTCGGCGAAGTTCGGCCCGTACGGCGCGAGCACTCCGGCGAGCACCGCGAGAACGGTGACGGCGACGAGAACGACCAGCGATACGGCGCCGAGTGGATTGGTGAGCACCCGCACGATGACGGGTCGCCGACGAGGGGAATGCGGAGCGAGTGCGATCGCGACCGTGGAGCTCATGAGGTGCGCACCTTCGGGTTGAGCCAGCCGTTGGCGAGATCGACCAGCAGATTGACGATGATGACGATCACAACGGTGTAGAGCACGACGCCCATGACGATGGGGATGTCGCCGTTCACCGTCGCGTCCACGGCGAGCTGTCCGATGCCGGGGATGGCGAAGATGCGCTCGATGATGACCGCTCCGCCTAGCAGCCCGACGAATTGCAGGCTGAGCACCGTGAGCCCGGCGGGGGCCGCCCCTCGCAGGACATGCTTGAGGAGGATCTCCCGCTCACCCAATCCGCGGCTGCGGAGGGTGCGCACGAAGTCCCGCTCGCGCTGGACGATGACGGCGGATCGGATCTGTTGAGCGCTCGCGGTCACATAGTTCAGCACGATGGCGACCACCGGAAGGGTGAGCGAAGCGACCCATGCGTCGACGCCGGCGCCGGGGCTGATGCTGCTGACGGCAGGAAAGAGCTTCAGTTGCACGGCGAAGATCGTGACCAGGGCGATGGCGAGCACGAAGCCCGGGATCGCGTCACCGACGATCGCCCCCACCTGCACCAGACGGTCGACCCATCCGCGCTTGATCGCGGCCGCGGTACCCAGGATGGTGGCGAAGACCGCGACGAGCACGATCGATGAGATCACGAGGGTCAGCGTCACGGGCACGCGGGTGACGAGGGCGTCGGACACCGTGAGCGTGCCGAACCAGCTCCGACCGAGGTCGCCGGTCAGAGCACCGGTCGCCCAGTGGAAGAAGCGGACGGGCAGCGGCTGGTCCAGGCCCAGCTGCTGCTCCTTGAGCGCCACCTGTTCGGGACTCGCCTGGTCGCCCAGGATGTTGCGCGCGATGCTGCTGCCGTTGAAGAAGAGCAGCGAGTAGGCGAGCGCGCAGATGACGACCAGCAGGATCACGCCTGAGATCAGCCGTCGGATGATGAAGGAGATCATCGAGAAGACTCCAATGTCCGGGGATGGATGCGGGGGCCGGAGCCCCCGCATCCGGGTGTCAGCCAGCCGGGGTGTAGTTGTAGATCGCCGGCACGGCGGACTGGATCTGCTTCTCGACCGAGACCACGTCCGACTTGTACACGTAGATCTGATCGATGCGGTAGACGGGCGCGAACCATGCCTCATCCGTGACGTACTCGTTGACCTTCTTCGCCAGCTCGGACGACTCCGCGCCGCCCGTCTGCACCGCGTCGATGAGCTGCTGCAGCTCCGGCGTCGTCGTCTTGAACGGGTTGTAGAGCGCGTTCGTCGAGATCAGCTGGTTGATGGCGACCCAGGGCTCGCCCTGGAAGTAGTTGAAGTACACCGCCGGGAACTTGCCCGCGGCGAGGTCGGCGAGGAACGTCGAGGTCGAGACGGGCTCGGACTGGACGCGGATGCCGACGTCGGCGAGCTGCTGGGTGAGAGCGGCGAGCGGTGTCTCGAACCCGGGGATCGCGGGCAACGGCAGCTCGAAGCCATCCGGATAACCCGCGTCCGCCAGAAGCTCCTTCGCCTTCGCGGGGTCGTAATCGTAGGTGCCGTCAAGGTCGTCGACGTATGCACCGCTGTCCGGGCCGAACACCTGGTCCGTCGACTTCCCGTACCCGAGGAGGATGGAATCGAGCAGCGTGTCTCGATCGAGCGCATAGTTGATGGCCTGACGCACCCGCTTGTCGGCGAGCGCCGGCACGATGGAGCCGTCGCGGTCCATCAGCACGAGGCCCTGCCAGTCGACGCGGTAGTCCTCGATCTGCGCGAGGTTCGCCGACTTCGCCTGGGCGGCGGTCGGCGCGTCGAGGATCGTCGCATCGACCTGGCCGGAGAGGATCGCGTTCAGTCGCGCGGTCGTCTCCTGGTAGGACTTCAGCACGATCTTGTCGTACTTCTGCAGGTCGGGGTTCCAGTAGCCCTCCCGCGCCGTGAAGACGAGTTGCGAGCCAGGCACCGATGACGCGGTGTCCATGACGTAGGGGCCGGACCCGACCGGCGTGGAGATGATGCTCTCGGTGCCGATCGAGCCGGGGCCGCCCATGAGCCCGGCGGCCTGCGAGAGATAGAACTCGAGCGCGGGGTCGGGCTGGCTGAGGTTGAGGGTGACCGTGTCGTCGTCGACGACGTCGACACTGGCCAGGGCCGCGAGTTGGGATGCCTGACGCCCGTTGCCGGATTTGAAGTTCTCGAGGTTGGCCTTCACGGCCTCCGCGTCGAAGGCGGCGCCATCGCTGAAGGTGACGTCGTCGCGCAGGTCGAGCGTCAGCGCGGTGTTGTCATCGTTGTACTCCCATGAGGTGGCGAGCATGGGCTGTAGGGTCCCGTCCGGTCCTCGCAGCAGCAAGGAGTCGTAGGTCACCTGGAACGGCTGTAGACCGTGCCCGACATGAGCCTGCGAAGGATCCCAGGAAGTCGGCTCGGCGATGATGCCGAGGGTGAGGGTGCCGCCGTGGCCGGAGCCACCGGAGTTGGCGGGGGTCGAGCCGCCGGCCGAGCAGCCGGCGATGGCGAGCGCGGCCGCGACGCCCAGGGCGCCGAGCGCGCTCACGCGTGCTGTGAACTTCATTGTCTGTCCCTTCTGGACACCATTGGAGAAGGGCACTCGCGGCGGCTCGTACCGGCCGTCGGGATGTCCGGCGCGGCGGCACGTCGTGTGTGCTGCGCATCACGATAGACGATGCAATCGGTTGCCGCAACCGGTTGCCATCATTGATCGCCAATCGCCGTCTTCCGTGATCCGTGCCCTGGTCTCAGTGGTGGAAACCGGAACCCGTGGTGCGCTCGCGGGGCAACGGCGCATCGAGGCGGTCGAGGAAGCCCACCTCGGCGCGGATGTCCTCGATGAGCGACGCCGCGAGGTCGCGGCTGAGACCGACCTTCACCACGATGCGCTGCAGTACCGTGTCGCTCATGTCGTCGGCCATCGGATAGGCCGGCACGAGCCACCCCTTCATCCGCAGGCGGTCCGCCAGGTCGTAGAGGTTCCAGACGTCCGTGTGGCCGGGCTTCAGGGTCCAGGCGAAGACCGGGATGGTGTCTCCTCGGCTCACGAGATCGAACGGTCCCATCCGTCCGATCTCACCCGAGAGGAACTGCGCCACGTCGAGCGAGTTCTGCTGCACGGCGCGGTAGCCCTCACGCCCGAGCCGGAGGAACTGGTAGTACTGCAGCAGCACCTGCGCGCCCGGCCGGGAGAAGTTGAGGGCGAGGGTCGGCATGTCGCCGCCGAGGTAGCTGACGTGGAACACGAGGCTCTCCGGCAGCACCGACGGATCCCGCCAGACGACCCAGCCGACTCCGGGATAGACGAGTCCGTACTTGTGCCCCGAGGTGCTGATCGAGTTGACGCGCGGGATGCGGAAGTCCCAGTCCAGCTCGGGCTGGCAGAAGGGGGCGATCATGGCTCCGGAGGCGCCGTCGACATGGATGCGGACGTCGAAACCGGTCGCGGCCTCGATCTCGTCGAGCTTCGCCGCAATGGCCGCGACCGGGTCGTACAGCCCGGTGAAGGTCTGCCCCAGCACCGCGACGACGCCGATCGTGTTCTCGTCGACGTACCGCTCCAGACCTTCGCCGTCCAGCACAAGGTGTTCCGGGGAGACCGGCACGTACCGCGGTTCGATCTCCCAGTAGTTGCAGAACTTCTCCCACACCACCTGGACCGCAGCCGACATGACCAGGTTGGGCCGATCGGTCGGCTTGCCGTCGACCCTGCGACGCTCCTGCCACAGCCGCTTGAGCGCGAGCCCGCCGAGCATGCAAGCCTCCGACGAGCCGATCGTCGAGGTGCCGATCGCGTCGGCGTCGTCCGGTGCGTGCCAGAGGTCGGCCAGCATCCGCCAGCACCGCTCTTCGATCTCGGCGGTCGCCGGGTACTCGTCCTTGTCGATCATGTTCTTGTCGAAGGCCTCGCGATACAGCCGCTGCCCGTGGTCGTCCATCCACGTCGTGACGAAGGTGGCGAGGTTCAGGCGCGAGTTGCCGTCGAGGATCGCCTCGTCGTGCACGATCTGGTACGCCGTCTCGGGAAGGCTCGGTCCTGCCGGAAGCCGATAGCGGTCGAACTCCGTGGCCTCCCCGGGCCGCACGAACACGGGATTGATACTCAGCCGGTCATCGCTTCCGGCGGGCGGACGGTGGGGACCTCGACGAGCGTTCATTGCTGCCTCCGGACGTGGGTTCGCGTGCGCCCACACAATCACGACTCGCCCGTCGAGGGCGAGGACTCTCAGCGGGTCGTCGCGTCCGGCGCATGCGCCGGTGCGAGCCGGTAGAGGACTTCGGGACGGCCGCGCTTGCCGTAGCGGTGGGCGCGGTCGACGAGGCCGAGGTCGACGAGATGCGTCAGATAGCGGTGCGCCGTGGTTCGCGACAGGTCGCACGCGGTGGCGACGTCGGCTCCCGACCGGGCGACGACGGGGTCGAGTGCCGCCGCCACCCGATCGAGCGTGGGCTGCGCCAGGCCCTTCGGCAGTGCGAGGGCGGCAGCGGGTGCCACCGCGGCGTGCGTTCCGGTGCGGATGCCTCCCGTGGCCAGCAGCCGGTCGATCTCGCCCTGGCTCAGCGGACGCTCGCGCGCATCCTGCTGCGCCTGCTGACGACGGTTCCGATACTGCTCGAGCTGGGCGCGCAGCGCGGATTCGGTGAAGGGTTTGATCAGGTACCCGACCACGTGCGCGGCGAGCGCTTGACGCACGGTCGTCTGGTCCTGCGAGGAGCTGATGACGATCACGTCCACCTCCGACCCGCCGATCGTGCGGAGACGGTGCAGCACCTCGATGCCGCTGATGTCGGGAAGTCGCATGTCGAGCAGGATGAGATCGACCGCGTCGCCCGCGAACCCCAGCGCCTCCCGCCCGCTCGCGGCGGTGCCCACGACGGTGAAACCGCTCGTCGCCGCGACGAAGCGGCTGTGCAGCGCGCGGGCTCCCCTGTCGTCGTCGACGACGAGCACCCGGATGTTGCCGTTCACGGACGCCTCGCCATCTCGAAGGAGAACCGGGCGCCGCCGAGCGTCGAGGTGCCCACTTCGATCGTTCCCCCGCGCGCGGTGACCAGTCGGCGCACCAGGTCGAGCCCGATGCCTCGTCCACTGCCCGAGGCATCCGACTTCGAGGAGAACCCGAGGGCGAAGATCCGCGTCGCCTGGCGCGGGTCCACGCCCGGTCCGTCGTCCTCCACCGCCCCGGCGAGCAGGTCGCCGTGCTCACGCAGCGTGCACCGGATGCGGCCGGCCCCCGCTTCCGCGGCGTTGCGACCGAGGTTGGTGAGCACGGTCACGACCTCTTCATCGATGTCGCGCGCGACGGCGACGTCGAACTCGACCTGCGCGCCGTGGGCGAGCACGTCGGAACGCACGGCGTGAACGGCGGCATCGCGCAGCGGCATGCCCGCATCCTGTTCATCGTGCCGACCGCCCGAGACAGGCACGAGATCCTCGATGTAGGCGAGCGCCTCGTCCGCATCACCCCGGGAGACGAGCCCGTGCACGACGTGCAGGCGCGTCGTGAATTCGTGGGACTGCTCGCGCAGCGCCGCCGCCGTCCGCCCCATCTGCGCGTGTTCGAGGGCCAGTTCGTCGAGGCGGCGGAAGCGGCGCTCGACCGCCGCCGTGAGCGCGGAGCTGGCAAGGGTCGCGACGATGAGCGCCCCCACGGCCCACGGCAGCAGTGCGCTCAGGGCCTGCTCGCGTTCGGCGGCGATGTCGGACTCGAGCACTCCGACCGCGACCATGCCCACCACGCGGCCCTCGTCGACGACCGGAACCTTCGCCCGCAGCGACGGCCCCGACGGCCCCGTCTCGGTACCGAGGAACGGGGTGCCCGCGAGCACCGAGGCGTTCGTGGTCGACACCTGCACGCCACGCTCGGACGCGAGCGGATGCGTGATGCGCACGCCCTCGTCGTCGGTCACGACCACGTAGTACACGCCCGCAGCGCGGGCGACCAGTTCCGCGATCGGCTGCAGGGCCGCTGTTGCGGGAGCGAGATCCGCCGCATCGGCGAGGTCATCCGGTGATCCCGCGTCGGAGACGGATGCGACGGTCTTCCTCACCTCGCTCAGGGCGGCGAGGCTCGTGGCCACCTCCTGCACGCGCTCCGCCGTCGCGTCACGGATGCGGCTCTCCTGCAGCGCGAGGGCGACCGTCGTCGTGACGCCGAGGGCGGCCAGGGTGACGACCGAGGGCAGCACGAGCATGGCGAGCCGGACGGCGCGCTGCCGGTGCCCGAACGCCATCGTGCTCGCTTCCTCGCCGCGCGGCCACGTCGCCGCGTGCGCGTTTATGGGAACAAATCGGCGCGACCGGCCCGGCCGTCTCGCGCGCTGCCATCCTAGGTCGATCTCGCGGCGACGACGATGTCCGCGCGAATGGAGCAATGATGACCACCCCCTCGGACGAGTCCGCCCCCCGGACGAAGACCACCACCAGGAATGTGATCGGCCGCGTGATCGGCGGCGTCGTGACCGCCGCCGCGGTCGGCGTCGCCGCGTTCGGCTCGATCAGCTCGGCGGCCGCCGGACAGGAGATCAGCGCCTCGATGACCATCGTCGCCCCCGCCGCCGCCGGCGGCGGGTGGGACGGGGTCGCGCGCGAGCTGCAGCAGGCGCAGAAGGCGAACGGCCTCGTCAACAACGTGCAGGTCGTCAACATGCCGGGAGCCGGCGGCACGATCGCCCTCGGCAACGTGTCGGTGCTCAACGGCCAGGCGAACAATCTGCTCGTCGGCGGCACGGGGCTGCTGGCCGCGACGATCCAGTTCAACTCCGCCGCGACCCTCGCCGACGTCACGCCCTTGGCCGTCGTCGTCGAGGAGTACGACGTCATCGTCGTCCCGGCGGACTCCCCCTACGAGAGCCTCGACGACCTGGTCGAGGCGTGGCAGGAGAACCCGAAGGCGCTGCCGTGGACGGGCGGCGGCTCGTTCGACCAGCTCGTCGTGACCGACCTCGCCCTCGCCGCGGGGATCGACCCGGTCGAGACGACCTACATCTCGTCCGACGGCGGCGGCGAGGCGATCCAGGCGCTGCTCAACGGCACCGCGAAAGCCGCGGCGGGCGGATACCCCGACAACATCGACCAGATCGAGGCCGGGCGCCTGCGCGCGCTCGCCCTCGTCGCCAAGGAGCCGATCGAGGGGATCGACATCCCCACCGCCGCCGACCAGGGCTATGACATCTCGCTCACCAACTGGCGCATGCTCGCCGCGCCCGCCGGGCTGACCGACGACGAGGTGGATCAGCTCACGCAGCTCATCCTCGACTCCGTCGAAACTACCCAGTGGCAGGACGCCGTCGAACGCTACCGCTGGACCGAGCGCGTCATCACCGGGGACGAGCTCACCGGCTTCCTCGACGACGAGGAGTCCCGCATCCGCACGCTCTACGAGGAGATGGGCCTGTGACCTTCCCCGCCAATCCCACCGCCACCTCCGCCGTCCTCGGCGAACGCCTGCGACTCGTCTCCGGCCCCGGCATCGCCGCACTGCTGAAAGGCTTGACGATGCCCGTCATCGTGGCGGCGTTCGCGACGTACCTCCTGATCGGCATCCTGACGATGCGCGTGCCCGAGGGTGCTGCCTTCCCAGGGCCGCAGTTCTTCCCCGGCATCGTCACCGCCGGCCTGTACGTGTTCACTGTCTCGCTCGCCATCACGGCGGTGCGGGAGATCCGGGCCATGCCCGACCCCCTGACGGCGGAGCTGCTGGCGGCCGAGGCCGGCGACGATGATCCGCCGCCCCCGCGGCCGGTACGCGTGGACGTCCGCTCGCTGGCGTGGGTGCTGGTCTCGTTCTTCGCCTTCGCCGTGCTGCTCGATCTGCTCGGTTGGATCATCGCGGCGACCCTGCTCTTCTGGTGCATCGCCCGCGGATTCGGGGCGTCCAAGCCCATCCAGATGCTCGCGGTCGGCGCGACGGTGAGCTCGCTCGCCTACATCGGATTCGACATGCTGCTCGGGATGCCGCTCCCGTCCGGCATCCTCGGGGGGTTCTGACATGGATGCTCTGCAACTTCTGGCACAGGGCTTCGCGGGCGCCTTCACCCCGGAGAATCTGCTCTGGGTTCTCGTCGGCTGCCTCCTCGGCACCGCCGTGGGCGTCCTGCCCGGCCTCGGCTCCTCGATGGCCGTCGCTCTCCTGCTGCCGATCACCTTCTCGCTCGATCCCACCGCGGCGTTCATCATGTTCGCCGGCGTCTACTTCGGCGGATTGTTCGGCGATTCGACCATGGGGATCCTCATGAACACTCCGGGGCAGGCCTCCGCCATCGCCTCCACGTTCGAGGGTCACAAGATGGCGCTGAACGGCCGCGCCGCCCAGGCGCTGGCCACCGCCGCCATCGGTGCCTTCATCGGCGGTTTCGTCGCGTCGATCGTGGTGGTGTTCCTCGCCCCCGCTCTCGCGGACTTCTCGAGCAGGTTCGGGCCGGCGGAGTTCTTCGCCCTGGCCGTCTTCGCGTTCGCCGCGACGTCGTCCGTCGTCACGGACAACGTCATCAAGGGACTGACGTCGCTGTTCATCGGTCTCGGCATCGCCGTGATCGGCATCGACGGGGTCTCGGGAGCACCGCGTTTCACGATGGAGTCGCCGCAGCTGTTCGACGGCATCTCGCTGGTCACCGTGACGGTCGCCATCCTGGCGCTCGGCGAGGTGATCTTCGTCGCGTGCCTCGCGCGTCACGACACCGCGAAGAAGATCATCAGGCCCACCGGTCGGCCGTGGCTGAGTCGGAAGGAGCTGAAGGAGGCGACGCCGGCATGGCTGCGCGGCACCGCGATCGGCCTGCCGTTCGGCGTCGTGCCCGCGGGCGGATCCGAGATCCCGACGTTCCTCGCCTACGGGTTGGAGAAGCGGCTGGACGCCCGGCGCAAGAAGCCGCAGTTCGGGCGCGGGGCCATCCGCGGTCTCGCGGCTCCGGAGGCGGCCGGAAACGCCACGACGGGGATGGCGATGGGCGCCCTGCTCGCACTGGGCCTGCCGATCTCCGCGACGGCCGCGATCATGCTCGCCGCGTTCCGCCAGTACGGCCTGCAGCCCGGACCGCTGCTGTTCGACCGCGCCCCCGAGCTCGTCTGGGCACTTCTGGCGAGCTTCTTCATCGCGATGGTCGTGCTGCTGATCCTCAACCTGCCGTTCGCGATGCTGTGGGCGAAGCTGCTGTTGATCCCCCGCCCCTACCTGTACGCCGGCATCACGGTGTTCTGCGCGCTGGGCATCTACGCCACCTCCGGGTCGACGTTCGATCTGCTCATGCTGCTCGGCATCGGCATCCTGGGCTTCCTGATGCGGGCGATGGACTTCCCGCTCGCCCCGCTCATCATCGGGATGGTGCTGGGCCCGCTGGCCGAGACGAGCCTGCGGGACGCGGCGATGAGCGCGAACGGCGACTTCTCGGTGCTGGTGCACAGCCCGATCACCATCACGCTCTACGTGCTGCTCGCCGCCGTCCTGGTGTTCTCGGTGCGTGGGCGCGTCGTGGCCCGTCGGCGCACGCGCCGCGCGGTCGCCGAGGCGGAGAAGGAGCCGGTCGCGCGCTGAGCGCGTCAGGGGGGAATCGGCGCATCTGGGCCGATTCCCCTATGGCGCCCCCGACGGTCGCTCGCCAGACTTCGGTTGCTCCCCCGTGCCGGGAGGCCCCACACCGAAGGACCGTCATGCGCCGCCGTCTTCTCCCTCTCGCTCTGATCGCCGCGGGCGCTGCGACACTCCTCGCCCTGCCCGCCCAGGCTGCGGAACCTCTGCAGACCGTCACCGGCGTCGTCGGCACGGGTGGCAGTGTGCAGCGTCTCGCACTCTCCCCGGGCGGGTCGACCGGTTACATCGTCGACGGCTCGCCACGCCTCGCGATCTTCGACACGGCTACGAGCGCGGTCGTGGCGCACTCGATCGACTTCGCGGTCGAGGGTTTCGGCCTTCCGACGGATGTGGCGATCAGCCCCGACGGCTCCGAGGTCGATGTGTCCACGACGGCCGGATGGGTGGTGCGGTTGGACGCTTCGGGTGCGCTGACCTCTCAGATCGCCCTACCGGGCACGGGCCTCGGCGCACTCTCGATCGCGGCCGCGGGCGAGACCGTGGTGGCCGCGCCCTCGGCGGCCGACCCCACCCGGATCCTCCGTTTCAACATCGGCGTGAGCAGCGTGAGCGGTATCGACTTCGCCGCGGACGCGCCGGGCACCCCTCGCCCTTCCGCGCTCTCGGACATCGCCGCGGGCCCAGGCAACGGTTCGGACAACAACGTTCTCGTCGCGGGGACCGCCGCGGGCGCCGGCGTCGTGTACCTCTTCAACGATCCTTTCGCGCTGGCAGGTCAATCCGCCACGATCCTCCTACCCGGCGCGGCCTCGGCCGGTCAGATCGCAGTGAACCCCGCCGGCACGCTGGCCGCGGTGACCGCGCCGAGCGCGCAGCGGGTGTTCCTCATCGACATCGACGCCTCATCCGCTACCTACGGCACGATCGTGCGCACCGCGACCGTGCCGCACGATGCGGCGGCGGCCGCCTTCTCGCCCGACGGGACGAACCTGCTCGTGGTGGGCGCCAACAACCTGTCGACGCTCGAGGTCGCGACCGGCGGCGTGACCGAGACGACGGCCATCGATACGACGGATGCGGCCGCCGCGCTCGTCTCCCCCAGCGGCAACCGCGTCTGGGTCGGCAACCGCGCCTCCGGCGCAGTCGGCCTGCTCTCGCGTGCCGCGCTCACCGCGGCGACCGGCGGCGCGGGGACCGTCGGCGCGCCGTTCACAGCGACCGTGACCGCATCCGCGTTCGACATCGCGCCCACGTTCACCGTGTCACCCGCGCTCCCTGCGGGCCTCGCACTCGACGCCGCGACCGGCACGATCTCGGGGACGCCGCTCGCCGCGCAGCCGTCGCAGACGTACACGATCACCGCGTCTGCCTCTGACGGCACGATCCTGGCGACCGCGATCGCTCTGGCGATCGACGCGGCGACCGAGCCCACCTCCCCGACGGCGCCGACCGCGGGCGCTGCGACCGGCCCGGAGCGACTGGCTGCGAGCGGCGCAGCGGATGCGTCAGGTGCGGCGATAGGCGCGCTCGGCGCTCTCCTCGGGGGCGGGGCGCTGGTGGTCGGTGCCGGGATACGGCGCCGGGGCAACCGCGGTTGAGGTCATCGGCTCGAAGGAGACCGTGGCGAGGCCCGCTCGCGAGGGGAGCCCGAGCCGATGCAGGGCCTCGGCGAGGTGGTGCTCGACGGTCTTCACGCTGAGACCGACGGATGCGGCGATCTCGGCGTTGCGGCTTCCCGCCGCGGCGAGCGCGGCGATCTGGCGCTGACGCGGGCTCAGCTGCCCCAGATCCAGCCCTCGCCGCGGACCGAGGAGGGCGGCCGCGCGACCACGCGTCGGCGCTCCCGTGATCCGCAGGATGTCCTCGACGTGGCTCTGGACGGTGCGCGGCGAGAGGTAGAGCACCTGCGCGATCGCCGCGTTCGTGTTTCCCTCCGCGAGAAGCACCGCCACCTCGCGCTGTTTCTCGGTCATGACCGCCAGGTCGCCCCGCGCGCCGCCGACCCGCGCGGCAAGCTCGCGCCAGCGGCGGGCGGCGAGCAGGCGGTGGCGTTCGTAGCCCACGGCATCCGCCTGGCGCGCGAGGCGCAGCAACAGCTCCAACGCCGGCGCGGGTTCGGCGGCGGCGAGCGCGTCCGCACGCACGAGCTCGCCTCGCAGCACCTCGGTCGCCGCTCCCGCGGCTTCATCGATGCGCACGGATGCCGCCGCCAGCGCCTCCGCATCCGCCGCCTGCCCCTGCGACAGAGCGATCGCACCACGAGCGCGAATGAGTGACGAGGCCGCCACGCGATGGCGGGCCAGAGCCCCGCTGCTACGCAACAGGACGCCGGCGCGATAGGTGTCCCCCCGCGACAGCGCCGCCTCGACGAGCACTTCCGTGGCGAAGGCACGGTCCCACACCTTGCAGCGCGACAGGTCGGCGCCCGCTGCCGACACGAGCAACGCCGCGGCACGCTGCAACTGCCCCACCGCGCGGAAGCCCCAGGCCACGTAGAGCGACGAGCCCACGGAGAGATAGTTCTCGTCGCGGCGCGTGCGCGCGATCACCGCATCCGCGAGGGTGAAGAACCGGTTCCGGTCGCCGGCGACCGCGGCCCCGTAGCTGCCGATGGCCTGGAGCACCACGAGCGCCCGCGGCGGCACGATCGAGGCGCTGCGGAACAATCCCTCTGCGATCGCTCTCACTTCGTCGCGGCGCCCGTGGAACGCGCCGCTGCGCGCGGCGAGCAGCTGCAGGGCCAGCGCGGACGGATCGGCCCGCTCGGTGTCGCCCGTCGTCACCTGTCCGGGGGCGAGTTCCGCACCGCGGATCAACGCGTCGGCGGCGTCGAAGCCGCCCGAGCTGAGCGCCGCTTCGGCCAGCAGGTATCGCGTCAGCAGCGCGCCCTCGCCCGGCTCGGTGAGGGCGGCGGCGACGGCGGCCGCATCCACGCCGGGGCGCTGACCGTGATCGGCGCCCGCCATGGCATCCGCGGCCAACAGCGCCGCCGACGCGAGGCGCACGACGGGCGGCGCGCACCCATCGCTCTCGTCCAGTGCGCGACGGGCGTGCGCGGCCGCATCCGGGAAGCGGCAGGCGATCACCGCGGCGATCGTCGCGGCGACCCGGAAGAGCGCGCGGTCGGCGCGGTGCGTAGCCGCTTCCGAGCGCGCCGAGACACCCTCGAGTTCGGCGGCCGCATCCCCGCCGAAGACGCGCAGCAGGATGCCCGTGGCGAATTGCCACGCTTCGGCGCTGCCCTCGACGTCATCGCCCACGCGATCCGCCCCTCTGCCTGTTCCGGGGGAATCGTGCCACGCAGGGGACCTGACGCGATACGAACCGGATGCGGAATCCGCCGAAACCCGCAGCGAACAGCGTCAGAACCGGCCCGCGATGGTCTGCCCGAGACTCGTCCACAACGCCGGGTCGGCGCCAGACCCGCCCGGATCGATGTCGACGAGCAGCAGCCCTTCGTTGCCCTTGACGACGAGGATCGTGCCGATGGAGGCATCGGCCCAGCCGCGTGTGACACCCGGGATCGGCTGTGCGTTCGCGCCTTGGGGATAGAGCTCGGCCGGCAGGAAGGCGTCGGCGTCGGCGGTGTATTGAGCGATTGCGCTATGTGTGTCGGCGTACGTCCAGGTGCACTGCTGCAGACCCTGCTGACCTTCCGCGGCGACCCCCTCGATCGCATCGACACCGAGCGCCGCGGCGATATCGGCGGAGGGCACGAGCGCGCATGCGTCGCCCGTGCCCGACCCCGCCTCGGGCGCGGGCGCCGAACCCGAATCGGCGCCCGCCGCGGCCGAGCTCCCCGCGGGCTCGACCGCGTCCGTCGAGGTCTGCGAACAGCCGGTGAGCACCAGGGCTGCCGCGACCAGGACGAGCGGTTTGAAAGACGTCACGCCGCGATCATGACAGTCGGCGACCTGCGCAGATACCGCGTGCGGTGTAAACCCGCCGGATCCCCCAGTCGAGCCCTCAGGCCTCGAGCGAATACGGGAACCGCTCCGCGAGGCCGTCGCAGATCGCGTTCAGAAGTCCGCGGACCGCTGGCGCGAGCCGCACGTCGTCGGCGGTCTCGAACTGCGCGATCACATCCGCCATCTGCAGCCATCCGGCGAAGCCGACCCCCATGTTCTGGGGGACCGCATCCGCGCCGCGGTCATGATCGAGGAACGACACGTGGCCCTCTTCGTCGATCAGCCATGCGTCGCCCGCACCCGACACGGCGAAGACCCGGTGTGTGTCGCCGAGTCCGGCCAGCGGTGCGTCGCGACCGGCGGTCTCGCGCTCGGCTTCCGGCAGCGAAAGGAACACGAAGTCTCCCGCCAGCTCCGTGTGCAGCCACTCGCGCGCGGGGACGGCGCCGAGCGACCCCGCGGCGCCGAACACCTCGCGGGCGATGTCGGCCGCTGGGCGCAGGTCGATCGTCATCAGGCCTCAGTGGGCCGCATCCGCGCGCGCACCGCGTCTCGTCACACGCGAGATTCCGGTCACGACGGCCACGATCACGAGGCCGAGCACGAGACCGAAAACGGCGGAGAGGGCCGTCTCGATGATCCACACCACGACGGGACCGGCGGCCTCCACGAGGTGCGTGACGGCGTGGACCAGGTGCTCGGGTCCGTCCCAGAGCGTCTCGGCGAGGTTGCCCACGACGAGGTGACCGCCGACCCAGAGCATCGCGACCGTGCCGACGATGCTGATGACCCGGAACACGGCGGGCATCGACGCGACGACGCGCACGCCGAAACGACGGATGCGGCGCGTGTCGCTCTTCATGAGACGCAGGCCGATGTCGTCGATCTTCACGAGCAGCGCGACCGCGCCGTAGACCAACGCGGTCATGGCGAGACCGATGATCAGCAGCGCACCGAGCGTCATCCAGATGCCGAAGTCGGGGTCGAGGCTCGAGAGCGCGATGAGCATGATCTCTGTGCTGAGGATGAGATCGGTGCGGACGGCGCCGAATACGAGCTTCTTCTCGTCGCGGGGGGCGTCGTCGTCCGCATCCTCGTGGTGCGCGCCGAACCACTCGAGCACCTTCTCGGCGCCCTCGAAGCAGAGGAAGCCGCCGCCCAGGATCAGCAGGAACGGCAGGACCCACGGCGCGAAAGCGGTCAGCAGCAGCGCGATCGGGATGATGATCACGAACTTGTTGACGAGGCTGCCGAGCGCGATCTTCCACACCACTGGCAGCTCGCGGGCCGGCGTGATGCCCTGCACGTACTGCGGGGTCACGGCGGCGTCGTCGATGACGACGCCCGCGGTCTTCGCGCTCGCCTTGATGGCGGCGGTCAGGATGTCATCGACGACGGCGAGCAGGCCGACCGACATACGCACTCTCCCGGATGCGAGGGCCGCAGCCGAACGGCTGCAGGGGCGGATGCCCTCAGCGAGGATATCGGCCCGGCGAGGAGCAGGATCGCGGGTTGTGCGACTCGCGGCGCCGACTCACGCGCCGGCGCGCACCGGACCCGTGCTGCCCCGCATGATGAACTCGACGGGCGGCAGTTCGATCGGAGCGGGCTCCCGCCCTTCCACGAGGGAGATGAGCACCCGGGCACTCGCCCGGCCCCACTGGATGACGTCTTGCCGCACCGTGGTCAACGGGGGCACCACGTAGGGCGCGAGCGGGATGTCGTCGAAGCCCACGACGGACAGGTCCGCGGGCACTCTCAGACCGCGATCGATCGCGGCGGACATCCCCGCGATCGCCATCAAGTCGTTCGCGTAGATGATCGCGGTGGGCGCAGCCGCCAGATCGAGCAGCTCATGAGTGGCCTTCGCACCTGCGGCTCCGGTGAAGTCGGCGATGACCGTGGGGCCCGGCTCCAGCCCGAGCTCGGCCATCTCGTCTTCCCATGCGCGGCGACGCACCGCGGAGTGGACGTATCGATCGGAGCCCCCGACGTGGGCGATGCGCCGATGCCCGAGCGCATGAAGGTGACGCACGGCGCGACGGACACCGGCGGCGTCGTCGAGGCCGATGGGATCCGGCCCCGCACCGGAGGGCGCGTCCGGCCCGACGAGAACGTAGGGAAGACCGAGCTCGGACAGTTCCGCAGGCCGCTGGTCCCCGATCCGGAGATCACCGAGGAAGACCCCGTCCACCCGCGCTTCGTTGGCAAAGCTCGCGTATGCCGCGCGCTCGGTCTCCTCACTGTCGACGACCTGCAGCACGAGAGCGTAGCCCTCGCCGGACAGCGTGCTCTCGACACCGGCGATGAACTGCGGAAAGAACGGGTCGGTGCTGAAGAGCTCCGGCTCACGACGCACGATGTAGCCCAGCGCCTGCGCCCGGCTGCGCGAAAGCGCTCGGGCGCGGGCATCCGGCTTCCAGTTCAGGGCTGCGGCCGCGTCCAGGATCCGCGCCCGCGCTTCCTCACCCACACCGCCGCGACCATTGAAGACGAAGGAGACGGCGCTCTTGGAGACCCGGGCCATCGCCGCGACGTCTCCGATGGTGGCCTTGCGGGTCTCGCCCTTGCGCTTACCCCGAGCGGGGGCGGCGCCGGCATTCGCACCGCCGGGAAGGGAAGGCTCGTTCTGCACCCCAGAATCATAGCGTCGTTTAGTCCGATTTAGTTGCATGCGCCGCCGCCCGAACCTCGCCATACCGCGGAATCATGCGCGACACCACCACGAGTTGATCTCGCGAACAAAAACCGGTTTACTCGTGGAACGTGCACAGCACGCCCGGGGTCACGATGTTGCCGTCCCCGAAGCGAGACGAGGGAGTACGCGAGATGCCGCGACCAGGGCGAAAGGCCGGACAGCAGTGACTGCGCTCATCAGCCAACGCGACGGGTCACCGCGCCGACGCCGCCGACTCCAGCGCTGGCTGGGCGAGAATCCCCTCGGGATGCTGCTGAGCGCGCCGTACATCGCGTTCGTCGTGGTGGTCTTCCTCGTGCCCTTCGGCTTCGGTGTCTGGATGTCGTTCCACGACTTCTTCTTCACGGCGCCCGGTGTGCAGGTCCCCCAGCCGTTCGTCGGTTTCGACAACTTCGCGCAGGTGCTGGCCGACCCGCAGGTGCACCAGGCGTTCCTGAACCTGCTCGTCTTCCTCGTGATCAACGTGCCGCTCACCGTCGTGCTCGGCCTGCTCCTGTCCACCGGCCTGAACGCCGTCGTGCATTGGAAGGGCTTCTTCCGCGTCGCGTACTACATCCCCTACGTGACGGCATCCGTCGCGACCATCGCCGTGTGGATCTTCCTCTTCAACGGCAACGGCGTGGTCAACACACTGCTGGGCGAGCTCGCACCCGATCCGACCTGGCTCGCCAACCCGGCGATCATCATGCCGCTGATCGCGGTCTACGTGACCTGGAAGAACCTCGGTTTCTATATCCTGCTCTACCTCGCCGCTCTCCAGAATGTGCCGCAGGAGCAGTACGAGGCGGCTCAGCTCGACGGTGCCGGTCGGTGGCAGCGCTTCCGCTCGGTGACCCTGCCCGGCGTGGCGCCGGTGACCTCGCTCGTCATCCTGTTGTCGATCATCACGACGGGGCAGATCTTCACGGAGCCCTACCTGCTCACCGGAGGAGGACCCAACGGCGCCTCCCTCACCCCCGCGCTGTTGATGTACCAGAAGGGCATCCAGCAGGGGCAGCCGGACATCGCGGCTGCGATCGGCATGATCCTCGTGCTGCTCGTGATGATCGTGTCGCTCGCGTCTCGTCGCCTCACCGAGAGGAAGAACTGATGGCCTCGATCGCTCCGCGCAGCCGTCGCGCGAAGGAACGACCCCGCTCGGTGGGCGCCTCCCGCGCCCTCGCGGCGCTGCGCTTCGCCGCGCTGGGCCTGGGCGCCCTCGCCGCCCTCGTGCCCTTCTACTACATGGTGCTCGGCGCGCTTCAGCGCCAGCGCGACACGACCCTGTTCGGGCTGCTCCCCCTACCCGGCAACCTGACGCTCGACAACTTCGTCGAGGTCAACGAGTCGATCAATCTCGTCCGTTCGCTGCTGAACTCGCTGATCATGACCGCGGGCGTCGTAGGGTGCACGCTCGTGTTCGGGCTGCTCGTGGGCTATGCGCTGTCCGTGCTGCAGTTCCGCGGCCAGGGATTGGTGTTCGCTCTCGTCCTCCTCGTGCAGGCTATCCCGTTCCAGCTACTGATGATCCCGCTGTACGTGATGGTCGTACGCTACTTCAACCTGGCCGACAGCTACCTCGGCATGATCCTCCCATTCGCGATCAACTCCGTCGCCGTGCTGATCTTCCGGCAGTACTTCCTGCAGATCCCGAAGGAGATCTTCGACGCGGCGCGCATCGACGGAGCCGGTGAGCTGCGAATCCTCCGCTCGATCGCGGTGCCGCTGGTTCGTCCCGCTGTGCTGACCGCGATGCTCGTCACCTTCATCGGCCCGTGGAACGAGTTCCTGTGGCCGTTCCTGGTCACGAAGGACGCCAACCTGCAGACCCTGGCAGTGAGCCTTGCGAACTTCTCGCAGTCGAACGGCTCCTTCCTCGCGAACCCCATGGGAGCGGTGCTCGCCGGTGCGTGCGTGCTCGCCGTTCCCGTCGTCGTGCTCTTCCTCGTCTTCCAGCGGCACTTCACTTCGGCCAACCTCGGTTCGGCCGTGAAGGGCTGATCGCCCCGGCAGCCGCTTCCCCGACCCGTCCCTCGACAAGGCAAGGCAGATGACCCAGACCGACGACCTCGAACCCGACGCCACCATCGCGTACGCACTGCGCCGGGTCGGCAACCTCATGGAAGCCGACACGAACGACCCCCACGAAGTGGAGGGCGTGCTCAACCCCGGAACGGCGTGGGGCCCCGACGGCGAGCTCTACCTCTATCCGCGCATCGTGGCGGAAGGCAACGTCTCGCGCATCGCCCGCGCCCGCGTGGTGATCGAGGACGGCGTGCCCACCGGGGTCGAACGCCTCGGAGTGGTGCTCTCCCCCGATGAGGGCTGGGAGCACGGGCGTCAGAACGCGGGAGTCGAAGACCCCCGGATCACCTTCGTCGAACCGCTGGGCATCCACGTGATGACGTATGTGGCGTACGGCCCGCTCGGCCCCAAATCCGCGATCGCCGTGTCGACGGACACCGTCCATTGGCGGCGCCTCGGCCCCATCCGATTCGCATATCAGCCCGAGCTCGACGCGGATCTGAATCTCTACCCGAACAAGGACATCGTCTTCTTCCCGGAGGCCGTGCCGGGGTCTGACGGACGCCCGTCGCTGGCGCTCCTGCACCGCCCCATGTGGGATCTCGATTGGCTGCGACCGGGTGAGGGTGCGCGGCCGCCGGCCGGCATCACCGACGATCGCCCGTCCATCTGGATCGGCTACGTGGATCTCGACGCCGCGACGCGCGATATCGCCGCACTCACCCTGGTCGAGAACTCGTCGCAGATCGTCACGCCCGAGGCCGCGTACGAGTCGGCGAAGATCGGCGCCGGCCCCTCTCCCCTGCGTGTCCCCGAGGGCTGGCTGCTCCTGCACCACGGCGTCTCCGGTGCGACGCCGCGCGGATTCGAGCTGGCGCACGGGTCGAAGTACAGCGCGGGCGCGATCCTCCTGGATGCGGCCGACCCGCGCCGCGTGCTCGCGCGCACACCGGAGCCGCTGCTCGCGCCCGAGACCGCCGAGGAGCTCTCCGGCACGCTCGGCAACGTCGTCTTCCCCACGGCGATCGAGAAGATCGGCGAGCGCTGGTTCGTGTTCTACGGCATGGCCGACTCCTCGATCGGCGTCGCCGAGTTGGAGCGCGTCGAAGGCTGAGCGCGACGGAGCGTTCGCACGGATGCGGCGGGGCTTCGGCCTCGCCGCATCCGTGTTCTCGTCGCCAGCGCCGAGCGGCCGCCACGATCGCGGAAGCCGGCGTGGGCCCTGCCGCTCATCGGAGCGACAGGGCCCGAAGGCTGCTGGCGCCGCGCCGACATCCGCATGGCGCGGACGACGGATGGCCGGGCCCGAAGACCCGGCCATCCGCGCGTGCGCCCTGACGTCAGTCGGCCGCGCGGCGCCGGCGCCGGTCGAGCACGAGCGCACCGCCCAGGGTGAGCATGAGCAGTGCCGCCGCTGCAGTCCACGGCACCCAGGCGAGGTCGGCGCCCGTGCTCGGCAGCGCTCCGTCCGCCGGGTTCTGCGGGTTCTGCGGGTTCTGCGGATCCGTTGCACCACCGGCCGCGGCCTCGATCTGCACCGCCACGGAGGCGATGTCGACGCCGTCGCGCATCACGACGATCGCGTGCGCACCACCGGGGACGTCGGCGGGGATGTCCGCGGTGAGCGTGAACGCTCCGGCCGCATCCGCCGTGACGGTGCCGAGGTCCCGCGGACTCGAGCGCAGCTGCACGAGGTACTGCGCGCCGGGCGTGAACTCCGCGCCCGTCACCGTCACCGTGCCTCCGGCCCGCAGACCGTCCGAGGCGGTCACGGTCGGCGTCCGATCCGACTGCTCGACGACCTCCACCGACACCGGCGCGGTCGCCGGCGACCAACCGGCCTCGTTCTGCGCACGCACCGACACCGCGTACGTACCGGGAGCGAGCCCGTCGGCACGCCCGGTCAGCACGTCGCCGACGACGGGGATCACGCGGCCACCGATCGTGAGCTCGTACGCCGAGACCGCAGCCCCGCCGTCGTCCTCCGGCGCCAGCCACGTCGCGATGACCGCGGAGCCTTCGGCAGCCGCCGTCAGCGAGGCGGGCGCCGAAGGCACCGTCACCTCGGGCTCCTGACCGATCTCGACGAGGCCGTCCAGCGCGGCGCGAAGAGCCTCGGCCCGCTGGTCGATCACCGACTGTCCGATCCCGCTCGTGCGCAGCGCATCCTTGGCCGCCTCCAGTGCGGGCAGCACCGGGCGCCAGCTCTCAGCGGTGTAGATGTTGCTGTCGAGCGCGTTGCCGCGGTCGACGAGTTCCTGCAGCGCGGCGGTGTCGACGGCGACGTTGACCGTGCACCAGCTGATCTCGTCGCCCTTCGCGTGAGTGAGAAGCACTCGCGTCGAGCCCGACTCCCCCGCCCGCAGGTCGAAGGCGACCGAGCCGTCCGCACCGACGCGCGGCACGCCCTCGACGCGGGCGACGGCCGCATCCACCGGATAGGCGGTGAAGGCGTCGTCGGCGTCGAGCGGGGCGATGGATGCGGTCACGGTGGCGATGTCGCCGTGGGACGCGCTCACGTCCGGCGAGGTGCACGAGAAGTTGTAGCCGCCGTACAGCTCGAACTCGAACAGTGAGATGCCGTACTTCGTCACCGGCAGACCGGCGACCCGCACGTAGCGCACCTCGGCGTCGGCGAAGTCCACCGTGTTCTTCAGCTCCGCCGAAGTCTTCTGCACTCGGGCCAGCTCCTGCCAGGTCTGACCGTCGAGCGAGCCCTCCAGCCGGAAGTCGTTCGAGGTCGCCGACTCCCACGTCAGCACCGCCTGGTTGACTGTCCTCGGCCCTTCCAGGTCGACCTGCAGCCAGCGCTCCGTCTTGTACGGCGCGTCCTCGCGGCGCGACGCCCAGCGGGTCGTCCCGATCCCGTCGGTGGCGAAGCGCGGCTCGAGCGTGGCGTTGTACGACGACTCTGCGGTCGTGGGCCGACCGAGCGCGAGGTTCTCCCGCCCGACGGGCGTCGTGGGCGCCGAGGCGATCGCGTCGCCCTCGAACACCTCCATCTCCCAGATCGAGACGCCGTACTGCGTCGTGCTGCGCTGGATCGACTGCATGCGCACGTAGCGCGCGTTCTCCTGCACCGCGATCACGTCGAGTCCGCCGTCGCTGCCGCCCGAGGGCGTCACATATGCGTCGCGCCAGTTGTTCTGATCGTCGGACACCTGGATGCGGTACTGCTTCGCGTACGAGGCCTCCCACCACAGCCGGACGGTGCCGATCGGCTGGACTGAGCCGAGGTCCACCTGGGTCCACGCCGTGTCGGAGAGGTTGGCGCTCCAGCGGCCGGCCATGTTCCCGTCGGTGATGCTGCCGGCCGCGGACCCGCCCGACGCCGTCACCGATCGGCCGAGCGCGAGGTTGCGACTGGCCTCGACGGACATCTGAGCGATCGAATAGCCGTTGCCTCCGACGCTCTCGAGCAGCAGCACCCGTAGGTAGGTCGCCGCCGTGGGCGGGAACTCGAGCGTCTCGGTTCGCCCTTCCGCATCCTGCACGAAGCGCAGATCGCTCCAGTTGGCACCGTCCTGCGAGGTCTGCACGAGGTAGCGCGTGGCTGCCTGGGCACCCCACTCGAGCGTCAGTCCCGTCACGAAGGCGCCGGCGCCCAGATCCTTGGCCACCCACTGCACCCCGCCGTCGGCGGACGCCCAGGAGGTGGCGGCGTCGCCGTCGCCGGCGAGTGCGGCACCGCGCCCCTCGGCGGAGGAGCTCGCCGAGTAGGCCGAGGTCTGGGCACCATCGGTCGGCGTCAAGGACGCCGTGACGGTCTTGCCGAGGTTCGGTCCGGACCCCAGAGCGAAGGTTCCGGCGTGCGCCGCGTCCGGCGCCCGAAGGGTGACGGCCACGACGAGACCGGGCTTGTCGGGGTTCGCGATGCTGACGACGGGCTCCGCTCCCGACTCGTCGAGGATGACGATGGCGGGCTGATTGACCTCGAGTGTGCGTCCGTCGCCGAGATCGAGGGCACCGGCCTGGAAGAACGTCGCCATCGTGCGCTGAAGGCCCGCATGCTGCACGGCCTGCACATTCGCGTCGTTCTGCAGGATGCGTACCGCCGGGGCGGCGGCATAGCGCTCGACCTCAGCCGGGGATGCGGCGGGCAGCACGATGTACTCGTAACCCGCTTCCGTCGGCTTCGTGCCGTGGTCGAAGTACAGGGTGAAGGCGTCGCGGCTCACCGCATCCTCGCCGACCCAGCTGCCGGTCTGCGCCTTGTTGGAGACGGTGATCGGTGCATCGGACGGGAAGACGTATCCGACCTCGTCGTTGTAGGCCCATGCCGGATCCGCCACGACGACACCGTCCGCGCCGTCGGCGACGGGCTGACCGTCGACCGTCGCGTTGTCCTTGGCAGCGGCCTGGTTGACGACGCTGTGCACGGCCGCATCCGCCGTCGAACCGATGCCCGTTCCCAGCGCCACCATCTCGTCGTCGAAGAGGAAGGTGCTCTTCAGACCCTTCGTCTTCGCGCGGTCGAGCGTGTAGACGTTCGCGCCGTAGCGCCCGTCGGAGACGCCGCCCGTGAAGCTGCCGCCGTTGCCGACGCGGCCGTTCGTTCCCCGCGTCTGCTCCTTCAGGTAGGGAGCCGTGACACCCGGGTAGTGGAACCAGTCGAAGGCGGGACCGAGGTCGAGGTACTCGCGATTGTTCACCTGGATGGCGGTGGCCGCCGCCGAGTTCCAGAAGACCTCGTTGCCGACCTCGGGACGGAACGTGGAACGATACTCCGCGCCGACGGTGCGGCTGGAGTTCAGGCGCGTGAAGATGGCGTACTCGTCGCGGATGTGGGAGGAGAACTCGGACCGCCAGAAGTACTTGTCGCCCGTGACGCCGTTGCCGGCGGTCTTGCCGCGGATGTTGTCGGCGAGCGCGCGGTACTGCGTGGCGTAGAGGGCGTCGGTGCGCGCCATCTCGTCGAGCGGTTCGAGGAACTCCGATGCGTAGCTCGTGACGCCGTCGATCGTCTTGGGCGGTCGGTAGCCGAGGTACAGCATCCCCACCTCGCCGCGGATCATCCAGCGCGTGCCGTTGATGATGTAGAACGCGATGTCGTCGAGTTGCGCGCGGGTGAAGCCGAGGCTGGTGCCCCGCGCCGCATCCGCCCACAGCGCGACGTTGGTGAACAGAGCCATGCCGTAGCCCTCGCTGTAGAGCTGCGCTTCATGGGCCCAGAAGCTGGCGTCGGGCTGCACGGCCTCGTTGACGTTCCCGGAGTTGTCGACGGCGACCGTCGCGGCCATCGTGTCGAACCCGGAGGCGATGTCCGCGAAGTTGCGCGAGGCGACCGCCTCGAACAGGTAGTTCGTCGTACGCCAGGCACCGTTGGCGCCCACCGGGTCGAGCTTTCCGGTGTTGTGTTTCAGGCTGGCGGCGAACGCCTCGTCGCTGAGGACTCCGCCGAGGAAGATCGAGATGCGCCCCATGGCCATGGACTCGCCGATCTCGGTCTCCCACCAGTTCTGGTTGCCGGGATCGACCGCATCCCAGTACGTCAGGGCGCGGTCGACCGCGGTGACCAGGGCGGGATCTTCGAAGCCCTCCGCGTCGGAGTCGCGGTACGCGTAGGCCATCGCGAGCATGCGGTACAGCGCGATGTAGGCGGACCAGGTGGCGCCGTTCGCCGAGCTCGTACGGTCGGCGTAGTTCACGTCGGACCAGGAACCGTCGGGGTTCTGGGAGGCGGCGTACTCCTGCGCTTCGGAGACCCGCGCCAGGTAGATGCCATTGGCGATGATCACCTCATCGCCCTGCGCCAGGTAGTACTCCTGCAGACGCGACACGATCGTGTTCACGTCGTCGTCAGGGGTGGCTGCCGTCGCCGGCACGGTGGCGAGCCCCGTGAAGGCGAGCACCAGGGCGACGACGAGAGCCAGCGAGGCCCTGATTCTTCTCATGACGGGCTCCTTCGGCCGGGTGAGAGATGCGCGCATGCGTGCGCGAAGAGAGGATGCGGGCGCGGAGCCCGGCGCGCCGTGCGTCGACGCGGACGAGAACAGAAGGGCCGGGGAGCAGCTCGCCCCCCGACCCCGCGTGATCAGCCCTGGGCTGCGAGCGAGTCGATCTTGTCGGCGGCGCTCTTCATCTGGTCGGCGAGATCGCCCTGACCGGACTGCACCGCGGCCCCCCAGGTGTCGCGGAAGGTCTGCCAGATCTCCGTCGCGTTGGCGATGTTCGGCACATCGACCGTCAGCGGGACAGCCTGGGCGAAGGTCGCGAGCAGCGGGTTCGCGGCGAGGTAGTCGCCTGCCACCTCGGTGAGGTCGGTGCGGATCGGGAACTGACCGGTGGTCTCGAGCAGAGCGAGGTCGTTGTCGGCGTCCATCGAGAACTTCGCGAAGTCCCACGCGGTCTGCTTGTTCTGGCACGAGGTGTACAGGCCCACGTTCTTCGAGTCCCCGAACGTGTACGTCTCCTCGAGTGACTTGCCGTCGGCGGTCGGAAGCGGCACGACGCCGTACTCGACCTTGCCGTCGAACTGCGCGGCACCCCACGGGCCGGCGATGCCCATCGCAGCGACACCGTCGGCGAACGGGCCCGCCCATGCGTCGCCGCTGTACGCCTCGGCCGACGAGTAGCCGTCGGCGTAGAGCGTCTTCCAGAACTCGAGCGTCTGCATGCCCGCCTCGCTCGTGAACGTCGCCGCACCGTCGGCGACCAGCTGCGTACCGTCGGAGTTGGCGAGGTAGAACGGGTAGAAGTCGAACAGCGCGTTCGTGTAGTCACCGGATGCCGGCGGATACAGCGCGTAGTCGGCGGCGCCCGCATCCTTGATCGCCTTCGCGGCGGCGAGCACGTCGTCGTAAGTCGACAGCTTGGGGGCTTCGGCGTCGAGTCCTGCCTCGGCGAAGGCGGTCTTGTTGTAGTACAGCATGAAGGGGTTCGCCTTCCACGGCACCTGGTACAGGTCACCGTCGGGCGAACGGAAGCCGTCCGCCGCGTCGCCCGAGCGCTCGGTGATGAACGACTCGCCGTCGTCGAACGTCTTCGAGATGTTGACCAGGCCGCCCTGTTTCTGGAACGAGGGCACCGCGGCAGGTGCGGTGTTGTAGACGAGGCAGGCGGTGTTGCCCGCGGTGATCGCGGCCGAGATCGCATCCTCGGAGGACTTGCCGGCCGGGATCGCCTCCGCCGTCACCTGCTCGTCCGGGTGGTCGGCGTTCCACGCCTCGACGACGGCCTTGCCCCAGGCGATCTCCTGCTCGTTCGTCGAGTACCAGATCGTGATCGGACCGGACGTGAGCTCTGTGCTCGCTGCGTCGCCGCCTCCTGAGCTGCACGCTGCCAACGGAACGGCAACGGCGACGAGGGCGACAGCAGCGCTGATGGAACGCTTCATTGCGCGGACTCCTTCTCGCAATACTGCCCACGCCAGCCATTGCGTTTCTGTGATTCGGACCTTCGGAGAACGTCCACACGCACGGGTCGCGCGTGGTCGCACTGATCCACGCCCGCGGGTGGCGCTCTCAGTCGTCTCGTCGAGTGGTTGCAGCCTTAGTAAACCGGTTCTTGCCCACCGCGTCAATACATGAAGCTGTCACCAGTCGCGCGTTACTAAATCGGTATATCTCAATGATGCGCGGACTGACGCGCGCAGACACGCAGAACGAGTCACGCGCCCTTGCGGGCCGCATGGCGCGCGACGCGGTTGCGGTTGCCGCACCCCGCAGCCGTGCACCAGATCCGGTTGTGTCGCGGCGAAGTGTCCAGATAGACCCAGCCACATGCATCGTCGGCGCATTGACGGGCGGCGTGCAGGTCCGAGGTGATCAGGTCGTGGGCGAGAACGGCGATCGCCGCCCGGGGCGCCGAGACGTCTCCCGGTACCCGCCACCGCCAGGACGCAGATCCCGCGTCGCGCTGGAGCGTCGAGCGGCCACGGGCGGCGACGTACTCCTCGGCGATGAGGTCCGCCGCCGACTCGGATGAGGTGAAGACCGCCTCGTAGATCGCCTCGCGCAGCGCGACGATCGCTCGGAACTCGCGTGCCGCCGCATCCGGATCCGCCGCAGTCACGGCAGCGAGAGCGCCGTCATCCACGACCCCCATCTGGGCGCACCACGCCACGACGTCGTCAAAGTCGGCGAGGGTGTCGATCGCCCGGCTCGAGTCGAGCCGCCAGTGAACCGTGTCGACGAGGTCGAAGCCCGGGTGACCGCCCACCGCGGGAAACGGCGACCTCTCCCGCGACTCACTCATGGTCCGAGCTTAATGCGCGGTCCCAGGTTGTGCCGTTAGTCGAGTTCATGCCAGGGTCTAATGCATGTTCAGCCGCTTATCCATTAGGCTACATCGCGCGGGTCTCGGCCGCGACTTCGGTCGGTTCTGGCTGGCGCAGGGCGCCTCGTCGGTCGGCGCGCAGATCAGCGAGCTGGCGGTTCCGATGCTGGCGGTGCTGGCGCTCCACGCCTCCGCCGGCGAAGCGGGGCTTCTCGGAGCGGCACGGTGGGTGCCCTTTCTGCTGCTCGCGCTGCCGCTCGGGGTGCTGGTCGATCGCTCCCGTCGACGCCGCATCCTGATCACGTCAGACCTTGCGCGTGCGGCGGTGACCGCGGTGATCGTCGCGCTCGCTCTCGCGGAGGTGCTGACTCTGCCTGTCCTCGTCGTGCTCGTCGGGGTGCTCGGCGCCTTCACCGTCGCCTTCGAAGTGGCCTATCAGTCGTTCCTGCCGACGGTCGCCGGGCGCGACCAGCTCGAGCGGGCGAACGGCAGGCTCCAGGCGACGGTCGCCGCCACCGAGATCGGCGGACCGGGGCTGGCGGGCTTGCTGATCCAAGCCCTCTCGGCCGCGTGGGCGCTCGCGGTGCACGCCGTTGCGTACGTCGTCTCCGCCGCCGCACTCCTCCGCATCCGCACGCCCGAGGCCATCCCCGCCTCATCCGGGCGCAGCGCCATGGCCGACCTGCGCGAGGGACTCGCGTTCGTCCGCCGCGACGGCTACCTCGTCGCCCTGCTCGGCTTCTCGGCGATCTACAACCTCTTCGCGCAGTGGGTCATGGTGCTCTTCACCGTGCACGCAGTGCGTGAGCTCGGGCTCGAGGCCGGCCACCTCGGCCTGGTGTTCGGACTCGGCGCGATCGGGGCCGTGATCGGCGCCGCCTGTGCACCGGCGAGCGTGGCGCGATTCGGAGCCGGCCCCGTGCTGGTGGCATGCGCTGCCGCGGAGAGCGCCGTGCTCGCTGCGCTTCCGTTCCTCCCCGGCGCGTGGGGCGGGACCGCACTGGTCGCAGCCCTCGTCGTCGTGTTCGCTGTCAACGGCGCGGGCACGTCGCTGTCGAGCGTCGTGGCGGTGACGCTGCGTCAGCTGCGCACGCCGGACCACCTGCTGGGCCGCGTCAACGCCACGATGCGGTGGATCTCGTACGGCGTCGTAGCGATCGGCGCGGCGGCCGGGGGTGCGGTGGGCGAGATCATCGGCACACGATGGGGCATGGCGATCGGCTGCGCGGGGGTGCTGCTCACGGTGATCTGGGTGGGCGCATCACCGCTTCGCCGCATCCGCGTTCGCTCGCTCGTGGCGTCACCGAGGCGACAGCGTCCGCCTGATCGCCGTGACCTCCTGCAGCGGGTTCGTCACCAGATGGTGCCGCCGCCGACGGAGATGCCACCCCAGGTGAGAAGGATGAAGATGATCGCGAACACCACGGGCGCGATGCCCTGTCCGCTGCGCGCGAGCCCCTTCAACAGGCCGATCACCGTGAACACGGCCGCGACGATGGAGAGCCCACCGCCCAGGATGAGCCCGATGAACAGCGGGATGGGCATGAGCACGAGGCCGGCGAGGCCGAACCAGAATCCGGCCCAGGCGCTCGGGTTGCGGCGACGTTCGACGGTGTAGGACACGTGCCCATTATGCGGGGCGGGGCCCGCAGGAAACACAAAAGCCCCGGAAAGACCGGGGCTCATGGCGGAGACGGAGGGATTTGAACCCTCGGTCCCCTTACGGGGACTCCACCTTAGCAGGGTGGTGCACTAGGCCTGACTATGCGACGTCTCCAGTGGCGGCTTGCGCCGAACACACCCGTCCATCATAACGGGTCGGTTCGCCCCCACCGAACAGGTCCCGGATACTCGATAGCGGATGCGGTGCGCACCGCATCCGGAAGGGCATGCGGTGGACCCGAAACACCTCGTCAGTTCGGCGGCGCTCGCGCTGCTCGCCGGCTTCGTCGACGGCTTCGCGTTCGTGATGCTCGGCGGCTTCTTCGTGTCGTTCATGAGCGGCAACACCACGCAGGCGTCCGCGGAGCTGACGGGCGGCGCGTGGGGCGCCGCGGGATACGCGGGTCTGCTCGTCGCGGCCTTCGTCGCCGGCGGCGTGACGGGAACGGCCGTGTCGATCCGCGCCCGGGCGCGCGGCGTCATGACGCTCGTGGCGCTCACGCTGCTCGGGGCCGCGGCTCTGGCGGGGATCGGTGTCGTGCTCGCCGCCGGCCCGGTGCTCGCGGCCGCGATGGGCGCCACCAACGCCGTGCACTCCCGCAATGGCACGGCCCCCTTCGGCATCACCTACATGACGGGCCAGCTCATGAAGCTGGCCGAGAACATCGTCGCCGCCTTCCGCGGCGGCGATCGACGCGCCTGGATGCGGCACCTCGCCCTGTGGATCGCGATCGCACTCGGGGCCATCGGAGGCGCCGCCGCCGCTCGCCTCGTCGGCCCCGCCGCGCTCTGGCTTCCCGCCGTCGCCGCAGCCGCCACGGCGGCAACCCTCATCCTGCGCCGGCGAACCCCACCAGCGACGTCATCAGAGTGAACAAGCCGATCAGTCCATGATCGAACTCCGCCCCGCCGAACCGACGGATGCGGCGAGCATGGCCGAGGTGCAGAACGCCATCCACCGCGCCGGTCTTCGCGCCAACCCGGTCGACATCGCCTTCGTTCAGGACCGCTACCTCGACCCCGAACACCGGATCGCGTCATCCCGCATCGCGTCGACCTCTGAGCTCTAGCTCTAGCTCTAGCTCTGCGGAACGGTGCACGTCACCTGCTTCGCGGTCTGCCCCGGGATCGACGACGGCAGCTCGACGGCCGTATCCGACGGCAGCGCTTCGCCGCCTTCCGTCGCCGCGGGAGCGGGAGCGGTCGCGGCCGGGTCAGGAGCAGTCGTCTCGGGCGCCTCGCCCGTCACCTCGACGCCGAAGCCGCCGCTCGCGTCACCGGTGAGCTGCAGCGGCCGGTTCTCGCGCAGCGCGGCGAACAACGCGTCCGCGGCGCTCGAGATCGGCACGAGACCGCTGCCGGAATACGCGGCAGGGTACTGCACGAAGACGATGTCCTCGAAAGGCACGTCCTTCAACGCCATCGCGATCTGCGCCATGCGCGTCGGATTGGCGAGCTGCTTGTCGAGCACGAGCTGCTTCTCACGCACCTGCGTCATCGCGACGTTCGCGAAGTTCAGCAGCTTGCCGGCATCCCCGAACACGGCGTCGCCCTTCAGCTTGCGCACGAGCGAGGACATGAACTGCTGCTGGTTCGAGATGCGGCCGAGATCCGAACCGTCGCCGATGCCGTGACGGATACGCAGGAACTGCAGCGCCTGCTGACCCTGCAACGTATGCGTTCCGGCCGAAAGGGCCAGGCCCGTGTGACGGTCCGAGATGTCGCCCTGTACACAGACGTCGACACCGCCGACGGCGTCGGAGAGGTTGATCACGCCGGTCCATCGGATGGCGGCGGCGAACTGGATGTCTTCGCCGGTGAGCTCCTCGACGGTGCGCACGGTGCACGGCAGCCCGCCGTACATGTACGACGCGTTGATCTTCTCGGTGCCGCCGCCCACCGTGTTGCCGTCGGCGTCCTGGCATTCCGCGATCGGCACGAAGGTGTCGCGCGGGATCGAAACGACCGTCACCCGCCGCGGCTCGTCGCTGATGTGTACCAGCATGGTCACGTCGTTGCGCTCGCCGCCGTCGTCGTCGATCCCGCACCGCGGGAACAGGGCGAGGTCTTGCCCCTCACACGAGTCGGTGCCCACGAGCAGCACGTTCACGCCGCCCTCGATCTCACCGAGGCCCGGCGGCAGAGCAGGGTCGCCCTCGTTGCCGATGTCGACCGCGGTGTCCTGGATGGTGGCGGCGGCATCCCACACGTGGAAACCGACGACGCCGGCGGCCGAGACGATGCCGACCACCACGGCGACGGCCACGATCGACAGCGCCTGCACGAGCGGATGCGGGGAACGCAATCGGCCGTGCCGGGCCACCGGAGCCCTCTGGCCGCGCCGCCTCGGCATCAGCGCAGGTTTCCGTTCGAACACGTCTCCTCGGCGGCGGTCTGCCCCGCGATGGAGGACGGCAGCTCGACGCTGTCGGTCGGGGTCGTGGGCTGCGCCACGTCAGCGGACTGGGTCGGCGCGGGGGTCGTCGGGTCCGTCGGAGCCTCGGTCGGATCGGCGACGATCGTGCCATCGCCCTGGCTCGTCGAGCCGGTCAGCACGAGCTGCTGGTTGGCCTCGAGCGCGGCGAACAGGGCTTCGGCGGCGTTCTTGTTCGGCACGACCCGGTTGGGATCGTCCGGGTCGGTGAGCGTGGGGTACTGCACGAAGACGATCTCGTCGAACGGCACTTCCTTGACGGCGAGCGCGATCTGCACGAGCGTCATCGGATTCGTGAGGCTCTGACTCGGCGTGACGTTCTCGACGCCGACGGTCGCCAGCTTGTAGAGCGTGGCGGGATCGCTGAGCACGCCCTCTCCGACGAGCTTGCGCGCGAGACGCGACATGTACTGCTGCTGGTTCGAGATGCGGCCCAGGTCGCCGCCGTTGCCGACGCCGTGCCGCGTGCGGAGGAACTGGAGAGCGTCCAGGCCCTGCACGTTGCGCGTGCCGGCGGGCCAGTCGATGCCCGTGTAAGGGTCGCGGATGCCGTTGGCGATACACACGTCCACGCCGCCGATGGCGTCGGTGATCTGGATGACGCCGCCGAAGGTCACGGATGCCGCGAACGGAATGTTCTGGCCCGTCAGCTGCGAGATGGTTTTCACCGCGCAGCTGAGGCCGCCGTAGGAGAAGGTCGAGTTCAACTGCTGCTTGCTCATCGCGGAACCCGCCGAGCCGTCCGGTCGTGTGCAGGAGGGGATCGGGATCATCAGGTCGCGCGGAAACGAGATCACCGTCACGCGGCGCGGATTGTCCGAGATGTGCAGCAGCAGGTTGACGTCGTTGAGGTCGCCCTCGGAGTCGGCACCGGTGCACCGGTCGCCGAAGAGTGCGGCGTACTCCGGCTCGCACGCGTCGGTACCGGCCAGGAAGAGGTTCACGCCGCCCTCGATCGCCCCGATGTCGGGGGGCACGGCGCTCTGCCCCTCGAGCGCGACCGCGTCCTGTGTGAGGTTGGTCGTCAGGCTCCAGATGTTGTAGCCGATGACGCCGATGCCGGCGACGAGCACCACCGCGAGCGACACGGCGACGAGCTTGAAGAACTGTGCGACGGGATGCGGCGAGCGCAATCGGCCGTGGCGCGCCACCGTCTGGCGGCGCCCGCTTCGGGTCGGGCTCACGCGGGTCCTCTCGTATGCACAAGCTGCAGGCGCGGCGCGATGCACACGCCCTGCCCCCATAGATCGTCGCCCATCCTACGAGTCGAGACCTGAGAACGACGTGCGGATCGCCTGGGCACGCTCAGCGGGTCGCGCGCGGCAGCGTCAGGCGCACACTGGTCCCGCGCCCGAACTGCGAGCGCAACGACACGTCGCCGTGATGCCGGTGCACGACGACCCGGACGAGCGAGAGACCGAGGCCCGTGCCCTCGACGCCCCGCGCATCCTGGGCACGCCAGAGCTCCTCCCAGACGAACGGGAGGTCCTCGGCGCGGATCCCCCACCCGGTGTCGGCGACCTCGATGACGACGGCGTCCGGCTCCTCCGTGCCGCGCACCTCGATGCGCGCTCCTTCGGCGGAGTACTTCGCGGCGTTCAGCAGCAGGTTGCGCACGGCGACGGCGAGCAGGTCCGGGTCGCCGATCACGGGCGGTAGCGGCCAGGGAACGGTGGGCAGCACCGTCTCGACGCTCCGGCGTATGCCGCGAGCGGCGAGTTCGTCACGCAGCGCCGCCGCCTCTTCTTCCACGATGACCGTCAGATCCACCTGGGACGCCTCGATCGGTCGGGTCTCCAGAGACGACAGGGCTCGCAGCTGCATGACGACACCGCTCAGCCGCGTGGCCTGTGCCGACGCGATCACCAGATTCCCCGGCGGTGTCTGTTCTCCGGCCGCCAGCGCCGAGCGGATGGCGGTCACCGGGTTCTTGAGTTCGTGATCGAGGCGGCGAAGGAAGCGGCGGTGCGCATCGCGTTCCGCCACGGCACCCTCGGCGCGCGCCGCTGCCAGCGCCGCGTCGCGTCGGCGCACCCGGGCCGGGCGGATGATCAGCAGGAGTGCCAGCACGATCGACACGAACACCCCCACCGCGACCAGGACGGTGGCCAGCGGCATCCGCAGCACGATCGACCCGTTGCCGCCGGCGAGTGCGACCACGACGGCGATGAGTGCGGCCAGGGCGAGCGGGGCGGCGACGAGCACCAGGCGCACGGGTTTCACGACGCACTCACGGGCGCACAGAAACGGTAGCCCGCACCCGGCAGCGTCTCGATCCAGCGCGGCTGCTGGGCGTCGTCGCCCAGCGCGCGTCGCAGTTCTGCGATGCGGTGGTCGACGGCCCGCGTGGTGACGGCGAACTCGAACCCCCAGAGGGTCTCGAGCAGGTGCTCCCTCGTGTGCACCTCGTCCGGGTGCGACATGAGGTACTCGAGCAGCGTGAACGCCTTCGGCGTCAGCTCGAGCGTCACGCCGTCGCTCTGCAGCCGACGAGCCACCCGGTCCAACCGGAGCCCCGCGCTGACCAGCTGCGACGATGCGGTCAGGGGCTTGCCTCCGCCCGCCGTGCGCCGCAGGACCGCACGGATGCGGGCGACGAGCTCCGGCGGATCGAAGGGCTTGCCGAGATAGTCGTCGGCGCCCTCCTCCAGCGCCGCGGTGCGCTCGAACGATGCATCCACCTTCGTCAGCATGATGACCGGGGTCCACGCGTCCGCGCGGCGAAGGCTCCGCACGAGTTCGCGGCCGTCCATGCGCGGCATGAGCACGTCGGAGACGACGATGTGGGGGGCGAAGGCGGCGTGCGCGGCGAGGGCGCTCCGCCCGTCGGCCTCCACCCGTACGTCGAATCCGCTGCGTTCGAGGAAGGGGGCGAGCGTGGAGGTGATGGCCTCTTCGTCATCCACGAGCAGCACGCGGGTACGCGCCTCGTCACTCACGAGGCGTTCACCGCCCAGATGCCGATGCCGAACGCCGCGAGCACGAGAAGGGCGATGGCGGCGATCGTGAGATAGCCGATCACCAGGCCCGCGACCGCGAACCCCGCTCCTGCGGCGTTGCTACGCCGGATGCGGGAGAGCGCGACGTGCCCGAAGATCACCGCGAGTAGGTTGAAGCCGAGCAGCGCCAGCACGAAGGATGTGATGGCGAGTCCGTCGGTGGGTCGGGTGACGTAGACGTACTGCTGCGGGGCCTGGGACATGGTGGTCATCCTCTGGTCGTGGCGCGTGCCGTGTTGGCGACGCCGGTATCGGTCACGTCTGGGGTGCCGCTCTCCCACCGCAGGTCGTTGCCGCTGCCGCCCACCCGGGCGATATCGACGGATGCGGCCTGCACCTGGTTGGCTGCTCCGGTGATCTCGAGCGTGCCGATGCCCTCGGCCAGCACGACGGCACCGCTCGCCGTGACGGTCACGAGGGCACATTCCCCCGCGATCGACACGGTCGCGCCCGCCTGCGAGACGACGACCTCCCCCGAGACGCACGAGGTCTGCTGCGCCACGTCGGCATAGCGCGCACGCAGATCGGTGGATGCGGCGGACGGAGGCGTCGAGGCGTTGGGCTCCTGCTCCTTCGAAGCGGATGCCGCCGGGGCCGGCGTCGACGACGGAGCGGGATCAGCCGCGGGCGCGCCGGGCGCCTCATAGGCGACGGAACATCCGGTCAGAAGCACGGCGAGGGCGGCGAGCGTGATCGGGAGCGTCTTCTTCATCATCTCGTCCGCTCAGAAGGCCGGGATGAAGATCTCGACGCGGCGATTGAGCTGGCGTCCGGCGGGGTTGTCGACGCCGTCGACCTCGTTCGCGGCGACGGGCGCGCTCTCGCCGTATCCGACCGCGCTGAGCGACGACGTGACGCCGCGGTCCGTGAGGGCCGCGACCACGGATGCGGCACGGCGCTCGGACAGCTCCTGGTTGTATTCGTCGGACCCGATCGCGTCCGTGTGCCCGCCGATCTCGGCCGTCGGCACGTCGAGTTCCGTCATCGCGGCCGCCAGCTCATCGAGCACGCCCGTCGCATCCGCCCGGATCTCGGAGCGGTCGAAGTCGAAGAGCACGCCGTCGCTGAGCGTGATGGTCGTGCCGCAGGACGTGAGGGGCGCGAGCGTGCCGAGGGGCGGGAACACGCCGACCGGCGCGACCGCGGGCAGGGCGTCGACCTCGATGGGCTCCCCGTTCACCGCGCCCGTGCCGTCGCCGTGGTTGCGGATGTCCAGGCCGGCCGCGACGTAGGAACCCGACCCATCGCCGTAGTTGTGGATCTCGACGTCCGCATCGCGGTACATCGCGGATCCGTCGCCGTAGTTCCAGTGCTCGACGCCGTTGCCGGTGCGCGAAGCGGAGCCGTCGCCGTAGACCCACGTCGCGCCGTCGGTCGTCGTCACCGAGCCGGAGCCGTCGCCGTAGTTGTGGATCTCGATCCCGTCGGCGATGTAGGAGCCCGAACCGTCGCCGTAGACGTTCGCCGTCACCCCGTTGACGGTGAAGCTGCCCGAACCGTCGCCGTAGTTGCGCACCGTGCCGTCGGGGCCGGTGAAGGTTCCCGACCCGTCGCCGTACAGCAGCACGGAGCCCTGGGCGGTCGCCCGCTCGGTCACGTCGCCGCACGCGGCGGGGCGCACCTCGATGCCGGGCCGCGGCGCGATCTCGCGGTCCACCTGGATCGCGAATCCCCCGAGCGAGGCGTCGAGCAGCGACAGGTCGGGCATCGTGAACAGCGGAACAGGCGGAACCTCGCCGGGCGCGAAGCCCGCGACGGCGGGGACGGCCGGTGCTGACGGCGAGCCCGGCGTCGTCGCCGCCACCGGGGCGGCGGGCCGCGGGTCGGCGGCGCAGCCTGCGACCAGGGCGCCGACGGTCGCGACGAGGGCCAGGATGCGGGGCACGGTGCTGCTCATGCAACGACCGTACCGAGCGGGCCCCGTCGCCCGGTGGCAGGGTCGTCGCACCTGTGTATCAATCCCGCGACACGGCCGCGATCATCCCGGAGGATGACGCGGATGGTGCTCCCGGCCGACGACATCGCCGCATCCGCCGACGAGGCTGAAGGCATGCACGCTCCCTCAGCTTCTCGCCCTGTTCTCGTCGCGCGCGGTCTCGTCAAACGCTACGGCGCGCTCACCGCCCTCGCGGGCGTCGATGTGACGATCGCCGCGGGCGAGTCCGTGGCCGTCATGGGCGCCTCGGGGTCGGGGAAGACCACACTGCTCCACTGCCTGGCCGCGGTCATCGCTCCCGACGGCGGCTCCGTGCGGCTCGGCCAGGACGATCCGGTCGAGCTCGTCGGCATGGATGAAGCGGGGCGCTCCGCCATCCGGCGCAGTCAGCTCGGATTCGTGTTCCAGGAGCACCTGCTGCTGCCCGAGCTGACCGCCCTGGAGAACGCAGCCCTCCCGTTGCTGGTGCAGGGCGTGGCACGGCGAGACGCAGAACAGCACGCCGCCGGATGGCTGCACGCTCTGGGGCTCGCCGGCATGGAGGACCGCCGCATCGGCCAGCTCTCCGGCGGACAGGCGCAACGGGTGGCGATCGCCCGCGCCCAGGTGACGGGCGCACCGCTCGTCTTCGCGGACGAGCCCACCGGCGCTCTCGACTCGGCCACGTCCGCCGAGGTGATGTCGGCGCTCCTGCACGCCACGGTCGGGCAAGGACGCAGCCTCGTCGTCGTCACCCACGACGCCGACGTCGCGGCGCGCTGCCATCGCATCGTCCGGATGCGGGACGGCCGCATCCTGGACGCCGTGTCGATGAGGGAGGTACAGCGGTGAGCGCGCTCGCCACGCAGGGCGCGATGCGACGCACGCTCACCCTGTCGCGCTTACTCGCTCGACCATCCCGGCAGTCGCGTGCGGCCCTCGTGCTGCCGATCGTCGCCTTCGCGGCCACGACGACGCTGTTGCTCATCGTCGCCGGGGGCACGCGCATGTTCCTCACCGACGATCGCGGCGGGGCGTTCACCGGGATGTACGGCATCCTGGCGGTGCTCGCCCTCGTCCTGCTCGCCGTTCCGCTGGCCACGCTCGGCGCCGCCGCCGCACGTCTGTCGAGCCGGAGACGCGACGACCGCCTGGCGACTCTGCGACTGCTGGGCGCCACCTCGGGGGAGGTCGCGGCCATGACGGTGGTCGAGGCCGCCGCGACGGCCGCCGTCGGCGCCGCCGCGGGTGCGCTCGTCTACATCGCCGCCCTGCCTCTTGTGGGTCTCCTGCCGTTCTTCGGCGGCCCGATCGGAGCGGCGGCGGCGTGGGCCGGCTTCGACGTGCTCACCCTCGTGCTCGCGGGGGTCGTGGCGCTCGCGACCGTCAGCGCCACCCTCGGGCTGCGCCGTGTCGCGCTCACGCCGCTCGGCGTGCGTCGACGTTCGGAACCCGCGCCTCGTCGCCGCGCCGCCGTGGTCGTGGGCGTGGTCGGCGCCGCGACTGTCACCCTGATCGTCCTCAACCTCTCGAGCATCGGTCAGTTGGTCGGCCCCGCCGTCTCGATCGCTCTGCTGCTGGGCCTGTTCGCCGGATCCCTCGGCCTGCTGAACCTCATCGGCACCCCGATCGTCGCCGCGCGCGGTCGTGCGATGGCTCGCCGCGCCGGGGATGCGGCGCACCTCATCGCCGGACGCGAGCTCGCCGCGCACGCCTCCGTCGCCTGGCGACGCGTCTCCGCGATCGCGATGGTCTCCTTCATCGCGGTGGTCGGCGGGGCGGGGATGAGCCTGGTCGCGCTCGCCGGCGGGGACACGGCCGACAGTGGAACGGTGTTCGCCGACATCCGCACCGGCGTGCTCGTCACCCTCGTCTCGGCCTTCCTGCTCCTGGCGTGCTCCATCGGGGTGACGCAGGCCGCATCCGTGCTCGAGGACCGCGAGCTGATCGTCGGTCTCGACCGCCTCGGCGTGCCCGCCGCCGACCTCGCCCGCGCCCGTCGCATCACCGTGCTGCTTCCGCTGCGCTGGGCCGCGCTCGGCGGCGCGCTCGCGGGCATCGCGCTGAGCCTGCCGGTCATCGGCATCACCCTCGTGCTGGCTCCGACGTCGCTGCTGATCATCGGCGGAACCTTCGCGGTGGGCGTCGCTCTCGTGCTGGCCTCGCTCGCCTCGACCGAACCTCTCGTGCGGGCGATCCGGCGGGCGGTCGCGTAGCGATCCACAAACGGTCGAAATCTTTCGATACGCCCGCATGCGTTCTGCTAGGTTCCGTGGGAGCGCTCTCTGAGAGCGCTCCCAGAGCGAAGGAGCTTGAATGCGCGCGACGACGCGACACGTGAGACGCAACCTTGCCGTCTTGATGATCGGAGCGCTGGCGACGGCCGGCGCCGTGTCCCTGCCCACCGCCGCGAGCGCGGCACCCATCGACTACGTGCAGAACGGCGCGTTCACCTCCGGGCATGAACCGTGGTGGTCCGCCGGAGTGAGCGCGTTTCGCACCGACGGCGGCGTCTTCTGCGCCGACGTGCCCGCCACCGCCAACCCGTGGGACGTCCTGGTGGGGCAGAGCGACCTGCCGCTGACGGCGGGCGTCGACTACATCCTCACAGCCGACGTGCGCGCGAGCGACCCCGCTACGCTCGTGACCCAGGTGGCTCCGAAGGTCGCCGATGCGTCGTTCAGCACCTACACGAGCCAGACCGCCTCGCTCACGGATGCGTGGCAACCCCTCAGCTACACCTTCACCGCCCGCGACTTCGGCCAGGGCACGGTCTCCGATCTGCAGTTCCGCCTCGGCGCGAACAGCACCCCCACCACCTTCTGTCTCGACAACGTCTCTCTCATCGAGGAGGACTCCGTGCCGCCCGTCGATCCGGACCCCGTGGACCCGGTCGTCGGCACGGACCAGCTGCTGCCGAACCCGACGTTCGACAGTGGCACGAGCCCGTGGTGGACGGCCGGCCCGGTGGTGCTGTCGAACCCCGACAGCAACCTCTGCGCCACCGTGACCGGCGCGACCGCCAACCTCTGGGACGTGCTCGTCGGACACAACGACATCCCCCTCCCCGGCGCGACGGCCTTCCGGCTCGACGTCACCGCATCCGCCTCGGCTCCGGTGACGGCCTCGACCAAGGTCGGAACCTACTCGGGCGCGTCGACGGAGGACTTCGTCGAGCGCACCTTCGCCGTGGGCACCACGGCGAAGACCTACTCGTACACGTTCGAGACCACGCCCGCCGACACGTTCCACCTCTCGCAGGTGCAGTTCCGCGTCGGAGGCGTGCCGGAAGGAACCGTCATCTGCTTCGACGACGTGACGCTCACGGGCACGAAGTACACGTACCAGGCCGATACCGGCCCGGCAGTGAAGGTCAATCAGGTCGGCTACCTCCCGCGCGGGCCGAAGCGCGCGACGGTCGTGACGGCTGCGGCCGAGCCGCTCGCCTGGACGCTCGAGGACGCGAACGGCACCGCCGTCGCGACGGGTACCACGACACCGACCGGGTTCGACGCGAGCGCCGGTGTCGACGTGCACACGATCGACTTCTCCGACGTCACCGCGACCGGCGACGGGATGCGGCTGCGTGTCGGCGCCGAGGTGAGCCATCCGTTCCGCATCGCCGCCGACGTGTTCCAGTCGCTGCGCACCGACTCGCTGCGCTTCTTCTACACGAACCGGTCCGGCATCGCGATCGACGGCGACATCGCGGGCGCCGAGTACGCGCGTCCCGCCGGGCACGTGAACGAGGGCGCGAACCAGGGCGACAGCAACGTGGGCTGCCTCGAGCCGCAGACGTGGTCCGACGGTTGGTCGTGCGCCGACCGTCACGACGTCACGGGCGGATGGTACGACGCGGGAGATCACGGCAAGTACGTGGTCAACGGTGGCATCGCCGTCGCCCAGCTGCTCTCGGCGTACGAGCGCTCGCTTCCCGCCGGCACCGAGGCCGCTCTCGGCGACTCGACCCTGGCCGTCCCGGAGCGGGGCAACGGGACGCCCGACATCCTCGACGAGGCGCGCTGGGAGCTGGAGTTCCTGCTCAAGATGCAGGTTCCCGCGGGCGACCCGCTGGCGGGGATGGCCTGGCACAAGGTCACCGATCGCGCATGGACGGGCCTGCCGCTGATGCCGCACGACGACCCGCAGGAGCGACTGCTGCACCGGCCGTCGACGGCAGCCACGCTGAACCTCGCCGCGACGGCCGCGCAGGCGTCGCGCCTGTTCGAGCCGTACGACGCGGCCTTCGCTTCGCGCCTGCGCGAAGCGGCCGAAACCGCCTACGACGCGGCTCTCGCACACCCCGACCTGCTCGCACCCGAGGAGGACGGGGTGGGCGGCGGCACATACGCCGACGACACCGTCACCGACGAGTTCTACTGGGCGGCGGCAGAGCTCTACCTCACGACCGGCAGCGACCGCTACCGCGACGAGGTCGAGAACAACCCGCTGCACACCGCCGACATCTTCACGGCGGGCGGCTTCTACTGGGGCGACGTCGCGGCTCTCGGGCGCATGCAGCTCGCACGGTTCGGCACGGACCTTCCCGACATCGACCGCATCCGTCAGTCGGTCGTGGATGCGGCGGAGAAGCTCATCGCCGACCAGAAGGCGCAGCCCTTCGGGCAGCCCTACGCGCCGAAGGAGGGCCTCTACGACTGGGGCTCGAACTCGGCAGTACTGAACAACCAGGTGGTGCTGGCGACGGCGTTCGACCTGACGCAGCGCCCGCGCTACGCGGACGCGGTCATCGAGGCGTACGACTACCTATTCGGCCGCAACGTGCTGGGACAGTCGTACGTCACGGGATACGGCACGAACGACTCGCGCAACCAGCACAGCCGGTGGTACGCGAACGCACTCGACCCGCAGCTGCCGCATCCGCCTGTCGGCACGGTGGCGGGCGGGCCGAACTCGTCGATCCAGGATCCGGTCGCGAGCGCCTGGCTCGCGGGTTGCGCACCGCAGGCCTGCTACGTCGACGACATCGGCGCGTGGTCGGTGAACGAGATCACGGTCAACTGGAACTCCGCGCTCGCGTGGGTGGCCTCCTTCGTCGCTGACCTCGGTGACGGCTTCGTCGCGGTGACCCCGGTCGCGGTCGACGACACCGTATCCGGTGCGCCGGGCGAGCCGATCTCCGTCGAGCCGCTCGCCAACGACCGCGCCGGAGACGCCGACATCCCGTTGGATGCCGCGACGCTGACGCTGCTGGATGGTGCCGGTGACGCCTCGGTCCGGGCCGCCGCGACGCCCGTGAGCTCGGTGACGATCGCGGGCCAAGGCCGGTACGACCTCGACGGTGAGCGCATCGTCTTCACCCCCGAGGCAGGCTTCATCGGCACCGCGACCCCGGTCACGTACCGCGTGGCGGACACCCGCGGCACCGAGGTGACGGCGACGTTCACACCCACCGTGCGAGCGGCTGCCGCATCCGATCCGTCGACCGCTGCGCCCGCTGCGGCGGGGCGGGGATCCCTGCCGCAGACCGGCGTCGACACCTCGCCGCTGTGGGCGATCGGGGCAGCCGCGCTCGCGCTGCTGGGCGCGGGAGCCTACCTCGTGCGACGTCGCCGCCGCGCGGCCTGAGCACATGACGAGGCCCCGGCGGGCATTCCCCGCCGGGGCCTCGTCGTGCAGCCCTTGCCGCCGCGCGGGCCGGGCTCGCCGTATGGATCCGGAACCTGCACCTGCACCTGCACCTGCACCTGCCCGAACTCCTGCAGATCCGCACCCCCTGGTGTGCGTAAGTCCCTACCGTCGGCGAATTGCAGGAGTTCGGTCCGGTGTCGAACCGTGTTGCGACGTCCGTCCGCCGCCGGCGCCACGGGAGGCGCCTAGCGTCGTGAGGCATCGACAGAAAACGGAGCCCCGCCATGGATCATGTGGTCACTTCCTCCGCATCCACCGTGCGCTCCGGTTACCTCGATCCGGCCGCTCCGGCTGTGGCCACGGTGCTCTCCGGCGACACGGTGAGCTATCCGAACACGTGGACGCATTGGGGCAACGAAGCCGTATACGGAATGACCTTCGCGGACCGGGAGCCACTGCGTCACAAGTATCCGGACGGGCCGTACTCGATGATCGGGCCTGTCGAGGTGGCGGATGCCGAACCCGGCGACGTCGTGTGCTGCACCCTCGAGCAGTTGCGCACGATCGACTGGGGCTGGAACTCGTTTCCCCTGGGCGTCGGCGCCCTTCCCAGCGACTTCGCCGAACCGTACGTCCACTACTTCCGCTTCTCCGAGGACCGGACACGCGCCGACTTCGTCGACGGGGTCACCGTCCCCCTGCGTCCGTTCCTGGGCGTCGTAGCAGTCGAACCCGTCGGCGAAGCGCACACCAGCGCCATCCTCTCCGGCTCGTACGGCGGCAATCTCGTGCTCCGAGACTTCACCGTGGGCGCCTCGCTCTACCTGCCTGTGGCGAAGCAGGGTGCGCGGCTCTGGACCGGCGACGTCCACGCCGCGCAGGGAGACGGCGTCGTGGATCAGACGGCCATCGAAACGGCGGCAGAGCTCATCACCCTGCAGCTCGGCCTCCGAAAGCGTGTGCCGCTGGAGGGCCCGTTGCTGGAGACAGCGGATGCGTGGACCCTGATCGGCTTCGCGGACAACCTCGACGACGCGCTTGTGACCTGTCTGCGCTCCTGTATCCGCTGGCTCCACACGGCGGCTGGGCTGACGGAGCGAGACGCATACGCCCTGTGCAGCATGCTCGTGAGCTTCCGCATCACCCAGTTCTCGAACCAGACCGGCTCCGCGTACAGCTCGATCCCCCCTCGGGCCGTGCATGCCGTCATCCCGAAGTCGGTCTTCACCGAAGACACCCGGGACAGAGTCGCGACCTGGCTCGCCGGGGCATGACGGCACTATCGCCGCGCGACCGCGTCCTGATCCTCGAGGCGATCGCGCGGGCGGACGACTGTGCCAGCAGGCGCGACACCGAGGCCTACCTCGCCCTGTTCACGACGGATGCGGCACTTTCAGGAGATCAGGGCGAGGCGGCGGGCCCCGACGCGCTCCGCGCGCAGCTCGCGCTGGTCTGGTCCCGCGAACCCGCCTCCACCGTGCACCTCACCTCCGGCGCCTTCGCGGATGCGGGCGACGCGCCGGGTACTGCGGTCGCGACCTCGCATCTGCTTCTGGTCGACCCGACGACGGGGACGATCTCGGGCGTCGCGCGGGTGCAGCATCACCTCGTCAATCGCGAAGGCGCCTGGCTGTTCACACAGAGACGAGTGGAGATGACACCATGACGCAGGAACCGGCCATCCACATCGACCTCTCCCACGCCACTCTGGAAGCCTGGCTCCCCATGGGTGGCCAGATCATCGGTTAGTGAGGGATCTTCAACCTGGCGCGCATCGCCCGCGAGATGGCGCTCGCCGGCGCGACGCCCACCGGCCATGACTCGGACGCCACGCTCATCGCCGAGATCGATCCGACGGCCGGCGACAACGCATCCCCGCGCCGGAGTGTGCTGCAGGAGGCGGGCAGAATCGCGCGAGCGAGCACGCCCCCGCGGATCGTCGCCGCAGATGTGAGCCGTCTGGCACTCATCCGATCATGTGCCCGCGAAGGTGTGCAGCGCAGCCTCGAGCCCTTCCACATCGGCGACATCGTAGAAAGCGATGGGCAACCCGGGGCCGGCCGCCGCGAGGCCGTCGAGACCCGTGTTCGCGTACCGACGCCCAGATGCCGAGCTACGAAAGGCCGCCACGGGCCCGATCTCGTGCCCGAACACGACGTCCATGTGCGTGGAGTCAGGATGAATCCGCGTCGCCCGTCCCGGAGAAGTGATCTCCGCCTGGTGGATGCCCGCGGGGTCGAGGACGATCGCACGCTGGTTCGTCACGAAGTACCGCGTCTTCTTCTTGCGGGCGACTTTCGCGAAGAACCGCCCGACGGTGAAATCGGCGGCCAACCGCTCCGCCCATCGGTGAGCGCGGACTACCCGGATGGCGTGAGCTATCGCACCCGCGCGAGACGCGCGTGTTCGGTGGCGACACGAGAGGGGTCGAGCGGCAGTTCGCGATGACACCATGCGCCGTCGATGACGGTCGAAGCCGAATCGACCGAGACGGCGAACACGCCGTCGACGCGGCTGCGCTTCAGCCGTGCCCCTCGGGCGATCTCCTCCGCATCGATCACGGACTGCCAGTCGAGGCATGCGGCGACTGCTCCACCAACGTCGACGCAGCGCGAGGCGTTCCTGGATCGATGATGTACGCGGACATGGAAGCGGGGTAGGCGCTCCCACCCGCATCCGGATGCTGCGTGTGGAAGATGCACCCGGCCATCGACCCGCAAGGGCCGAGGCCGGGTGCTTCTCTCGCGCGGGTCAGTGCGCGGCGTCGTATGCCTCGAGAACAGCGGCGGGAACACGTCCGCGCGCGCTCACTTCGTGACCGTTCGCTGCGGCCCATTCGCGCACAGCGCCGAGGTCACGCGTGTCCTTCTTCGCGGTTCGGCCGCGGGCGGTGGTGCGCGATGCGCTGCCGATGGCGCGGCCCGCCTTGATGAACGGCGCGAGAGCTTCGCGGAGCTTTTCGGCGTTCTTCTCGGAGAGGTCGATTTCGTACGAGCGCCCCTCGAGAGAGAAGTGAAGCGTCTTTCCCTCTTCGAGAACTTCGCCATCGAGGTCGTCAATGAGTCGGGTGAAATGCTGTTTGGCCATAGCCAGGGAGTATGGCACATCAACCTTTTGCCTTTCCGCGACGTTCGCGCCGGAATTCTCATGGCATGCTTTCCCGCCGCTTCCCGGACTCTCACCGTCATCTTTCGAGCTGCGATAGGGGAATGATTCAATCCCCACGTGGATATGCGGCGATTGCCGGTGCGGTATCGGGTCGCGGCCGTGACGTCGCGGAGGGGAGTTCCCACGGTGACCGACTCGGGCTTCATCACCACACCGTCGCGTCAGTACGCTGAGGTCATGAACCGCTCTGTCACGTTCCGTGCGCGGGAGGGCGAGACAACCGCCGACTCGATTGCGATCGACAACCCGACCGCTCGCATCGTGGGCATCACCGTCGCGCGGTCCGTGAACAAGGACGGCGTGGTGTCCGCCCGCCGCGTCAACCACCGGCACGGCGACGATCACGAAGTACCTCAGGCAAGGAGCGTGCGTCATGGCTGACACTGTCGTCCTCGTATCCGGTGGTGCAGCAGTGACGCCCTACACCGACGTCGACCATCACGCCGCAGAAGGGCTGCCGGCAGGCAACACGCTGACCGCGCTGCGCCGGCATCTTCTCGATGCGGGTGCCAGGGTCTTCACCGCCCCCGCCCGGATAGGCGTGGGCGAGGCTCGCGAGGATTCGGGCTGGCAGGGGTTCTCCGACGTGCCGATCGTGCTGCCCGCGCAATTGACGATCAACGCGGTCGGCACGATCGATGCGGCGGGAGTTGCGCTCGCCGCCTTTGTACGGTGGCTTGCTGAGGCTCACGGCGTGACATCCCTCGACCTGGTGGCGCACTCCATGGGTGGTTTGTTCTCGCGCGCGGCGCTGCGCGAACTGCAGGGCAACGGCCCGATCGTGTCGAGGCTCGTCACGCTCGGCACGCCGTGGGACGGTTCGCTTCTCGGGGACGTCATCGACGGTGAGATCACTCTGGGCGACGCCCACGGCGACGAGCCGACGACGCAGATCCTTCAACGCTCCCACGCCTACGCGGCCGCGAACTCGCAGGGCGCCGCGGAACAGGTCTCACGGCGGTTCCTGCGCAACTGGAACCAGGCACAGCCGGGTGTGCTCGACCAGGTGCGCGTGACGGCGATCGGCGGTGCACACTTTCACGACGCTGCCGACCCACGGCAGCTCTGGCCGCACGATGGGCTGGTTTCACTGGAGAGCGCACGAGCGGAGCACGTTCCACACGAGGTCGCACCGACCATCGCCCGCCAGAGCTTTGATGACGATGTCCACAGCATCTTCTTCGCCGACGCCTTCGAATTGCCTTGGGAACGCGCACTTACCTGGAACCCGGACGTCCACGCTTACGTCAGCGAGGCTCTCGACGGCAGGTGAACGTTCCGGTCGTTACGGCTCAGCCGCGCGGTTGCGGAGTGCCCCATCCTCACGAGCACCGACGCCTTATGAGAATTGCCGTGACGCGCACCACGTCGCGGAGCTTTTCAGCGCAATAACCATGCCCCGAAAGTCCGGATCGCGCCCCGCGCCCGAAATGGGATTGGAAACCTGCTCAACCGGAAATGCAAGAGAGAGCGACCCCCACGGGGGCCGCTCTCTCTTGCAGGACGGAGGGTGTGGGATTCTCCCCACCGCCCCTCCACGCGCCGCTGCTCGTCGCGCGGAGCCTCGGGCGGCGTGGGCCCCACTCCGTTCGAACCCGCTCAACTCGTCATAACGAAGGAGCGCGGACCTCTACGGGGCCCGCGCTCCTTCGTTGCGGAGGGTGTGGGATTCGAACCCACGGGACATTGCTGCCCACCGGTTTTCAAGACCGGGTCCTTCGGCCGCTCGGACAACCCTCCCGACGCGCACAACGCACGCGCCGAACGGGCCGAGTCTAGTCGACGCGGTGACGGCTCAGAGGCGGCGCAGCACCTCGGCGACGCCGCCGTCGAGCACGGATGCGGTGACCTCGCCCGCCGCATCCTGCACCTCCTGCGGCCCCTGCCCCATCGCGACCGCACGGCCGCCGTGCTGCCTCGCCCACGCGAACATGCCGACGTCGTTGCGGCCGTCGCCCATGACGAGCACATTCTCGGGCGCCACATCGAGCCAGTCGCGCACGAGCGCGAGCGCGGTGCCCTTGTCAACGCCCTTCGGGGCGATGTCGAGCCACGCCGTCCAGCCGACGGCATACGACACCTGATTGAGACCCACCCGATCGACGAGTTCGACGAAGTCGGCCTCGTCGTGCTCCGGAGAGACCACGACGACGCGCGTCACCGGCTGGCGCGCGAGTTCCTCGAACGTCACCTTCGACGCGCGGTCGAGGTTCCAGTCGTCCATGTAGTCGGTGTACTCGCGACGCCCGTCGGGCAACTCGACAAGGTAATGCGCGTCGGGCAGGTGCTCGCGCAACAGCGTCAGCACCTCCGCTGCATCGAACGTCTCGACGTGCCTGCGTTCGTAGACGAGGGATGCGGGATCCGCCTCACCCACGCGCGCCATGATCACGGCGCCGTTCGAGCACACGGCGTAGTCCGGCGCGATCTGCAGCAGCTCCTGGATGCCGCGCGTCGCCTCCCAGCTGCGCCCCGTCGCGAGCATCACCTCGTGCCCGGAGCGTCGCGCATCCGCCACGGCCTCGATGATGCCGGGGCTCGGCGACTCATCCTCCAGCAACACCGTGCCATCGATGTCGAGCACGATGAGCATGCCGCCCGCGTGGGCGGACGCGATCTGCTCGACGAGAGCGGCGGCCTCCGCCGGCGTCTCGATCTCGATCCCTCCGGTCTCCGGCAGCCGCGCCTCGCTCACGCGATCGGCTCCAGAACCTCGAGGCCGCCGAGGAACGGACGCAGCACCTCCGGCACGGTGACCGAGCCGTCGGCACGCTGATGCGTCTCGAGAAGAGCCACGATCCAGCGCGTGGTCGCGAGCGTGCCGTTCAGCGTCGCGACCGGCTGGGTCTTGCCCTCGTCCGCGCGGTACCGGATCGACAGGCGCCGGGCCTGGTAGGTCGTGCAGTTGCTCGTGCTCGTGAGCTCGCGGTACGCACCCTGGGTGGGGACCCACGCCTCGATGTCGTACTTGCGCGCCGCGGACGAGCCGAGATCCCCCGCGGCCACATCGATGACGCGGTAGGACAGGCCGAGATCCTGCAGCATCCGCTCCTGCATCCCGACGAGACGAAGGTGCTCGGCCTCGGCCTCCGCCGGGTCGACGTAGACGAACATCTCGAGCTTGTTGAACTGGTGCACGCGGATGATGCCGCGGGTGTCCTTGCCGTACGAGCCCGCCTCGCTGCGGTAGCAGGTGGACCAACCCGCGTAGCGCTTCGGGCCGCGGCCGAGGTCGAGGATCTCGTCCATGTGGTAGCCGGCCAGAGGCACTTCGCTCGTTCCCACGAGATAGAGGTCCTCGTCGTCGAGGTGGTACACCTCTGCGGCGTGCTTGCCGAGGAATCCGGTGCCGCGCATGACCTCGGGGCGCACGAGCGTCGGCGGGATGATGGGCGTGAACCCGGCCTGCAGGGCACGATCGAGCGCGAGGTTCATCAGCGCGATCTCGAGACGCGCACCGACACCGGTGAGGAAGTAGAAGCGACTGCCGGAGACCTTGGTTCCCCGCTCCATGTCGATCGCGCCGAGCAGCTCGCCGATCTCGAGGTGGTCGCGCGGGGCGAAATCGAACGATGGGATCTCGCCGTGCGTGCGCAGCGTCACGAAGTCGTCCTCGCCGCCGACGGGCACACCCTCGATGACGATGTTCTCGATCTTCGCCAGAGCATCGGCGGCGGCCTCTTCCGCCTGGGTCACGGCGGCCTGCGCGGCCTTGACCCGGGCGCTCAGATCCTTCGCCTCGGCGACGAGCGCGGCCTTCTCCTCCTTGGGAGCGGCGGCCACCCGCTTGCCGTGCGCGTTCTGCGCGGCGCGCAGCTCTTCGAACGTCGTGATGGCCGAGCGTCGATCACGATCTGCGGCGAGCGCCGCATCCACCGTCTCGGCGGATTCGCCGCGGGCTTGCTGAGAGCGCTTGACGAGGTCGGGGTTATCGCGAAGGAGGGCCAGATCGATCACCCGTGAAGTCTAGACGTGGTGTGTGCGCCCCGGATTCCGCCCGCGGTGTCCCACTTCCCGCAATGCATGTCCCACTTCCGGCAGAAATCGACCCCAGAAACTGCGGCAAGTGGGACACGGATGCGGAGACCGCCCGAAACCTGCGGCAAGTGGGACATGCGGAGGAGACAGTCTCCGGCAGTGCCGGCCCGCACGCGGCCCTACTCTGTGAGCATGACCTCGGATGCTGCCGCCGTTCGGCGCGCGGCTCTGGTCTACAACCCCGTGAAGGTCGACGTCCGTCGCCTGCGGGCGCAGGTCCTGCATGCCGCGGTGGCCTCCGGATGGGGGGCGCCGCTCTTCTTCGAGACGACCCCCGACGACCTCGGTCAGGGTCAGACGCGCACAGCCCTCGCGCAGGGAGCGGATGCGGTGCTCGTCGCCGGCGGCGACGGCACGGTGCGCGCGGTCGCCGAGGCCCTCGCGCACACGGGTGTGCCCCTGACGATCGTGCCCAGCGGCACCGGGAACCTCCTCGCGCGCAACCTGCGGCTTCCGCTGGACGATCCCGACCGCGTGATCACGACGGCCTTCACCGGCGAGACGGCGCTGATCGACGTCGGCTTCGCCGAGCTGCACCGCGTCGACGGAACGACACAGACCCACGCGTACGTGGTGATGGGTGGTATCGGATTGGATGCGGCGATGATCGCCAACACCCGCCCGTCGCTGAAGAAGAGCGTCGGCTGGGTCGCCTACGTCGACGGGGCGGCACGTTCCTTGGTAGGGGCGGCGCCGTTCCGCATCGTCTACCAGGTGGGCGATCAGCGTCTGCACTCGGCCCGCGTGCAGAGCGTCCTCTACGCCAACTGCGGGTCACTGCCGGCGGGACTCTCCCTCATCCCGGAGGCCTCGGTGACCGACGGCACGATGGACGTCGTCCTGTTCCAGCCGAAAGCCTGGTGGGGGTGGCTGTTCGTCTGGCGGCGCGTCGCCTGGGACAACAGCGTGCTGCGCCGATTCCGCGCCGGCCGCCGTGTGCTGCAACTGCGCACCAGCGACAACGCCGTGCGCTACATGCGCGGGCGCACGATGGAAGTCGCCGCGGCCGAGCCGCATCCGGTGCAGCTCGACGGCGACGAGTTCGGCGAGGCGGTGCGGATCGTGAGCCGCATCGACGCGGCCGCGCTGCGTGTGACCGTGCCGGCCGGGCACGACCTCAGCCGGCTCTGACTGTCAACCCTTCGACGCCGATTCGATCGCGTTCGCAAGGATGGTCGGGTGAGCAGCCCCACCCTCGTCTGGTTCCGCGACGATCTGCGCCTGGCCGACAACCCGGCCCTGCGGGCGGCGATCGAGCGCGACGAGCCGGTCGTGGGCGTGTACCTGCTGGACGAGGAGTCGCCCGGCCTCCGCGCGCTCGGCGGCGCGGCCCGCTGGTGGTTGCACCACACGCTCGCCTCCCTCGGCGAGCGCCTGCGCGAACGCGGCGGCACTCTGGTGCTCCGCCGGGGCGCCGCCGCCTCCGTCCTGCCCGAGCTGGTCTCGGATGCGGGCGCCGGTGCCGTCTTCTGGAACCGCCGCTACGGCGCCCCGGAACGCGAGATCGACGCCGGCCTCAAACGGAGCCTGCGCGACGGTGGGCTCGAGGTGCGTTCGTTCCAGGCCTCGCTCCTGTTCGAGCCGTGGACGGTGCGCACCGGCTCCGACACCCACTTCTCCGTGTTCACCCCGTTCTGGCGTGCGTGCCTGCATCTGCCCGCGCCACGAGCGCCGCTGCCCGAGCCGCGCGAGATCGCGGGGGTCGACAGGCCCCCCGCATCCGATGCCCTCGAGGACTGGGAACTGCTGCCGACGCGCCCCGACTGGTCCGGGGGCCTGCGCGAGATGTGGGAGCCGGGAGAGCCTGCCGCCCGGGCGCGCCTCAGCCGCTTCCTGCAGGACGATCTTCCGGGGTACGGCACGGCGCGCGACGAGCCCGCAGCCGGCGTCACCTCCCAGCTGTCGCCGCGCCTGCGCTGGGGCGAGCTGAGTCCGTTCACCGTCTGGCATGACACCCTCGCGACCGGCGCGGATGCGGGACGCTTCCTCTCCGAGCTCGGCTGGCGCGAGTTCGCGTGGCACACCCTGTTCCACTTCCCCGATCTCGCCCGGAAGAACCTGCGTTCGGCCTTCGACGCCTTCCCGTGGCCCCGGCTGCAGCCCTCGCAGCTCGAGGCGTGGCAACGGGGACGCACGGGCGTTCCCCTCGTGGACGCGGGCATGCGCGAACTCTGGCACACCGGAATCATGCACAACCGCGTGCGCATGGTCACCGCCTCGTATCTGATCAAGAACCTCATGATCGACTGGCGCCACGGCGAGCAGTGGTTCTGGGACACCCTCGTCGACGCGGATGCGGCCTCCAACCCCTTCAACTGGCAATGGGTGGCGGGTTCAGGCGCCGACGCAGCACCGTACTTCCGGATTTTCAACCCCCGGACCCAAGCAGAGAAGTTCGACAAGGATGGACTGTACGTCTCGCAGTGGGCCCCGGATTCCGCATCCCTGGACCCTCTCGTCGACTTGGGGGCATCGCGCAAGCGCGCGCTGGACGCGTACGAGAACGTCAAAGCCGCCGCGCGTTGAGCGCTCCTGAAAGGACACCGACATGCTCCGAACCACCCGCCGACTCCTGCTGCCGCTCGCCGCCGCCGCCGCACTCGCACTCGCCGGGTGCGCGGCTGCCGCCCCCGACGTCTCCCCCGTCGAGGTCGGCGACGCCCCGGCGGAAGCGACCGCACCCGGCACGACACTGTCGGTCGGCGACACCGCCTGGGTGAAGGTACCCGGCGCCAGCGACGACACGGAGCTCGTGGGCGCGACGGTGCTCTCGATGGATCCTCTGGATCCCGAGAGCATCGACGGCTACATGGACAAGGCGGAGCTGAGCAGCCGGCATCCGTTCGCGATCGTGGTGCAGTACACGTGGACACCGGTGAGCGAGTACGACAGCACGACGCGCAGCGTGCCGCTCATCCCGATCGAGGCGGACGGCTCGTTCGCCGGGTGGCTCGCCAACGACATCGGAAACGTCGGGATGGGCGACGCGGACGCGTGCGGGCTCTCTCTTCCGGAGCCGAAGGACGGCACCGCCCTGGAATGCTGGGTGGCCCTGACGACGGGACCCGACCTGGGCGGAGTGGAGTTCAACGGCACCAGCCGCAATGACACCTTCCCCGACGAGGAGCACCCCTACGCGGGGCAGCCCGTCACCTGGAAGCCCTGACACGGGCCATCTCCGGCGCGCCGCGGAATGCGGGGACCCGCATCGGGGTTGCCCTCTGCGATGAGCATCACCGTTTCCGTCCTCGACCTCGTTCCCGTGCGCACCGGCCAGACCAGCGCCCAGGCTGTCGCCGCGTCGCTCGACCTCGCCGAGCGTGCCGATGAGCTGGGTGTCGGTCGCTACTGGTTCGCCGAGCACCACAACATGCCCGCGGTGGCATCGACCAGCCCGCCCGTGCTCATCGCGGCCGCTGCGGCACGGACGAAGCGGATGCGGGTCGGCTCGGGCGGCGTGATGCTTCCCAACCACTCGCCGCTCATCGTGGCCGAGCAGTTCGCCGCGCTCGAGGCGCTGGCGCCCGGTCGCATCGACCTCGGCATCGGCCGAGCCCCCGGCAGCGACCCGGTCATCACGCAGCTGCTGCGCCGCAGCGGCACCACGAGCGATGTGGAGCAGTTCCCGCAGCACATCTCCGACATCCTCTCGCTCACGAGCGACGCGGGCGCCACGGTGCGCTTCACCTCCGGCGACACCTACAGCGTGCACGCGACGCCGGCCGCGACGACCCTCCCCGAAGTGTGGCTGCTCGGATCGAGCGACTACTCCGCGCAGCTGGCCGCCGCATCCGGCCTGCCCTACGTCTTCGCGAACCACTTCGCCGGCGACGGGCTCGAGCGCGCCCTGACGCTCTACCGCGACCAGTACCAGCCTTCCGAAGCCCACCCGAGCCCGCGCACCTTCGTGACGGCCAACGCGGTCGTCGCGCCGACGGAGGCCGAGGCGTGGGAGCGTGCGCTGCCGCAGGTGCGCATGATGTCCCGTATCCGGTCCGGACGCCCGCTCGTACCGATGGAGACCGTCGAGCAGGCGCGGGATGCAGAGGCGCAAGACAACCTCGGCGCGCACATCATCGACAACGCCCGACGCACATGGTTCGTCGGCGCGCCGGAGCAGGCCGCGGATGCCCTCCGCGCGTTCTCGAAGCGCTACGGCGTGGACGAGATCATGGTCTCCCCCGTCGCCGGCGCCTACGACGCCGAGCCCCTGGACGCCGCGGGCGGGCGCGTTCAGACGCTGGAACTGCTGACGCCGCTGCTCGCCGCCTGAGGCGGGCGGGTCAGGCCTCGGGCTCGCCGCTGACGAGAGCGCGCAGCCAGTCGCGGGCCTCGACGAACACGTCGTCCGAGTAGCGCTGCGGATACCGGTTGATCGCGCGGTCGGCCCGCGGGTACGAGCCGAGGAAGATCACCTTCGGGCTGAAACGCCGCAGTCCCATGAGGGCGTCGGCGACCCGTTCGTCGAGCACGTGGCCGTCGGCGTCGATCACGAAACGGTAGCGACCGAGGGCGTCGCCGATCGGACGCGACGCCAGCAGCGACAGGTTGATCCCGCGGGTCGCGAACTGCTCCAGCATCTCCATGAGCGCGCCGGGGTACTCCTCCGGCAACTCCACGATCAGCGAGGTCTTGTCGGCTCCGGTGGGCGCCGGCGGCGCCACGGTGCGGGCCACGAGCACGAAGCGGGTGACGGCGTCCTTCTTGTCACCGACGCCTTCGGCGAGCAGATCGAGCTCGTGGTGCTCCAGGATCCCGGGAGGGGCGATGGCCGCATCCGCGTCGCTGGTCCCGTCGAGCAGGCCGAGGGCGGCCGCGACGTTGCTGGATGCGGGCAGGTGCGCGTGAGCGGGAAGCTCACGACTCAGCCACTGCAGGCACTGCGCGTAGGCGACGGGGTGCGCGGCCACGAGCGAGACGTCTTCGAGACGCTGCCCGGGACGGCCGACGAGCACGAAGCTGACCGGTACGAGGTACTCGCCGATGATGCGCAGTCCCGGCATCGTGGCCAGCGCGTCCTGCGCCGTGGAGACGCCGCCGTCGACCGAGTTCTCGATCGCGATCATCGCCGCATCCGATCGCCCCTCGACGACGTCCGCGAGCGCCTCGCCCACATTGCGCACCGAACGCCAGATCTGACCGCGCGCTTCGGGCACCTGCGCGAGGGCCGCTTCCGTAAAGGTGCCTGCCGGACCCAGATAGCTGTAGGTACGACGGACGACGGGTGCGGTGCTCACGGGCACTCAGCCTAGACCGCGCCCGACTCGATGCCGTCACCGTGCCGATGGCAAATCCACCAGAATCGGTGGTTCCTGCGCCCCGGCACGCGCGACAGGCTCGACACAATGGTCCGCCGGGACACGGGCGCCACGATCGGCGCCCGCATCCCGCTCACGGGATCCCGACCCGTGAACGCACCGTGCCCCGAAGGGAACGACCCGCCATGAGCACCGACGACGCCGTCGCTGCGGTCCCCCGCCGTCAGCGCGGCACCGACCGCGACACCACCCCCCAGCCGGCGCTGCACGCCATCCCCTCCCCCGCACGCATCGCTCGCGCGCGGCTCGCGGTGACGATCACCGCGGTGGTGTGGGCGCTCTACCTGCTCACCGTGGTGGTCACCCTCTCGCGCGGCGGCGCGGTGACGGATGCGGGACAGCTGCTCGCGACGCTCATCTTCCTCGTGTCCGTGACCCTGCTGACACTCTCGGCCGGTTTGTATCTGTTGGCTCGGGCCGGCGCGTTGCCGCGCTTCGCCGCGCACCGCCGCGCACGACGCGTCGACCTCGACGCCCGATTCGCCGGCGAGGAGGTGACGCTCACCGCACTCCTGCCTTCGAGATCGGAGGACCCGGACCTCGTGCGCATGTCGCTGTGGTCGGTCGCTCTGCAGGAGTTCCCGCGCCTGCGCGTCGTGCTCCTGCTCGATGACGATCCCGCACCCACCCGCTCCGCAGACCGCGAGATGCTGCGCCGCAGCCGCGCTCTGACCGAAGAGCTCATGGCCGAGCTCGCACCGATACGCGAACGCACCGCGGCGGCGGCAGCCGCCCTGGCCGCGGCGACCACCTCCGCCGACGCGATGGAGATCGTGATGCGTGAGCACGCGGCTGCCGCTCGATGGCTGCGCGCGAAAGCGGATGCCGCCGCGACGCGCACCCACGTCGAGAAGTTCTTCGCCGATCAGGTTCTCCGCGCGCTCGCCTCCGACCTGGAGGCGACCGCATCCGCTCTCATGGACGCGGCAGAGAACGACGCAGAGCCGCTTCCGCACGCGCGCGCCGCGCAGGTGATGGATCGACTCGTGCGTATCTTCCGCGTCGATGCCACCACGTTCGAACGCAAGCGCTATGCCTCGCTGTCGCACACCCCCAACAAGGCGATGAACCTCAACAGCTATCTCGGGCTCATCGGCGGCCGCTACCGCGAGACGGCGGTCGCAGGTGGTCTGACGCTGGAACGATACGACGGGCCTGCGGACGACGGCGTGCTCGAGATTCCGCCCACCGACTACGTACTCACACTGGATGCCGACTCCATGCTCTTGCCGGAGTACTGCCTGCGACTCGTCGACAACCTGGAACAGCCGGAGAACGCGCGGGTCGCGGTCGCGCAGACACCGTACTCCGCCTATCGGGGCGCTCCGACCCGCCTCGAGCGCCTCGCAGGAGCCACCACCGACCTGCAGCACATCGTCCATCAGGGCATGACGGCCTTCGGCGCGACATTCTGGGTGGGCGCCAATGCCGTGCTGCGCTGGCGGGCACTGGAGGACATCCGCCGCGAGACCAACGAGGACGGCTCGATCATCGTGCGCTTCATCTCGGATCGCACGGTGATCGAGGACACCGAGTCCAGCATCGACATCGCCGCGCACGGGTGGACGCTGCTGAACTATCCCGAGCGGCTCAGTTATAGCGCCACTCCCCCGGACTTCGGCGCGCTCGTGATCCAACGCCGCCGATGGGCGAACGGCGGGTTGCTGATCCTGCCCGCGCTGCGTGAGCTCTGGCTGCGCCGGAGACGCGCCGGTCACCCCCCGCGACTCGCCGAGATCCTGCTGCGAACCAACTACCTCGGCTCTATCACCTGGGTCACCCTGGGACTGCTCGCGGTGCTCACGTTGTACCCGATGGACGGCCAGCTCGTGACCCTCTTGCTTCTGCTGATCGCGGCGCCTTACTTCATCGAAATGGCCTCCGATCTTCGAGCGATCGGTTATCGACGCCGCGACATCGTCGGAGTGTACGGCCTGAATCTCCTGCTTCTGCCCGTGAACCTGGCAGGCACAGCGGCCTCGCTCGCGCAACTGTTCACGGGTCGCAAGGCCCGTTTCGTGCGCACTCCCAAGGTGGCGACCCGCACGGTCGCCCCCGCACTGTTGGTCCTCGCACCGATCGTCCTCATCATCGGCGCGGCAGTGGTCGCCGTGCGGGCGGGAATGTCCCAGGCCTGGGGCACGACAGCGTTCGCCGCCTTCACGGCCGCCGCCGCACTGTGGGCGCTCTGCGCCCTCGTCGGGGTGCGCGCCGCGCTCTCGGATCTGTGGTTCGGATGGCTCGAGTGGATCTGGGTGGAAGCACGCCCCGCTTCATCCCCGGCGCCCGCTCACGCCGCCCGATGGGTCTCGGTCCTCGACGACGGCCCGCTGACGACGAGCGGGGCCGTGCGATGACGCGGACACGCATCCGCTCCCGCTTCGCGGGGCGACGCCTCTCACTGACGCGGCTCCTGGTGAGTGTCGCGGCCTTCGCCATCGTGTCGGCCTCGGCTGTGGCCGCCGTCGTGCTGCCGCAGCTTCCGCCTCAGATCCCGGGGACGCCGATGAGCCAGCGCTGGTTCGCCAGCTACTACGACGTCACGATCGAGACCGGCGAGGAACTCGCGCGAAGCGCGCTCGGCACCGCGCCCGGTGGCGTCGCGCTCGCCTTCGTCGTCGCCGCCGACGACGGCGAGTGCACACCCACCTGGGGCAAGACGTACAGCCTGGATGCGGCATCCACGCTGTTCCAACTGGACCGCCGCGTGGAACGGATGCGCCGCGAAGGCCGGCCCCTCTCGGTGTCGTTCGGCGGCGCGATCAACACCGAGCTGGCTGGGGCCTGTGCCACGGTGACCGATCTCACGGATGCCTACCGCACCGTCATGGACCGATACGGGATCGACGTGATGGATCTCGACATCGAGGGCGACGATCTCGAGGATGCGGAGGCGGCCGCGCGCCGAGCCCAGGCCGTCGCACGCCTGCAGCAGGAGCGGCAGGACGCGGGCGGGTCGCTCGATGTCTGGCTGACGCTGCCCGTGGCACCGAACGGCCTGACCGGACAGGGCCTCGCGCAGATCGTCGAGCTGTTGGATGCGGGCGTGCATCTGTCGGGCGTCAACGCGATGACGATGAACTACGGCGCCGACGGTGCCGCCGATTCGATGTCCGCCCTGAGCATCGATGCGCTCCGAGCCGTCGCCGATCAGCTCTCACGCACCTGGGACGCGCGCGATCTCGCCCTGCCGGTCGGTGGGGTCTGGGCTCTGATGGGCGCGACCCCCATGATCGGCAGGAACGACGTGCCAGGGGAGGTCTTCACTCTCGACGATGCGCGGGCATTGCAGGAGTTCGCTTCTGCGCAGGGCATGGCCCGCGTGTCGATGTGGTCACTCAATCGCGACCGCACCTGCGGGAGCAACTACCCGCACCTGGATGTCGTGTCCCCCTCCTGCAGCGGAATCGAGCAGGGCGGGGAGAGTTTCGCGACGATCCTGTCGTCGGGCTATGACGGCGCACCGTCCGGCGTCTCGGCGCCCGCCGATGAGGCCGAGGTCATCGCCGACGACCCGTCGACGAGCCCCTACCCGGTCTGGTCTTCGGAGGCGTTCTACTCGGCCGGCGTGAGCGTGGTGTGGAAGGGCTCCGTCTATATGGCGAAGTGGTGGAACGAAGGCGGCGCGCAACCAGACGACCCCACCCTCGACGCCAACGGGTCGGCCTGGACCTACATCGGCCCGGTCCTGAGCGGGGATGAACCCTTCACCCTGCCGCAACTGCCCGCCGGCACCTATCCGGATTGGTCACCGACCACCCTGTACAACCAGGGCGATCGGGTGATGCTCGACGGTGCCGGTTATGAAGCGCGATGGTGGTCGCAGGGCCAGAGCCCGGCGCGCGCCGTGCTCGATCACGACTACTCGCCCTGGAAGCTGCTGACCGACGGCCCCTGATCGACGCGGTCGTAGATCGTGAGTCGGCCATCGATCGTCATCGACGCGCGTCCGGGGCGGCCGGGCGGGAGCAGCCTGCCCACGGCCGACGACCTCGCGGTACGCACGGCCGCCGTCATCCATGTGACGAGCGGGGCCAGATCGTCCTCCCCCACGTCTCCAGAGCTGTCGTCGAGCAGCACGACGTCCACGCCTCGCTCACGCGCAGCAGCGACGGCGCTCACGAGGGGTTCGCGTGCGAGGGATCCGGCACGCAGGCTGTCGCGCAGTTCCCCCTCGAGAGTGGCGTACGAGCGACGGGCCGCGGCCGAGGGGGGTGCGCCGCCCGCGATGTCGCGCAGCGCGGGCAGCACGCCCTGCGCCAGCTCGGAGACGCGTGCGGCGAGCTCGATCCGTGCGGCGAGCGACCAGCTCTGACGCTCGGCCGATGCCACTGCCTCGGCGTGCAGCGCTGTGATGCGTCTTCTCATCCGGTCGACGACCACCAGGAGGAACGCGGCCACCGCCACCAGCGTCACCGGCCGCATGGCCACCAGCACGATCTGGCCGGCCGGCGCCTCGCGGAGCACACCGGCGCCGATGAGCACGATGATGGTGATCACGGTGGCCCCGACGGCGAGAGGGATGCTGCCCCGCAATGCCAACGCGACGAAGAGGAAGGCATAGGCGACGGCGAACCACAGCGTGCCGTACGCGTAGGGCACCACGCTCACCCCGACCAGGGCGCCGAGCAACGAGAGCGCGACCACCGTGGCGGCGCGCCGCGGCGCGGGCTTACGCGTCGGAGACCGACGCAGCGTCGCGCCCGCGACGAAGACGAGCACGAGGAGCAGGATCTGCCACACCGCCGTCGACGGCTCGATCGCCGCGGCCATCGCGACGCAAGCGCTCTGCAGCACCACGAACGCCGCGACGACGACACCGATGCCCCGGCGCAGTGCCCGCTCGTCCCCCGATGCGTCCCACTCACGGGCGGCAGGTGCCGTGCACTCCAGCACCACGGTCGTGCCGCGCCCCGGTGCCGAGATCACCCGCGCCCGACCGCCGTCCACCCGCGCCATGCGACCGATGATGCTCTGGCGGATGCCAAGCCTGTCGTCCGCGATCCTGTCGGGGTCGAACCCCGGTCCGTCATCGCTGACCTCGACGCGCACGAGGTCTCCCTCGCGGGCGAGCACCAGATGGCGGGCCGCGGCTGTCGCATGACGCACGCTGTTGCCCAGCGCCTGCCGGGTCGCGCCGATCAGCGCCTCGGATGCGACGTCGCCCAGATGCGCGACGTCGCCGTCGGGCAGCGAGAATGTCGCGCCCGCCTGCTGCGCGATCTCCGCGAGCGCGGCGGCGAGCGACTGCGGCTCCCCCGATCGCTCGTCGGCGAGCTGCACGACCATCCGGGAGGCCGCATCCGCCTGTTCGGCGAGGCGGCCTCTCGGAAGGGGGAGATCGGATGCGGCGAGAGCCAGCGTGGCCAGGACTTCGTCGTGCACGAGGGCGGCCGCCCGGGTGCGCGCGGCGAGGCGGCCGCGCTCGGTCGCCTCGCGCGACGCGGCGGCAGCCGTGTCTGCCGCCGCCGCGTCCAGCCCACGGCCGATCGAGAGAACGTGTCCGCCGATCACGCAGATCATGGCGGAGGTCAGCAGCGCGTGTGCGTCGTTCGCGATGCCGTCCAGATCCAGCCCGCCGTAGAGGATGCGGTAAGCCACCCCACCGGTCGCACCCGCCGCGGTGACCGTCCAGGCGAGACGAGGGCCGCCCGCCACGAGCGCGGCGGCGACCGCGGCACCGGTGGCGGTCAGCAACCACGGCATGCGGTCAAGACCCGCGGGCGCAGCCACGGGGAACCCGACGAGGACGACGCCGTATCCGGCCACTGCCGTCGCCGCTCCGCAGCGCAGCAGGATATCGGGGAGCCAGTGCGCGAGCACACCGGTCACGAACGTCGCACCCGCCGACGACCACGCCGCGGCGCCGTACCAGGCGGGGAAGGCCGTCGTGGGCGCCTGCCACTGAAGGGCGACGTTGACCGCGGCCACGACCACGATCAGCGGCGCCGCGGAGGCCATCAGGATCCGCCGCGCCGACCGTTCGCCGACGCCGAACTCAGCCACGGCGGGGAGCGGGCACGTAGCCGTCCTCGACCCCGCGTTGGTACAGCTCCACCTTCGTCGCCGCGCGGCGGCCGAGCTGGTGGTATACCGCACGGATGCGGCGCAGGTGATCGTTGACGGTGTTCTCAGAGATAAACAATCGGCGGGCGACATCACGTGCCCCCATCCCCGATGCGTACAGTGCGAGCACCTCCCGCTCACGCGCGCTCAGCGGAGCCGCATCCATGAGCGGATCCGTATCGAGCGCGGACGCCCACTCGGTCGTGGGCACGTGCTCGCCCCGCCCCGCGGCGAGCACCGCGGCGGCGAGCGCCGCCTGTGGCACGGACTTGCGCACGACTCCGAGCACCTCCGCGCGCGAGGCCGCTCGTACGAGGAACGGATCCTCGCCGGAGGTCAGCACGAGCACCTCGGCTCCCCACTCCCTGATTCGCCCGACGTTCTCCGCGGGGTCCGTGCCGTCACGCAGGCTCAGATCCAGGAGCACGAGATCGGCGTCACGCATGCGGACGATGAGCTGGGCGACGCTGAGGGCATGGCGTGCGAACACGAGATCCGGGGAGGAATCGACCATGCTGCGCACCGCGACGCCGACGAGCTCATGATCGTCGACGACGGCGATCCGGACCGCTTCCGCCATGTCGTCCCTCCCGATCACGAACGAGTTGAGTATCCCGCACACCGTCCCTTCCGACGTGAAAGTGACGGTGAACCGCTCAGCACGGCAGACTAGGGGCATGAGCCGTGCCGGACAGCCTGCTGAGCCTTCTGATCTGATCGACATCGACGAGTTGATCGCCGCCTACTACGACCTGAAGCCCGACGCCTCGGTGCCCGCGCAGCGGGTCGTGTTCGGCACGAGCGGACACCGCGGATCGAGCCTGTCGACCAGCTTCAACGAGAACCACATCCTCGCCACCACCCAGGCGATCGTCGACTACCGAGCGGACCAGGGCATCACCGGACCGCTCTTCCTCGGCCGCGACACCCATGGTCTGTCGCTGCCGGCCGAGCGCACGGCCATCGAGGTGCTCGTCGCCAACGGCGTGGACGTTCGCGTCGACGCCCGAGACTCGTGGGTTCCCACCCCGGCGCTCAGCCACGCGATCCTCACCTACAACCGTGATCGCACCGCCGACGACGCGGGGCGTGCGGACGGCATCGTCGTGACGCCGTCGCACAACCCGCCGCGCGACGGCGGCTTCAAGTACAACCCGCCCCACGGAGGCCCCGCCGACACCGACGCGACCTCGTGGATCGCCGACCGCGCCAACGAGCTCATCGCGGCGGGCCTGACGGGCGTGAAGCGCACCCCCTACGCCGACATCGACGGCGACACCCTCGCCCAGTACGACTTCCGCGAGGTGTACGTGCGCGACCTCGACGCGATCATCGACATCGAGGCGATCAAGAGGGCGGGCATCCGCATCGGCGCCGACCCGCTGGGCGGCGCCTCGGTGGATTACTGGGCGCTGATCGCCGAGCACTACGGTCTCGACCTCACCGTCGTGAACCCCGACGTCGACCCGACGTGGAAGTTCATGACCCTCGACTGGGACGAGAAGATCCGCATGGATCCGTCTTCACCCAACGCCATGGCGGCGCTCGTCGCCCGTCGCGACGAGTACGACATCCTCACCGGGAACGACGCGGACGCGGATCGCCACGGCATCGTCACCCCCGATGCGGGGCTGATGAACCCGAACCACTATCTCGCGGTCGCGATCGACTACCTGTTCTCGCACCGGCCCGGCTGGCCGGCCGAGGCCGCCGTGGGCAAGACCCTGGTGTCGTCGATGATCATCGACCGCGTCGTCGAGGCTCTCGGCCGCACGCTCTACGAGGTTCCCGTCGGCTTCAAGTGGTTCGTCCCCGGGCTGCTGGACGGATCGGTCGCTTTCGGCGGCGAGGAGTCCGCCGGCGCATCCTTCCTCCGCCAGGACGGCACGGTCTGGACCACCGACAAGGACGGCATCCTGCTGTGCCTGCTCGCCGCGGAGATCCTCGCGGTGACCGGTAAGACCCCCTCGCAGCGCTACGCGGAGCTCGAAGACACCTACGGCGCATCCGTGTACCAGCGCGTCGACGCCCCGGCGACCCCGGAGCAGAAGGCGGCGCTCGCGAAGCTGTCGCCGGATGCGGTCACCGCCACCGAGCTCGCCGGCGAGCCCATCACCGCCAAGCTCTCGCACGCCCCCGGCAACGGAGCGGCGATCGGCGGCCTCAAGGTGGTGACGGCGGACGCGTGGTTCGCCGCACGCCCGTCCGGTACCGAGGACGTCTACAAGCTCTATGCGGAATCGCTGCGCGGTGAAGCCCACCTGCACGACGTGCAGGACGAGGCCCGCGCCGTCGTGTCCGAGGCCCTCTCCGGCGCCTGAGCCTCGGCGGGGCCTCCCGCATCCGGGGCTCGCCCCCTCCTCTTCGCGAGACTGCATTTCCTTCACGAGATCACGGGTAAACACAGTGATCTCGTGCCGAAGATGCAGTCTCGCGGTCAGTGGGGCGTTTGGTGGGCGCGAAGAAGGGGGCGGAGCCGGTGTTCGACTCCGCCCCCTTCTTCCGCGCTTACTCCGCGGCGGAGCGTCGACGCGTGGTGATGCCGACCAGCAGCGAGCCCAGCAGCAGCGCCCCGAGGGCGAACGGCAGGGTCGGGCCGAGGTCGAGCCCCGTCACGGCCAGCGGACCGGATGCGGCGCGCACCTCCAGCGGCGCCCAGCCGATGACGGCGCCGGACGCATCCGTCACGACCAACCGGTGCTGGCCCGTGGGTGCATCCGCCGGGATCGAGACCGCGATCTCCCCCGCGGCCGACACGACCTTCGTTCCGAGGTGGACGGGCGTCGAGAACAGCCACGCGTCGACCGACGAACCGGCGCGCGTGGCGCCGACGCCGATCGTGATCGACGATCCGGCCGTCACCACGCTCGGAGCCGTGATGCCGCCGCGCGTCGCATCGGTCAGGGCCGACTCCGCGGGCGCCTGCGTACCACCGGCGCCCGGCTCGCCGGGGTTGCCGGGCTCTCCCGGACCCCCGGGGTTTCCGGGGTTGCTGGGAGCCGCGACGACCACGACAGCGGCCGACGTGGCCGTGCCCGCGGCGAAGCCGTCGGCGGATGCGGTGACGACCGCGCGCAGCTCGTGGCCGAGGTCGGCCTCGGTCGCCGTGTATGCGGCCGCGTTCGCGGACTCGATCGGCTGACCGTCACGCGTCCACGCGTAGGCGAGGGCGGCACCGGCGGGGTCGCTGTCCTCGACCTGGGCGGTCAGGGTCGCACCCACCTCGGCAGCGCCCGCGAGCGACACGGCACCGACGACGACGTGACGCGTCACCGCGATCGTCACGGTGCGCGAGGTGCCGTCGACGGCCGTGACCGTGATGGATCCCGCGCCACCCGCATCCGCGGGCTGAACGATCTCCACCGCAGCCTCGTCGTCGACCGCCACGGCCCCGATCCTCGGCCAGGCCGCCCCGTTCGTGTCGATCGTGTACGCGTCGCGAGCCGGATCGAATCCGTCGAGCAGCGCATCGCCGACCGTGACGCGCGCGAGGTCCGTCACGTTCGACGGGGATGCCGCGAGCGCGTTGATCTCGACCTCGGACACGATCATGTGCATGTTCTCACGGGCCTGCATCACCACGCGTACCTCGTCGGCGACGACGCCGCCCAGCGGGACCTCGACGGTCGGCGCGCCGGACTCGGGAACCGGAACCGCGATGTCCTCGCCGGCGATCCAGCCGCCGCCCGCGGTGCGGTGCTCCACGCGGAGGGACTGGGCCCAGCTGGCCGTGCCGTCGCGATAGAAGTACACCTTCACGTTGGACACCTGCTGGCGCGAGCTGAGCACGTACGTCAGGGTGTCCTGCGTGTTCTTGGTGCCGGAGCGCCAGTTGGACCACCCTTTGTCCGTCGTGATGCCGTTCTTCGTGCGGTCGACGCTGTAGCTCGGGCTCTCGGTGAAGGTCGCCGACGCCTTGCTGTCGCCGGCGACGTTCCGCGTGCCCGGCGTCGTCACGATGACGCTCAGGCGCGCCTCGATCGTGGCGCCGCCCGGCACGGTGATCGCGCCCGGAACCGTGACGGTGCCAGGCTGCGCGAAGTCGGCGTCGCCGACGCCGCTGAAGTCCCAGCTCACCGCAGCGTCGTAGGCCGTCCCTCCCAGGCGCACCTCGGCGGGCACCGTCGCGGGCGCGGCCGCCGCGACGCGCTCGAGCGTCGCACCGGCGTACGTCGTGATCGAGACGGGACGCGTCGCGGTGTACGCACCGATCTCAACCGTGGCCGCGACCTCGAAGCCCGCGCCGAAGACGTCCGTCCCGGAGCCCGGCACCTGCACGGTACCGGCGACCGAGAAGTCCACCCCGGTCGGGTCCCACGCGACGGGGGCCGTGCGCTGCACGCCACCGCGGTAGTTCAGGGTGACAGTCGCGGGCAGCTCGGGCGTCTCGCCGACGGCCGTCGCCGCGGTGACGGGGGCGACGCTCGTCACCCGCGTGGACGCGATCGTCCAGCGCTGGTTGCCGCCGTTGTTCGAGGTCCAGGTTCCCACCGTCGTACCGTCGGCCGTGCCCTGCCCGTTCACATCCAGCACGCGCTCGGCAGACGCGCTCAGCAGCGAATAGGTGCGTCCGTCGGTGGTGGAGGGGATCCACTGCAGCGCCGGATCGGATGCGGCGGCGGCCGCATCCGTCGACACGAGCGTCGTGCTCGTACCGTTCACCGCGAGGAAGCGCCCGTCACCCGCCTCGAGCGCGATGCGGTGGCGGTTCGTTCCCTCGCCCGAGATCGAGTGCACGGTCCACGCCTGAGCGGGGGCCGCATCGGCGGTCGTCGCACCGGTGCGGATCGCGAGGCCGTTCGGGTCGGCCGCAAGGGCCTTGCCGCTCTGGACTCCGAAGAGCTGGTACGTCTCGCCGTCTTCGAAGACAGCCGCATCCGCCGCGACGCCCGAGACACCCGAGACGACGAGCGTGGTCACCGACTTCGCCGGCAGCGTCACCGTCGCCGACTTGGATGCCGCGTCGACGGGGACGGCCGTGCCCGTCACGAGCGCGTGGTCGGTGACATCGCCGGCAGACGACTCGGTCGTCACGATGGGGGTCACCGAGGCACCGGGCGCGATGGTCGCGAAGCGGGACAGGTCGACCTGCACCGTGCGCTCGGACGCCTCGGAGTTGATGTGCACGAGGGTCACGCCGTCGCCCTCGGCCGTCAGGGCCGCGGTGGTCTGCGTGTCGTCGGTGGGGATGAGTCGGTCGCCCGGCTCGATGTAGTGCGTGAAGTTGCGCACCGTGTTGAACTTCGAGTTCGTCAGCACCTGGCAGGACGGGTCCGCGTCGCCGTCGGCGATGCGTCGCTCCGAGTTGCCGTCGGCGTTGCAGTCGAAGTCGATGAAGACGCTGCCCCAGTTCAGCTTCTCGACTTTCTCCATGTTGTAGAGGTCCTCGACGGGCTGCCAGAACACCCAGGCGGTCGGCTCGAGCTCGCGCAGGTCGTCGACGATGCGCGTCGCCATGCCGATGCCGTTCTCGATGTTGGTCTGGTTGAAGCCGCTGCCGCCGTTCCAGTCACCCTCGACCTCGCTCATCCACAGCGGTTTGTCGGAGGCCTTGGCGATGTCGCGCACGATGAGCCGGTCGCCGGTGCCGTAGGTGTGCACGTTGAGCTGGTCGACGAGCCCCTTGGACTCGGCGCTCCACCCGTTCCAGTTCTGCACGAACTTCGACGGGTTCGTCTCGTCCATCGCCGAGATGCTCACGTCGGTGGTCGTGCCGGGCTCGGCCAGACGGGCGGCGAGCGCCTTGATCATCTGGTCCTGCCGCGTCGGACCGATGTGGGCGCCCTCCTGACGGCTGGCGCTCGTGGGCCACGTGGCGCCGTTCGGGATGCGGGTCTGCCAGTAGTCCGTGTTGGGCTCGTTGAACGGGTCGAGGGTGTCGAAGGTGATGCCGTGGGCCTTCTCGAGCTCTTCGACCACGTTCACGAGATAGCTCGAGAACGCCGCCATGTCCTCGGGGGCGAGCTGCTCGCTCGTGGCGTTGTTGATGCCGCCCGAGACGTAGCCGCTCTGCGTGAGGAAGTACGGCGGGGAGTTGCTGAAGGCCTCCCAGTGGGTGATCTTGTCCTTCAGCGCGTCGAGCCACCAGCGCTGTCCCTGGTCCGCATCCCAGTTGTAGTGGTCGGGGTTCTCGCCGTCCCATGCGGCCGCGTAGCGGTCACGGTCGGCATAGGTGGAGGTGATCTCGCCGTCGTCGTCGCTCTCGCCGAGCTCGGGATTCCACCATCCGGGCACCGCGCCGCCGGGACGCAGGTACGACGGAACATCCGTCGCGTTGCCGCCGCCGATGTTGTAGCGCGCGATGTTGAGGTTCAGGCCGTCCTCGCCGAAGACGGCGTCGAACAGCTTCTGCCGCACCTCCGTGGGGTAGCCGCCGGTCGCGTTGGCGAACCAGACGAGGCTCGTGCCCCATCCTTCGAACGGGTCCGATGCGATCGCGGGATTCGGCGTGATGCGCACGCTGCTCGCGGCCTGGGCCTGCGGTGGTGAGACCGCGGCTCCCGCGACGAGCGCACCGGCGCTGAGGGTTCCGACGCACAACAGCGACAGGAATCTGAGGGACTTCATCGTCGATCCTTCCGGCCGCGTCCTCGCAGCCCTGGGGGATGGTGTTTCGTGTTGACGTAAACATGTTGACGTCAACACGAAACATAGCGGATTCCCAGTCGCCCGCACAACGCCGCCGGCGCGGGTCGGGCCGAGGAGGCCGGCGGGTCAGCGGATGCGGGGACCGGAGCTCTGGCGCACGACGAGTTCGGTCGGCACGAGCGTGCGGTCGTCGACGCTCTCACCCTCGATCTCGGCGAGCAGCGCTCGGATCGCGCCGGAGCCGAGGCGATCGAAGTGCTGCCGCACCGTCGTGAGCGGGGGCCAGTAGTTGGCGGAGTCGGGCATGTCGTCGAAACCCACGACGCTGACGTCTCCGGGAACGGCACGACCGGCCTCGTGCAGGGCGCGCACGAGCCCGAGTGCCATCTGGTCGTTGGAGACGAACACCGCGGTGACCGACGCGTCCTGCGCGAGCCGCGTGCCGATCTCGTACCCCGAATCGGCCGTCCAGTCGCCGACCTCCACCGCGGGCACGGATGCGCCCCGACGCTCGAGGGTCTCGCGCCAGGCGTCACGCCGACGCTCGGCCGCATACGACTCGAGCGGACCCGACACGTGCCACACGGTCTCGTGCCCGAGATCCAGCAGGTGCTCCGTGGCCAGGCGGGCGCCCTGCGCCTGATCGTTGTCGACGACCGGGTAGGCGTAGGCCGCGTGCGAGTCGAGGACCACGACCGGCAGTCCCGTGGGCAGTGCGATCTCCGACTCGTCGAGACGGTGCGACTCGATCAGGATGATGACGCCGTCGACCGCGTGCTCGCGCAGCCGCACGAAGGCGCCGGAGACGTCGGACTGCGACGCCGTCTCGACCGTGATGAGCGTCAGCGAGTACCCGGCGGATGCCGCGACGGAAGCGACCGCATCCAGGGTCCGGGTGTTGCCGTAGCTGGAGAGCGAGAACATGATCACGCCAATGGAGCGGAACTTGCCCGAGCGCAGAGCGCGCGCGGCGCTGTTGGGCCGGTAGCCCAGCTCGTCCATGGCGGCCAGGACGCGGGCCCGGGTGTCGGGATCGACGTTGGCTCGCCCGTTCGCGACACGTGACACGGTCTGGCCGGAGACACCGGCGAGAGCCGCCACGTCCGCCATCGAGGTTTCGCGTCGGCGCGCACGAGGTTCGCCCGGTGTTGCTGCCGTGACGTGGCTCATGCCCGGATCCTCCTCGATGTTGACGTTGACATGTTAGCGAGAGCGGAGTTATGTTTACGTCAACATACCGCGGAACCCGAATTCTGCGGAGCATTGCGTTCACAGAAGAGGCATCGGACGATGACGACCACAGCGGCTCCCCCACCCGCGCTCCGCACCCCCAAGCGGCGGCGCTTCGCGGTCGACCAGAAGGGCTGGTTGTTCGTCGCCCCCTTCGCGATCGTGTTCGCACTCGTGTTCCTGGCGCCGCTCGCCTACTCGCTGTACCTCAGCTTCTTCCGCGAGCAGATCGTGGGCGGCAACGCGTTCGTCGGACTCGACAACTACTTCACCGCGTTCACCGACACCAAGCTGTGGGACGGCTTCCTGCGCGTCCTGCTGTTCCTGATCATCCAGGTGCCGATCATGCTCGTGCTGGCACTCGCCGCGGCCCTGGCGATCGACAGCGCCCGACTGCACGCCTCCGGCCTCTACCGGATCGTGATCTTCCTGCCCTACGCGGTGCCTGCCGTCGTCGCGGTCCTCATGTGGGGCTACATCTACGGCGACCAGTTCGGTCTCGCGGGCAACATCAACGACCTGTTCGGCGCCCAGGTGATCACGCCCTTCGTGCCCGAATGGATGATGGTCTCGATCGGCAACATCGTGACCTGGCAGTTCGTCGGGTACAACATGCTGATCTTCTACTCGTCACTCAAGACCATCCCGGGCGAGCTGTACGAGGCCGCATCCCTCGACGGCGCCGGAACCTGGCGCACGATCTTCTCGATCAAGCTGCCGGCGCTGCGCGGCTCGATCGTCATCGCCACGATCTTCTCGATCATCGGCAGCTTCCAGCTCTTCAACGAGCCGAACATCCTCAAGCCGCTGGCCCCCAACACGATCACGACGTTCTACACGCCCAACATGTACGCGTACAACCTGTCGTTCGCCGGCCAGCAGTACAACTACGCCGCCACCGTCGCGATCATCATGGGCCTCATCACCGCGATCGTCGCCTACGTCGTGCAGCTGCGCGGATCCCGTCAGGAGATGCGATGACCGCCCCCGCCTTCGCCCGTACCTCGCCGTTCATGCGGCGGAAGTCGCTCATCCTCACCATCGTGATGAGCCTGTTCATCCTCTACACGTTGCTGCCGCTGTTCTGGCTGCTGATCAACGCCACGAAAGAGCAGGGCGACCTGTTCACGACCTTCGGTCTGTGGTTCGGCAATGGATTCCACCTGTGGGACAACATCGTGGAGACCTTCACCTACCGTGACGGGATCTTCCTGCGGTGGCTGGGCAACACCCTGCTCTACGTCGTGGTCGGCGCCGGCGGCGCGACGCTGCTCGCGACCCTCGCCGGATACGGCCTGGCGAAGTACAACTTCCGCGGTCGCAAGGCGGTGTTCGCGGTCGTCATCGGCGCGGTCGCCGTGCCCGGCACCGCCCTCGCCGTCCCCACGTTCCTCATGTTCAGCCAGATGGGGCTCACCAACACCCCATGGTCGATCATCATCCCCTCGCTCATCAGCCCGTTCGGCCTCTACCTCATGTGGGTCTTCGCCAGCGACGCGGTGCCCACCGAGCTGTTGGAGGCGGCCCGCATGGACGGCGCGGGCGAGTTCCGCACCTTCTTCACGATCTCGGTGAAGCTGCTCACCCCCGGCATCGTCACGGTCGTGCTCTTCACGGTCGTCGCCACCTGGAACAACTACTTCCTGCCCCTGATCATGCTGAGCGACCCCGCCTGGTACCCGCTCACGGTCGGTCTCAACCAGTGGAACGCACAGGCGACGGGCGCCGCCGCCGAGCCGATCTACAACCTGGTGATCACGGGCTCGCTCCTGTCGATCATCCCCATCGTCGTCGCCTTCCTCATGCTGCAGCGGTTCTGGCAGTCGGGGCTGAGCGCCGGAAGCGTCAAGCAGTGACGAGGGGCACTGTCTGACACCCGATTCCCCCTCACCACCGGCGCGTCCTGCTCCGGCATCCACAACAACGAAGTGAAGGAAAGTCCCATGTCACACATGCGCAAGGGTTCGGTGCTGCGTCGCGCCGCATCCGTCGTGGCCATGACCACCATCGCGGGCATCGCGCTGGCTGCCTGCGCCGGCGGCGGCGGTGCAGCCTCCGGCGGCGGAAGCGCCGCCGACCTCGACAAGGCCCTCGAGGCCGGCGGCGAGATCACGTACTGGTCGTGGACGCCCTCCGCCGAGGACCAGGCGGCCGCGTTCATGAAGAAGTACCCGAACGTCAAGGTGAACGTCGTCAACGCGGGCACCAACAAGGACGAGTACACCAAGCTGCAGAACGCGATCAAGGCCGGCTCCGGCGCCCCCGACGTCGTGCAGATCGAGTACTACGCCATGCCGCAGTTCGCCCTCACCGACGGCCTGCTCGACCTCTCGTCGTACGGCTTCGGCGACCTCGAGAACGACTACACCGCCTCGACGTGGGGCTCGGTCGACTTCGACGGCAAGATCTACGGTCTGCCGCAGGACTCCGGCCCCATGGCCATGTTCTACAACAAGGCCGTCTTCGACCAGTACGGCCTGACCGTTCCCACCACCTGGGACGAGTACATCGAGACCGCGAAGAAGCTCACCGCCGCCGACCCGACCAAGAAGATCACGAACGACACCGGCGACGCCGGCTTCGCGACCTCGATGATCTGGCAGGCCGGCGGTCAGCCGTTCAAGGTCGACGGCACCGACGTCAAGATCGACCTCTCCGACAAGGGCTCGAAGCTGTGGGCCGACACCTGGAACCAGCTCGTCGACCAGAACCTGCTCTCGGACGCCTCCAGCTGGAGCGACGAGTGGTTCAAGGGCCTCGGTGACGGCTCGATCGCGACGCTCATCATCGGCGCGTGGATGCCCGGCAACCTCGAGTCCTCGGTGCCCAGCGCCGCCGGCAACTGGCGCGTCGCGCCCATGCCGACCTACGACGGCACCCCCGTGTCGGCCGAGAACGGCGGCGGCGGCCAGGCGGTCACCAAGCAGAGCAAGAACCCGGCGCTGGCCGCGGCCTTCCTCAAGTGGCTGAACAACGACCAGGAGAGCATCGACATCTTCGCGAAGTCGGGCGGCTTCCCCTCCACCACGGCCGACCTGCAGTCGGACGCCTTCCTGAACGCCAAGAGCGACTACTTCGGCGGACAGCAGATCAACCAGGTGCTCGTGCAGGCCGCATCCGACGTGCGTAAGGGATGGCAGTACCTGCCCTTCCAGGTCTACGCGAACAGCATCTTCAGCGACACCGTCGGCCAGTCCTACGCCAACAAGAGCGACCTCAACGAGGGCCTCATGACCTGGCAGGACCAGCTCGTCAGCTACGGCAACGAGCAGGGCTTCAGCGTCAACAAGTAATCACCGACGAGGGGTGGGTCGCATCGCTTGCCGATCCGACCCACCCCTTGCCGCATCCCCGACCGGAAAGCGATCATGACCTCCGCCACCCGCATCGCCGTCGCGACGAACGCCGACGGCCCTGCCGTCCCCCGCCGCGTCTTCGGCACCTTCGTCGAGCACATGGGCCGCTGCGTGTACGACGGCATCCACGAGAGTGCACACCCCACCGCCGATGCGAACGGCTTCCGCGCCGACGTGCTCGAGCTCGTGCGCGAACTCGGTGCGACCGTCGTGCGCTACCCGGGCGGCAACTTCGTGTCGGGCTACCGCTGGGAGGACGGCGTCGGGCCCCGCGAGGAGCGTCCCGTGCGCCTGGATGCGGCCTGGCACTCCACCGAGACCAACCAGGTCGGCCTGCACGAGTTCGCCGACTGGGCCGAGTCCGCGGGCCTCGAACTCATGGAGGCGGTGAACCTCGGCACCCGCGGCGTCGCCGAGGCCGCCGACCTGCTCGAGTACACCAACCACCCCGGCGGCACCGCTCTCAGCGAGCGGCGCCGCGCCAACGGCCGCGACGAGCCCTTCGACATCCGCCTGTGGTGCCTCGGCAACGAGATGGACGGTCCGTGGCAGATCGGCCACAAGACGGCCGAAGAATACGGCCGCCTCGCCGCCGAGAGCGCGCGCCTCATGCGCTTCATCGACCCCGACATCGAACTGGTCGCCGCCGGCAGCTCCAACCACGAGATGCCGACGTTCGGCGAGTGGGAGCGCACCGTGCTGCGCCACACCGCGGATCTCATCGACCACATCTCCGTGCACGCCTACTACGAGGAGACGCCGGGCGACCCGGCCAGCTTCCTCGCCTCGGGCGCCGCCCTCAGCCGCTACCTCGACGACATCGCGGCCATCATCGACGAGGTGCGCGCCGAGACCGGCTCGACCCGCGAGATCGGCATCAGTGTCGACGAATGGAACGTCTGGAACCAGACCCGCTGGAACGAGGTCGACAAGCCCCGCGTCTTCACCGGCGACTGGCCCATCGCCCCCCGCCTCATCGAGGACGACTACACCGTCACGGATGCGGTCGTCGTGGGTTCTCTGCTCATCACCCTGCTGCGCCACGCGGACCGGGTCTCGATGGCCAACCTCGCCCAGCTCGTGAACGTCATCGCCCCCATCCGCACCGAGCCCGGCGGCCCGGCTTGGCGGCAGACGACCTTCTTCCCGTTCCAGCTGACGGCGACCGCGGCGCACGGCACCGTGATCGTCCCGACCGTCGAGAGCGCGTCGATCGAGACCGCCAAGCACGGCGCCGTCGCGGCCGTGGATGCGGTGGCCACCGTGAACGGCGACGAGATCGTCGTCTTCGCCGCGCACCGCGACCTGGACGAGGCCACGGAGGTCGTGATCGATCTGGACCGCGAGATCGCCGCAGCCGACGCACTGGTGGTCACCGTGCCCGAAGGCGGCGACCGCCACACGGTCAACTCCGCCGCGGCGCAGCCCGTGGCACCTGCATCCCTCGCGGCGGTCGTCGACGGCGCGCGCGTGCGCCTCACCCTTCCCCCGCTGTCCTGGGCGCGCATCACGCTGCGCGCGGCCCGCTGAACGAAACGAAAGAGACCGTGAGCACCTTCACCGTCGGCGAGACCGACTTCCTCCTGGACGGCGAGCCGCACCGCATCCTCTCCGGCGCGCTCCACTACTTCCGCATCCACCCCGACCACTGGGCCGACCGCATCCGCAAGGCGCGTCTGATGGGCCTGAACACGATCGAGACGTACGTCGCGTGGAACGCCCACGAGCCTGTGCGCGGGCAATGGGATGCGACGGGCTGGAACGACCTCGGACGCTTCCTCGACCTCGTCGCCGCCGAGGGCATGCACGCGATCGTGCGTCCGGGCCCGTACATCTGCGCCGAGTGGCACAACGGCGGACTGCCCGTCTGGCTCACCCGGACGCCGGGCATCGGTCTGCGGCGCTCAGAGCCGCAGTACATCGAGGCCGTCAGCGAGTACCTGCGGCGCGTGTACGAGATCGTCGTGCCGCGTCAGATCGACCGCGGCGGCAACGTCGTGCTCGTGCAGATCGAGAACGAGTACGGCGCGTACGGCTCTGACAAGGAATACCTGCGCATCCTCACCGATCTCACGCGCGATGCAGGCGTCACGGTGCCGCTGACCACCGTCGACCAGCCCGAGCCGTGGATGCTGACCAACGGCAGCCTCCCGGAGCTGCACCTCACCGGCTCGTTCGGCTCGCGCGCCACGGAGCGCCTGGCGACCCTGCGCGAGCACCAGGCGACGGGCCCGCTCATGTGCTCCGAGTTCTGGGACGGCTGGTTCGACTGGTGGGGCGGAGTGCACCACACCACCAGCGCCGCCGCATCCGCCGCCGAACTCGATGCGCTGCTGGCCGCGGGCGCCTCCGTGAACATCTACATGCTGCACGGCGGCACCAACTTCGGCACCACGAACGGCGCCAACGACAAGGGCCGCTACGCGCCGATCGTCACCTCGTACGACTACGACGCCCCGCTGGACGAGTCCGGCTACGCGACCGAGAAGTTCCACGCGTTCCGCGAGGTGCTCGCCAAGTACACCGACGTCCCGACCGAGACGGTGCCCTCGCGTCCGGCCGCTCCCGAGCTGTGCGTCGCGCTCACGGCAGCCGGGGACTGGCTCCCCGCATCCGCCGGTCCCACCAGCGCCGAGCCCTGCACGTTCGAGGACCTCGGCCAGCTCGGACCGCTGGTCCGCTACGACGTCGAGCTTCCCGCGGCGGCCTTCGGAGACGACGATGCGGCTGTGCTCGCGTTCGCCGAGGTGCGCGACCTCGCCTGGGTCTCGGTCGACGGCGTCGCCGTCGGGCGGCTCTCGCGGGCGCTGCACGAGCGCACTCTGACGATCCCCCGCGGTGCGCACCTCACCGTCCTCGTGGAAGACCAGGGCCGCGTCAACTACGACCACCGCCTCGGCGAGACCAAGGGACTCATCGGGCCGGTGACCCTCGGCGGCAGCGCGCTGACCGGGTGGACCGGAACGCTCGTCGACGTGGAGAGCATCGCCGCGGGGATCGGCGCCGCCGCATCCGGATCCATCGCCGGGCGCACGGCGCTGCGCGGCGCGTTCACTCTCGAGGCTCCCGCCGACCTGTATCTGGACACGGCATCCTGGGGCAAGGGCTTCGCTTTCGTGAACGGCTTCTTCCTCGGTCGCTACTGGGTCAACGGCCCGCAGCGCACGCTCTACGTGCCGGCTCCGGCGACCCGCGCGGGCGAGAACGAGATCGTGGTGCTCGAGCTCGAGCAGGTGGCCAAGGCTGTGGCGGCGTTCGTGGCCGAACCCGATCTCGGCCACCGTGAAGAGTGAGTGCCCGACTCCGGCAGGATGGATGACATGACGACCTGGCTTGTGACCGGCGGCGCCGGATACATCGGCGCGCACGTGGTGCGCGCGCTCACCGCGGCGGGCTTGACCCCCGTCGTGCTCGACGACCTCTCCAGCGGGCACGCCGCGTTCGTGCCCGAGGGTGTCCCGTTCGTCCGGGGCTCGATCCTTCAGCGCGACCTCGTGGAGCAGACCTTGCGCCAGTACCAGGTGGCCGGTGTCATCCACGTCGCCGGGTACAAGTACGCCGGTGTCTCGGTGAAGCGTCCGCTGCACACGTACGAGCAGAACGTCGAGGGCACGCGCGTCGTGCTCGCCGCGATGGCGGCGGCAGGCGTCGACAAGCTCGTGTTCTCCTCGAGCGCCGCCGTGTACGGCACTCCCGACGTGCCGCTGGTCGTGGAGGATCTGCCGAAGCGCCCGGCGTCGCCGTACGGCGAGTCGAAGCTGATCGGCGAGTGGCTCATCCGCGACCAGGCCGTCGCGACGGCAAACGAGGATGCGCCGCTGCGACACACCTCGCTGCGGTACTTCAACGTCGTCGGCTCGGGCGACCCCGAGGTCTACGACACCAGCCCGCACAACCTCTTCCCGATCGTGTTCGAGAAGCTGATCGCGGGCGAGACCCCGCAGATCAACGGCGACGACTACGACACGGAGGACGGCACCAACGTGCGCGACTACGTGCACGTCGCCGACATCGCCGCCGCTCACGCCGTCGCGGCCCGCCGCCTCGCCGCGGGCGAGCCGCTCGAGGCCGCGTACAACCTCGGGTCGCAGAACGGCCTGTCGGTGCGCCAGATCATGGACGCGATGGCACGCGTGACCGGCATCGACTTCACGCCCGTCGTCGGCCCGCGCCGCGCAGGCGACCCCGACCGCATCGTCGCCACGGGCGAGCTCGCCGCGCGCGACCTCGAGTGGGCGAACCGGTACTCGGTCGACGAGATGGTGCGTTCGGGCTGGGAGGCCCGCCGCCGGGCCTGATCACTGCACGTCGAGCGGGCGTTCGCCGCCGCATCCCTCCCGATCGCGGCCGCGGGCGCCCGCTTTCGGTTCCGGTTCGGTGTGGGTGCCGCTTCGGTGCGCGTTGGCCTGGTGCCAGCAGGTGCTGACGGAGCTGCGCGCCGAAACTCCTGCACAACCGGCGGACAGCCCCCGCATCCTGTCCCGACGGACGATTCTGCAGGAGTTCGGGCACGGCAATGGCGGCGACCACCCCGGCGTCTCGGCCAGGCAGCCGACTCGCCGCGCCAGCCGGCACAACTCAGCCAGACCCGCCTGCCGGGGCTGTGCTGTCCCGGCAGGCCGGTTCCGGCTGAACTGTGGACCCAAACTCCTGCACAACCGGCGGACAGCCCCCTCATCCGGCCCCGCCGGACGATTCTGCAGGAGTTCGGGCACGCGCACCGTGCGGCGCCCCGCGCGTCAGGCGGAGTCGCGCCAGACGACGGGGGCGTCGAGGAGGATGCCGGTGCGCACGCTCTGATCGCCGTCGAGCTGCGCGAGCACGGCTGCCGCGGCCGCGGCCCCCAGCCCCTCGGCAGGCTGGTGCACGGTGGACAGTTGCGGCGAGGTGCGGGTCGCCCAGGCGCTGTCGTCGAAGCCGACGACCCCGACATCCTCGGGCACTCTCCGCCCCGCCGCGCGCAAGGCCTGCATGGCGCCGGCCGCGACGGCGTCGGATGCGGCGAACACGCCGTCGAGGTCGGGGGCGCGCTCGAGCAGCCGCGTCATGCCGGCGGCACCATCGGCGAAGGCGTACAGGTCGACGGGTTCCACCAGTGCGGGGTCGAAGGCGTCGCCCAACGCCGCACGGAACCCGGCGAGACGGTCGCTGCCGGAGTCGCGATCGAGGGCGGCGGCGATCATGCCGATCCGGCGGCGGCCCGTCTCGCGAAGTCGCGTGACGACGGCCTCGGCCGCGCCGCGGTTGTCGATGCCGACCCAGGCGCCGCTGATGCCGGGCGGGTGGCCGACGAAGGCGACGGGGAGCCGTAGCCGCTCGACCACGTCGGAGATGGGGTCCTGATGTCGGGCGGAGACGATGACGGCGCCGTCGACGAAACCGCCCGAGAGGTACCGGGCGACCCGGTCGGTGTCGCGCGCGGTGTCCACGACGACGCACACCATCTGATAGTCCGCCTGCGACAGCGTCGTGTTGGCACCGAGCATGATGCCGCCGATGTTGGGGTCTTCGAGGAACAGCGAGTGCGGCTCGTGCACGATGAACCCGACCGCCTGCGTGCGCTGGCGCACGAGGTTGCGCGCCGCGGTGTTGGGCACGTAGCCGACCTCGCTGATGGCGCGGTGGATCGCCTCGCGCGCCTGCTCCGACACGTACCCGCCGTTGAGCACGCGGCTGACCGTGCCCCGCGACACCCCTGCGGCGCGCGCCACGTCGTGCACCGTGGAGCGGCGGGGTCCGGATGGGGATGCGGCCATGGGCGCCAGCCTATCGGCGTCGCTCCGCTTGACGGATGCGGTGAACCGTGGCAATCTGTGCACGTTCACAGATTCTCGTCCGAGATTCTTCGCACGCGAATGTGTGCACGTTCACAGCTACGCAAAGGAGCGCCACGGGATGCCCGACGCCGCCCATCTCGCCACCCTCGCCGCAGACGGCATCGTCTTCGGCAGCGACTACAACCCCGAGCAGTGGGACCGGTCGGTGTGGGAAGAGGACGTCCGCCTGATGAACGAGGCCGGCGTCAGCCTCGTGGCCATCAACGTGTTCGGCTGGTCGGACATCAACCCCGCTCCGAACGAGTGGGACTTCACCGCCCTCGACGACATCATCGAGCTGCTGCACGCGCACGGCATCCGCGTCAACCTCGGCACCGGCACCGCGTCGCCGCCACCATGGCTGAGCCGCATCCACCCCGAGATCCTGCCGGTCTCCGAAGACGGCGTACGCGCCTGGCCGGGCGGTCGCCAGGCCTATTGCCCCAGCTCCCCCGTCTTCCGTTCCTACGCCGCGGAGGTCGTCGCCCGGGTCGCCGAGCGCTACGGAAGCCATCCGGCCGTCGCCCTCTGGCACGTGTCGAACGAGCTCGGCTGCCACAACGCGCTGTGCTACTGCGATGCGAGCGCCGAGGCCTTCCGCGCCTGGCTGCAGCGCCGCTACGAAACGGTTGAGGCGCTCAACGACGCCTGGGGCACCGCCTTCTGGAGCCAGCGCTACGGCAGCTGGGACGACGTCCTGCCTCCGCGCCGCGCCCTGTCGCTGCGCAACCCCGGCCAGATGCTCGACTTCCACCGCTTCAGCTCCGACGAGCAGCTCGGCCTCTACCGCGCCGAGACGGCGATCATCCGCGCGGCGAGCGCCGTCCCGGTGACGACGAACTTCATGGTGACCGCCCACATCCGCAACCTCGACTACTGGTCGTGGGCGGGCGAGATGGACGTCATCGCCAACGACCACTATCTCGACAACCGTCTTCCGCTCCCCCGCGCGGAGCTGTCGTTCGCGGCGGATCTGACCCGCGGGCTCGCCCAGGGCGCGCCGTGGCTGCTCATGGAGACCTCGACCGGCGCGGTCAACTGGCAGCCGTACAACCTCGCCAAGAGCGACGGCGAGCTGCTGCGCAACGTGGTCGCGCACGTCGCACGCGGCGCCGACGGCATCTGCTTCTTCCAGTGGCGCGCCTCGGCCCAGGGCGCGGAGAAGTACCACTCCGCCCTCGTCCCGCACGCCGGCACCGACACGAAGGCATGGCAGCAGGTGCTCGAACTCGGCCGCACGCTGCGCGCGATCGCCCCCGTCGTCGGCACGCGAGTCCACGCGCAGGCCGCCCTCCTCTTCAGCTGGGAGAGCTGGTGGGCCGCGGAAGGCGAGGGGCGCCCCAGCGAAGCGCTCACCTACCTCGGGCAGGTGCACGCCGCGCACGCCGCACTCACGGCGGCGGGCCTCACGGTCGACATCATCCGCCCGGGAGCATCCCTCGACGACTATCGCCTCGTCGTCGTCCCTGCCCTGCACCTCGTGCGGGATGCGGATGCGGCCGTCGTCGCCGAGAGTGCCGCATCCGGCGCCGCAGTGCTCGTCACCTTCTTCAGCGGCACGGTCGACGAGCGAGACGCCGTTCGCCTGGGCGGCTACCCCGGAGCGTTCCGCGACCTGGTCGGCGTCGCCGCGGAGGAGTTCGCCCCGCTCGAGCCAGGACGCACGGTACGCCTCGGATCCGGCGCCGCCGGGAGCGTCTGGACCGAACGGATGCGGGCGATCGACGCGGAGGTCCTCGACACCTTCGTCGACGGCCCCGCCGGCGGCATGCCCGCCCTCACCCGTCGCACCGTCGGCGCGGGCTCCGCGTGGTACCTCGCCACCCAGCCGGACGCGTCTTCCTACGCCGAGCTCATCTCACGGATCGCGGCAGAGGCGGGGCTCGAGCCCGACGCCTCGCGCATCCCGAACGTCGAGGTCGTGCGCCGGCAGGGCGAGCAGGGCTCGTATCTGTTCGTCATCAACCACTCAGAGAACGAGGTCGCCGTCGACGCCCGCGGCCGCGACCTGCTCACCGACCAGCCGGTCGACGGCACCGCGGTCGTCGCCGCGGGCGCCGTCCGGATCATCGAGGAGTCCCAGTGACCATCACCGAAGCGCCCGCGCGACGCCGGACGCGGGTGCCGCACAAAGCGGCGATCGCGTTCCTGCTGGTGCCGTTCGGCATCCTGTTCACCCTGTTCTACATCGCGCCGATCCTCTTCGCGATCGTGCAGTCGACACTCGTGGTGCGCCGTGAGGGCACCTTCGGCAAGGCCGAGCAGGTCTTCGGCGGGTTCGCACAGTACGTGCTCGTCTTCCAGAACGAGGCGTTCTGGAGCTCGGTCGGGCGGATGCTGCTGTTCGGCGTCGTGCAGGTGCCCGTCATGCTCGGTCTCGCGCTGCTGTTCGCGCTGCTGCTGGACTCGCCGCTGGTCAAGGGCAAGCGCTTCTTCCGCCTCGCGTTCTTCGTGCCGTACGCCGTGCCCGGTGTCATCGCGGCGATCATGTGGGGCTCGCTGTTCTCGCCGAACCTGTCGCCGTTCACCGCCCTGACCAAGAGCGTGGACTTCCTCGGCGCCGATCTCGTGCTGTGGTCGATCGCGAACGTCGTGACCTGGGTCTATGTCGGCTACAACATGCTGATCATCTACTCGTCGCTGCTGTCCATCCCGACGGAGATCTACGAGGCGGCGCGCCTCGACGGGGCAGGGCAGTTCCGCATCGCCTGGTCGATCAAGATCCCGCTCGTGCGGCCGGCGATCGTGATGACCGCGATCTTCTCGATCATCGGCACGCTGCAGCTGCTGGCGGAGCCGCAGGTGTTCCGCTCCTTCAGCTCGGCCGTCACCAGCACCTACACCCCGAACATGACGGTCTACGCGACCGCATCCATCCCCAACCCGAACCTCGCGGCCGCATTCTCGGTCGTGCTGGCCGTGACCACGTTCGTGCTCTCGTTCGGATTCATGAAGTACATGCAGCGGAAGGGCAACGCATGAGCGCCACCGTCGCCACCCGCCGGAGCTCCGGCGCCACCCGTCGCGTACGCGAGCCCCTGGTCTCGCGCGGCTCGGCGATGCTCATCATGGCCGTGTTCACGGTCTACTTCCTGCTGCCGCTGTGGTGGCTGCTCGTGGCGTCCAGCAAGGACACCGGCGACATCCTCACGACGAACCCGCTGTGGTTCGCCGACTTCCGGCTGTTCGCGAACATCGGCGACCTGTTCGCCTACCGCGACGGCATCTACCTGCGCTGGCTCGGCAACTCGCTGCTCTACGCCGGCCTCGGCGGCGCGATCGCGACACTGCTCGCCGCGATGGCGGGGTACGCCCTCGCGAAGTACCGCTTTCCGGGGCGCGAGTTCCTCTTCAACGTCGTGCTCGGCGGCGTGCTGGTCCCGGCGACGGCACTCGCTCTTCCCCTGTTCCTGATCTTCAGCCAGGTGCAGTTGACGAACACGTTCTGGGCGGTGTTCCTGCCCTCGCTCGTGAGTCCGTTCGGGGTCTACCTCGCTCGTATCTTCGCCGCATCCTCCGTGCCCGACGAGCTGCTGGAAGCCGCGCGGCTCGACGGCTCGGGCGAGATCCGCACCTTCTTCACCGTCAGCATGCGGCTGATGACGCCCGCGCTCGTGACGATGTTCCTCTTCCAGTTCGTGGCCATCTGGAACAACTTCTTCCTGCCGCTGATCATGCTGCGAAGCGAGGAGCTCTTCCCGGTCGTCTACGGCCTGTTCGGCTGGAACAACCAGCTGAACCAGCTGCCCGAGCTGCGCGGGCTCGTCCTCATCGGCGCTCTGCTGTCGGTGATCCCCCTGATCGTCACGTTCCTGCTGCTGCAGCGCTTCTGGCGCGGCGGGCTCGGCGCGGGCGCCATCAAGTGACCCCAGACTCCGGGCGGAAGGACCCGCCCGGCCCTCGTCCGTCGGAAAGGCCCGAAGGACGCACCACCAAGAAAGGGATGGAAATGCAGCACCCCAGAAAGAAGGCCGTCGCAGCTCTCGCGCTGTCGGCGTTCCTGCTCGCCGGCTGCGCCGCGGGCGGTGACCAGGGCAGCGACGCCGCTGCCGGCGACTGCGCACCGGCCGACGGTCCGGTCACGCTCGAGTTCACCTCGTGGATCCCCGGCATCGAGGATGTCGTGAAGATCTGGAACGACGAGAACCCCGACATCCAGGTCAAGGTGCAGACGGGCCCCAACGGCAACAGCGGCACCTACCAGAACTTCTTCAACCAGATCGCGGCCGGCAACGCACCCGACCTCGGCCAGATCGAGTACGACGCGCTCCCCAACTTCCTCGTGCAGGACGGCGTCGAGAACATCGCGAACTGCGGCGACGTCAGCTCCGCCAAGGATCAGTTCGTCGGCTGGGCCTGGAGCCAGGTCGCCCTCGACGGCGGCGTCTACGGCATCCCGCAGGACATCGGGCCGATGGGGCTGTTCTACCGCTCCGACCTGTTCGCGGCCAACGACATCCCCGTGCCGACGACCTGGGACGAGTACAAGGATGCCGCGAAGAAGATCCGCGCTCTCGGCGGCTACATCACGAACTTCTCGCAGTCCGACATCAACCAGTTCGCGGGCTTCGTCTGGCAGGCCGGCGGGCAGTGGTTCGACAACGGCTCGGACGGCTGGAAGGTCTCGCTGACGGACGACGCCTCGACCAAGGTCGCCGACTACTGGCAGGACCTCATCTCCGAGGACCTCGTCAGCACCTATCCGGCGTGGACCGACGAGTGGAACAACGCGTACAACTCAAGCCAGGTCTGGACCTGGAACTCGGCGGTCTGGGGCGCCAACTCGATCTCCAGCGGCGCACCGGACACGTCCGGCAAGTGGTCGGTCGCGCAGATGCCGCAGTGGAAGGCCGGCGAGGCCGTCTCCGGCAACTGGGGCGGCTCCTCGATCGCCGTGCTCAAGGGCAGCAAGCACCCGTACGAGGCGTCGAAGTTCGCGCTGTGGCTGAACACGTCGGATGAGGCGCTGACGGCACTCAACAAGGCCGCCAACATCTACCCGGCGACCACCGAGGGCCTGAAGCTCCCCTCGCTGGCGGAGGGCGTCGACTTCTACGGCGGACAGAAGATCTACGACGTGTTCGCGCAGGCGGCCACCGAGGTCACCCCCGACTTCGTGTGGGGCCCGACGATGACGCAGACCTACGCCGACGTCTCCGACGGCTTCAAGGCCGCCGTCTCGGGGTCGGGAACGCTCGCCGACGCACTGCAGAAGGGTCAAGACTCGACCATCAAGACGCTCGAGTCGCAGTCGATCCCGGTCCAGAAGTAACACCGACCGTGATGCCCCGGGATGCCACCGCATCCCGGGGCATCACGCGTCTCGGGACCGTCTCAGGCGCTGTCGCGGACGACGAGGCTCGCGCCGATCGTCTGCGCGGATGCGGCCTCGTCCGTCTCGATCATGCGCACGAGCACCTCGACGGCGCGGGCGCCCAGCACGTCGAAGTCCTGCCGCACGGTCGTCAACGGCGGGCGGTACTCGCTCGCATCCACGATGTCGTCGAAGCCCACGACCGCGACGTCCTCGGGCACGCGTCGACCGGCGTCAGCCAGGGCACGCAGCAGGCCGAGCGCCATCTGGTCGTTCGCGACGAAGACGGCGGATGCGGCGGCGAAGGCGACTCCCCGCTCGTATCCCGATCGGGAGGTCCAGTCGCCGCGCTCCGGCTCGGGCGCATCGATGCCCGCCGCGGCGAGCTCCTGTCGCCACCCGCGCTCGCGCTCCGACGACGCGAAGGAGGTCACCGGACCCGCGAGGTGATGCACCGTGCGGTGACCGGCGTCCAGCAGGTGCCGCGTCGCGAGCCGGGCGCCTCCCGCGTGATCCGTCTGCACGATGGTGAAGCGATCGTCGGGCGGCGAGTCGACGACGACCAGGCGAAGCCCCGCGGGGGGCTCGGCACCGCGGGCGAGCCGCGTCGCCTCGTTCAGGACGACGGCGCCGTCCACACCCTGATCGCGCAGCTGCGAGAAGGCCTCGGCGATGTCACGGGTGCCCGCGACCGTGACGATCGCGAGCGCGTAGTCGCGTTCGGCGGCGGCCTCCGCGATCGCCTGCAGCATCCGCGAGTTGCCGACCGACGCGAGGGTGGACACGACGAGGCCGATCGTGCGGGTCTGCCCCGTGCGGAGGGCGCGTGCCGCGCGGTGCATCCGGTAGCCCAGCGCGCTCATGGCCGCCTCGACCCTGGCACGGGTCGCAGGGTCGACACGCGGGCTCTGATTCACCACGCGGGACACGGTCTGAGCGGACACGCCCGCGTGCGCGGCGACATCCGCCATCGATACCCGAGCCATCGCACCCCCGTCGTCATGTTGACGATATCACGCCCGAAATGTAGCGTGTTATCGTGAACACACCTCAGCAGGATGTCGCACTCCTCGGTGCGGGCGTCGTGAAGCGCCCCACACGCCTCGCCGACGGCCGCGAACTCATCTACTACGACGACCCCGACACGACCCTCCCACCCGAGCGCAGCATCGATGCGCGCGAGCTGGCGCCGCGTCCGGAGACGGCCACGATGCGTCTCGATGTGCTGACCGGCGACTGGATCTCCATCGCCGCCAACCGTCAGAACCGTGCGTTCCTGCCCCCGGCCGAGCTCGATCCACTGGCCCCGCAGACGCCCACGAACCCCTCGGAGATCCCGTCGCGCTACGACGTGGCCGTCTTCGAGAACAAGTCCCCGTCGTTCGGACCCGCCCTCGCCGTGGCGACCGACGATGTCCCGGCGGCGATCGACCCGCCGCGGAGCCTCGCCGACCTGGCCGAATACGGGCTCGGCCGTACCCGCACGTCCGTCGGGCGCACGGAGGTCGTGTGCTTCAGCCCCGAGCACGCCGGCTCGTTCGGCACCCAGACCGTCACTCGCGCACGCACGGTGATCGAGGCCTGGGCCGATCGCACCGCTGCGCTGTCGGCACTGCCCGGCATCCAGCAGGTCTTCCCGTTCGAGAACCGCGGGCAGGAGATCGGTGTGACCCTCCCGCATCCGCACGGGCAGATCTACGCCTACCCCTACGTCACACCGCGCACGCAACGCCTGCTGAGCGCGCTCGAGCGCACGGGCGACGACCTGTTCGACCGCGTCCTCGAGATGGAGTCGAAGAGCGAACGCATGATCCTCGTCGGCGAGCACTGGAGCGCGTTCGTGCCGTTCGCCGCACGGTGGCCGCTGGAAGTGCACCTCGTGCCCCACCGCCACGTCGCCGACTTCGCCGAGACGAACGAGGCCGAGCGCGACGAGCTGGCACCGCTGTACCTCCGGCTGCTGCGCGGCGTCGACGCGCTCTACGACACGCCGACGCCCTACATCGCGGCCTGGCACCAGGCCCCCGTGCACACCGGACGCGCGGGCGCTCGCCTGCACCTCGAACTGACCTCGCCGCGCCGCGCGGCAGACAAGCTGAAGTACCTCGCCGGGAGCGAGGCGGCCATGGGCGCCTGGATCGGTGACGTCCCGCCCGAGACCGCCGCCGCCCGCCTGCGCGAGGCCGTAGAAGGAGTATCTCTGTGACCCAGATGGATGCGGCCGCCGCCGCCCGTGACCTGTTCGTCGAGCTGACCGGCCACGAGCCCGTCGGCCACTGGTCGGCGCCGGGCCGGGTGAACCTGATCGGCGAGCACACCGACTACAACGACGGCTTCGTGCTGCCGTTCGCGATCGAGCACCGCACGCACGTCCAGCTGGGCCTTCGCCAGGACGGCCGCGTGCGCGTCGTGTCGACGTTCGACCCGGTGCCGGTCGAGGTCGCACTCGACCAGCTCGACGCCCTCTTCCCCGAGGGACGCGACGACGTGCCCGAGTGGTCCACGTACCCGCTCGGTGTCGCGTGGGCACTGCTGGCGGCGTCGGGCCGGGAGGCCGCCGGCGTCACGGGCGTCGACATCGCGATAGCCTCCGACGTGCCGGTCGGGGCGGGGCTGTCCTCCTCCGCCGCGATCGAGGGCGCGACCGCATCCGCCCTCAACGACGTGTGGGAGCTGGGCCTGGATCGCGTCGCCCTCGCCAAGGTCGGCCGCGTCGCCGAGAACGAGGCGGTGGGCGCCCCCACGGGCATCATGGACCAGATGGCCTCGATGCTCGGCGAGCAGGATGCGGCGATCTTCCTCGACTGCCGCACCCTCGACACCACGGTCGTCGACCTCGGCTTCGCGGCCGCGGGTCTCGAGCTGCTGGTCATGGACACGAACGTGAAGCACTCGCACTCGACCGGCGGCTACCGCGAGCGTCGCGCGTCGTGCGAGCTCGGCGCCTCGATCATGGGCGTTCCGGCGCTGCGCGACGTGCGCGTCGAAGACCTCGACGACGCCCGGACGAAGACCGACGATGTGACCTTCCGCCGGATGCGGCACGTCGTGACCGAGGACCAGCGCGTGCTCGACACCGTCCGGACGCTCCGCGAGCAGGGCCCGCGCGCCATCGGCGAGCTGCTGCTCGCCTCGCACGCCTCCATGCGCGACGACTTCGAGATCTCGGTGCCCGAGCTCGACACCGCGGTCGAGGCGGCCATGGCGGCGGGTGCGGTCGGCGCACGCATGACCGGCGGCGGCTTCGGCGGCGCGGCGATCGCCCTCGTCGATGCGGGCCGGATCGAGGCGGTGTCGGATGCGGTGCGCCGCGCCTTCGCCGATGCCGGGTTCGCCGCGCCGACGATCTTCACCGTGACTCCGTCGGCCGGCGCGCACCGCGACGCCTGAGACCGGACCCGACGATCCACCACCCGCGCGAAGGAGCATCGATGCACCGCGACGACGACACCACGGCACACCTGCGCGCCGCGGGTGTGAGCCTGCTGATCGAGCTCTCCGACCCGGTCCCCCGCATCCTGCACTGGGGAGCGGATCTCGGCGACGCCACCGACCTCGGCGCGGGCATGCGCCTCACGGGCGCTCCCGCCGTGCTGAACAACGCGCCGGATGCGGCCCGCACGTTCACGATCTGGCCGAGCGAGCGCGACGGGTGGTCGGGGAGCCCCGCACAGGCGGGCCACGCGGCCGGTGCGGCCACGACACCTCGCCCCCGCCTCGTCGATGCGCAGGTGTCGCACGAGGAGGCGGGGGGCGGCCTGATCCGCATCCTGCTGCACGACGAGGTGACCGGCCTGGACGGTGAGGCGACCTACGCCCTCGACCGCTTCGGCGTGCTGAGCGTCGCGCTCTCCCTCACGCGTCCGGCCGGGAGCGGCACGGACGCACCCTACGACCTGGAGGCGCTGCGCGCTCTCCTGCCGGTTCCCGCCCGCGCGAGCGAGGTGCTCGACTTCTCCGGCAAATGGGTGCGCGAACGCTCGCCGCAGCACGGGGCCCTGCGCGACGGCAGCCACGTGCGGCGCGCGAGGCGCGGCAAGCCGGGGCACGACTCACCGTTCCTGCTCGTGCTGGGAACGCCGGGCTTCGGTTTCGGGCACGGCGAACTCTGGAGCGCGCACCTCGCCTTCTCGGGCGACGCCGAGTATCTCGCCGAGAGGCTGCCGGAGAGTGCGGGCGCGCTCCGTTCGGTCATCGGCGTCGGCGAACTGCTCCGTGCCGGCGAGGCGCGTCTGGCACCGGGCGAGCGCTACGACGCTCCGGTCGCGATTTTCACCTGGTCGGATGCGGGTCTCGACGGTCTCTCGGATCGCCTGCACCGGCGGCTGCGCTCACGTCCGTCGCATCCCTCCTCGCCGCGGCCTCTGACGCTCAACACCTGGGAGGCGGTCTACTTCGACCACGACCTCACGCGCCTGTCTGCGCTCGTCGAGCGCGCCGCTGAGGTCGGCGTCGAACGCCTCGTGCTCGACGACGGCTGGTTCCGTCACCGCCGATCCGACCGCGCCGGCCTCGGCGACTGGTACGTCGACGAGAGCGTCTGGCCCGAGGGCCTCGAGCCCCTGGTGAGGCAGGTGCGCGCCGCGGGCATGCAGTTCGGTCTCTGGTTCGAGCCGGAGATGATCAGCCCGGACTCGGACCTCGCGCGCGAGCATCCGGACTGGATCCTCGCACCCGCCGAAGGCCTCGGCGGCACGTCACGACACCAGCAGGTGCTCGACATCGCGCGCCCCGAGGCGTGGAACCACCTGCTGGAGCGCATCAGCTCACTGGTCGCGGCGTACGACATCGACTACCTGAAGTGGGATCACAACCGCGATCTGCTCGAGGCCGTCGCGCACCGCGGCGACGGCGACCGGCCCGCGGTCCATGCGCAGACCCTCGCCCTGTACCGCCTGCTCGACGAGCTGCGCCGCCGGCATCCGGCGCTCGAGATAGAGACGTGCTCCGCGGGCGGCGGCCGGGTGGACCTCGGCATCCTGGAGCGCACCGACCGGGTGTGGGCGTCCGACTGCAACGATCCCGTCGAGCGCTCGCAGATCGAACGCTGGACCCGGCTGATCGTGCCGCCCGAGCTGATCGGCTCGCACCTGGGCGACGCCGAGGCGCACACGACGTCGCGGGTCACCGACCTGTCGTTCCGCTTCGTCACGGCACTCACCGCGCACGCCGGGATCGAGGCGGACCTGACGCGCCAGGACGACGCGCAGCTGGCGGCGACGCTCGCCTGGGCAGACCTCTACCGGGAGCTGCGCCCCCTCGTGCACAGCGGCCGCGTCGTCAACGCCGACCTCGTCGACGACGCGACCCAGCTCACCGGGATCGTCGCGCAGGACGGGTCGCGCGCTCTGTTCACCTGGGTTCGGCTGGCGAGCTCCGCCGACGGCCAGGTCGGCCGCATCCCGTTCCCCGGGCTCGATGCGTCAGCACGGTACGGCATCCGCATCCGCACCGAGGCGGGGGAGGCGAAGCGTCGCGACGTCACGCCGCCGGAGTGGATCAGCCGCGCCCTCGCGGAAGAGGTCGTCCTGCCCGGGGCCGTCCTGGCGACCGCAGGCGTTCCGCTGCCGACACTCGATCCGCAGCAGGCGATGCTCTTCGACGTGCGACGCCTGGGCTGACCCGGGCCGTGGAGGGGATGCGGTGAGCGGAGCGCGCCTCGAGGGATGCACGCGCTCCGCTCACCGGATCCCCTCCGCTCACCGCGTCCTGCGCGTCAGGCGTTGCCGACCGCGATCAGCTCGTCGACCTGCTGCTCACTGACGGGCGCGTTCGGGAACGCGGCGAGGCGGCCGATCGGGAACGACGCCATCATCTTGATCATCCCCGCGTCGTCGCCGAACATCGCGGTGATGGCCGGCCCGATGATCGGGGCCGTTGCGGGGTTGTCCAGCAGCTCGCCGATGGAGGACTCGCGCGACAGCGGCGGACGCACCGCGTCGCCGTCCAGCCGCAGTGCGACGGACGAGCGGACGTCGCGGCTCGACGCCGCCACATCGAAGACGTACTCGCCGGGCTCCACGACCCAGCCGTCGATGCGGATGTCCCAGTAGGCGAGGTCGCTCCGGCGCACGATGAGCTCGGCCGTGCGGGTCTCGCCGGCATCCAGCGCGACCGACAGGAACGACTTCAGCTCACGCGGTGCCCGCTGCACGGCGGACTCGGGGAGCGAGGAGTAGACCTGCACGATCTCGCGGCCGGCGAGACCGCCCGTGTTGGTGACGTCGACCCGCACGCGTACGTCACCCGTCTCGGTGACCTCGGCGACCGCATCCCCGTAGGAGAAGCGCGTGTAGGACAGGCCGTGGCCGAACGGGAAGGCGACGTCCTTCCCGTTCGCGTCGAAGCCGCGGTAGCCGACCAGAAGTCCCTCTCCGTAGCGCACGTGGCCGAACTCGCCCGGGAAGCTGCCGTAGGAGGGGGTGTCCTCCAACCGCAGCGGAATCGTCTCGGTGAGCTTGGCCGACGGGTTGACGTCGCCGAAGAGCACGTCGGCCGTGGCCGAGCCGCCGGCCTGGCCGAGCAGCCATCCCTCGAGGATCGCCGGCACGCGCTCGGCGAACGGCAGGGCCACCACGCCGCCGTTGGAGAGCACGACGACCACGTTCGGGTTGGCCTTCACGACCTCGTCGACGAGCGCGAGCTGCACGGCGGGCAGATCGATGTGCGTGCGGTCGAAGCCCTCGGACTCCTCCGCGGCGGGAAGGCCGAGGAACAGCACGACGCGTTCGGCGGATGCTGCCGCGGCGACCGCCTCGGCGCGCAGCGCGTCCGTGTCGCCGCTGCCGTCGAAGGTGAAGCCTGCAGCGTACGCGACCGCGCCGTCGGCCGCCTCGCGGATCGCGCCGAGGGCCGCATCCACCCGCGTCGGGTTGATGAGCGAGGACCCGGCGCCCTGGAAGCGCGGCTCGGCGGCGAAGGCTCCGATGACGGCGATGCGCTGCGAGCGTTCGAGAGGCAGGATGCCCCCGTCGTTCTTCAGCAGCACGATCGAGCGGCCCGCGGCCTCGCGGGCGAGCGCGTGGTGGGCGTCGACGTCCAGCGATCCGGATGCGGCGGGCCGGTCTCCGGCCTTGCGCACGAGATCGAGCACCCGGCCGGCGGCGAGGTCGACGGCGGCCTCGTCCAGCGAGCCGTCCTTCACGGCGGCGACGAGCTGTGCGTCGGTGCGTCCGCCGCTCGAGGGCATCTCGAGATCGAGCCCCGCGACGACACCGGCGACCCGGTCGTTGACCGCGCCCCAGTCGGAGACGACGAGTCCTTCGAAGCCCCACTCGCCGCGGAGCACGGAGGTGAGCAGCCAGGGGTCCTCGGAGGCGTAGACGCCGTTGATGCGGTTGTACGAGCACATGACCGTCCACGGCTGGGCATCTTCGACGACACGCTGGAAGCCACGCAGGTAGATCTCGCGCAGGGGACGGGGGTCGACGTCGCTCGAGACGCGCAGCCGGTCGGTCTCCTGGTTGTTCGCGGCGAAGTGCTTGAGCGACGCTCCCACGCCCCGCGACTGGATGCCGCGCACGAGACCGGCACCCATGACGCCGGAGACGATCGGGTCCTCGGAGAAGTACTCGAAGTTGCGGCCGCACAGCGGGGAGCGCTTGATGTTCACGCCGGGGCCGAGGATCACGGCGACGTCCTCGAGCGCGGATTCCGTGCCCAGCGCAACGCCGACCCGCTCGGCAAGCTCGGGGTCGAACGACGAGCCCAGGCCCACCGCGGGCGGGAAGCACGTGGCGGGAACGCTCTGCGCGAGACCGAGGTGATCGCTGGCCGCCGACTGCTTGCGCAGCCCGTGGGGACCGTCGGTCATCATGATCGAGGGCACCCCGACCCGGTCGATCGGCTTGGTGGTCCAGAAATCGCGGCCGCTGGTGAGCGAAGCCTTCTCCTCGAGCGTCAGCTCGGCGGGGGACACATCCGTCATGGTGCTCCTTCGTGATCACGGCGCTGCTCCGCGCCGACGCGAAAAGCTTATGTCGCTCGGTTTTCGTCGCACAAGCGGTTTCGGCATATCCTCGGGAACATGACGCAACGGGGGTCCTACGCCAAGGGCGTCGCCCGGCGTGAACAGATCCTCGAGGCCGCACTCACGGTGATCGCCCGCGAGGGCTACCGCGCCGCATCCGTGCGCGAGATCGCGGACGCCGTGGGACTCAGCCAGGCGGGACTCCTGCACTACTTCGACAGCAAGGAGCATCTGTTCGTCGAGATCCTCCGCAAGCGCGACGAGCTCGACCTGCGTACCTACCACCCCGAGGGCGCCGAGGACCTGCCCTCCGCCTACGAGCGGATGATCGCCCACAACGCCCAGGTGCCCGGGCTCGTGCACCTCTTCGCGCGGATGTCGGTCGAGGCGAGCGATCCCGCGCATCCGGCGCACGCGTACTTCGCCGAGCGCACGTCCGGATTCCTGGACGGTCTCCGCGACTGGTTCCGGGAGGCGGCAGACGCCGGACGGATGGCACCCGAGATCTCGCCCGCGACCGCCAGCAGGCTCGTGCAGGCGGCGTGGGACGGCGCGCAGCTGCAGTGGCTGCTGGACCCCTCGGTCGACATGGCCGCGATCGTCCGCGCCGCGTTCCAGAGCGCGCTGACCGGACGCCAGGCGCAGCTGCGATGACCGATCCGCTCGTCACCATCTCGACCGGCACCCTCCGCGGCCTCCGCCGTCCGGGCTCCCTCGCGTTCCTCGGCGTCCCCTTCGCCGCCGCTCCGATCGGCGAGCACCGCTTCGCCGCGCCGCAGCCTGTGACGCCCTGGGACGGCGTGCGCGATGCAACCGCCTACGGCCCGACCCCGCAGCGCGGCGACACCGGGATCACCCTCATCCCCGAGCCGTCGGTGCCCGGCGACGCGACGCTCAACGTGAACGTCTTCACACCGGACACGGATGCGGCAGTCCCCTCCCCCGTGCTCGTGTGGATTCACGGCGGCGGCTACATCTCCGGCTCGCCCGCGAGCCCCTGGTACGACGGCGACACGTTCGCCCGCGAGGGGATCGTGGTGGTCACCCTCTCGTACCGGCTCGGCTTCGACGGGTTCGGGGCCATCGAGGGCGCCGTCAGCAATCGCGGTGTACGGGACTGGATCGCGGCCCTCGAGTGGGTGCAGCAGAACATCGCCGCGTTCGGCGGCGACCCCGCACGTGTGACGATCGGCGGGCAGTCCGCCGGCGGCGGCGCGGTGTTGACGCTGCTCGGGATGCCGTCGGCACAGCACCTCTTCTCAGCGGCCTGGTCGATCTCGGGCGCGCTCGGGGACGTTCCGCTCGACGAGGCGCGCGCCCGCGCCTCGCGACTGGCGGCCGCGGCGGGCGTGAGCGCCGACCGCGACGGCTTCGCCTCGGTACCCGAGGAGAGACTGCACGCCCTGCAGAGCACGATCGAGCTCGCCCCGCACCGCGGACGGCTCGCCCCGCTGCGGGAGATGATCGCCGAGCGCGCGTGGGGTCCCGCGATCGACGACGATCTGCTCCGCACCGACACCCCGACCTCGATCGCCTCCGGTGTCGGCGCCGACAAGCCCCTCCTTCTCGGCTCCACGGCCGACGAGTTCACGATGGTCACCGACTCCTCCGCCGACAAGCTGCGCCTCGTCCCGGCCTGGCTGGCGCTGGCGGCGCTCGGGGTCGACCGACGCCGGCGCCGGGGGTATCTGCGCGACAATCCAGGCCCCCGCGCCAAGGGGACCGCAGCCGTGCTCGGTCGCTACGTGACCGACCGCGTGTTCGGCACGCTTGTGCCGCGTGTCGCGGACGCGCGCGGGTCGGCCGCGCGCACGTGGGCGTACCGCTTCACCTGGCCCTCGCCCACGATCGGGTGGGCCTGCCACTGCCTCGACGTGCCGTTCTGGTTCGGACGCCTGGAGGCGGACGGTGTCGCCCGCATCGCGGGGACGAATCCGCCCGCATCCCTCGCCGAACGAATGCACGCGACGGCCGTGGCGTTCATCCGCGACCACACCGCGGCGTGGACGCCGTGGGGCGAGGCGCCCGGCACCACCCAAGTCTTCGACCTCGACTCCCCCGTCGTCGCAGACGGCTACGCCGGCGCCGCCGCCCTGCTCTGACGTCGGTCTTACCCGCCCGCGGGTCAGGCGTCGCGAGGCAGCGGCGGGATGAGGACGGCGCGCGGCATCCGCTGACGCATGACGGCGACCGCATCCGCGTTGTCATCGGCGAGCACGGCGTGCCGGCCGAGAGGAGCGGCGACGGCGCCGGTCGTTCCGCTACCCGCGAAGAGGTCCAGCACCGCGTCTCCGGGGCGACTGGATGCCTGCACGATGCGGCGCAGCACCCCCTCGGGCTTCTGCGTCGGGTATCCGGTCTTCTCGCCACCTGAGGTCGGCACGATCGTGTGCCACCACACATCCGTGGGCAGCTTGCCGCGCGCGGCCTTCTCGGCCGTGACGAGCCCCGGTGCCATGTACGGTTCGCGATCCACCGCATCCGCGTCGAAGAAGTACCGCGCCGGATCCTTCACGTACACGAGGATCGTCTCGTGCTTCGTCGGCCATCGGCGCCGGCTCTTGGCACCGTAGTCGTACGCCCACACGATCTCGTTCAGGAACCGATCGCGACCGAAGAGCGCGTCGAGCATCACCTTCGCGTAGTGCACCTCGCGGTAGTCGAGATGCAGGTACAGCGTCCCGTCGTCCGCCAGCAGGCGCCAGGCCTCGAGCAACCGCGGCTCGAGAAAGCCCCAGTAGTCGTCGAACCGGTCGTCGTACGCGCGGAGGTCACCCCGCAGCCGCGCGTACTCCTGCCCGCGGAAGCCAGGCTGCGAGACCGCATCCGGGGCGGGCGCGGTCGCCGTCTCGATCGCGCGGATGCGGGAGCGCCCCGTGTTGAACGGCGGGTCGAGGTAGACGAGCGTGAATGCTCCGGAGGGGAGCTCCTTCGCGATCGCCAGGTTGTCGCCGTGGTGGATGGCGACGGTGCCGGGGGTGGGCTCGCTCACGGCACGCGCTGCAACCACGCATCCGTGGCGAACTTGCTCTCAACGAGCGCCTCCGCCTCGGCGTATTCCTCTTCGGTGATATGCCCGGTCGTCGCGCCGTACATCGTGGTGAACGTGCTGATGAAGCGGTCGATGATCTGCTCTCGCGGCAGCCCCGTCTGGCGCCGCAGCGGGTCGACCCGCTTGGCAGCCGACACCGTGCCCTTGTCGCTCAGCTTCTCGCGCCCGATGCGCAGCACCTCGGTCATGACCTCGCCGTCGAGGTCGTAGCTGAGGGTCGCGTGGTGCAGGACGCCGCCGTTGGCGAGGCGCTTCTGCGCGGCACCGCCGATCTTGCCCTGCGGCGAGGAGATGTCGTTGAGCGGCTGATACGTCGCCTCGACACCGAGCGATCGCAGCGCCTGCAGCGCCCAATCGTCCAGGAACGCGTACGAGTCGGCGAAGGTCATGCCGGCTACGAGGGATGCCGGCACGTACAGCGAGTAGGTGATGATCGCGTTGGCGCCCATCATCATCGCGCCGCCACCCGAGATGCGCCGCACGACGTCGTAGCCGTGGCGAGCCGCACCATCCGGGTCGACCTCGTTGCGCAGCGACTGGAACGAGCCGATGACCACCGCGGACTCGTTCCATTCCCAGAGCCGGAGCGTGGGGTTGCGTCGACCGTCGCCGACGCGGGCGGTGAGCACCTCGTCGAGCGCGAGGTTCATCCGCGGCGAGACGGGTGCGTCGTGCACGACCTCCCAGGAGAAGTGCTTCCATCCGGGAGCGGTGACCAGCGCCCGCCGCACGACCGTGCCGACCGCCTCGGGCGAGAAGCCGAGCAGCTGCGCACCGTCGGGAAGCGCGGCGCGCACAGCGGCGGCGATCGTGGCCGCATCCGTCTCGACCGAAAGTCCCTCGACCGCGCGGTTGATGTCGATCAGCGCCTCGTCGGGCTCGAGGAAGAAGTCGCCCGCGAGGTGCACGTCGGCGATGCGCCCCTCCCGCACCTCGAGATCGACGACAACGAGCTTGCCCCCGGGGACCTTGTACTCACCGTGCATGCTCTCAGCCTAGGTCGCCCGCTCCCCCGCGTCGCCGACGCGGTCTTATCGATTACCGAGACTGCATTTCCATCACGAGATCACTGTGTTTACCCGTGATCTCGTGCTCGAAATGCAGTCTCGCGGGAGAGGGGGTGACAGCGCGGGGGAAAGAGGGCGCGAGAGCGCGGGGGAAAGAGCGCCTCAGACGCGGGAAGGGATGCGGGCGTCGAGCCAGGCGAGCAGATCGGCGCGCACGTCCGCCTGCATGACCTCGTTGAAGATCTCGTGGCGCGCCCCGGGGTAGACGAGGGTCGTGACGTCGGTGAGCCCGGAGCGCTCGCGGTACTCAGCGGCGAGCTTGTGGACGCTGCGGGGGCCGCCGACGGTGTCGTCGCGCCCGACCATGAGCAGGATCGGGATGTCGCGGCCCAGATTCCGGCGCGGACGTCCGAACAGCCGCGCGGCGTCGACGGGCCCGAAGAGCTTCAGCAGGGGCGTGCCCGTGGTGAGCGGGTCGTCGACGAAGGCGCGCCCGACCGAGAGGTCGCTCGACAGCCACGCCGTTCCCGTGGCGTCCTCTCGCCGCCACGGCGCGTTGAGGTTGCCCGCGTTGAGCGTGCCCGGCAGGCGCAGCGCCGATCCCGACAGCACGACGGCGTCGTAGGCCTCCGGATGCCGGTTGACCAGGATCTGGGCGAGGAACGATCCCCAGGAGTGGCCCAGCAGCACGAGCGGCAGGTCGGGGTTCTCGTCGCGGATGCGGCTGGTCAGCTGCCACACGGCATCCACCGCCGCGCGGTGTCCACCGCGACCGAGTCGTCCGAGACGCGCGGGATCCCCCCACTGCTTCAGACCGGTGCGTCCGTGCCCCCGGTGGTCGTCCGCGTAGACCGTGAAGCCCGCCTCGGTGAGGGCGGAGATCAGCACGGGATAGCGGCCGGCGTGCTCGCCCACGCCGTGGAGGAGTTGCACGACACCGCGCGCGCGGCCCAGGGCGGGATGGACGTCATAGACGATCGCGACGCCGTGCGCGTCGGTGAACTCCGGCATGGTCCCGATTTTATGTGTTCCACGTCGCGGTGACGGGTGTAACCTCTGGTCGAGAAAGCTAGAAAAGCGAGACAAATTATGAACGCTCCGTCATCCCGTCGCTGGGCGGGTCTGGTCTTCATCAGCGTCGCCGTGTCGCTGATCATCGTCGACTCGACGATCGTCAACGTCGCCGTGCCGTCGATCGTCGACGAGCTCGGCGTCTCCTCGACCGAGGTGCAGTGGATCCAGGAGGCGTACACGCTCGTCTTCGCCGCGTTCCTCCTGTTGTTCGGTTCGATCGCCGACAGGATCGGCCGGCGGCGGCTCATGCTCATCGGCGTCGTCCTGTTCGCCCTCGCCTCCATCGGCGCAGCCCTCGCCCCGGACGGGCGCCTGCTGATCCTCGCGCGTCTCGTGCAGGGCGTGGGCGGCGCGATGATCCTGCCGACAACCCTCTCCCTCATCAACGCGACCTTCCGCGGCAAGGAGCGCGGCATCGCCTTCGCCGTGTGGGGCTCGACGATCGGCGGCATGGCGGCCGTCGGGCCCCTGCTCGGAGGCTGGCTCACCACCGCCTTCTCGTGGCGCTGGGCGTTCGGCATCAACCTGCCTCTCGCCGTCATCATCGTGATCGGCGTCCTGATGACCGTCCCGGAGTCGCGCGAGTCGACCCGGCGCGGCATCGACGGGGTGGGCGCATTCCTGTCGGTCGTCCTCTTCGGGTCCCTCGTGTTCGGGCTCATCGAGGGACGCACGTACGGCTGGTGGCAGAACACCGACACCACGTTCTCGCTCGGCTCGGTCACGTGGCCGTTCTCGATCTCGCCCGTGCCCGTGGCGTTCGCGATCGCCGTGGTCGCGCTCATCGCCTTCATCGCGTGGAGCGCGCACCGGGTCCACCGCGGTCGCGCCGCCCTCCTCGATCTCTCGCTGTTCCGGATCAGCACCTTCCGCGACGGCAATCTCGTCGCGCTGACGGTCGCCCTCGGCGAGTTCGGCATCATCCTGTCGCTGCCCCTGTGGCTGCAGTTCGTGCTCGGCTTCGACGCACTGCAGACGGGCCTGGTTCTTCTGGCCCTCGCGGTCGGCTCCTTCGTCGCGAGCGGCTTCGCCGGCGCCGCGTCCGGCCGCGTGACGCCGGTGGCGATCGTGCGGGTCGGGCTTCTCGCCGAGATCATCGGCGTCGTCTGGGTCGGTCTCGTCGTCGCCCCGGATGCGGCGTGGGGCTGGCTGCTGCCGGCACTGTTCGTCTACGGGTTCGGCGTGGGACTCGCGACCGCGCAGCTCACCGGTGTCATCCTGCAGGACGTCCCGGTCGAGCTCTCCGGACAGGGCTCCGGCACGCAGTCCACCTCCCGTCAGGTCGGTTCGGCACTGGGCGTCGCGATCCTCGGCACGGTGCTGTTCACCTCGACCGGCGGCCTGCTGGCGAGCTCGCTCGACGACGCGGGCGTGCCCGCCTCCCAGCGCGACGAGATCGTCGCCAGCGTCGTGGACTCCGCGGGCGGCGCCATCGCGGGTCTCGCTGCGAACCCGCAGACCACCGAGATCGCGACCGCCGCAGAGACCGCCTTCTCCGACGGCACCCGCTACGCCGCCTTCACCGCGGCGGGGTTCATCGCCGTGGGCCTGGTGGCAACCGTCACCCTCGGCGGCCGCCGCCGGGCGGAGGTCGAAACCGGGTAACCCATAGATCCTTAGCAAGACTAATGAGCTATGCTAAGGATCGAGATGACCGACGAATCCCCCCGCGCCGCTGAAGCGGCCGAGCTGCGCATGTCGGTCTTCCGCCTCGCCCGGCGTCTGCGTGCTCAGCGCGCGGTCGACTCGATGAGCGACGGACAGTTCTCGGTGCTCATGGCGCTGAAGGTCAATGGCACGCGCACCCTCGGTGAGCTCGCCGCCCGCGAGCGGGTGACCGCGCCGTCGATGAACCGCACCGTCAACTGCCTCGAAGAGTCCGGTTACCTCGAGCGCCGGAGCGACGACGCCGACCGCCGCAAGGTCAACATCGTGCTCACGGATGCGGGCCGCGCCGTCGTCGAAGAGACCGTGCGGCGTCGCAACGCGTGGCTCGAGGAGGCACTCGACGAGCTGGATGCCGACGAGCGCGCGACGCTGCACGCCGCATCCGAGATCCTGCGCCGGGTGGCGGAGCGATGAGCGCCATGTTCCGCTCGATGCGGCTGTTCAACTACCGCGTCTGGTTCCTGGGCGCACTCGTCTCCAACATCGGCGGCTGGATGCAGGCGACCGCCCAGGACTGGGTGGTGCTGACGCAGCTCACCGACAACGACGCCACCGCCATGGGCGTCACGATGGCGCTGCAGTTCGGACCTCCCCTCGTACTCGTGAGCATCACCGGCTGGGCGGCCGACCGCTTCGATCGCCGACGGATGCTGCTGGTCACCCAGTCCACGCTGATGCTGCTGGCCGTGGCCGTCGGCATCCTGCTGCTGACGAACGTCATGACGCTGCCGCTCATGTGGTGCTTCGCGGCGGCGTTCGGCGTCGCGAACGCGTTCGACGCGCCGGCGCGTCAGGCGTTCGTGACCGACATCGTGTCGCGCGACGACGCCTCCAACGCCGTCGCGCTCAACTCCGCATCCTTCAACGCCGCGCGTCTGCTCGGACCGGCGATCGGCGGCGTGCTGATCGTGCTGGTGGGCACCGGGTGGGTCTTCATCGTCAACGCGGGCACCTTCCTCGCGATGCTCGTCGCGCTCATGCTCGTACGGGTGCGCGAACTCGTGCCGCGCACGCGTGCGCCGGGCGGCGCGCGACTGGCCGACGGCTTCCGCTACGTCGCGGGGCGGCCGGATCTGAAGGTGATCTTCGCGATGGTGTTCCTGATCGCGGCCTTCGGCATGAACTTCCCGATCTTCGCCTCCACCATGGCGGTGCAGTTCGGGCAGCAGGCCGACGGGTACGGGCTGCTGAGTTCCGTGCTGGCCATCGGCTCCCTCGCGGGGGCACTGCTGGCCGCACGACGCGATCGCGCCCGGATGCGGGTCGTGATCGCAGCTCTCGGGGCCTTCGGCGTCTTCTCCCTCATCTCCGCGGCGATGCCGACCTACCCGCTCTACGCCGTGAGCCTCGTGTTCGTCGGCTTCAGCACCGTCACGATCCTCACGACCGCGAACGGCTACGTGCAGACCACGACGGATCCGGCCCTGCGCGGCCGCGTGCTCGCGCTGTACATGGCGGTCATCATGGGCGCCACACCCATCGGCGCTCCGATCGCCGGCTGGGTCGCCGACGCGTGGGGACCGCGCACCGCGATCGACGTCGGCGCCGTCGCGGGCCTCATCGGCTGCGCGATCGGCGTCACCTGGCTGCTCGCATCCGGTCGGGTGCGCCGCGATCCCGGGGCGCGCCTGCGGTTCGAGATCGACGAGACCCGGCCCGTCCGCGTCGTCGCGCCGGAGGATTTCAGCGACGAGGTCGCCGCCGCCACCGCCCCCATCACCCTCCCGGATGCGGCGACGCGCCGCCGCATCCGGCGCCGCTCGCCGGGCACCGCCCGCGCCCCGCGCCCCTGACGCGCGGCCCCACGCCGGCGCGCCGCGCACGCGCGTCGGAGATGCGACCCGATGTCGGAGGTTTCCGGCCGCATCCTCCGACATTCGGCCGATTCTCCGACCGGGGCCGCGGCACAGCGCGGGGTCAGGCCTCGCGGGTGATCGTGACCTTCACGTGCAGGTTGCTCTTGAACGGCCCCGCGTACACGCCGCGCAGCGGGGGCACGTCGTTGTAGTCGCGCCCGCGCCCCACGAGCACGTGGCGGTCGCCGATCTCGATGTTGTTCGTCGGGTCGAAGCCGGTCCACTCGCCGGCGAACCATTCCACCCACGCGTGCGACTCCCCCGTCACCGCGACGCCGACCTCGGCCTGCGGACGCGGATGCAGGTAGCCCGACACATAGCGCGCCGGGATGCCGACAGAGCGCAGCGCACCGATCGCGATGTGCGCCATGTCCTGGCACACGCCCTTGCGCGCCTCCCACGCGTCGATCGCCGTCGAATGAACCCCGGTCACCCCGTGCATGTACTCCACCGCGTCCCCGATCGCGACGCAGATCTCGTGCGCCGCGCGGCCCGGGTCGTCGTGCCGGGATGCGTAGGATGCGGCGAGCTCGGCGACCTCGGGATGCGGACGCGTGCGGTGCGTCTGCGTCAGCTGCTCGACCGTCTCGAGCGACCGCGCGGCCTCGGCCGCGAGACGGTCCCAGGTGATGCCGGTGTGCTCGATGGGCCGCGGGCGCACCTCCACGAGCGAGCGCGCGGTGATCGTCAGCGCCTGGTGGGGCGAGAGCACGTCGAACGCGCTCACCCGCGTGCCGAAGTAGTCGACGTAGGTGTTGACCGCGGTCGACGGCTCGATCTCGAGCGCCGCACTGAGCACGAACTGGCTCTCGGTGGTGCCGGGCAGCATCCGCGCCTCGTTGTAGGAGGCCGAGACGTCGCCGCCGTACCGGAAGCCCGTCTCGTGCTCGATCCGCAGCCGCTTCATGAGGTCTCTCCGATCCAGCTGGGCTCGGCCTGCGTCGGGAAGAACCGCTGGCGGATGGCGTCGGACGCCTCGCGCGTGACGGTCTGCACCCGGAGCATGTGGGTGGGAAGCTCGCTCAGGATGTCACCGATCGGCAGATACTCGAGGTCGTTGCGGATGCGGCCGAGCGCCCGCAGCACCTGATTCGACTGCCCCACGCGGTCCTCGCGCGGGTCGATGGCCGAGATGCACTCCTCGGCGCGCGAGATCGAGTAGATGATCGAGCGCGGGAAGAGGCGGTCGAGCAGCAGGAACTCCGCCGCGTTGCGCGCGCTCGGCATGCCACGGTACGTGCGCAGGTACGCCTCGTACGCACCGCAGGAGCGCAGGATGGTGGTCCATGACGGCCCGGACGCCTCGGTCAGCGATCGGGTCGCGAGCAGGCGCGCCGTCATGTCCGCGCGCTCGATCGACCGGCCGAGGGTGAAGAACTGCCAGGCCTCGTCACGGCTCGTCGAGGAGTCGACGACGCCGACCGCGAGGGCGGCGCGCTCGCGCACCCACTGGAAGAACTCGTGCACCTTGTCGGTCTGCAGTCGCCGCGGCATCCGCGCGTTGGTCGTGTTGAGGCACTCCCACAGCTCGGTCGAGACGATCTCGCGCGCGCGGCGGGCGTTCTCGCGCGCCGAGGTCAGCGAGTAGAGGATGCTGGAGGGGTTCATGCGGTCGACGGCGAGGCGCGCGAGCACGTGTTCGCGCGTGACGGTCTCGACGCCCTCGGGCGGCGAGGATCCCATCACCGCGAGCAGCGAGCGGCAGGCGGTGTCCTCGTCGATCCACGGGTCCTCCAGCAGCAGCTGCAGGTGCACGTCGAGGATGCGGGCGGTGCCGTCGCTGCGCTCGATGTAGCGCCCGATCCAGAACAGGCTCTCGGCGATCCGGCTCAGCAGCATTGCGCACCCCCCTCCATGTCCCGATTGCTGCAATCCATGTCCCGGTTGCCGCAATTATCGGGGGCGACTTCTGCGGAAAGTGGGACATGCCCGGAGGTGGATGCGGCGACGCGGGCCTGTTGCTGTTGCTCCTGCTGCTCGACATGCGAGCGGGGACGCTCCTGCGGTGAGTGATCGACCTCATCGGGGGTGACCTCGAGCGCCGCATCCGTGATGATCGGGATGGCCTGCGTGATCGTCGAGGCCTGGTCGGCCACGAGCCCCGCCAGCCCCTGGCCCTGCCCGTACTCGACGTGGCCCGGGGCCGCGCCACCGACGACCCAGGTGTCCTTCGACCCGCCGCCCTGGCTCGAGTTGACGACGAGCTGCCCCTCCGGGAGCGCCACACGCGTGAGACCGCCGGGCAGCACCCAGATGTCGTCGCCGTCGTTCACGGCGAACGGTCGCAGGTCGGCGTGGCGCGGCCGCATCCCGTCTTCGACGAGCGTGGGGATCGTGGACAGCATGACGACCGGCTGCGCGATCCACCCGCGCGGGTCGGCCAGCAGGGTCTTGCGCAGCGTGTCGAGCTCGGCACGCGAGGCGTCGGGACCGACCACGAGTCCCTTGCCGCCGGAGCCGTCGACCGGCTTCACGACGAGCTCGTCGAGGCGGTCCAGCACCTCCTCGAGCGCCGCCGGGTCCTCGAGCCGCCACGTGTCCACAATCGGAAGGATGGGCTCCTCCGACAGGTAGTAGCGGATGAGGTCGGGCGTGTAGGTGTAGAGCAGCTTGTCGTCGGCGACGCCGTTGCCCACCGCGTTGGCGATCGTGACGTTGCCCATGCGCGCGGCGAGCATGAGCCCCGGCGCGCCCAGCATCGAGTCGGCGCGGAACTGCAGCGGATCGAGGAAGTCGTCGTCGACCCGGCGGTAGATGACGTCGACGCGCTTGGGCCCGCGCGTCGTGCGCATGAAGACCCGCCCGCCCATACACAGCAGGTCGCGCCCCTCGACGAGCTCCACGCCCATGAGCCGCGCGAGCAGCGTGTGCTCGAAGTACGCCGAGTTGTAGACGCCGGGCGTGAGCACGACGACGTTGGGGTCGTCGATGCCGGGCGGGGCCGAGGCGCGCAGGGCCGCGAGCAGCTTGTTGGGGTAGTCGCCCACCGGACGCACCCGCATCGAGAGGAACAGCTCGGGCAGGGTCTGCGCCATGACGCGGCGGTTGGAGATGACGTAGCTGACGCCCGAGGGCACGCGCACGTTGTCTTCGAGCACCCGCATCTTGCCGTGCTCGTCGCGGATGAGGTCGATGCCGGACACCTGGATGCGGACGCCGTTCGCCGCGTGGATGCCGGCGGCCTGGCGGTAGAAGTACTGGCTCGACGCGATCAGGCGCGCGGGGATCACCCCGTCGCGCACGCAGTTCTGGCGGCCGTAGGCATCGTCGAGGAACGCTTCGAGGGCCCGGACGCGCTGCTTGACGCCGGCCTCGATCTCGCTCCACTCCGCGTAGTCGATGATGCGGGGCACCGCATCCAGCGGGAACGGCCGTTCCTCGCCCGCGAAGTCGAAGGTGACGCCCTGAGCGAGGTAGCTGGAGGCGAGCGACTCGGTGCGCCCGCGCAGCTCCTCCTGCGTCATGCGCGCCAGCGCCTGGTAGAGCTCGCGGTAGGCGCTCCGCGACTCCGCCGCTGCTCCGGGGTGCGCGGGATGACCGAACATCTCGTCGAACGCGGGCAGCCCCTGCGGGGTCTTGCGCGGCGCGAGAGTGGAGCCGTAGCCGTCGAACAAGTCGCCCATGCGATGAGCCTAATCGCGCGCGTATTGCCAGGATGTTTCTCCGCACGCCGCGATGTGGATCGCGCCAGCCGGTTCCCGGTCCACCCGCACCCGCTCCGCGTCCCGCATACGCTCCGCTCCGCACGCCGCACGCCGCACCCCGCACCCCGCATCCGCTCGCGCGACGTCGGTGTCTCAAACGTGCACGCACCACACCCCGCAAACGTGCACAAGTGAGACACGCAACGACCCCGCCGGCGTGCGTGTCTCAAACGGGCACGCGAGATGTCCCGTACGCGTGCATTTGTGAGACACGCATACCGGCCCGCCCCGACACGCACGCCCGCCCCGACACGCCCGCCCGCCCCAGGCGCACCAGTCCGCCCCCGCGACCCCGTTCCACACGCACCGCCCCCACCCCGCACCACATGTCAGGGGCGGTCGCGGGCGGCGCACAGCGCGCTGACGACGAGACAGGCGAGCATGCCCGCCGCCATCGGAACGGCGGTGTGCGAGCCGAGAAGACCGCCCACCGGCGCCGCGGCGGCGGCCACCGCGTACTGCGCCGATCCCATGAGCGCGGCCCCCGCACCCGCCGCGAACCGCGCCCGCGACAGCGCGAGGGCGCTTGCACCGGCCAGCACCGCGGATGCCGCTGCGCCGCTCACGAGAACGGGCACGAGGAAGGTCACCAGGGTGAACGGCCCCCACAGGGCGAAGACCAGCAGCGCGGTGGACGCCATGAGCGCCGCCCCTTGCGCGGCCGCCATCATCCGTCGGATACCGAAGCGCCCCACCAGCACGGCATTGAGCGTGCTGCCGGCGAGAACGGAACCCGCATAGAGCGCGTAGACGAGCGCGAAGCCCCACGGCCCCGTGCGCAGGATCTCCTGCGCGACGAAGGAGGATGCGGCGGAGTGCACAGCGAGCGCCGCGAACGCGAACGCCATCGACAGGGCGGGCAGAACGTATCCGCGATCGCGCAGGAGGCGCCCGTAGTTGGCGGCCATGACGCCGAGGCGGAGGGCCTGGCGCCGCCCGCGCTCGAGACTCTCGGGAACGAACAGGGCCGCCACAGCCGACGCCAGCGCGGCGAACACCGCGAGTACGAGGAAGCCCGCCCGCCATCCGCCGAGCTGCAGCGCGGCGGCCCCGAGGATGGGCGCCGCGAACGGGCCCGCTGCGATCACGGACATGAGGATGCTGTAGGCGCGGGCGGCGGCCACCCCGGTCGCGAGGTCGGCCACGACCGCTCGGGCCACGACGACCACCGCCGCAGCCCCGAGCCCCTGCGCCACGCGCGTCGCCACGAGCACCTCGATCGAGCCTGCGGCAGCGGATGCGGCGGCGGATGCGGCCAGCACCCCCAGCCCGCACAGCAGAGCTGGGCGGCGGCCGGTCGCGTCCGAGAGCGGTCCGATCAGCAGCTGACCGCCCGCGACGCCGAGGAGGAACCCGGTGTAGACCATCTGGCCGCCCGCGACGGTGGTGCCGAGATCGTCCACGATCACACCGAGGCCCGGTAGGAAGAGGCTGGCCGCGAGCGGATTGGCGGTCATGAGCAGACCGAGCACGACGACGAGTCCCGCGGTCAGCGGCCGCGACGCCCTCATCTGAGTACCGCTCGCACGAGATCCGAGTGTACGCATTGCGTTCAGTCGATCGCAATGCGTACACTCGGATCTCGTCGATGACGACTGGAAGGACGACGGATGTCCGCGTTGCGCAGCAATCTCCCTCCCACCTCCGCGCTCGGGGTCGCCCGTCGTGCGCAGTGGCGCTCCCTCGGCATCCCCGCGGAGGAGCTCGACCGCCCCAAGATCGCGATCGTCAACACCTCGTCCGATCTCGCAGCGTGCTTCGCTCATCTCGACGACATCGTCGCCGTGCTCAAGAAGGAGCTCCGGGCCCAGGGCCTGCTGCCTTTCGAGATCCGCACCGCCGCCCCGTCCGACTTCGTCACGAGCGCAGGGCGCGCCGGACGCTACATCCTGCCCAGCCGCGACCTCATCGTGAACGACATCGAGGCGGCGGTCGAGGGCGCGCTGCTCGACGGCATGATCTGCCTCAGCTCGTGCGACAAGACGACGCCGGCGCACCTCATGGCCGCCGGGCGCCTGAACGTCCCCACGGTGATCGTGCCGTGCGGCTATCAGCACTCGGGGCTCGCGGAGGGGCGCGAGGCCGACGTCGAGGAGGTCTTCCTGCTCGCCGCGCAGGCGGCCGTCACGGGAGCTCCCACCGACGACCTCGTCGACCTCGCCGACGACGCGATCCTGGGTCCGGGGGTCTGCTCGGGCATGGCCACCGCGAACTCCATGCACGTGGTCGCCGAGGCACTCGGCATGACCGTTCCGCGCGCCGCCCCCGTGCGCGCGAACGGCGCGCGGATGTGGGACAGCGTGCGCCGCTCGGCTGTCGCCATGGCCGATCTGATCGCCCGCGACATCCGGCCGCGCTCCATCATCACCGCAGAGGCGATCCAGGATGCGGTGCGCGCAATGCTGGCCGTCGGCGGATCGATGAACACCATCAAGCATCTGCAGGCGATCGCGATCGAGGCCGGCGTGGACGTCGATGTCTGGGGCTTGTTCCGCACGCTCGGTCGCCAGACCCCCTTGCTCGCATCCGTGCGCCCCAACGGCCCCGCGCTCATCGAGGAGTTCGACGACGCCGGCGGCGGTGCCACGCTGCTGCGCGCGTTGCTGCCGCTGCTGCACGGCGAGCGGCCCACTGCGGCCGGCACGACCGTCGCCGAGAACGCGGCCGCGGCTCCCGCCCCGGACGGCGTGATCATCCGTTCGCTCGAGGACCCGTTCGGCACCGATCCCGCGATCTCCGTGCTGCGCGGCTCACTCGCCCCGGGCGGCGCCGTGGCGAAGCGTCCCGTCCCGGATCCCGGTCCGCATCGTTTCCGAGGACCAGCGCGGGTGTTCGCGAACCGCGAGGAGGCGATCGGGGCGATCGGCGACGGCCGCCTCCAGCGCGGCGACGTCGCGGTCATCCGCGGCATCGGCGTGCGGGGGGCGCCCGGGATGGGTCTGACCTCCGCGTTCATCTTCGCGCTGCACGCACGGGGGCTGGCCGATGACGTCGCACTCGTGACAGACGGGCAGTTCAGCGGGCTGGTCAACCAGGGCATCTCGATCGGCGAGGTTTCCCCCGAGGCCGCGGACGACGGGCCGCTCGGCCGGGTACAGGACGGCGATGTGATCGACATCGACCTCTCCGAGGGACGCGTCGACCTGCTCGTCGAGGCCTCCGAGCTCGCCGCGCGCGAACCGTACCGCCCACCCGTCGACCGCGACTCCGGCGGCGGGATGCTCGACCAGTACGAGCAGCTCGTTCAGCCTCTGGGTTGCGGCGCCGTGCTGTGCGCGCGGCCGGGGCTCTGCGACCGAGACGACACCGAGATCCCGAGCCTGGAGGACGCATGACCGAATCGACGATCACCCTGCCCGCCGCCCGCATCCCCGTCATCGGGGAGTACGACGTCGTCGTGGTCGGAGGCGGGCCCGCGGGGCTGTTCGCCGCCACGGCCGCAGCGCGCGCCGGGCGCTCGGTGGTGCTGCTGGAGCGCTACGGGTTCCTCGGCGGCGCGGGGACCATGGGCGGCCTGAGCACCTTCTGCGGTCTGCACGCCCGCGTCGACGGGGTCGACATGCGCGTCATCCGCGGCATCACCGACGATCTGCTCGACCGACTCATCGCCCTCGACGGTCTCAACGACGCGCACCTCAGCGTCGACGACCGCATCATGGCGCAGGCGTTCGACATCTCGGCCTACAAGATCGCCGCGGACGAGCTGCTGGTCTCGGCCGGCGCGGAGGTGCTGTTCCACACGAGCGCCGTCGACACGGTACTCGCCGACGACGGCGCGATCGACGCGGTCGTCATCGAATCGAAGTCCGGCCGACAGGCCGTGCGCGGCTCCGTCTTCATCGACGGTTCCGGCGACGCCGACATCGCGGCCTTCGCGGGTGCGCCGTTCGAGCGATCGGAGCACCTGCTGTACCCCTCGCTGATGTTCCGCATCAACGGGGTCGACTACGACAAGGCGGGCCCGGCGTGGCGCACCATCCGTCGCCTGATGGAGGAAGCGGAGGCGGCCGGCACGCATCGCTTCCCCCGTAAGAAGCCCATCGTGCGTCCGCAGCGCAATCCGCTGGAGTGGCGGTCGAACCTCACGCAGCTGAGCAACGACGACGGCTCGGCCGTCGACGGCACCGATGTGCGACAGCTCTCGCACGGGGAGCTCCAGGGGCGGCGTCAGGTGCGCGACACGTTCGCCTTCATCCGCGAGCGCACGCCCGGCTTCGAGGACTCCTACGTCGTCGACATCGCGCCGCAGATCGGCATCCGCGAGACCCGTCGCATCCGCGGCCGCTACATGCTCTCCGAGCAGGACGTGCTCGGCTGCGCCGACTTCACCGATGCGATCGGGGTGAACGGCTGGCCGGTCGAGGCCCACGTGGCGGGAGACGTCGAGTTCCGCTTCGCCCCCGCCGACAGCAGAGGGTTCAACCAGCTGCCGTACCGGATGCTGGTGCCGCAGGTCGTGCCGAACCTGCTCGTCGTCGGGCGCTGCGCCTCGATGACCCAGGGCGGCCAGTCCTCGGGGCGCGTCACCGGGCCCTGCTTCGCGATGGGCCAAGCGGCCGGGACCGCAGCCGCGCTCGCGCTGGGCGCGGGCGTCTCAGCGGGCGACGTGGACGTGACGGCGCTCCAGGCGCGTCTGATCGCAGACGGCGCCTATCTCGGCACCGAGGAGCCGACCGCCGACATGGTAGTGCCGACGCCCGTCTCGGCGCGCTGAGAGCGCGTCAACCGGCGGCGGGCGGCGTGCGGTACACGCCCGGGTTCGCCGCGCGATAGGCCGCGGCGATGCGCTCGGCCGCATCCCGCAGCGCGGGCACGATCTCGTCGCGCAACGCCGCCTCCCGCGAGCGCAGCGTGGTGGACGACACCGTCAGTCCCGCCACGGCTCGCCCGGCGACGACGATCGGCACGGCTGCCGCGATCATCCCTGGATGCAGCTCCTCGATCGACACGTCGTAGCCGCCCTCGCGCACCTGCCGCAGGCGCTCGCGGAGAGCGCCGGTCTCGACGATCGTGAGAGGGGTGTACGCCTCGCGCGGTCGCGCCAGGTAGGCATCGAGCTCCGGCTCGGGCAGATCCGCCAACAGCACGCGCCCGACGGCGGTCGCGTGGGCGGGCAGGCGCGTGCCGACCCGCACCGCATCCGGCAGCGGGCGACGCTCCTCCACGCGCGCGACATGGATCACGTCGGGCAGGTCCAGCTCGCCCATGCTGCAGGTCTCCCCCGTCTGCGCGACGATCTCGGCCATGATCGGCTGCGCGATCTCGGGCAGCGACGAGGCGGCGAAGTAGCCGGCACCGAGCTCGAGGATGCGGGCGGTCAGCGCCCAGCGGCCGTTCTCGCTGCGGACGTACCCGATGTGCTCGAACGTGAGCAGGATGCGGCGCACGACGGGCCTCGGCAGCTGCACCCGCGCCGCCAGCTCGCTCACGCTCGAGGTCGCATCGTGCCCGCCGAAGGCGCGCAGCACCGCGACGGCGCGCTCCACGCTCTGGATGCGGTCGCGCGATCTGTCCTCCTGCGTCACCTGGCTACCTTCCCACGACGCGCGCCGACGCCGCGCCCGTGGGAAGGCGCGGCGTCGGGATGCGGATCAGAGGTTCTCGCGCAGGCCGTAGACCGACTCGTGCCAGGGGATGAAGAACCGCTTCGCCTCGTTGACGATCAGATACAGCACGAGACCGATCAGCGAGAGCAGCAGGATCAGCGCGAAGGTGCGTGCCGCGTCCAGGGAGTTCATGGCCCTCACGACCATCGCGCCGAGTCCGACGCTGCCGCCGAGGTACTCGCCGACGATGGCGCCGATCGTGGCGAGCACGATCGCGACCTCCATCCCGGCGAACAGGTACGGCTGCAAGCTGCGCATCTCGAGCTGCGTGAAGGTCTGCGCCCGGGAGGCGTTGAGGCTGCGCATCACCTCGCGCTGGCCCCGCTCGACGGATCGCACACCCAGCAGCACGTTGAGCATGACGGGGAAGAACGCCAGGAGGGCGGCCAGGACGATCTTGGAGGTGATCCCGAAGCCGAACCAGATGACGAACAGGGGCACGAACGCGACCTTCGGCGCGACCTGCGCGATGACGATGAGCGGTCGGATGCTCACCTCGAGCCACGGGAGCTTGCCGAGGACGACGCCCACGACCACACCGAGGACGACGGCGACGGCGAAGCCGACGAGGATCTCGGTCACGGTGACGCCCGCCTCCGCCCACGTCTTGCCGTCGGCCACGAGTGCGACGAACGCCTCGCCCACCGCGGCCGGCGGGGGGAACACGAACGGGTTCACCTCGAAGGCGCTGACGTAGAGCTGCCAGAGGCCGATGATCACGACCACGAGGGCCGGGGTCACGATCCACGGCAGGACCTTCATCGTCCGCGCGCGGGCGCGCCGGCGCTCGAGGGTCACGACCGAGGTGGTGGTCGGCTGGTCCGGGGGTGCTTGCACGGTGGTCATGCGCTCATTCCTCCTCGTCGAGGTCGTGGCGAAGGCTGCGCACGATGTCGTTGAATCCGGGCGTCGTCTGCAACTCGATGTCGCGCGGCTTGGCGTCCGGAACGGTCAGGATCTGCCGGATGCGGCCCGGCCGCGGCGTCATGTGCACGACCCGGTCTGCCAGGAACACGGCCTCCGGGATGTCGTGCGTCACGAAGACGACCGTGGAATTGGTCTGCAGGACGATGCGCTGCAGCTCCAGGTTCATCCGCTCACGAGTCAGCGCGTCGAGCGCCCCGAAGGGCTCGTCCATGAGCAGCAGGTCGGGCTCGGTGCTCAGCGAGCGCGCGATCGCGGCGCGCTGCCGCATCCCGCCCGACAGCTCACGCGGATACGAACGCTCGAAGCCCTTCAGCCCCACGAGGTCGGCGAGCTCGGCGGCACGCGCTCGCCGCTCCGCCTTGCCCACACCGCGCAGCTTCAACGGCAGCGCGATGTTGTCGAGCACGGAGAACCAGGGGAACAGGTTGCTCTCCTGGAACACGAACCCGAGCCGGGTCACGGCGGACGGCTCGACCCGGCCGTCACGCCACAGGTGGCGCCCGTCGACCTCGATCGAACCCGCGGTCGGCGCGAGCAGGCCGCCGATCATGCGCAGAAGCGTCGTCTTACCGCATCCCGAGCGCCCGATCAGGGCGACGAACTCTCCCCGCTGGATGTCGAGGTCGACGCCCGACACGGCGTGGGTCACGCCCGCCCGGGTCTGGAAGTCGCGTCCGACGCCCCGGATGCGCAGGCGAGGCTGCGTCGCGGTCTGAGTCAGCGGCGGATCGGCCGTGACGACGGTGTCGTTGCTCATGATCGTTCCTTCCCGTGCTCAGCCCGCGGGCACGTAGTCGTTCGTGATCCAGTCGCCGGGGTTCTGGCCGCCCTCGAGCATCCCCGCCTTGACGTAGGTGTCGTAGGTGGCCTTCCAGGCGTCCAGGTCGTTCTCCAGCAGCGGCACGCCGCCGTCGGCATCGACCCAGGTCTGCGTCGTGTAGACCTCCAGCGCGGCCGCGGCGATCTCGTCGTCGGCGAGCGCCGGGAAGTTCCAGTCGCCGCTGTCGCGCAGTGTCTTGAGCACGTTGGCGAAGTTGTTCGGCGCGTCGTCGATCATGTCCTGCACGGCCTCGCGGATGGCGGCCATGAACGCCTCGATCTGCGCGACCTTCTTCTCGTCCTTGAGGTTGGACTCGGTCGTGATCCAGGTCTGGATGTCGGGGGCGTCGCCGAGGCCCGCGTCGTCGACGACCGCGTCCGGGTTCTGCTGGCCGATGGCGAGCGACGTGTCGAGGCTGACGATGTAGCCGTCGAGCTGTCCCTGGCGCACGACCTCGAGGGTCGCCGCCGTGACGGGCACGGCCTGGCGGGTGACGGTGTCCTCCGCGATCCCCGCGTCGTCCAGAGTGAGGTTCAAGAGCTTCTCGCTGGTGCCGCCGATCGAGCCCATGCCGATGACCTTGCCCTCCATGTCGGCGGGGGTCGTGATGGGGTCGTCCTCGACCGAGATCATGCGCAGGTTCGACTTGTAGGCCATCGTGCCCACCGCGCGGATCGGCTGTCCGTCGACCATCGGCGGGAACACGTCCACCGTGCTCGCACGGGTCAGGGTGGTCGCACCGCCGAGCAACGACTGGATCGCGGCAGACGTGCCCTGCACCGGCTGGAGCGTCACATCGAGCCCGTGCTTCTCGAAGTATCCGCCCGAGTACGCGAACATCTCCGGGCCGAAGCTGAACGACTCCAGGGGCAGGAACGTGACGACCGTCATGGACCCGAGGTCACCGCCCGCGCCGGGCGTGGAGCCCGACTCCTCCGCGGCGCCTCCGCCGCATCCGGTGAGCGCGAGGGCGCCCGCCGCGAGCGTCGCTGCGACCAGCGACAGACGGCGGGTCTTCGTACGACGAACTGCTGTGATCATGTCTGACTCCTGTGTCGGGATGATCCGCTCACGCCATTGCGAGCGACACGACGAGTCTGCGAACCAGTACGCCGGGGTCCAACCACCTTTTCACTCACCGGAATGCACCGCCACCCCGTCGGTCCGGATCACGACGATCCGACCGGTGTCGCCGTCGACCTCCACGACATCACCCGTGCGTATCGTCTCCAGCGGCGCGGGGGCGGCCTGCACGACCGTCGGCACTCGCGTCACGATGGCGCCGAGCACGGCCTTGGTCGTGATCACGTCGAACACGAGGGCTGCGGGAGCGGTGCCCATGAGTCGCGTGCTCTGGAAGAACCCCGACCACCCCGATGAGCCCTTGGCGCCCGGGAAGACGAGCACACGACCCGTGAAGCACTGCCCGAACAGCTCGTGCCGCGGCTCGATCACGGTCCCGGTCGCGACGTCGATGCCTCCGAACCCCGAGATCGGCTCGCGCGTGACGAGCGCCGGCGCGCGCACGCGCCCGGGGACGATCCCCCGCCCGACCAGCTCGATCACGTCAGCTCCCCTCGCCAGCGGCCTGTGACGGCCGCATCCACGCACTCGCGCGTCGTGCCGAACCACGCCTCGATGCCGAGGATCGCGGGCAGGTAGTGCGCCTGCTTGGCAGAGTCGGTCGCCATGACGCGGGTGCCGGGCGGAGCGGCGCGCGACATCGCGGGGCACGACTCGGTCAGCACCCGCCCGCCGGCGCGCGTGATCGTGCGCGTCCAGCCCCGACGCAGGGCCTCGGCGGCGAGCGCACGCGGCAGCATGACCCACAGCTGCGCACCGTCGGCCAGGCGGCGCCCCTCGAGCAGCCCCGCGATCTCCTCCACCTGGGCGAGCGAGGCGTGGGGACAGCCGAGCAGCACGAAGTCGACCTCCGTGCTCTCGCCCTGGGCGTTGAGCGTCTCGTACGTCGCCCGCCGCTCCCGCTGGCCGTACGTCACCGCCTCCGGTATCCCCGCACGTCCGAACGCCGCTTCCAGAGTCGGCGCCTCCGGCGTGACGCCGGGCAGGTGATACAGCTCCACACCGCCCGAGGTCGCGGTGGCGGCACCGAAGTGCTTGAGGTCCGCATCCGATGCGGGCGCGAGCGAGCCGACGACCGCGGGCCGCGCCTCCTGCACGAGCTCGCCCACGAAGTAGCCGAGCAGTCCCCACTCGCGGAACCCCTCGACGGGCGTCTCGGCCCGCACCAGGTGGGTGGCGAGACGGTTCGCGGGCAGGTGATTTCCCCAGTACGGGATGCGGCCGGTCAACGACGCGGCACCGGTGGAGGCGGCCCCCTCGCAGTTCGTTCGGGCGCCCAGCACGGAGTTCGCATAGACGACGGCCGACGACTCCATCCAGGCGCAGTGCTCGCCGAGGACGGGCAGGTTGCCCACCTGGTACGGCGTGCAGGTGCCCAGCACCCGCACCCCGCGGTCGGTGAAGTAGGACTCCGCGTCCTCCTGCAGCCGGATGCTGTCGACCGGGTATCGGGTGAGGCCCTGGGCATCGGCGCCGAAGCCGTGCTGCAGCTGACAGGTGGGCACGCGCATCGAGGGGATCTCGAGCTCGCGGTCGCTGTCGAGGTTCATGACGGCGAACGCCTTGGCCCACCCACCCTCGGCCACCAGCTTCGCCTTGGCGGGCGAGGGCTGGGTCATGGTTCCGGCGACGTTGCGGGTGGCGACCAGGCGCTCGGCCTGGAGCGCGTCGCCATAGCGGATCAGCAGGTCCATCGCGACCGCGACGGCGTCGCCCTCGACGCCGTCGCGCATGCGCTTCTCCTCGTCGGTGAGGTGCATGATCGCGGCCCGCTCAGTGCGCGGCGCCCTCGGGCAGCACGACGTGATCCAGCTCGTAGGCGGTGGGCGCGAGGGCCTGCCCCATGATCGCCTCCATGACGCTCAGCGGCACGAGGCAGTCCGCGCATGCCCCTTCGCCGGCCTCGATGCGCACGACGATCCGATCGTCACCCGACGCCTCCCAGCTGAGCAGGTAGCCGTCGGCGCCCATCATCTCGCCGAAGGGGGCGAGCGCCTCGTCGACGGAGGTCGCTGCGCTCATCGCTCGCCTCCGATCCGACTCTGCGAGAACGGGATCTCGCGCGGCGGATTGAGCGTGAAGATCTCGACGACCGCCGACACGCCCGCGTTGTCGGCGCCGGCGACCATGATCTGCACCGAGCTGGGGTTGTGGAGCGACGCGACCGTGTCGGGTTCGTCGCTCGCGCTCGCCGTGTCCGGCATCGAGTCGGGGTGCGTGCTCGGCAGCCGCCAGCGGGTCTTGTGCGAGAGCGCGTCCTTGCCGACGGCCGCGAGCTCGGCGCGGGCGCGACGGGCGTTCTCGAACACGAACGTGCGCAGATCGTCCTTGCTCCAGCCCGCCTGGGCGAAGACCTGAGCGTGCTCGGGCGTGAGCACGAGCAGCGCGCTCGTGTACTCGTGGATGAGCGCACCGGTGCGGGCGATCGTGTCGATGAGGTCGCGCGCCAGCTGCTCGGGCTCCTGCGTATGCCGCGCCTCGATGTGCACGACCGAGCGGATGACGAACGCGGTGACGACGTCGTCGCCAGGGGCGAAGCCGTGCTCGACGTGCAGCGGCTCCCACGGACTCTGCTCCTCGTTCTCGGCGATGCACGCCGAGTACTTGGCGGGAGTGCCCTGCGTCGCCTGGTCGAGCTTGTGCGGATGCAGGCCGAACACGTTGATGCACCCGAGCCGGATCGCACGCCCGATCGTGGCGTTGGCACGGAAGCCCGATCCGAAGACGTTGCCGCGCCCGTTCAGTCCGATCCTCTCGCGGACCGGGCCGTTGACCACGAGCATCGGCGCCGTGCCGGTCGTCGACTGCCAGATCCCGCGAGCCGGATGCGGCTCCTTCGCGATGGCCTCCCATGCCGCGATCACGGTCGGGAAGTAGTCCGCCCGGCATCCGGCCATCGCCGCGTTGATCGCAGCGAGTCGCACCGTCATCGAGCGGTTGAGGTGCGAGATCGTGAACAGCACGTCCTCCGGGGCCCGATCGGTGGCGGCGAGGAACTCCTCGAGCAGCGTCTCGGTGACCGGCACCACGGGCAGGCCGTCGGTCCAGTCGTTCTCGTAGTAGTACTCGACCAGCTCGCGCACGCGGTCGGCGTCGACCGTGGGCGTCTCGTCCGTCAGAAGCGTCATCGTCATCCCTCCTCCACGCCGAGGATCCGCAGGACCTCGGGCATCACCGCGGCCGCGCGCTCGCGCACCTCGGTCTCCGTCAGACTCGCCATCGGATGCGCGACGGCGGTGAACTCGAATCCCGGGAACCCCTGCACCGAGGCCATCGCGCGACCCGACATGAAGAACGAGTCCGAGGTGATCGACACCGTCGGCACCCCCGCACGTTCGAACATGATCCCGTCGGCGACGGTCGCCGCCGAGCAGCTGCCGCAGTCGCCGACGGCCGTGATCACGATGTCGTTCTCCGCGGCGATGCGCTCCAGCAGAGGCTCGGACAGGGGAGTCCCGAAGTAGTCCTTGGTGTACAGCGTCGCCTCGCCCGCCGCATGATCGCGCTGGAGGATCGCAGCGATCTCCTCCAGCAGCATCGTGGCGTTCGGCTTCGTGTTGTCCAGCAGCCCGACCCGGAGTCCTCGCAGGCTCACCGGACGAGCGGCGAGCGTGCCGTCGTCGGCGCCCGCGCTCATCCCGGTCGGATCCAGCAGCGCTTCCTGCGGTGCCATCTCGCTCTCCCTTCGTCGCGCCAGTTGCGCGGCGGTCAGGATGACACGCGTGCTCGCCCCGACCGGAGGCCCGTTTTCACTCCACGGAAGAGTGCGTGCTCGTCCGGAGGGCAGCGGACAGGATGCTGGGAGACCACAGGAACGAGGACGATCCGTGATGACTCCCATCCCCGCGACGATGCGGGCAGCGGTGCTGGCGGACGAGCACGCCGCGATGCGGATGATGACGATCCCCGTCCCGGAACCCGGCCCCGACGAGGTGCTGCTCGAGGTGATCGCGTGCGGCGTCTGCCACACCGATCTGCACGTGATCAAGGGCGAGGTCGCCTTCCCACGCCCCGCGGTCATGGGCCACGAGGTGAGCGGGAGGATCGTGGCCATCGGCGCCGGCAGCGACACGTCCCTCGAGATCGGCGACACCGTCGTGGCCGGGTTCATCATGCCGTGCCGTGCCTGCGCGGCGTGCCTGCGCGGCCGCGACGACCTGTGCGAGCAGTTCTTCCGCCGCAACCGTCTCGAGGGGACCCTCTTCGACGGACGCAGCAGACTGCGCATGCCGGACGGATCGTTCCTCGCGATGTACTCGATGGGCGGGCTCGCCGAGTACTGCGTCGTCCCAATCTCCGCGCTGGCGGCACTCGCGCCCGGCCTCGATCCCGAGACCTCGTGCATCCTCGGCTGCGCGGGTCTGACCTCCTACGGCGCCGTCTTCCGCGCTGGCGAAGTGGCTGAAGGGGCGACCGTCGCGATCATCGGCGTCGGCGGCATCGGCTCGAGTCTCATCCCCCTGTGCCTCGCGTCCGGCGCGCGAGAGGTCATCGCGATCGACATCGCCGCGGACAAACTGCGCAGCGCCCGCGAGCTGGGTGCGACCGCGACCGTCGACGCGTCGATCGAGGACCCGGTCGACGCCGTGCGCGCCCGGTCGGGCGGGGCCGACGTCGTCTTCGAGGCGCTGGGCCGCGCCGAGACCCTGGAACAGGGGCTCGGAATGCTCGCCGACGGTGCACGCCTCGTCGCGATCGGCATCGCGGCCGCGGGAACCCGGGCGCAAGTGGAGATCACCCCTCTCGTGCGCCGCGGGCAGCAGATCGTCGGCTCGTTCGGCGCACGCACCCGCGAAGACCTCCCCGCCGTCGTGCGTCTCGCCGCAGACGGCGCCTTCGACACCGACCGACTCGTGACCCGCCGTTTCGACCTCGAGGACGCGGACGCCGCCTACGCGGCGCTCGCGCGAGGCGAGATCACCGGCCGGGCCATCATCATCCCCCGACGTATCCGAGAAGAGGAGACCCGATGACGACCGACGCCATTGCGATCGAGGACCTTCCCGCCGCACGCGGCAGAGAGCTGGGCCCGTCGTCCTGGTACCCGATCACGCAGGACGACATCGACGTCTACGCGGATCTGACCGGCGACGACAATCCGCTGCACGTCGACGAGGCCGCCGCGGCCGCTTCGCCGTTCGGCGGACGCATCGCGCACGGCATGCTCACCCTCAGCATGGTCGTGCTCCCCCTGCGCGAGATCTACCGCGTGAGCGGAGCCAGCGCCGGCATCGTCTACGGTTTCGACCGGATCCGCTTCCCCGCCCCCACGCCCTCCGGCGGACGCATTCGCCTCGCCGGCCGCATCGCCGAGGTCGAGGACCGTGGCGATGCGCTGCAGGTGACCCTCGCGCTGACGTTCGAGGTCGAGGGCTCCGCGAAACCCGGGGTGGTCGCCGAGCTCATCCTGAGGCACTTCCGGTGAGCGGCATCCGACTCGACGGACGAGTGGCGATCGTCACGGGAGCGGGCCGCAGCCTCGGCCGGGCCTATGCGCTCGCCCTCGCGGCCGCGGGAGCCGCGGTCGTCGTCAACGACGTGGATGCGGCATCGGCCGGCGCTGTGGTCGAGGAGATCCGCGCCGCAGGCGGGTCGGCCACGGCCGCCGTCGCGGCGGTCGGCTCGACGGCGGCGGCCGAGGAGCTCGTCCGCGCGGCTGTCGATGAGTTCGGTCGGCTCGACATCCTCGTCGCCAACGCCGGCGTGCTGCGCGACCGCGTGCTCTGGAAGATGAGCGACGAGGAGTTCGATCTCGTCGTCGAGACGCATCTGCGCGGCACCTTCACCTGTGCCCGCGCCGCCGCATCGTTCCTGCGCGAGCAGGGTGAGGGCGGCCGCATCGTCCTGATCGGCTCGCCCGCGGGCCAGTTCGGCAGCTTCGGCCAGACGAACTACGCGGCCGTGAAGGCGGGGATCGTCGCGATGGCGCGCACGTGGTCGCTCGAGCTCGCCCGCGCCGGCATCACGGTGAACGCCGTCGTCCCGACGGCGCTCTCGCCCATGACGGCGACGATCCCCGCATACGCGCAGGCCTGGGAGGACCACCTCGCGGGCCTCCCGGTTCCGCCGGAGCTCCGCCGCGAGAAGGCGCTGGGCACCCCCGACGATGTGGCACCACTGGTGGTGTGGCTGGCCTCGGAGCGCGCCGCGGGCGTGACGGGGCAGGCCATCGGGATCGGTGGCGACCGGCTCACCCTCTACGCCCACCCGCAGGTGCTCGACACCGACCACCGGGACGGCGGGTGGAGCGCGGAGGAGATCGACGCCGCCTGGGCCGACCGCTTCGCCGCGCAGGCTCAGCCCTCAGGACCGCCCTCGCGGAGGGAGGACGCGTGATCGGCATCCACTACAGCGATCTGTGGGCGCGCATCGCGCAAGCCGCTCCCGACCGCACCGCCATCGTCACACCGACGCGGCGCCTCAGCTACGCGCGGTTCGCCGCGGAGGCGGGTGCGCTCGCGCGGTACCTGCGCGAGAACGGCGTGGGTCTCGGCGACGCCGCGGCACTGCTGCTGTACAACCGAGTCGAGTACCTCACCTTCTTCTGGGCGTGCCTGGCCGTCGGCGCCTCCCCTGTGGCGATCAACTACCGCTACCGGGCGGGCGAGGTGCGGGCGCTTCTCGAGGACTGCGACGCGAAGGTGCTGATCGCACCGACCTCGCTCGCGAGCGTCGCCGCCGAGGCCGTGACGGGGATCGAGCCCGCCGTCCGGCTGATCGCCGTCGACGACGAGGAGGGCGCAGCATCCATCGCCGGCGCCGATGACTACGACGCGATCGTCGCAGGCGGGGGCGAGATGCCCCCGGCCGCGCCCCGCGGCGCGGACCTGCGGCTCTACACGGGCGGCACGACCGGCGCGCCGAAGGCCGTCGTCTGGGAGATGGACACCCTGCTGCAGGCGCGTCGCCAGTCGACATGGGGCGTCATCGGGATCGACCCCCCGGACGACCTCGACGAGGCGGCGGGCATCGCGACCGCCCCGGAGACACCGCGTGTGGTGACCCTGCCGCTGCCGCCGATGCTGCACGGCACCGCGCAGTCCACGACCATGGGAACCCTCGCTCTGGGCGGCACGATCGTGCTGCTCGAGAACGCCCACCTCGACGTCGCAGATGCCCTCGCCCTCGTGCACGAGCACGGGGTGACCCGCCTCGTGGTCGCCGGAGACGCCGTCGCGCTGCCCTTCGTCGAAGCCGTCGAAGCGGACGGCCGGGGCCTCGGACGCGTCGATTCGATCATGAGCTCCGGCATGCGTTTCAGCGACGAGATCAAGCGCCGCCTGCACGAGCAGGGCGATGTGATGATCGTCGACCTGCTCGCCTCCAGCGAAGGCGGTCCGTTCGCGTTCGGCATCACGCGCACGGCCGAGGATCTGCCCGCCAAGCTCATGCTGACCCCGGGCACCGTGCTGCTGGACGAAGATCTCGCCGAGATCCCCCCGGTCGCCGGCGCCCGCGGCATCCTCGCCTTTCGCGGGGTCCTGCCCCGGGGCTACTACGGCGACCCCGAGAAGACCGCGCGCACCTTCCCGACGATCGGCGCGCACCGTTACGTCATGCCCGGCGACTGGGCCCTGGCGCGCGGCGACGGCTCGGTCGAGCTCCTCGGCCGGCTCAGCGCCGTGGTCAACACGGGCGGCGAGAAGGTCTTCCCGGCCGAGGTCGAGGAGCAGCTGCTGTCGCACCCCGACATCGACGACGCGGTGGTGTTCGGCCTGCCGCATCCGCGTTTCGGCGAGGTTGTCTCGGCCATGATCGTTCCCGTCGCCGGTGCCGACATCGACCTCGACGCCCTCGCGGCGTACCTCGACGAGCGCCTCGCCGGATACAAGAAGCCCCGCCAGGTCTTCGTGCGCTCGACACTCGCGCGCAGCCAGACCGGCAAGATCGAACTCGCGCGCGTCAAGGCCGACGCCGCCGCCGAACAGGCAGAACGGATGCAGGGAGCACGATGACCATCGATCTGAACGCCGTCACCGCGATCGACGTGCACGTCCACGTGCAGATCGACGACAGCGGACGCACCGCGTCGCCGCCCGCCCTGACCGCCGCGATGGCGGCGTACTTCGGCAGCAGCGAGCCGCCGCGTACGGTCGATGCGACCGCGCACTACTACCGCGAACGCAAGATGGCCGCGGTGGTGTTCACCGTGGACGCGACCACCAACCTGGGCCACGCCCCCAACAGCATCGACGATCTCGCCGCGGGCGCCCACCGCAACGCCGACGTACTCATCCCGTTCGGCAGCGTCGATCCACTGCAGGGCGAGGCCGCCGTCGAGGAGGCACGCCGCCAGGTCGGTGAGCTGGGCGTGCGAGGTTTCAAGTTCCACCCCTCGGTGCAGGGCTTCGACCCGTCCGCCGACGAGTTCGATCCGCTCTGGTCGACGATCGAGGAGCTCGGCGTGCCGATCATCGTCCACACGGGTCAGACGGGTGCCGGCGCCGGCACCCCGGGCGGGTGGGGGTTCCGGCTGTCGCTGTCGAACCCGATGCTGCTCGACGACGTCGCGGCGCGGCATCCGGACCTTCAGGTGATCATGGCGCACCCGAGTGTGCCGTGGCAGGACGAGGCGCTCTCTATCGCCACGCACAAGCTCAACACGTGGATCGATCTGTCCGGCTGGTCGCCGAAGTACTTCTCGCCCGCTCTCGTGCGCGCCGCGCGCACGTACCTGAAGCACAAGATGCTCTTCGGCTCCGACATGCCCGCCCTCACCCCCGACCGATGGCTCAACGACGTGCAGACGCTCGAGTTGCCGGCCGACGTGCACGAGATGATCGTCAAGCAGAACGCCGCCCGGCTGCTGGGGCTGTCGTGACGGAGGCCCCCACCGACGTCTTCGGCTACGCCGCGCGGCTCACGGACGCCGAGGCGGCCAAGCTCACCGCGTTGCGGGAGCTGCTGGAGCACCGCGCCCGACCGCATCTGGCCACCTGGTGGGAGGACGCACACTGCCCCGCGCACCTGCGCAAGGAGATCGCGGCGCTGCACCTCGAGGACGATCCGGCGATCGTCGGCGAGGACGGCGAGCCTCGCTCGCTCTACGTCGGCTTCCGCCACCTCGAGCTCGCCCGCTTCGACATGTCGATCGGCACTCTGTACGGCGGGCAGGTGGGCATGTTCCGCACGCTCGTGCGCCGGGGCGGTTCCCCCGAGCAGGTCGAACGGTGGGATCCCCGCATCCGATCCTTCGATCTGACCGGATGCTTTGCGCTCACCGAGCCCGACCACGGCTCCGATGTCGCCGGCGGCCTCGAGACCACCGCGACCCGTGAGGGCGACGCGTGGCGCATCCGCGGTCACAAGCGGTGGATCGGCAACGCGGCGCTGTCCGAGGTGATCGTCGTGGTCGCCCGCGATACCTCCGACGATCGTGTGAAGGCGTTTCTCGTGCCGCGTGCGGCCGAGGGCGTGACGGTGCGCGACGTGACGGGGAAGATCGCGCTGCGGATGGTGCGCAACGGCGACATCGAGCTGCGCGACGTTCGTGTGCCCGAGAGCGATCGGCTGCAGCGCATCGACTCCTTCGCCGACCTCGCCGCGATCCTCGCCGACCTGCGGTTCGTCGTCGCCTGGAACGCGGCAGGGCTTCAGATCGGGGCGTACGAGGCGGCGCTCGCCTACGCGTCGCGCCGGCGGCAGTTCGGGCGGCCGATCGCCGGCTTCCAGCTCGTGCAGGAGAAGCTGTCGCGGATGCTGGGCAACGCCACCGCGACGCTCGCGCTGGCCGTCGCCATCACCGATGCGCGCCAGATCGGCGGCGCGGACGAGATGCAGGCGGCGCTCGTGAAAGGCTGGGCCGCCGACCGCGCCCGTGAGACGGTCGCCCTCGCCCGGGAGATCTGCGGCGCCGAGGGCATCCGCGTCGACAACGACGTCGCCCGCTTCTTCGCCGACGCGGAGGCGCTCTACACGTTCGAGGGCACGCGGGAGATGAACGCACTGATCGTGGGACGCGCCGTCACGGGACTGAGCGCCTTCACCCGCTGAGGATCAGGCCTCGGGGCGCGCGTACCCCGCCGCGGCGAGCTGCCGGGAGATGGAGGTCGCCGTCAGCCGCACGAGGTGGATCATGTTCTTGCCGTCCACGTCCTGCTCGGTCAGAGCGAGCGAGCATGCGGCGACCACGGAGCCGTCGGCCGCGTAGACGGGTGCGGCGACGCTGATGTGCACGTTGTCCACCTGCCGGTCGCTCACCGCGTAGCCGCTGCGGCGGATGTCGGCCAGCAGGCGCTCGAGCAGCACGGGGTCGGTGTAGGTGCGCGAGGTGAAGGCGGTGAGCGGGCGTGCGAGGACCTCCGCCCGCACCTCCTCGGGTGCGTGGGCGAGGAGCACGAGGCCGATCGCCGTCGCGTGCAACGGATACCTGTTCCCGACGCGTGGTCTCGCCGCCGGCCGACGCGGGCTCTGCAGCAGTTCGATCGAGACGAGCTCGAGCCCCTCGCGGATCGCGAGGTGCGCGGCGTATCCCGTCGTCTCATACAGGTCGAGCAGGTACGGGCGGGCGAGGCGCTGCAGCCCCACCGAGCGCGGCGCGAGCGACGCGGTCTCCCACAGACGCAGGCCGATGTTGTAGCGTCCGTCGCCGTCCCGCTCCAGCGCACCCCACTCGGTGAGACGCTTCACGATGCGGTGACAGGTCGCGATCGGCAACCCGGTGCGGCGGGAGATGTCCGAAAGGGACTGCCGCACGCGGCCGCCCTGGAAGGTGCCGAGGATGGCGAAGGCCCGGTCGATGAGAGAGCGCGCACCGTCGTCGGACGTACCCTCCAGCGCCATCGCCATGCCCCCATCATCGCGGATGCGTCCCGCCCTGGCTATGCCCGGCTTCCACTGCGTGGAACCCGCCCGCGCCCCGCGGCCCCTCGCGCCCCGGCCGGCGCTGGTGCCGCCGGTACTGGTGCCGGTTCCGGTGCCGGTGCCGGTGCCGGTGCCGGTGCCGGTGCTACACCCGCATCCGTGTCCCACTTATGCACGCCCAACGCACTCCAAACCTGCACAAGTGAGACACGCAGCCCCAGCGCACGCCACCCTCCACATCCGTGTCCCACTTATGCACGCGCAGCGCACCCCAAACGTGCATGAGTGAGACACGGAGGAGGATGCGGGCCACCGGCCACACGGGCGGGCCACCGGCCACACGGGCGGCACACCGGACGGGCGGGCCACCCGCGCGTGAACGATGTCGACGCGCGTCAGGCGGTGAGGACGAGCTTCAGCTGCTCGATCGCCCAGTCCAGTTCCGTCGCGCGCACGACGAGCGGCGGCGCGATGCGGATGGTCTGGCCGTGGGTGTCCTTCACGAGCACCCCGCGCCCGAGCAGCCGCTCGGCGACCTCGCGCGCGGTCCCCTGCGCGGGGTCGATGTCGACGCCGGCCCACAGTCCCGCCACGCGCACTGCCGTGACGCCGTGGCCGACGAGGTCGTTCAGCCGCTGCTCGAGGTGCTCGCCGAGGGCCTTCGCGCGCTGCTGGAACTCGCCCGTGGCGAGCATCTCGACCACGCGGTGGCCCACGGCTGCGGCCAGCGGGTTGCCGCCGAACGTCGAGCCGTGCTCGCCGGGACGGATGACGCCCAGCACCGCTGCGTCGGCCGCGACGGCGGACACGGGAAGGATGCCGCCCCCGAGCGCCTTGCCGAGCACGTACATGTCGGGCACGACGCCCTCGCGCTCGCACGCGAACGTGTAGCCGGTGCGCCCGAGGCCCGATTGGATCTCATCGGCGATGAACAGCACGTTGTGGCGGGTGCAGATCTCCCGCACGGCAGCGAGGTACCCCGCGGGCGGCACGATGACGCCGCCCTCGCCCTGGATGGGCTCGATCAGCACGGCCGCGGTGTGGTCGGTGATGGCCGCCTCGAGCGCGTCCGCGTCGCCGAACGGGGCCGCCACGAACCCGGGCGTGAACGGACCGAAATCCCCGCGCGCCTCCGGATCGTCGCTGAAGCCCACGATGGTCGTCGTCCGCCCGTGGAAGTTACCGCCCGCCACGACGATCTCGGCCGCACCGGCAGGCACCTTCTTCACGCGGTACGCCCATGCGCGGGCGACCTTGATCGCGGTCTCGACCGCCTCGGCTCCCGTGTTCATGGGGAGGACGAGGTCCTTGCCGCAGAGCTCGGCGAGCGCCGCCGCGAAGACGCCCAACTGGTCGTTGTGGTACGCCCGGCTCGTCAGGGTGAGGCGCGCGAGCTGCTCCCGCGCGACCGCCACGATCGCCGGATGCAGGTGCCCGAAGTTGAGGGCGGAGTACGCCGACAGCAGGTCGAGGTAGCGCTTGCCCTCGACGTCGGTGACCCACGATCCCTCGCCGCGGGAGATGACGACCGGCAGCGGGTGGTAGTTGTGGGCGAGGTGCGCGTCCTCTGCCGTGATGATGTCGCTCGTGGTGGTGTCCAGCACAGACATGTCGGTCTCCTTCATCGACGTCACCGGCGCAGTTCGAGCGTGCAGCATTTGATGCCGCCGCCGCCCAGAAGCAGCTCGGACAGGTCGATCAGCACGGGGTTGTAGCCGCGCTCGCGCAGCTGCGCCTCGAACCCCTTCGCGCGGGGCGAGATGAACACGTTGTAGCCGTCGCTGGCGGAGTTGAGCCCGAAGACGTCGCCGTCCGCATCCGAGACCCGGATGGCGTCGGGGTAGCGATCGGCGAGCACCTTCTGGCTCTGCTCGTCGAACGCGCCGGGGAGGTAGGCGATGTTGGCCTTCTCGACGCCGCCGGGGCCCTCGACAGGGTCGAGCACCGCGATCGCGGTGTCGAGGTGGTAGAACCGCGGGTCCACGAGCGTCAGCGAGACGACCTCACGGTCGAACACTTCTCCGACCTCGCGGTGGCTGTCGCCGGTGGAGCGGAAGCCGGTGCCGGCGAGGATCGTGTTCCCGACCAGCAGGAAGTCGCCCTCGCCCTCGTTGACCTCCTCGGGGCGGGCGACGCGGAACCCGTTGGCGGCGAACCAGTCCATGAAAGGCTCCGCCTCGTCCGCGCGCTCGGCGAAGCGGAACTTCGGGCCGTAGGCGGTGCCGTCGATGACGAAGCCGCCGTTGGCCGTGTAGACCATGTCGGGAAGGCCGGGCACGCCGTCGATGAGGCGCACCTCGTGACCGAGCGCGACGTAGGCGTCGTACAGCGTCTGCCACTGCGCGACGGCCTTGGCCGTGTCGGTCGGGTCGGCGGGCCGCATCCACGGATTGATGGAGTAGCTGACCGTGAAGTGCTCGGGACGGCACATCAGGTAGCTGCGGCGCTGGGCGATACGGGATGCGGGCACGGATGCGGTGGACATTCAGCTCCTTCGACACACGGCGGACGCTGTCCTCGGGCCCGGCGGAGCTGTCAGAGAGCCGGCGACACGGGCACGCCGGATGACATTCTCGCACGACGAGGCGAGTCAGGACCGGAAGCACGTACGCGGGTGCGGCCGTGCCAGGCTGGAGCACACACCCCCTGTCGAAGGAGACCCATGAAGCAGCGCACCCTCGGACCCTTCTCCGTCTCGGCCATCGGCCTCGGAGCCATGCCTCTCTCGATGAACAACGACAACGAGCTCCCGGACCGGCAGAGCGCGATCGCGACCGTGCACGCCGCCCTGGATGCGGGCGTGACGCTGATCGACACCGCCGACATCTACGCCCCGAGCTGGGATGCGATGGGGCACAACGAGGAGCTCGTCGCCGAGGCTCTCGCCTCCTGGGGCGGCGACCGCTCGTCGATCGTGGTCACGACGAAGGGCGGCATCACGCGCAGCGAGGAGAAGGACTTCGGCCGCGACGGGTCGCTGCCGTACCTGCGCGGCGCCGTCGAGTCGTCGCTGCGGCGCCTCGGCACCGACGTCATCGACCTCTACCAGTACCACCGCCCCGATCGCTGGATCGTCTACGGCGAGATCATGCAGAACCTCAAGTCCCTGCACGACGAGGGCAAGGTGCGGGCGCTCGGGATCTCGAACGCGAGCATCGAGGAGATCCAGATCGCCCAGGATGTGCTCGGCGACGCCCTCGTCAGCGTGCAGAACGAGTTCTCGCCGCGTCACCCCGGCAGCTACAAGGAGCTGACCTACTGCGCGGATGCGGGACTGGCGTTCCTCCCCTGGAGCCCGCTCGGCGGCACCGGCGGCGGCGGACGTTCGGTCGGCGAGCGCTTCCGCGTGTTCTCCGAGGTCGGCGAGACGCACGACGTCAGCCCGCAGCAGGTGGTTCTCGCCTGGGAGCTCGCCCTCGCCGACACCGTGATCCCGATCCCGGGCGCGCGGCGCGCCGCATCCATCACCGACAGCGCGAAGGCGGCCGATCTGGAGCTGTCCGCGGACGAGATCGAGCGGTTGTCCTACGCCGTGGGCATCGACGCCTGACCACCCGGCGGCGAGGGGAGGAGCGCGGCGAGCGGAGGAGGTGCCCGCGCACGTTGTCGCTCCCCTCGCCGCCTCTTCTCCGCCCCCCCGGGCGGGAAGCATCAGCCGAGGGCGATCGCACTCCACGAGACCGGCGGCAGCGAGATCGTGAGCACACCGCCCGCGAGCACAGCCGAGTCGTTCGCGCGGGGCGCGACGCGCTCGGGGTCCTCGAGCGTGTTCTTCGCGTACACGTCCTCGTCCGACAGCGTGTGCGCCTCGAGCACCCCCACCTCTCCGAGAGCGGAGACGTCCACGGTGACCTCGATCGCCTCGGTCGTGGAGCGGTTCACGAGGAACACGGCACTGCGCCCGGTTTCCGCATCGTGGGTGGCGACAGCGTCGACGAGCGGGACCTCGCCGTACGCCTCCGTCACGTACGTCGGGGCGTCGAGCTTCAGTCGCAGCGCCTCACCCCGCGCGAGCCGGGACGTGATCGAGAAGGGGTAGAACGTGCTCTGACGCCAGGCGATGCCGCCCGGCTCCGTCATGATCGGGGCGATGACGTTGACCAGCTGTGCGAGCGAAGCGCTCGCGACCCGGTCGGCGTGCTTGAGGAGCGAGATCATCAGGTTGCCGAAGACGACCGCATCCGCCACCGAGTAGATGTCCTCGAGCAGGCGTGGGGCGATCGGCCAGTTGTCGATGCCGGTGATCTTGTCGACGCCGTGGAAGCGGTCGATGTACCAGACGTTCCATTCGTCGAACGAGATGTCGATGCGCTTGCTCGATCCCCGCACCGCGCCGACGTGGTCCGCCGTGGCGACCACCGTCTCGATGAAACCGTCCATGTCGACCGCGGAGGCGAGGAAGCTGCCGAGGTCGCCGCCACGCTCCTCGTAGTACGCGTGGCACGAGATGAGGTCGACGTCGTCATAGGTGTGCGTCAGCACGACGCGCTCCCACTCGCCGAAGGTCGGCATGTGCGCGCTGGACGAACCGCACACCACGAGCTGGATCTCGGGGTCGAGCTGGCGCATCCCCTTCGCGGTCCGCGACGCGATCTTGCCGTAGTCGTCGGCCGAGCGGTGGCCGAGCTGCCAGGGTCCGTCCATCTCGTTGCCCAGGCACCACATCCGCACGTCGAAGGGCTCGGCGCGACCGTTGGCGATACGCCGCTCGCTGAGCGCGGTTCCGGAGCGGATGTTGGAGTACTCGAGCAGATCGAGCGCTTCGAGCGTGCCGCGGGTGCCGAGGTTGACCGCCATCATGAGGTCGCTGCCGACCTTCTCGAGCCAGGAGGAGAACTCGTGCAGACCCACTTCGTTGGTCTCCGTGGAATGCCAGGCCAGGTCGAGTCGCCGGGGGCGGTGTTCGCGGGGTCCCACCGAGTCCTCCCAGCGGAACCCCGAGACGAAGTTGCCTCCGGGGTAGCGGATGGTGTCGACACCGAGCTCCTTGACCAGTTCGATGACGTCCTGGCGGAATCCCTCCGCGTCGGCCGCGGGGTGCCCCGGCTCGTAGATGCCGTCGTAGACGTGCCGACCGAGGTGCTCGACGAACCCGCCGAAGATCTTGCGGCGGATCGGCCCGATCGCGAACGCGGGGTCGAGGGTGAGGCGTGCAGCGGGCATGGATGTGCTTTCTGTCGAGGAGGTCGGGATCGGTACGCGGTCGGACGCGGTCACTTGACGCTGCCGAGCGTCAGGCCGCCTTGCCAGTAGCGCTGCAGCAGCAGGAACGACAGCAGCAGCGGCAGCACCGAGATGAAGGCGCCGGAGGTGATGAGGTTCCACACCTGCTCGCCGCCCGCGCCCGCGTTCGAGAGGGCGAGCCAACGGTTGAGACCCACCGTGACCGGCAGGGTGTCGGGGTTGGTGAGCATCGCGAGCGGCAGGAAGAAGTTGTTCCACGTGCCGACGATCGACAGCAGGAGCACCGTCACGATCGCGGGACGCAGAAGGGGGAGCACGATGCGCGTGAAGGTGCGCCACTCCCCCGCACCATCGATGCGCGCAGCCTCCAGCAGCTCGTCTGGCACGGTGTCCTGCGTGTACACACGCATCAGGTAGACGCCGAAGGGGTTCAGCAGGGAGGGCAGGATGACGGCCCAGCCGGTGTTCACGAGCCCGTACTGGCTGAGCAGCATGAACTGTGGGATGACCAGCGCGGTGAGCGGCACCATGACCGAGCCGAGGATCATGCCGAAGACGAACCCGCGCCCGCGGAAGTGGTATTTGGCGAAGCCGTAGCCTGCGAGCACCGCGACCACCGTCGCTCCCAGACCCGACACGAACGCGTAGAGGAACGAGTTTGCGAGCCATCTCCAGTAGATGCCGCCCTGGTGCTCGAACAGGCCCGCCAGGTTCGTGAAGAACTGCGCGGGGTCGTCGAACCAGAAGGCGGGGCTGGAGAAGAGGCCGCCGGTGCTCTTGGTCGAGGCGACGAACAGCCACCAGATCGGGATCACGAAGTACAGGGCGAGGATCAGCAGCAGGACGTGCGAGCCGATGCGGCGTCCACCTTGCATCCGGATGCGGTGGCGCCGGGCATCGCGGCGCGCGGCACGATCGAGTCGCGGAGCGCCTGCGGTCACGACGGCGCGGGTGTGGTCTGTCACGGCGGTGGGAATGGCCATCACTTCAGTCCGCTCTGCTTGCGCGTCAGGAACAGGAACCCGAACGATCCGATGAAGACGACGATCGCGAGGGAGAACGCGATGGTCGAGGCGTAGTTGAACTGGCTGTAGCTGAAGGCCAGCGCGTAGGCGTACATGTTGGGGGTGTACTCCGCGGGGAGCGCCCCCGACGCGATCGATCTCAGCACCGTCGGTTCGGTGAAGAACTGCAGGGTGCCGATCAGCGCGAACGTGATCACCATGACCATCGACGACGAGATCATCGGCACCTTGATGCGTGTCGCGATCTGCCAGCCGCTCGCGCCGTCGATGCGCGCCGCCTCGTAGATGGCCGGGTCGATCGAGCGCAGGGCGGCGTAGATGACGATCATGTAGTACCCGGACCACTGCCAGGTGACGACGTTCACGAGGCTGCCGAAGATCGTGTCGCTCGCAAGGAAGTTGGGCGCATCCAGTCCGAACAGTCCGAAGATGGTCCCTGTCGGTCCGAAGCGGGGGCTGTAGAGAAAGCTCCACATCAGCGCGCCGATGACCACGGGGATCGCGTACGGAGCGAAGATCAGCAGTCGCGAGAGCTTGGAGAGCCAGGTCGCGAGGTTGTCGAGAACGAGGGCCGCCACCAAGGCCACCAGCAGCTGCGCCGGGATCATGACGATCGCATACAGCGCGACCCGTCCGAGCCCCCCGAGGAAGAGCGGATCGGTGAAGGCCTTCAGGTAGTTGTCGATGCCGACGAACTTCGTGCCCGTGGCCAGCGTCGAGCTGAACAGACTCATCCCGAACGCGTAGATGAGCGGGAACACGAGGAAAGCGGCGAAGACGACGAGGAACGGGGCGATGAAGAGCCAGCCGACCCGTTGGCGGCGGATGTGGCCGCTCGCGCGTCGGGGCGCGGCGATGGCGTGCGTGGACATGAGAGCTCCCTGCGGGCGTGGACGAACGGGCGGATGCGGTGGGCCGGCACGCGGCCGGCCCACCGGTCGATCAGCCGAGCGTGAAGCCCTGCTCTTTGGCGTACTGCTCGAGCGTCGTCTGGAGATCGTCCAGTGCGGGAGCGGCATCCTTCGATTTGTCCACGACGACCGCGGTCACCTGCTGCTGCAGCTGGTCGTAGGCGTAGTTCTGGAACGGGCTGAAGGTGAAGCCGCTGTAGCCGGCCGCCGCGGGCAGGAAGACCTCCTTATTGATCTGCTGCCCGCCGAAGAAGGGGTACTCGAGGTCACGGAAGTAGTCCGACTCGAGGATGGGCTTCCACAGCGGGAACAGTGCCGCCTTCTCGATACCGATCTTCCAGGCCTCCTCCGTGCCGAAGATCTCCTTGGCCACGGTGGCGGCCGCCTCCTTGTCCTTCGCCTGACTGGTCACCGCGAAGGTCGAACCGCCCCAGTTGACCTGCACCGGCTGGGCCGCATCCCACTGGGGGATGGGAGCTGCGCGCCACTGGGCGCTCTCATCGGTGCCTTCCAGCCCCTGCAGGTAACCGGGCCCCCACGCCGCGGCGACGTAGATCGCGTACGACCCGTCCACCAGCTTCGTGTTGTAGTCCGCGGTGAAGGCCTCGTCGACGGCGACCAGCCCCTTGGCGGCGAGGTCCTGCCAGTACGAGAGCACCTTCTTGGAGCCGGCGTCGTTGACATCGATCGAGATGTCCTGCGGCGACGCACTGTCGTACTCGAACGGCGTGGAACCGGCCTGCGCGAACAGTGCCTGTGTGAAGGCGCGACCGTTGGGCGGGAAGTTGGCCAGCACGCCGGGGGCTCCGGCATCCTTCAGCTTCTGGGCTGCGTCCGCGAACTCTGCCCACGTCGTCGGCGCCGCGATGCCGTACTTGTCGAGGATGTCCTTGCGGTAGAGCATGCCCATCGGCCCGCCGTCGACCGGGATCGCGTAGACGGCATCACCGCTGGAGACGTCCTTCCATGCGCCGTCCGTGTAGTTCGCCTTGACGTCGGCTGCACCGTACTGCGAGAGATCGACGAGCGCGTCGCGGATGGAGAAGCTCGAGAGCACCTCCGCCTCCAGCATGATGACGTCGGGAGCACCCGAACCGGACTCGATCGAGGTCGAGAACTTCGTGTACTCGTCGTTGCCCTGACCCGCATTGGTCCAGCAGATCTGGACGTCGTCGTGGTTCTCGTTGAACAGATCGACGACGTCTTCGAAGGACGGGTACCAGGCCCACACCGAGACCTGCGTGGCGTCGGGCTTGAGGATCTTGTTCGTGCACGATGCCTCGGCGGAGCCGGATGCCGCGCATCCGGTGAGCGCCGCGGCGGCCACGGCGACGACGCCGAGGCCGGCGATGAGTCTGTTCTTCATGGGCTGTGTGCTTCCTCTCGCGGTGCGGACATCTGTGTCGCGCGTCAGTGGATGCGGTCAGCCCGGCATCTTCTGTGCCACGCTGCACCCGCTTTACAACGTTGTAAGTAAACGTTGTAAATGTATGGTGCCGTGCGAGGTCCGATCGTGTCAAGAGGTCAGTCGCGCGGTGCGGCGCCGGGCGCCGACTCACGGCGCACGAGGCGGAAGTCGGCCAACAGCCGCCGCGCCGGGCCTCGCTCGCCGGGAGCCTCGATGCGCGCCAGCAGCGTCTCGACCGCCGTGCGAGCGATCCAGTCCTGCCCAGGATCGATCGTCGCCAACGACGGGATGGAGTACTGCGCTTCATCGAGGTCGTCGAAGCCCACGACCCAGACATCGTCGGGAACCCGCAGCCCCGATTCCTGCAGGGCGCGCATCGCGCCGAGCGCGAGCGTGTCGTTCAGCCCGAACACGGCGTCGAACGCCACGCCGCGATCGAGGAGCCGGCGCATGGTCTCAGCTCCGTTGGCGCGGTGCCACATCGTCGTATATCCGACGAGATCGTCGTCGTAGTCGAGGCCGGCCGCATCCAGTGCCGCGCGGTAGCCCGCCAGCCGCAGCCCGGCCGAGCCGATGACCTCACCCGCGTGCGCACCGACCACCGCGATCCTGCGCCGCCCCTGGGCGAGCAGATACTCCGTCGCGGCACGCGCAGCCTCGACGTTCTGCATCGTGACGTGATCGCTCGGCCCGTCGAAGATCCGCTCACCCAGCAGCACGAGCGGATAGGCGACATCGAGATGAGCCACATCCTCCTGCCCCATCCCCAATGGGCTGAAGATGAGTCCGTCTGTCAGCCCGCGCCGGGGCGAGCGCAAGAGCTCGATCTCACGCTCCCGGTCGCCGCCGGTCTGCTCGACCAGCACCCCCACCCCACGACTCTCCGCCTCCTGGATGATCGTCGCCGCGAGCTCGGCGAAGTAGCTCAGCCCCAGATCCGGAACCGCGAGCGCGAAGGCACCCGTGCGCCCGCTGCGCAGGTTGCGGGCCGTGAGGTTCGGCGTGTAGCCGAGCTCGGTGATCGCCAGCTCGACACGCTCGCGGGTGGCGGGACGCACGTTCGGATGGTGGTTGATCACGTTCGAGACGGTCTTGATCGAAACCCCGGCGAGACGGGCGACGTCGTGCAGTGTCGGTGTCATCGGTCCCCCATCCGCTCACTGTACAACGTTGTACTGGCGCGATTCCGCCGCTCGTCCCTCGCGATGGCCCCGCCGATGGCGCCCCGTGCACACACGACAGGTCTATGATCAGACGTCCGATAGTTGCGGATAGTCAACTTTTTCCGCCTCATCCCACCGGAGGCTCCATGTCCGAGACTGCGCGCACCGACCAGCCCGTGATGACGCACCGCGCCATCCTGCTGGTGATCTTCGGCCTCATGGCCGGCATGTTCCTCTCCGCCCTCGACCAGACCATCGTCGGCACGGCGATCCGCACGATCGGCGACGACCTGCACGGGCTGAGCCTGCAGGCCTGGGTCACGACGGCCTACCTGATCGTCTCGACGATCGCCACACCCATCTACGGCAAGCTTTCCGACATCTTCGGCCGCCGCCCGCTGTTCCTCTTCGCCATTATCGTGTTCATCCTCGGCTCCGTGCTCGCGAGCTTCTCGACCGACATGGTGCAGCTCGCCGCGTTCCGCGCGGTGCAGGGTCTCGGTGCCGGCGGTCTCATGTCGATGCCGCTGGCGATCATGGGCGACATCCTCGCGCCGCGTGAGCGGGCCAAGTACCAGGGCTACTTCCTCGCCGTCTTCGGCATCTCGAGCGTCATCGGCCCGCTCGTCGGCGGACTCTTCTCCGGCGCGAACCAGATCCTGTGGATCGCCGGATGGCGCTGGGTGTTCCTCATCAATGTGCCGATCGGCATCATCGCGCTGTTCATCGTCGTGCGCTTCCTGCACATCCCGCACCACCCGCGCGAATCCGTGCGCATCGACTGGTGGGGCGCGGCGCTCGTCGTGGTCGCCCTCGTCCCGCTGCTGCTGGTGGCCGAACAGGGCCGCGAGTGGGGCTGGGACTCCCCGATCGCCATCGCCTGCTACGTCGTGGGCGCGCTGGGAGCGGTCGCGTTCGTGTTCGTCGAGCGCGCGATGAAGACGGATGCGCTCATCCCACTGACGCTGTTCCACTCGTCGACGTTCTCGATGGCGACCGTCATCGGCGTCCTCGTGGGCTTCGGCATGTTCGGCGCGATGCTGACGCTTCCGCTGTATCTGCAGCTCGTGCTGGGCGCTACGCCCACCGAGAGCGGATTCCAGATGCTGCCGATGATCCTCGGGCTCATGATCGCCTCGATCGCGAGCGGTCAGATCATCGCCCGTACCGGCCGGTACCGCATGTTCCCGATCCTGGGCACTCTGTTCCTCTCGGGCGGCTACGTGCTGCTGACCTTCCTCCGCGTCGACAGCTCGTACTGGTTCCTCGCCGGCGCCATGCTGCTGCTCGGCCTCGGGCTCGGCCAGCTCATGCAGACGCTCACGATCGCCAGCCAGAACTCCGTCGGACTGCGCGACATGGGCGTGGCCACGAGCGCGTCGACCTTCTTCCGCCAGATCGGTGGAACCCTCGGCACCGCCGTGCTGCTCTCGCTCCTGTTCACGCTGGTGCCCGCGAACATCCAGAACTCGTTCGCCGACGAGACGACCGTCACGAACGCGCTGGAGGCGGCGCTCGACCCTGCGGTCACCCAGGCTCCCGAGAACGCGGCGATCATGAAGACGATCTACGACCCGATCGTGGCGAACCTGCAGCAGGCGGCGAGTGCCGCATCCGTCGATCTGTCGAACGACGCGGCCCGTGAGGCGTTCGTCGCTCAGGCCGTGCCCCAGGTGCAGGAGGCCCTCGCCTCGAAGAGCGACGACCAGAGCTTCGACGGCTCGGTCATGAACGACACGTCGTTCCTGAACGGCGCAGACCCCCGCCTGACCGCGCCGATCCTCGTCGGCTTCAACGACTCGGCGACGGTCGTCTACCGGGTGGCGCTGGGCGTCGTGCTGCTCGCCTTCGTGTTGACGCTGTTCTTCCGCACGCCGCCGCTGCGGGCGAAGTCCGCACTGCAGGAGGCGGCGGATGAGGCGGCCGCCGCATCCGAAGCCGACGATCCGGCCGTGCTCGCACAGGCCGCCGCGGCGGATGCGGGTGCGTTGATCGCGCCCGACACCGGGCCCGTGCCCACCGCGGACCGCCCGCTCACCCGGCGAGACCTCCGAGACTGAGCTCCGTCACCGGGGCATGTCCCACATCCCGCAACGCATGTCCCACTTGCCGCAGTGCGTGTCCCACTTGCCGCAGGAATCGGGCCTGATTTCTGCAGCAAGTGGGACATCGATGCGGGGGCGGGCTGACCGCAGCTAAGAGGAAGCGAGCACAGCACGGAGGCGCGCATTCGCTGCGTCCCATTCCTCCGCATCGCCCTCAGCCCACAACTCAGCGAGTTCACTCTCCGCGGAGGTCGCCATCGCGAGCGCCCGCTGGGCGAGCCGGGCGAGCCGCCGAGATGGCTTTCGTGCTCGATCGACGAACGCCTCGACACTCTCCGTATAGGCGTCGGACTGCGTCGGATGCCCGAGACCGTGCGCCACCACCTCTGCAGCGGCGATCGCGATCGCGGCGGTGCCGGCCTCGAGCTGCCCGGCGCCTCGGTCCGCTTCGCGAAGGGCATTCTTCACGAGGTTCCACCGCCTTCGACCGTCGAGCTCCCAGGCGAAATCCGCCGCCATGTCATTACCGAACGGCTCGCCGCTCCATGTCCCCATAGCCGGATAGTACGGGACATCCGACAGCGGACTCGCCCTGTCCCACTTTCCGCAGGGCATGTCCCACTTCCTGCAGGAATCGGCCCTGATTTCTGCAGCAAGTGGGACACGGATGCGGAAACCGCCCGGAGCGGCGAGTCGGATCGGAGCGCGCGGGACCTTCCGCCTCAGATGACCTCTTCGCTCCAGGCGTCGGGATTGCCGAAGCGATGCGCGGTGATCGCGATGGCCTGCTCGTGCAGGAACGGCAGCAGCTCGAGGCGACCGGCCGTGGTGACCGGGTTCGCGTACACCGCGAGGTCGGGGTCTCCCACGATCGCCTCGGCGAGCGTGCGGTGCAGGATCTCGGTCTCGGATGCGGGTCCGACGAGACGCGCTCGTGCGACGCGCGGCTTCACGTGGACACCCGCCGCGTCCGCCTGAGCGCGGGTGAGCCGCTCGATCCACTGCGCGTCGGTCTCGACGTGCACCGTGAGGCCCGCCTCGCCCAGCGCGCGGCGTACGGCGGGCGGAAGCCCCGTCGCCGTGCTGAGGGATGCGGCGGAGCCTGCGCGCAGGGCGGCGAGAGCGACGCGCAGCACCTCCTGCACCTCCGCGCTCGCGGTCGCCCGCACGGCCACGTCGACCGACCGATACCGGAACAGGTTCCGCTCGATGCCGAGCCCCGTCACATCCTTGATGCGGCCGAACTCGCGGTCCCACTCCACCGCATCCGACAGCGCTGCGCGGCGCAGCCACTCGAAGCGTTCGTAGTCCAATGACGGCTGGGCCGCTTCGATGATGGCGGTGATGCGCGAGTCGAGCCCACGCAGGTGCAGCGTGGTCGAACCGCTGACGGCGGTGGGGCGCCAGCTCCCGAGTCCGATCAGGTAGTTGGGGCCGCCGGCCTTCGTTCCCGCCCCGACCGATGAGCGCTTCCAGCCTCCGAACGGCTGGCGCTGCACGATCGCGCCCGTGATGCCGCGGTTCACGTAGAGGTTGCCCGCCTCGACGCGGTCGAGCCACAGCGCGAGGTCGTCGGGGTGCTGGGTGTGAAGGCCCGCCGTCAGCCCGTAGGCGACCGCGTTCTGCAGCTCGATCGCCTCGGCCAGCGACGAGGCGTGCATGACACCCAGCACCGGACCGAAGAACTCCTCGAGGTGGAACCGCGACCCCGGCGCGACGCCGGTGCGGATGCCGGGGCGCCACAGCCGTCCCGCCAGCTCGGGTGCGCCGTCGATCTGCTCGGGCTCCACGAGCCACTTCTCGCCGTCGTCGAGCGTCGTGAGCGCCCACGCCAGCTTGCCCTGCGGCGGCTCGATCACCGGCCCCACCTCCGCGGCGGCGTCGGCGGGCGACGCGACCACGAGCGAGCGCGTGGCATCGACGAGCTGGCGCGCGAAGCGGGCCGAGCGCCCCACCGAGCCGACGAGGATCGCGAGGGATGCGGCGGAGCACTTCTGTCCGGCGTGTGCGAACGCGCTCCGGACGAGGTCGGATGCTGCCAGGTCGAGATCGGCCGACGGCATGACGATGATGGCGTTCTTGCCGCTCGTCTCGGCCAGCAGCGGAAGATCCGGTCGCCAGGAGCGGAACAGCTGCGCGGTCTCCCACGACCCGGTGAGGATCACCCGATCCACCGCGGGATGGGAGATGAGCTGCTCCCCCAGCTCGCCCTCATCGATGTCGACGAGGGCGAGCAGGTCGCGGGGCACGCCCGCCTCCCACAGCGCCTCCGCGACGACGGCCGCCGAGCGACGCGCCTGCGGGGCGGGCTTGAACACCACTCCGGATCCGGCCGCGAGGGCCGCGAGCACGCCTCCCGCGGGGATCGCGAGCGGGAAGTTCCACGGCGGCGCGACGACCGTCAGCCGCGCCGGGACGAACACCGCACCGGCGACCCGGTCCAGCTCGCGCGCGGTGGCCGCGTAGTAGTTGGCGAAGTCCACCGCCTCGCTCACCTCGACGTCCGCTTCGGCCAGAACCTTGCCGGTCTCGGATGCGGCGACCTCGACGAGCTGGTCGCGTCGCGCCTCGAGGGATCGCGCGGCCGCCTGCAGCACCACGGCGCGGTCGGCCGCGGGCAGCGACCCCCAGCCGGCGGCCGCGTCGCGCACGCGCGCGATCGTGCGCTCGAGCGTGTCGGTGTCGCCGATGCGGGCGCCGCCGATGGTCGCGTCGCCGGCGGTCGAGGTCTCGATCCGCTCGATGATGCGCTGCGCCCACTCGCGGTTGGCCGGCAGGGCCGGATCGGTGTCGGCGGCGGGACGGAACCCGGGTGCTCCGTGCACGTCGGCGTTCGATTCGCGCGGCGAGAAGACGGCCGTCTCGACGAACTCCGCGCCGCCGAACAGGACGGAGTGCGCGTCGGGCTCGGTGCGGTCGGCGGCGATGCCGAGCACGGCCTGGGTGAGCCCGGCGATCTCCTGCGTAGGTGCGGGGTCTCGCAGGATGGCGGGCTCGGCCGCATCCGCTGCGCTCTGCAGGCGGTTCTGCCCGCGCCGGGGTCCGGTGCGCAGCGCCGCATCCGTCGACCGCTGGACCGAGGCGAGGAAGCGGTCGCGCTCGCGCGCGAACAATTCGGGGTCGGTGTCGAGGTCGAAAGCCGCGGAGAGGAAGTTCTCACTGGAGGCGTTCTCCTCGAGTCGGCGCACGAGGTAACTGATCGCCACGTCGAACTCGTCGGGACGCACGACCGGCACGTACAGCAGCACGGCGCCCACCTCGCGCGAGACCGCGGCGACCTGGCCCGCGGCCATGCCCAGGAGCATCTCGAACTCGATGCGCTCGCGCACGCCGCGCTCTCCTGCGAGCAGCCACGCGTAGGCGACGTCGAACAGGTTGTGACCGGCGACACCGACCCGCACGGCGGCGGCGCGGTCGGCATCCAGCGCCCAGTCGAGGCAGCGCAGATAGTTCGCGTCGGTGTCGAGCTTCGTGTCGTACGGCGCCTGCGGCCAGCCGTGCATGATCGCGTCGACGCGCTCCATCGCGAGGTTCGCGCCCTTCACCAGACGCACCTTGATGCCGGAGCCACCCTGTGCGACACGCTGGCGGGCCCACGCGGTCAGCTCCTGCAGAGCCGGGAGCGCATCGGGCAGGTACGCCTGCAGCACGATGCCCGCCTCGAGACGGGCGAGCCGCTCATCCTCGAGGATGCGGGTGAACACCGCGATCGTGAGGTCGAGGTCGCGGTACTCCTCCATGTCGAGGTTGATGAAGGTGCCGTCGGCGGCGGCACTCAGATACAACGGCAGCAGACGCTCCACGACGCGCTCGACGACCTCGTCGAACGCCCAGAGAGAGATGTGCCCGGCGATGGCCGAGACCTTGACCGAGACGTAGTCGACGTCGGATCGGCGGATGAGCTCGTGGATACCGTCGAGTCGACGCCGCGCCTCGTTCTCGCCCAGCACCGCCTCACCCAGCAGGTTCAGGTTCAGCTTCGCGCCGCCCTCGCGCAGTTTCGCGATCGCCGCACCGAGCTTGTCGGGGCGCGCATCGACGATGAGGTGGCCGACCATGTCGCGCAGGGCGCGGCGGGCGATCGGCACGACCGGCGTGGGCACTGCCGGAGCGACGGCACCTCCGACCCGCACGGCGGAACGCAGGTACCAAGGCAGGAAGTCGGGCACGAGCGGGGCGATGCGGCTGAGGTTCGCCGCCGCCGCCGACAGGCTCTCGGGGCGCATGACGCCGTCGACGAACCCGATCGTGAAAGGCAGTCCGTTCGGGTCGCGCAGCACTCCCGCGAGGCGCTCCGCCGCGGGGTCGGCGTGGGCGTCGGCGGCTTCGGTGACCCAACGGCGCGCGAGGGTGACCGCGTCGTCGGCGAGGGATGCGGGACGCGGCGCTCGTGGCGCCCCCGCCTCGGTGCTGGAGGACATGCGCTCAGCCTACGTCGGGGCCTGGCGGCCCCACCGGCGTGACACGAGCCCCGCCGGCGGCGTCGGATCAGCGCCAGATGCTGGGGGCGGGGCGACGCGTCGACGGCAGAGCCACATCCTCGGCCCAGCGCAGCATCCACTCCTCGGGAGCCGGCACGGTGGCGGGGTCCTGGCCCAGCGCTTCGAACAGCTCGGCGAGGCCGACCGTGCCGCCGGAACGACGCACGAAACGGCCGCGGGCGATGAGTTGCGCGTAGATCTCACCATCGACGACGGCGCGGTGTTCGAGGTAGACGGCGCGGTCGTCGGCGGCGATGACGCGCGACTCCACGTCGAAGCGCTGCCACAGATGCAGTGACTTGCGGTAGCTGATGGTCGCGTTGGCGACGACCGGATACCAGCCGCGCTCGCGCATGAGGTCCCAGAGCCCGGTGCGCATGAGCAGATCGAATCGCCCGAGATCGAACAGCGACAGGTACCGTCCGTTGTTCATGTGCCCCACGACGTCGAGGTCGGTGGGAAGCGTCGTCAGTCGGATGCGGCCGACGCCGAGCGAGTCCATCGCGCCTTCGCGACGGTAACGGCGGCGGGAGGAGGCGAGCAGAAGCAGGGTGCGCCAGATCACGTTCACGACGACAGATCGTAGGAGAGCACAGAGTGATGCGGCAGTCGATTGTACGAATCCGACAGCGGCGGCGGCCGCATCCGGGTCGTCGATGGTGGCCCGCAATGACCCGGCGCAGCCGATTTCCGCCGGTCGTGCCGCCCGCGTAGAGTCTGGCCATGGAAGCCGACCTCACCACCGATGTGATCGTCCGCCCGGTACGCGACGTGGACGCCGAAGCCCTCGGTCGCGTGCACGCCACGTGCTGGCACGAGACCTACGACCACCTGATCAGCAAGGCCGCACTGGAGCGCGTCTCGCCCCGCAGGCTCGCCGAGCTCTGGACCCACTGGGCCGAGCAGGGCCCGGATTACCGCATGTCCGCGGCGCTCGTGGAGGGCGAGATCGTGGGATTCGTCGGCTCCGGTCCCGCGCGCGACGAGGACGCCCCGCGCGAGCGCGAGCTGTACTTCATCTACCTGCTGGACGCGTGGCACGGAACCGGCATCGGCCAGAAGCTCTTCGACGCCGCGGTCGAGCCCGACGAGCAGCTGTACCTGTGGGTCGCCGACGACAACCCCCGCGCTCACCGCTTCTACACGCGCAACGGCTTCGCCCTCGACGGCGCGACGCACACCGAGCCGTTCCTCGGCGAGACGCTGACCGAGGTCCGCTTCACCCGCTGACACACCCTCACTTTTCCTCGAGACTGCTTCTTCGTCACGAGATCACGGGTAATACCCGTGATCTCGTGCGGGAAATGCGGTCTCGCGGCCGTTGAGCGGGGGACGCGGGTCAGCGGGAGCTGACGGTGCCGAAGAGCCGTGCGATGGGCGCGAGCACGAGGGGGCGCGCGGCGATCCACCCGCCGGCCATCACCAGCACGGATGCGGCGAAGATCCAGAACCCGGCCCAGTTGTCCGCGTATGCGGTGGGATCCGCCGACCCCTGCGCGGCGTACATGTGGTTGAGGTTGCGCAGCGCACCGGTCGCGAAGACGAGGGCGACGTGCACGATGATGAACGCGACGAAGTACAGCATCACCGGGAAGTGCACCTTGCGCGCCCATTCGATCGGATAGATGCGGTTCAAGGTCTCCGCCTTGCGCGGCCAGAGTCCGCTCATCCGCACGCCCGTCAGGATCGCGAGCGGCGCCGCGATGAACACCGTGGTGAAGTACGCGAGCTGCTGCAGGCTGTTGTAGTTGACCCACCCGTTCTCGGTCGGCCAGTCCAGCGACGCGTACTGCAGCATCGCGGAGAGCGCGTTCGGCAGCACCTCCCAGCTCGTCGGGACGATCCGCATCCACTGCCCCGTCACGAACAGCAGCACGAGGAACACGAGCCCGTTCGCGAGCCACAGCAGATCCAGGGACTGGTGGAACCAGATCGTCAGGCTGGTCTTGCGCTTGCTGTTCCACCGCGGTGTCCAGAACGCCGCCGGCCGCTTCTCGCGCCGCACCTGCAGACCCGATCGGATGATCAGCAGCATGAAGAACGCGTTGAGGAAGTGCTGCCAGCCCAGCCAGGCGGGCAGCCCCACGGGGGCGTTCTCGGGGAGGTGGTACTCGCCCGGGTAGGTTGCGAGGAAGTCGCGCAGCGGCTCGAGCGAGACGAGCCACCGCGTCGCGAGCACGATCATCGCGAGCGCGAACAACGCCCCCGCGCCGGCCACGATGCCCGCGCCCACCCACTGCAGCGCGGTGAACGGGCCGAAGCGGCGCGGCTCGGGCCGCGGCGCGGGGCGCTCGAACGCGGTGCGGCCGGGGAAGACCGTCCGCGTGAACGGCAGCGGCTCCCGCATCCGTTCGACGTCCGCACTCCCGTGTTCGAGGGACTCCGGATGCGGCTCCGCGCCCGGATTCGGCGCAGATCGCGTCTCTTGAATGCTGGGGGCAGCCGCGGATCCGGCGGCGGATGCCGCGGGCCGCTCCGCCGTGACGGAACCGGCCCCCGGGGCGTCGCCGGGCTCCGGAGCAGGATCGGACTCCGTGACGGCACCGGGGTTCGCCGGGGAACCGGATCCCGCAACGGCGCTCGGGTCCGGGCCGGGGCCGGAGTTCGCGGCGGGCGCCGCAGCGGCGGGCGGCCTCGTGCGTCCCGGCGGAGGCCACGGCTCGCCGCCCGCGACGCGCGGCAGGCCCCGCCGGATCGGCCGTGCATCCGCTTCGAGGGACTCCTGATGCGGCTCGGAACCCGAGAACGCAACATCGCGCGTCCCTTCAACGGGAGGGGCGGGGTCAGCGGGAGCCTCGTCGGGCACGATCCGCGACGTCGGCGCGGGCCGCACGGCGGCGCCCGCGGACGATGGAATGACGGATGCGGGAGGCCACGGCTCCCCGCCGGGCACCCTCGGCAGCCCCCGCCGCCGCTTCGGTCCCGCGAAACCGGACCGCGTCGCTTCCGCACCGGCTCCGACCCCAGGCTCGAGGGACCCCTCATGCGGCTCCGAAGCCGAAATCACCGCATCACGCGTCCCTTGAACGCCGACGGACGCCGCGGGAACATCGACGGGCGCCGCGGGAACACCGACGGCCGCAACGAGAGCATCGACGGGTTCGGCGGGAAAGTTCGCGGCGACAGCGGCGGCGACGGATGCGGGGGGCCACGGCTCCCCGCCGGCGACGCGCGGGAGTCCCCGACGCACGCGACGCGGGCGATCGGCCACGCTCAGCCCCGCTTCGCCGCGAGGGCGTCGATGAGCTGCGGCACCACCTGGAACACGTCGCCGACGACGCCGAAGTCCGCGATCTGGAAGATCGGCGCATCGGCGTCCTTGTTGACGGCCACGATGGTCTTCGCGGTCTGCATGCCGGCCTTGTGCTGGATGGCGCCCGAGATCCCGAGCGCGACGTACAGCTGCGGCGACACCGAGACCCCGGTCTGTCCGACCTGGTGCTCGTAGGGGATGTAGCCCGCATCCACCGCCGCGCGCGATGCGCCGACGGCGGCGCCGAGCGCGTCGGCGAGCTTCTCCACGAGGGCGAACTTCTCGGCCGAACCGAGTCCACGTCCGCCCGACACCACCCGTGCAGCTCCTCGCAGCTCCGGACGCGACGAGGCCTTCTCCACCACCTCGGTGGACAGCACGGATGCGGCCGGCGCACCCGACGGGGTCACCGGCAGCTCCGTGACGATCGGTTCGATGGACGCCGCGCGGTCCTCGACCGCACCTTGACGCACCGTCGCCACGAGGGGTCCGAAGGTCGCCGCCGCGTCGACGGAGTACGCGCCGCCGTACACGGAGTGGTGAGCGATCACGCCCTCGTCGTCGCGATCGAGACCGACGACGTCGACCGCGAGGGCCGCGCCGAGGCGCGCAGCCAGCCGGCCCCCGACGTCGCGCCCGTCGATCGAGTGCGAGACGAGCACCACTTCGGGCGCCACCTGCGCCACCGCCGCGGCGAGCGCGTCGACCTGAGGCAGCCCGAGCCCGTCGCCCGCGGGGGCCACGAGCACGCGCGGCGCACCCCACTCGCCGGCGGTCGCGGCGAGCGTCGCGTCGCCCACGACGAGGGCGACCGGGGTGCCCACGCGGGATGCGGCCCCGATGAGCGCAGCTCCGGATGCGGCCAGCCCCCCGGCCGCCGAGGTCTCCAGCAGCACCAGGACGGCGTCGTCGGCGAAGTCGGTCATCGTCGTCACCTCTCAGACCAGGCGGTTCTGGATCAGGAACTCGGCCAGGCGGTTGCCCCCGTCGCCGTCGTCGACGATCACCTGTCCGGCCGCGCGCGCGGGACGGGGGGCGATCGCGATCATGATCGAGCGCGCGACATCGGGGTCGTCCGCGTCGATGCCGAGATCGGCGAGCGACAGCGTCTCGATGGGCTTCTTCTTCGCCGCCATGACGCCCTTGAAGCCGGCCATGCGCGCCTCGGGCATCGCCTCGGTGATCGAGATGACGGCGGGCAGCTCGGCACGGATGCGGCGCACGGCGCCATCGCCGGGACGATCGCCTTCGACGGCGTCCTCGGCGAGCTCGACGCGGGCGAGGCCCGTCGCGGAGGCGACCCCCAACCGCTCGGCGATCATGGCGGGGATCACGCCGCCCACACCGTCGGTGGACTGGTTGCCCGCGATGACGAGGTCGAAACCGGTCCGCGCGACGGCGGCGGCGAGAACCTGGGCGGTGAGTCCGAGGTCGGCGCCGCGGAGCGCGTCGTCGACGATCTGCACGGCGGAGCCCGCGCCGAGCGCGAGGGCCTTGCGCAGCGTTGGCGTCGCCTCGTCGGCGGCCATCATCATCGCCACGACCTCGGTGCCCGCGTGCGCGTCTGCGTACGAGAGAGCCGCCTCGAGGGCGCGCTCCCCGATCTCGTCGATCACGCGATCGCTGGCGGCGCGGTCGGCGAGTCCGGTCTCAAGGTCCAGGACGCGGTCACCGTAGGTGTCGGGGACTTCTTTGACCAGCACGACGATTCTCATGGGGCGGTGCTCCTTCGACAGGACGAGTCTAGACGACACTCGGTGTCAGCGATGGCGGAACTCAGGCGCACGCTTCTCGCGGAAGGCGGCCATGCCCTCCTTCTGGTCTTCGAGCGCGAAGAGCGTCGCGAAGCTCTGCTTCTCGAACCTCAGCCCTTCCGTCAGCGTCGTCTCCTGTGCGGCCCGCAGCGCCTCCTTTGCGGCGTAGACGACCGGCAGCGACTTCGAGGCGATGGCCTCGGCGACCTCCATCGCCGCATCCCGCAGCTCGGCCGCGGGCACGACGCGCGAGACGAGTCCCGCGCGCTCGGCCTCCTCGGCCCCCATGCGACGGCCGGTCAGCACGAGCTCGGCGGCCTTGTACGCGCCCACGGCACGGGTGAGCCGCTGGGTGCCCCCGAGCCCCGGGATGACCCCCAGGGCGATCTCGGGCTGACCGAACTGCGCGGTGTCGGCGGCCAGGATGATGTCGCAGATCATGGCGAGCTCGCACCCGCCGCCGAGGGCGAAGCCGGCGACCGCGGCGATCAGCGGGGTCCGGGCCCGCGCCACCTCCTCGAGGGCGGCGAACGGGTTGTCCACGAGCATGTCGCGCGTCGACTTGTCGGCCATCTGCTTGATGTCGGCTCCCGCGGCGAACGCGCGTTCATTCCCGGTGAGCACGATCGCCCCGATGCCCTCGTCGGCGTCGAAACCGGCGACGGCGGCGGCGAGCTCACCCACCAGGGTCGAGTTGAGGGCGTTGAGGGCGTCGGGACGATTGAGGGTGATCCACCCGACACGGCCGTGCTGCTCGACGAGGATCGTCTCGTAGGTGCTCATCTGCCCATCGTGGCATGACCGCACCCGCGCGCGGCAGGGCCGCGCCCCGGGGAATTCCCCCTCAGACCCGTTCGATGATCAGGGCGTTCGCCATGCCGCCGCCCTCGCACATCACCTGCAGCCCCCGGCGCCCACCGGTGTGCTCCAGGTAGGCGATGAGCGTGCCGAGCAGCCGGGTGCCGGATGAGCCGAGCGCGTGCCCGAGCGCGATCGCGCCGCCCCAGGGGTTCAGACGCGCGGGATCGGCGCCGAACTCGTCCAGCCAAGCGAGCGGCACCGAGGCGAACGCCTCGTTCACCTCGTACGCGTCGATGTCGTCGATCGTGAGTCCCGCGCGATCCAGGATGCGGCGCGTCGCCGGGATCGGCGCGGTGAGCATCATGAGCGGGTCGTCGCCCACGACGGCGAACGAACGCAGAACGGCGCGCGGGCGCAGCCCGAGTTCCGCCGCGCGTTCGGCGCTCATGAGCAGCACGGCGGAGGCGCCGTCCGTCAGCGGGGAGGACGATCCGGCGGTGACGCGCCAATCCAGCTCGGGGAAGCGCGCCGCGGCGGCGTCGGTGCGAAACGCCGGAGGCAGGGCCGCCAGCGCGTCCGCGGTCGTGGCCGCACGGATCGTCTCGTCGACCTCGACGAGACCGGCCGGCGACTCGACGGGCACGAGCTGCGAGGCGAACAGTCCCGCCGCAGCCGCCGCTGCGGCGCGGTGGTGGGACTCGGCCGCGTAGGCGTCCAACGCCTGGCGCGACAGGCCCCACTTCGCAGCGATGAGCTCGGCGGCGATGCCCTGCGACACGAGCCCCTCGGGGTAGCGCTCGCGCAGCAGCGGCGAGACGGGAGACCCGGATGCGGCCGCCGAGCCCAGGGGCACGCGACTCATCGACTCGACCCCGCCGGCGATCACGACATCGGCCGTCCCGGCCATGATCGCGTGCGCCGCAGACTGAACGGCCTGCTGGCCCGAGCCGCACTGCCGGTCGAAGGTCGCGGCGGGCACCGTCTCAGCGAAGCCGGCCGCGAGCACGGCCTGTCGCGCGACGTTCGTGGACTGCTCAGCGACCTGGCTGACGCAGCCGAGCAGCACATCGTCGACGAGGGCGTCCTCGAGGCCGTTGCGCTCGACGAGGGCGCGCAGCGCGCCGGCGGCGAGGTCCACGGGATGCACCCCGCTGAGCGCACCCCCGGGCTTGCCCCGGCCCGAGGGCGTGCGCACCGCGTCGACCAGCACCGCCTCGCGCACGGACTCAGCCCTTCTCTTCGGGCCGCTCGCTGACATGTTCTGCCGCCTCGTCGGGGACGTAGCCGGCGACGTGGCGTTCGTCGGGGCCGTTGTACACCGAGAGCGGGCGGATGAGGGCGTTGCTGCTGTACTGCTCCATGATGTGCGCCGTCCATCCGACCACTCGCGCGGCCACGAACAGCGGCGTGAAGGTCACCGTGTCGAACCCGATGAGGTTGTAGGCGGGCCCCGACGGATAGTCGAGGTTGGGGTAGATGCCCTTGCGCGCCACGAACTCGCTCTCGAGCGCGTCGTAGAGCCGTGCCACATCCGGACGGTCGTAGTGGGCGACGAGGTCGTCGAGCGCCGCCTTCATGGTGGGCACGCGGGAGTCGCCGCGCTTGTAGACACGGTGTCCGAAGCCCATGACCTTTCGCTTGTTCGCGAGTGCATCGTCGAGCCAGGCGGTGACGTTCTCCGCATCGCCGATCTCGTCGAAGATGTGCAGCACCGCTTCGTTCGCGCCGCCGTGCAGCGGTCCCTTCAGCGCTCCGACCGCGCCGACGACGGCGGAGTGCAGATCGCTGAGCGTGGAGGCGATGACCCGCGCGGTGAAGGTGGAGGCGTTGAACGAGTGCTCGGCGTACAGGATCATCGATCGGTTGAAGGCGTCGACGACCACCGCATCCGCCTCTTCACCGAAGGTCATCCAGAGGAAGTTGGCCGCGTAGTCCAGGTCGTCGCGCGGCGGGATCGGGAGCTGTCCGCGGCGGCGGCGCTGGCCGTAGGCGACGATCGCCGGCAGCGCGGCGAACAGCCGGAGGCTCCGCGCAAGGTTCTCCTCGGGAGTCCCGACAGCATCCAGCACCGACCCGACACCGGCGAGATCCGCGGCCCCCAGCACGCTCAGCGCGGTGCGCACCTCGTCCATCGGATGCGCGTCGAGCGGCACGAGCTCGATCGCCGACTGCACGGCCGCCGTCAGCGGCCGGTGCTCCCGCTCGACGCGGCGGAGCTCGGCGAGCTGCTCGTCGCTCGGCAGCTCGCCGTGCCACAGGAGGTACGCCACCGCCTCGACCGGCTGTGTGGCGGCGAGCTCTTGTACGGGGTAGCCGCGGAACAGCAGCGAGTTGGTCTCGGGATTGACCTTGGAGATGGCGGTCTCGTCGGCGACGACTCCCGCCAGTCCCTTCCGGATCTGGTCCTGCTCGGTCATGTCACTCCTTCGTGCTGGGCCGCGCGTCACGGACGCGTGTAGGTGAAGATGCTGTCGTCGAAGCTGTTGTACTGCTCGTAATCGATCAGGTCGTAGAGCTCGGCGCGATGCTGCATCTCGCCGAGCTTGTCCCGCAGATGCCCTTTGTCGACGAGGTCGTCCAGCGCCCGCTCGGCGGCACCCATCGCGATGCGCAGCAGCGAGACCGGCCAGATCACGATGTTCACCCCCACGTCGCGCAGCTGGTCGACCGAGAAGAGCTCGCTCTTGCCGAACTCGGTCATGTTGGCGAGGATCGGCACGTCGACGGCCCCGCGCATCGCCTCGAACTCATCGAGGCTCGCCAGTGCCTCCGGAAAGATCGCGTCCGCGCCCGCATCCACGAGCGCCTTCGCGCGGTCGATCGCCGCCTCCAGCCCCTCGATGGCGCGGATGTCGGTACGCGCCATGACGAGGAAGTCGGGATCGCGGCGCGCGTCGACGGCGGCACGGATGCGGCGCAACGCCGTCTGCTCCTCCACGACGGCCTTGCCGTCGAGATGTCCGCAGCGCTTCGGGTTGATCTGATCCTCGATGTGTGCGCCGGCGACGCCGGCGTCCTCGAGCATCTGGATGGTGCGCGCGACGTTCATGGGCTCGCCGAATCCGGTGTCGGCGTCGATGAGCGCCGGGAGTTCCGTCGTCCGGGCGATCTGAGCCCCGCGCCCGGCGACCTCGGTCAGGGTCGTCAGGCCGATGTCGGGAAGCCCGAGATCGGCCGACAGCACGGCGCCCGAGATGTAGACGCCCTCGAAGCCCTTGCGTTCGATCAGGCGCGCGGACAGCGGATTGAAGGCGCCCGGCAGCCGCATCAGCTCGCCCGACGCGAGCCCGGCGCGCAGCGCACGACGCTTGTCGGATGCGGAGGCGGTCGACCCGAGCATCAGAACAGCCCCTTCGGCGCCGGCTGCGACAGCAGCAGTCCCGGCTTCGCGACGATCGAGAGCTGACGCACCTCGTGGGCGGACAGTTGCGGCAGACGCTGCACGAGCTCGAGGAACCGCTCGATCTCCGCTTCCTCCAGCACGGGCTCCGCCAGCAGTCGGAACTTGCGGACGTAGTCCTCGCGGGCGAAGGGCCGGGCTCCCAGCGGATGCGCGTCGGCGACGGCGATCTCGTCCTCGATGATTGATCCGTCGGTCAGGGTGATGACCACGCGCCCGCCGAAAGCCTTCTCGTCGGGGTCCTCGGAGTGGTAGCGGCGGGTCCACTCGGCATCCTCTGCCGTGGTGACCTTGTTCCACAGCTCGACGGTGTCCGCGCGCTCCGCACGCTCGGGCGCGTAGGAGTCGACGTGGTGCCAGGTGCCGTCCTGCAGCGCGACCGCGAAGATGTACGGGATCGAGTGGTCCAGCGTCTCGCGGGATGCGGTCGGGTCGTACTTCTGCGGGTCGTTCGCCCCGGAGCCGATCACATAGTGCGTGTGGTGGCTGGTGTGCAGCACGATCGAGGCGATGCTCGCGGGATCGCGCAGTTCGGGTCGTTCGGTGCCGAGCTTGCGGGCCAGGTCGATCCACGCTTGGGCCTGATACTCGGCGGAGTGCTCCTTGGTGTAGGAGTCCAGGATCGCCCGCTTGGGCTCGCCCGCAGCGGGAAGCGGCACGTCGTACGAGGCATCCTTGCCGTCGAGCAGCCACGCGACGACGCCGTCCTCGCCCTCGTAGATCGGCGAAGGGGAGGTCTCGCCGCGCATCGCACGGTCGACGGCCTCGACCGCCATCTTGCCGGCGAACGCAGGCGCGTGGGCCTTCCAGGTGGAGATCTCGCCCTTGCGGGACTGCCGGGTGGCGGTGGTCGTGTGCAGCGCCTGCCCGACGGCCTGGTAGATCGTCTCGGTGTCCAGGCCCAGCAGAGTGCCGATGCCGGCGGCGGCCGAGGGGCCGAGGTGCGCGACGTGGTCGATCTTGTGCTTGTGCAGGCTGATCGCGCGCACGAGGTCGATCTGGATCTCGTAACCGGTCGCGATGCCGCGCACGAGCGCCTCACCGTCGGCGCCGACGTGCTGCGCGACGGCGAGGATGGGCGGGATGTTGTCGCCCGGGTGCGAGTAGTCCGCGGCGAGGAAGGTGTCGTGATAGTCGAGCTCGCGCACGGCGACGCCGTTGGCCCACGCCGCCCACTCGGGCGAGGTGCGGCGCTCGAGCGCGCATCCGAACACCGTCGCGCCCGCGCCGCCGACCGAGACGGCGTGATCGAGCGCCTGCTGGCGAGCGGCGACGACGGGACGACGGGTGAGGGATGCGGCGGCGACCGCCGCGTTGTCGATGAGCCGGTTGACGATCATGTCGACGACGTCCGGGTCGACCGCCACGGGATCGGTGGCGACCTCGGCGATGTGCCAGGCGAGCTGGCCCTCGCGGGCGAGCTTCTCTTCGCTCGTGTGGACGCGGAGGTGGTGCGTGATCATGCTGCTCCCGGGGTGGATCGTGCGACGCGGGGGGCGTCGGATGCGTCGGCGAGCGACGCGAGGATGGCGGTCAGGGCGTGGTGCAGGTGCACGTGGGTGGCGTGCGCGGCGAGTTCGGCGTCGCCGTCGGCGATCGCGCGCGCGATGAGGCGATGCTCGGCGGCGGAGGCGGCGAGGCGTGCGGGGTTGTCTCGCGCGAGGCGGCGCACGCGGACGAGGTGGGTGCGCACGGTCCGCAGTGCGGCGATGAGATAGTCGTTGCCGACGGCGGCATCCAGCGCCTGATCGAACTGCGCGATCGTGGCGTAGTAGGCGTCCGCATCCGCCTGGGGGTCCTCGGCCGACCAGCGTTCGGCGAGCGCGGCGAACGGCTCGCCCGGAGCCCCGTCGGCGACGCGTTCCGCCGCGATGCGGGCGGCCGATTCCTCGAGCGCGCGGCGCACGGCGAAGAGAGCGCGGATGTCGTCGGCGTCGATGTCGGTCACGACGGTGACCCGCGGCGAGGCCTGTGCGACGAGACCGTCGGCGGCGAGGCGCCCGATGGCCTCTCGCAGCGGCGTGCGGCTCACGCCGAGCCGTCGCGCCTGCTCCACCTCGGCGAGCACCGTGCCCGGCGCAAGGTCACCGGACTGGATCTGCTCGAGAAGAGTGCGGTACGCACGGTCGCTCGCCCGCATCCCGCCTCCTCTGCTATCGCCGCTGAACTCGCACAGTGTATGCATAAACCACCCCCAGACGCCAGCCGGCGACGCTTTCGGCGGCTTGGGTATACACAATGCGTCAGGAGCGTTCAGTCGTCGAGGTGCGGCGCGAGGGCGTCGAGCACGGGGCGCTGAGCGGCCACCAGCAACTCGCGCGCGTCGTCGATCCTCACCCACTCGGCGCGATCCACTTCGGGGAACGACTCCCTGCGCCCCGAGTGGGGCGGCCACTCGAGCGAGAACTGACCGAACCTCATCCCGACCAGCGCGAAACCGTCGGCGTCGAGCGCGAACACCCGGAGGCGTTTGCCCGACGAGTAGCGGAACTCGCCGAGCTCCACCCGTTCCCCGGCGGGCGGGGTGAGGCCCAGCTCCTCCTCGAACTCCCGCTCCGCGGCGGCGAGGGGGTCTTCGGATGCGGGGTCGTACTCCCCCTTCGGGATCGACCACGCCCCCGCCTGCTTGCGCTGCCAGAAGGGCCCACCCATGTGCGCGATCAGGACCTCGGCGGTGTCGGGCCGGAAGAGGAGGAGCCCCGCGCTGTACGCGGTCATGGCCGCACCCCGTCGCTTCTTCGCCGCACCCGTCCACGCTAGCCGGGTCTGAGACCGCGAGGGTCGCCGGGGCGCTATCGCCGCCGCTCGAAGGCGGCGCGAAGGCTCCTCAAGAGCAGGAGCAGCCCGCCGAGTCCGACCACCGCACCGAGGAACGGGAACAGCGGCACCTGCGCGGTGAGGTGCGGACCCGCATCCGAGACACCCAGCAGGACCGCCGAGATCACGAGGGCGATGCCGACCAGCGTTGTCGTGAAGCGCGAGAACAGCTGCTCCACGAACCCGCGACCGGTTGCGTCGTCGAAGCTGCGCAGGCGCACCGAGAAGGTGCCGTCCTCGAGCTGCTGGCTGAGGGTGGAGAGCGTCCGCGGCATTCGCCGCAGCTGCTCACTCACGATCGCCGCCTGCGTCTGCGCCGTGAGCGCGAAGCTCTTCGGCGAGGTCAGTGCGCGCATGAAGCTCGGGGCCTGCGACAACGCCCGGCCGACCATGTCGTAGTCGTGGCGCAGGCGCCGCAGCGACCCCTCAAGCGAGGCGAGGGTGCGAAACACCAGCAGGAGCGAGGGCGGCAGGGCGAGCCGGTGATGGCGCATGACGTCCACGAGGGCGGCGAAGACGTTCTGGTCGACACCCGCGTTGTGCATGCGGGTGAGGATCACGCCGATGTCATGCTGCAGCACAACCTGGTCCAAGGTGTCGGTGTCGGGCGGGGTCACGAGCATGAGCACGATGTCGGTGGCGGCGACGTCGTCCTCGTTCGCGATCGCGACCAGCAGCGGCAGCAGCAGGCGACGCATGCTCTTCTCGAGCACCCCGACGGAGCCGAAGTCGATGAGGGTGACGGTGCCGTCGGCCGCGAGCATGAGGTTGCCCGGATGCAGGTCGGCGTGGAAGACACCCCGGACGGCGATCTGCTCGAAGACGGCGTCGACGACCGCGTCGGCGATCCTCGTCGCCGCATCCGGGTCGAGCGTCGACGCGTCGACGTGGCCGAACGGGATGCCCTCGGCGCGCTCCTGCACGAGCATCTGCGCGGTCGTGTACTGCGCGAAGACCTTCGGCACGGCGAGCGGCGTCAGCTTCGAGCGGGACGCCGCCCCCCGCAGCATCTCGGTGTTGGCGGCCTCGATGCGGTAGTCCAGCTCCTCCCGCAGCGATCTGGCGAACTCCGCGGCCAGCGCCGTCACGCCGTAATCGCGCGCCCACGTGGTGTGGCGCTCCGCATCCGCTGCCAGACGTTCGACGATGTCGAGGTCGGTCGCGACCTGGGCGCGCGCGCTCGGGCGCTGGATCTTGATGACGACCTCCTGGCCGTCCTGCAGCGTCGCCGCGTGCACCTGCGCGACGGATGCGGCCGCCAACGGCGTCTCGTCGACGCACGCGAAGACCTCTTCGAGCGGTCTGCCGAGCTGCGTCTCGATCGCGTGACGCGCTTCGACCCACGGGATCGGCACGGTCTCCATCTGAAGCGTCGACAGCGCGGTCGTGAACTCCGGCGGCAGCACGTCGTCGCGGGCGGAGAGCACCTGGCCGATCTTGATGAAGGTGACGCCGGCGTCGTTCAGTGCGGCGACGATCGCCGCGGGTAGCTCTTCGCGATCGGGGCGGTGCCGCCCGCGGTAGACACCGAGCCCGTGCCGCGAGGCGATGGAGATGATCTCGGCGTAGCGGCGAGCGCGATCACGACGCCGGAACAGCTCTCGCACGACGACGACAGGATTGCGCATCGGTCGAGTCGGCCACAGGAACTCCAGTGCGACGATCGCGATCACGTCGATCGCGAAGAGCCACCCGATCGTGAGCAGCAGGAACAGCACGCCGATCGCGTCGTGGACGGCGAGCACGTCGCCGTCGACGACCCCGGCCTGCTGCAGCGCCCACAGCGCGAGGGGCGAGCCCGCCACCACGACGAGCGCTCCGGTGACGAACGGACGGATCCACCCGATCGGCATCCCCAGGAGCCGGCGCGCGACCCACGCCGCGACACTCGCGAACACGAGGACGAACAGAATCACCCACACGATCTGCGGCATCGCACCCTCCCCTGTGCGACGACGCTATCGCGTCGGTGGCGAGACCGGGGGCTATCCGTGGCGGGTCAGTCGACCGGGGTCGCCGCGGCGACCGCCTGGTCCTCCTCGGTCGCCACGAGCTGCCCGCACGCCCCATCGATCTCCTTGCCGCGGGTGTCGCGCAGCGTCGTCGGGATGCCGGCATCGTTCAGACGCCGCACGAACTCGTTCTGCACCGGGCGCTCGGACGAGGTCCACACCGAACCGGGCGTCGGGTTCAGCGGGATCGGGTTCACGTGCACCCAGCCGCGACCGCGCGCGTTGAGCTTCTCGGCCAGCAGATCCGCGCGCCACGCGTGATCGTTCATGTCCTTGATCAGCGCATACTCGATCGACACGCGCCGGCCCGTCTTCTCGAAGTAGCCGCGCGCGGCGTCGAGCACCTCGTCGACCTTCCACCGCGAGTTCACCGGGATGAGCTCGTCGCGCAGCTGGTCGTCGGGCGCATGCAGTGACAGGGCGAAGGTCACCGGGATGTCCTCGTCCGCGAGCTTGCGGATGGCGGGAGCGAGCCCCACGGTGGAGACCGTGATGCCGCGCGCGCTCATGCCCAGCCCGTGCTTCTTGTCGGTCATCACGCGCACCGCGTGCATGACGCGGGCATAGTTCGCCAGCGGCTCCCCCATGCCCATGAACACGATGTTGGTGACGCGCTCGTCCGGGTGCTCGGCGGGCCCGAGCCCCCCGTCGCGGATCAACCGGTTGGCGCGGACGATCTGCTCGACGATCTCCGCGGCGCTCATGTTGCGGGTGAGCCCCGCTTGACCGGTGGCGCAGAAGGGGCAGTTCATGCCGCATCCGGCCTGCGACGAGACGCACAGCGTGATGCGGCCGGGATAGCGCATGAGCACGGATTCGACGAGGGCCCCGTCGTGCAGTTTCCACAGGAACTTGATCGTGTCGCCGCGGTCGGTCTCGAGCCGGCGCACCTCGGTCAGCAGCGGCGGCAGCAGGCCCGCCACGAGCTCCTCGCGACCGGATGCGGGAAGGTCCGTCATGAGCGAGGGGTCGCTCGTGTAATGCGTGAAGTAGTGCTTCTCCAGCTGCGCAGCGCGGAACTTCGGGAACCCGAGCTCGACGAGCTTCTCGGCACGCTGCTCGTGCGTGAGGTCGGCCAGGTGCACCGGCGGCTTGCCGCGCTTGGGGCTGGCGAACTGCAGGAGCGGCCGGCCACTGTCGTCCTTCTGCTGCGACCAGCCTTCGGTGCGGGGGCGCACCTGGCGCACGGCGGATGCGGCGTCGCGAGCCGCGGCCTGGCGGATGGGGGGCTGGTCGGTCATGCCCTCCAGGCTACCGGTGCACGGCTGCCAGGGCCCTGGGCGAGGGCGTCGAGGATCGCCCTCCCCGTTAGGATGCACGCATGCCCTCACCCGAAGGGCGCGACGGCGCGCGCGAGAATCACGTCGTCGCGCACAAGGTCCTCAACAACAACGTCGTCATCTCGATCGACGAGCACGGCCGCGAGCGCGTGCTGATGGGTCGCGGCCTCGGCTTCCAGCTGAAGCCCGACGACCGGCTGGATCCCGCGAAAGTCGAGAAGACCTTCGTGCTCGACTCCGGAGCCGAGGGCGATCGGGAACGGCAGCTGCTCACGGACGTGCCCTACCCCGTCATCGAAGCGGTGACCGGCGCGGTCGATCTGGCCGAACGCGAACTCGGCCACCACCTCGGTCGCCGGCTGGTCATCCCGGTCATCGACCACATCCAGTACGTACTGGAACGGCTCGACCAGGGCGTGCGCATCCCCGCCACGCACATGCCCGAGCTGCGCGTGCTGCATCCGCACGAGTTCCGCGCCGCCGAGCACATGGCCGCGCACATCGGCGCCGCGCTCGACCGGGAGCTGCCGCCCGAGGAGGCCGTCTTCCTCACGATGCACCTGCTCAATGCGACGCGTGACGAACCCAACGGCACCGCAGCGCTCCTGTTTCGACGCGTGCAGCACGTGGCGACCATCGTCGAGACGGGACTCGGGGTCACCCTCGACGTCGAGAGCCCCGACTATGCGCGGTTCATCCTGCACGTGCAGTTCCTGCTGCAGCGGCTGGTCTCCAAGACCATGCTGCGATCGAGCGACACCTCGTTCTTCGAGTTCGCCAAGCACAGCTACCCGCGCTCCTACGCGATCGCCGAGCAGGTGAAGGCCTATGTGCGCGCGGCCACGGGGTCTGATCTGACCGACGAGGAGCTGCTGTATCTCATCGTGCACGTCGAGCGACTCGCATCCCAGGTGGGCGCCAAGACCGATCCGGGCGACGCTGGCGGCGGCATCGAAGAGGTGCTACGGTAACTCGCGCAGGGCGTCGTCGCTCTGCGGACGCGACGGATTGTTACTGCGGCAGCAGGCAAAACCTGAACTCACATCGTCTTGACCGACGGTGAACGAGTTCAGGTTTTTTTGTTGCCCGGAAACGACCCGACCCGGCGCGTCCCCCACTCGAGTGCCGCGCTGATGCGGCGGAAAGAGGGAGTCCGAGATGGACTACTCGAAGACAGCAGCAGGCGTCCTGAAGGGCGTCGGCGGCGAGGAGAATGTCACCTCGCTGGTGCACTGCATGACGCGCCTCCGGTTCGTCCTGAAGGACGAGAGCAAGGCGGATGCCGCAGCCATCAAGGCCGTCCCCGGTGTCGTGACCACCGCCCAGGCCGGCGGTCAGTACCAGGTCGTGATCGGCAACGAGGTTCCCGAGGTCTTCGCCGCTATGGGCAAGATCTCGAAGTTCGGCGGGTCCGGCGACGCTTCCGCCCCCGCAGAGGACGCCCCGAAGGGGAACCTGTTCAACCGGTTCATCTCGATGATCTCGGCCATCTTCACTCCGGCGCTCTGGGCCCTGGCCGGAACCGGTCTGCTGAAGGCATTCCTGGCCGCGGCTGTAACGTTCGGCTGGATCGAGACGACCACCTCGACCTACATCGTGCTGAACGCGCTGTCGGATGCGTTCATCAACTTCCTGCCCCTCGCGCTCGCGATCACGGCGGCCCGTTACTTCAAGGCATCCGAGTTCACCTCGCTCGCCATCGCCGGTGCACTCGTCTATCCGAGCATCACGGGACTCGTCGGAGCTCCCGACCTCACCTTCTTCGGCATCCCGTTCACGATGGTCAGCTACGTCTCGAGCGTGATCCCGATCATCATCGTCGTCTGGCTGCAGAGCCACGCCGAGCGCTTCCTCTACGCGAAGCTGCCCGCCTCGGTCCGCCGCTTCGTCACCCCGATGATCGTCGTGCTGATCGCGGTGCCGCTCGTCTTCGTCGTCATCGGCCCTCTCTCCTCGATCATCAGCGGCTGGGTCGGCTCGGGCATCGGCTGGGTCTTCGAGACCGTGCCGTGGCTGGGCGGCGCCGTCATGGGCGGCTTGTGGCAGGTCTTCGTGATCTTCGGCCTGCACTGGGGCCTCGTGCCGCTGTTCCAGCTCGAGCTTCAGACCACGGGTCAGATGCTGCTGATCGCCCCCGTCTTCGCGGCCGTCCTCGCACAGGCCGCGGCCGTGGCGGGCGTGTGGCTGCGCGCTCGCAACAAGAACCTGAAGTCGCTCGCCGCCCCGGCGACGCTCTCGGGCTTTCTGGCCGGTGTCACCGAGCCCGCCATCTACGGTGTGAACCTGCCGCTCAAGCGCCCGTTCGCCTTCGGCATCGTCGGTGGCGCCGTGGGTGGCGCGATCATCTCGCTCGGCGGCGTGTTCTCGACGGCCTTCGTGGTGCCGTCGGGCCTCGCGATCCCCGCACTGCTCGGCAACGGCAACATGGTGTTCCTCTTTCTGGGCCTCGGTGCGGCGATCATCATCCCGTTCCTGCTCACAGTGATCGTCGGCTTCAAGGAGCCGGCCGAGGCCGCCGTGACCCCGGCGGAGAGCACGGACCTCGAGGTGTTCAGCCCGATCGACGGCACCGTGGTGCCGCTGTCGGAGACCCCGGATGCGGCCTTCGCCGACGGCTCGCTCGGCCAGGGCGTCGCGATCATCCCCCGCAGCGGAGCGCTCTACGCCCCGTTCGACGCGACAGTCGCCGCCGCGTTCCCGACGGGTCACGCGATCGGCCTGCGTCACGCCGACGGTGCGGAGGTGCTGATCCACATCGGCATCGACACCGTCAAGCTCGCGGGTGAGCACTTCAGCCTCAAGGTCACCGGCGGACAGCAGGTGAGCAAGGGCGACCTGCTCGTCGAGTTCGATCTCGAGGCGATCGCCGCGGCCGGTTACGACCTGACGACCCCGGTCATCGTCACCAACGCCGACCTGTACCCGACCGTCGGCTCGCCCGCATCCGGTCCGATCGCGCACGGCGAACCCCTGTTCTTCGCCGTCGCCGTCGAGCAGGCCGTCGCGGCCAAGTGACACCCCGTGCGGGCGGGGGCCGAGGCTCCCGCCCGCACGCCGCATCCGAGATACGAAACGGAAGAGAACCATGAGCACCACCACCCCGTTCCCCGAGGGCTTCCTGTGGGGCGGCGCCACCGCCGCCAACCAGGTCGAGGGCGCCTACGACCAGGGCGGTAAGGGTCTGTCGGTCCAGGACGTCATGCCCCGCGGCATCGTCGCCCCGCGCACGGCTGAGCCCACAGCCGACAACCTCAAGCTCGAGGCCATCGACTTCTACCATCGCTACGCGGAGGACATCGCCCTGTTCGCGAAGATGGGATTCGGCGTCTATCGCTTCTCGATCGCGTGGAGTCGGATCTTCCCGAAGGGCGACGAGGCCGAGCCCAACGAAGAGGGCCTCGCGTTCTACGACCGGGTGCTCGACGAGCTGGAGAAGCACGGCATCGAGCCGCTCGTGACGATCTCGCACTACGAGACGCCGCTGCACCTGGCCGAGACCTACGACGGCTGGACCGACCGTCGGCTCATCGGGTTCTACGAGAACTACGCGCGCACACTGTTCGAGCGCTACGGCTCGCGGGTGAAGTACTGGCTGACCTTCAACGAGATCAACTCGCTGCTGCACGCACCGTTCATGTCCGGCGGCATCAACACCCCGAAGGAGCAGCTGAGCGACGGGCAGCTCTACCAGGCGATGCACCACGAACTGGTCGCTTCGGCCCGCGCCACGCGCATCGCCCGTGAAGTCGCGCCGAACACACAGATCGGCTGCATGGTGCTCTCGATGCCCGTGTACCCGCTGACCCCGTCGCCGGCCGACGCGCTCGCCGTCATGGACTTCGACCACTCCAACCTCGTCTACGGCGACGTGCACACCCGCGGCGCGTACCCCGGATACTTCCTGCGGACGCTCCGCGAGAAGGGCATCGAGCTGGAGATCACCGATCAGGACCGCGAGGACCTGACCAACACGGTCGACTTCGTGTCGTTCAGCTACTACATGTCGGTCGCTCAGACCGCCGACCCCGCCAAGAAGGTCACGGGCGAGGGCAACATCATGGGCGGCGTACCCAACCCCACGCTCGAGGCGAGCGAGTGGGGTTGGCAGATCGATCCGGTGGGTCTGCGCCTCGTGCTCAACCAGTTCTGGGACCGGTGGCAGAAGCCGCTGTTCATCGTCGAGAACGGCCTGGGCGCGAAGGACGAGCTGGTCGAGGTGGACGGCGTCAAGACCGTCATCGACGACTACCGCATCGCCTACCTCAATGACCACCTCGTGCAGGTCGGCGAAGCCATCACCGATGGCGTGCAGGTGCTCGGCTACACCTCATGGGGATGCATCGACATCGTCAGCGCCTCCACCGCGCAGCTCAGCAAGCGGTACGGCTTCATCTACGTCGACCGCAACGACGACGGCAGCGGCACGCTCGAACGCTACGAGAAGAAGTCGTTCGGCTGGTACGCCGAGGTCATCCGCACGAACGGCGCCAGCCTCACCCGCTGACGCCGCCCCCGCGTGTGCCCACGATCGTCCCTCGCGGACGTGTCGTGGGCACACGCGTGTGCCGTCCTGCCCGACCCCACCCCGACGCACCTCTCAGGCGGCACCGGGGAGAATGGATCATCGTGACCCCTCCCCGCATCGCATTCCTCGACGTCGACGGCACGATCCTCGATCACGGCACCACGATCGCGCCCTCGACGGTGACCGCGATCCGCACCGCCCGCGAGCGCGGCGCCCTCGTCTACCTCAGCACCGGACGCTCGGCCGGCGACATCCACCCGGCCGTGCGTGAGATCGGCTTCGACGGCGCGATCACCAACGGCGGCGCGTACGCCGTTGCCGGCGACGAGGAGATCGTCGCCGATCCGATGCCGGCGGATGCGGTCGAGCGCCTCGAGCGGTTCTTCGACTCCCACGACATTCACTACTTCCTCCAGACCGAGGAGGCCGTGTACGCATCCGTCGAGGTGCAGGCCGCCGTCGCCGCGATGCTCCTCTCGTTGCGTCCTCGACTCACGGGCGACGAGCCCCAGACGGCCCCGCAGGGCGCACCGCGCTTCCGGGATCTGGCCACGATCGATCGCACTCGGGTCGCCAAGGCGGTGTTCCTCAGCGACTCGACGGATGCGGTCTCTCGCGCGCAGTCCGAACTGGGCGACCGTTTCCACGTCGTGCCAGGCAGCATCCCGCTTCCGGGCGGGACGAACGGCGAGATCGGCATGCAAGGCGTCACGAAGGGCTCGGCGATCACGGCGGTGCTCGACCACCTCGGGATCGACGCCGCCGAAGCGATCGGCATCGGCGACAGCTGGAACGACGTCGAGATGTTCCAGGTGTGCGGCACGGGTATCGCGATGGGCAACGCCGCGCAGGAGCTGAAGGACCTCGCCGACGAGGTGACGACCGCGGTGCTCGACGACGGCATCCACAACGCCTTCGTCCGCCACGGCCTCATCTGACCCCGCTTTCCCCGCCCGAGTTGCGTCGCAGTTGCGCGACTGCGCCACTTCTGCGCAGGCGCGGCTGTCATCGACGGGCGCGGTTGCGCAATCGTGTCGCGACACGTGGGGCCGGGACGGATGCCGCACCTCTTGCGAGGATGGGAAGCATGCGACGCGCACGGATCCACATCCTGGGAGCGAGCGGCAGCGGCACCACGACGCTGGGCGCGGCCCTCGCCTCGGCCTGGAGCGTGCCGCACGCGGACGCGGACGACTACTTCTGGCTGCCCACCGACCCGCCCTTCATGAAGAAGCGCGCGGAGGCCGATCGGCTGGCGCTCATGCGGGCGGTGTTCGCACCGCGGCCCGCCTGGGTGCTCTCCGGATCGATGATGGGCTGGGGCGACAGCATCGCGGCGGAGTGCGACGCGGTCGTCTTCGTCACGCTGGATCCGGTCGAGCGGATGCGGCGGCTCGAGGCACGCGAGCGGCGCCGGCGAGACGGACGCCCCCTCGAGGACGAGGCGTGGGCCGTCTTCCGCGACTGGGCGCAGAGCTACGACGATCCGGACTTCGACGGACGGAGCCGGACCACCCACGAAGCGTGGCTCGCCACACTCGGCAAACCGGTCCTCCGGCTCGACGGCATCCACCCGACGATCGACCTGCTCGATGCCGTGCTGCGCTGGAGCCCGGCGTAGCCCGCATCCGCGGAGCCTCCCGACGCGCGAGACTGCATATTCCGCACGAGATCATGGGTAAATCCCGTGATCTCGTGCTCGAAGTGCAGTCTCGTGGGTGGAATGGGGCGAGCGGGCCCCGGGCCGGGCGAGCGGGGCCCAGCCCCGGCCGGCACGCTACGAGCGCGCCGCGGCGGGAGGACCGGATGCGGGCGGCGCAGGTGCCGTGACGATCGCCGCACGCTCGTGCCACGTCTTGGCGGTCACCCGGTCGAGGGAGACCTGCCGGCGCAGAGCATCGGCCTTCTCGTAGATCGACGGGTCGCCGAAGCTCGTCAGCACCTTCACGAGCACCGGCAGCAGCTCGATCATGAAGAACAGCGCGGCGATCAGCCAGTGCGCCCATGCCAGTGTGGGCTCGCGCTCGGACAGCCGTTCGAGCGCGCTGATCTGGCTGAGCAGCCCGACCGCCTGCGCGTTGCCGCCGGCGATGGATGCGGCGCGATCGTTGTAGGCGGCGAGCGCGGCGTCGTACTGCGCCTGCGCCGCGGGCAGCTGGTCCTCGGCCTGCTTCTTGTTCTGATCCGCGGATGCGGCGGCCGCATCCGTCCCGGCCGCGTTGGCCGAGGTGAGGGCGGCCTGCGCCTGGCTCAGCTGCGTCGCGAGGGCGTCGTACGCGGACTGCGCCTGCGTGAGCTGCGCCTGGGCGGCGTCCGAGCTCGTGCCCGATCCCTGCACACCCGTGCATCCAGGGACGGTGCCGGCACCCTCGCCGGTCAGCTCGCACTGGTACAGCGCACGAGCCTGGTCGATCACGCCCTGCTGCGCGGCGAGCTGCTGGGTGAGCTGGTCCACGTTCGCCTGCGCGGCCACCGACTCGGCCGAGGTCGAGGAGGTTCCCGCGACGATGCCCGTCGCCGCCTGGTTCTGCAGGGCGGCGAGCGAGGCGGATGCGGCATCCAGCGCCTGCTTCTCGGGACCGTTCGTGACCGCATCCTGGTCGGACTGCGCCTGCACCACGTTGGTCGAGTTGACCTCTCGCGCGATGTCGTTGTGGAAGACCTGCAGCACGAGCGGCTCGGCGACGACGATGCCGATGAGCGCGGCCATGATGACGCGGGGGAAGGCGAGACCGAGCAACCGCCACACGTTGCGGGTGGAGCGCATCGTGGAGGTGAGGAAGCGGTCGAGGTTGAAGATGATGAGCGCCCAGATGATCGCGAGCGGCACGGCGGCCCAGGCGGCGATCTGCACCCCGGTGACCAGCGCGAAGCCCATCGAGAGGGCGGAGACGAGCGCGGTGCCGACCAGCACGAAGAACATCTGCACGAAACGCGGCGTCTCGCTCGGAACGTCGTCCAGCACCTCGCCTTCGGCGCCGCCGAGCACCGCGAGGGTGCGCGAGAGGGGCTGGCGCGGACGGCGGCGCGGGCTTCGACGTTCGCGCACCACGGGGGGCGTGGGGTCGGGAACGGATGCCTCGGGCTGCGGCTCCTGCTCGGGCTCGTCGATCGGGTCGATCACCTCGGTCGGACCGGTCGCGATGTCGTCGGAAGGACGGACGTCGCTCAGGTACAACGCCTCCTCTTCGGGCTGCGACTCGAGGTCGATGCGGCCGTCGGAGCCGAAGCGGCCGGGTCGATGCGCGGAGAATGACACTGCGCAAGGGTAGGAGGCCCTGCCTGTGTGACAGGTGCGAGCGGACGCCGCCGCGTCCGCGAGCTCAGTCGAGGAAGATGTCGGGGAACATCTCCGCGTCGGGGGTGCCGGGCACGGCGGCGTAGCCGGAGAGGTCGGTGACGCCGGCCTGGGCGAGCACGTCCTCGACGATGAGCGTCTGTCCGGTGTACTCGCGCGCGGGCCGCGTGATCACCTCGTACGCCGCATCCGCGTAGATCTCCGGGGTACGGCTGACGGCCATCATCCGCTCACCGCCCAGGGAGAACTGCACAGCGGCGGTCGCGATCGTCGTCCGCGGCCACAGCGTGTTGGCGGCGATGCCCGCATCCGCGAACTCGGCCGCCATGCCGAGGGTCGCCATCGTCATCCCGTACTTGGCGAGCGTGTAGCCGGTGTGGGCGCCGAGCCACCTGGGCGAGAGGTTCAGCGGAGGCGACAGCGACAGGATGTGCGGGTTCGCCGCATCCTTCAGCATCGGCACCGCGGCGCGCGAGAGCAGGAAGGTGCCGCGCACATTGACGTCCTGCATGAGGTCGTACTTCTTCGTCGCGAGCTCGAGAGACCCCGAGAGGTCGATGACCGAGGCGTTGTTGACGACGATGTCGATGCCGCCGAACTCACCGTGGGCGGTCAGCACGGCCTGCGTGATGTCGTCCTCGTTGCGCACGTCGCCCACGAGGGGCAGCGCATGCCCGCCAGCCTCCTCGATCGCGGCCGCTGCGGTGTGCACCGTCCCCTCGAGCTTCGGATGCGGGGTGTCGGTCTTGGCCAGCAGGGCGATGTTCGCGCCGTCGCGTGCGGCGCGCAACGCGATCGCGAGGCCGATGCCGCGACTGCCGCCGGACATGAGGATGGTCTTGCCGGCGAGCGGCTTCTGCTCGGTCATGGGATCTCCTTGGTGCGTCGGGGGCGTCGGACTCACCCGCGGCGGGCGGATGCGGCGGCGAAGGCCTGGATGCGGGCCTTCGCGTCGGGGGCGTCGAAGGCGGCGCCGATCGTGCGCGCCTCATCGTCGAGGTTGTCGGCGAACGAACGGTCGGCGCCCGAGCGGACGAGCCGCTTCGCCTGGCCGAACGCATCCGTCGCGCCCTCGAGCCAGAAGCGCGCGATCTCGAGAGCGCGGGATGCGGGGTCGGCGCAGACTTCGGCGACGAGTCCCCATTCGCGCGCATCGGATGCCGACAGCGTGCGGTCCTGAAGCAGCAGCTGCAGCGCGCGGCGCGGGCCGACGGCTGCGGCCAGCAGGGTCGAGACACCGAGGTCGGGCGTGAGGCCGATGTTGGCGTAGCGGCTGACGAACCTCGCCCCCTCGGCCGCGACGATGTAGTCCGCCGTGAGCATGAGACCCAGACCGCCCCCGGCGACCGCGCCTTGGACGGCGGCGACGACGGGCACGGGGGACTCGGTGAATGCGCGGATGCCCTCGTGGATCACGTGCGCCGCAGCCGTGACATCGCTGCCGTCGGCGCCGGAGGTCGCCATGGAGATCACGTCGCCGCCGGCGCAGAAGGCGGGGCCGGCCGCATCCAGGAGCACGGCACCGACGGCAGGGTCGGAGGTGACGTCGCGTGCGACATCCCGCCAGCGTTCGCCCATCGCGAAGTCCATCGCGTTCAGTCGATCGGGACGGTTCAGCGTCACGCGGGCGAGGCCGCCGGCCACCTCCACCAGGATCGGGTCGACGCTCATCGCGGAGCCATCCGGATCGCGCCGTCGAGACGGATCGTCTCGCCGTTGAGGTATCCGTTGCGCACGATCTCGGCGACCAGGCCGGCATACTCGTCCGGGCGCCCGAGGCGGGCGGGGTACGGCACCTGCTGGCCGAGCGAGTCCTGAGCCGGCTGCGGCAGGCCCGCGAGCATGGGCGTCTCCATGATGCCCGGCGCGATCGTGACGACGCGGATCGCGTGGCGGGCGAGCTCGCGGGCGATCGGCAGGGTCATCGCGTGCACCCCGCCCTTCGACGCCGAGTACGCGGGCTGCCCGATCTGGCCGTCGAACGCGGCGACCGACGCCGTGTTCACGATGACGCCCCGGTCGCCGCCCGCCGCCGGCTCGGTGCGGGCGATGGCGGCGGATGACTGGGCGATGACGTTGTAGGTGCCGACGAGGTTCACGCGCACGAGCTTCTCGAAGTCGGCGAGCGGCGTCGGAGCGCCCTCACGATCCAGCACTTTGGCCGGCGGAGCGATGCCCGCGCAGTTGACGACCACGCGCAACGGCGCGGCGGCGGATGCGGCGGCGACCGCATCCGCGATCTGCTCGGGACTCGTGACGTCGGCCGCGGCGAACGTGCCGCCCAGCTCGGCCGCGCGTTCCGCACCCGCCGACGACGGCAGGTCGACGAGCACGACGTGCGCCCCGTCGGCGGCGAGTCGCTGAGCCGTCGCCCAGCCGAGTCCGCTCGCGCCGCCCGTGATCAGCGCGGATGCACCCGCGACATCCATACGTTCTCCCTCGTACGTCGGTATCGGGTTCCACCCTACGCGGCACCGGGTCCCACCGTCACGCCCCGCTCCGGTCCCACTCCAACCGCGCGCCGGGGACGCGTCAGAGGGCGAAGACGAGGGTCCACGTGCCCGCGAGCACCGCGGCCGTCACGGATGCGGCGGCGATCACCGCCGCGAGGGCGACCAGCACCGCATCGCGCCAGCCGAGCCGGGACGGCCGCGCCCAGGTGCGCGGCGCGTCGGATCCGAAGCCGCGGGCCTCCATCGCGGTCGCGAGTTTCGTGCCGCGACGGATGGAGAGCACGAAGAGGGCGAACGCCTGTCCGAGGAACCGACGGATGCGGCCGCGGTCGGCCACCCCGCGTGCGCGCCGCGCCAGCGCGAGTTCGCGCCAGTCATCGACGAGCAGTCCCACCAGACGCAGGCCCGCGAGCGCACCGAGCACGAACCGGGCGGGCAGGCGCAGCAACTGGGCGAGGCCGTCGGCGAGGTCGGTCGGGTCGGTCGTGATGAACAGCACGACCGACGGCAGCGCGATCGCCAGCACACGCAGCACGATGGCGGCCGCGAGCGAGAGCGACCCCTCGCTGACGCGCACGAGCCCCCACTCGAAGAACACGGCGCCGGAGGGGCGCCCGTACAGCACCGTCGCTGCACCGCCGATGAGCGCCGCGACGCCGATCGGCCACACGCGCAGCCACACCTCCCGAGCCCGCAACCGCGAGCACGCCAGCAGCAGGAGCGTCGACCCGAGCGTGACCGCGGCCGAGACCGGGTCGATCGACAGCAGCAGGGTGACGGAGACGACGAGGGTCGCGACGAGCTTGGTGACCGGGTTGATCCGGCCCAGAGGGCTCGCCGAGGCGTCGATCGCGAACAGGCTCATGAGGGCTGCCCCAGCCGAAGCTCGTCGTCGGCGAGCTGCGCGACGAGGGAGGGATCGTGCGAGACGAAGCCGATCGCGGTGCCGTCGGCACGGAGCTCGTCGATCAGATCCGCGAGCTCCCGCCAGGTGCGCGCGTCCTGCCCGTAGGTCGGCTCGTCGAGCAGGATGACGCGGGGCGCGGTCGCGAGCACGGCCGCGACCGTCAATCGGCGCTTCTCCCCGCCGGACAAGGTGAAGGGGTTCGCCTCGGCGAGGCGCCCCAGACGCAGGCGCTCCAGCAGCGGGTCGATCCGCGCGGCCACCTCCGCATCGGAGAGCCCCAGGGCGCGAGGACCGACAGCGAGCTCGTCGCGCACGCGCGCGGTGAGCAGCTGGTGCTCCGGCTCCTGGAAGACGGTGCCGATGCGCGTGAGCAGCTGGGCTGCGCGCCAGCGCGAGGGGTCGGATCCGACGCCGGCGGCCAACGCATCCGCCGCCCGCACCTCGCCGCCGACCGGCGTCAGCAGCCCGGCGAGGGTGAGCGCGAGCGTGGACTTGCCGGCGCCGTTGGCTCCCGTGATCGCGAGCGCCCGGCCGGCGTTCAGCCGCACGTCGATTCCGGACGCGGCGGCGAGCGCCTCGCGGCGCCCGACCCGTCGGCGCCCGACCGCGAGAGCGGCGCCGACGACGAGCGGGGATGCCTCTCCTGCGCGCGGGCGCGGCGTGATCCGAACGGGGACTCCCGGCACCCAAACGCCCGCCTGCGTCAGGGCGTCCGCCGCAGCGGCGAAGACGTCGGCGGGGGTACCGTCCGCCAGCACGCCGCCGTCGGGCGCGAGCACGACGACGCGGTCGACGAGCTCGGCCCACAGGTCGACGCGGTGCTCGACGACGACGAGCGTCGCCCCGGTGCGGGCGGCGACGGCGGCGACCGCATCCCGTACCTGCCGGGCGCCGTCGGGATCGAGGTTGGCCGTCGGCTCGTCGAGCAGCAGGAGCTTCGGGCGCATGGCCAGTGCACCGGCGAGCGCGAGCCGCTGCTTCTGTCCACCCGACAGCGCGGAGGTCGGGTGGTCGAGCGACACCGACAGCCCCACCGCATCCAGCGCTTCGCCGACCCGCGGCCAGATGGCGTCGGCGGGCACCCCGAGGTTCTCGCACCCGAACGCCACATCGTCGCCGACGCGGGCGAGGATCACCTGCGCGTCCGGATCCTGCAGCACCATGCCCGCGGCGCCGCGGACGGATGCGGGGTGCGCACCGTCGACGGTCAGCTCCCCCGTCGCCTCGCCGTCCTCGTCGCCGCCCAGCACGCCGGCGAAGGCGCGCAGCAGCGTCGACTTGCCCGCACCGCTCGCCCCCAGCAAGAGAACGCGTTCACCGGGCTCGATCGTGAGATCGATGTCGGCGACGGCCCAGCGCCTGCGACCCGCGTGCCGCCACCCCCACCCGCGGGCGACGACCCGCGCGCCGAGAGTCACGCCGCGTCGGCGGCTTCGACGATGCGCGCCTGGCGTCCGGAGGCGAACCGGTCGAGTGCTCCGGTTGCGGCGAGCGCACGCGCGATCAGCCACGAGACGAGCCCGGCGATGACGATGCCGGAGGCGATCGCCGAGACGAAGTAGATCGCGCGGGGCCCCGCGTCATACGCGGCGATGGAGGAGAAGTTCGTGTCGAGAAGCGCCACGGCCAGTCCCGTGAGCGCGCCCGAGACGAGAGCGACCCAGACCCGGTAGTTCGCGTAGGCGAACAGCGCGAAGCCGAGTTCGGCGCCCACCCCCTGCACCACGCCCCAGATGAAGGTCGTGAAGCCCCACTGCGTGCCGAGTGCCATCGAGACGACGGCGGCGACGATCTCGCCGTACAGCGCTGCGCCCGGCTTGCGGATGATGAGCCCCGTGAGGACACCTGCGAACAGCCAACCGCCGGCCAGCAGACCCTCGAGCCCCGGCAGGAACGCGAGCGCCGTGCTCAGCGGCGTCCAGGCCTGACCCCAGACCCAGAAGATGACGCCGGCGGCGACGCCGATCACGCTGGCGACGACGATGTCGACGACCCGCCAGCGCCAGCGCGAGGTGAGAGAAGAACGAGCGGATGTGGACGTGGACGTGTGCATTGATGCTCCTTCCTGCGCCGGCATGATCCGGATCAGGTTCGACGGTCGAAGCGTGGATCCGCTTCCTCTCAGCCCGGCTCACCGGACTCCCGTGGTTGACGTGCCGAGTATAGACCCGCGGCTCGCGCTACCGTAGGCGGGTGACCGTGACTGGCCCGACCCCGCCCACTCGGCGTTCGCTGCGCCGCGGCGGAGACGCCGAGCCATTCGTCGACGAGGCTCCTCTGCCGCCCGACGATCTCGAGATCGAGGTGCCGTCCGCGCCCGTCGACGCGGCATCCACGCCCGCGATGATCGCCGCCGCGAGCTTCGACGACACGACCGATGCCGCCGCGCCCGCACAGGATGCCGCCGCATCCGTGCCGGTCGTCGTACCACCGGCGACGACGGCGCTGAGCTGGGTCGATGAGGCCACCGTCACCAGCGCGTCCCGGGCGGTTCCGCAGCTGGAGGCTGCGGGGGCCGCCTCGTTCACCCCTGTCGCTGCGGACCTGCTCGCGCGTGCCCCCCGCCGCACGCCGTGGCGTCCCGGCGTCCTTGTTCCGATCGCGCTGATCGTCGCCGTGATCGCGGCGTACTGCGGCACCACTCTGCTCTGGCCGCTGCACGCGATCACCCCAACCGTGCAGGCATCGGTCGTCGAGCCCACACCCGCGGCGGCGGCCGTCGGAGCGTGGCCGGGCGAGGGCAGCGCCGCTGTCGTCGTCGACGGCGTTGGCTCCCCCCTCACCTCCAGCGCCGATGCCCGTTCGATCGCGAGCATCACCAAGGTCGTGACCGCGATGGTCGTGCTCGACCAGATGCCCCTGGCCGCGGGGGAACAGGGCCGGGAGTTCGCGTTCAGCGCGGCCGACGAGCGCGAGTACTGGTCGTACCGCCGCAACGGTGAGTCGGCGCTCGACGTTCCGGTGGGCGGCACGCTGACGGAGTACCAGATGCTGCAGGGCATGCTCATGGGGTCCGCGAACAACTACGCCGACCGCCTCGCCGACACCATCTGGCCCAACAACGCGGTCTACGCGCGAGCGGCCAACGACTGGCTCGCAGCGCACGGGCTGACGGGCATCACGATCGCCGGCCCGGCCGGCATCGAGGCCGAGAACGCGGCCACCCCCGCAGCTCTGCTGGAGGTCGCCAAGCGCGCGCTCGCCGATCCCGTCATCGCCGAGATCGTGCGCACCCCCTCCGTGGAACTTCCCGGAGCGGGCCTCGTCGAGAACACGAACAATCTGCTCGCAGACCCCGGCGTCGTCGGCCTCAAGACCGGCACGCTCGACTCCTACAATCTGCTCGCCGCGAAGGACGTCACGATCGGCGACACCACCGTGCGCATCTACGCCGCGACGCTCGGCCAGCCCGACGTCGAGACGCGGGATGCGGCTACCCGCGCCCTCTTCGCCCAGGTCGAGCAGGAACTGCAGCTCACGCCCTCGGTCGCGGCCGGCACGATGGTCGGTCGGGTCGAGACACGGTGGGGCGCGACCGTTCCGATCGTGACCGCGGCCGACGCCGATGTGGTGCTGTGGAACGGCTCCGCGGCGACACTCGCGACCTCGTTCGATCTCGGCGACGCCCGCGAACAGGGCGAGGTCGTCGGCTCCCTCGTCGCGACCGGCCCGAAGAACGCGACGACCGTCGACGTGGTGCTCGACGGCGAGCTGGACGGCCCCAGCCCGTGGTGGCGGCTGACGCATCCGCTCGAGCTTTTCGGCCTCGTCTGAGCCGCGCGGAGCCCGCTCTCAGGCGCGGAAGTCGGGGGACCCGAGCACACGCTCCACGGTGATCTCGAGCGCCACGCGATCCGGGTTCGGACGCGGTTCGCGGTAGCGACGGGTGTAGAGCTCGACGGCGTGGGCGACCGCATCCGCGTCCTCGACGACGCGCGCGGGCCCCTCGAAGCTCAGCCAGCGGCGGCCGTCGACGGTGTTGACGCTCGCACGGCCGGTGCGCTCGACGTTGAGGAACTTCTGTGTGCCGCGTGAGCCGATCACGCGCACGATCCCGTCCTCGTACGTGATGCCGACCGGCACGGAGTGGATGCGGCCGTGACGGTCCAGCGTCGACAGCGTGGCGAGATGGTACTCGGACAGGAACTCGCGCGCGGCGTCTGTGATCACCGCCTCAGCCTGCCAGAGCCGGGTAGGCATCGGCTCAGAAACGCCAGATGAGCGGCACGTACAACACGGCCGCGGCGAGGAACAGAAGAGCGAGCGGGAGCCCGAGACGCCAATAGTCACCGAAACGGTATCCGCCGGGGCCCAGCACCATGAGGTTGGCGGGGGTCGCGACGGGTGTCAGGAAGGACGCGGCGCCCGCGACGGCGAGCGCCATCAGGAAGGTGACGGGACTGACCCCGAGGTTCACCGCGATCGCCGTGGCGACCGGCGCGACGATCAGCACCGTCGCCACGTTCGAGATGAACTGGCCGAGCACGACGGTGACCACGCAGACGGCGAGCAGCGCGAGGTGCGGATCGGTCGAGCCCACGACGTGGAGCACCCCGTCGGCCACGACCTCCGCGGCGCCGGTCTGCAAGAAGGCGGCGGAGAGCGGGATCATGCCGGCGATGAGCACCAGCGTCGTCCACGAGATGTCCTGATACAGGGCGGGGAGCGTCACGACGCGCGCGAGCACGAGGGCGCCTGCCGCCAACAGGCCTGCCACCGCGGGCGGAGTGAGTCCGGTCGCCAGCAGCACGACCATGATGCCGGTGATGACGAGTGTGCGCCGGGCTCCGCGCCGCATCCCGGTGCGCACGGTTCGCACGGCGCCCGTACGCACCGATTCGGGAACCAGCGACAACGTCTCCGCCTCGCGCGGCCCCGGTGCGCCATCCGCGAGGGCGTCGGGCCGGGAGGGCAGCAGACGGTCTCCGAACAGGACGATGACCGCGAGGCCGGCACCCAGCAGAGGCAGACCGACGAGCGCGAACTCCGCGAAGCCGAATCCGCGCCCGGTCTCCGCCTCGGCGAGCTCGGAGACGACGACGTTCACCGGCGTCCCGGTGAGGGTGAGCAACGACGCGGCCGATGCGAGGAAGGCCAGCGGGATCATCACCTTCGACGCGGGGATGCGGGCACGCCGGGCGATCACCGCGGCGACGGGGACGAGGGCGGCGACGGCGCCGTTGATGCTGAGGAAGGCGGTCAGCACGGCCACGAGGGCGCCGAGTGCCGCGATGAGCGGACCTCGGCGATGGCCGGCGCGCGCGACGATCAGACCCCCCAGCCATCGGGTGATGCCGCTGCGCTCGAGCGCGCTGGCCACGACGAACAGGCTGGCGATGAACAGAACCGTGGGGTCGCCGAATCCCGAGAGGGCCTCGGGGAGGGTCAGCACGCCCGTCGCCCAGAGGGCGAGGGCGACGCCGATCGCCACGACCTCGAGGGGCACGCGGCCGGAGACGAACGCGAGCACCGCCAGCCCCAGGATGAGGAACGTCGCAGCGATCGGGTCCATACCTCCACGCTAGCGGCGGGCTGTTCGCCGCATCCGGTGCGGGACCGCGCGATCAGACGAAGCGCACCGTGGCGTCCAGACGCGTGCGCACGTCGAACACCTCGTTGCCGCCGATGTCGCGCGCGCCGCTCACGCCTCGCCGCAGCACGGTGGCCAGCGCCGAGCGCCCGGCGACCACGACGGGCGTGCCGCGCACGGTGCCGAGCTCGGTGATCTGCTGGGCGAGGTCGTTGTCGGGCAGCACGACGATCGCGCCGCTGAAGCGCACCCGCGCCGCGCGGGCGACGACACGCATCCGCGACAGCAGATCGCTGACGGGAGCGCCGACGACGGCGGGGCCGATGATCTCGCCCCGACGGAAGCCGACCGGGCCGCCGAAGTCCTCCGAGAGCACCCCGTACAGGCCGCTCGGGCCGAGCACGATGTGATCGAGCTTCTCGTCGAGGTCGCCGCTGCGACCGGATGCGGCGACGTCGTGCCAGACGCTGTAGCCCATGCCGAGGTCGGCGACGATGCGGGCGGTCGCCTCCTCGGCGAGCGCGTCGGCCAGAAGACGCCGGATCTCGCGCGGCGCCGAACGCACCAGCTGCGCATCGTAGGGGTCGGGCACCTCGGCACCGCGGCCCACCCATTCCCGGATGAGGGTCAGGTAGCGCTCGCGCCGCCATCCCCCGGGCTGGCCGGCCGATCGGGCGCGCGGACGGGTGTCCTGCCGCGCGCGCGGCGGCGTCCACGCCCCCTCCGCCTCGGGCGCAGCGCTCACCGCGCCTCGGCCGCGATCGTAGGCCGCTCTCGCCTCGGGCGTGCCCACGAGCTCCCACGCGCGCTGCACCTCGACGAAGCGCACCGCGTCGCCGCCGGTGTCGGGATGCGTCTCGCGCAGGCGCACCCGGAACGCACGCCGCAGGGCCTCGTCGTCGGCATCGGCTGCGACCTGGAGGATGTCGTACGCGGATGCGGAGAGGGGACTGTCGAACACGCCGCCTCGCTTTCACCTGCCGCACGGCAGCGTCCAGGCTACCGGCCCGCGCCTGTTCGGGCGCCGTGAGCTCAGCGGCGTTCGTTGCGTCGCGCGTAGGCGGCGGCCTTGCGGCTGGACAACGCGAGGAGCACCAGGATGTCGAGGCCGAGGTTCAACAGGGTGCTGCTGATGCGGATGTCCTGGCCCTGCACCCACCAGGTCGAGAAGGCGAAGCTGATCGACAGCACCGAGAAGAGGAGCACGGTGACCCGTGAACGGTTGCCGCCGCGCAGGACGAAGATCGCCATGACGGCGTCGAACAGCAGGACGGAGCCACCCACGAGCCAGACGAACCCCAGTCCGAGGGCCCGCTCTTCCTCGCTGAGGGGAACCCCGTCGATCATGACCGATGCGTCGTGCACGATATGACGCCACTCGAACGTGATCGACAGCAGCCAGATCACTCCCGCCAGCACGCGCAGCAGGACGAGGAGTCCGCCGGCGACGGTCGCCGCGGGCCGCGGCATGTTCGGGTCGTGGGTGAGCGGACGGGCGAGGCGCACCGGTGACTCGAACGCCGTGCGCTTGCGGGGGACCTTCTCGCTCATGCCGTCACCTCCCGCACGTCCACGATCGGCAGATCGCCGTCGGTGCGGATGCTGTCGCCGCCGCCGTTGCGGGCGTGATAACCGGTGGAGAAGTCGGCGATCACGTCGACCCGCACCCGGGGCTCCGCCGCGGTGACGGTCTGCACGATGTGGTCGCGCTCGATGTCGGTGTCGGCGTCGATCCGGTGGGTCACCTGCAGCGTGAACAGCGACAGCCCGACGGCGGTGTCGAAGGTGCCGGCGGCCAGCCAGTCCACCCGGCGCCCGCCCGGCAGCAGCCAGTCGTCGGGGCAGCGCCAGAAGCGCACGTGGTGGCGCTGCGCGGGATTGCCGTCCACCTCCTGCTGGTAGGCGAAGTCCTGCTGTCGCGAGAACAGGAACAGCGGGCTGACGGGCGCCTCGTCGTAGCTGCGCCTGGTGAGGGTCGATGTGATGATGCGCCACGAGGAGGCGAGGGTCACGGGGTCGGCCTTCGTCCAGCCCGCGCGGCGCAGCACTTCCTCGATCTGCTCGGCGCTGCCCATGAACGCGAGATTGACCGGGTCGCCGAGCAATCCGTCGCTCGTGCGTGTGCGGCCGATGAAGTAGTCGGGCACGTAGATCATCGTCAGGATGCGGTGCAGCCGCGGCAGCACGAGATATGCGAGCAGAATCCAGAACGCGATGGCGAGCGGGATGCCCCACCATCCGACGCGGAAGGTCTCGGTGAAGCTCAGATAGGCGAGCCAGATCGAGGCGAGGCCGGCGAAGACGAAGAAGAAGCCGTCGAGCGCGACGCCGATCGAGTAGGTCCGGCGCTTCGTCTTCTCCCCCGCGGCCACGATCAACCCCAGAGCGGCCGCGGAGGCCGGAAGGCGAAGGCCTGATCGACGACCCCGAGGTCGAGCTCATCGAGCGAGGCGGGATGCCAACGCGGGGAACGGTCCTTGTCCACGAGCTGCGCGCGGATGCCTTCGACGAGGTCCGGCTGGGTGAGGGCGAACCACATCACGAGGCCGTACTCCTGCTCCAGCACCTCGCGGAGCGACCGCTTGCGCCGCGCGCGACGCACGGCCTCGAGCGTCACCGTCAGCGCCGTGGGCGAGAGCGCGGCGATCAGCTCGGCGGCGGCGGCCGCATCCGGCTCGGGATGCGCGCGCAGCCGCGCGAGGATTTCGCCCACCGAGTCGGCGGAGAACGCGTCGTCGATCCACGCCCTCGCCGTCTCGAGGCGCGAGGTGTCGGGCGTCTCGTCGAACAGGAGCACCAGCTCCGCGGGCCCCTGCGGGTCCGCGCGGGTCTCGAGCGCGTCGCGGAAGGCATCGATGCGGTCGGACGGAACGAAGTGGTCGGCGAAGCCCGCGTAGATCGCGTCGGCCGCATCCATCGTGCCGCCGGTCAGCGCGAGGTACTCGCCGATGCGCCCGGGCGCGCGCGCGAGCAGCCAGGTGCCGCCGACGTCGGGGGTGAAGCCGATACGCGTCTCGGGCATCGCCAGCTGCGAGCGTTCGGTGACCACGCGGTGCCCGACGTGCGAGGCAAGACCCACGCCGCCACCCATCGTGATCCCGTCGGCGATCGCGACGACCGGCTTCGGGTACTCGGCGAGGCGGGCGTTCAGCGCGTACTCCGCGAGGAAGAAGTCGGCGGTGCGCTCCGCATCGGAGCTCATCGCCTGCTCGCGCAGGAGGCGCACATCGCCGCCCGCGCAGAAGCCGCGATCACCCGCGCCGTCGAGCAGCACGACCTCGACATCGGCGTCGTGCTCCCACGCATCCAGGGCCTCGGCGAGCCGGCGCACCATATCGATGTCGACCGCGTTGAGCGCGCGCGGACGGTTGAGCGTCAGCCGCCCCACCCCCTGATCCGACCGCACCAGCACCGTCGCATCCGTACCGCTCATGCCCGCCACGTTAGCGCCGCCGGACTACCCGGACGGGATCTATGAGAGTCGATCCGCGATTTTCCGCGGATTTCCGCCAGAATGGAGAAACGTTCTGACCTTGACGGAGGTTCCCATGCCCGACGGCCAGATCCTGGAGTTCTCCGAGGTCACCAAGAGATTCGGCACGATCGATGCCGTCTCCCGGCTGAGCGCGCGTATCGAGCCCGGCCTCGTGACCGGATTCCTCGGCCCGAACGGCGCCGGTAAGACCACCTCTCTGCGCATGCTGCTGGGCCTCGTCCGGCCCACCTCGGGCACGACGACGATCGGCGGATCGCACTACAGCGAACTGCGCGATCCGCTGCGCACCGTCGGCGCCGCACTCGAAGCGTCGAGCTTCCACCCCGGTCGCAGCGGCGCCAACCACCTGAAGGTGTACGCGCAGGCGGCGGGACTGCCGACCGGCCGCATCGACGAGACGCTCGCCCTCGTCGGCCTCTCCGACGCCGCCGGACGCAAGGTCGGCGGCTACTCCCTCGGCATGCGGCAGCGGCTGGGCCTGGCCACCGCGCTCCTCGGCGACCCGGGCGTCCTCGTGCTCGACGAGCCCTCCAACGGCCTCGATCCCGAGGGCATCAAATGGATGCGGATGCTGCTGCGCGCCTTCGCCGACGAAGGCCGCACGGTGCTCGTCTCCTCGCACCTGCTCATGGAGATCCAGCAGACCGCGGATCGCCTGCTCATCCTCGCCCGCGGACGACTCGTGTTCGACGGCGGCATCGAAGACCTCGCCGACCCCGACGAGTATGCGACGGTCGTCGATGCTCCCGACCGCGCGGCCCTCGAGGCCGCACTCACCGCGGCGGGACACTCGTTCGAGGTGCTGCGATCGGGACTCACCGTGCGCGGAGCGGAGCCCGTCGAGGTGGGCGCACTCGCCGCCGCATCCGGCATCGCCCTGTCCGGGCTGCAGCGCCGCGGCCCCGAGCTCGAGGAGATCTTCCTCGCCCTGGTCGACGGCACGCGGGTGCACCCGCCGGTGGGCGAGGTCGCGGCCATCCCCGCGGTCGACGAAGCCGCACCGCTCGCGCCCGAGAACGACCCCGCCCCGGATACGTCGGAGGTCACCGAGGCGCCCGATGTGGAGGTGCCGCTGGACACGCCTGTTCCCGAGGGTGCGGTCGAAGCCGCCCGTGAGGATGCTGCGGCCGCCGAGGGCGCGCCGGTCGAGGAGGTCGCGGTGGCGGACGAGGAGCAAGTCACCGTCTCCGACGAGGTCGCGGCACCCTCGGGCGATGACCATGCCGACGCTCCCGCATCCGACGTCGAACCCGCGGAAGACGAGGCGGACGACGCCGAGCCGGCCCCGACCGAGGCCATCCGGATCAGCGGACCGGAGGATGAGGCCGAGCCGCATCCCGAAGCCGACGACCACGAGGAAGGGGGCCGGGCATGAGCCTCGTGAACGTCACCCGCTCCGAGCTGACCAAGCAGTTCAGCACCTCGATCTGGTGGATCCTGGGCATCGTGCTCGCCGGATACGTCGGGTTCACGGCGGCGGGCCTGTCCGTGGTGTTCGCGCTGGCCGCGAGCGGCGCGCTGCCTTCGAGCGGCGGCGGCCTGACGGCGACGGGCGTGCCGGGTGATGTCAGCGCACTGATCTACAGCCTCGCCGCATCCGTCGGCTACGTGTTCCCGCTGCTGATCGGCACGCTGCTCGTCACCGGGGAGTTCCGCCACAACACGCTCACCCCGACGTTCCTCACCACTCCGAAGCGCGGACGGGTACTCACGGCGAAGGTCCTGGCCGGGGCCGTGATGGGTCTGGTCTACGCCGCACTGGCGCTGATCGTCACCGTCGGCCCCGCCGCCGGCATCCTGGCCGGGTTCGGGCAGCACACCGGTCTCGACTCCTCGAACACGTGGGCGATGCTGGGGCGCATCGTGATCGCCTTCGTCCTGTGGGTCGTGGTCGGCATCGGCGTGGGGCTCGTGGTGCGCAACCAGGTCGCGGCCGTCGTGATCGTGCTCGCCTTCACGCAGTTCGTCGAGCCCCTGCTGCGCTTGGGCGGAGCCTTCGTGTCCGGCCTGAGCGACGCGGCCCGGTTCCTGCCGGGCGCCGCGAGCGACACCCTCGTCGGCGCGAGCCTGTTCTCGGCCAGCGCGGGAGGGGAGGCGGGCCAGCCGCTCGAGTGGTGGGTCGGCGGCCTCGTGCTGCTCGCTTACGGCCTGCTGCTCACCGTGCTCGGCTACTTCTCGAGCTGGCGCCGCGACGTGGGCTGACCCTCGGCCCGGAGCAGACTCGGCTCAGCTGGAGGCGAGCTCGACGATGTCGGTCGGGTCGTCGCCCGCATCGACGCGGAGCGCACGCACGAGGGCCTCGCCGTGACGCGTGCCGAGCACGAGCCGCTGGAACTCGGTGTCGCCCTCGAGGTCGATGACCACGCCGGGACGCGTCTTGCGGATGACGGCGAAGTCCTTGCCGCCCGCGTACCGCCAGGTTCCGATGGCGAGGGTCGCGGGGATGAACGTGCCGGGGGAACGGACCCCGCGCAGCCACGTCCAGGGGTCGTCCGTCAGCTGCACCCGCGAGATCGCGGCACGATCGAGCGTCACATTCCGCTTGCGGAATGCCAGCGCCTTCTCGGCGCCCGACAGCACGATCTCGAGGTGTCCCGAGTCGAGCATGAGCGTCACCATGGTCCAAGTCTGCCAGCGACCCTTCGGCGGCGGCAGCGAATTTGCTCACAGACGGACAACGATCCGCCAGCTTCGTGCGACCCCGACCCCGCACGGCGGTGGAAGACTGTAGCGGTGCCCACGCCTCGAACCGACCTCCGGTCAGATGTGGGGCCCGAGAAGGCTCCCGTGCTCGTCGCCCACGTGATCGATCGCGCGCGCGCCGGAGAGCGACTGCGCGTCGACGAGGTTCTGGCCCTCGTGACCGCGGACGACACCGACCGGGATCTGTTGTTCGCCGCCGCATCCGCTCTGCGCGACGAGGGCCTCGCTCTCGCCGGGCGCCCCGGCGTCATCACCTACTCGCGCAAAGTGTTCGTGCCGCTCACGACCCTCTGCCGCGACCGCTGCCACTACTGCATCTTCGTCGACACCCCGGGCCAGCTGCTGAAGAAGAACAAGCCCGCGTACATGTCGCCGGAGCAGGTGCTGCAGGTCGTGCGCCAGGGGGCAGCACTCGGATGCAAGGAGGTACTGCTGACCCTCGGCGACCGCCCCGAGGAACGCTGGCCCGAGGCGCGTGCGTGGCTCGATGAGCACGGGTACGCGTCGACACTCGACTACGTCGCCGCGATCGCCCGCCTCGTGACGGCCGAGACCGGCCTGCTCGCGCACCTGAACCCGGGCGTCATGCACGCCCATGAGCTCGAGGCCCTCCGACCGACCGCCCCGTCGATGGGGATGATGCTCGAGACGACCTCTCGCGCCCTGTTCGAGACGCCGGGCCAGCCGCACTTCGGCTCTCCCGACAAGGATCCCGCGCTCCGCCTGCAGGTGATCGAGGATGCGGGGGCTGCCCGCATCCCGTTCACGACCGGCATTCTCGTCGGCATCGGCGAGACCCCGCTGGACCGGGCGGAGTCGCTCATCGCGCTGCGCGACGCCCAGGAGCGGCACGGCCACATCCAGGAAGTGATCGTGCAGAACTTCCGCGCGAAGCCGCGCACCGCGATGCAGGACGCCCCGGACGCGGACCTCCTCGAGTACGCGACCGTCGTCGCCGCGGCGCGGATCGTGATGGGCGCGCGGATGCGGATCCAGGTGCCGCCGAACCTGTCGGACCCGACCGAGTTTTCCTTGCTCGTCGGCGCGGGGATCGACGACTGGGGCGGGGTGTCGCCGCTGACCGCGGACCACGTGAACCCCGAGCGTCCGTGGCCGCACGTCGACGATCTGGCGGCGGCGACCGCATCCCTCGGCTACGAGCTGCGCGAGCGCTTGACCGCCCACCCCGAATACCTCGCCGATCCCGAGACCTGGCTCGACGCGGCGATGCACGCACCGGCAGCCGCCCTCGCCGACCCCGCGACCCACCTCGCTCGCACCGCACCCCCTGTTCAAGGGACCCGAAACGCGGCGTCCGCGGGCTCCGGGGCGCAAAGAGAGTCCCTTCAGCAGGGAATCGGCGCTGTCGATCATGTTCAGGGGACCCGAAACGCGACGGTGAGCGCCCCGAAGCCGCAAGACGCGTCCCTCGAACACGGGACGACGCGCGGCACGAACATGGGCGACACGCACACGGGCACGGGCACGAGCACGGGCACGAGCGGCACACACACGAGCATGAGCGGGGCACACGCGGGCACGGGCGCGCACACCGTGCGGGGGCTGGCGGAGCGGGCGGCCGCCGACCCGCTCGCGCTCGACGACGCGGAGTGGCAGCGGCTGCTCGAGGCGACGGGCGGCGAGCTGGATGACCTCGCACGTATCGCCGACGACGTGCGCCGCTACACGGTGGGCGAGGCGATCACGATAGCCGTCAACCGCAATCTCACCTCGACCGGCTTCCGCGCCGCGGGAGCACAGACGACCGACCAGTTCGACCTCGCGGATGCGGCAGCGATCGCCGCGGATGCGTGGGACCTCGGCGCGACGGAGCTCTGCATCCAGGGCCTGATCGCGCCGGATGAGGCCCCGACGGCCTACCTCGACATCATCCGCGCCGCGCGCGCGGCCGCCCCCGGCATCCACCTGCACGCCTACCGTCCGCAGGATGTGCAGGACCTCGCCGCTCGCAACGGCCTCACGCTCGACGAGGCCCTCGCCGCGATGCGGGATGCGGGTGTCGACACCGTTCCCGGCACCGGGATCAAGGTGCTCTCGGAGCGGGTCCGCGGGCTCATCGCCCCCGGCGACCTCGAGATCGACCGTTGGGTCGACACGATCACGGCAGCCCACCGTGCCGGATTCCGCTCGACGAGCGTGCTGTTCTACGGCCACGTCGAGACCGCGGCAGAGCGCATCGCCCACCTCGGCGCCCTCCGCCGCATCCAGTCCGAGACGCGCGGGTTCACGGAGTTCGTTCCGATTCCCCTCCCCGGGCCCGCGGGCGGCGTCGGCTTGGTCCCCGGCCGCTCCGCGCTCGACGAGCACCGCGCGATGGCGGCGGTCGCACGCCTGCTCCTGTCGGGCAGCATCCCCCATATCCAGATCCCGTGGACGCGGCATGGGCTCGAAACGAGCGCCGTTCTGCTCCAGTCGGGTGGCGACGACCTCGGCGGCACGCTGCTCGACGGCGGCGTGCGCCCTGAGGCCGGCATCGAGGCGGGCAACGAGCTTCCGCTGACGGATGCGGCGCGGGTCGCTCGACGTCTCTTCCGCCCGCTGCGCCAGCGCACCACGGTCTACGGCGAGCCGCCGGACGAGCGCAAGGCGGCGGTGCGATGACGCGCGAGGTCGATGTCGCAATCGTCGGCGCGGGTTTCGGCGGGCTCGCGATGGCCTCGGCACTGCGGCGAACCGGGCGCGAGTCGTTCGCCATGCTTGACCGGGGCGCCTCGGTCGGCGGCACCTGGCGCGACAACACGTACCCCGGTGTCGCGTGCGATGTCCCCTCTCACCTGTACGGGCTCGAGAACCACCCGTGGCCGGACTGGTCGGGACTCTTCGCCCGCGGCGACGAGATCCACCGCTACCTGCAGCACATCGCGGAGGCGGAGCAGCTCGGCGAACGCCTTCTCTTGGACACCCCGCTGCAGTCCGCGGCGTGGGACGGCGAGCGCTGGGTCGTCGAGACCGGACGCGGCGAGGATGTGCGCGCCCGCCGCCTCGTGCTCGCGTGCGGGCGACTGACGGAACCGTCGATCCCCGAGATCCCTGGACTCGAGAGCTTCGAGGGGCCGCTGTTCCATTCCGCGCGCTGGGACCACACCGCACCCCTCGCCGGCCGGCGCATCGCCGTGGTCGGCACGGGCGCGTCCGCCGTGCAGCTCGTGCCCGCGCTCGTCGCACAGGGCGCCGAGGTCGTGCTGTTCCAGCGCACGCCCGCCTGGATCGTGCCGCGCGGCGACGTGGACTACACGGCAGCCGACCGGCGCCGCTTCGCCCAGCATCCGGACGAGCTGGCGCAGCTGCGCGACGAGCTGTACCGCGAGGGCGAGGAACGCTTCGCCTCGCGCTCGGGCGATGAGGATGCGGCGCGCGCCGCCCGCGCGGTCGCGCTCGCCCACCTGGAAGCCCAGGTGGCGGATCCGGCGCTCCGCCGCGCGCTGACCCCCAACTACGCCTTCGGGTGCAAGCGCGTGCTGCTGTCGGACGAGTTCTACCCTGCCGTCGCCTCGGATGCGGTCGCGTTCGAGCCGTCGGCGCTCGCGCGCGTGGACGGCGGCGAGCTGGTCGCCGCATCCGGCGCCCGCTACCGGGCAGACATGCTCGTGCTGGCGACCGGCTTCGCCGCATCCGAGCAGCCGTATGCCGAGCTCGTGACGGGCGAGGAGGGCACCACGCTCGCCGAGCACTGGAGCCAGGGGATGACCTCCTACGCCTCCACGGTCGTCGCGGGCTTTCCGAACCTGTTCGTGCTCAACGGCCCCAACGCGTCGCTCGGGCACAACTCGTCGCTGCTGATGCTGGAGGCGCAGGCGGAGTACGTCGCGCGCTGCCTCGACCGCGCGGGCGACGGTGTTCTGCGGCTGCGCCCGGATGCGGAGCAGGCGTACACGGCCCGCATCGATGCGGCGGCCGCATCCCGCCCCTGGCTCACCGGCGGCTGCGACAACTGGTACGTCGACGTCCGGTCGGGCAGGCTCACTCTGCTGTGGCCCGACACGGTCGACGCGTTCCGCGCCATGCTGGATTCCACCGACGGGTCGGAGTTCCTCCCGGCCCCACTGCACCGCGACGCGTCGCGGGCGAGAGGAGAGTCATGACCGTTCCCCTGCGTCTGGGCTACAAGGCCTCGGCCGAGCAGTTCTCCCCCGATCGACTCGCCGACTTCGCCGTGCTGGCGGAGGAGGTCGGGTTCGACTCGGTCTTCATCTCCGACCACTTCCAGCCGTGGATGCACGAGGGCGGCCACGCCCCCGCGGCGCTGCCCTGGCTCGGGGCCGTGGGCGCGCGCACCTCGCGAGTGCTGCTGGGCACGAGCGTGCTCACGCCCACGTTCCGCTATCATCCGGCCGTCGTCGCGCAGGCGTTCGCGACGCTCGGGGTGATGTTCCCCGGGCGCGTGATCCTGGGCGTCGGCACGGGTGAGGCGCTCAACGAGGTGACCCTGGGTCTCGACTGGCCCGAACCGCCCGAGCGCTTCCAGCGCCTCAAGGAGGCCATCACCCTCATCGAGAAGCTGTGGGCCGGCGAGCGCGTCACTTTCGAGGGCAACTTCTGGAGCGTGAGCGACGCGACGGTCTACGACCGCCCGACGACCCCGGTGCCGATCTACATCGGCGCGGCGGGGCCTGCGGCCACGCGTCTGGCCGGGCGCATCGCCGACGGCTTCATCACGACGAGCGGCAAGGACCCGAAGCTCTACACGGACACGCTGCTTCCGGCCCTCGCCGAGGGCATCGAGAAGGCGGGACGCTCCAGCGACGACGTCGACACCCTCATCGAGGTCAAGGTCTCGTACGCCGCCGATCGCAAGACGGCTCTGGAGAAGACGCGCTTCTGGGCTCCGCTCGCGCTCAGCGCCGAGGAGAAGATGGGCATCCACGACCCGATCGAGATGCAGCGGCGCGCCGCGGAGCTTCCGATCGAGCGCGCCGCATCCCGCTTCATCGTCTCCACGGATCCCGACGAGCACGTCGAGCAGATCGCCCGCTACGTCGACCTCGGCTTCCAGCACCTGGTGTTCCACGATCCGGGTGAGGACCAGGAGCAGTTCCTGCGCACCTACGGCGAGGAGATCCTTCCGCGTCTGCGCGCGCGCTTCGCGTGAGCCTCGACTGGACGGTCGTCGTCCCCCTGAAGGCGGCGGCATCCGGCAAGTCGAGACTGGGCGCGAGTGCCGACCTCGTGCGGGCGATCGGGCTCGACACGGTGGCGGCGGCCGCCGAAGCGGCGCGCGTCGTCGTCGTGACGGCCGATCCGCAGACGGCGGCGGATGCGGCAGCGATCGACCGCGTGACGGTGGTGACCGAAGAGGAGCCGCGCGGCTTGAACGCGGCGATCGCCCTGGGCATGCGTGCGACGGACGGTCCGCGCGCGGCGCTCCTCGGCGATCTCCCCGCTCTGCGCCCCGACGACCTGAGCAGAGCACTGGATGCGGCCGCGTCCGTCGACCGCGCCGTGGTCGCCGACGCCGAGGGAACCGGCTCGACCCTCGTCACCGCGCGGGCGGGGGTGGCGTGGGAAAGCGCGTTCGGCGCGGATTCCCTGGCCCGCCATCTGGCGCTCGGATGCGTGCGGCTGGACGTGCCGGAGCACTCCTCGCTGCGCCGGGATGTCGATACGATGGCGCAGCTCGTCGAGGCTGCCGCGCTGGGACTCGGGCCCCGCTCCGTTCGGTTCTCCACAGGTAGCTCCCTTTCGCAGGGAGGCCCTCGCCGAGAGGCGTAACGTGCCAACGGTGAGCGACGATTTCATGCGGGACGCGGACGCGTCGATCGCCCGCGTCGAGCAGCAGATCGCGGCCGCCCAGGAGCAGGCGCGGCGCGGCCAGCAGTTCCAGCGCGACGTCGCAGACGTGCGTGCCACGGCCGGCTCGCCCCGGCGTGAGCTTCGCGTGACGGTCGACGCGTCGGGCCGCTTGCTCGATGCGGACCTGTCGGATGCGGCGATGGAGCTCTCTGCGCAGGCTCTGTCCCGCTTGCTCGTCGACACCGCCCGCGCCGCACAGCGCCAGGCGGGTGAGCAGGCGGTGCGCATTGCCGCCGAGCTGTTCGGCGAGCAGGCCGGCGCCACCGAACGGCTGCGTGCCGAGATCGCAGACGCCCTGCCGCAGGGCGGCGGTACGAACGTGCGGTGGGCGTGATGGCCGATCACATCGCCCTCGACGGCGACCTGATCGCCGCGCAGGCGTCGCGGGTCGAGCTCGTGGCATCAGATGTGTCGGTCGCGCGGGATGCGGCCGGCTCCACCAACATGAGCGGTGGCGCGTTCGGGGTGCTGTGCTCGTTCCTCGTTCCGCCGGCGCAGATCGCGGCGGCGATGGCGCAGCAGGCCATCGGCTCGGCCGAGCAGATGCTGCGCCGATCGGCGGCCGAGCTGCGCGGCGTCGGCAGCGACATGGCCTCGTTCGAGGATGACGTGGTGCAAGGCATCCAGACGCTCGGTCAGGGACTCGGTTGAGCACCGTGAACGTGCTGGTGGCGGCGCCGGTCGACACGGCGACGCCGTTCAGCGGCGCGGGCCTGCTCGATTCGGGCAGCCAGCTCGTCGCCGCGGTGGACTCCGGTTCCTGGGTCGAGGGGGGCCTTGCAGGCGTCGGCTTCGCGATCGATGTGGCCGCGACCGCGATCGATCCGCTGGGGTCATTGATCGGGGCGGGTCTTGGCTGGATCATCGACCATCTCGAACCGTTGAAGGGCTGGCTCAACGACTTCGCGGGCAATGCGGGCGAGGTCGCTGCCTTTGCGCAGACGTGGTCGAACATCCAGACCCAGCTCGAGACCTCGGCGCAGGAGCTCGCCCACGTGGTCGGCCAGGTCGACGAGATGTCGGGCGAGGCGATGGCGGCCTACCGCCGGTTCCAGCAGGATGCCGCGCGGCATCTGTCCGGGGCCGCATCCTGGGCCGGGGCGATGTCGACGGGTCTGCAGATGGCGTCGACGATCGTGCAGGTCGTGCACGATCTCGTCCGCGATGTGCTGTCGCAGCTGGCCGGCGCCATCATCTCGTGGGTCGCCGAGCTGGTGGTGACGGTGGGCCTGGCGACGCCCGTCGTCATCGGCCAGGTGACGACGCGCGTCAGCCAGCTCGCGACCACGGTCGGCGAGACGGTCACGAAGGTGCTGCGCTCGTGCAAGAACCTCGGCAAGCTCCTCGACGACCTCAAGGGCCTGCTGCAGCGGGCTGGCGATTTGTTCAGCAGCGTGCTGAAGGGCGGCGCTTCGGGGCCGTCGGTGCGCGTGCCGGACGGGGTCACCATCCATGCCCGCGTCGGTGAGCCGCTCTCGCCCACCGACCTGAAGAGCATGATCGACGAGGGGTATCACACGTCGATCTTCAGCGACAAGGTCGTGCAGCATTACGACCACTCGGCGGCGACGCTCGGCCGCTCGGGCTCGGATGTGTGGGCGATGCCGACGGAGGATGCGGCCAAGATCCACACGCCCGCGCAGGCGGCGCGCGAGACCGGCATGGCGCCGATGGCACAGGACGCGTACCTCAACGGCGGCGACATCTACGCCGTGCACTTCCCGGTCGACCCCAGTGAGCTGCGCCGTCCGACGGTGGCGGATTCCGGCGGGTGGGAGCACTTCTATCCCGACCCCACGAACACGAGCACCACCTACGGCCACACCGCCGTCAACACGGGCACGGGTGCGTACCTGGTGAACTCCACGCGTGAGACGCTCATCGCCGGCGGCGACGCGATGCGCAGCAATGCGGTGCTGACGAAGCTGGAGAATGGAGCGTGGGTGCTCGTGAGACGGTATTGAGCGCCGCGACGGAGCTCGGATGCCCCGTGTGCCGCGAGGGTGCGTACAGCGGTGGGCAGCCGCGCTTCGTGACGTCGACCTCGCCGGTTGACCTGCTCTATCGTTGCGAGGTGTGCCACACGTGGTGGTTCGACAACAGTCGAGGACTGCGTCCGATGACAGACGAGGAGGCGCGGGAGCGCTTCCCGAACGAGGTGGGCAATGACTGAACCGACCGTCGTCGATCTGGCGATTCTCCAGGCGCGCGAACAGCGCCTCACAATGCAGACCGTGCTGTGGACCTTCGCCGCATCCACCGTCTACGTGCCCAGCGGCGGCGACCCCGGCGAAGACTTCCGGGGCTTCCAGCCGGTGTACTACCCGGGCGCGTCCGAGCGCGTGCTGGCCGTGTTCACCGACCCCGACCTCGCGAGCGAGCTCGACGCCCTCGCCCCGTGGATGGTGACGTTCACGGGTGCCGACCTCATCCGTCGGATGCCGGCAGGCGAGGGACTCGTCGTGAACGCTGGTTCGAGCGTGGGCTTCGAACTCCCCGCGGCTGGCCTGGCCGCCTTCCGGCAGGAACTGGACGGCGCACGGGGTCTCGCCCAGTCCTGACCCAGACGCAGCCCGCTCCGCGGGGAGCCGCTAAGGGTTCGCCTGCCGCGACCGGTTGCCCCGCCGCACCAGCACCACCGCCACGACCACACCCACCACGATCAGTACGAGCACGCCGACCGCGATCCCGATGATCACGGGCAGGAAAGCAGCGATCCCCTCCGGCGAGGGCTGATCCGTTGCCGGAGGCGGCGCCAACGCCGCTGCGGCCTCATCGATGTCCTCCTGCGTCGGCCCGATCCCTTTTTCCAACAGCGGATTGACGTCCTCGTACTGCGTGGGGTCCTTGCTGAGCGTGTGACGCAGTGATGCGACGCCGTATCCAAACCCGTCGCTCTCGCTGTACTGAACCGCGTGATCCTCGGAACCCGTGTTGCGGGTCAATGACTGGATCAGTTGATTGCCGGTCGCGTCCGGGTACTTCTGCTTCGCCGCAGCAAGAATCCCCGCGACCAGCGGCGTCGCCAAGGATGAACCCGTTGCTCGCCCCGACACATCCCATGACCCCGAATCCGAACCATCGCCAATCGTTGCGATGTTCACCCCCGGAGTCACCACCGTCGTGAAGGCAACCTGGTTCTCCACACCCAGTGCACCCATCGGAAGCTTCTGCTCCGAGTCGACGGCGCTTACACCGACCACGGTGTTGAGCCCCGCCGGGTTGAGGCCTTCCTTGAAAACATCATTCGGATTCCCTGCGACGACTGGGACCTTCTTGGCCGCTGCCTCCGCGAGAACCAGATCGCCGGGGAGAGTCGCATCGCCCTCGACCATCGAAACCGACACGATGTCGGCGCCGTCATCGAGCGCGCGTTTCACCATCCACATGATCGGAGTCAGCTTGGACTCAGCGACCTCCGGCAGCGGATCGCAGTCCGCGGTCGCGCCGACGCCATAGAACATGACCGACGCATCCGGAACGATGCCCTTCGTGCCGGCAACCCCCGTACCATTGCCGATGAGCATCGCCGTCACGGTCGACCCGTGCTGAGCACCAGCACTCGCAACCGACGTCGACGGATCCTTGCCGACACACGCCGACCCATCGGCTACGGTCAGATCCGCGCCCTGGAAGTCGGGCAAGTCCGGATTGATCTGCGTGTCGACGACCGCGATCTTCACACCCTTGCCGGTCCACCCCTCCGCGTGCACATCCGCGACACCGTACGCGTCGTACCACCACTGGCCATCGTCCGCAGCGGATGCGACTGCGGGCGACGCGGCGCCCAAGACGGCCGCGATCGCCAGGAACGCGGTCACAAGATAAGCGCGAGACGCTCGAGTTCGCATCTCTTCTCTCCCCCCCCCCCCCCGGAAGCGGCATCGGGGAGCGAACGCTCGTTCGCTCCCCGATGCCGAGATCAGGCCGCGTCGACCCGCGGCTTCACCGTCTCATTCAGCGCTGGAACAGCTTCGCCGAGTTTCGGTCGGTGGTGACGTAGTCCTCCGCGATCGACTCGGTCGCCGACGCGATGCGCGCGAGCACGGTCTTCATGTGCTCGAACTCCATCGACCAAGCCCGCTGCGCGTTGTCATAGGCCACTCGCGCCGCGCCGTCCCAGTTGCCGCGGAGGCGGTTCGCCTCCTGCTCGAGAGCACGAAGCGCACCCTCGATACGCTGCGACTCGCGGCGCAACTCACCTGCGGATGCGGTCAGTGCCGCCGGAGTGATGCTCAGATCGCCCATCTCACACTCCTCCCATCATCGCGCCCAGGCCACCGATGGTGGACTGGTGCTGCTCCTCCAGAGCGTTCTGCGAACGCTCCGTGGAGCGCAACGCCTCCTCCAGGTGGACCAGCGTCTGGTTGATCTTCTGCGCGCCCGCCGTCCACGTCTGCATCATCTGCGCGTAGGACTGCGAAGCCTCCCCCTGCCAGATCGACTGGATCTGGTCGAGCTCAGCGATCACGCGTCGGGTGCTGTCGGCGATGTCGAGGTAGGTCGCGGAGACCGCCTCGGCACCGCGCAGCAGCGCCCCCTCTTCTGCGGAGATCTTCTCGCTCATGTGTCAGTCCCTTCCCCCTGCGCCCGCACCCTCGGAGCGAGGGCCGAACTCTGCATCGTCTTCGATCGACGGCGCGATCGGCCCGCCGAGTCCGCGACCCTTCTTGTCGCTGCGGCCTCCGCCGCCAGCACCCGCACCGGCCCCGCCGCCGCCCATCATGCCCGTGGCGCCGCGCGAGCCGCCTGCGGCTTCACCCGCCGCACCGGCACCAGCACCGGCGCCGCCGACACCACCCTTGCCGAGCAGACCACCACCCGCGCCGCCTCCGGCGTTGGCGGTGAGGCCACCACCGAGGCCACCGGCACCGCCGCGCGCGGCAAGGCCTGCGCCACCGAGACCACCGGCACCGCGAAGGCCACCGAGACCACCAGCCGCAGCCGCTTTACCGAGGCCACCCAGAGCCGCAGCACCACCGGCACCTGCCATGAATCCGCTCGACAGACCCCCGGAGCCTGCGCCGCCGGAACCGACCCCGCCGAGTCCGGAGCCGCCCGACCCGCCGCCGGGCATCGTTCCCAGCCCGCCGCCGGGATATTGGCCGACGCCACCGTCCACCGGGCCGTCGGGGTGCACGATGACGCCCGGGGCCGGCAGCGCGTCTACCCAGGCGATGGGCCGTGTGCCCGTGGGGCGGTCCTCCGGCCCTCCCGACCACCACTGGGGATCGCCACCGTCAGGGTTGGGCCGGATCACGCCACTCTGCCCCGGAGGCACACCGATCGGGGTGTTGTAATCCGGATAGTTCTGGAAACTGGGCGCGGACGGACCACCTGTGTCGATGTTCGTGTCGCGCAGGTCGTCGGGGATGTTCGGGATGCTGCCGTAGACGTTCTCCATCTCGGGCAGAGTCGGGAACGCGCCAGCGTCCTGGTCGAGTCCGTTGCTCACGGCCTCGACGGCGGACTTGGCCTGGGCCTCGCGCTGGGATCCGAGGAACCAGTTGGCGGCCGCGATCGCTCCTTCACCGGCGATCACCGAGAAGCCCGGGAAGACGATCGTCGCGCCGGCAGCGGCATTGCGGATCGTCTGCTGTGCGTCTGCGCTCAAAGAACCGGAGTCGAGCGCATCAAGGTGTCGCTGGGCTTCCTCACGTCGGCGGTTGGCGTCCGCGATCGAATTCGGAAGATCCTGCTGGACGTAGCGTCGCAGCTCTTCGATGTCCGCCTTGGCCTTCTGCATCTGGTCCACGGCGTCACGTTCAGTCTGACCGGTGAAGCCCGTCTCGCTGGCCACGCGGTTCATCAACGTGGTTAGCGATGACAACGCCGGTCCGATGGCCGAGAGATTCGGCATCTGCCATTCCGGGCCCTCCGCGAGGTTGCGGAGCCGCTGCTCCCATTCGCTCATGACTGCCCCTTTCGCTGGGCGCGATTGCTTCTTCGAACGAGCACGACGGTGACGATGACCCCCGCGATAATCAGAACTCCTACGCCCACTCCGACACCGATCAGGATGGGCAAGATCGAGCCCGAGCCCTCCGGCGCAGGCTCCTGAGAGGGCTGCGGCGACGCCAGTGCGGCAGCGGCTTCATCGATCTGCTCCTGGCTGGGTCCGACGCCCTTGGACATCAGAGGATTGACGTCTTCATACTGCGTCGGGTCTTTGCTCAGCGTGTGACGCAGCGACGCCACACCGTACCCGTACCCGCCGGTGTCGCTGTACTGCACCTCGTGATCCTCGGTACCTGTGTTGCGCGTCAGAGACTGGATCAATTGATTGCCCGTAGCGTCCGGGTACTTCTGCTTGGCCGCAGCGAGGATCCCCGCCACCAGCGGCGTCGCCAACGACGTTCCTGTCGCGCGGCCCGACACATCCCACGAGCCCGGGTCGGAGCCATCGCCGATCGTCGCGATGTTCACGCCTGGCGCCACCACCGTCGTGTTCGTCACGGCGTTCTCGACACCTAGGGCCGCAATCGGAAGCTTCTGATCGGAACCGACTGCGCTCACACCGATGACGGTGTTCAAGTTGGCCGGATAGCCACCCTCTTTGAACACATCGTTCGGGTTCCCCGCGACCACGGGCACCTTCCTGGCTGCGGCCTCGGCGAGAACGAGATCGTCCGGAATACCGCCATCGTCGGTCACCATGGACACCGAGACGATGTCGGCGCCATCCTCTACAGCACGCTTCACCATCCACATGATCGGCGTGATCTTCGATTGCGCGATCTCCGGCAGAGGCTCGCAACCCGCCGTCGCGCCGACTCCGTAGAACGTGACGGACGCATCCGGGACGATTCCCTTCGTCCTTGCGACGCCTGTGCCGTTTCCGATCAGCATGGCCGCCACAGTGGAGCCGTGCTGAGCTCCCGCACTCGCCTCCGTCGATGAGGGCTCGGTACCCGCACACGCCGATCCCTCGGCCACCGTGAGGTCCGCTCCTTGAAAGTCGGGGAGATCCGGGTTGATCTGAGTGTCGACCACAGCGATCTTGACGCCCTTACCCGTCCATCCCTCGGCGTGCACGTCGGCAACGCCGTAGGCCTGGTACCACCACTGTCCGTCATCATCTGCAGCGGCCGCGGCTGGTACCGCCACGCCCACCATCAGCAGGCCGACGCACGAGAGCGCGATAAGGCCGCCGAGGTACGGGCGAGACCGAGCTCGCCTGCGGGACCGGTTCACCACGCTGTGGGGGTCGGACCGGAGGTCGGCGCGGGGGCGGACGTGGGGGATCCTCCGGTGGAGGTGACCGGTGCCGGAGGGTTCGCCACGGATGCGTCGATGAACGCGGACGCGCGGCGTGCCGCAAGGGAGGTGTCGCCGTCGGTGCTCTGCAGAGCGTCGGCCGCCTTCTGCAGTGCCTCGGCGTTCGTCTCGACGTATAGCCGCACGAGCTCGGTCTTGCGACCCACCCGTTCAGCCAACCTGGAGAGGCTGTTGAGGTACGTCTGCTGGGCCTGCTCCTGCTGGGCTCCTTGGACCTGCGTGACCTGCGCGCGATCAGGAATCGCGGACGCCTGCTCCTGAAGACGAGCGATGTTCTGCGCGAGCTGCGCGAGATCCAACGCGATCTGACTGATGGAGCTCATGTGTTCCCCTGGAAAGTCTGTATGTGAAAGCCGGATGCGGGCCGGCGCGGTTGATCACCGGCCGACCCGCAACACGAGGTGTGTCAGAGCGCGAAGCGCCCGGCGGCCGAACGGTCGGTCGAGACGTAACCCTGCGAGATCTCTTCGGTCTTCGCCGCGATCTGCTCGAGGAGCGTGTTGAGGGCGATCAGCGACTGGTTCCACTTGCGCTGAGCGTCGTCGTAGGCGTTCTGCGCCTCACCGTTCCAGGAAGAGCGGAGCTTGCCGACCTCGGACTCGAGGGTCTCGAGCTGAGACTTGATCCCGTTGGCGCCGCCGCGGATCTGCTGCGAAAGCGCGATGACCTGCTCGGGACGGACGGACATGGACTGCATTGACGTTTCCTTTCCGAAAGCCTGCGCCGAAGCGTCAGGCACCCATCATCGAGTTGAGACCGGAGATCGTCTGCTGGTGCGACTCCTCCGAGGCGGCCTGGTCGCGCTCGGTGCCCGACAGGGCCTCCTCGAGCGTCACCAGCACCTCGTTGAGCTTGGTGGTCTCCTGGTTCCACCGCGCCATGAGCTGTGTGTAAGCGCCGGCTGCGGCGCCCGTCCAGAACCCGGAGACCTGCTCGATCTCGGAACGGACCTTCTTGACCTGCTGGTCGACACCGGCCTTGGCCGTGTTGACTGCCTGGGCGCCGCGCTTGAGAGCACCCTCTTCAGCGGAGATCACATCTGCCACGACTTCCCCCTCATCCCTCATCATCGGCGTTCCCGCCAGCCGGCCGCTCTTCGCGAGGTGAAGGGCGTAGGAAACCGACCGATCTAAAGCTAGGGAGGTTTTCGAGGGGTGGGCAAGCTCTCCACAGGGCATTGCCATGAGACTTCTCTCACGTTATAACCCACCTTCTCCTCATCGTCCAGCAACCATGACCGCGGCACGCGGGACCATAGAATGGCCGCGCGCGAGGACAGCGCATCATTCGCCCGAGCCGGAGGGGGAGCCCGCACCGTGGCCCAGACGATCAGCGCGCCGCGCGCACTACTGCGTATCTCCGTGCAGAGCGAGGGGCGCCGACTCGACATCGGCGTTCCTGCGCACGTGCCGCTGATCGAGTTCATGCCCGGTTTCGCCCGCAGCCTCGGTGTGCTCGACCCCACGATGACCTACGCGGGCTACGCGCTGCAGAAGGCCGACGGCACCGTGCTGGATGCGGCGCAGGGCGCGGCGTCGCAGGGCGTGTCCGACGGCGACGTGCTCACGCTGGCGCGTGGCGGGCTCATCGCCCAGCCGCGGGTCTACGACGACATCGTCGAGGCGGTCATCGACGCGACCGGACAGCAGAACCGGCCGTGGACAGCACGAGACAACGCCCGCACGGCTCTGGCGGTCAGCCTCACCCTCCTCGGACTCTGCGCGCTTCTCCTTCTGGCGGCCGGCCCCTCGCTGGGGCTCGGTGCGCTCATCGCCGGCGGCGGAGCCGTCATCCTCGCGACCGTCGCCGCCGTCGTCGCCCGGCTCGGGCAGCTCGAGGCAGGCCAGGGGCTGGGCATTGCCGCATCCGTCTTCGCCGCCCTGTCGGGGTACCTCGCCGTCCCCGCATCGCTGGATCTGTGGGGCTGGCCACTCGCCGCCGCGGGGCTCGGAATGCTCGTCGTCGGAGGAGCCACGCTCGCACTCATGCCCGACCGGGCCGAGGTGCAACTCGTTCCCGTGGCGTTGGGCGGAGTGGTCGGCATCGCCGCCGCCATCACGGCGCTGCTGCCCGAGGGCACGGTGGGCCCCTATGCGCTCATGATCGGCATCGTGGGCACGCTCTCGGGCACGCTGCCCTGGCTGGTGCTCAGCTCCACCCGGCTGCGCGTGATCTCACCGCAGAGCGACGCGGACATGTTCGCCGACCCGCAGCCGATCGACGCCGCCGACGTGCGGGCACGCACGGCGCGCGGTCAGCGCACCCTCGTCGCCCTGCGCGTCGCGCTCGGCATCGCCGTGCTCGCCGCGACACCCCTCGTCGCCTCCGACGGCGTCGTCGGGGCAATCCTGTGCACGCTCGCCTTCCTCGGCATGATGTTCCCCTCCCGCCAGACCTACGCCCGCTCGGGCGTGCTCGCCATCATGGCCGTCGGCACGGCAGGACTCGCGGCATCCGGCCTGACGATCTCGCTCACCCAGCCCGAGCTGCGCACGGCGCTGCTCATCGCGCTCGGCGTCGCCGCGGCGATCGTGGTCACCGTCACCCTGCTCTCCCCCAAGGCGCGCACGCGTCTCGCGCGGGTGTCCGACACCGTCGAGCTCGTGCTGCTCGCGCTCCTGCTGCCGTTGGGCGTCATCGCGGCGGGTCTGGCCTGATCGATGGCGACCAAGAACGACCTCATCGAGGCGCAGACCTTCTCGCGCCGCCGCCTGCTCACCGCCTTCGTCAGCGGCGCCCCCGGCGGCAAAGAACTCGAACCCACCGCTCCGCTGCGCGCCGTCATCGCCGCGATCGCGCTCACCGTGGGCGTCATCCTGGTCGGCGTGTTCTACGGACTCATTCGACCGGGGCTGCCGAACGGCTGGGACAACGGCAAGCTCATCATCGTCAAGGACACCGGGTCGCGCTTCATCACCCAGGACGGCGTGCTCTACCCCGTCATCAACACCGCGAGCGCGCGCCTCATCCTGCCCTCCAGCGACTTCCAGGTGATCGACACCGATCAGCAGAATCTCGAGGGAGTCCGCCTCGGTCCCACGCTCGGCATCGTCGGCGCACCCGACGAGATCCCCACGCCCGCCGGCCTGACCAACAGCGGCTGGGGCGCCTGCGTGACCGACGATGCCGCATTGGACGTGCGCATCGGTGGCACTGCCCCCCAGGAGGCGAGCGGGCGGGCCGTCGTCGTCGACGCCGCCGGTTCGCGTTACGTGATCTCCGACGGGCTGCGCTTCGCGGTCTCCAAGAACGACGGCGACGCGATTCTGCGCGCCGCCGGCATCGGCACGCTCAACCCGGTGAAGGTCCCGGTCGACTGGCTGAACCTGTTCACGCCGGGCGCGGACCTCACCCCCCTGCGCGTATCCAACGCGGGCGCAGCCGTGCAAGGGACATCGCTGCGGGTCGGTGACGTCGTGCACGCCACGGGCGAGCCCGAAGACCGGCGCTCCCTGGTGCAGTCGGACGGCACCCTCGCCGAGCTCACACCGCTCGCCTGGCAGCTCTACCAGCTCGGCGGACAGACCTCGCAAGTGCGCGAGGTCACGCAAGCCGAAACGGGCAGTCTTCCCTCCGCCGACAAGCGTGCCGGCGGGGCGGACTGGCCCACGCAGAGCTTCACCGCCATCGACACCGACGACCGCCCCTGCGCCGCACTCGTCGGCGACAACACCGAGACTCGCACCGTGCTGGCCACTCAGCCACGGTCGGACAGCGTCACCGCGCAGGTGCGCGTGACCGCAGGTGCCGGCGCTCTGGTGCGGTCGGGCGGTCGCGGCGACCAGAACACCGCACTGGTGACGCTCGTCGACGCAACGGGCACGTCGTACGCGCTGCCCGGCGCCACCGAGGAGACCATCGCACGGCTCGGGTTCACTCCCGACGACATCGGCACGGCCGCAGACGTCTGGATCGACCTCCTACGCACCGGACCGGCACTGACGGAGGCCGCTGCCGGCATGTCGACCGATGGTTCGCAGCCGATGCCCACGCCGACGGCAGGAGGTTGATCGCGTGCGCTCCGCACACGCGATGAGCCCGCGTCCGCTGCGACGAGTCGCGGCCGCGGCCTGCGCTGCGGCCCTGGCGGGCGTGCTGCTGGGCGCGGTCCCGGTGGAGGCACCTGCCGCATCCGCACAGTCATCGCAGGGCTGCAATGCGGCGACGCGCATCGGCGCAGCACCCCCGGCCCTGTCGATGCTGCAGAGCGAGCTGGCGTGGACGATCACGAAGGGCGCGGGCATCACCGTCGCGGTCGTGGATTCGGGCGTCCTCGCGATCAACCCGCATCTCGTTGACGCGTTCGCGGGCGGGGTGAACCTCGTCGGCGACGGCCAAGCACCCGACGGCTCGACCGATGTGTACGGACACGGCACCGCCATCGCCGGGCAGATCGCCGCACGCAAGCTCGACGCCTCGGGTGTCGAGGGTCTCGCCCCGGAAGCGAAGATCCTTTCGGTGCGGGTCTTCGCCAGCGACGACAAGCAGACGGTCGAGGCGGGCTTCGGACCACAGATCGGCAAGTTGGCCGCCGGCATCCGCTGGGCGGCCGACGCCGGGGCACAGATCATCAACGTGTCGATGAGCACGACCGACGACGTGCCGGAGGTGGCGGATGCGGTCTCCTATGCGACCTCTCGGGGCAGCCTCGTGATCGGCAGCTCGGGCAACCGCAACAACATGCTCTCCTTCGTGCAGAGCGACGCCGATGTTCCGCGCTATCCCGCGAATTATCCCGGTGTCTTGGGTGTGTCCGCCACGGACCTGCAGGGCGTCGTCACCGATGACAGCATCCACGGCTCTCATGTGGCCATCGCCGCTCCCGGACAGAGCATCATCACGACGTCACAGCTCGGCGGCGACTGCGTGTATGCCGACGCCGCCCCGGCCACCAGCTACTCCGCGGGATACGTGTCTGCGGCGGCAGCGCTCGTAGCGGCCGCGCACCCTGACGAGACCCCCGCCGAGTGGGCCTACCGTCTCACCGCGACGGCCGTGCGCAGCGACCCCGACACCCGTGACGACCGAGCAGGCTGGGGAGTTGTGCAGCCTTACGACGCCATCGTGATGCAGCCGGGGCCGGGACTTCGCGGACCTGCGAGTCCGTTCCCCGGGAGCGAAGCGGGCGCGCCGGAGCAGCCGGCTGCGGATCCCGTCACGGTGGTGCACAAGCCGGCGCCCGACGAGGAGGCGATCCTCTTCGGGACCACGGCCGCCGTCGGGGCGCTCATCGCGATCGGCGGCGCCGGGGCGCTCGGGGTGTTCGTCTCACGGCGTCGGCAGGCGGCGACGGCGGCCGCGCAGCCGGTCCGGCACGGCGGAGGGCTGTACCGCGACGACGCACCGCGCGACTGAGAGAACCGGTCAGCTCGCTCGGCGAAGCTGCACCACGGCGTCGCCGAGTACGAAGCGATCGGTCACCGGGGCGGATCCGCCCGCCGCGACGGCCTGCTCGGCGCCGGAGGCATCCAGCAGGCTGACGCCGTTCGTGGAGCCCAGGTCGGTGATCGTCCAGGCCGTGCCGTCCCAGACGAGACGTGCATGCTCCTTCGAGACCGTGCGAGCCTCGTCGGTCACGGCGACGTACTGCACACCGCTCTCCGCAGCGCGAGGATTGCGCCCGAGCACGAGCGCTGCCGAGGCGACGGCGACGATCTCGCCCGAGGGGAGCGCGAGCGACCATCCGGTCGGTGCGGACGTCTCGTCGGCACTGCGTCGCGCGCGACGCGTCAGAGGTGCGGGTTCCGGCTCCACCGCGCCGGAGCGCAGGACCGGTGCAGGCTGGGCGGGCACGGACGACTGCGCGCTCTGCGGCTGGGCGACCGGAGTCGGCGGCGCCGCGACGGGGGCCGCCGACGGGGCGACGGGGGCCGGTGCGGAGGCGACAGCCGGCGCGGGGAACGACGGCGCACCCATGGGCGGCGCCGCCGGAGCCGGAGCCGCGGGCGCGCCGCGGCGCATGGGGCCGTATCCACTCGGCGCAGGCGCCGGCATCGCGGCAGCGGGAACCGCGCCGGGCGCCATCGGGGCGGGAGCGACCGGGGGCACGGGCGGCGCGACGACCGCATCCGGGATCGCGGGCGGGCGCTGCGCGGGCGGGGCGACGGCGAACACGGGCGCGGGGCGCCCGGGCGCGACCGCGGGCTGCTGGGGTGCGGCGGGCGCGCGGCCACCGGAGAGGACCGCTGCCCACACGGGCGGCAGCAGCACGCCCAGCACGGTGGTTCCGGCGCCGCGGCCCGCCGCGCCGTTGATGCGGTGCACGGCCATGATCTTGAGGATCAGGGCGTAGACGTTCACGAAGGGCACGAGCAGCAGCGCGGCCTTGACGGGGTCGACGTTGCCGAGCCGGAAGAGCTCCGCCTCGTTCATGATCGGAACCCAGGCCCGCCAGGGCTCGGTCTCTCGCTCCTGGAGCACGCGCGAGAGCCCGATGGCGTACCAGACGTGCCAGCCGGCGGCGAAGATGCCGCCGATCACGGCGACGACGATCACGACGGTCAGCACGACCGAGCTGTCATCCACGGATTCTCCGTCTCCCCTCGGGCCGCGCGCTCGAGGGCCCTCTGTCCACGCTACCGGCCCATGTCGGAGGGACGTAGCCCCTTGCCTTCCATCAGCGGAGCCACCTCGAACTCGTACCCGGCCGCGACGAGCGCTGCCGCCCCGCGATCGAGAGCGTCGGCAGTATGGTGCAAGGCGACGATGCTTCCGTGTGCGAGCCGGTCGAGCATGATCACGAGACGGGTGCGCCCCGCATCCGGCTCCGCCGTCAACGTCGCCCGCGCCTCGAAACCCCATGACCGCATCCCGGGGATGAGCTCGACGCCGACGACGTTCGAGGCGAGGAAGCGCAGCGCCGAGCCGGCCTTCAACCGGCGCATCGACGGCGCATCGACGGCGCAGAGTCGATCATGCGGTACTTCGCATCGACCAGACCGCGAGCGAAGGCGTCGAGCGCGACGGATGCGGGCGCCGTCGTCGACACGATCCAGGTCGGCGTGATGAAGGGGCCACCCCCGGTCGGGAAGTGGCTCGCGGCATCCGTCTCCACGCGCCCGCTCCGACGCCTACCGGCCTCAGGCGCCGCGCAGGCGCTCCGCCAGATAAGCGTGCAGCGTGTCGAGCGGCACACGCTCCTGCGTCATGGTGTCGCGATCGCGCACCGTGACGGCGTCGTCTTCGAGCGAATCGAAGTCGACCGTGACACAGAACGGCGTACCGATCTCGTCCTGACGGCGGTAGCGGCGGCCGATGGCGCCGGCGTCGTCGAAATCGACGTTCCAGCGTCCGCGCAGCTCATCCGCCACACGCCGTGCGAGCGGCGAGAGGTTCTCGTTACGGCTCAGCGGCAGCACCGCGACCTTGACGGGCGCGAGACGCGGGTCGAGCTTGAGCACCGTGCGGGTGTCGACGCCGCCCTTCGCGTTGGGCACTTCTTCCTCCCGGTAGGCATCGACGAGGAAGGCCATCATCGCGCGCGTCAGACCGAACGAAGGCTCGATCACGTACGGCGTGTACGTGGTGTTCGAGGACTGATCGAAGTACGCGAGCTTGGTGCCCGACGCCTCGGCGTGGCTCGACAGGTCGTAGTCGGTGCGGTTGGCGACACCCATGAGCTCGCCCCACTCCTTGCCTTGGAAGCCGAAACGGTACTCGACGTCGATCGTTCCGGCGGAGTAGTGCGCGCGGTCCTCTTCAGGCACATCCAGGCGCCGCATGTTGTCGGCGTCGATGCCCAGATCGATGAACCAGTTCCAGCAGGCCTCGACCCAGTGCTCGAACCACTCGTTCGCCTCAGCCGGCGGCGTGAAGTACTCGATCTCCATCTGCTCGAACTCGCGCGTGCGGAAGATGAAGTTGCCGGGGGTGATCTCGTTGCGGAACGCCTTACCCACCTGGCCGACACCGAACGGCGGCTTCTTGCGGCTCGCGGTCAGCACGTTCGAGAAGTTGATGAAGATGCCCTGCGCGGTCTCGGGGCGCAGGAAATACAGCCCCGACTCGTCGTCGACGACGCCGAGATAGGTCTTCACGAGGCCCGAGAAGGCCTTGGGCTCGGTGTACTGCCCCTTCGTGCCGCAGTTCGGGCACGGGATGTCGGCCAGGCCGTTCTCTGCGGGGCGACCCTTGCGCGCCTCGAAGTCCTCGATGAGGTTGTCGGCGCGGAACCGCTTGTGACAGTGCAGGCACTCCACCAGCGGGTCGGTGAAGGTCGCGACGTGGCCGGATGCCTCCCACACGCGCTTGGGGAGGATGATCGACGAGTCGAGCCCCACCATGTCGCCACGACCGCGGACGAAGGTCTGCCACCACTCGCGGCGGATGTTCTCCTTGAGCTCCGTGCCGAGGGGGCCGTAGTCCCAGGCGGAACGCGATCCGCCGTAGATCTCGCCCGCCTGGAAGACGAACCCGCGATGGCGGGCGAGGGCGATGACTTTGTCGAGACGGGACTGCTCGGCCACGGTGGCTCCAATGGTCGCTGTGCGAAGGGCGCGCGGGCGCATAGGGGATGCGGCGCGGGATCATCCGATTCTATCCGCGCCGGTCCCGCACTCCGCCGCGCGTTCTGCGGGGGTCAGCCGGCGGGCACGGCGGCGCACGCGGCGGCGATCCGAGCCGCCACGACGCCCTCGGGGTCGGCGAGCGGCGTCACCGCGACGCCGATGGCGGCACCCAGGGCGAAACCGATCGTCGCCGTGGGGTCCTCGCTCGCGCCGCTCGACGACGGCGAGGGAGTGGGCAACGGCGCCGCATCCGCTCCGGCGGGCGCGCTCGCGTCCGCCTCGCACCGGATCTGCGGCAGAGACACCACGATCTCGGCACTCTGGCCGGCCTCGACCTCGATGCTCCCCGAGCCGACCTTGCGGCCGATGCCGGCGAATCCGGGAGCGTCGATACGGATGCGGGTGAGCGCGAGGTTCTCGTCGGTCGTATTCTCCACCCACAGTCGCACTTCGTCGGCGCTCTGGGCAGGGGTCGCTGGCAGGAGGGTCGCTGTGATGCCGGAGGGAAGCGCCGTCGCGCTGGGCGCCGGACGAGGCTGCGCACCGCATCCGGCCAGCGCGAGAGCCGCGATCAGCAGTGCCGCGGCCGTTGCCCCGGTGCGCGCCACCCCACGGCGCGCGGGCCTCGCAGACGCGGCATCTCCCCCATTCGGCATACCTGCACTGTATCCGGGGGGTGCCTATGGCTTCCCTGAGGGCTCAGCTCTTGGCGGCGGCTTTCGCAGCCCGCTTCGTCTCGCGGACCTTCGTGAGGGACTCGGGACTCGTGATGTCGGCGACCGAACGGAACGAGCCTTCCTCGCCGTACGGAGCGGATGCTTCGCGCCATCCGGCGCCGGTGAACCCGCGCTGCTTCCCCAGCAGCGCGAGGAAGATCTTCGCCTTCTGCTCGCCGAAGCCCGGGAGCGCCTTGAGCCGCTTCAGCACCTCGCGTCCGTCGGGGCTGCCGTCGGTCCAGATCGCCGCCGCATCGCCGTGCCACCGGTCGGCGATCTCGGCGCTGAGCTTCTGCACACGTTCCGCCATCGACCCGGGGAACCGGTGCACGGCGGGGGTCTGGCCGAAGGCAGCCGCGAAGGCCTCCGGGTCGTACGCCGCGAGCGCGGCCGGGTCGAGCGTGCCGACGCGGTCGAGGATCTTGAGCGGCCCGGCGAAGGCGGTCTCCATCGCCACCTGCTGGTCGAGCAGCATTCCGATCAACAGGGCGAACGGGTCGCGCGTCAGCAGGGCGTCGGCGTTCTCGTCGGCGGTGATGTGCAGGTCGGCGCTCATGCGTCTCCTTCGTGATCGCGGGCAGGGAGAGGCGTGCGGAAGCGATCCGGTCGGTTCTTCTGCGGCCGGCGCCTGTTCTGCGCGAGCGGCCGCAGCGCACCTTCGAAGTAGGCGATGGCCGCCAGGGCATCCACGTGCGCATGCGTGATGTTGCGCCCCACCACGGGGAGCGGGTAGCGCGGGTTCTCGTAAACCGCGGCGATGCGCAGGATGGCGGCGTGATCGTCGTCGCTCATGGCGAGGGCGCGGTCAGCGAGCTCGTCCTCGCCGAAGTCCCACAGGCACCCGGCGATCAGCGTGATCGGCGCACTCACCCTGAAGTTCGCCCGGCCCTTCATCGCCTCCACGACGTCAGGCGCCCAGCGCGGGCCGGTGGGCTGCTCGACGCTCATGCCTCCATGGTGCCACCCGCCCGCCGGGGCCGGCAGGGGCGTCCGCAGCGCGGCTCGGCGCGGCGCGAGTCCGGGGGCGCCGCGGGCGCACCCCCCGCCGGTTCCTCTGTCACAGATCGATGCCAACGCGTCGATCTGTGACAGGGGAACACCAGCCCGGCGCGCTCGCCTGTCAGAGATCGACGGCGGAGCGTCGATCTCTGACAGGCGAGCTGGTCAGGCGAGCTGGCCAGGCGGGGCGGACGGCGCGGGCGGGATCAGGCGAAAGGCGAGCGGAGAACCCGCCGGGGTCGGTCCACGACGACGCGCGGGGCAGGCACCGGCGGGGCGGGCACGATCAGCCGGCCCGGGCGGCGCGGACGGGTCAGCCGGCGAGCTCGGATGCGGCGTCGCCGTCGTCCTCGGATGCGGCATCCTCCGGCGCGAGACCGTAGAGCACCTCGAGCGCGGCGAAGACCTCGTCGGCGCGACCCTGCTCGGCGAGCGCGTGCGCGCGGGTGGTCGGGGTGTGCAGCAGACGACCCACCAGGTGGCGCAGCGCCTGCTCGGTGCGCTCGTCGTCGCCGCGACGTCGGCCGCGGGCGATCTCCGCCTCGAGCAGCTCGAACATGTGCGTGCGCAGGGCGACGACGGCCGGCGCGACCGTCCGTCGTTCGCCGACGACCGTGAAGCGCTGGGCGGCGTCGGCCACGAGGGCGCGCGCCGCATCCGTCGCCTGCAGCTCTTCGAGCGGCGCATGCAGGCGGATGGTCTCGAGATCGAGCAGGTCGGTGCCGCTGACGGTCGCGACATCGGGGTCGACGTTGCGCGGCAGGCCGAGATCGATCACGAGACGGCGGTGCCGGTCGTGCCCGGGAGCCGACCGTGCGACGGACGCCTCGTCGCCGAAGGTCGCGGCATTGAGCACGGGGTGCTCGACGCTCGTGCACGTGATGACGAGGTCCGACAGCTTGGCGGCCGTGGCGAAGCCCGCTGCGTCTGCGACGGCGAGGCCGTGCTTGCGAGCGAAGCGCTCGCCCCGACCCGACGGCGAGTGCACCGTGATGTCGGTGACGCCGCGCTCACGGAGCGCGGCGAGCGTGGCGGCCGCGTACGCACCGGTTCCCACGAGCAGGACGCGCAGCGTCGCCCAGTCGGCGAACCGCGCCGAGGCGAGATCCAGAGAAAGGCGCACGAGCGAGCGGCCGGCGCGGCCGAGCGCGGTGCTGTTCTTGACGCCGCGCTGCGTCTCGGATGCACGCTGGAACAGGCGCTCGAGTTCGGGAGAGGTCGTGCCGTCGCCGCGCGCCTCGGTGAGCGCGCGGCGCACCTGACCGGCGATCTCGCCCTCGCCGACGACGACCGACTCGAGACCGGACGCGACGGCGAACAGGTGCTGCGCGACGCGGGGACCGGAGATGACCTCGTACGAACCGGAGAACTCCTCGGCCGATACGCCCGTGGCGGACTCGATCGCCGACAGCGCCGCTTCGAGCCCCACGGCCTCGGCCGCGGTGACGGGCTCGTCCATGTCGACGTACGCCTCGAAGCGGTTGCAGGTCGCCACGACGACGGCACCCTGCACGCACTCGTCGTGCTCGGCGATCAGAGGGGCGACGCGGGTGGTGTGGATGCTGAGTCGCTCGAGGAGCTCGAAGGACGCGGTCTTGTGACTCGCGCTGACACACAACAGCACGCATCGATTGTACGCCGCGTCGAAATCACCGGCCGCGGGAGGTTGCGCACGAACGTGCAGCTGCTCGACATGTGGCGCTCACCCGACGGATGGGAGGATGTCGGGGTGAGCTCCACCGGACCCGCTTCCTCCGCCCTCATCCGCGCCCTCAAGGGCGAGCGCACCGACCGCCTCCCGGTCTGGTTCATGCGTCAGGCGGGGCGGTCGTTGCCGGAGTATCGCGACCTGCGCGTGGGAACGCGCATGCTCGACGCCTGCCTGACCCCCGACCTCGCGGCCGAGATCACCCTGCAGCCCGTGCGCCGACACGGCGTGGATGCGGGCATCTTCTTCAGCGACATCGTCGTGCCGCTGCGTCTCGCCGGCATCGCCGTGGAGATCGAGCCCGGACGCGGCCCGGTATTCCCCGACCCGGTGCGCACCGCATCCGACGTCGCTCGGATCGTGGACATCGACCCGCAGGCCGTCGCCGCCGCCGCGGAACCGGTGCGCGAGGCCGTGCGCATCGTGGTGGACGAGCTCGGCGACACCCCGCTCATCGGCTTCGCGGGCGCGCCTTTCACCCTCGCGGCCTACCTCGTCGAAGGCGGGCCGTCGAAGGAGCACCTGCGTGCCCGGGCGCTCATGCACGCCGACCCGGAGTCGTGGCACGCACTCGCCGGCTGGCTCGCGGAGGTCTCGCGCACCTTCCTCGCCGCGCAGACGGATGCGGGAGCCTCCGCCGTGCAGCTGTTCGACTCGTGGGCGGGCTCGCTGTCGGTCGCGGACTACCGCACGTACGTCGCGCCCCACTCGCGGGCGGCGCTGGCCGGTGCGGACGCACCGCGCATCCACTTCGGCGTCGGCACCGGACACCTGCTGACGGACATGCGCCTCGACGGCACGACCGATGCGGTGGGTGTCGACTGGCGCACACCGCTCGACGAGGCCGCCGCGATCCTCGGGCAGGGTGTCACCGTGCAGGGCAACATCGACCCGGCGCTGCTGCAGGCGCCGTGGCAAGTGGTGGAGGAGCACGTGCGCGACGTCATCGCGCGCGGGCGTGCCGCGCGCGCCCACATCCTCAACCTGGGGCACGGCGTGCCGCCCGAGACCGACCCCGACGTGCTGACGCGTATCGTCGAGCTGGCGCACGAGGAGCACGTGTGAGCGCGGCGGATCTCGACGATCTCGCCGCACGGGCGGAGGCCACACGCGTCGCTGTCGTCGGCGGCGGCGTCGCCGGTCTGGTGACAGCGCTCGACTTCGCAAAGCTCGGCTTCCGCGTGACGGTGCTCGAAGCATCCGCGCAGCCGGGCGGGGTGCTGCGCGGCGCCGAGGTCGCCGGGCTCTCCGTGGATGTGGGAGCGGAGAGCTACGCGACGCGCGGCGGCACCGTACGCGCCCTGATCGACGAGCTCGGCATCGGCGATGAGGTGGTGACCCCCGCCGCCGGCGGGGCCTGGGTCGCGGGCCTTCCCGGCGGGCGGGCCGCGCCGCTGCCGCGCGGCCGCGTGCTCGGCATCCCGGAGAATCCGTTCGATCCGAGTGTGCGGCGCGTCATCGGATGGTCGGGCGCCTGGCGCGCGTACCTCGATCGCCTGCGCCCCCCGCTGACGATCGGTCACGACCGCAGCCTCGGTCACCTCGTGCGCAGCCGCATGGGCGAGGCTGTGCTCGACCGCCTCGTCGCCCCCGTCACGAGCGGCGTCTACTCGGCCCGCCCCGACGACATCGACGTGGACCTCGCGGCCCCCGGTCTGAACGCCGCGCTCACCCGCGCGGGTTCGCTCAGCGGCGCCGTGAGCGACCTGCGCGGGCGCAGCACCGCCACTCCCGGGAGCGCGGTCGCCGGGCTCCGCGGCGGCATGACCCGCCTCGTGCGGGCGCTCCTCTCCCGCCTCGAGGAGCTGGGCGTAGAGGTGCGCACGAATGCGGCCGTGACGCTGATCGAGCGCACCGACGACCGCTGGTCGCTCACGGTCGGTGAGGAACAGTTCGAGGCCGACCTCGTGGTCATCGCGACGACGGAGGACGAGGCGCGCCGCCTGCTCGTGCCGGTCGTCCCGGCGCTCGAGCCGATCACGACCGCGCCGCCCGTGGTCGAGATCATCACCCTCGTGGTGCACGAGCCGGGCCTGGACACCCCGCCGCGCGGAACCGGCGTGCTCACGGTGCCCGGCTCGCACCGTGCGAAGGCGCTCACCCACGCGAGCGCGAAATGGGAGTGGATCGCGGATGCGACCGGCCCCGGTGTGCACGTCGTCCGCGTCTCGTTCGGCGCCCAGGGCGAAGACCCGGCGACCGCTCAGCTCGCCGACGACGCTGCCGCGGCGCTCGCACTCGAAGAGGCGTCTGCCCTGCTCGGCGTCGATCTCGACCCGGCGTCGGTGCGGGGCTCGCATCGCGCCCGCTGGGTGCAGTCGCAGCCCGCATCCGTCATCGGACGCACGGAGCACACCGCCGCCGCACGCGGTGCCATCCGAGCGGTACCCGGCCTCGGCGCGGTCGGCGCGTGGCTGTCGGGAACCGGGCTCGCCCAGGTCGTCCCCGACGCTCGCGAAGAGGCCGATCGGCTGCGCCGTTCGGCACTGTGGGGGTCGCAGCGTTCTCAGGAGTGAGCGCGCATGTCAACCGGATAACCCGAACGGCATACAGCGCTACGCTGGGCGCACACTCGCTTGATCCACCCCGAACGTGAGGAGACCCCATGAGGGGCAAAGCTGGACTCGTCATCGGACTGGCAGCGGGCTACGTGCTCGGAACGCGCGCAGGCCGTGAGCGCTACGAACAGATCAAGACGCAGGCGCAGAAGGTGTGGAACCTGGCGCCCGTGCAGAAGCAGGTCGGCAAGCTGCAGGAGGTCGGCAAGTCGGCGCTGCTCTCGGTGCCGAGCGCCCTGTTCAGCGGCGCGGTGAAGATCACCAAGGCCGTCACCACCGACGGCACCCCCGGTCAGCGTCTGGATGCGGCGCTCGACGCCGGTGCCGACGCGGCGGAGGATGTCGCGGACGCCGCCGAAACCACGGCGACGGCTGCGAAGAAGTCGACACCGTCCACGACCGCGAAGCGCCCCGCCGCCAAGCGCAGCACGGGCGGCTCCTCGTCGGGCGGGAAGTGACATGACCACCCCCCGCGGCTTCCGTGACAAGTCGGAGAAGAGCCTGCTGACCCTGGTCGGCGAGGTCCCCGAGCTCGTCCGCAACCTCGTGACGGCGGAGATCGACTCCGCGAAGAAGTGGCTCGGCAAGGCGGCCAAGAACGCCGGCATCGGCGGCGGCCTCATGCTCGGCGCCCTGTTCATCCTGTTCTGGTCGATCCCGGCGCTGGGCGCGTTCATCATCATCGGGCTCTCGTCCTGGTGGCAGCCGTGGGTCGCCGCCCTCGTGCTGTTCGGCGCGATGCTGCTCATCGCCGTCGTCCTCGCGCTGCTGGGCTATCTGCGCTTCCGCAGGATCGGCAAGGACAACCCCGCATCCCACATCGCCGAAGACGTGCGCGTCGTGAAGGAGGCAGGCGAATGACCGCTCCGGTTCCCGTCCCCCGCACCGGTGTCCCTCTGGGCATCACCGATCCCGTCGAGAAGGCGCGAGCGGAGCTCAAGGCGACGCTGGCCGCGATCGAGGAGAAGGCCAACGTCCCACGCCGCGTGGGCACGGCGGCCGAGCGCCGTATCGCCCAGTTCCGCCGCTTCGCTCGCGAGGAGCCGGCAGCGGCGGCGCTCGCCGTGATCGGCACGGCGGCTGCCGCGGGTGCCATCGTGTGGGGTGCGATCCGCGCCTACGTGCGCTGATCCCCTCCGCCGAACCGACGTATCGCGGATAGCACCGGCGGTCGCCGTTTGGCGTCTGACGACGACGGGGTGAGACTGGAGGTCATGAGCTCCGCACCCGAGTCGACGTCCACGCAGTTCACCCTCTGGGCCGTTTTCCGCCGCGACCCCGCGAAGCCGGTCACGGCGACGGACGACACGGAGCTCGCGGCTCTCGTCGAGCTGATCGAAGCCGGCGGCGTCACCATCCGCGGGTTCTACGACGTCAGCGGACTGCGCGCCGACGCTGATCTGATGGTCTGGATGCACGGCCCCGTCGCCGAAGACCTGCAGCGTGACCTGCGGCGCCTGCGCCGCACCGATCTGCTGCAGGACCTGCTTCCGGTGTGGAACGCGATGGGCGTGCACCGCGATGCGGAGTTCAACCGCTCGCACGTGCCCGGATTCCTCCGCGGCGAGCACGCCCGCGAGTGGCTCACGGTCTACCCCTTCGTGCGCAGCTACGAGTGGTACCTCCTGCCCGAGGAGGAGCGCCGCGCCATGCTGGCCGACCACGGCCGCAAGGGCGCCGCGTACACGAACGTGGTCGCGAACACCGTGGCCTCGTTCGCCCTCGGCGACTACGAGTGGCTGCTGCCCATGGAGGCGGACGAGCTGAGCGATCTGGTCGACATGATGCGGGCGCTGCGTTACACCGAGGCACGTCGCCACGTGCGCGAGGAGGTCCCCTTCTTCACCGGCCGCCTCATCCCCACCTCGGCCATCGCCGAGGTTCTGTCGTGACCCACGGATGCCGTCGCCGGAGCCTGGTGTGAACGCACCGCTGCGCCTGGGTACTCGGCGCAGTGCGCTCGCGACCGCGCAGTCGCAGCAGATCGCCGACCTGCTCGCCACGGTGTCCGGACGCGAGGTCGTGCTCGTTCCCATCACCTCCGAGGGCGATGTCTCGCGCGCCTCGCTGTCGCAGCTGGGCGGACGCGGCGTGTTCGCGACGCGTCTGCGCGAGGCACTGCTGGCCGACGAGTGCGACCTGCTCGTGCACTCGCTCAAGGACCTGCCCACCGCGGACGCTCCGGGCCTCGTGATCGCCGCGACCCCGCGGCGCGAAGACGCCCGCGACGTCGTGATCACACGCGACGGCACCCCGATCGCCGAGATGGCCGCCGGCAGTGTCATCGGAACCGGCTCGCCCCGACGCATCGCCCAGTTGCGCCGGCGCAACCCCGGACTCGTGGCGCAGGACCTGCGCGGCAACGTCGACTCGCGTCTGTCGCGCGTACGCGACGGAGAGCTGGATGCGGTCATCCTCGCCGCCGCCGGGCTCGCCCGTCTCGGTGGGGCGACCGGCGAGCTCTTCACCGAGCCCCTCGCACTCGCGCAGTGGCCCACGGCTCCGGGCCAGGGATCGCTCGCCGTCGAGGTGCGCCAGGATGCGCCCGCCGACCTGCTCGCGGCGATCGGCCGGCTCGACGACGCCGCGACCCGCGTCGCGGTCACGATCGAACGGGCGGTGCTCGCAGGCCTGGATGCCGGGTGCTCCGCGCCGGTCGGGGTTCACGCCGTGCTCAAGGGAGATCAGTTGCACGTGCGCGCGACGGTGTACGCCGCCGACGGAAGCCGCGTGATCGAAGCTGAGAGAAACCTGTGCGTGAGGGACGGGTATGCTGGGCCGACGGGCAGCAGCGATGGTGCGAGAGCTGCCGGCGATGACGACCCGATCGCAGGTGCACGCGAAACCGGGAGCGACGTCGCACGCGAGCTGCTCGAGCATGGAGCAGCCGAGGTCTCACCATGAAAGCCGAAGCCATGCACGAAGAGCCCCGACGGCACGAAGCCGCCAAGCCCCTGACGGGCTGGCGCGTGCTCGTGCCCCGCGGCGGCCCCTGGGGCGACGGGGTGGCAGCGACATTGCGCTCGCAGGGCGCCGTGCCCGTCGTAGCTCCCCTCATCAACTTCGCTCCCACCAATGACGAGCAGACGCTCGAAGCCGCCCTCGCCGACCTCGCCGCCGGCCGCTTCGACTGGGTCACCATGACCAGCGCCACCACGGTCGACGTGCTCTTCGCCTACCGCGCCGTGATCCCCCCCGCCACCAAGGTCGCCGCCGTCGGCGAGACCACCGCGGCGGCGCTGCAGGCCGCCGGCTACCGCGTCGATCTCGTTCCCGACCGCGACAATTCCGCCGCAGGCATGGCAGAGCAGATGATCGCGCTCGAGCCCGAGCCGCGCCGCATCCTGACGCTGCGCAGCGAGATCGCCAAGCCCGTGCTGACGCGCAAGCTCACCGAGGCCGGGCACGATGTGCGCAGCGTCGTCGCCTACCGCACGGTTGGTGTGCCCGTCACCGAGCGCATCGCCCACGACGTGGCCTCGGGCCGCATCAACGCGATCCTCGTCACCAGCGGGTCGGTGGCCGAGCAGGTGCAGCTGCAGTTCCCCGACATCCCCGAATCGACCGTCATCGCCGCGATCGGGCCGCAGACCGCGAACGATGCTCGCCGTGCGGGACTCGGCGTCTCGGTCGTCGCCGACCGGCAGACCGTCGACGCGCTGATCGAAGCCGTGTCGCACTTCGCGCTTCCGCACGCGGCCGACGAGTTCCAGCCGTGAGCTTTCCCACCCATCGCCTGCGCCGGCTCCGCCAGTCCCCCGCCGTTCGGCGGCTGGTCCGCGAGACACACCTGGCGCCCTCGCAGCTCGTGCTCCCGATGTTCGTGCGTGAGGGACTGACGGAGCCCCAACCGATCGGCTCCATGCCGGGTGTCGTGCAGCACTCGCTCGACTCGCTGCGCCGTGCGGCGGCGGATGCGGCGGCAGCCGGTATCGGCGGCGTCATGCTGTTCGGCGTGCCGACCGTGCGCGACGCCGTGGGATCCGGAGCCGACGATCCCGAGGGGATCCTCAACGTCGCCACCGCCGCGCTGGTTGCGGAGGTGGGAGACGAGATCGTCGTGCAAACCGATCTGTGCCTCGACGAGTTCACCGACCACGGGCACTGCGGCGTACTGACGCCGCAGGGGGCCGTCGACAACGACGCGACGCTCGAACGCTACGCCGCCATGGCCGTCGCGCAGGCGTCCGCCGGCAGCCACCTGTTGGGTCTCTCGGGCATGATGGACGGCCAGGTCGCCCACGTGCGCGCGGCCCTCGACGCCGAAGGCTTCACCGACACCATCCTCCTCGCCTACGCGGCGAAGTACGCGGGCGCCTTCTACGGCCCGTTCCGCGAGGCCGTCGACTCGCAGCTGAAGGGCGACCGCCGCACCTACCAGCTCGACCCCGGCAACGGCCGCGAGGGCGTGCGCGAGGCCGTCGTGGACGTGGCCGAAGGCGCCGACATCGTCATGGTCAAGCCCGCTCTGCCCTACCTCGACGTGCTCGCCGACGTGCGCGCATCCGTCGACGTCCCGGTGTGGGCGTATCAGGTGTCGGGCGAGTACGCGATGATCGAGGCCGCTGCCGCGCACGGCTGGATCGACCGCCGAGGCGCCGTCACCGAGTCCCTTCTCGGGATCCGCCGCGCGGGTGCCGACGCCATCCTCACCTACTGGGCGCTCGAGGCGGCCGGCTGGCTGCGCGAGGGCCGCTGACACCGCATCCGATCCGCGCCTCTTCGACGGCGCGGGTGCGGTGAGATCCACGGAAGGACGACTCATGACCGACCGCAACGAGGAACTGTTCGCGCACGCCCGCGAGGTCATCCCGGGCGGCGTGAACTCCCCCGTGCGCGCCTACGGCTCGGTGGGTGGATCGCCACGCTTCCTCGCGTCGGCCTCGGGGCCGTACGTGACGGATGCGGCGGGTCGCCGGTACGTGGACCTCGTGGCGTCATGGGGTCCCGCGCTGCTCGGCCACGCGCATCCCGAGGTCGTCGCGGCCGTGCAGGAGGCTGCGGCCCGCGGGCTCTCCTTCGGTGCGCCGACGGAGGCCGAGGTCGATCTGGCCGCTCTGATCGCCGACCGCGTGCGCGTGGGCGATGCCGCACCGATCGACCGCGTACGCCTCGTCTCCACCGGCACCGAGGCGACGATGACCGCCATCCGGCTCGCCCGCGGCTACACGGGCCGCGACCTGCTCGTGAAGTTCTCCGGCCACTACCACGGCCACTCCGACGGGCTGCTCGCGGCGGCGGGCTCGGGCGTGGCGACGCTCGCCCTCCCCGGATCCGCCGGCGTCCCGGCCCCCATCGCGGCGCAGACGCTGGTCATCGACTACAACGACCTGACCCAGGTGCACGAGGTCTTCGCGGTGCACGGCGATCGCATCGCGGCCGTCATCGTCGAAGCCGCCGCGGCGAACATGGGCGTGGTCCCTCCCGCTCCGGGCTTCAACGCCGCGCTCGCCGAGATCGCCCATCGGCACGGCGCCCTGCTCATCCTCGACGAGGTGCTGACGGGCTTCCGCGTACACCCGGCCGGATTCTGGGGGCTGCAGCAGGAGGCGGGCGAGCACTACACCCCCGACATCTTCACCTTCGGCAAGGTCGTCGGCGGCGGCATGCCGCTGGCCGCCCTCGGCGGTCGCGCCGACGTGATGGACACCCTCGCGCCGGTGGGGCCGGTGTACCAGGCGGGCACGCTGTCGGGAAACCCGCTGTCGGTCGCCGCCGGTCTGGCAACGCTGCGCCTGGCCACCGGCGAGGTGTACGCGCGGGTCGACGCCGCCGCATCCACGATCGCCGCGGCCCTGTCGGGTGCTCTCGAGCAGGCCGGCGTGACGCATGCCGTCCCACGGGCGGGTTCGCTGTTCGGCGTGGCCTTCCTTTCGGAGGCGCCGCTGTCGTACGCGGCCGCCCAGACGCAGGAGGCGTGGCGATATCCGGCCTTCTTCCACGCGATGCTGGACGCGGGCGTCTCGCTGCCGCCGAGCGTGTACGAGGCGTGGTTCCTCACCGCCGCGCACGACGACGACGCTCTCGCCGCCGTCGTGGCGGCCCTTCCCACCGCCGCGCGTGCGGCCGCGGGGGCCACTCCTCAGGGCTGATCGAGGAGCCGCCGCGTACAGCGGCGCTTGCAGAACCCGTTATCGGCGGCGCATGCCGCCCGCTCTGCGGTAATGCCCTATGCCGCACAGGTGACCGCATCCACAAGGGCCCCGCAGCGATTCGTCAATCTGAGTAGGCTCCCAGGGAAAATCGCGTCCAGGAAGGGCTCTGCGTGGAAACTGCCGCACAGATCATCACGGCCATCACGGCGCAGCTGGCACAGGCTGCGCAGTTGTCGGCGGTAGCGGAGGAAGTCGGGGCGGAGATCGCCCGACTCCAGGGCGTCGGATCGAGTGAGGAGGGAGAAGTGACGGTCACGGTCGACCATCACGGCATCCCTCTCGACATCACCGTGCACGACGAAGCGCTCGCGCACGACGGCGCGCAGGTGTCGGCGATGGTGCTCGAAGCGACACAACGCGCCATCCAGGACGTGCAGGAGAAGGCGGAGCCGCTCCGACTCGCGCTGCTGCAGCCGCACACCACGACGCCGATGCGTGAAGATCTGGGCGATCGAATCCAAGAGCTCTACGAGCGGATCGAGGAGTACGAACGCGGAACAATCAGCGGCGACGAGCCGGCCGACGATAACAACGGAGGGCAGCGGGGATGACCAGACTGGATGTCCAGGCGCAGGCGCTGGAGACGCACGCGGCGAAGATCGATGAGGCCGGCGGACGGATCGGCGAGGTGTCTTCCACGGCGCTGACCGCCGTGGCTCTGCAGCCGGCCGCGTTCGGGCTGCTGTGCTCGTTCCTCGTTCCCATCGTCTCGCTGCAGCAGGTGAGCGCACTGGCCGGCATGGCCGCTCTTTCCGGAGCAGTGAAGGCGGAGTCGACGGCGATGAAGGCCGCGGCGCTCGGTTATCGGGCGGCGGACTCCGAGCTGGCGGATCAGATCCGCCGCTTGATCGGCATGGAGGGCTGAGATGGCAGACCTGTTCGTCGCACCGTCCTATGAGGGAGTCAGCGGTGCCGCCGTGCTGGACGCCGTCCCGGTAGCGGGCAACATCGCATCCGCCGCGGAGAGCTTCGGCAGCGGGGACATCGGCGGGGGGATCCTCGACGTCGCCGGCACCGCCCTGGACGTGGTGGACATGATGGTGAACCCCATCGCGACCCTCGCCTCCTCCTGCGCGTCGTTCCTGCTCGACTACATGCCGCCGCTCCACCAAGCACTCGAGATGCTCACGGGCAGCCCCGAGATGGTGCGCGCACTGGGCGAGACATGGGACAACCTGGGCGGGGCACTCGAGGAGGTGGCCAGCGCGCGAGGCCCCGCGGTGCAGGCGCTCCTGGCGAGTTGGACCGGCGTCGCAGCCGACGCCTACGCGAAGTTGGCGGAGGGGCTCACGCAGATCGTCGAGTCCGTCGCACAGGCGAGCCACGGCGTCGCGAACGGTCTGCGCAATGCCGCGATGATCGTGGAGATCGTCTACGAGATCGTGAAGTCCATCATCTCCGACCTCGTCGGGCAGCTGATCCAAGCGGTCGTCATCGCCATGGCCACGGTGGGCGTCGGCCTCCCGGCCGTCGTCGCGCAGTGCTCCAGCAAGATCGCGACGCGGGTTCCTCAGGTGGCCAAGTGGGTCGAGAAGATCCAAGAGGTCATGAAGAAGATCAGCGACATCGTCGACAAGCTGACGATGTTCCAGCACGAGTTCGAGATCAACGGCAAGGCGATCTCTCAGGTGCTCAGCGCCGCCGAACCGCTGGAGATCACGGTCAATCTGCCGGGAATCGTCGACGCCGTCCGCACGTCGGCCGAGAACAACAACGGAGAGAAGTGATGCTGGATCCTTCCGTCGATTTCAGCGGGGTTCCCGAAGACGTCAGGCGTCTGGTCGCCGATCATCAGGCCCAGTACGCCCGTGCAGTCGAGCAGGGTGCGGCCGCGGAGCGGGTGCAGGAGTTGCTGTCCGCACGCGGCGGCGCATCCGCCACGTCGCTTCGCGGCGAGGTCACCGTGCGAGTGGCGTCATCTGGCCTTCTTGAGGATGTTCGCATCCAGCAGCGGGGACTGGACCTGGGGGCCGCCGGACTCTCGCGGCTGTTGACCTCGACCCTGCGTCAGGCCCTTCTGAACCTGGAGGAAGCCGCTGCCGAGAGCGTCGTCGAGGCCGATGGTGGGGCGGTCGGCTCCGCCATGCTCGCGGAGATCCGGGCCGGTCTCGCCGCGCCGATCTCCTCATTGGACGATGACGGGTCGGAGATCCGCGAGCGCTGAACGCCGCGGATCAGAACGAGCGGGCCAGCGAACGCTCCTGCTCGGCGAAGGCGCCGCCGGCCTCTTCCATCACTCGCGCGTACGCGTCGAGCTGGCGCTGCATGGCACGCATCTGGGCTTCCCAGTGCACCCGCATCCCGACGTACGCCTGATAAGCGCGGCCCTGCCACGCCGAGTCGAGGTGGGAGAGCTGTGCGTCCATCTCGTCGAGCACTCTGTGAATCTCCGCCGACGACTGCTGGATCGCCTGTACCGACTGCGCGACCCGGTCGAAGTCGATGGTGATGTGATCAGACATTCGCGACCCCCTGGTCGTGGCGAAGGATACGGACGCACACCATCATGGCGAACGGCGTCCGCGCACGCAGGGGGCTGGACATCACTGTGGATCGAGCGTCGACTTCACGGTCGGGATGCCGCGGTCGATCGGTCCGCCCGCCAGCAGTGAGCGGCCGAAGCGGACGGTCAGCCCGGTGGGCGCGGCGTTCGGCGGTTCGTCGTCCCACACGTCGCGAGCCTCGCCCAGCTTCAACGAGACCATGCCCTCGGCCGTCGGCGTGTCTCGCCAGTCGACCTTCTGCAGACCGTAGCCCTTCCAGTCGCGCGCGATCAGCCGATCGTCGAGTCGGAGGGCCGCACCGTCCTTCATGACGATGGGAAAGACGCCCGTGCCCGCGACGAGGGCGTCGGCCCGGCCCCACGCAGCGGCGGGCACCGCGTCCACGAGGCGGGCGAGCAGGGCGATTCGGGCGTCGACGGACGCGACGTCGAGCGCTTCGGCGCCGTAGCTGAGGATGACGCCCGCCCGGATCACGACCGGCGATCGCTCGGGTGCGGTCTCGAGTGCTGCCACGAACTCGGGAGTGAGCAGGTCCTGCGCAAAGGCGGGGATGAAGCCCTCCACGCTCCAGCGCGTGCTCGGCCAGAGCTGGCCGAGAGGCGGGATCGGCGGCAGCTTGATGCCGTAGTCGTCGCGGGCACGCAGCGACTGATCGCCGAAGCGGATCTCGGGCAGTGCGGCGGGCAGCCGCATCCAGATCAGGTTCGTCTCGTAACGGTCGCCCCACGCGTTGCCCTTGTTGCCGCGACGCTGCAGGTAGCCGACCAGACGTGCGACCGTGACGTCGTGACCGTGCGCCTGACCGGTGACCACTTCGCTCATCCCCGTGGGCCAGATCTCCTTCGCCGGAGTGGCCCGGAAGGCGGCCTCCGCGATCTCGATCGACGGGGGCGGCGCGGCATCCTCCCAGTGCCACCCGCGAGACTCGAACAGCGGCCTCGTGGCCCGTCGCGCGGCGGCATCCGCCTCACGACGCTTGGAACCGAACGGCAACATGCGCTCAGCGTAACCGCGCCCGGTCGGGTACGTGCCGGGTTCTGGGGGACCTATGGGCTGGGCCACGACTCGACGGAGCCGCCCGATGCGAGCGTGCTCGCCACTGTCGCGATGCGCGGCCGCGCCACGGCACCGCCCGATGCGGCATGTCCGAGCCGGAACCCGACGGCGACGCCGGGCGACGAGGTCGTCGGCGCCTCATCCGCGCGCCAGACGTCCACCGCGTCCCGATGGCGCAAGACCACGGAGCTCTCGGCCGTCGGAGCGTCCTCCCACGGGATGCGCTGCAGGCCGTAGCCCTGCCAGTCGCGCGCGACCAGGCGCTCGTCCAGGCGCAGCGCGGCGCCGTCCGGAGCCTCCACGGGGAACACCCCCGTTCCGGCGACCAGGGCGTCGGCGCGGTTCCACGCACCCGTAGGCACGCGCTCGATCAGCCCCGCCAGCAGTTCCGCTCGGGTCGCGATCGACGGCGCGTCGAACGCGTCCGCCCCGTAGGCGATCACGAGACCGGCGCGGATGATCACGGTGCAGCGCGGCGGCGCGGTGTCGAGCCACGCGACCACCTCGGGGGTCAGCAGATCCGTCGCGAAGGAGGGGATGAACCCTTGCACCGTCCAGCGCCCGCCGACACCGATCGGGATGGGCGGCAGACGCAGACCGAGATCGTCGCGGGCGGGAAGAGTCGCATCCTCGAGACGGATCTCGGGCAGAGTCCCGGGCAACGACATCCACACCGCGTGAGCGGTCGCGAGCCGCCCGTAGGGGGTGCCGCTGTTGGTCGTCCCGTAGGCGTAACCCACGAGTCGCCCGGCTCGGAAGGCGTGTGAGCGCAGCGCGCCCGATACGCTCTCGCTCACTCCGACCGTCCAGATGCGGCCGTACGGGCGAGTCATGCGCAAGACGGCTTCCTGCACTTCCAGCGGGGGCGGGGGTGCCGCATCCTCCCACTCCCAGCCGGCGGCCAGCACCTGTGGCCGGATCTGTCGACGGAGTTCGGCCTCGGCTTCGCGCTTCTTCCTCCCGAACAGCATGTGGGCAGCGTAGCTGCACCGCGGACCGCGTCACCGGCTCTGGGAGACTTGTCCGATGGCACAGAACGAGCAGCCCCGGGTCGTCGTCATCGCGGGCGGCGTGGGCGGATCCACGTTCAGCGAAGGGATGCGGGCGGAGCTGGCCCGCCGCGGCGCAGACCCCGCGACGATCATCGTCAACACCGGCGACGACCTGTGGTTGTCGGGTGTGCGCCTGCAGCCGGACATCGACTCCGTGCTCTACCGCCTCGCGGGCCAGAACGACATGGTGCGCGGATGGGGACGCGCGGGCGACACCGAGCGGGTCAACGCCGAGCTGCAGGCCTGGGGAGCGGGCTGGCCGTGGTTCACCCTCGGCGATCTGGATCTCGGTACGCACCTCGCACGCACCGGCTGGCTGCGCGACGGCGCCACGGTGTCGGAGGTGGTGGCCCGCCTGTCGGAGCGATGGCCGCTCGGGGTTCGCTTGCTGCCGATGACCGACGCCGAGGTGGACACGCACGTGCTTCTCGAGGACGGCGGGCGCCTCCACTTCCAGGAGTGGTGGACGCGCCACCGCGCCACGCTGGCGCCCCGCGCCTTCGAGAACCCTGGGATGGATGCGGCGGCTCCCGCGCCGGGTGTCGTCGAGGCCATCGCCCAGGCCGATGTCGTCGTGCTCGCCCCGTCCAACCCGGTGGTCTCGATCGGTCCCGTGCTCGGCGTGCCCGGCATCCGTGAGGCGCTCGCGCAGACCTCTGCCCGAGTCGTCGGCGTCTCCCCGATCATCGGCGGCCGCGTCGTGCGGGGCATGGCCGACGTGTGCCTCACCGCGATCGGCGTCGAGACCTCCGCCGCGGCGGTGGCCGCCCACTACGGCAGCCGCCGCGCCGGCGGCGTCCTCGATGCGTGGCTGCTGGCGGAGGAGGATGCGGCATCCGCGGCATCCGTGGGCGCTCTCGGGATCCGGCCGGTCGTCGCCCCCCTGTGGATGCGCGACGTCGAAGCCACCCGGGCGATCGCCGCGGCGGCGCTGGGCGCCTGATCGACGGGGGTGTCGAATCGTAGCGGTTCTGTGGACAATCCGCGCGCAGGCGTCGCAGGGCGACGCCGGACGTTACGCTGTCGAGACGTGAGAAGTGGGGGCGGCACGACGATGGCAGGCGCACACCGGGCGCCGCGGCGAGACACCGCGGTGGGAGGGCAGCAGTGACCACGCCCGCCGACACCGAGGAACGCCGGCGGATCGCGATCGTCGACGGAGCCGCCCGCCACGATCTCCTGATCCCTCCCGCGGCCAGCATCGCCGACGCGCTCGCGAGTCTCGGCATCCGCCAGGAGGTCGGACGCGACGTGCTGCTCGAGGTCGACGGACGCGAAGTGAGCCCGCTGCTGCGCGTCGACGATCTCAGCGACGGCACCGTGCTCGCGCTCGTGGATCTGTCTCAGAAGGTGAAACAGGACCGCCGCCGACGTCGTGACCCCTCCCGCGGAGAGGCACCCGGAGCCTGGTGGGTGCTCGGCGGCATCGCGCTCGTGCTCGCGGTGTTCTCGCTCATCGCCCCCGACGCCGTCCGGGAGTCGCTGCGCTTCCCGTTAGCGGTCGCCATGGGCGCGTTCGCCGTCACGGCGGGCATGGCGCTCGCCGTGCGCGCGCGGGGTGTCGCCAACGGCACCGACGCCGCCCTCGTCGCGGTCCTGACGCTGGCCTTCGCCGCGGGCGCCGGCATCGTCCCCGCGTTCCCCGCTGCGACCTCCACGCTGCAGGTGTTCGTCGGCCTGCTCTCGGCAGCGGTGCTGGCGGGAATGCTCGCTCTCGTCGGGCGCCCCGCGGGGCTGCACGCGCGCCTCTCGGCCGCCACGACCCTGCTGCTCGTGCTGGCGGGGGTATGGGGCTTCTCGCTCATCCTCTCGCTGCCCGTGGCTGCGCCCACCGCCGTCACGCTCGGTCTTGCACCCGTGGCTCTGCGCATCCTGCTGGCCACCCTTGTCGACGTTCCGCCGGGCATCTTCATCGACTACGAGCGCTACCAGACCACGCGATGGAGCGTGCGCCAGCAGCTGCCCGAGGAGATCCATTCCATCGGCGCCGCCGATGCCCGCGAGCTCGTGGCGCGCTCCACGGGCCGACTCGTGGCCGGCACGTTCGTGCTGATGGTCGCGGTGGCTCTGAGCGCTCCCTTCGCACTGCCGGACATGGACGATTTCGACCCGCTCGTGCTCTCGGGCCGCATCGCCCTGGCGATCACGGTCGTGCTCGCGCTCCTGCTCGGCGCACGCCGCTTCTCGGTGCCGCTGCTGCGGTGGCTGCCGCGACTCGCCGCGGGCGCCGTGGCGGTCGTGATGGTGCTGACCGCGACCCGTGAGGCCAACCCCGTGCTGCTCACTGTGCTGGCGGGCATCCTCCTGGCCGTCGGCGCGATCGCCGCGCTGATCATCATCCCCACGAGCCGCGGCGCGCAGTCCCTGCGCTGGTCGCGATTCGGGGACGTCATCGAATGGATCGCGATCGCCTTGTCACTGCCCGCCGGGCTGCTCGCCGCCGATACCGTCGATATCCTGCGTGGAATGATGGGCGCATGAGTCTGCCGCCGCAGTTCACGGGCGAACCCGCCGGAGTCGGAGCACGACTCGCCGCCTTCACGATCGACGTCGCCATCGTGGTCGCCCTCGGCGTGACCGTCGCCCTCGTCAGCGGGTCAGCCGTGTTCGGGCTTCTCGTGGGCGCCGAGGCAGTCCTGGCTTTGTGGATCCTCCAAGCCCGCACCGGGTCCGGTCCGGGGAAGGCCCTGCTGGGGCTGCGCGTCGCGCGCCTGGACGCCCCATACTCGCCCGGCGCAGGGCGCAGCTTCGTGCGCGGTCTGCTGGTCGGTATCGGCTCCCTCGTGTTCGGCGCGGGAGCATGGGTCGTCGAGGGGTCCGCATCCGCCGACCGCTCGGGCCTGCGTCGCTCCTGGGCCGACCGCGCCGCGCAGACCGTCGTCGTCGCCGTTCCCCGCCGCCCCGCGGCGGAACGGCGGAGCAGACGGCGCTCCGCCGACGAGATCGTCGCCGTCCCCTCCCCGACCGTCATCGCACGCCCCTGGTCGCCCGCACCCGTCGAATCCGGCAGAGCCCGGGGACCGATCGCCCCGCCCGCACCCGCCGAGCCGCCGGCAGCCCCCGTCGCCGCCGTCGCAACGCCCGATGTCCCGGCGCCGGCCGCAGCGGTCGCGGGCTGGGCGGGTCCCGCCGCAGCGGCGCCGGTCGTCGACCAGTCCGAGTCGGGCGAGCGCCCCACCGGCGAGCTGCTGCTCATCTTCGACACCGGCCAGCGTGCGCGCCTGCCTCTGCCCGTCGCGGTCAACCTCGGCCGCAGCCCCGAGCAGAGCGAGCAGACCGATCTGCTGGTGACGGTGACGGATCCCGACTCCAGCGTCTCCAAGACCCACCTCCGTCTCGAGTTCGATCACGCGGGCCTCTGGGTCACCGACACGGGTTCGACCAACGGGACCGAGCTGATCGACGATGACGGCCAGGTGGTGCCTCTCGCACCCCATGCACGCACCTTCGTCGACGATGACACCCGCATCCGGATCGGGAACCGCATCTTCACCGTCAGCCGACTGATCGGAGCCGCTTCGTGAGCAAGGGACCACGCCTGGCCCCGCCGTCCGTGCCGAGTGGTCGCATCGTCGTGCAGCCGCCGCCGGAGCTGGTTCCGAACGAGGGCGGCAGCAGCATGCTCACCTCCCTGCTGCCGATGCTCGGCAGTGTGGGCGCGATCGTCATGGTGACGATCTCCAACGCGGGACCGACCGGCTTCATCACCGGCGGCATGTTCCTGCTCTCCTCCCTCGGCTTCGTCGCCGTCAACGGATGGCGCCAGCGCGCGCAACGCAACGCCCAGGTGCTCGGCAACCGCCGCGAGTACCTCGCCTACCTCAGCGACCTGCGCGAAACCGTCCGCACGGCTGCGCGCAAGCAGCGTCGCCACGGCGCGTGGGTCACTCCCTCACCCTCGGCGCTGCCGTTCATCGCGGAGGAGCGCACGCGCGTTTGGGAGCGTCAGCCCGGCGATGAGAACTTCCTGCTCACCCGCATCGGCGCGTGCGACCAGCCGCTGTGCATCTCGCTCGAGGCGCCGGATCTCCCGCCGCTCGCCCAGCTCGACCCCGTCGCCGCATCCGCGGCCCACCGGTTCATGCTCACCCACGAGATCCAGCCGGATCTGCCGCTGGGGGTGACCCTGACCGACTACGCACGCATCGAAGTCGTCGGTCCTGACGAGGATGCGGTGCGCGCCCTCGCCCGCGCCATGGTCGTGGGAGCCGCCACCCTGCAGGATCCCGAGGACGTCGTCGTCGCGATCCTCGCCGGCCCCGACCAACTGCCCGCGTGGGAGTGGGCCAAGTGGCTGCCGCACGCGCTCTCGTCGCGCTCGAGCGACAAGCTGGGGCCCGCTCGCATGATCGCCTCGTCGCTGGACGACCTCGAAGACCTGCTGCCCGCCGGACTCCGCGAACGCGCGCGTTTCGCCCGCGGCGGCGGCGCCACCCCGCACGTGATCCTCGTCGTCGACGGCGTGCAGCTGCCGATGGGCGACCCGGTCGTCGGCGGCGACGGGATGCTGGGGGTCACCGTGGTGGAGCTTCCCGGCCGCTGGGGAGAGCTCGAGAACCCCGACGTCCTGCGCATCGTCATGCCGGAAGCAGCCGCATCCGATCGCCACGCCGAGCTCATCGACGTGGTGTCGGGATCGCGCACCTTCACCCCCGACACGACCTCGATCGCCGTGGCCGAGGCCACCGCGCGCCGGCTCATGCCGCTGTACTCGAACCCGGCAGCGCTCGCCGAGACGCCCGGCGCCCAGCAGGGTCAGCGCGAGCTCGTCGAGCTGCTCGGCATGCCCGACGTGCGCGAGATCGACTTCGACCGCACCTGGTCGGGTCGCCTGGAACGCGACCGCCTCCGCGTGCCGATCGGCCAGGACACGACCGGCGCCCCGCTCGTGCTCGACCTCAAGGAAGCCGCCCAGCAGGGTATGGGCCCGCACGGCGTCATGATCGGCGCCACGGGTTCCGGTAAGTCCGAGGTGCTGCGCACGCTCGTCCTCGCCCTCGCTCTGACGCACTCGCCCGAGCAGCTGAACTTCGTGCTCGTCGACTTCAAGGGTGGCGCGACGTTCGCCGGCATGGCGGGAATGCCCCACGTCTCGGCGATCATCACCAACCTCGGCAGCGAGCTCGCGCTCGTCGACCGCTTCCAGGATGCCCTGCAGGGTGAGATCGTGCGCCGCCAGGAGCTGCTGCGCGCCGCCGGCAACTTCGCCAACGTCTCGGACTACGAGAAGGCCCGCCGCGGCGGGCGCACCGACCTCGCGCCTCTTCCGGCGCTGCTGATCGTGGCAGACGAGTTCAGCGAGCTGCTGGCCGCGAAGCCGGAGTTCGTGGAGAGCTTCATCAACATCGGCCGCGTCGGCCGTTCGCTCCAGGTGCACCTGCTGCTGGCGTCGCAGCGCCTCGAAGAGGGAAAGCTGCGCGGCCTCGACACGTACCTGTCGTACCGCATCGGTCTGCGCACGTTCTCGGCGGCGGAGTCTCGCACGATCATCGGCACCCCCGACGCCTACACGCTGCCGCAGGAGCCGGGCGTGGGCTACCTCAAGGCCGACACCGACAATCTCGTGCAGTTCCGCGCCGCCTACGTCTCGGGAACTCCGAAGACGAAGCTCACCGGCGGCCGCTCGAGCGAGTCGGCCGACATATCCGGCGAAGCCGCGCGCATCGAGGTCTTCACCGCCGCGCCACAGCCGCTGGAGCTCGTCGAGGAGCCCGTCGACACCTCGCGCGACATCGTGTCGCAGCCGGTCGAGGAGCGCTCGACCTTCCAGATCGCCGTCGAGCGGATGAAGGGCAGGGGCCCTGCCGCCCACCAGGTGTGGCTGCCGCCGCTCGAGGAGCCCTCGTCGCTCGACGAGCTCATGCCCGACCTCGTGGTCGACCCGCGGATGGGGCTCCACTCCCCCGGCTGGCGCGCCGCCGGGGCCCTCACGGTCCCGCTTGGAATCGTCGACGTGCCGCTCGAGCAGCGCCGCGAGAACCTCGTGGTATCGCTGGGCGGCGCGGCCGGTCACGTGGCCATCGTCGGAAGCCCGCTCAGCGGCAAGTCGACGCTGGCCCGCACGCTCGTCTCAGCCCTCGCGCTGACGGCCACACCGCTGGAGCTGCAGTTCTACGTGCTCGACTTCGGCGGCGGCACCTTCACGGGTCTGCAGCGCCATCCGCACGTCGCCGGCGTCGCCACGCGCACCGAGGCGGAGGCCATCCGCCGCACGGTCGCCGAGGTGGAGTCGATCATCGACGACCGTGAGCGCTACTTCCGCCAGAACGGCATCGACTCGATCGACACCTACCGCCTGCGCCGCAGTCAGGGCGTCGTCGACGACGGCTACGGCGACGTGTTCCTCGTCGTCGACGGGTGGGCGACGCTGCGCGCCGACTACGAGGCGCTCGAGACGCGTGTGCAGACCATCGCCGCACGCGGCCTCAGCTTCGGCGTGCACGTGATCGTGACGGCCAACCGCTGGCTCGAGATCCGCGCGAGCCTGAAGGACCTCATCCAGACCCGCCTCGAGCTGCGCCTGGGAGACCCGACGGACTCCGAGATCGACCGCAAGCAGGCGGCCAACGTTCCGGCCGGTCAGCCCGGGCGAGGCCTCAGCGCCAAGCGTCTGCAGATGCTCGCCGCGCTGCCGCGCATCGACGGGTCCTCGGATGTGGCCGCCCTCGTCGACGGCGTCGACGACATGGTCGCCCGCGTCGGCGCCGCCTGGCAGGGGCCGGCGGGCCCGAAGCTGCGGCTGCTGCCGGAGATGATCACCCTCGACGAGGTGCGTGCGCAGACCACCCCGGACGACGCCCGCATCCTGCTCGGTGTCGACGAGGCGCAGCTCGCGCCCTTCGGCGTCGACCCGCGCAAGGAAGCCCACCTGTTCCTGTACGGCGACTCCGGAATGGGCAAGTCGTCGTTCCTGCGGGGCATCGCGCAGGAGATCATGCGCAAGTACGGCCCGACCGAGGCGAAGATCTTCGCGGTCGACTACCGCCGCTCGCTGCTGGGCGAGATCCCGCAGGAGTACTTGGGCGCCTACCTCACCTCGCACGAGCCCGCCACAAGCGGCTTGGCCGAGCTCGCGCAGTTCTTCTCGAGCCGCATCCCCGGGCCCGACGTGACCCCCGAACAGCTGCGCGAGCGCAGCTGGTGGAAGGGCGCCGAGGGCTTCGTCCTGGTCGACGACTACGACCTCGTCGCAACGAGCCAGGGCAACCCTCTCGCCGTGCTGCAGCCGCTGCTGGCGCAGGCAGGAGACCTGGGTCTGCACGTGATCCTCACCCGCCGTACCGGTGGTGCGAGTCGTGCAGCCTATGACCCGATCATCCAGCGCTTCACCGATCTGGGTGTCACCGGCATCCTGCTCGGCGGAAACCCGGAGGAGGGTCCGCTGATCGGTCGAGTGAAGGCCGCTCCCGCGGCGCCGGGCCGCGCCCAGATCGTGAGCCGCGAGCAGGGTCTGCTCTCCGCCCAGCTCGCCTTCTCGCCCTCCCACCACTGACCCGTCGGGGCCACCCTCGCGGCCCCCTTCTCCCGCGAGACTGCATTTCCCGCACGAGATCACCGTCTTTACCCGTGATCTCGTGGCCGAAATGCAGTCTCGCGGTGAAGGGACGGGGGGCACGCCGTGGGCGCACGGCCGGAACGGCGGGCAGGACTCAGGATGCGGGCAGGAGCTCGCGAAGGAGGCGCACCGCGGGCGAGTCTGTCATGCTCGCGCGCCACACCAGCGCGACTCGACGCGTCGGCTCCGGGTCGCGCACCGGCACGGCGGTCACGGAGTCCGGGAGCCGTCCGCGCCCCAGACGGGGAACGAGCGCCACGGCGAGCCCGTGCGCGACCAGCTCGATCTGCGAGGCGAACTCGCGACACCAGAAGTCGATGCGCGGAGGATGCGGTTCTCCGCGGAACATGTGGCAGAACCACTCGTAGCAGATGGTTCCGTCGGGCGTGGAGGACCACACGTGATCGCGCAGGTCGGCAGGGCTCACCGCATCCCTCGACGCGAGAGGGTCGTCACGGTGAACGAGCAGATCCGCTGTGTCACGCAAGAACTCCACGCTGCGCACGCTCGCCGGCAGCGAGAGCGAGACGCCCTCCCAGTGATGCACGATCGCGAGATCCAGCGTGCCGGCGGTGACCGCATCGACCGCGTCCCACGGCTCGACTTCGGTGACGGTCAGCCGCAGATCCGGCGCGTCGGCCGCCGCTCGCGTCACGAGCCCGGGCACGACGCCTCTCACGGCGGTCGAGAAGACCCCGAGCCGCAGGGTGCCCGTGGGTCTCGCTCCCGCGTCGTGCAGCCGCGAACGCAGCTGCTCCACCTGCACACGAAGGTGGGCCCCCTCCTCGACGAGTCGACGGCCCGCGGCGGTGAGAACCACGCCGCGCCCCTGTCGGTCGATGAGTCGTGCACCCAGATCGCGCTCCAGCCGCTTGATCTGCTGCGAGACGGCGGAGGGCGTGTAGTCGAGCTCGGCTGCTGCCGCGTGTACGGTTCCGGTGCGAGCAAGGGCGAGCAGCGCGTCAACGGCCGCGAGATCGATCATGGCCAGACCGTATCACCGTGCTTCATGAATTCATGCAGCACTGTGCGCTGGTGCTACACAAAATGGCTCGGCCACGATGGACGGGTGCCCCTTCGCTCCTCCTTGCTCGCGTCCCTCGTCGCCGTCATCTGGGGCGTGAACTTCGTCGTCATCGACGCGGGTCTGGACGACATGCCACCCGCCCTGTTCGTCGCGCTGCGATTCGCCGCCGTCCTCGTGCCCGCCATCTTCTTCGTCCCGCGACCGAGGGGTCGGATGCGGGACGTGCTGCTCATCGGGCTCTTCATGAGCCTCGGTCAGTTCGGGCTGCTGTACACGGCCCTCGCGATGGGGATGCCGCCGGGACTCGCTTCCCTCGTGCTGCAGGCTCAGGTGGCCTTCACGATCGTCGTCGCCGCGCTGGCCCTGCGCGAGACTCCCCGCCGCGCGCAGGTCGTGGGCGTGGTCGTCGGCGCCGCCGGTCTCGGCATCGTCGCCGCCGGACGGGATGCCGCCACCCCCGCGCTCGCTCTGGTGGTGACGCTCGCGGCCGCCGCCTCGTGGGCGATCGGCAACGTCATCGCACGCCGTCTCGGCGGCACGGGGCAGGGCGGCGCACGCGCGGGGCTGTCGGTGACCGTCTGGTCGGCGCTCGTGGTCCCCGTGCCGATGGTGCTCCTCGCCGTCGCGCTCGACGGACCGGATGCGGTCGGCACCGCGCTCACCCACCTCACTACCGCGCAGCTGCTGTCAACCGCCTACACGGCGTGGCTCGCGAGCCTGGTCGGCTACGGCATCTGGAACACCCTGCTGGCCCGGCACACCGCATCCGCCGTCGTCCCGTTCACGATGCTGGTGCCGCCGGTCGGGATCGCGGCGGCATGGCTTGCGCTCGGCGAGATCCCCGCACCCGCCGAGCTCGTCGGCGGCGCGGTCCTGCTGGTCGGCGTCGCCATCGCCGTGCTGCCGCCGCGCGGTCAGAAGGTCAGCGGGGCGTCCTCGGGCACACGGAGGCGCAGTGCGGCCGGAGCCGGCCAGCCGAGCTCGTAGGTGCGAAGCGACGCGTCGATCGCACCGAAGTCCTCGCTCTTGACCACGATGCGCTCCGGGGTCACCTCCACGAGACGCACGGCGAGGGGCGCTGCGCCCTCGCGCTCCAGCATCCACTTCTCGGCGAGCCACCCGAGCCCGCGCGCCTCGAGCGCCTCTTCCGCGTCGAGCCACTCGACGGGCTCGGTCATGTCGCGGCCGAGGAGGTCGACGGCGACCCAGCCGGATCCCTCCGGCCGGATCCAGCCGAGCAGCTCGCCGTCGTCGCGGCGGTGCGGGGTCCAGTCCGGGTTCATCCCGCCACCCTACGACCCCGCATCCGCCGCCGCGCGCACATGACGCACCGCCCCTCCCGCGCCGCCCTCTGCGCCGACGCGGAGCCCTCTCGACCGCGAGACTGCATCTCGAGCACGAGATCACTGTCATTACCCGTGATCTCGTGATGGAAATGCAGTCTCGCGGGTGGAGACGGGGATGCACACGGTTGCGGCGGCGGAGGCGCGGGCACGTGCCGGACGCGCAGGCACCCAGGCGTGACAGCGCGGTGACAGCGGCGGGGGGCGGCGTGACAGCGGGATGACGGCGGGAGCGGCGCACTCTGGGAGCACGCCAGCAGAAAGGCTCCCCATGACCACTTCACTCCCTCCCGCCGTCCGGGCCGAAGGCCTCGTCAAGGTGTTCGGCGACAACCGCGCGGTCGACGGCGTCGACCTCCTCGTTCCCACCGGCACCGTCTACGGTGTGCTCGGCCCCAACGGTGCCGGCAAGACCACCACCATCAACATGCTCGCAACGCTCATGCGTCCGGATGCGGGTCGCGCCGAGATCTTCGGCCACGACGTCACCACCCAGCCGCAGGTCGTGCGCCAGCTCATCGGCGTCACGGGCCAGTTCGCCTCCGTCGACGAGACCCTCTCGGCCACCGAGAACCTCATGATCTTCGCGCGCCTGCTGGGGCTCAGTCGTGCCGACGCACGCGCGAAATCCACCGAACTGCTCGAGCGCTTCGGTCTCACCGACGCCGCCCGCCGCCCGCTGAAGAAGTTCTCCGGCGGGATGCGGCGCCGCCTCGACCTCGCGGCCTCGCTCATCGCCCAGCCGCCGCTCATCTTCCTCGACGAGCCGACGACGGGCCTCGACCCCCGCACCCGCGGGCAGATGTGGGACACGATCCGCGAACTCGTCGCCGGCGGCTCCACCGTGCTGCTGACCACGCAGTACCTCGACGAGGCCGACCAGCTCGCCGACCGCATCGCGGTGATCGATCACGGCAGGGTCGTCGCCGAGGGCACCTCGGACGAGCTCAAGGCATCGGTGGGCACCGCCAGCCTGCAGCTGCGCGTCTCGGAGACGGCGGACACCGCATCCGCTCTCGAGATCGTCGAGAGCGTGCTCGGTGTGCGCGCCACGCTCTCCCCCGAGGCCTCCCGCATCACGGCACCCATGGCGGATGCGGACCGCGTCACCGATCTGCTCATCGCCCTGCGCACCGGCGGCGTGCGTCTGGCCGAGATGAGCGTGCAGAAACCCACCCTCGACGAGGTGTTCCTCACCATCACCGGCCATGACACCGGATCAGACACCGCCGACGAGACCGAGACGAAAGAGATGGTGAGCGCATGAGCACCCTCGCACCCCACCGCATCGTGCCCGCGACCGAGCGTGCACTGAAGAACCGGACGAGCCTGTCCCAGACGGTGAGCAACACCCTCACGATGGCCTACCGCGGCCTCGTGAAGATCCGGCGCACACCGGAGCAGCTCGTCGATGTCACCCTGCAGCCGATCATCTTCACCCTGATGTTCGCCTACATCTTCGGCGGCGCGATCTCCGGCGATGTGCAAAACTACCTGCCGCTGCTGATCCCCGGCATCCTCGTGCAGACGGTCGTCACGACCTCGGTCGTGACCGGCACGCAGCTGCGGGAGGACATGGACAAGGGCGTGTTCGACCGCTTCCGCTCCCTGCCCATCGCGCGCATCGCACCCCTGTCGGGCGCGCTGCTGGCCGACACCCTGCGCTACACGATCGCCACGACCCTCACCTTCGGCATGGGTTTCGTCATGGGCTATCGACCCGGCGGCGGCGTGCTCGCCGTCATCGGCGCGGGCCTGCTCGTGATCGTCTCGTCGTGGGCGATGAGCTGGATCTTCGCGTTCTTCGGCGTCATCGCCCGTACCGCGGCCAGCGTGCAGGGCATCTCGATGCTGGCGCTGTTCCCGCTGACGTTCCTCTCGAACGCCTTCGTCCCGGTCGACACGCTGCCCGACGTGCTGCGGTGGTTCGCGGAGATCAACCCGATCTCCCACCTCGTCACCGCCGTGCGAGACCTCGCGAACTCCGGCGTCGTCGGCACCGACCTGTTCGTCTCGCTCGCCGGCGCGGCCATCATCGTGGCGATCTTCGCCCCGCTGACCGTGCGCGCCTACATGCGCAAGGCCTGATTCAGAGCATCGCCACCAGGTCGGCGAGATCGGCGGGGCCGGATGCGGAGGCATCCGGCCCCGCATCCGTTCCGATCGCCGCCCGCACACGCTGCACCACCGGATCCGTCTCATCCGCGCGCCCCCGGAGCGCCGCCGCGATCGCCAGAGCCCGCCGCGCGTCGCCGGGGCGGGCGGTCGCGGCGAACAGTTCAGCGGCGGCGAGCGCCGCATCGCCCATGATCGGCTGGTCGCCCGACGCGATCGCGAGTTCGATGCCGACGCGCGCCTCATCTCGTGCCTCGTCGAGCCGCCCCACCAGCACGAGCGCCTGCGCATGACGCGCGTGCATCCACGCGTGGATCTGCGGGGGAATCCCCGGCAAGGCGCCGTCCCGCAGCGCGGGCGGCATCGTCTCGAAGATGGCGAGAGCCGCGACCCCGTCGCCGACGATCACCTCGAAGGTCACCGCGGTGAGGGACGCCTGCAGCATGGCGCGGTCGGAACCGTCGCGGCGCGCAGCGTCCTGCATCCCGACCAGGCGCTTTCTCGCCTCGCGGATGCGGCCGAGCCGCACCAGCAGCACGATCGCGAACGCCTGCTGCTGCAACTGGTCGGAGACGGAGGTCAGCCCCTCGAGCGCGCTGCTGGCGGCATCCGTGATCTCCAGCGCCTCCTCGAGCCGGCCGTGCAGCATGAGCCATTCGGAGCGCATCTGGCTCGCGAGCGCGATCCCCCACGTGTCGCCCACCTCGCGCAGCAGGCGCAGCGCCTCCTCGCTCTGACGATCGAGCCGCTCGACGTCACCGCCGTTCTGCGCGATGGCCGCCTCGATCGCGGCGACGACGCCACGCGACCAGGTCGGTGCGCCCACGAGATCGGCGGGGTCCAGGCGGAAGTTCGGCAGCCAGGGCGTGCCGGGGCGCCCGTCGCCGATGGCTCGAGCCTGGGCCTTCAGCAGGACGGGCAGGATCAGCGACAGCTCGGATGGATGCGCCGCCGCGGCCTCGGCGATCCGGTCGGCGTCCTCGGGAGCGAAACCTCCCGAGATCTGCGCATCGGCAGAGGCGAAGATGAGTCGCACACCCGTGATCACCACGCCCGCCTCGGAGTCGAGGCCGGCGTCGGCGCCCACGAGTTCCAGGGCGCCGCGCAAGGCCTCAAGGCGCTCGCGCATGATCCACGCCCAGATCTGCGCGCGCACGAGCTCGACGGCCGTCTCGCTCATCTGCGCCCGCGCACCGCTCCAGCGGGTCGCGGCGGCCAGGTTCTCCTCGTTGGCGTCGAACCACGCGATCGCGGAACGCACCGCGGGCGTGCGCAGCTCCGCGTCGCGCTCGAGGGCACGCCGGGCGAGCACCCGCGCCTGCGTGTCGCGCGCCCGATCCTCGGAGCCGCGGCGACGAAGCTGTTCGATGCCGTACTCGCGCACCGTCTCGAGCACGCGGAAGCGCCCGCGCGCCCGCTGCACGAGCGAGCGGTCGACGAGCTCGTCGAACACGCTCGCGGGCAGGGCGAAGGCGGCGGTGACGGCACCCGCATCCGCCGCGTCGATGCCGTCCGGGAACACGGCCAGGGCGAGCAGTCCCTCACGCTCGGGTTCGCCGAGCAGATCCCAGCTCCAGTCGATGACCGCGCGCAGGGTCTGGTGGCGTGCCGCGGCCGAGCGGGGACCGCGATCGAACAGCGCGAACCGGTCGGACAGCCCCGACTCCAGCTCGTCGATACCGAGCGTGCGCGCCTTCGCGCCGGCCAGCTCCAGGGCGAGCGGAAGTCCGTCGAGGTGCCGCGCGATGCGCGCGACGGCGGGGAGTTCCTCGGGAGCCGGCGCGGTGCCGCGTGCGGCCAGGATGCGGGCGGCGAGAAGCGCGGTGGCGTCCGCATCCGGCAGCGGGCCGAGTTCGACGAACGCCTCACCGGGCAGCCCCAGGGGCTCGCGGCTCGTGACCAGCACGGTGACGCCCGGCACCGCGAGCACGGTCGCCGCGACCTCGGCCGTCTCCTGCAGCACGTGCTCCGCGTTGTCGAGCACGAGCAGCACGGACCGACCCGCGAGGGCGGCGAGCACGCTGTCAGCTGCGGCGAGCTCACCCGCGGGGTTGTCCGTGAGTCGGATGCTGCGCCCGAGCGCGGTGACCACCGCGCCCCAGACCTCGCCCGGCTGGGCCGGCGCGAGCTCGACGAAGACCGCCGGCGGCCGATGCCTGGCGGTCTCGAGGGCGACGGTCGTCTTTCCCGCACCGCCCGGACCCAGCAGGGTGACGAGCCGGAACGCCTGCAGTTGAGAGGAGATGAGGGCGAGCTCTTCGGCACGGCCCACGAGCGGGGTGAGAGCCGCCGGGATCGTGGACACGGGCGCAGGCGCCTCCCCCGTCGACGGTGCCGCAGCGCGGGTGAGCCGCTCGGCGTGGGCGCGGTCTTCGAGGAGGTCGCGCAGCACCCAGTCGAAGCCGTCGGGCAGCCACGGCTCACCCCGCCACAGACCCAGCGCCTCACGGGCAAGGGATGCGGGAGCTGCGCTCGCGCGTGCCGCCTGCACGAGGTCGGCGAAGCGCACGAGGTCGATGTCGTCGCGGGCGATGCCGAGCGCGTAGCCGCCGGGTTCGGCACGGAGGATCCCCTCGGGCAGCGTCCGCCGCATCCGCGACACCAGCGACTGCAGCGACGCGCGCGGGTCCTCCGGGGCGTCGTCGGGCCACACGTCCTCCGCGAGGGCGCGGTAGCTCACGGTGGTCCCCGCATCCAGCGCGAGCCTCAGCAGCAGTGCACGCTGGCGCGATCCGCGCACCTCGATGGGCGAGCCCGCCGCATCCTCGGCCGCGAAACCGCCGAAGAACTGCAGCCGCATGCTCTCACTGTAGAACGCGCCCGCATCCGACCCCGCCGAGCCACCCGGCCGCGAGACTGCATTTCGAGCACGAGATCACGGGTGAACACCGTGATCTCGTGCGGAAGATGCAGTCTCGCGGGAAAGAGGAGGGTCAGGCGCGGGTGGTGACGTGCTCGGCGAACAGGCCGGGCCAGGCCATCACGCCGTAGGGGCTGCGAGCCACGATCAGGCGACTGTCGTCGATGAGCTCACGCAGTGTGCGCGCTGTCTTGAGCGGATGCGTGCGGTCGCCGGTCCAGGCGAGGATGAGGGTCGGCACCTCGATGCGGGCGATGCGCTTCTTGGGCGGAAGGTCGGTTGCCGCGGCTCCCCGCAGCACGATGGGCAACAGCTCGGCCGGCACGGTGGGGCGGGTCTCGGGCGCATCCGCGAGGGCCGGAGGGGCCGGGGCGGTGTCGCCGATCTCGAGCAGGGCGGCGAGACCCCCGCGTTCGACCAGATCCGCGTTCGCCCGGTACACGTCGCCCTGCGCACGACGTCGCTTGTAGGCCGTCGGCGGCGTGACGAGGGTGAGCGTCGAGAAGCGGCGCCGGTCTGCGGCCGCCGCGTGCAGCAGGGTGCCCGTCCCCATCGACGGACCGACGCCGTGCACCTTCTCGCCGGGCGCGACCGCGTCGAGCAGCATGAGCAGGTCTTCGGCGAGCGCGTCCCAGCCGTAGTCCGACTCGCGATCGGTGCCGCTCGACCGTCCGTGCCCGCGCGCGTCGTAGCGCAGGATGCGGTGACCGCGTAGCGCCCGACCGAGATCCAGACCCAGCTGCGCGTCGCGACTGCGGCTCGAGGTGAGGCCGTGGAGCTGCACGACGAGGGGCCCGTCGTCGCCGGTGATGTCGTAGTCGAGACTCGCTCCCCGCACACGTAGCGCCGGCATCCGCGTCTCCGTTCCCGCCCGTCCACTGCCCGCAATCTGCGCCCCTTAGACTACGGCGCCATGCGCCTCACGAATGTCGCCCGCCTTCGGCTCCCCGCCGGGCGGCTGCACAGCTATGACGTCGTGATCGAAGCGACGGACGAGGAGCTGCCGGTCTCGTTCGATCAGGGCCGTCACGTCGGCGAGGGCGACCGTCCGGGATCGTGGATGGCGATCTCCTTCCGCCTGGCGGGTGCCGAGCGCGAGACCGTGGGTCGAGCATGGGATGCGGTCGTCGCCCGCCACGGGACTCTCCGCACCGTCTTCCGCGCGGGCGAGCGCGTGCGGCTGTTCGCGGGCGAGCAGATGCCCGGCGTGTGGCGCACGCATCCCACCGGCGAAGGTATGACCACGGCGCTGCGGGAGGCGTTCGATGCCGGCTGCCGCCCGCACACGCCGGGCTCCTTCCTCCTGTGCCTCGTGGAGCCGGATGCGGGCGAGCCGGTCGTCGTCATCGGCAGCGACCACGCCCACGTCGACATGTGGTCACTGCTGGTTCTGGGCCGTGACCTGGATCGGGCTCTGCGCCGCGTGCAAGCGGGCGAGGAGGCCGACCTGGAGCCGGCGCATCCGTTCGCCGAGCACACCGCTCTGCTGGAGGCGATGGGAGAGTCGCCCGCCGGCGTCCGGGACGAGTGGGAGCGGCTGCTGGCCGCGGGCGGGCAGGCCATGCCGCGTTTCCCGCTTCCGCTGGGCGACATGAGCCGCGCCCATGACGAGGTCGTCGAGGTGCGCGACGTGCTCGATCCCGCGCAGGTCGTCCAGCTGAGCCGGATCGCGGACGAACGCGGCGTGCGCCCGACCGCGGTCGCGCTCGCGGCGGTCACACGCGCCACCCGCCGCGTCGCCGACGCACCCCTGCGCGCCGTGTTCCCCGTGCACAGCCGCAACGATCCGCGGTGGACGGATGCGGTGGGCTGGTTCATCACGAACTCGGTGATCGAGTGCGAGGACGGCGACCCGGGCGCGTGCGCCGCGGATCTCCGCCGCGCACTGCAGCTCGGCTCGCATCCGCTGGCTCCGGTGTTCGCCCCGCGCGGCGGGATGCCCCGCACGCCAGGCATGTTCGCGCTGTCGTGGTTGGACACGCGACGCCTGCCCGTCGCTGTCGATGACCCGCAGGCATCGTGGATCTCCGCGGTTATCCGAACGAACGGGGTGATGATCTGGTTCGTCATCAACGACATCGGCCTGCATCTGCGCTGTCGCTACCCCGACACCCCCGACGCGCGCGCCTCGCTGAAGCTCTGGCTGGATGCGGTGGAGAGCGAGCTCAGAGCGGCAGCGACCGCATCCGTCCCGATCGCGGGCTGAGCACCCGACGGCGACCTCCCACGGCGGGCGGCGCCGCCCGGCTACGGTGGCGGTTATGACTGCGCCCGAGAGCACCACGCGCGACACCCGCTTCTTCGGACAACCCTGGGCGCTGGCCCACGTGTTCGGCGTGGAGATGTGGGAGCGCTTCAGCTTCTACGGCATGCAGGGGATCCTGCTGATCTACCTCTACTACTCCGCCACCGACGGAGGGCTGGGCCTGGACAAGCCCGTCGCGACGAGCATCGTCGGCGCCTACGGCGGCGCCGTGTACCTCTCGACCATCCTCGGCGCCTGGATCGCCGACCGCCTGCTCGGCTCCGAGCGCGTGCTGTTCTTCAGCGCGATCGTGATCATGGCAGGGCACATCGCGCTCGCCATGCTGCCCGGCTTCGTCGGCGTGGGCATCGGCCTCGCCCTCGTGGCGCTCGGCTCCGGTGGACTGAAAGCCAACGCCACGTCCGTCGTCGGCACGCTGTACACCGACGACGACCCCCGGCGCGACGGCGGTTTCTCGCTGTTCTACCTGGGCATCAACCTCGGCGCGTTCTTCGGGGCGCTGCTGACCGGGCTGCTGCAGTCGCTCGCCGGGTTCCACTGGGGCTTCGGCCTCGCGGCGGTCGGCATGGCCATCGGTCTCGTGCAGTACTCCTTCGGGCGTCGCCAGTTGCCCGCCGAGGCGCGCACCGTACCGAACCCCCTGCCGCGCGAGCGGCACGCACTGTGGATCGGGATCGCCGTGGCCGGTGTGGTCGTGATTGCGGCGAGCGTGCTGCTGGGCATCGTGCGCGCCGACAATCTGGCCCTCGTCGTCATCGTCGTGACGATCGTGGCCGCGATCGCCTACTTCGCCGTCATCCTGAGCTCGCGGCGCATCGACGCGACCGAACGATCACGGGTCTACGCGTTCATCCCGCTGTTCGTCGTGAGCGTCGGTTTCTGGTCGCTCTACCAACAGCAGTTCACGGTGCTGACGATCTACTCCGACGAGCGCCTCAACCGCGATCTGTTCGGCTGGGAGATGCCCGTCTCGTGGGTGCAGTCGATCAACCCGGTGTTCATCATCCTGCTCTCGGGCGCCTTCGCCGCGCTCTGGACGAAGCTCGGGCGGCGGCAGCCGTCGACGCCCGTCAAGTTCGCGATCGGCGCGATCGTGATGGGTGTCGCGTTCTGGCTGTTCCTGATCTGGGCGAACGGCGGCTCGAATGCCACACCGCTGCTGGGAGTCATCGGCATCCTGTTCGTGTTCACCGTCGCCGAGCTGTTCATCTCGCCCATCGGGCTGTCGGTGTCGACGAAGCTCGGGCCGACAATCTTCCACACGCAGATGGTCGCGCTGTTCTTCCTCTCGGTCGCACTCGGCACCGCGATCGCCGGTCAGGTCGGCGAGTACTACGACTCCGAGAACGAAGTCGGCTACTTCTCGATCCTCGGGTTCATCGCCGTCGCCCTCGGCGTGGCGCTGCTGCTCGCGGTGAAGCCGGTGCGGCGACTCATGAAGGGTGTGCGCTGAGCTCAGACGCGGCGCAGCTCGTCGCTCGCCCGATCGGCGGTGGCCGAGAGCACCGGCAGGTAGTGCTGCACGAGGTGCTCGACGCTGTCGCGGGTCGCCGACGACGAGACGTTGATCGCGGCTGCGATCTGACCGCGGCGATCGCGCACACCGACGGCGATCGAGCGGAGCCCCGCCTCGAGCTCGCCGTCCACGACGGCCCACCCCCGGTCTGCGACCCGGTCGAGTTCGGCGCCGAGGCGCGCCGCATCCGTCAGGGTCCGATCGGTGAGCGGATGCAGGTGCTCCAGCGCCTCGGCGCGCGCGGATGCGGGCAACGCCGCCAGCAGGACACGCCCCATGCTCGTGGCGTACGCCGGGAACCGCGTGCCGATCGTGATGCGCACGCTCATGATGCGCCGGGCGGGCACCCGAGCGATGTAGACGATATCGGTGCCGTCGAGCACGGCCGCCGACACGCTCTCCCCCACCTCGCGCGAGAGCAGTTCGAGGTGCGGCTGGAGGACGTCAGGCAGCGACAGCGACGACAGGTAGCTGAAGCCGAGCTCGAGCACCCGCGGCGTGAGGGCGAACAGGCGGCCGTCACTGCGCACGTAGCCGAGGCTCACGAGGGTGTGCAGGAAGCGGCGGGCGGCCGCGCGCGTGACCTCGGCGCGGCGCGCGACATCGCTCAGGGTGAGTTCTGCGTGGTCGGCGTCGAACGCGCGGATGACGGCGAGCCCACGCGCGAGCGACTGCACGAACTCGCCGGATGCGTCGCCCTGCTCACTCATCCGCTCACCCTATCCGCGCCGGTCACCTCTCGAGCACGACCGCGAGCCCCTGTCCGACACCGATGCAGATGGCGGCGACCGCGACGCCCCCGCCGCGTCGGGCGAGCTCGTGCGCCGCGTGGCCGATGATGCGACCGCCCGACGCGCCGAGCGGGTGACCGATGGCCAGCGCGCCGCCGTGGATGTTCACCCGCTCCGGATCCAGGTCGGGCCACCCGGCGACGCAGGCGAGGCTCTGCGAGGCGAACGCCTCGTTCAGCTCGACGAGGTCGACATCGTCCCACGTGAAGCCGGCGCGGGCGAGCGCCTTGTTCGCGGCCTCGATGGGCGCGATCGGGAACACATCGGGGTCGACGCCGTGGGCGGCACGGGAAGCGATGCGCGCCAGCGGCTCGCCCGGCAGCGCTCCCTCGGCCGCGACGATCACCGCGGAGGCGCCGTCGTTGATGGGCGACGAGTTACCCGCGGTGACCGAGCCGTCGCCGTCCGACGCGAACAGCGCGCGCAGGCCCGCGAGCTTCTCGACCGAGGTGTCGGGCCGGATGCTCTCATCGCGGACGAGCTCGGCGCCGGGGACCTGCACGATCTCGCCGTCGTACACGCCCGCGGCCCACGCCTCGGCGGCCAGACGGTGCGAGCGTGCGGCGAACGCATCCTGCGCATCGCGCGAGATGCCCCACTCACGCGCGATCTTCTCCGCCGACTCGCCGTTGCTGATCGTCCAGGGCTTCGGCAGCGCGGGGTTGGTCATACGCCAGCCGATCGCCGTGTTCCACAGCGTCTGGTTGCCCACGGCGGGCCACGGCTTGGCCGACTTCTCGACGACGAAGGGTGCGCGACTCATCGACTCGACACCGCCCGCCAGGACGATGTCGGCGTCGCCGGACTCGATCGCACGGGACGCCTGGATGACGGCCTCCACCGATGAGGCGCAGAGGCGGTTGACGGTCGCGCCCGTCACGGTCGTCGGGAATCCCGCCAGCAGCGCGCCGAAGCGGGCGACGTTGCGGTTGTCCTCGCCCGCCTGGTTCGCGTCGCCGAAGATCACGTCGTCGATCCGCGCCGGATCCACGCCCGTGCGTTCGACGGCCGCGCGCATGACGAGCGCGGCGAGGTCGTCGGGCCGGATGCCGGAGAGCGCGCCCCCGGCCCGACCGAACGGCGTGCGGACGGCGTCGTAGACGAAGCTCGCGGTCATTTCTCCTCCTCGGATGCGGATGCGGCCGCCGCATCCGTCGCATCGATGAGCGCGAGCCCGGTGAGCTCGCGCAGCTGCTCGACCGTGTTGTCGCCGAACGCTTCGGTGACGGCGAAACCCGCATCCGTGATCTCGAAGACCGCATGGTCCGTGTAGACGCGCGAGACGCAGCCCACGCCGGTGAGCGGGTACGTGCAGGCCGCGACGAGCTTCGGCTCGCCGGCACGGGTGAGCAGGTCGGTCATGACGTAGACCGATTTGGCCCCGATCGCGAGATCCATCGCGCCGCCGACGGCGGGGATCGCACCGGGCTCCCCCGTCGACCAGTTCGCCAGGTCGCCGTTCTGCGCGACCTGGAACGCCCCGAGCACGCACACGTCGAGGTGCCCGCCGCGCATCATGGCGAAGGAGTCGGCGTGGTGGAAGTACGCGGCACCCGCGACGGCTGTGACCGCCTGCTTGCCGGCATTGATGAGGTCGGGGTCGACGCGGTCGGGCGCCGGTGCCGGCCCCATCCCCAGCAGACCGTTCTCGGTGTGCAGCACGATCTCGCGGTCGGCGGGCAGGTGGTCGGCGACGAGCGTCGGCGCGCCGATGCCGAGGTTCACGACCGCGCCGTCGGGGATGTCGGCGGCGATACGGCGGGCGAGGTCCGCGCGGGGGATGCGGGTGGTCATCGCTGCTCCTGGTTCTCGAGGGGGCGGCCCTCCAGGTCGGTGCCGCCGACGAACACGCCGTCCTTCAACCAGCGCCGCTCGCCGACCGCGACCACACGGTCGACGTAGAGACCGGGGGTCACGACGTCCTCAGGGTCGATCGAACCCAGCGGCACGATCTCGTCGACCTGGACGATGGTGGTCGTCGCGGCGGCCGCCATGATGGGCCCGAAGTTGCGGGCGGTCTCGCGGTAGACGAGGTTGCCCCACCGGTCGGCCGCGCGCGCCGAGACCAGCGCGTAGTCCGCGCGGATGGGGTGCTCGAGCACGTAGGTGCGCCCGTCGATCTCGCGGTGCTCCTTGCCTTCGGCGAGCGCGGTGCCGACGCCGGTCGGTGAGAAGAACGCGCCGATTCCTGCGCCGGCGGCACGGATGCGTTCGGCGAGGTTGCCCTGCGGGACGAGCTCGAGCTCGATGCGGCCGGAGCGGTAGAGGTCGTCGAACACCCAGGAGTCGGACTGCCGGGGGAAGGAGCACACGATGCGGCGCACGCGTCCGGCCGCGAGCAGGGCAGCGAGGCCTGTGTCGCCGTTGCCTGCGTTGTTGTTCACGATCGTGAGGTCGCTCGCGCCGTGCGCGATGAGGGCGTCGATGAGCTCCACGGGCTGACCGGCACGGCCGAACCCGCCGATCATGACGGTGGAGCCGTCCTCGACCCCGGCGACCGCCGACGCGACGTCGGCGACAGTCTTGTCGATCACGCATCCTCCTTCGGAAGTGTTCGCTTTGCGAACGCGAGTGCGTCTAGCGAACATGGTATCCCGCTCCCCCACTCGCCGTCACCCCCTCGCCCATACTCAAGGGACCCGAAGTGCGGTCCCGGCGCCGGAAACACCACATCTCGCGCCCCTTGAACACGACACCCTCCTGTTCGAGGGACGCAGAGTGCGGCCATTCGGGCGAGAACTCCGCAGGTGGAGTCCCTTGAACATGTGAGTCGATCCGGAGATCAAGGTTAGCTATTGTGCATAGCTGGATGGCTATGTAATGTGTGATGCATGAACCCCTCATCCTCCTCCGCCACCTCGACGCAGCGCCTCCGTGTCGAGGGCGGCGAGATCGGTTTCGACGTCGCGGGCGAGGGCCCGCTTCTGCTGCTCGTGCCCGGAATGGGCGAGTTGCGCTCCTCGTACCGGCACCTCGTGCCCCTCCTCGTCGCGGCGGGCTACCGCGTCGCCACCGCCGACCTCCGCGGACACGGCGACAGCTCGGCGGGCTTCGACGTCTACGGCGACGTGCCCACCGCATCCGACATCGCGGCCCTCATCCGGCACCTCGGCGACCCCGCGGTGATCGTCGGCAACTCGATGGCGGCAGGCGCCGCGGTGATCGTCGCCGCCGAGCACCCCGAGCTCGTCTCGGGGCTGGTGCTGGTCGGCCCCTTCGTGCGCACCCCGCCGAGCCAGAGCGCGATCGCGGCCCTGATGTTCCGGATGCTGATGGCCCGCCCCTGGGCCGTCGCCGCCTGGAACGCGTACCTTCCCACCCTGTACTCGGGCGCGAAGCCCGACGATTTCGAGGCCTACCGCGCCGCGATGATCCAGGCGATGCGGCGCCCTGGCTACGCGCGGGCGTTCCGCCTCACCACGCGCACCGACCACGGCGACGCCGAGCGGAGCCTCGCACGCGTCACCGCGCCCACGCTGGTGGTGATGGGAAGCGCCGACCCCGACTTCGCCGACCCCGCTGTCGAGGCCACGTGGGTCGCGGAGACCCTGCGCGGCACGAGCGTCATGATCGAGGATGCGGGCCACTACCCGCAGTCCCAGCAGCCCGAGCGCACGGCCGACGCCATCCTCGCCTTCCTGCGGGAAGGGGTCGACCGTGCCTAGGGCAGGGCTCACACCCGCGATCGTCATCGAACGCGCCGCCGCCCTGCTCGACGCTCCGCATGCGGGGCCGCTGAGCTTCGCCGCGCTCGCCGACGACCTCGGCGTACGTGCGCCGTCGCTCTACAAGCACATCGACGGGCTCGCCGGGCTGGAGCGGGGCATCATGCTGCGCGCCAAGACCGAGCTCGGGCACACCCTCGCCCGCGCGACGGTCGGTCGCTCCCGCGGCGACGCCATCCGCGCGATGGGGCATGCCTACCGCGACTGGGCGCTCGCCCATCCGGGCCAGTACCCGCTGACGATCACTGCGCCGGCCACGGGCGACGAGGAGGACGAGCGGGCCTCCGCATCCGTTCTCGAGGTGGTCGCGGGTGTGCTCGTCGGGTACGGCCTCGAGGGCGACGATGCGATCGACGCGATCCGATTCCTGCGGGCGAGCCTGCACGGCTTCCTCTCCCTCGAAACCTCTCGCGCGTTCGAGCTTCCCGTCGACATCGAGCGCAGCTTCGCGCGGGCGATCGACTCCGTCGCCGGCTCCCTCGAGACCTGGGGCCGGGGATGAGCACCGCCGCGCATCACGGGGCGAAGATTCCCTCGACACCGGTACCTCTGCTCCACCGAATCGAGGGCGCGGCCATCGCCGTCGCCACGGTCGTCGTGTTCGTGACGGCGGGGTTCGCGTGGTGGTGGCTGGCCGTGCTCTTCCTGCTGTTCGATCTGTCGATGCTGGGCTACGCGTTCGGCATCCGCATCGGCGCGCTCGTCTACAACCTCGCCCACAGCTACACGGCGCCCCTGGCACTGCTGGGTCTGTACACCGCACTGGCCGCCGTCGGCATCGCAACGCCCGCCCTCGCCCTCGTCGCCGCCTGCTGGCTGTTCCACGTCGGCGCAGACCGCGCCCTCGGCTTCGGCCCCCGACCGAGCGCATGGGCGGATGCGGCGTCCGCCACGTCCCGGTGACATTTGTCACCCCGGCCGGTGGCGCGGCGACACTGCCGCGGCGGCCGCCCGACTGATGTCCTGAAGGGGCGATGTCACCCGCGTCGCGCAGGAGACACGCAACTCAGGACACCATGAACAAACGCACCAAGATCACCCTCATCGTCGCCGCAGCCCTCGTCCTCACCCCGGCAGTCGCCGTCGGCGCGATGGCGACCGTGAACGCCGTCGCCACGAACTCCGAAGCCTCGGAGATCACCCCCTACGGACAGCGCGTGAGCGTCGACGGGCGCGAGATGAACGTCGTCGTCAGCGGCGATCGCGAGCAGACGATCGTGCTGCTTCCCGGACTCGGGACCGCAGCCCCCGGTCTCGATTTCGCCCCGCTCATCGATCAGCTCGACGACGACTACCGCGTGATCGCCGTCGAGCCGTTCGGCACGGGGCTCAGCGACGGGGCCGACGCCCCCCGCACCTCCGAGAACATCTCCCGCGAGGTGCACGGCGCCTTGCAACAGCTCGGGGTCGACCGGTACGTGCTCATGGGGCACTCGATCGCCGGCATCTACGCGCTCACCTACACCTCGCTCTTTCCCGACGAGGTGACCGCGTTCGTGGGCATCGACAGCAGCGTGCCCGACCAGCCGGGGTCCGACGAGCCGATCCCCACCGACGCGATGGTGCTGCTGAACGACCTCGGCATCACCCGGGCACTGCAGGCGATCTCGCCGGACCCCTACGAGGGACTTCCCTACGACGAGCAGACGAAGCAGCAGATGCGCATGCTCGCCACTCGCAACACGACGGCATCGACCATGGTCGATGAGATGCAGCACGCGAGCCGGAACTTCGCGGATGCGAGTGGCACAAGCTTCCCCGCATCCCTCCCGGTGCTGCTGTTCGTTCGAGAGAACGACACGGATGTGGCGGACTGGGTGTCGCTGCATGAACGCCAGGCGTCGTCGGTGGGCCGCGGCGAGCTCGTCGTCATGACCGGCGACCACTACCTGCACCACACGTTGTCGGCGCAGATCGCGGCCGAGACGACGCGGTTCCTCGACGGCTGACGCACCGCGGGCGGTGGGGAATCGCACTCCCCCACCGCCCGCGTCGACGCCGTCCGGGTCAGGCGTCGATCTCGCTCTTGTCGGCGGCGCGCCGGCGCAGACGCACGGCGACGACGACGAGAACGAGGGCCAGCAGCAGCGGGAGAACGACGCGCACCGTCATGGCCAGACCGCCCCACTCCTGCACGTCGCCCTGGACGGCCGTGCCGCCCACAACGTTCCACGTGACCAGCAGTGCCGAGACGAAGGCGCCCACGTAGATGGTTCCGGTCTTGTGGAAGAAGTACGTCGAGAGGGCGCCGACGACCGCAAGCACGACGATGAACGGATATCCGATGATCGTGAGGAGCGACTCGCCCGGAAGCGCGAGCTCGCCGCTGACGAACAGCGGAACGTAGTTGATGATCTCCAGCACGACGAAGCCGGCGGGCAGCACGATCGCGGAGGCGATCATCTCCGAGCGCATCGACGAGGGGCGCCCTGTCCACCGCAGCGTCCGGTGGAGCGTGAAGGTGAGCATCAGGAAGAACGCCGTGAACGGCAGCAGGTACAGCGCGAACAGCGCGAAGCGCGTCGCCGTCAGCGGCTGCAGCTGCAGGACGTAGAAGCGGAAGTCGCTCTTGAAAAGCCAGTCGGAGATCACCACGAGCAGGTACGCCGCACCGACGCTGAGCAGCGAGAGCACCGCGGCCCGGCCGATCAGAGCGCCGCGACGAAGCGCCGGGACACCCTCCACCTCGGGCGCGCGCACGGCTGCGAGCGGGTTACGACGGCGCTGGACCCCCGCGGTGACCGCGTAGATCGCGAGGCCGATGAGCCCGTTCAGCAGCGCCCAGACGACGATGCCGGTGGAGTAGGACTGTCCGAACACGGGACCGGCCGGGATCCAGGCGGCGCCCCAGGTGTTGAACCAGAAGAAGGTGAACGCCGGGATGCCGGTCGTGAGGATCGCCGAGACGATCCACGGCCAGCCCCACCGGCTTCCCGCGGCCGCCGGCACGGGGCGACGGATGGCGGAGAAGAACCCGGTCGCCAACAGGAGTCCGCCCGTCGCGAAGATCACGAGCACGCCGCCGATCATCGCGACGAGGGTGCCGAGCTCCTTGATCCACCAGGTCTGGCCGGCCGCGTCGTGGCCGCCCTCGAGGGTCTTGTCGAACCACGCGACGATCTCCTGCGTCACGGCGGGATCGTGCGTCACGCCCGGGTGGTTGTTGGCCGGGCGCAGGAGTTCGCGCGCGGTGCCGTCGTCGATGGAACCGTATAGCTGATTGGGGACGACGGGCTCGTCGGTGCCGAACATCGTCATGAGCTTCGGGCTGGAGGTCAGATCCCGCGTGTTGGGCGAGGCCCACATGGATCCGGAGAATTCCTCCCACTCGGCGAAGACGACGAGGGTGTTGCGCGGGAAGTCGGGCGTGCCCTCGGGGCCGAAGAACCCAGTGGCCGAGTCCAGGAGGACCATGGATGCGTATCCCTCGGGGAAGGCGGCCGCCGCGTTCATGATGGTCGAGCCACCGAGCGAGTGCCCCTCGAGGCCGATGTTGTCGGGGTCGACGATGTCCAGACCCCGAAGGTAGGCGAGGCCCGCGGGTCCATTGAACCCGTTGCCGAAGGCGGGCGCGTCCGAACGACCGTGCCCGGCCTGGTCGAGCGCGAGCACGACGTAGCCGCGACGGCTCAGCTCGACCGCATTCGCCGTCTGCATCTCGCGCGAGTTCACGTAGCCGTGCACCGCGAGCACCGCGGGCGCGGGCGTTTCGGGGGTGGCCGTGGCGGGCACGTACAGCAGCCCGGAGACGCTCGTGCCCGCGGTGCCGGTGAACGTGACGTCACGCACCTGGACGGAACCCGCCGACGTCTGCACGAGGGCGGCCGTGGCGCCGCCGGCCAGCACGAGAGCGACGGCGATCGCGAAGAGCGACCACAGCCTCACGAGGGATCGGGGAGAGGACATCGAAACCAACTTCCTTGTTGTGTGCGAGGAGGACGGGCGGGCTCATTCGGGTCCGGCCTGCCTCGGAGTGTAGGGATGCGGCGACACCGAGAACGGGCCGCGATGTCGTTCTGCACCGATGTGCATGCGCGCACATCATTCTGGCTCACATTTGCTTCATTTGCTGCACATCGGTTCTTCCCAGGCAACTTGGGAGTCATGGAGGCAACCAAACGATGACCCTGCGACGCGCACGCCGGACCGGTCTCGGAGCCGAGCGTGACTGCGCCGACGCCGGCCGCCGGGCCGACGGCGGAGCGTCAACTCACGGGAGTCAACTCGAAGGCGTCAGACCGCCGAGGGCGCGCAGGAGCTCGCCGATCCGGTGGTCGCTCTCGACCGGATGGCGCAACGGCAGGTTCTCGACGCACTCGTAGCGATTGCGTCGCCCTTCCTTGATGCGGCGCAGATAGCCGTCATCGACGAGGTCGGTGAGGATGCCGTGCGCCGTGCGCTCGGTGATACCGACCGCATCCGCGATCTCCCGCACTCGGGCGCCGGGATCGCGGGAGACGTAGATCAGCACATGGGCGTGATTCGTGAGGAACGTCCACTGGCCCATCGGCTCAGCATAGCGGGGCACAGCAACAGGTTATGAAATACCTGCTTTCCTACTCCTGCACTTTGACACCTGCATTTCATTACCGGTATTGTCCTGCACATGTCCCCGCTCGCTTCGCTCACGACCGCCGCACTGGTCGCCGCCGCCGCGGTCGCCTTCCTTCCGGCCTCGCCCCGCCGCACACCCGGCTCGCTCACCCCCTGGGCGGTGGCCCTGGCCGCCGTCGCCGCCGCCATCGTGACGATCGACGCCATCGTCGGGCGTCGCGATGGCGCCGGCGCAGCGCTCATGCTGCTCGTCACCACGCTGACGGCCGTGGTGCAGCTCTACGCGGCACGCAACCTGCGCGGCGACCCCCGCGCCCGCGCGTTCTTCGCCCTCTCGGCGCTGGCGGCCGCGGGCACGGTCGCCAGCATCGCGGCTCAGGACGCGCTCCTGATGGCGGCCGGCTGGACGCTCGCGACCTTCAGCACGATCGCTCTGATCCGCACCGGCGGCGCGCACCCGCAGGCGCGCCTCGCGGCACGACGCACGGCATGGGCGCTGCTCGTCGGCGACGGCGCGCTGTGGGCGGCGGTCGGCCTGACCATCGCGATGACCGGTTCGACAGCTTTCTCCGCCCTCGGCGAGCTGACCGGCGCTGCCGCGGCGGCCGTGAGCATTCTCGTCGCGGCAGCGGCGATCGCCCGAGCCGGCTCGTTCCCCTTCCACGGCTGGCTGCCGGCGACCGCCGCGACGAGCACCCCGGTCTCAGCGCTCCTGCACGCCGGGTTCGTGAACGGCGGCGCGCTGCTGCTCCTGCGGTTCGCACCCGTGGCGTCCTCCGCGGGGCCCTGGGTACTCGGCGTCGCCGGCGGTGCGACGATGCTCGTCGCCACCGTGGCGATGCTCACCCGCCCCGACGTCAAAGGACGACTCGTGCAGTCCACGGCCGCGCAGATGGGCTTCATGCTCGTGGCCTGCGCGATGGGCGCCTTCGGCGTCGCCGTGTTCCACGTGATGGGTCACGCACTGTTCAAGGCGAGTTTGTTCCTCGGCGCCGGATCCGCCCTCGAGCGCGAGCTCGCCCAGCGCACGGTGGCACCCCCGCAGCGTTCCCGGAGCGGTGCCGTCGCCGGTGCCGTGGTCGTGCTCGCGGCTGCTGCGGGGACCGCTGTGGCGACCGGCGCTCTCGACCATCCCGCATCCGTCCTGCTGCTCTTCGTGGTCGCGACCGCGGTCGTCGCGGGAGCGGCCGTCGGCGCCGGCGCGGCCGCCGCAGGGGTGCGCGCGGCCTGGATCGCCGCCGTCGCCCTCGCGGCGGTCGGTTATGTCGCGATCGTGTTCCCCGCCGCCGAGACACTCGCCCCCGAGGCGACGGGCGACACCCTGCCGATCGCCTTCGCGGCGGTGCTCTTCGCCAGCGCCTGCATCCTCGGGGTCATCGCCCGCGGAACGGGTCCCGTCGCCGACCGCGTGTTCGCCTTCGCGTTCTCGTGGGGACGACCGCCCCTGCCCACGCGCCGCACCGCTGCATCCACGTCCGCACCCTTCGGCCCCCTCGAGTACGGGAGACTCTGATGACCACCACCGCACCACCGCAACGGCACGCCACGATCCGGGGTTGGGTCTCAGCCTCCGGACGGGCGATCGCCCCGAACTTCCCCCTCGAGACGTTCATCGCCCGCAACCCCCTGGCGAGCTACGAGGACCTCGATCACGAAGAGGCGATGCGGCGGATCGCCGAGGAGCACGGCGTGCTGCTGACATTCTCCGAGCAGCGCTTCCGGGACCTGTACGCACAGGGTCGGATCTCTCACGACGACCTCGTCGCCGCACTCCGGTTCACGGTGCCGGAGGCGCGCTCCACGGACCCCGTGGCCGTGGGCGACCTGCTCACGATCGTGGGCGAGATCCTGGTGCGGGACCTGCTCGCCTCCCCACCGGCACCGGATGCGGGTGCAACGCTCACGACTCCCGCCGGCGTGCTCTCGCCGCGAGTGCAGGCACGGGTCGACGACCTCACCGCCCGGTGGCTCGCCGCGGTGCTCGGATCCCCCTCCTGGTCGGCTCCGGTGCGCGGCGAGGGCATGTGGAACTCGTGGCGGCGCCTGGCGACGCTCGACCCGACGCTTCCCCGCCGTGTGCGCAGCGGCATCCGCCGCACACCCGCGGAGCCGGCGGGGGCGATCGACGCGGCGCTGACACGCTGGAGCCTGGAGGGTGAGCGGGCGCAGGAGTTCATCCGCGCACATGTTCTCGCCCAGCCCGGCTGGTCGGCCCTCGTACGCCAGACCGCCGCGACCTCGGGATCGGTCGATCTGACCTCCCTCGTCGCGATCCGCGCCACGCTGGAGCGTCTCCTGCTGCCCGCAGACGCAGAGCTTCCGGCATCCGCGCCCGCTGCATCACCGGACGATCCACGCATCGACGCGGTCGCTGCCGCGCTCTCCGCCGACGCGTCCCACCCGCGCGTACGCACGACCCTCGGCCGCATCCTGTCGCTCGCGGACGAATTCACCCGACTCGCGGTCTGGCAGGAGGCCTACGAGCGGGGCGCCGTGCGACAGCTCACCCCGCCCGCAGCTCCGGTGCTGCGCGACCTCGCGCCGACCCGGCGGCCGCTCGCGCAGGCGGTCTTCTGCATCGACACGCGCTCGGAGAGCTTCCGCCGGCATCTGGAGGCAGCGGGAGAGGTGGAGACCCTCGGCTTCGCAGGGTTCTTCGCGGTGCCGATCGCCTTCCGCCCCGCCGACGGATCCCCCGAGGTCGCGTCGTGCCCCGTCCTGCTGACGCCGCGCGTGGCGATCACCGAATCGTCCATCGAACGGGGCGAGATCGACCGGTGGCGCCGGCAGCGCATCGCGGCCGGCGAGCGGGGACACGCGGCCCACGTGCTGAAGGACTCCCCCGTCGCCCCGTACGCGTTCGCCGAGGCGTCGGGGTGGTTGCTCGGTGCCGCGATGCTGGCGCGCACGATCGCGCCGACCGCATGGCACAAGGTGCGTCATGCGATCGAGCGCGCGAAGCCCGCCACGCACGTCGACGCGGATGTGGTCTTCAGCCTCGACGAGCGCGTGCTGTATGCCGAGACGGCACTGCGGATGATGGGCCTCGTCGACGGCTTCGCGCCGATCGTGCTGCTGACGGGCCACGGCGCGTCCGTCTCGAACAACCCCTTCGCGTCGAGCCTGCAGTGCGGCGCGTGCGGCGGACACGAGGGGGAGCCGAACGCCCGCGCGGCCGCGATGATCTTCAACGATCCGGCGACGCGAGCAGGACTCGCTGCGCGCGGCATCCGCATCCCCGACGACACGCTGTTCGTCGCTGCCCAGATGGACACCGTCACCGACGAGGTGACGCTCTTGGAGCCGTGGCGCGTCCCGGCGACGCACGAGAAGGCTCTGCTCGAGCTCGCCGCACACCTCGAGACCGCACGGGCGGCGAACACCGTCGACCGCTCCGCCGCGCTCCCTGGCGCCCTGCGCGACCCCGACGACACCGCGGCACGCAACGACACCACCCGCCGGGCGGCGGACTGGGCCGAGGCCTATCCGGAGTGGGGCCTCGTCGGCAACGCCGCTTTCATCGTCGGACCGCGCTCGATCACCGCCGGCATGGACCTCGGTCGTCGCGCGTTCCTGCACAGCTACGACGCGCAGGCCGATCCCGACGGGGCGGGTCTGGAGACGATCCTGACCGCGCCGATGATCGTGGCCCAGTGGATCAACGCCCAGTACGGCGTCTCGACCACCGCTCCCGACCGTTTCGGAGCGGGACCGAAGCCGTTGCACAACGTGGTCGGGACCGTCGGGGTGCTCTCCGGCTACGGCGGCGACCTGCGGATCGGTCTGCCCTGGCAGTCGGTCGGGGTGGGACTCGACCCTCGGCATGAGCCCGTGCGCCTGCAGGTCTTCGTGCAGGCGCCGCTGGCGCGGGTGAACAAGATCGTGCAGTCGTCCGACGTGGTGCGCACCCTCGTGATGAACCGCTGGATCACACTCCGCGCACGGGAGCACGACACCGCCCGCTGGGTGCGGTTCGGGACGTACGGGTGGGAGAGCGAGCCCGAACCGCCGCTGGAAGACCGTCTCGGCGCGCCCGCCGAGCACGAGGAAGACCGCAAGAAGGAGAACCGTTCATGACCCTTTCCACTCTGACTCCGATGACCAAGATCGAGGTGGTCGTCGCGAGCGACGACGTCACCGAGGTCGTCGAGCTCATGCAGGCACTGGGCGCCCGCGGGTACACCGCGATCACCGGCGTCGCAGGACTCGGCCACCACGGCATGCGCGGCGGGCGCCTGCTCTTCAATGACCACGACGCGCTCACCCTGCTCGTCACGGTCGTCGCCGAGGAGCGCGCCGACGCCATCATCGCGGGCATCCGACCGCTGCTCGATCGCACCTCGGGCGTGATGTTCGTCTCCCCGACGGCGGTCAGCCGCCCCGACTACTTCGCGTGATGGCAGCGGCCCGGTTCGCGAACTCGCCCTACGCCGGGACGACGGTCGCGATCGGCACGCTGCACGGGAAGGAGTCGGCGTTCGCCCCCGCCTTCCGCCGCTGGCTGGATGCGGAGGTGCGCCCCACCGTCGACCTCGACACCGACGCCCTCGGCACGTTCACCGGAGATGTGCCCAGGGCGCTCCGTCCCACCGATGCGGCGGCGGCCAAGGCGATCGCGGCGGCGGCCGAGCTCGGGACCCCGCTCGGACTCGCCACCGAGGCGTCGTACGCCATGGCGTTCGGGGGCTTCGGGCCGGTCGCACACGAGGAGCTCGCGATGTTCGTCGACCTCGACCGCGGCATCCGCGTGCCGCATCCGATCCGCTCGTACGCGCGCGTCGCACCCGCGCAGGTCGTCGCAGACGCCGACGAGGCGCGGCGGTATCTCGCGCGCGTCCGCTTCCCGCACCAGGGCGTCGTCGTGCGCGCGGAGGGGCGGATCCACAAAGGGCTGCAGCGCGAGGAGGATGTCCTCGCGCTGCTGCGCCACGGACCGATGGGGCTCGAACCCGACCTCCGGGCGCACATGAACCCTGAGCGCCGACGCACGCTCCGGCGCCTGGGATGGGTGATGGCGGCGCGCCTGCGGACACCATGCCCCGCCTGCGAGACCCCGGGATTCGGTCCCGTCGACGTCGTGCGCGGGCTCCGCTGCGCTGCCTGCGGGGCACGCACCTCACGGGTGCGAGCGGATGTGGACAGCTGCGCCGCGTGCCCCGAGCGCCGTGAACGCCCGCGGGCCGTGACGAGCGCCGACCCCGCGTCGTGCGAGGTCTGCAACCCGTGAGGATGGAGACGGGGTCCACGAGCTGAGACGATCGATGCATGGACGCGCCGCAACCGATCGATCTCGAGACGTGGCCGCGCCGCCAGCACTTCGAGCACTACCTCCGCACCGTGCCGTGCACGTACGCGATCACCGTCGAGGTCGACGCGACGGAGTTCGCGGCCGCCGTGAGACGGACGGGGCGGCGCACCTACATCTCGCAGATCTGGGCGCTCGCCCTCCTCGTGAACCGTCACGACGAGTTCCGGACAACGCGGGACGATGCCGGCGCACCGGCCGTATGGGGGCGGACGCATCCCTCCTTCACGATCTTCAACGCCGAACGCGAGACCTTCGCGAGCGTCTGGACGCCCTTCGATGCGGACTATGCCGCCTTCCATGACGCCGCCGCACGGGTCATCGCCGAGCACGCCGGAACCACGGAGTTCTTCCCGCAGGGGGCGCCGCCGCCCAACAGCTTCGATGTCTCGAGCCTGCCCTGGACCTCCTTCACCGGGTTCACCCTGAACATCGACGGCGGCTCGCAGCACCTGGCCCCGATCTTCACGCTCGGCCGGTACGTCGAGCGTGAGGGGCGCCTGCTCCTCCCCCTCGCTGTCCAGATCCACCATGCCGTCGCCGACGGATTCCACACGGCGCGGCTCGTCAACGAGTTCCGCGAGCTCCTCGCCCACCCCGACTGGGTGACCGACTGAAAGCCGACGCGACCGGCAGAATGGGCACATCATGGTGCCACACGAGGAGTCGAAGGACCCGCAGGGGTCCGACCTCGTCTACGGGTGGCTGAATCCCGCATCCGCCGAGAAGGACGCGCGGGACAACGACGACGTCATCATCGTGTCGGGGATGACGGGCGAGCCGCCCTCGGTGCGGGCGAGCTTCGCGCTCGGCGCGTTGGAGGTCGCCCTCGTCGCCGGCGGGGCCGTCGAGGTCTCGCCGTGGGAGACGTCACGCCAATGGCAGGGCGTGGTGGTGGGGTACCTCGTCTCGGGATCGATGAGCGTCTCGCAGGACGAGCGCACGGTCGAGCTCGGGCCCGGCGACGTCGTGCTCTACACCGGCGCCCACGGTTACCGCCTCAGCTCCCCGGGTGCGCACGAGTACCTGCTCGTGCGCATTCCGACCTCCGTCCTGGCGCTGCGCCACGGCGAGCTCACGACGCTGCTCGCGGCCGACCTCACCCCGCTGGGCTCGACACCTCTGCTCCGCGCGGTGATGTCGGCGCTGGCGTCACCGGATTCGCAGCCTTCCGACGCTGCCGCCGGTCATGTCGCCGATGCGCTCGTCGCCGCTGTGCACGCGGTGCTCGCCGACGGCCGCGAACCCGGCACCGCGACCGTGCTCTCGCTGTTCCACTCGCTCGTGCTGTGGGTCGAGGAGCACCTGCAGGATGCGGAGCTCGACGCCGGTCGGATCGCCCACGCGCACGAGCTGTCGCCCCGCGCGGTGCGGCGGGTGTTCGCCGCCAACGGCGTGACGGTGTCGAGTCTCGTGCGCGAGCGCCGGCTGGAGCGCATCCGCGACGAACTCGTCGACCCGGCCCACGCCCGCGAGAGCATCGGCACGATCGCCGCGCGGTGGGGCTTCCCCGATCCCGCCACCCTCTCGAGCGCCTTCACGCGTCGCTACGGCGCGTCGCCGCGTCGATACCGTGCCGACCTGCAGCGGCAGGGACAGCCCGGCGCCGCAGACTGATCACTCCTCGGCGAAGACGTCCTTGACGATGCGGAACGCGGTGTTCGCCGCCGGCACGCCGCAGTAGATCGCCGACTGAAGCACGACCTCGACGATCTCGTCCCGCGTCAGCCCGTTGCGTTGCGCGGCGCGCACGTGCATCGCGAACTCGTCGTGGTGGCCGAGAGCGATGAGCGCCGTCAACACCGCGATCGAGCGGTCGCGACGGGCCAGACCCGGGCGCGACCAGATGTCGCCCCAGGCGTAGCGCGTGATGAGGTCCTGGAAGTCGGCCGTCTCGGGCACCGTGCCCGCGACGGCGCGATCGACGTGGGCGTCGCCGAGCACCTCGCGGCGCACCCGCATCCCGTCGTCGTATCGCTGCTCGTCGCTGCGGCCCCCACCGCTCGGCCGGCTCATCGCGCGACCTCGCGGAAGAACTCGCCCAGCACGGATGCGGTCTGCTCCGGCTGTTCGGCGGGTGGCAGGTGCGCGGCGGACTCGATCACAGCCACCCGTCCGTCGCGCACGCCTTCGGCGATCTCGACGCTCTTCGCCTCGGGCGCCACCTGGTCCTCGCGTCCGAAGACCGCGAGGACGGGAGCCGCGATCTCACCCAGCCGCGGGCGCACGTCGTAGGCGGCGAGCGCCTCGCAGCACCTGGCGTACCCCTCGTCGTCGGCATCCTGCAGCGCGTGCAGCAGCCGCCCGCTCAGCTCAGGGCGACGCTCGATCGAGGCCGGGGCGAACCAGCGCTGCGCCGAGCCGATGATCACCGATGACGTGGACTGCGCGCGTACCTGGGCCGCCCGTTCGTCCCAGCTCGCCGCATCGCCGAGCTGAGCGCCGGAAGCGACGATCGCCGCGCCGCGCACGAGACCCGGGTGACGCAGCAGCAGTTCCAGTCCGGTCGCGCCGCCGAGCGACACACCCGCGTAGAGGATGCGGTCGCCGCCGATCGACCGGACGGCATCGGCGACGGCATCGGCGATCTCGGCGACGGTGAACGGCGCGGTCGGAGCAGGCGCAGCTCCGTGGCCGGGAAGATCCCAGCTCACCACCCGGTAGTCGTCCACGAGGAGAGGAACGACGTCCTCCCACAGGATCGTCGACGTGCCGAGCGACGGGCCGAGCACGACCAGCGGCGCGTCGGCAGGGCCGGTCGGCTCGGTCAGGGCGATCGCGGGTTGCGTCATGCAGGTTCCTCCGTCGGCGCTTCGATGCTCTCGCGCGCGGCATCCGCCGGCGCGTCGGCGACAGCCCGGTCGACGAGCGCGCCCGCGAGTCCCGTGTAGGCGGCGGGATCCAGCAGGGCGTCGACGTCGTCGGCGGGATGCGGCGCACCGGGCACCCGGTCCAGCGCCGCCTCGAGCGCCTCGCGCACGAGCGCGCGGAGGTCGCCGCCCGCGGTCGCAGCACCGACGATGCGGCGCACCTCGTCGGATCCGATGACGGGCGAGAGCACGAGGGACAGCCGTTCCGACACCAGCAGTCCGTCGGTCACGGCGAGCACGCGGGCGACGGCGTCTTCGTCGACCTGCAGTCCGGTCACGAGCGCGCGCGTCGTCTCGGCGGCACCGAGCGCGAGACGCAGCAACTCCCGCAGCGTCGGCCACTCCGCGTGCCATGCACCGTCGGGGCGTTCATCCGCGGCGAGCGCGGCCGCGAGGTGCAGCGTGGCCCCCAGCTGCGGTGCACGAAGCGCCGCCGAGCGCACGAGCACGGCGGCGGTGGGGTTGCGCTTCTGGGGCATTGCACTCGACCCGCCGCCGACGCCCTCCGCGAGCTCGCCGATCTCGGTGCGCGAGCCGGTCGCGACGTCCGTGGCGAGCTTGCCCAGCGCGTCGATCGCCTGCACGAGCGCATCGCCGAGCTCGGTGACGGGCCAGCGCGAGACATGCCACGGCGCGTCGGGGGCGGCGAGCGAGAGCTCTGCGGCATACGCGGACGGGAGGGCGGACGCCGCATCCGTGCCGCCGATCTCGACGAAGGAGGCGAGGGTGCCGCCCGCGCCTGCCAGCTGCGCGGGAAGCTGCCCGACGGCGTCGCCGAGTCGGACACGCGCGCGGGTGACGCCGCGCAACCACCCCGCGGCGCGGGCACCGACGGTGGTCGGCACGGCATGCTGTGTCAGCGTGCGAGCGGCGGCGACCGTGTCGCGGTGGACGACGGCGAACCCGGAGAGCTGCGCCTCGACCTGCCGCAGCACACCCAGCAGGCGCAGCCCCGCACGCCGGGAGACCAGCATGAGTGCCGAGTCGAGGATGTCCTGGCTCGTGGCGCCGCGGTGCAGCCAGGGACGCACCTGGATCGACGCGCGATCGTCGAGCCGGGCGATGAGCGGGATGACGGGATTCCCGCCCGCGACGGCCGCGCTCGCCAGCCGCGCGGTGTCGAGCCAATCGGCGTCGACGAATGTGCCGCCCCCGGACCATCCGAACTCCTCGGATGCGGCCGCGGCGACCGCATCCGGAGCGACACCGACGGCCGCCCACGCGCGCACGAGCGCGACTTCGGCGGTCACGAGGGCAGCAGCCACGGCGTCATCGGCCACGAGGGCGTCCTGCGACACCGTCACCGGGGAGAGCAGCCCCACATCCGTGAAGGGCGCCCCGGGTTCGTCAGAAGGCAAGGAAAACGGTCTCCTTCTCGCCCTGCAGGTGGATGTCGTGGGTGAGATCACCCTCAGGCGTGCGCGTCGCGATGAGCGTAGCGCGCTCGTGGGGCTCGAGCGAGGCGAGCAGCGGGTCTGCCGCGAGCAGCTCCTCGTCGTCCGGCAGGTAGATGCGGGTGTGCAGCTTGTTCGGCAGCCCGCGAGCGAAGACGACGGCCGCGAAGAACGGCGCCTTGCCGTCGATCGGACCGGGGTTGCGCGTCCAGAAGTCGTACGCGCCCTCATCCGTCGTGAAGCTGCGGCCGAAGCCGGTGAAGGTGTGGTCGTCGCGGCGTCGTGCACCGCGCGCGCGGGAGATGGTGCCGTCGGTGTCTGCTCCCCAGATCTCGATCACGGCGTCGGGGATCGGAGCCCCGCCGCCGTCGTAGATCGTGCCCGACAGCACGATCGCGCCGCTGGAGTGCGGGAAGACGACCTCGTGCATCTTGGGGTATTCGAGACCGAAAGCGAAGAAGGGTCCGACCGTCTGGCCGGAGGTGGCGGGAAGGCGCGTGGTTTCGGACATCTCAGTGCTCTCCCTCGGGCTCGAACCAGGTGGCATCCGGACCGTCGACCACGATGTCCCAGCGGTAGCCCATCGAGAACTCGGGCACGGTGAGGTCGTGGTCGTAGGCGGCGATGAGGCGATCACGATCGCGCTGGTCGCGGATGGTGTTGTAGATCGGGTCGAGCGCGAACAGCGGGTCGCCGGGGAAGTACATCTGCGTGATCAGGCGCTGCGTGAAGCCGCCGCCGAAGAGCGAGAAGTGGATGTGGGCGGGGCGCCAGGCGTTGATGTGGTTCTTCCACGGGTACGGACCGGGCTTGATCGTCGTGAACGTGAAGCCGCCGTCGTCGCCCGTGATGGTGCGACCGGCGCCGGTGAAGTTCGGATCCAGCGGAGCCGGATGCTGATCACGCTGGTGGATGTAGCGGCCGGCCGCGTTGGCCTGCCAGATCTCGACGAGCTGGTTGGCCAGAGGGCGGCCCCAGCTGTCGAGCAGGCGGCCCGTCACGGTGATGCGCTCGCCCTGCGGCTCACCGCGGTGCTGGAGCGTCAGATCGGACTCGATCTGCGCGACGTCTCGCTGACCGTAGGCGGGCGAGAACAGCTCGATGGTCTCGGGGTCGACCAGCCGCGGGTTCTTGGTGGGGTGGCGCAGCAGGCTCGAGCGGTACGGCGCGAAGTCGTAGAGCGTGGTGGGCACGTCCTCGCCGGCGGCCACGCGGCGCGCGGCATCCGCGTGCGCCTCGGCGATCTCCTGGTTGATCTTCGACTGCGTGGGCATGTCGGCCGAGGCCAACAGCGACTCGGGAGCCGCAGCCTGGGGCGGAGGGGTGGACATGGAACCGTCTCCTTCGACGTCACACGGGTGGGGTGTCCAGGGTTGCACCGGCGAGCCGCATCCGACCGCCGTGATTCTCATTCAGTGAGAATCTGATCCTCGGAGCGTTTTCGTCAGATCCTTCGCCGCCTGCACGACCAGCGGGGCGAGACGTCTCTCGTCGGCGCCGTCGAGGTGCGTGACGACGCCGAGCGCGGTGGCCGGCAGCCCGGAGATGGTGCCGAGAGCGGCGGCGACCGAGATGTTACCCAGCGTCATCTCCTCGCGGGTCACGGCGTAGCCACGGCGCCGGGTGAGCACGATGTCGGCACGCAGCACGTCGGGGTCGGTGATCGAGTGCCGCGTCTCGGGCACGAGAGGGGCTGCGAGGTACGTGTCGAGCCAGCTCTCGTCGCACGTGGCGAGCAGTGCGCGGCCGACCCCCGTCGTGTGCAGCGGGTGTCGCCCGCCGGCTCGCCCGAGCGTCGGCACCGAGGCACGCCCGGTGATCCGGCCCGCGAACAGCACGACCCCCTCCGGCGGGGTCGGGGCCTCGAGCACCGCGAGGTGCACGTTCTCCCCCGTCGCCTCGTACAGCCGCACGAGGTGCGGCAGCGACTGCTCGCGTAGCCGCAGTGCCAGAGGCGAGAGTTCACCGAGCTCCCACATCCGCGCTCCGACGGCGTAGGTGTGCGCCGAGGTGCGTTCGACGAGGCCCTCGCCGATGAGCTGCGCGAGGAGGCGATGCACCGTGGAGAGGGGCAGGCCCGCGCGTTCGGCGAGCCCGACGGCGGTGAGCTCGGGGGCGTCTTCGTCGAACGCCCGCATGAGCGCCATCGCCCGACGCAGCACGCCATCCGCCATGCCCTCACCCTAGCCGCGGGGGTGCCGCGCGGGCGCATGTCCCACTTGCCGCAGTGCATGTCCCACTTGCCGCAAGAATCGACCCCCAAACCTGCAGAAAGTGGGACATGCGCGACGGGGACCTGCAGAAAGTGGGACACGGATGCGGGGACGATGCGTGAGATGGTGGCGGCATGGCCAACTCGCCGAGCGGGGACTCGATGACGGCACGCATCGTGCGCGTGCTCGAGACGTTCACCGCCGACCGCACGGTGCAGACTGCGGCGGAGATCGGCCGGCGCGCGCAGCTTCCCGCATCCACCGCGCACCGCATCGTCGACGACCTCGTCGCGGAGGGGCTGCTCGAGCGCGACGAGGAACGCCGCATCCACATCGGCATGCACCTGTGGGAGCTGGCGCTGCGCGGTTCGACGGCGCTGCGGCTGCGGCAAGCGGCGCTTCCGGCGATGTCGGCCGTGCAGGACGTCGTGCGCGAGCACACGCAGCTGGCCGTGCTCGAGGCCGACGAGGCGCTGTTCGTCGAGCGCCTCTCGCATCCGGATGCGGGCGCGAACATCACCCGCATCGCCGGCCGCCTCCCGCTGCACGCGTCGTCCGCGGGGCTCGTCCTGCTCGCGCACGCACCCGCCGCCCTTCGCGAGCGGGTGCTCGACGCTCCCCTGCGACGCGTGGCCCGCGAGACCGTGACGGATGCGGCTGAGCTGCGCCGGATCCTCACCGGCATCCGGCGCGACGGGTACGTGATCGCGCCGGGCTCGATCGAGTCGGTGTCGACGGGCGTCGCCGTGCCGCTGCGCGAGGAGGGCGAGGTGATCGCGGCACTCTCGGTCGTGCTGCCGCGCGACGCGGACGCAGAGCGCGCCCTCGCGCCGCTGCGGACGGCGGCCTCAGAGATCGAGGCGGGACTGCGCGGCACCCGCACCTGAACACCCGCGGGCGGCGTCGGGGCCGGCGTCCGGGGCGCGGCGGTTGCCCGACTCGCGCCCGCCACGCTCTTTCGCATCCGCAACAGTTCTCCCCTGCCGCATCCGCGCAAAGGTGTCGCAGGTGCGCACATGCGACGCAACTCGAGCGGAAGAAGCGCAGCGTCCAGCGAGTCCCATTCAACGGGATAGTGTGCGGCGGATGCGGGAGCGCGGGGCACACTGGTCGGCAGCATCAACAGGCCCGTCGTCGAAGGAGACGCCATGACCGTTATCCGCACCCGTGTCGCCATCGTCGGCGCCGGTCCCGCCGGACTCCTGCTCTCTCACCTGCTCGCCGACGCCGGCATCGCGTCGGTCGTCGTCGACTCCCGCACGCGCGAGCAGATCGAGACGACCATCCGCGCCGGCATCCTCGAACAGGGCACCGTGGATCTGCTCGTCGCCAGCGGCGCATCGACGCGCGTGCTCAGCGACGGCAACCGGCACGACGGCATCGAGCTGCGCTTCGACGGCGAGGGCCACCGCATCGACTTCCCCGCCCTGACCGGTCGCAGCGTCTGGCTCTACCCGCAGCACGAAGTGCTCAAGGATCTCGTCGCCACGCGGCTCGCCGCCGGCCAGGATCTGCGTTTCGGGGTGCGCGTCGACGCCGTGGCGGACGTCGCATCCGATCGGCCTCGCGTCATCGGCGAGGATGCCGACGGTCAGCGCGTCGAGATCGAGGCCGAGTTCGTCGTGGGCGCGGACGGCTCGCGCTCGATCGTCCGCCAGACGCTCGGCGGGTCCGCGGCGGGCACGTTCCGCGAATACCCGTTCGCGTGGTTCGGCATCCTCTGCGAGGCGCCGCCGAGCTCCGAGGAACTCATCTACAGCAACTCGGATGCGGGATTCGCCCTCATCAGCCAGCGCAGCAGCACGGTGCAGCGCATGTACTTCCAGTGCGACCCCGAGGCCGACCCGGACGTCCTGAGCGAGGTGCAGATCTGGGACGCGCTGCAGGCGCGCGTCCCGGGCACCACACTCAACGAGGGACCCATCTTCCAGCGCGACGTGCTGCGCTTCCGCAGCTTCGTGGCCGGCGAGCTGCGCCGCGGCCGCGTCGCGCTCATCGGCGACGCCGCACACACGGTCCCGCCGACGGGTGCGAAGGGCATGAACCTCGCGGTCGCCGACGTGGTGCTGCTCGACATCGCGCTGCGCGCACTGCTGCTCTCCGGTGACGAACGGCCGATCGACGCCTTCGCCGAGACGGCGTCGCGGCGGATCTGGAAGGCCCAGCACTTCTCGTGGTGGATGACCAGCATGCTCCACCGCACCCCCGACGCCTCCGACTTCGACCGCCGGCGGCAGCTCGGCGAGCTCCGTTCGATCATCGACTCGGATGCGGGCCGCACCTACCTCGCCGAGGCGTACACCGGCTGGCCCTTCGAGACCCGCCTCGCCTGACCCGCGCGGGCGCACCCTCCGGGTACCGCGACATCCGCACGAACGACCCCCATCACACCACCCCACACACCCCACGAGCCACCCATCCGCACCACGCGCCGTGCATACGTCGCACCGCCCCGCGCACATCCGCCGCGCGGAAGCGGGCGCTGCGGCCGCCGACGGGCAGGGTAGAGTCCGGTTCTCGTGAGCATCCAGACCCCCGGCGAGCGCGGAAGCCGACGCGGACGGGCGTTGCTGCTGCTCATCGCCGTGGCGCTGATCGCCGCCAACATGCGCGCGACGATCACGGGTGTCGGACCGCTGCTCGAGGAGATCGCGGGTGATCTCGGCACGACGACGGCAGCCCTCGGCTCGCTCGCCGCGGTGCCCCTGCTCGCTTGGGCGATCGTCTCGCCGTTGACCCACGGCCTGTCACGCCGGTTCGGGATGTCGCGTGTGCTGCTGTGCGCCCTCATCGCGCTCGGGGCGGGGACGGCGTGGCGGTCACTGCCGGGCGCGGAGGCCAACCTGTGGCTCGGAACCGGCCTGATCGGCGCATCCCTCGCCGTCGCCAACGTGATCATGCCGGCGGTGATCAAGCGCGACTTTCCGGGGCGCGTGCCGGTCATGATGGGCATGTACACGGCGCTCCTCGGCGGCGTGGGAGCGATCGCCTCGGCCGTCGTCGTGCCCATCTCGCACGCCGTGGGCGACCCGGATGCCGGGTGGCGCGTGGCGTTGGCCGCCACGGCCGCACTCCTCCCGCTCACGATCGCGCTGTGGGCGTGGGCGCAGCACGGGCGCACGCCGGTCGCGACGCCGACCCCTTCGGCACCGGGTGTCTCGCGCAGCACGGGGATCTGGCGCGACCGCCTCGCGTGGCAGATCGCCGCATACATGGGAGCGCAGTCCGCGTCGTTCTACATGCTCGTGACGTGGATGGCCCCGCTCGCCGCATCGACCGGCAAGTCCCCTGTGGCCGCCGGCATCGACGTCGCTCTGTACCAGATCCTCGGTGTCGTCGGCTCGTTCGCCGTCGCGTTCGCCCTGCAGGGGCGCCTGCGCCGGGCCGTGCCCGCTGCGCTGCCCCTGCTCGCGATCGCGGCCGCGATCGGCATGATCCTCGCGCCGCAGCTCCTGACGGCGTGGGCGCTCGTCTCGGGCCTGTCGGCGGGGGCGTCGCTCAGCATGTCGCTGACCCTGATGGCGCAGCGCGCGAGGGACGCCGCCGCATCCTCCGCGCTCTCCGGGATGTCCCAGTCGGTCGGATACCTGCTCGCCGCCGCGGGACCCATCTCCTTCGGAGCCCTCCACGCGCTCGACGGCGGATGGACCGCGCCACTGCTGCTCTACATCGCCGTGCTCGTCGGACAGTGCGTGGTCGGCGTCTCGGTCGGGCGCGAAAGGTACGTGCTCGAGGGCCGCTGAGCGGATGTCGGCGGCACGTGCGACGCTGACGTCATGCGTGCGCAGCTGACCGCCGACCACGAGATCCCCGACCGCGCCCCGCTGATCGTGCACCCCGGAGACCGGGTGGCCGTCGGCCAACGCGACACCGAGTGGCCCGCGTTCGTGTTCGTCACCGCGGCGACCGGATGCGGGTGGGTGCCGGCGCGGCACATCGACATCGACGGCGCGGCGGGGATCGTGCGCACCGGCTACGACACCACCGAACTTGCCGCGCGCACGGGCGATGTGGTGGAGATCCTCACCGAAGACACTGAGAGCGGCTGGTCGTGGTGCCGCGACACCGCGGGTCGCGAGGGCTGGGTGCCGGACCGCGTGCTCGCACGCGGCTAGCCGCATCCCGCGCTCACGGAAAGGCGATGCGGCGGAGGAGCTCGGCCAGCTGCGCCCGCTCGGCGACGGAGAGGTTTCCGTGCAGGTCGCGCTCGGCGGCCTCGGCGGCGGCCAGTGCACGCGCGTGGAGGGCCAGGCCGTCGGCGGTCGCGACGACGACGTTGGCCCGGCGGTCGGCGGGGTCCGGCCGCCGCTCGATGAGACCCCGACGCTGCAGGTCGTCCACGAGGGCGACGACCTGACTGGGGTCGAGGCGCAGGAACTCCGCGAGCTCCCGCTGCGACGGGCCCGCCGCCGTGTCGCAGGCCAGGGCCAGCACCGAGTACGACCGCACCTTCAGCCCGAGAGCCGCCAGCGCAGCATTCCCCGCGGCGAGCGAGAGCGCGTTGGCGCGAGCGAGCAGAAAGCTGACGTCGTCGGTGAGCCGGGCGCGCGCATCCGACTGCGCTGCAGCTGCGTCGCTCTTCGCCATAGGCAGATCCTAACAAAAGGTGCGGGGAACAATAATTGACAATTTCAACTAGTCCCGTTTCAATGAGAGCACGAACGAAGGAGTCCCCCATGTCCCTCGACGGCAAAGTCGCCATCGTCACCGGATCCGGCCGCGGCCTCGGCCTCGCCTACGCCCAGGAGCTCGCCCGGCAGGGCGCACGCGTCGTCGTCAACGACGTGGATGCGGCCACCGCCGCCGAGGCGGTCGCATCGATCGAGCGCGCGGGGGGGCAGGCTGTCGCGGTGGTCGCTCCCGTGGGCCCGTCGGAGACGGCCAAGGAGCTCGTCCGCACGGCCGTCGACACCTACGGCCGCCTCGACATCCTCGTCACCAACGCCGGGGTCCTGCGCGACACGGTGCTCTGGAAGATGAGCGACGAGGCCTTCGACACCGTCATCGACGTGCACCTGCGCGGCACCTTCACGTGCGTCCGCGAGGCGGCCACCTACATGCGCGAGAACGAGATCGCGGGTCGCATCATCTGCATCGGCTCGCCCACCGGGCAGCGCGGCAACTTCGGCCAGACCAACTACGCCGCCGCCAAGGCCGGAATCGTCGGCATGGTGCGCACCTGGGCGCTCGAGCTCAAGAAGGCCGGCATCACCGCCAACGCCGTGATCCCGGTGGCCGCCACCGCCATGACGGCGACCCTGCCCTACTTCGCCGCAGCGGTCGAGGCGGAGGAGGCGGGCGAGCCCATGCCCGCCTTCTACCGCCACGACCTCGGCTTCGGAACCTCCGACGACGTCGCCGGCGTCATCGCCTTCCTCGCCTCGGATGCTGCGGCGAACGTCTCCGGCCAGGCGATCGGCGTCGGCGGCGACCGCATCCAACTCTGGTCGCACCCGGAGCCCGTGGTCACCGCATACCGTGAGGGCGGCTGGAGCGCCGAAGCCCTGGAGTCGGAGTTCGCCGACCTGGTCGGCGACAACCTGCAGTCGGTCGGCGAGCGCTTCCCCGCCTTGCCGGAGGAGCTGCAGCGCCCCCGCCCCTGAGACACGGGGGTCCGGGTAGCCCGGACCCCCGCACCACGCATCCCCAACGACGAGGAACGCCGATGACCACGCGCTACGAACCCGCGATCGACCTGTCCGCCATCACAGCGATCGACGTGCATGTGCACATCGAGGTCGACGCGCACGGCCACTCCTCGCTTCCCGAGGATCTCGCCGAGGCCGCCTCCGCGTACTTCAGCGTCGATGCCGGTCGCCCCGACCTGGACTCGGTCGCGGCCTACTACCGCGAGCGCTCCATGGCCGCCGTGGTGTTCACCGTGGATGCGCAGACGGAACTGCAACATGCGGCACTGTCGAGCGAGGAGATCGCGGAGGGCGCGGCGCGCAACAACGACGTGCTCATCCCGTTCGGCTCCGTCGACCCGCGTCAGGGGCAGACCGCGATCGATCGCGCGCGACACCTGATCGAGGACTACGGCGTACGCGGCTTCAAGTTCCACCCCACGGTGCAGGGCTTCGATCCGAGCGAGGAGCAGTACTTTCCGCTGTACGAGACGCTGCAGTCGGCCGGTGTCGTGGCGCTCTTCCACACGGGGCAGACGGGGATCGGCGCGGGCATGCGGGGCGGTCGAGGCTTCCGCCTCGCGCTGTCGAATCCGATGCTGCTCGACACGGTCGCAGCCCGGTTCCCGGACCTGCAGATCATCATGGCCCACCCCTCGGTGCCGTGGCAGGACGAGGCGATCTCGGTCGCGACCCACAAGCACAACACCTGGATCGACCTCTCGGGCTGGAGCCCGAAGTACTTCCCGCCGCAGCTCGTACGCGCAGCCAACTCGTTCCTGAAGAGCCGCATCCTGTTCGGCTCCGACTTTCCGCTGCTCACTCCCGATCGGTGGCTGCGCGACGTCGAGCAGATCGACATGAAGCCCGCCGTCATGCCCGGCATCCTCAAGGACAACGCCGTGCGTCTGCTCGGACTCGGATAGCCCATGAACCCGAGATTGCGCAGCGAAGCGCCTTTCGGCCACGATCCGCTCGGGTACGCCGAGGCGATGCTCAGCGAGGGTGCCCGCGCCGCCCTCGCACGCCTCGATGACACGTTGCGCACCCGGATCGCCCCGCTGCTGCCCGCCGCGTGGGAGAGCGCGACGCTGCCCGCCGCCGTCCTCGACGCCCTCGCACCTCTCGATCTCATGCAACCGGTCGGAGTGGAACCCGCCGAGGCCGCATCCTCCGTCTTCTCCGGCTACCGTGCGTTCGTGCTCGCCCGCACCGACGTGTCGGTGGCGACGGCGTACAACGCGCAGTCCGGCCTGTTCCGCACCGCTGTGCGGCGCGGGGGTTCGCCCGAACAGGTCGCCGCGCTCGACGACGCCATCCGCAGCTTCGCACTGCGGGGCGTCTTCGCCCTGACCGAACCCGACCACGGCTCCGACATCGCCGGCGGTCTCGCCACGACCGCGACCCGCGAGGGCGACGGCTGGGTCATCGACGGTGCGAAGCGATGGATCGGGGGCGCCGACACCGCCGACGTGCTCGTCGTGTTCGCGCGCGCCGCCGACGACGGCGAGGTCAAGGCGTTCCTCGTGCCCCGGGATGCGCCCGGCGTCACGCTGACCCGTATCGAGGGCAAGGTGTCGCTGCGGCCCATGCAGAACTTCGACATCCGCCTCGAGGGCGTGCGCGTGGAGGAGAGCGCTCGGCTCCAGCGGGTCGACAGCTGGCGCGACGTGGCCGAGATCCTGCGGTCGCTGCGCTCGGATGTGGCCTGGATCGCGACGGGCCTCCAAGCCGGCGCCCTGGACGCCGCGGTCGGATACGTGCGCGAACGCGAGCAGTTCGGCTCACCGCTGGGCGGCTTCCAGCTCGTGCAGGAGAAGCTCGCCCGCATCCTCGGCAACCTCACCGCATCCCTCGGCATCGTGACGCGCCTGTCCGCCCGGCAGGATGCGGGCGTGCTGCGCGACGAGGACTCGGCGCTGGCCAAGATGCAGACCGCGCGCCTCGCGCGTGAGAGCGTCGCGCTCGCCCGCGAGGTGCAGGGCGGCAACGGCATCCTCCTCGCGCACGGCGCCGCACGATTCTTCGCCGACGCGGAGGCCGTCTACTCCTACGAGGGCACGCACGAGATGACCGCCCTGATCGTCGGGCGCGGGCTCACCGGCTCGTCCGCCTTCGTCTGAACATCCACCGAAAGGAACCCACCATGACCACGACCGCCGCCTACGCCGACGCCGCGTCCCTCGCGGGCACCGACCTCGGCTTCACCGACTGGCTCGAGGTCACCCAGGATCGGGTGAACCTCTTCGCGGACGCGACCGACGACCACCAGTGGATCCACGTCGACCCGGAGCGCGCCGAGGGGGGTCCCTTCGGCGGTCCGATCGCGCACGGCTTCCTGTCGCTCTCGCTGACCGTGAAGTTCTGGTCCGAGCTGTTCGATCTCGAGGGCGTCAGCACCAAGGTGAACTACGGCCTCGACAAGGTGCGCTTCGTCTCGCCCGTCGCCGTGGGCGCCCGCATCCGCGGCGGTGCCGTCATCGCCGAGGTCACCGAGGTGCCCGGCGGATACCAGTTCGCCGTCGACCAGACGATCGAGATCGACGGCGCCGCCAAGCCCGCCGTCGTCGCTCGCGGGCTGTACCGCTTCTACGCCTGACCCCTCCCCACGGGGCTCTGCCCCGAACCCACCATCACGAGGATGCAACGATGCATGATCACGGACTGGGATCCTGGATCACCAAGAGACGACTGAAGAGCCCCGGTAAGCCCGCGATCATCGTCGACGGCGGCGACACGCTGTCGTACGGCGAGTTCGCCGACGCTGTCGATCGCACGGCGGCCGTGCTGCGCGAGCGCGGCATCGGCAAGGCGGATGCGGTGGCCTACCTCGGCGAGAACAGCCCGGCGTTCCTGCAGGTGCTCTTCGCGTGCGCCCGGCTCGGCGCCGTGTTCGTGCCGGTCAACACGCGGCTGGCGGCACCCGAGATCCAGCACGTGCTGACCGACTCCGGCGCCCGGGTGCTCATTCATGACCCGGAGTTCGCAGAGCGCATCATCCCGGGGATCGAGGCCGCATCCATCGGCGAGGTCATCCTGACCGGTGAGGGGATCTCGCACCATCCGGGTCTCGCCGCGCTGGTACGCGATGCCGACGGCGCCTCCGTCGGCACGACGGAGGTCACGCATGAAGACCCGGCCGCGATCGTCTACACCTCCGGCACGACCGGCCGATCGAAGGGCGCCGTACTCACCCACGGCAACCTCACCTGGGTCGCGCTGAACTGCATCGTCGACTACGACGTGGTCTCGACCGACATCGCGCTGATGATCTCACCGCTGTTCCATGTGGCCTCGCTCGGCATGGGCGCGCTGCCGGTCGTCCTCAAGGGCGCGACCCTCGTGCTGGAGAAGGGGTTCGACGCCGGTCGTGCCCTGATGCTGATCGAACGCCACCGCATCACGATGCTCAGCGGCGTGCCCACCACGTATCAGCTCATGGCCGATCACGCCGATTGGCCCACGACGGATCTGTCGAGCCTTCAGAAGCTGACGTGCGGCGGCTCGGCGGTGCCCACCCGCATCCTCAACGCCTTCGAGGCGCGCGGCCTCTCGTTCTCGCAGGGGTACGGGATGACCGAGACCTCCCCCGGCGCCACCTCCCTGGCGCCGGCGATGACCCGCGCGAAGCAAGGCAGCGTCGGCCTGCCGCACTTCTTCACCGACGTGCGCGTGACCGACGACGCGGGCAATGCCGTACCCCCCGGCGTCGTGGGAGAGATCGAGATCGCGGGGCCCAATGTGTTCCCGGGGTACCACGGACTCCCGAACGAGACCGCGGCGTCGTTCCGCGAGAACGGCTGGTTCCGCTCCGGCGACCTCGGCTACCTGGATGAGGACGGCTACCTCTTCATCTCCGACCGACTGAAGGACATGATCATCTCCGGCGGAGAGAACATCTATCCCGCCGAGGTCGAGAACCTCATCAACGACATCCGCGGGATCTCCGGGGTCGCCGTGATCGGGGTTCCCGACGAGCGGTGGGGTGAAGTCCCGTGGGCCGTGGTGACCGTCAAGGAGGGCGCTGAGGTCACGACCGAGTCCGTGCGCACCCAGCTCGACGGCGTGCTCGCCCGGTACAAGCTGCCGAAGAACGTGGTGGTCGTCGAAGATCTTCCGCGCACCGCGTCCGGCAAGGTCCGCAAGGCCGCGCTGCGCGAGCTGTTCGGCCGGCGGCACTGATCGTGTCGCTCCTGTCGCGTCCCGCCGTCGCACGATTCGTCGCGCGTCGGCTGCAGAAGGCGATGCCGCGCATGATGGCGGCGCAGGCGGGCGGAGTCGACCCGCGCGAGCGACTTCCGGAGTTCGCGGCCGACCGGCGTGAGCTCATCATCCCTGCCGACCCGCCCGCGCCCGCCGTGATCTATCGCGCGGCGGATGCGGCGGCCAGCCCCGGCGTGCACGTGAACTTCCACGGGGGCGGTTACATCCTGGGCCAGCTGCACGGCGACGACGCGCTCTGCCGCGCGATCGCGAGCCGGGCGGGCGTCGTGGTGATCGACGTCGACTACGCGGTCGCGCCCCAGCATCCGTTCCCGACCGCGGTCCACCAGGCGATGCGAGTCGTGCAGTGGGCGATCGACAACGCCGACGCGCAGGGATGGGACGCCACACGGCTCACCGTCGGCGGGCAGAGCGCGGGCGGAGCGATCGCCGCCGCGGTCGCACGGCAGGTGCTGGATGCGGGCGGTCCGCGCATCCGTCTCCAGGTGCTGCACTACCCGCCACTCGATCTCACCGTCCCCGCGGCCGAGAAGCACTCGCCCCTCGCGAAGCCCCTCCTGCGACCCTGGATGTCCGAGGTCTTCGACAGCTCCTACGTGCCCGATCCTCGAGCGCGTGCTGATCCGCTCGTCTCGCCGGCGAGCGCGTCCGACACCGCCGATCTCACGGGCATCGCCCCGGCCGTCGTCATCGCCGCATCCGACGACATCCTGCGCGACGAGGACGAGCGCTACGCCCGGCGGCTCGAACACGTGGGGGCGCTGGCGCAGTTCTGGCAGGTCCAGGGCGCCGACCACGGTTACGACGGCGGCGACGACGCTCTCGCCCGGGAGAACTACCTGCGCATCGCCGAGCACATCCGCGCCGCGCAGAGCTGAGCACCCGACCGCTGCGTGGGGCAAGCTGGCTTCATCATGGACGTGCACGACGAGCTGCTCCGCGGCCCGCGGGGTCGACGATGGTGCCTGAACTGCATGACCGGCGTCGATGAGTCGGTCGCGAGCGAGGTGTTCTGGCTCGCTCGCGAGCGGGATCCGCATCCGGGGACGCTGCTGCGTTTCGGGAGCGACGAGACCGAGGATCCGTCGTTCACCGACCTCGACGTGGCCGATGCGATCGAGAGCGCCGACGTGACCGCCGTGACCCCCGCGATCGCGCGGGCGGCGCTGGCCGCGTCGGTGGACATCGCGCGCTACTGGCAGGAGCCCGACGGCACCGACGTCGTCGCGGCGCTGCCCTCCGTGCGTACATCGCTGACCACCGTGGCGAGACGCCTGGTCGCACTGATGCCGGAGCTGACCGCATCCGCCGCGGTACGCCAATGGACGGTGCAGTGGTGCCAGGCGTCGGAGAGCGCGCCGATCGCACCGCACGCCGCCGAGATCCTCGAGCGGTGGACGATGGAGCAACGCGAGGACGAGCGGCGATCTTCGCGGGAGCGCCCGACCGATCCGCGCGCGAACTGGTCGGGCACGTGGTGGTCGGTGCCGCAACAGCTGCTCTCGAGCCGAGGGACTCCGCTCGCCGCGCTCGACATGGTCGAGGACCCGATGGGGTGGACGGTCGCCACCGTCATCCCCGTCGCCGGCCGCGGCGAGGTCCTCGAGATCCGCTCTGCGGAGGATTGGGCGCGGCTGTGTCGCGAGTACCCGATGGAGGTCACCGCCTCGCGACGGCACGACTGGTTCCGCGTGACCGACCGCGACGGGCGCTGGCTCATCCCCGATTGGGAGCGCGTCGCTCAGCGCTGGGATGCGGTGCACCTGACGGCACTGGGGTATCTGTCCGCGGCGACCACTCTCATCCCGATCGATGAGGAGTACGCCTCGGTCATCGCCGGCTGGGGTCCGGACTCCACGATCTGGCTCACCGGCTCCGCCCGCGAGACGGACGGCCCGCGCGAGCAGTGGGAGCGCGCCGTGAACAGTGCGGAGTGGACGCCGAGCTCGTCGGTCTAGGCTCCGTGAGGGGGTCGCGCCGCGACCGAGGGGGAGGACGGATGCGGTCATCGCACAGGATCTGGCTGGTAGGCGGCGCTGCCGGCGTCCTGTGGTTGCTCGTCGTCGGGCTGGCAGCGGCGGCGTCGCTCACGCCGTTGCAGCGCGTGCAGCAGGCGGTGCTGCCGACGCCGAGCCCGTATGTCTGGTCGTGGCCCGCCCCGTGGTCCCTGCTCTCCCCTCTCATCGCCGCCGTCGCCGTCGCCGCGTGCGTCGCGGCGATCCTGCACGTCGTGCGCCACGGGTCGTTCGCCGCGACTTGGCTCGCCGTCGTCAGCGCCGGCGCCGTCACCGGAATGACGATCGACGCGCAGCTCGTCTTCGGCACCCTCTTCACCCACGGGTGGGCCCTGTGGGCCGTGGATCTCGGGAGCCGAGCCGCGATCGGTGCGTACTGGGGACTGCTCTACGGGTGGTTGCCGGCACTGCTCACGTCCCACCTGTCGCGACGGGATGCCGTCGGCGCGGCAGCGCAGGGCCCGTCGCGCCGTCGCATGGTACTGGCCGTGGCAGCTGCAGTCGCGGCACTCATCCTGCTCGTCGCGACGCAGACGCTGGGCGACGAGGCGTCGCAGGCCCAGGTGCGGGCCGACCAGGCCGCCGCGGAGCCGGCTCCGGCGGACGGTTCGATTCCGCCCGACCCACAGGCGGAGGGCGACCCGGTTCCGGAGCGCGCCGCGGGCGCCGGGGTGACGGGCGCGGACGGCTGCACTCCGGATCGCGCGATGATTCTGAAGGGCGAGCCCGACGCGGCGACCGGGCACCGCGGGCTCCGCCTCGAGCTCATGAACTTCTCCGATGCGCCGTGCACGATCAAGGGGTATCCCGACATCGCGTTCGGCGACCAGAACGGTCATCTGCTCGACACCACGATCGAGCACGGCGGTTCCTTCATGGCGACCGATCCGGGCCCCGCATCCGTCGTCGTTCCGGCGGGTTCCTCCGCGGTCGCCTACCTCGGCTGGGATGCCCAGTCCACCCACGGCGCAACCATCGCGCGCACGCTGTGGGCGGCGGTCGTCGCGGGAGAGACGCGCGGCTCCTGGCCGGTCGAGCTCGACGTGGTCGCCGGTACCGCCGTCGCCGTGACCGCATGGCAGGCACCCGGCGCGACGCCCTGACGGCTCGGACTCAGCGCTGCTCTCGCCCAGGCTCCTGGTCGATCGCGTCTGCCAGCGGATCGACGGGCAGTGCGCCTCCGATCTGCGACGTGGGCTTCGTGTCGCGATGCGGGTGCGTCGGGGCGGTGCGACCCAGGTACGCGTCGCTGTAGGGGTCGGATGCGTAGAGAGCCTCGCTCTCGACCTTCTTCCTACGGCGGGGTCGGAGCGAGAGGAGTGACACCGCGCCCAGAGCAAGGACCGCGCCGAGGATCACCGCCCACAGCGGGATCCGCCACGCGAAGGCGATGGATGCCCAGTACAGGCCGAAGCCGCCGAGGACGATCGCGGCGATGAGCGCCCGCCGCCAGCGATAGAGCGCCATGTTCCACGGTAACCCGCCATCGGCGAGGTGACCAGGGGGTCTGCTCAGCCCTCGCGCCGATCTAGAAGCACGAGCACGGCCGACGCTGCGGCCGGGTCGTCGACATAGACCTGTGCGGCGTACGCCCCCGCATCCGGCAGCTGGATCTCGGCGAGCTCGCCCGAGAGGAAGCTTCCGAAACGCACCGACCTCGTCGGCAGGGACAGAGTGCGCTCGAACACCTTCTCGCCCTGTGGTGCCACCTCGTCGACCAGTACACGCACTGTGACGTCTCCGGCGAGGTCCTCTCGAGTCGCCACCATGATCGCGGAGTCGGTTGCAACGGCCGGCTCCTCACCCGTCACCCACTCCGGAAACTCCGCACCCTCCGAGGCGAACAGCACGACCTGCGCGTTCAGTGGCGTCACCGTGATCTCGGACTCGCTCATCACTCCTCCTCCCGCATGGTCAGGCTACTGTCCTCGGGCGCGGCTCAGCCGCATCGGACACCACCCGCAACACAGGGCACCGACCCGGCCGACTCCGCCTGCGCTGTGCAGCAGACCCGCGGCCCGGCCGCCCCCGGACTCACGCGGCGGGCGGGGCATTCGTCTGATGCGCGCCGGATGCCGGCCCTCAGAACGGTGGAATCAGGAACAGATCATGAGAGCTGATGCGGTGCTTCCCGTCACGCATCTCCCGCGGTCCGAGCCACCTCAGCGGTGACCTGAACAACGGACGAAACAGGACCCTTTGAAAGAAGACGCCCTCATTGAAGACCAGCCACCCCAAGAACGCCCCCAGCCGAATGGGACGCGGGAACGTGAAGGGAACGAAGACCAGCCACGCGACGAAGCCCACCGGAACCAGTACCCAGAGAGTGAGGCTGTGCACAAGGACAACGATCATCGCGGCGATCTTCGAGTTCTCCGACCACACGAGAAGCCCCCTGGTTCGACAGCCGGGCGGATGCCGGTGCCGCAATGGTGTCACTTCTCCCGCATCCGACGGCGCACTCCGCGCCCCAACTCCTGCAAAACCGGCCACCAGCACCCGGGCAACCCACCACCTGGCAGGCCCTGCAGGAGTTCCGGCAAGACGCAGCCAGAACCGACACCACCGACAGCACCCCATCCCGCCCCGACCGGTTCCGACTGAGCCGTGCCACAGACCCGTTGTGCCCACCGCACACCCGACCCAAACTCCTGCAGAACCGACCACCGACCCCCGATGAACCCCGAGCCGGCCGCGGTCTGCAGGAGTTCGGGCACAACTCAGCCAGAACCAGCCCCGTCGACAGCACCACGCACCGACCCGGGCCGTCCTGGCTGAGCTGTGCTGCAGACCGGCAGACCCGCGGCCCGCACCGACGCCGGGCGTCAGTGGCCGGGGAGGGCGGCGGTCAGCGCGTCCGCGGCGGCCGCCGACCAGGCGGCCCGGCGGGCGCGGTAGATCTCCGTGGTGCGCTGGGCGGGCCAGTCCTCACCGAGGTAGTCGAACGGCAGGCGCGGGTCGCTGCGCAGCAGCTCCAGCCAGTCGGCGACGAGCATCGTCAGCGCCGCCAGCGGCGGGGCCTCGATCGTCTCGGCCGTGTTCCACTCCATGGCGAAGCGCTCGTGCGCGGCACGGATGCGGGCAAGATCCCACGCGGTGCGTGCGGCATCCGCCACCGGGAACGCGGCGAGGTCCCGCGCGCGGAACGCCATCACCGCGCCGGCCGGCAGCTCCTCCTTGAGGCCACCGAGGGCCGCGACCAGATCGACCTCTCCCGGGGCGATCCACAGTCCGTCGCGCACCGCGGCGAACCCCTCCCACGCGAGCGCGGCGCGCAGGCGGTGGCGGAGCGTGCGCTGGTCCTCCGGCACCGTGAAGGTCACGAGCGTCCATCCGCTGCCGACCGGATCGAACGGATGCGGCGAGTGCACGCGCTCGGACGCCTCTTCCAGCACCGCACGCCCCTGATCCGTGAGGGCGAACTCGACGCCCCGACCGACCCGCGCGCGGGAGAGCAGCCCGGTCACGGCCATCCGGTCCAGGGCCGCCCGCGTGGTCGGAGCCGCGACCCCCGCGCTCTCGAGTACGTCGAGATAGAAGCTCGCGCGCACGGGTCGGGAGATCCCGCGCTCGAGGAGTTCGCCCAGCAGGGCGAGCAGCAGGCGCTGCGGCGCACGCTGGGTCGCTTCGACCTCCCGCGAGAGGGATTGCACCGATGTCACCGACATATCATGCGGCCGGACGGACGGCCTCGCCGCGCTTGGCACGCTGGATCTGCTCGTACACGTGCGTGCGCAGCTCGGTGAAGCGTGGCAGCGCGCGCGTCGTGATCTGGTCGCGCTCGGGCGCGAGGTCGATCACGAGATCCTCCTGCACCCATGTCGGCGACTTCGAGAGCACGACGACGCGCTCGCCGAGGTAGACCGACTCGTCGATGTCGTGGGTCACGAACAGGATCGACATGCCGCGCTCCAGGTGCAGGCGCCGCACGAGGTCCTCCAGGTCGGCGCGCGTCTGCGCATCGACGGCCGCGAACGGCTCGTCCATGATGAGCACCTCGGGCTGGTAGGCGACGGCGCGCGCGATCGCGACGCGCTGCTGCATGCCGCCGGACAGCTGCCACGGGTAGCTGTCGGCGGCGTGGTCGAGACCGACAGCGAGCAGCGCGTCGTCGATGAGCGCGTTGCGCTCGCTCTTCGAGAGCTTCTTGTGCTTCAGCGGCAGCTCGACGTTGCCGCGCACCGTCAGCCACGGATACAGGCTGCGCCCGTACTCCTGGAACACGAGTGCCATGTTGGGCGGCGGCGCCGTGACCTGCTGGCCGTCGAGCACGACGCTTCCCGCGGTGGGGCGCAGCAGACCCGAGATGCACTTGAGCAGCGTCGTCTTGCCGCATCCCGACGGGCCGACGATGCACACCAGCTCGCCCCGGCGCATCGAGAAGTCGATGTCGCCGATCGCTTCCACGACGCCCGTCGAGGACTCGTAGACCTTCTTCAGGTGTTCGACCTGCAGGAGCGTCTCAGGCACGCTCGACCTCCTTGATTCCGTGGTACCAGCGCAGGATCCTGCGCTCGACGATGGTGAAGATGACCGACAGGACGATGCCGACCAAGCCGAGCAGCACGATGCCGCTCCACATTTCCGCGATGAGGTAGTTGCGCTGGAAGTAGGCGATCTGGAACCCGAGGCCCGATGAGGAGAAGAACATCTCGGAGATCACCATCATGATCAGCGCGACCGACAGCGTCTGACGCACCCCCGCCATGATGCGCGGGCTCGCCGCCGGCAGCACCAGCGAGAACAGACGCTCCGCGGGAGTAAGCGAGAACGACTTGGCCGTCTCTGTCATGACCGAGTCCGTGCCGCGCACGCCGTCGACGGTGTTCAGCAGGACGGGCCACAACGATCCGAAGACGATCACGACGATCTTCATGTTGTCGGTCACGCCCAGCAGAGCCACGAAGACCGGGATCAGCACGGGCGGTGGGATCGCGCGGAAGAACTCCAGCATCGGCTCGGCCAGCTCGCGCAGCCACCGCGTGAGGCCGATGAGGGTTCCGACGGCGACGCCGATCACGATCGCCAGCACGATCGCGAGGGCCAGGCGCGTCAGGCTCGGCACCACGTCCGTGAGGAACGCCGGCCCGACCCAGGTCTTGACGAAGGCCTCGGCGATCCGCCCCGGCGCGGGGAAGAACTTGCCCGGAGCCACGGTGCCCCACACTCCCCAGATGATCAGCAGGACGATCGGGAGGGCGAGCGCGTACGCCGTGCTCGTGGCCAGCCGCGCCCAGACGCGCGGCGCGCGCGGCGGCGTGCGGACGGTGCTCGTGTACAGAGTCACAGCACTTCCTCCCCTCGCACCGACTGGTGCCAGGCGAGCGCGCGGCGCTCGAGCACACGGAAGACGAGATTGATGATGAGGCCGAGCAGACCCGTCACGATCACGACGGCGTAGACCGTGGCGATGTTGCCGTTGCTGGCCGCCTTGATGATCACCTGACCGAGACCCGGGTTGCTGATCGTCATCTCGGCGGTGATGGCCAGGATGAGGGCGACGGATGCGGCGAGCCGCAGCCCGGTGAAGATGTAGGGGAGCGCGGTGGGCAGCACGAGCGAGCGCAGCTGCGCGGCGCGCGTGAGGCCGTAGCTGCGCGCGGTGTCGCGGGCGACCGTGTCGATGTCGGCGACGCCGTAGAGCACCTGCACGAAGACCTGCCAGAAGCAGGCATACACGATGATCACGAGCGCGGCCGGGATCTGGATGCCGTAGGTCAGGATCGCCAGCGGGATGAGGGCGACCGAGGGGATGGGGCGCAAGAACTCCACCGTGGTGTTGGTTCCCCGCCGCAGCATCGGGACGAGACCGATGAGCCCGCCCAGGAGGATGCCGAGGACTGAGGCGATCGCGAGACCGATCGCCCATGCGGTCAGAGTGCGCCCGACGTTGCGCCAGAACTCGAGGTCGCCCGCCATCGTGCCGAGGCGCGTGAAGGTGTCGACCGCCGAGGGCAGCTGCGAGGGGTTGATGAGCCCGGCAGCGGAGACGAGCTGCCAGGCGCCGAGGAACATGACGACACCGAGCAGTCCGAGCAGCGGAGCCCGGAACGAGCGTCGGCGTCGACGACGCGGTACGACGACCGTCGACGTGTGCACCGGCGCAGGCGGAGCGAGGGTCATGGGGGGCCTTCCGGAGGGGATGCGGGGGATGCGGCGCGTGCCGCATCCCCCGCTCGGGATCACTGCGGCTGGATCAGCTTCGTGAAGTCGGGCTCTGCGTCGATGTACTTGTACTGCACAGCGAGGGCTGCGAGCTTCTCGATGCCGGCGTCGCCGAGGTCGGAGGTGAAGTTCGGCAGGGTGATGCTGGCCGCTGCGGCCTCCGGGATCTCGAGGTTCTTTACGATCGCGGCGCGCACGGCGTCCTCGTTGTCGGTCGCGTACTGCTGCGCCTCGGCCATCGCCGCCGCGTAGTCGGCGACGAGCTGCGGGTCGGCGTCGATCTTCTCCTGCGTGGTGAAGTTGGTCAGCACCGTCAGTCCGGGGATGGTGGCCTGGTAGGGCGAGACGACGTCGACGCCACCGCCGGAGACGATGAGCCCGCGGAAGGGGTCGGGCACCCAGCCGGCATCGATGTTGCCCGCTTCGAGCTGAGCCTTCACGTCCGGGAAGGCGACCTCGACGAACTGGATGGTGGACGAGTCGCCGCCGGCGTCGTCGACGGCCTTGCGGATGGTGAGGTCACCGGCGGCGCCGATGCTGTTCACCGAGACGCGCTTGCCGGCGAGATCGGCAGGGCTCGTGATGCCCGAGTCGCCGAGGGCGACGACGGAGTTGACGTCTGCGCCGTCGGCGTGGCTGGAGGCGTAGTTGCTGAAGATCACGACGCCGAGATCCTGCAGAGCGGCGCGGATCGGGCCCATGGGCTGCCCGATCGCGAAGTCGATGTCGCCGCTGAGCAGCGCGGGGATCGCCTGCGCGCCGCCCTGGGCGGGGACGACCTCGACGTCGAGGCCGTGGTCTTCGAAGATGCCCGCGTCGATGGCCGCCCACAGGGCGCCCGTCTCGGCGATGGGGAGAGCTGCGACGCGCACCTGGCGCATCTCGCCCCCTCCTGCGGTGGAGTCGCCCGAGGGGGACGTGGCGGGCGCGGCGGAATCAGTGCAACCGGACAGGGTCAGAGCGGCCACGGCTGCGAGAGCGACGGCGGCAAGGGTCTTCTTCATCGAAGTGCCTCTCAGTGACGGGTAAGCAGGACGCCAACGCGAAGCATCCGTCACGCGGAGTCAGCACCTCGAGCCCCCGACGCGTCGGCACCGCAGCGTGCTGACCCCCTCATGGTGCGGGGTTCAGCGGGTGAAAGTCAAGAGAATCGTGACGCCCGTTTGCGTTTCGTTGAATCCGTGTCGGTCGTCAGTTCATGTTTTCCCGAGCCCGCTCCATTCAGCGGGATGCATAATCGGTGCAGACGAAGGGGTCTGGATGATCGCCGAGCCGCGCAGCGAGTTCGTGGGCCGCAGAGTCGAGCTCGACACGATCGGCACGCTGCTGCGCACTGGCCGTCTGGTGACGCTCACGGGCGTGGGCGGCGTCGGGAAGACGCGTCTGGCGGCGCGGGCAGCCAACGAGTTCGCCGCCGCAGCCGGGGTGACCACCTGGTTCGTCGGATTCGACAGTCTCCAGGATGCGCGGCGCGTTCCCCTCGCCGTCGCGCGGGCTCTACCCCTCGGTGAGCACTCCGCCCGCGACCCGCTCGACTTCCTCGCAGACGTCCTCTCCGACACGCCGTCTCTGGTCGTGCTCGACAATTGCGAGCACCTCATCGACGCGGTGGCGGCGTTCGCCGACGAACTCCTGGATGCGGTTGCGCGACTGACCATCCTCGCGACGAGCCGGCGCCGGCTCGACGTCGACGGCGAGCGGGTCTTCGCCGTGCCACCGCTGTCGCTCACCGACGACGCCTCTCACCCTTCCGACGCCCTCGCCCTGCTGCTGGCGCGTGCGCGCGCCGCGGATGCATCTTTCGCCCTGTCCGAGCAGGAGCACCCGGTGGCGGAGGAGCTCTGCCGCGCGCTCGACGGGTTGCCGCTCGCGATCGAACTGGCGGCGACCCGGTTGCGCTCGCTGCCGCTGTCCGAGCTCAACGGACGCCTGTCGTCGCGCTTCACACTGCTGCGGGCCGCCTCCCGCTCCGCCGTCGCTCGTCAGCGCACGCTCGGAGCGGTCGTCGACTGGAGCTATGAACTGTGCACGCCCGAGCAGCGCCGGGCGTGGGAGGCCCTGAGTGTCTTCCGGGGCCCCTTCGATCTCGCGGCCGCGGCATCGGTGGCGGAGCTCACCGAAGCTGCGATCGTGGATGTGGTCGACGATCTGGTCACGCAATCGGTCATCGAGGCCGACCGCGAGAGCGGGCGCTTCCGCATGCTCGAGACCATCCGCGCCTACGGACGCCAGCGCGCGGAAGAGAACGGCGTGTGGCCGCTTCTGCTGCACCGCCATCTGGCCCACTACCGCCGCCTCGCCGACGCCGCCGACGCACGGTGGTACGGCCCCGACCAATCGCGCATCATCGCGGCCCAGCGCGCCGACCGGGCCGAGCTGCACGCGGCGCTCAGCACCGCGACGACGGTGGGGGCGGACACGGCGCTCGCGCTGTTCGCCGCGCTGCGCTACCACTGGGGCGTCGGAGGGTTCCTGCCCGAGGGGCGCGCGTGGGCGACGCGTGTGCTGGCGCTGCCCGGCGCCGGCGCGGTGCCGCGGATGCGGGGCTCCATCACGGCGGCATGGCTGTGCCTGCTGCAGGGAGATCTGGACGAGGCCGACATCCATCTCCGCGCCGCCGAGGCACTGCTTGCGTCCGTTCCAGAACCGGACCGCGGCGTGTTCACGGTCGAGTTCCAGCGGTGGCGTGGGACCCACGCCCTGTTCTCGGGAGATCCGGCGGCGGCCGTGATCGACTTCGAGCGCTCGATCGGCGACGCCCTCGGCGCGGGTCTGGCCGAGGAGGCGCTGCTCGCACAGTTCCAGCTCACGACGGCACGAAGCCACCTCGGCGAGCGAGGTGCGGGAACCTCGGCCGAGGCGGCCGTGCGACACAGCGAGGCGATCGGCGAGATGTGGATGCGCTCACTCGCGCTGTGGTCTCTGGCGCTGGCGGCTTTCTGCGACGGTGAGCTCGATCTCGCGGAGGCGCAGGCGCGGCAGTCGCTGCGGGCGGAGGACGGCATCGATGATCCGGTCGGGGACTGCCTCGTGCTCGAGTTGCTGAGCTGGATCGACGCGGCACGCTCGCCCACCGAGCGCTCCGCCGTGCTGCTCGGGGCGGCCCGCAGCCGCTGGCGCCGCGTCGGCTCCGACATCGCGGTGCACGGCCCGCAGATGGCGGCCCACCACGAGCGATGCGTCGCCCAGGTGCGCGCACGCCTCGGCGGCCGCGCGTTCGAGCGCGCCGCCGCCGTCGGGGAGCGCCTGACCCCGGCGGAGGCGGTGTCGTTCGCGGCATCCGCCCGCGGCGCTGCGGGCGGACTCAGCGAGCGGGAGCGAGAGGTCGCCGCCGGCATCCACGAGGGGCTCAGCAATCGCGAGATCGCCGATCGACTCGTGCTGTCGGTGCGTACCGTCGATACGCACGTGCAGCGCATCCTCACCAAGCTCGGCTTCGGCTCCCGTGCGCAGATCGCGGCGTGGTTCGAGTCCACCCGGGCGGCGGTCACGGGCGAGGTTACGTAGTTCTACGGATACCGCGACTCCGAGCGCCGATCGACACTGAGCGTCAGACATCGTCGTCACGGAGCCGTCGCCGCGCGCCGACTCCCCGGATCAAGGAAGACCGGAACATGAGCCAGAACCCGTGTGCGCTCCCCCCGGAGGACTCGCCGGGCTTCGTCGACGCACGTGCCTGACCTCACCCACCGAAGGAGCACCTCATGACCCTCACCCATCCCGCATCCACCGTCGCCGGCACCGGCGAGCGCACACGGGGGCAGCTGTTCATCGGCGGCGTCTGGCGCGACGCCTCCGACGGCGCCGTCATGGATGTCGTCTCCCCCGCCACCGGCCGCAAGGTGGGCGAAGTCGCTCGGGCCACCACCGCCGACGTCGATGACGCGGTCGGCGCTGCGCGGGCCGCTTTCGATTCCGGCGTCTGGTCCCGTCTGTCGAGTCGGGAACGCGCCCGCATCCTGCAGCGCGCGTACGCGCTCATGCGCGAGCGAACGGAGGAGCTCGCGCAGGCGGAGAGCCTGGATGTCGGTAAGCCCATCACGTTCGCGCGCATCATCGACGTCAACAACGCCGCGGAACTCTACGAGTTCTACGCGAGCCTCGGCCACCATCTCGACGGCGACGTACGAGAGACGACCGGCAACACCCACGCCTATGTGAAGCGGGAGCCGATCGGAGTGGTCGCGGCCATCACGCCGTTCAACTTCCCTCTCATCCTCTCCAGCTCCAAGATCGCTCCCGCCCTGATCGCCGGCAACACGATCGTCCACAAGCCCGCGAGCGACACCCCCCTCTCCGCCCTCATGATCGCCGACATCCTGCAGGAGGCGGGCGTGCCGGACGGCGTCTTCAACGTCGTCACGGGTCCCGGCGCATCCCTCGGCGACCACTTGGTCGGCCACCCGGAGGTCGACAAAGTCGCCTTCACCGGATCCACCGAGATCGGCGCCCACGCGGCGGCGATCGCCGGGCGCACGCTGAAGCCGTTCACGGCCGAGCTCGGCGGCAACGCGGCCAACATCCTGTTCGCCGATGCGGACCTGAACAGCGCGATCAACACGGTGATCTCGGCATTCGTGTTCAACTCCGGACAGTTCTGCATGGCGGGCCCGAGGCTCCTCGTTCAGCGCCCGCTCTACGACACGGTGCTGGGCATCCTCGCCGATGCTCTTCCCCATGTGCCGTTCGGCGACCCGACGGATGAGGGGACCGTCATCGGTCCGCTCACCAGCGCCACCCAGCTCGAGAAGGTGGCGGCGATGGTGGAGCGCGCTCGCCGGGCGGGAGCGCGCATCGTCACGGGCGGCGAGCGCGCCGATCTCGGCGGCGGCTTCTTCTACCGCCCGACCGTGATCGCCGACGTACCGAACGACGCGGAGGTCGTGGCCGAGGAGGTCTTCGGCCCCGTCCTGACCGTCCAGCCCTTCGACACCGAGGATGAAGCCATCGTCCTCGCCAACTCGACGCCGTACGGCCTGGCCTCCGGCATCCAGACCGCCGACCTCGCCAAGGCGCACCGCGTGGCCGCGCGCCTGGATGCGGGCATCACGTGGGTCAACGGCTGGGCGCTGCTCGATCCCTCCGTACCGTTCGGCGGCGTCAAGGCCTCCGGCTGGGGGCGCGAGAACGGACCCGAGGCGATGGCCTCGTACCAGCGCACCCATTCGATCGTCTTCAACCTCGAGACGGGAGCATCGGCGTGACCGCGGGCCGCGCGGCTGTTCTCCAGGATGGCGCGCTGCGCGTCGAGGATGTGGAGTACGGGGCACCGGGCCACGGCGAGGTACTCGTGCGGCTCGTCGCGACGGGGTTGTGCCATACGGATCTCGGCGTGATCGCCGGCGGCATCCCGTTCCCCTCGCCCGGCGTCATCGGGCACGAGGGCGCGGGCGTCGTCGAACAGGTCGGGGCGGGTGTGGGCTCCGTGGCACCCGGCGACAAGGTGCTGCTGAGCTTCACCTCGTGCGGAGCGTGCAGCGGATGCGCGGGCGGGCATCCCGCCTACTGCGAGACCTGGCAGGTGCGGAACCTCTTCGGCATGATGCGCCCCGACGACTCGGGCACCATCACCCACGACGGCGTCCCGGTGGCCGGCCACTTCTTCGGGCAGTCCTCGTTCGGGACGTACGCGATCGCCGACGAACGCTCCCTCGTCGCGGTGGATGCGGACGCCGACCTCACCGTGCTCGCACCGCTCGGCTGCGGCATCCTGACCGGCTTCGGGTCGATGTGGAACGTGCTGGATCCGACCCCCGCCGACACGGTCGCCGTCTACGGCTCCGGCGCGGTCGGGCTGTCGGCGATCATGGCGGCGGTGCACCGCGAACCCGCCGCGCTCGTCGCGATCGACCTCGTCGACGAGCGACTCGCGCTCGCCCGGCGGCTCGGCGCGACCCACACGATCAACGCCGGCACCGAGGACGTCGCGGCCCGCCTCGCCGAGATCACCGGCGGGCACGGTATCGACCTGAGCTTCGACACGACCGCGAACCCCCGTGTGGCTCGAGGCGCGCTGGATGCCGCCGCCATCCGCGGCACGGTGCTCGTGTGCGGTGCACCCCCTCCCGGCACGGAGATCCCGGTGGATATTCAGGGGATCCTGACCGGGAAGGTGCTGCGTGGCGTGACGATGGGCGACACGCTGCCGCAGCAGCTCATCCCGGAACTCGCCCGTCTGCACGGCGCGGGCAGGTTGCCGCTGGAGCTGTTGGAGAAGACGTACACGCTCGACGAGATCGCGCAGGCTGTCGCCGACATGCACCGCGGCGTGACGGTCAAGCCGGTCATCGTCTACTGACACTCAAGCGCACGGATGCGGGCGCGCAACCGACAAGCCCGCCCGCATCCGCTGGCGCGCATACGATGTTCCGATGTCGATGACGACATCGGAACCACCTCCCCCACCCGCCCTCGCCTCGGTGGACCATGCGCTGCGCCTGCTGCTGCTGCTCGGCGACCGGCCTGAACTTCGCGTGACCGAGGCCGCCGCGCGCCTGGGCGTCGCCGCATCCACGGCACATCGTCTGCTGACGACCCTCGCCGCCCGTGGCTTCGTCACCCAGGACCGGATCTCGAAGGTCTACCGCGTGGGGCCGGCGCTGATCGAGATCGGGGTGCACAGCACCAGCTCCATCGACCTGCGCGCCGCCGGCGAGCCCCACCTCAAGGCACTCAGCCAGCGGATCTCCGAGACGGTCAATCTCCTGGTCCGACAGGGGGACTCCGTGCGCTTCGTCGCGGGCTTCGAGGCGGACCAGCAGGTGCGCACACAGGTGCTGACCGGCGCCCTGCTGCCCGCCTACGCCACGTCGGGAGGCAAGGTGCTGTTGGCCGAGCTGTCCCGCGAGGAGCTGCGCGCCCTGTACCCGCGGGGCCTGCGCCGGCTGACCCCGCACACGCGGACCTTCACCCAGCTCATGGCGGAGCTCCCGCTCGTGATGATGCGCGGCTTCGCCGTCAACGATCAGGAGAGCAGCGAGGGGCTGTCGGCGATCGCCGTGCCGCTGCGTGCTCGGGACGGACGCGCGATCGCCGCGGTGGCGATGTCCGCCCCCAGTGCGCGTCTGGGCGCGGAGCGGATGCGGGAGCTGGTCGTCGAGCTGCGCGCGTGCGCGTCGGCGATCCGCGGCGACCTGGCCCGGTGAGCCCCGCGCACCTGCCCGGATTCCGCAGGACGGAATCCGCCCCCGCGCGCCCTTGCCCGCTCCCGGCGACGAGGATTGGCTTGCTCGCGTTCCGGCCACGACGAGGTGAGCCGGCGAGAGAGGATCCGAGCCGATGAAGATCGACGCCTTCTGCCACCTGTTGCCGGCCGAGTACGCCAAGCGACTCTTCGCCATCGACGACAGCCCCGTGGCGCGCAACATCCAGAAGCGGGTGAGCGGTGTCCCTGCCCTCGTGGACATGGACGAGCGGTTCCGGATCATGGACGAGTTCGGCCCCGACTACCGGCAGATCGTGAACTCGGCGGCACCGCCGCTGGAGGATCTCGGACCCGCGGCGCGGACGGTGGAGCTCGCGCGGATCGCGAACGACGGGATGGCGGAGCTCACCCGGGACAACCCCGACCGCTTCGCCGGGTTCTGCGCCGCGGTGTCGCTCAGCGACGTCGACGCCGCGATCGCGGAGGCGGAGCGCGCCTTCGACGAGCTGGGCGCTGTGGGCGTCCAGATCTACACGCACGTCAACGGCGGCCCGATGGACCAGGAGCGGTTCTTCCCGTTCTACGAGGCGGTCGCCGCACGCGGCGACAAGATGATCCAGGTCCACCCCTGCCGCGACTCCAGCTGGTCGGACTACAAGACCGAGGCGCGCTCGAAGTTCGAGATCTGGTGGACGCTGGGTTGGGAGTACGACCTGTCGGCGTTCATGTCCCGGCTCGTGTTCTCCGGGGTCTTCGAGCGCCTGCCCGACATCAAGATCCTCATCCATCACGGCGGCGCGATGATCCCCCACTTCGCGGGCCGGATCGGGCCCGGCTGGGACCAGCTGGGCTCGCGCACCCCCGCCGATCAGGCGGAGGACATCGCGGGCTATCCCCTCACCGAGCGCCCCATCGACGCGTTCCGCCGCTTCTACGTCGACACCGCGTACTTCGGCGCCGGCGACGCGATGCGCACCGCCATCAAGTTCTTCGGCGTCGATCACACGCTCTTCGCCAGCGACACCCCGTTCGACCCCGAGAAGGGTCCCGGATACATCCGCTCCACGATCGCCAACCTCGAGGAGATGGACATCATCGACGACGCCGACCGGGCCGAGATCTACCACGGCAACGTGTCGCGTCTGCTGGGGCTGTAACACCCGCACCACCCGACCGAGCTTCCGCTCACACAGAAAGAGGCAGACAATGACGTTCCTGACCCTCCGCCGGACCGCCGCCCTGGCCGCGGCCGCACTCATGACCCTCTCGCTCGCGGCCTGCGCGGGCGCCGCCGAACCCGCGGGCGGTGACGAGACAGGCGCTCCGGAGAAGGCGAATCTGACCATCGCCATCAACCCGTCCTCGCAGTTCGCACCGCTGTACTACGGAATCGAGGAGGGCATCTTCGAGAAGCACGGGCTCACGCTCGAGATCACCCCGCAGACGGACGTCGCATCCATCGTCTCCGGTGTCGCCAGCGGAACCTACGACTTCGGTTTCGCCACCGTCGTCCACGTGCTCACCGCGAACGCGAACGGCATCCCGCTGCGCGCGGTGTCCACGATCGAGGGGCAGATCCAGCCCGACGACGAGGGGACGATCACGATCGCCTCGCCCACCTCCGGGATCACCGACTACGGCGATCTCGAGGGCAAGCGCGTGGCCACCGTGGGACTCTCGTCCCACAACACGCTGACGCTGTGGGAGCTGGCGAGCCGCGAGGGCGTGGATGCGGGCTCGATCGAGCTCGTGCAGATGCCCTTCGGCCAGATGGCGGCAGCCCTCGCCAACGGCGATGTCGACGCGGCGGTCATGCAGTGGCCGTTCGCGGCCGATGCGCTCTCGGCGGGCGGCGTGACGCTCGGCTACAACAACCGCGAGATCTTCAACGGCGCGGCGACGACGCTCTTCAACACGTCGCAGTCCTTCATCGACCAGAACCCGAAGACCGTGCGAGCGTTCTCGGACGCGATGATCGAGTCGATCGAAGGCGCATCGGCGAACGAGGATGCGGCCCGCTCCGCGCTGGAGAAGGGGATGGGCGTCACCGCCGCGCAGGCGGCCGCCGCGCGCTGGAACATCGGCGGCGACCCGCACCTGACGGTCACCGGATTCGAGACGGCGCGCGACCTGCTCGTCAAGTTCGGCACCGACCAGTCCCTGACCGACGCCCTGAAGAACCTGGACGTCGACTCGGTGGTCTGGCCCGGCGCGCTGGAGAACTGACGTGACGTCGCACTCCTTCCCCACCCGTGAGGGCGGCGGCGGATGAGGGGCGCAGCGCGCGAGCGCGGCCTCGCCGTAGTGCTGCCGCTGCTGGCCGTGGCGATCGTGCTCACCGCCTGGCAGCTGGCGACATCGACGGCACTGGTGAGTCCGACGCAGTTCCCGTCCATGACGGACTCGATCGCAGCTCTCCTGCAGGAGCTCACGACGGCGCGGCTGTGGTCCGCCGTGGGGGCGACGCTCATCGGCTGGTTCTTCGGCATGGTCATCACGATCACCCTGGGCCTGGTCGTGGGCACAGCGCTGGCACACAGCGACATCGCCCGCCAGAGCGCAGCACCCGTGATCGAGACCTTCAAGGCGATCCCCGCGATCGCCGTACTGCCGCTGGTGATCCTCGTCGCCGGCTCCACGCTGCCGATGAAGGTCTTCCTCATCTGCTTCGCCGCGTTCTGGCCGTTCGTCATCCAGGTGATCTACGGCGTGCGCTCGATGGATCCCGTCGTGGCGGACACCGCCAAGGCGCTCGGAGTGCGCGGCATCCGGCGTTTCCTCGTGGTCAGCATCCCGAGCGCGTCGCCGTACCTCGTCACCGGGATGCGGATCGCCTCGGCGCAGGCGCTCATCCTGGCGGTGGTGGCGGAGATCGTGGGCGGCGCCGCGGGCGTCGGGCGCAACATCCTGCTCGCCGAGAACGCCGGGGTGAGCGCCTACCCCACGATGTACGCGTACATCATCGTCGCGGGACTGCTGGGCATCGCCCTCACCGGAGCGTTCTTCCTCATCGAGAAGCGGTTGATGCACTGGCACGAGTCGCAGCGCAACATGCGGCTCGAGGCGAAGGGGGCGCGCGCATGAGCCGGCTCACCACCAGCACCGTTCCCGTGCCGCGCCGCCGCTCGGGTCCGTTCGCCTCCCGCCTCGTCGGGGTGCTGCTCGCGCTGTGGCTGCCCGTCGTCCTGATCGCGGTGTGGTGGTTCGTCTCGGCCGGCAGCACGTCGCCGTTCTTTCCTCCGCTGTCGCGGATCGTGCAGGAGACCTGGAACCAGTGGGTCGTCTACGGGGCGTGGACGAACCTCATCGCCAGCGTGCGGAACCTCGTCCTGGGCTACCTCGCGGGCGTCGTCATCGGTCTGGTCGGCGGCACCGTGCTGTGGCGGTGGCGACGGGTGCGCCAGGCGGCGAACCCGCTCATCTACTTCCTCTACGTCCTGCCCGCACCGGCTCTGCTTCCGGCGATGATCGCGATCTTCGGGATCGGCGAGATGCGGCAGATCGCGCTCATCGCATTGGGCTCCATCTGGCCCACGCTGTTGAACACGCTGGACGGCATGCGCGGGATCTCGGGCACGGCGTTCGACACCGCACGCGTGCTGCGCCTCGGCGGGATCCGCACGTTCTTCCGCGTGGTGCTGCCCGCCGCCGCACCGCAGATCGCGGCAGGGATGCGGGCAAGCCTGACGATCGCCATCGTGCTGATGGTCGTGAGCGAGATGGTCGCTGCCCGCTCGGGCATCGGCTACTTCATCCTGCAGGCACAGGCGGAGTTCGCGATCGTGAAGATGTGGACCGGCATCCTCGTCCTCGCGCTGCTCGGCACTGTCCTGAACTACCTCTTCGTCGTCGTCGAGCGCCGCGCGCTGCGCTGGTACTACCGCTCGCGGGCGGCGAACGGATCCTAAGGAGGATCGATGTCCCACCCCACATCCCCCGTGCCCGTCCTCGAGGTCGAAGGACTACGAAAGACCTACAACGAGGGCACCGATCAGGCCAACACCGCCGTCGCCGACGTCAGCTTCGAGGTCGCCAAGGGCGAGCTGGTCTGCATCGTCGGCCCCAGCGGCGCGGGCAAGACGACACTGCTGCGCTGCATCTCCGGGCTCGCCTCTCCCAGCGGCGGCGAAGTGCGCTTCGAGGGCGACCGCCTCACCGACGTGCCCGCCGAGCTCGGCCTCGTCTTCCAGGACTACAGCCGCTCGCTCTACCCCTGGATGACGAACGCGAAGAACGTCGCCATCCCTCTCGCCGCCCGCGGCGTGGGGCGACGAGAACGCGAGCGACGCGCGGAGGAGGTGTTGGAGAGCGTGGGCCTCGCGCACGTGGGCAAGAAGTACCCGTGGGAGCTGTCGGGAGGCATGCAGCAGCGGGTCGCCATCGCCCGCGCCCTGTCGTACCGTCCCGAGCTCCTCCTCATGGACGAGCCTTTCGCCTCGGTCGACGCGCAGACCCGGTTCGACCTCGAGGATCTCGTCCTGCGGGTGCGCAACGAACTCGGGATCACGGTCGTCGTCGTCACGCACGACATCGACGAGGCCATCTACCTGAGCGACCGGATCGTGGTGCTCTCGAAGAATCCGAGCGTGGTTCGCGAGGTCGTTCCGGTGCCCCTCGGTCGCACCCGCGACCAGGTGCGCACCCGCGCCAGTCAAGACTTCCTGGAACTTCGCGCGCATCTCCTCTCGCTCGTCATGCCGGCGTCCGCGGGGGCTCTCTCGTGAGCGGCCCCGGCATCGTCGCGGCGTTCCCCGTCGTCGACGCGCACAGCCCCGTCGAGCTCGGGCACCTCATCGACGCAGAGGAGCGCACGGGCGGTGCGCGCATCGAGGTGCGTAACCCCGCACGCGTCGCAGAGACCGTCGGCGTCGTCTTCGACGGCGGCGCGGCCGAGGTGACCGCGGCGGTGGATGCGGCGGCGCACGCGGCCGCATCCTGGTCCCGCTCCGACATCGCGGATCGCGAACGCCTGCTGCGCCGCGCCGCAGACGTGATCGACGAGCACGCCGATCGCCTGGCGGTCTTGACGGCCAGGGAGAACGGATCGCCGCTCGCGACCGTCCGCGCCGAGACCGGCGCCGCCGCGACCGTGTTCCGTGCCATCGCCGACGCCGTCGCCGAGCGCCTCGAACCAGAGCTGCATCGCCGCGGCGCCGACGACGCCTACGTGCGGGTCGAGCGCCGAGGATTCGGGGTGGTCGGCTGCATCGTGCCGTGGAACGCCCCGCTCGTGCTCACCGCCAACAAGATCGCGCCCGCGATCGCCGCCGGCAACGCCGTCATCGTCAAACCGTCGCCCACATCTCCGCTGGGGGTGACGGTGCTCGCGCGCCTCGTCGGCGCCGTCTTCCCCCCGGGTGTCGTGTCGGTGGTCAACGGGACGGCCGCCGCCGTCGAGGCCCTGATAGACGACCCGCGGGTCGGGAAGGTGTCGTTCACCGGGGGCGGACAGACCGCCCGCCACGTGCTGGCGCGGGCCGCGACCGCGCTGAAGCCCGTCCACCTGGAGCTGGGCGGCAACGATCCCGCCATCGTGCTGGCGGACGCGGACCTGGCGCGCACTGCGGAGGGGATCGTCGCCTCCGCGTACCGACGCGCCGGCCAGGTGTGCTTCGCGGTCAAGCGCGTCTACGTGGCGCGCGGGCAGCACGCGGAGCTCTCCGCGCTTCTGGCGGAGCGGATCGACGGGATGCGGGTGGGCGAGTCGCTGCATCCGGAGACGACGATGGGCCCACTCAACAACGCCGCACAGCTCGAGCGCGTGCGCGGGATCGTCGAACGCACCCGCGCGGCGGGCCGCGAGGTACGTGAGCTGGGCCGTCCGGTGTCGCAGGGCGACTGGGACGGCGGCCACTTCCTGCTCCCCCACCTCGTGACAGACGCGCGCCAGGAGGACGAGCTCGTGCGGGACGAGCAGTTCGGACCGGTGCTGCCGGTGGTCGCCTACGACGACGTCGCGCAGGCGGTCGCCTGGGCCAACGACACCCCCTTCGGCCTGGCTTCATCCGTCTGGTCGAGCGATCCTGCCGCGAGTGCGGCCGTGGCCCGCGACATCGAAGCCGGGGTCACCTTCGTGAACAGCCACCTGTTCTCGCCCGAAGGCTCGCGCTGGATCCCCTTCGGCGGCTGGAAGCAGAGCGGGATGGGCTGGGAGGGCTCGCCCCACGGGATCGACGAGTATCTCCGCTTCCACAGCGTCGACGGTCACGTCCTCACCGGACGTCGCTCATGACGACGACCGCCGCCGCCATGCTGGTGGACACCCTCCGCGCGGCCGGCGTCGAGCACGTGTTCGCCAACCTCGGCAGCGACCATCCGGCGCTCATCGAGGCGCTCGCCGCGGATCGCGCGCGCGGCGAGCGTGTCCCCCGGGTCATCGTCTGCCCGCACGAATACACGGCGCTGAGCGCCGCCCATGGCTATGCCCTCGCCACGGGACGCCCGCAGGCGGTCTTCGTCCACACGGATGTGGGAACGGCGAATCTCGGCGGCGCGGTGCACAACGCGGCCCGCGCTCGCGTGCCGGTCCTGATCTTCGCGGGACTCACGCCCTACACGCTCGAGGGCGAGGAGCAGGGGGGCCGTGACACCCACGTGACCTTCCTCCAGGACGTGCCCGACCAGCACGCGCTCGTGCGGCCGTATGCGAAATGGTCGTACGACCTGCGCACCGCGGCGAACGTTCCGCAGGTCGTGCTCCGCGCCCTGCAGCTCACGCGCAGCAGCCCGGCGGGCCCTGTGTATCTCACGGCCGCGCGGGAAGTGCTCGCCCAGAGAGCCACGGCTCCGGCGACCGCCGTCGAGCGCTGGCCGCGCATCGCACCCGCCGCCGCCGGCGCGGATGCCGTCCGTTCGGTCGTCGACGCGCTCGCGGGCGCCTCCCGCGCGACGATCGTCACGACCTCCGTGGGCCGGGACCGGGATGCGGTCGCCCGCCTCGTGACGCTCGCGGAGAGATGGGGCATCGGGGTCGTCGAGTACAACGCGGAGGTGCTGAGCTTCCCGCACGATCACCCCCTGCACCTGGGCGACACCCCCGCCGCAGCGGTGGAGGCATCCGACGTCCTGATCGCGCTGGACGCGGACGTCCCGTGGATCCCCGCCGCCGTGCACCCCGACCCCGACGCGCGCATCTTCGTGGTGGGCGACGACCCACTCCAGGAGCGCATCCCCCTCTGGTACCTGCCGGCCGAGGCGCTCATCCGCGCCGACGCGGTCACGTTCCTCGACCAGCTGCTGGAGCACACGCCCGATGCCGCTCAGGCGCACGCCGCCCGGACCCGCCGCGAGAGCGTGGCGGCCGAGGCCCGCCGCGCCCGCGCCGAGCGGGACGAACGCATCGCGGCGGACGTCGCCGAGCGGCGCCTGTCGGCGGGCAGCGTCGGCGCCGCCCTGTCGCGGCTGATCGACGCGGAGACGATCGTCGTCAACGAGGCCATCACGGCGGCGCCGGACATCTGGCGGTCCCTGCCTCGGACCCTGCCAGGCACGGTGTTCGGCAACCGGGGGACATCTCTCGGCTGGGCGGGCGGCGGGGCCCTCGGCGTCAAGCTCGCCGACCCCGGCCGACGCGTCGTCACCATCGTGGGCGACGGCACGTTCTACTTCAGCGCACCCTCCTCCGCCGCATCCGTCGCCGCCCGCTACGGACTCGCGACGCTCACCGTCATCCTCGACAACGGCGGCTGGAACGCAACCAGGCGCAACGCCGTGCGTCAGTATCCGGACGGCGTCGCCCAGCGCGATGAACGATTCTGGGTGGGGCTCGGCCGCGAGGCCGACCTGCCCGGTATCGCTCGCGCCGCGGGCGGCGGCTGGGCGGCCACCGTCACCGACTTCGACGACTTGGAGGACACCCTGCGCACGGCGCTCGGCCACGTCGACGGCGGCGTGGCGGCGACGGTCGCCGTCCGCCTGCCGGACATCTCCACGCACGACATCGACGAGCCGGCTGCCGCCGCAGAGAGGATCTCCCTTCCATGAACGCCGACGCACACCGCCCGCCGTATCTGCGCATCGCGACGGAGGAGGCCTGGGCGCCGCCCGAGGCGATCGCGCTGTACCGCGACCATCTCGCGCGCCGCGACCTGGACGACGTCGGCTTCAACAGCCTGATGGGCTACTTCCTGAACTCCCCTCACCCGCAGCCGCGCGCGGTCGTGGAGCGCCTGCAGGACGCGGCCGAGCGACGCATCGCCGACATGGATGCGACCGGCATCGACCACCAGGTGCTCGCCCTCACCTCGCCGGGAACCCAGGTGCTTCCCGCCGATGAGGCCGTGGCGCTGGCCGAGACCGCCAACGCACGGCTCGGTGAGATCTGCCAGGCGCGGCCGGAGCGCTTCTCCGGGCTGGGGACGGTGTCGTTCACGGATGCCGCGACGGATGTCGCGGCACTGCGCCGCGCGGTCGGGGAACACGGGCTGAAGGGCCTGATGCTGAACGATCACGTGCGCGGCGACCACCTCGACCATCCGCGTTTCGCGCCGCTGCTGCGTGAGCTGGAGGATCTCGACGTGCCGCTGTATCTGCATCCCGGCACACCCCCGAACGCCATGATCGCCCCCTATCGCGAGGCCGGGCTCGACGGCGCGATCCTCGGTTTCGGTGCCAGCGCAGGGCTCCATCTGCTCCGGATCATCACGTCGGGCGTCTTCGATCGCCATCCGCGTCTGCGGCTCGTGGTCGGGCACCTGGGCGAGGCGCTTCCGTTCTGGCTGCACCGCATCGATCACATGCATGCCAAGCAGGTCGCCTCCGGACGCTACGAGGCGATCAAGCCGCTCGCGCAGCGCCCCTCGGAGTACTTCCGCTCCCACATCTGGCTGACCACCTCGGGGATGCCCTGGGAGCCGGCGATCCTGTTCACCCGCGAGGTCACGGGTCCGGACCGTGTGATGTACGCGATGGACTATCCGTATCAGTTCGAGGCCGACGAGGTCGCGGCGCAGGACGCTCTGCCGATCTCGGATGCGGAGAAGGCCGACTTCTTCGAGAACACCGCACGCAGGGTCTTCAACCTGACCTTCTGACACGCGGATGCGGGCGGCCCCCGGTGGAGGGACCGCCCGCATCCGTCGGTATCAGAGCGGGTACTGTCCCGGCTCGCGGCGCATCGTGATCCAGCGGGTCTCGGTGAAGGCGTCGATGTTCGCCTGTGCACCGCCGTGGCGGGATCCGGTACCGGAGGCGCCGACGCCGCCGAAGGGCGCGTTCGCCTCGTCGTTGACCGTCTGGTCGTTGATGTGCACGATGCCGGTGGGGATGCGCTTGGCGAGGTCGTACGCCTTCATGGCGTCGCGGCTGACGATGCCGAGCGACAGACCGTAGTCGGTCGCGGCGGCCAGCTCGACGGCCTCGTCGTCGGTCGCGAAGGAGACCACCGAGGCGACGGGACCGAACACCTCGTCGCAGTACGCGGCCGCATCCTTCGGCGGGTTCGCCAGCACGGTCGGGCGGTAGAACAACTGCTCGTAGGTACCGCCGGCCGCGAGGCGGGCGCCTTGGGCCACGGCGTCCTGCACGAGCGTGTGCACGCGGTCCCGCTGCGTCTCATCGATGAGGGGTCCGAGGTGCACCTGCCCCGCCGCCGGGTCGCCGACGACCATCGAGTCCGCCTTCGCCGCGAGCTTCGCGACGTACTCCTCGAAAAGCGATTCGTGCACGATGTGCCGACCCACGGTCATACAGATCTGCCCCTGGTGCAGGAAGGCGCCCCACGTGGCGAGGTTCACCGCCTGGTCGACGTCGGCGTCCTCGCGCACGAGGAAGGCCGAGTTGCCGCCGAGCTCGAGGTGCGCGCGAGTGAGGTGACGTCCGGCGAGCTCGCCGACGGCGCGACCCGCCCGCGTCGACCCCGTGAAGGCGACGACGCGCACGTGCGGGTCGGCCACCATCGCCTCGCCGACCTCGGCGCCGCCGGGGACGAGCTGCAGGATGCCCTTGGGCAGGCCCGCCTCCTCGAAGATGCGCACCATCGAGACACCGCCGGTCACGACCGTGCGGGGGTCGGGCTTGAGCAGCACGGCGTTGCCGAGCGCGAGCGCCGGCGCGACAGCGCGGATGCCGAGGATGAGCGGGACGTTGAAGGGCGAGATGACGCCCACGACGCCCACGGGAATCTGCTGCGCGAGCGAAAGACGAGGCTCCTCGCTGGAGAGGATCGTGCCCAGCGGCGCCGAGGGCAGCGACGACGCCTCGTAGCACTCGGCCGCGGTCACGTGCAGGGCGAAACCGGCCAGCGGCGGGATGGCACCGACCTCGCGGATGTTCCAGCCCATGATCTCTTCCGCGTGCTGCTCCCACAGCTGTGCGGCCTTACGCAGCACGGCCGCACGGGCCGGATGCGGCATGGCCGCCCACTCCTGCTGCGCACGTGCGGCGGATGCGGCGGCGCGTGCGACATCCGCGGCATCCGCCATGCCGACCTGCACGAGCGTCGCACCGGTGGCGGGCTCGATGGAGGCGGTGGCGCCTCCCCCGCCTTCGACCCACTCACCGTCGATGTAGATGCGCCCGGCGAAGACGTCGGGATCGATCAGGGTGGCGGTGTCCTGCGTTGCGGTCGACATCGGTGTCACCTTTCCGGGCTTCCCTGCCCTATACGTATGAATACATCCTGAGCGACGCGGGGTCCGCGCGCAATGGGAGGGTGCTCCCGCTTCAGCCCGTCGCGCGGGCCAGGCGGTGGGATCTGCGGCCGGGGATGCTCTCCGCCCATCCCCGGCGAATGACGCCGATCGCGTCTCGGGCGAGCGCGAGGCCGTCCGCGTAGGGTGTGCGCCAGATCGAGAGCACGTCGGCCGCGCCCCCGGCCAGCGGCCGCGAGAACGCCTCCACGCCCCACCGGCCGCGGTAGCCCGCATCCAGCGCCTCCCGCACAAGGGCGGGCACGTCCACCGCGCCGCTCTCCAACGGACCGCGGCCGGACTGGCCGAGCTCGAGATAGCGCAGCCGCGGCATCGCGGTGCGGACCGCCTGCACGGCATCCGCCTCCTCGATCGCCATGTGGAAGCTGTCCAGGTGCACCCCGAGGTGGGCCGAGCCGCTCGCCGCGATGTAGTCCATGGCCTGGGCGGCCGTGTTGATCGCCGCCTCCTCGTAGCGGTTCAGCACCTCGAAGGTCATCTGGACGCCGCGTTGGGCCGCCTCATCGGCGACGGCTCCCACCGCCCGCGCGCTCTCGGCGAGAAGCGCCGGGTCGGCGGGTTCGGACGGGCGCCCGAAGAGCCCGTACGGCACCCCGTTCAGCTGGTCGGCTCCGAGCCGCTCGGCGAACCGCACGCTCGCACGCAGCAGCTCGACCCCCGCCCGACGCACGTCGGCGTCGGGCGAGGAGACATCGGCGTCCGGCGTCTGCCCGCACATGGCGATCGGCAGCATCCCGGTGCGCACGAACGCATCCGCGAGGGCGTCCGCGTCGGTCGAGGCGGCATCCAGCGGCGGCAGCACGGCACGTCGGTAACCCATCTCCCGCAGATCATGCAGCACCGGCACGAGCTGCGCCGGGGCCAGCTCGTGCGTGATCGCCGAGAGGTGGCACGCGAGGTCGAGGTCCACGACGCGCCTCAGAACACCGGCAGGTCGAGCCGCTGCTTGAACACCGAGTAGCCGTCGTCAACGCTCACGACGGTGCCGTTGATGGCGTTCGCCTCGTCCGAAGCCAGGAACGCCACGACATCCGCGATCTCCTCGGGAGCCGTCAGGGTGTTGCGCATCTGCTCGGCGGCGAACGTCGCCCGCAGCTCTTCGCTGAACTGGTTGATGATCGGGGTTCCGACCCGCCCCGGCGTGATCGCCACGGCGCGGACGCCGTACTGCGCGAGCTCGTACGCCGCGGAACGGGTGAACGAGATGACCGCGGCCTTGGCGGCGCTGTACGAGAACGAGAGCTCCGCCGCCTGCTGGCCGTAGATCGACGACGTGCTGATGATGACGCCGCCCGTCCCCTGCTTCCGGAACTGCCGGCCCGCGGCGAGGATGCCGTAGTAGACGCCGTTCTGATCGATGCGGATCATCGGCTCGTAGTCGACCGCGGGGTCATGCTCGAGCAGCGGCTTGCCACCCGCGATGCCCGCGTTGTTGAAGATCACGTCGAGCGAGCCGAACACTTCGACGGTCCGCGCGACGGCGGTTTCCACATCCTCATAGCGGGAGACATCGGTGCGCACGGCTGCGACGGAGCCGGTGAAGCCGAGGGCCTCGAGCTCCGTGACGACCTGGTCGGAGCGCGCCAGGTCGACGTCGGCGATCATGACCTTCGCGCCTTCGCGGAGGAACTTCTCGACGGTCGCGCGACCGATGCCGCTGCTGCCACCCGTGATGAGGGCGGTCTTCGATTCCAGTCGCATGTGCGACCTCCATCCATGTCTGGGGTGGGGCGGGGCGCTCTCAGCACCCCGCCCCGAAGGGTCAACCGAGCTTGTCGGAGGGGGTGATGCTGTCCGCGTTGTCGACGGTCACGAGGGTCGTGGCGACCGCGTCGAAGCGGGAGGAGGGCAGCGTGCCGTCCTTGCGGTAGGCCTCGATGTCACCCACGACCGTGTCGAGGATGCTGGGCCAGGGCTGCTCGATGGTCGCGAGGAACGGACCACCGGCCTTGATCGCGGCGATCGCCTCGCTCGTCGCGTCGACGCCGGTGACCTTCGCCTTCGAGCCCGCCTCGCTGACGGCCTGGGCGGCGCCGAGCGCCGCGTCGTCCCAACCGACCCAGACGCCGTCGAGGCCGCCGGGGTTCGCCGACAGGTAGTCCGCAACGAGCGACAGCGCCTCGGTGCGTCCCGTCGCCGGGGAGGCGACCTTCTGGATGTCGCCGCCGGCGATGTTCGCGCCCGCCGCGGTCAGCGCCTTCTCGGCGAGGCTGGCCCGCAGCCGGATGCCCGGGTGCGGGTCGTGCCCGATCACCATGATGTTCTTGCCCTTCAGGCCTCCGAGCGCCTTATCCAGCGCCCCGACGGTCTGATCGACGATGCCCTGCTGATCGGCGGTGACGTTGATCGCGAACGCGTCGTTCTCCTCGGTCGCGGAGTCGATCGCGAAGATCGGGATGTTCGCGTCCTTGGCGGCGGTGACGATCGAGCCGATCGAGGCGACGTCGGTGTAACCGTCGAAGATCGCGTCGGCGCCCTGCCCGATGGCGCTCTCGACCGCGGGGTTCATCTTCTGGAAGTCGAAGTCGCCCTGGATGACCGTGAGGTCCCAGCCGAGTTCGTCGGCCTTCTCCTGCACGGCCTTGACCCACCAGGCACCCACCGGCGTCTGGTTGCCCGAGGTGAAGGCGATCACCTTGAAGGTGTCGTCACCGCCGCCCCCCGAGCCGCCCGATGAGCATCCGGTCAGGACGAGGGCCGCTGCAGCGGCCACGGCCGCGAGGGCCTTGAATGATGTGCGCACGTGTTACTCCTTTGTGTTCGTGGCGTTGTGATGGTGCACGGTCGTGGGGCGACCGCTTCGGGAAAGTGGATGCGGAGCGTCAGCGCTCGCGGTGACGCAGCGACGACAGCGTGACCGCGGCGATGATGATGAGGCCTGTCACGACCTGCTGGACATAGGCGTTGACGCCCAGGATGTTCAGACCGTTGCTCATGACGCCGATGATCGCGACGCCGACCATGGTGCCGCCGAGATTCGCGGCACCCGAACGGACGACCGTCATGCCGAGGAAGACGGCGGCGACGGAGAACATCATGTTGTCGCTGCCCTGCACGGCGCTCGCACTGCCGAGACGTGCCGCCAGCAGCACGCCGCCGAGCGCCGAGATCGCTCCGGCCGCCGTGAACGCGATGAGCCGGGCCCGACGCACGTTGATGCCGGACAGGCGCGAGACCTCGACGTTGCCGCCGGTCGCGTACCAGCGCCGGCCCATCGTGGTGAAGCGCAGGACGAACCACAGCAGCAGCGAGATGACGATCGCGATGTAGACCGGGATCGGGATCTCGAACAGCTTCCCCTGCCCCATGGAGTTGAACTCCGGCGGCAGGTTGAACAGTGTCGTCCCCGCGGTCACGAGGTAGGCGAGACCCACCACGGACGTCATCGTGGCGAGTGTCGCGACGAAGGCGGAGAGATTCACGTACGCGATCAGCAAGCCGTTGACGAGCCCGACGAGCAGGCCCACCAGGATCGCGACCGCGACAGCGACGGTCACGGGGACGCCGTTGATCATCATGGATGCGGCGACCGCGCCGGCGAGCGCCGATGTGGCGCCCACCGACAGGTCGAAGTCGCCGACGACCATGACGATGGTCTGCGCCCCGGCGATGATCGCGAGGATCGAGACCTGGTACAGGATGTTCTTCACGTTCGTGAAGGTCAGGAACACATCGGGTCGCATCGCGAAGAAGAAGATGACGAGCACGATGAGGGCGACGACGGTGCCGCCGTGGAGGAAGATGCGCCCGAACGACTCGGCGCGCGCGGTCACGATGCTGCGCGTGGTGAGCGTGGGGTCCGTGGTGGTGGCCATGTCACTCTGACTTTCCGTAGCAGTAGGAGAGGAGCAGCTCGTCGTCGGCCTCTGCCGCGGCGACCTGTCCGGAGATTCGGCCCTCGTGCATGATGACGACACGGTCACTCATGCCGATGAGCTCGGGGAGTTCGGAGCTGACGGCGATCACGGCGGTGCCGGTCGCCGCCAGGCGGCGGATGAGGCGGTAGATCTCGGCCTTGGTGCCGACGTCGATCCCGCGCGTGGGCTCGTCCATGAGCAGGACGGCGGGCTGACGCTCGAGCATCTTGGCCAGGACGACCTTCTGCTGGTTGCCGCCCGAGAGCTCCCCCACGCTCTGGCGGGGGCTACGGGCCTTGATCTGCAGGTCCGACATGCCGCGACGGGCGATGTCGGCGATGCGGGCCTGGGAGACGACGCCGACGGAGCTCACCGAGGAGAGGTTCGCGATCGTGATGTTGTCCTGGATCGACGCACCCAGGATCACGCCCTGGCTGCGACGCTCCTCGGGAACGAGCGCGATGCCTGCGGCGAGCGCACGGCCCACCCCCGGCGAACGCGGCAGCGTCTTCTCCCCCACCGTGATCGTGCCGGCCTGGTGCTTCTGCGCTCCGGCGAGGATGCGCAGCAGCTCGCTGCGTCCGGCGCCGGCCAGCCCGCCGATGCCGAGGACTTCGCCGGCACGCACCTCGAACGACACATCCTGCACGCGACGGCCGGTCAGTCCCTCGACGCGCAGCACGACGTCTCCGCCGCCCGAGCCGCGCTCGGGATAAAGCTGACCCGCCTCACGGCCGACCATGAGGGAGATGACCTCGTCGATGTGCGAGTCGGCCACATCCTTCGTGATGATGGTCTCGCCGTTGCGCATGATCGTCAGCCGGTCGCACAGCTCGAAGACCTCTTCGAGGCGGTGCGAGACGTAGACGATGGCGACGCCCCGCTCGCGCAGGGATCGCAGCACCGCGAACAGGTCGGTGATCTCGGTGTCCGTGAGCGACGCGGTCGGCTCGTCCAGGATGAGCACGCGCGCGTCGGTGGCGAGGGCACGGGCGAACGCCACCATCGTCTGCTGCACGGGCGACAGGTCGCCCGCGAGCTTGCCCAGCGGGATGCGCTGGTTGATGCTGTCCAGCTGCTCCTTCGCACGCCGGCGCAGCTCGCGCCAGTTCACGACGCCCCCACGGCGCGGCGTCTGCTCACCCAGCAGGATGTTCTCCGCCACCGTCAGCGACGGGATGATGGACAGCTCCTGGTAGAGCGCGACGATCCCCTCGCCGCGGGCGGTGCGCACGCTCTGGAACTCGACCTCCGCACCCGAGCGCAGGATAGTGCCGCCGTCGGGGGCGTACAGTCCGGTCACGACCTTGATCAGCGTCGACTTGCCCGCGCCGTTCTCGCCGAGCAGGGCGTGGATCTCGCCGGGGAGCACGGACAGGCGCGCGCCCTTCAGGGCGTGGACCCCGTCGAAGCGTTTGACGATGTCGCGCGCTTCGAGCGCGGGAGCCGTCTCCACCTGTGCCGCTTCCCGTTCCAATGCGGTGGTCATGACAGTCCTCCGAGCCGGGCCTCGTCGTTGCAGGCGATGATGACCTTCGGATAGCGCCCGGTGAGGTGCGCCTCGAAGGCCTCCGCGGCCTGCTCGAGCGGGAAGACGGCCTGGGTGAACTCGGCCAGATCGAGGTGGGGCAGCAGGTTCAACGCTCGAGGGAACGCGTACGGCGAGACGAAGAGGCCCGTGAGCGTGAGTTCCTTCAGATAGAGGTAGTCCGAGATGTTCAACGGCAGCTCGTAGTCGCTCGGGTACATCGCTCCGTAGATGACCGTGCCGCCCTTGGCGGCCAGATCGAGCAGGCCGCGGGTGGCCCGTGTCGATCCCGACGCGTCGATGACGACGTCGTAGCCGCGGCCCTCGGTGAGCTCGTCCGCGATGGCGGCCTGGTTCTCACTCGTCGGGTCGATCGTGTACTGCGCGCCGTGCCGTCTGGCCATCCCGCGTCGGTCGGCGATCGGCTCGATCATCGTGAGCGCGGTCGCACCGTAGCGGGCCATGACCTGCACCGTGAGCTGCCCGATCGGTCCGCCGCCGCAGACGACGACGCGGTCGCCGACGCGGATGCGGGTCTTGTCGGCGATGCGCACGGCGACAGAGGTGGGCTCCAGCAGGCATCCTTCGAGCAGGCTCACGCCGTCGGGCAGACGGTAGACCTGCGACTCGTGCCAGGTGACCGTCTCGGCCATTCCCGGGCGGTTGTAGTCCTGGATGTGCTCGCAGAACTGCTGACGTCCGTCCTGACACGGTCGGCACGAGCCGCAGAAGCGGAGGAAGTTGCCGGCGACCCTGTCGCCGACGCGGAGGCCGCCCCGTCCGGCGCGCTCCCCCAATGCTTCGATGACGCCGGAGACCTCGTGCCCGAGTCCGATCGGGACGTCGGTGCCGAAGAAGCCCTCGGCCAGGTGCGGGTCGGATCCGCAGATGGCGGCGTAGGCGACGCGGATGCGGACATCCTCCGGGCCCAGCTCGGGCTGCGGCATGTCGACGACGCCGATGCGGCCGCGGGTGGTCTCATCGGGATCGCGCAGGTTGCCGATGCGCGTGACGGCGACGGTGCGCATGGTGGCGCTCACCCCTCGGCCGCGATCACGCGACGCAGCGCAGCGGTCGTCGCCGACAGCCCGTAGCCGTACTTGTCGCGCAGCTGCTCGTCCTCGCCGAAGCCGGCGTACACCTGCGGGATACCGAGTCGCTCGAACGCCGTCAGACGGATGCCGCGATCGGCCACGACATCGGCGATGCGGGTGGCGAGGCCGCCGTAAGCGAGGTGGTCCTCGAGCACGACGAAGCGGCCGCCCGTCTCGGCCGCGGAGCGCACGATGAGCTCCTCGTCGATCGGCTTCAGCGTGAACATGTCGACCACGCGCACCGAGCGGCCGTCCGCAGCCAGCTCGTCCGCGGCGTCCAGCGCCTGGGCGACGGTCGTGCCGTGCGTGAAGATCGTCGCGTCGGTGCCCTCGCGCGCAACGATGCCCTTGCCGATGCGCACATCGTGCTGGCCCGGCTCATAGAGCACCTTGTCCTTCTTGCCGACAGCGAGGCGGATGTAGATGGGGCCCTGCATCGTCATCGACTGCCGGATGATCTCGCCGACCATGAGCGGGTCGCCGATCGAGGTGACGGTCATGTTGGTCAAGGCGCACATGAGCGCGAGGTCCTCGACCGCGTAGTGCGTCGATCCGCCGTTGCCGACGAGCCCGCCGTGCGTGCCGATGATCTTGACCGGAAGGTTCGGATAGCAGACGTCGGTGCGCACCTGCTCGAGGGCGCGCATGCTGAGGAAGGGGAGCATGCCGGACACGACGGGGATGTTGCCGTCGTAGGCGAGTCCGGCTGCGATCCCGACGCAGGCCTGCTCGGCGAGTCCGACATCGATGAATCGGTCGGGGAACGTGTCGCGGAACTCCACGAGGGTCGCCCCGATGTCGGGCGTGAGCACCCACAGGTTCTCGTACTCGGCGCCGAGCTCCGCGAGCGTCGAGCCGATCACCGATCGCGCTCCCAAGAACTCTCCGAAAGTGAAGGTCACAGGCATCAGACGGACTCCTTCTCACGCGAGGCGGTGAGCGCCGCGAGGGCGCGTTCGAGGTCGGCGGCGCCGAGCGATCCGGCGTGCCAGGCGAGGTTGCGCTCCATGAAGTCGACGCCCTTGCCCTTGATGGTCTCGGCGACGATGACGGTGGGCGTCTCACTGTCGGGCTCGGGCAGGGCGTCGAGCGCCTCGACCAGCTGACCCATGTCGTGGCCGTCGATGTGCACGACGTTCCACCCGAAGGCTCGCCACTTGTCCGGGTAGGGCTCGAACGCGACACGCTCCTCCGCGAAGCTCGTCATGAGCTGGCGGTTGCGGTCGACGAAGGCGACGAGGTTGCCGAGGCGGTTGCTGCGAGCGGCCATGACCGCCTCCCAGACCGAGCCTTCACCGGTCTCCCCGTCACCGAGGAGGGTGAACACGCGGTGGGCGTCGCCGCGGTGGCGGGCGCTGAGCGCCATGCCCACGGCGAGGGGAAGGCCGTGGCCGAGCGAGCCCGTCGACGCCTCAACGCCCGGCAACTGCACCTTGCACGGGTGCATGCCGTACGCGCTGTCGAGCTGACCGTAGGTGTCGACGATGCCTTCGTAGGAGAAGAAGCCGCGCATCGCCATCGCGATGTACATGCAGACGGCGGCGTGGCCCTTGCTGAGCACGAAGCGGTCGCGATCGGGGTTGGCGATGTCGGTCGGGTCGACGTTCAGGCCGTAGTGGAAGAGAGCGGTGAAGATGTCCGCCGAGGAAAGGTCTCCGCCGATGTGGACGGCGCCCTCGTAAGTGCCGCACAGCTGCAGGAGCTTGCGCCGCAGCTCGAACGCCAGATCCTCCAGCTCGGCCACGTTCGGACGCTGGTCCGTCTGCAGGGGGGAACTGCTCATCATGCCTCCTCGTCGATGGCAGGGAGACGTCGAATGTGCGCAGAATCGCGTCTTCATCGACGTCGTTTCGGGTGTCGCCATCCGGCTCTGGAGGGCGACCCGGTGAACGTAGCACGATCTCATTTACATGTAAACAAGAATGGACGTAAACTCGTGCCGCGGGGGTGGCGACGGTCGCGATCCCGCACATATCCGAGACACAGAGAGGTGCAGGGATGTCGAGTTCGATCGCCCAGACGTCCGCCGCAGTGCGGACAGGGCTCTACATCGGAGGCGCGGAGCGCTTCACCGATGACGTTCTACAGATCGCCGATCCGGGCAAGCCCGGAGTCGTCGTCGGCGAGGCGTCTGCGGCCTCGCCCGCAGACGTCGCGGATGCGGTGGCCGCCGCATCCGCCGCCTTCGGGTCGTGGAGCGCACTGTCGGCGGCCCAGCGCGCGGAGGCGATGGCCGCAGCCATCGCCGGCATCGCCGACGAGCGCGACACGGACGCCGCCGTCCTGTCGCAGGAGAACGGCAAGATCCGCTTCGAGGGGTGGGTGGATGCCCTCGTCTTCGAGATCCGGTGGAATCTCGCCCTCATGCTGAAGGACGAGGTCGAGAAGGGGCACACACTCCCCGTGGTCCCCGGCGCGATCCCGGTGACGACGGAGGTGGCGTACCAGCCCCTCGGCGTCGTCACGATCATCGTGCCGTTCAACTGGCCGATCGCCATCCTCGGCGCAGCGCTCCCGCACGCGCTGCTCGCGGGCAACACCGCGATCGTGAAGCCGCCGCCCTCCGCACCGCTGGCGACGACCCGCGTGGTGCAGCGCATCGCCGAGAAGCTGCCGCCCGGTGTGCTCAATGTGGTCACGGGGCGCGACGAGAACATGGCGGAGCTCATCCAGAGCCCCGACGTCGCGAAGGTGTGTTTCACGGGCAGCGTGAACGGCGGGAAGCGCATCATGCAGATGGCCGCGCAGACGCTCACGCGTGTGACGCTCGAACTCGGTGGCAACGACGCGGCGGTGTTCCTCGAGGACGCGATCCTCGACGACGCGCACCTCGACCGCCTCTACGCCGCGATCTACGACACCACGGGCCAGATCTGCATGAATGCCAAGCGGGTGTTCGTGCACCGCTCGCGCCTGGATGAGCTGGTCGCGGGGCTCGAGGCGCGCCTCGAGAAGGTCGTGATCGGATACGGCCTCGACGAGGGCACGACCATGGGCCCGCTCCACCAGCCGGCGCAGAAGGCGTTCGTCGAGGAGATCATCCAGGAGGCGAAGGATGCCGGTGCCGACGTGCGCGAGTTCGGCACTCTGCCCGGCGGCGAGCTGGCCGGCGGCAACTTCCTGCGCCCGGCGATCGTGATCGACCCCGACCCGTCGCTGCGCGTGGTGACCCAGGAGCAGTTCGGCCCGGTCATCCCGATCATCCCGTTCGACTCCGAGGAGGAGGCGATCGCGCTCGCGAACGACACCTGGGGCGGCCTGTGCGGTTCGGTCTGGACCGCATCGTCCGAGTCGGCGCAGCGCGTGGGATCGCAGCTGGTCTGCGGCTACGTCTGGGTGAACGACCACGGCGCCACCCGCCTCGACCTGCGCGCGCCCTTCGGCGGCATGAAGCAGTCCGGCTTCGGACGCGAGCAGGGCATCGAGGGCGTGCGCGCCTTCCAGGACACCCGGTCGATCGCCACGATCGACCCCGAGGCCCTGGCGGCGATGGCGCACTGACGAACGCGATGCGGGCCGGGATCACGCGTCCCGGCCCGCATCCGTCGCCGCGGCCTCGGCCGCACCCAACCCACGGAGAGGAACCCGATGCCAACAGATCGCAACCGCCATGCCCATGGCGTGGAGCCGCCCGAGAGCGCGGTCGTCGAGCCACTGGCCGATGTGATCGACCCGGACGCGTTCACCCCGCGGCTGCTCGCCCTGCTCTCCAATGCGCTGGTCTGGCGCGAATCGCACGAGCTCCGGCGCCAGTTCGATCTCGGCACCAACGAATGGCGCGTCATCTCCGCGCTCGCGATGAACCCGGGCTTCTCCGCCTCCGAGGTCTCCGAATTCCTGGTCGTCAACAAGGCGATCGTCTCCAAGAGCGTGACGACCCTCGTGGAGCGGGATCTCGTCGTGCTCGCAGAGGGCGCCCGCGGATCACGGCCGATGTACCTGACGGTGGCCGGTGCGGCCATGCACGACGACATGCTGCCGATCTCTCTTCGGGGGCAGGAGATCATCCTGGCTCACATGACGCCCGCCGAGGTCACGCGACTGAATGCGCTGCTGCGCAAGATGCTCGACGAGATGCGGGTACTGCAGAGCCTCGACAACGAGTCCTGGCTCGCGGATGCGGGTGCCTCCCGCAGGAGCTGAACCGCTCCCGCGTCCTCATCCTGAAATACCTCTTGTCATTACCTATCGACATAGGTACTCTCGCTGACGAGGCGCAACGAAGCCCTCCCGACAGCGGAAGGACCACGACTCGTGGCACGTAACACCCCCGCACCCGACCCGGCCGCATCCCTCGCCCTGCTCGACGGCTTCTCGCTCGAGATGACCGGCAAGGACATCCCCGGTCTCGAAGAAGCCCGCGACGTCATCCCCGCCGGCACCAAGATCAACGTCACCTTCCTCGGCAACGAGGACCTCGACATGCGCGTCGCCGCCGCCAAGGCCGTGAAGGATGCCGGATTCGTCCCGGTGCCCCACGTCTCCGCGCGGCGACTCGCCTCGGCGGCTCAGCTCGAGGAGTTCCTCGACCGCCTGCAGCAGGTCGGCGCCACCGAGCACGTCTTCGCCGTCGGCGGCGACCCCGCCGAGCCCGAGGGCCCCTACCCCGACTCGCTGAGCGTCATCCGCTCCGGCATCCTGCAGAAGTACGGCGTGCGCGAGGTCTCGATCGCGGGCTACCCCGAGGGACACCCCGACATCCCGACGGACGTGCTGTGGCGCCACCTCGAGGACAAGTCGGCCGCCCTGACCGACGCGGGCCTCGGCCAGGTCATCCTCACGCAGTTCGCGTTCGACACCGACCCGGTCATCGACTGGATCGACGGGGTGCGCAGTCGTGGGATCACCGCGGAGATCCGCATCGGCACCCCGGGCCCGGCCGGCATCAAGCGCCTGATCTCCTTCGCGCGCCGTTTCGGCGTCGGCGCCAACGCGATGATCGTGAAGAAGTACGGGTTCTCCCTCACCAACCTGATGGGAACGGCGGGCCCCGACCGGTTCATCGGCGACCTCGGCGCCCTCGTCGCGCAGAAGGACTCGCGCGGACCTGTCAAAATTCACTTCTACACGTTCGGCGGTCTGCGGGCGACATCCGATTGGGCCCGCGACTACATCGCCGCGCAGTCCTGAGGAGATCCCCGCATGTCCCTGCACAAAGACGCTCTGCGTGACCACGCCTGCCTGATCGTGCACGGCCCCGATCAGCCCGGGCTCGTCGCCGCCGTCACCGCACTCATCACGCGCAACAAGGCGAACATCGTCACCCTCGACCAGTACTCGGACAACCCTGAGGGCGGCGCGTTCTTCCAGCGCGTCGTCTTCCACCGGCCCGACCTCGCGGCGGCGATCGGCGACATCGAAGCCGACCTCGCCCAGACGCTGGAGCCGTACGGGATGCAGTGGCGCCTGACCGACCAGTCGGTGCCCAAGCGCATGGCGATCCTCGCCTCCACGAGCGACCACTGCCTCCTCGAGCTGTTGTGGCGTCACCGCCGGGGCGAGCTCAACGTCACGATCCCCATGGTGATCTCCAACCACACCAACACCGCAGAAGACGTTCGCTCGTTCGGCATCCCCTTCTTCCATGTGCCCTCGCAGGGCCCGGACAAGTCGGAGGCCGAGCGCGAGATCGTCAAGCTCCTCGCGGGCAACGTCGACTTCGTCGTGCTGGCGCGGTACATGCAGATCCTCACCGACGACTTCCTCGAGGGCGTCGGCGTGCCGGTCATCAACATCCACCACTCGTTCCTTCCCGCCTTCATCGGCGCCGGCCCCTACAAGAAGGCCAAGGAACGCGGCGTCAAACTCATCGGCGCCACCAGCCACTACGTCACCAAGGACCTCGACGAAGGCCCGATCATCGAGCAGGACGTCGCCCGCGTCGACCACTCGATGACCGCCGCCGATCTCCAGGCCCGCGGTGCCTACGTCGAGCGGGCCGTACTCTCGCGCGCCGTGCAGTGGCATGCCGAAGACCGTGTCATCCGACACGGCAACCACACCATCGTCTTCACCTGACTCCGACGCCTCACCCGAGGCGCCGGCCCCCGAACAGAGAGGTTCATCGTGGCCAGCAACCTGCAGGAACTCATCGACCAGAACAACCCGGTCGAGATGCTGCGCAACTCGCAGATCGGCTCCTACATCTACCCGGTCGTCCCCGCCGACTTCCAGAACTGGATCAAGGAGCAGCAGGCCTGGCGCAACACCGCCGTGCTCTACGACCAGTCCCACCACATGGACAACGTGTTCCTGAAGGGCTCCGACGCGATCAAGCTCATCAGCGACACCGCGATCAACTCGGTCGCGAACTTCGCGGTCAACAAGGCGAAGCAGTACGTGCCCACCACCGCGAGCGGCCACGTCATCGGCGACGGCATCCTCTTCCGCGAGGCCGAGGACGAGTACGTCTACGTCGGACGCGCGCCCGCATCCAACTGGCTGATGTACCACGGTGAGACCGGCGGCTATCAGAACCTCGACGTCCAGGTCGACCGCCGCTCGCCCTCGCGCCCGTACGGTCACGCCGTCACGCGCCGCTATTACCGCTTCCAGATCCAGGGCCCGAAGGCGTGGGACGTGATCGAGAAGCTCAACGGCGGCCCGCTGGAGAAGCTCGGCTTCTTCAACATGTCGACCATGACGATCGCCGGCAAGACCGTGCGCACCCTCCGTCACGGCATGGCCGGCGCTCCGGGCCTGGAGATCTGGGGCCCCTACGAGGACCACGACGCCATCCGCGACGCGATCGTCGAGGCCGGTGTCGAGTTCGGCCTCGTGCCGGTCGGGTCGCGCGCCTACCCCTCCAACACGCTCGAGTCCGGCTGGATCCCCTCGCCGCTTCCCGCGATCTACTCCGGTGAGGCCGAGCGCGGCTACCGCGAGTGGCTCGGTGTCGACAGCTACGAGGCCACCGGAACCCTCGCGGGCTCCTTCGTCTCCGACAACATCGAGGACTACTACCTCACGCCCTGGGAGCTCGGATACGGCTCGTTCGTGAAGTTCGACCACGACTTCATCGGCCGCGACGCGCTCGAGAAGATCGATCCTTCGACCCAGCGCAAGAAGGTCACCCTCGCCTGGAACGCCGAGGATCTCGCAAAGGTCTGGGGCTCGCTGCTGAACGTCGACGGACCCAACTACAAGTTCTTCGACCTGCCGCTGGCCAACTACGGCTCCGCGAACTACGACTCGGTCGTGGACGCGGACGGCACGGTCGTCGGCTTCTCGATGTTCACCGGCTACAGCGCCAACGAGCGTCGCGGCCTCTCGCTCGGCACGGTCGACCCCGACGTGCCCGAGGGCACCGAGCTGAAGGTCGTCTGGGGCGAGCCGAACGGCGGCACCTCCAAGGCCTCCGTCGAGCCGCACGAGCAGACCGAGGTGCGCGTGGTCGTCAGCCCCGTGCCGTACTCCACCGTCGCCCGCCAGACCTACCAGGGCGGCTGGCGCACCGGCTACAAGGGCTGAGCCTTCGACGCGACGCGGGGTCCGGTCCGCCCGGGCCCCGCGTCGGCGTTTATGGATAGCCTCAGAGCCACACCTCGGAAGGAGAACGGCGAATGAGCCTGCGCTACGCGCTCCTCGCTCTCGTGCGGGTGGGACCCCAGTCCGGCTACGACCTGCAGAAGCAGTTCGCCGTCTCGGTCGGGCACGTCTGGCATGCCCCGGACTCCCAGATCTATCCCGAGCTGCGCAAGATGGAGTCCGAGGGCCTCGTGCGCGGCGAGGAGCAGGCGCGCGGCGAGCGCGGCACCCGCCGGATGTACCACATCACCCCCGAGGGGGACGCGGCCTTCCTCGCGTGGATGGCTGCCCCCCTCGACTACCAGCGCGTGCGCGACCCCGCCCATCTGCGAGCGGCCTACCTCGAGGCGGGAACGCCCGCCGACGCCCGCGCGTTCCTGCGGGCGCACATCGCCCAATGGGAAAGCGAGCTCGAGCAGTGGGAAGGCGAGCTGGCGCGCATCGACGCCGTCGACAACCCCATGCTGCTGCGCCGGCTCGCGGTCACCGCCGAGGCAGACAGGGAACGCACGATCGCCTACAAGCGCTTCGCCTACGAGGGCCTCGTGGAGCGGGCGCGGGGAGAGATCTCGTGGGCGCAGCGCGGCCTCGCCCTCGTCGAGCGCCTCGAAGGCGCAGAAGGAGCATCATGACCATCGACACGGCAGCGCGCACCGACCGCGCTCGGGCGGTCGCGGCCGTTCGCGAGCTCCTCGAAGCCGTCGGCGAGGACGCCGACCGTCTCGGGCTCACCCGTACCCCCGAGCGGGTGGCGGACCTCTTCCTCGATCTGTTCTCCGGACTCGGTGTCGACCCGGCCTCCGCGCTCGGCGCGCCCGTCGCCCTCACCGACAACGAGCACCCCGGCGAACTGGTCGGGATGACCGCCATCCCGTTCCGCTCGGTGTGTGAGCACCACCTGCTGCCCTTCGAGGGCACGGTCGACGTCTTCTACGCGCCGGTGCGTCACATCGCCGGCCTCAGCCGCATCGCCACCCTCGTCGAGCTCGCCTCGCGTAGGCCGCAGCTGCAGGAGCGCCTCGGGCACCAGATCGCCGAGGCGCTCATGACGGTGCTGCGCCCGCACGGGGTGGCCGTGCGCGTGGAGGCCCGGCACGGCTGCGTCGCGCATCTGGAGCCGAGCGCCGCATCCGCTCGCGTGGTCACGGTGGCCACCCTCGGCGACATCCCCGACGCGACCTGGCGCCTCGCCGTACCGTCCACCCCGTGACGGTCGCGGATCGGACACAATAGTGTTGACGATCCGGTGCGGCGTTTCCGCCCGAGAAGGGGATGACGATGACGTTTCCCTCCGTGGCCGACGAGGCCGATCAGGCGGCGCGTCCTGAGCTGGCCGCGCAGATCCGCGACGCGATCCTGGGCGGCGAGTTCGCCCCCCACCAGCGCCTCATCGAAGCCGATCTCAGCGAGCGTTTCGCGGCGCCGCGGGCGGCCGTGCGCACCGCCCTGCTGACCCTCGCGGGAGAGGGCCTGGTCGAGCGCCTGCCCAACCGTGGAGCGCGAGTACGCGCCATCACGGTCGACGAGGCGGTCGAGATCGTCGAGGTGCGCATGGGACTCGAGTCGCTCTGCGCCCGCAAGGCGGCCGAGCGGGTCGACGACGACGACATCGAAGGCCTCCGCACGCTGCGCTCCGACATCGAGCAGGCGATCGGCGTGGGCGATCTGGTGGGATACTCCCGGCTGAACCAGGAACTCGATCGACGCCTGCGCGAGCTCAGCGGGCACGCGACCGCATCCCAGCTCCTGGAGCGCCTGCGTGCGCAGTCCGCGCGGCACCAGTTCCGGCTCGCGTTCCACCCCGGCCGCGCCGCGCAGTCGGCCCCCGAGCACATCGCGATCATCGACGCCGTCGTCGCCCGCGATCCCGATGCGGCGGAGCTCGCCACCCGGCGGCACCTCGCCGGCATCGTCGACGTCCTTCGCTCGCTCGATTGACCGCATCCGTCGACTGACCGCATCCGCGCGACCGGCGCAAAAGCCCGCGAGACTGCACTTTCGCCACGAGATCACGGGTATTCACCGTGATCTCGTGCGAAAGATGCAGTCTCGCGGGATCTAGAGGAAGACGGGGCGGATGCGGGTCAGCCGAACGACTCGACCGTGGTGTAGCCCTGTCCGTTGTACTTCTGCACGACCACCGACGACACGGCCGGCTGACCGTCCACGGTGGTGTCGACGGCGGTTCCGTCGAGCATCAGCGGCGCCTGGAAGTCACTGATCGAGCGCAGGGCTTCCATGAAGTTCTCGCGCGTCGGCTCGGTCATCTTCTCGAAGGCCTGCTCGAGGGTCGCGCCCACCATGAAGCTCCACATGCAGTGCGGGAAGGCGGGCATGTCCTGGTAGTCCGCGTACTGCTTCAGGTCGGTCAGGAAGGTCTGCACATCCTCGTCGTCGGCGAACGCGGGACTCGCGGGCGCCTTGGAGAACGACACCGAGTAGACGCCCGGGAACGCGCCGGCATTGCCGGGCTGCAGGATGGCGGTCGGGCTCGACGTGTTCGACGGCAGGAACCAGCTGGGGCTCCATCCGAGCTGCTGCGCCTTCTGCAGCGACGAGATCACGAGCGGAGTGATCGACATCGCGTTGAAGAACACGTCGGCACCCGAGCTCGCAAGCTCCGTCAGCTGCGCATCGACCGTCGTGTCGGTCGCCTCGTAGGTGAGCTCCTTGACGATCTCGATGTTGCTCGCCCCCTCGACCGCGCTCTTGAAGCCCTCGAGGTAGCCCTCGCCGTAGTCGTCGTTCTGGTAGAGCACGGCGACCTTGTGGTTCTCGCCGGATGCGGCCAAGAGCTTCCCGAAGGCCTCACCCTCGTTCTGGTAGATCGGCACGAAGCCGAGCTGCCACGGGCTCTCGTTCGTCTCGCTGAAGATCGGGTCACCCGTCATGACGAGCACCTGCGGCACCTCGTCGGCGATGGCCGCTTCGCGGTAGGCGCGGTTGGTCGGCGTGCCGAGTCCCGCCGTCATCGCGAAGACGCTGTCCTTCAGCTGGTCGTAGTTGGCCTTGGCCTTCTGGGGGTCGTAGGCGTCGTCGAGCGCCTTGATGTCGACCTTGCGGGTCTTGCCGTCGCCGAATTTCACGCCGCCCTCGGCGTTCTTCGCACCGAAGTACGCCGTGACGCCGGCGACCGTGCAGGTTCCGGGGCCGGCCGTCCCGCCGCTGAGCGGCGTGGTGATGCCCAGGCTGATGGACGTGTCGGTGATGCCGGGGCTCGCGGCTGCGGCGCCACCGGTGGCGTCCGAGCCTCCCCCGCCGCGCGAACATCCGACGACGGTCAGTGCGAGAGCGGACGTCAGGGCGACGATGCCCAGCACGCTCCTCTTCCTCAGATTCATGGGTGATTCTGCCTCTCTGTGGTGGTTCCCTCGGTGCCGGGCGACGCGGGAAGGTCGCCGGACGATGGGTGGCTCGGTCCTCGATCGGGGTGACGCCGCATCCGTCTCAGTCGAGCGGGAAGGGATGCGAGTCCTCCCGGCAGGACGAAGAGCACGACGAGCAGCAGCGCACCCTGGAGCACGGCCGTGAGGTTCGGGTCGACGAGGTTCGTCAGCTGCGGCGCGAGGACGTAGTACGCACCGCCCAGCAGCGATCCGATGATGCTGCCGGCACCGCCGATGACCATCGCGGCGAGCAGCTGGATGGAGTGCCCGAAGCTCATGGTCTCGGGCGAGGTGTACTGCACGACGACCATGTAAAGGAAGCCGCTCACCCCGCCGATGAGGGAGGCGACGGTGAAGGCGAGCACCTTGTACCGATAGGGCGAGACGCCCATCGCCGCAGCGACCGCCTCGTTGTCCTTCACGATCGCGAAGGCACGCCCGTACTTGCCCCGCACCAGGTTCCGGGTGAGCAGGAAGGCGATGCCGCCGATGATGATCACGAGGTACAGCTGCCACTGATCGTCGTACAGCCCGGTCCATTCCGGCGCATCCGTGAAGCGCGCCGACACGCCCTGCGAGCCGCCCGTCAGATCCGACAGCCGTTTGGCCAGCGGCACGCCGACGATCGGCAGCGCGATCGTCACCATCGCGATGGCGAGCCCGCCCAGCCGTGCCGCGGCAAGGGCGATGACCAGCCCGACGACGCCGGGGATGAGGATGCTGAGCACGAACACCAGGGCGATGTTCCAGTCGTTCTGCACGCCGTACGCGGTGACGTAGGCGCCGAGCCCGACGAAGAAGATCTGCCCTAGCGAGACCTGCCCGGTATAGCCCATGACGACGTTGAGTCCCAGGACCGCGACGGCGAAGACGCCGATGCGCGCGATGGTCTGGTTCGCGAACTCGGGCAGCATGAGTGGGAGCAGCACCAGCAGCGCGATCACCGCGAGCACGGCGACGACGCGTACCCACCGACGCGAGAAGACGGATGCGGTGGAAGCCATCAGACACGCACCACCGTTCTGCGGCCGAACAGGCCCTGTGGTCGCACGAGCAGCACGACGAAGATGAGTACGAACGGCACAGCGACCTTGAGGTCGTAGCCGATGAACGGCACGTAGACCGCGGCGAGGTTCTCCAGGACTCCGATGATCCATGCCGCCGCGACCACGCCCACGGGGCTCGAGAGGCCGCCGAGGATGACGGCGGCCAGCGCGTAGACGAGGGCGTTGTCCATCATCCCGGGGGTGAGTGTGAGCTGCGGGGCGACGAGCGCGCCGGCCACAGCGCCGAGACCCGCAGCAAGCCCCCATCCGACCATCAGCAGGCGACTCACGGGCAGGCCGGAGAAGGCAGCGGACTGCGGGTTCACCGCGACCGCACGCAGCGCGAGGCCCAGCTTGGTCCCGGCGAACAGCGCCTGCAGCAGGATCATGATGGCGAGGATGACCACGGTCGTCCCGATCGATCGCACGCTCACCGACGCCCCCAGCACGGAGATCGTGTCGAGGGGGAAGAGCGAGGGGAACTGCTGGTTGTTGTAGGTGAAGAGCCAGCCGCAGACACCGGTGATGAGCGTCAGCAGACCGATCGTCACCACGACGGCGGTGTCGGGATCGCCGCCCTCGAAGCGACGCATCAGATACCGCTCGACGACGGCGCCGAACAGGAATGAGACGCCCACGGAGAGCAGGATCGCGAGGATCAGCGGGACGCCCATCCCCGTGAACCACCAGGCGAGGTAGGCGGAGAGCACCGCCATCCCGCCCTGCGCGAAGTTGATCAGGCCCGTCGCCTGGTTGACGAGCACGATCGCCAGTGCGAGCGCGGCGTAGACCGAGCCGACGGACAGCCCGTCGACGACGAGTTGGATGAAGGTTCCCACTCTCAACCTCCCAGGTAGGCGCGGCGGATCTCGTCCATGCCCCTGAGCTCGGCCGAGGTGCCGGTGAGCACGTTGCGGCCGGTCTCGAGCACGGTCGCGGTGTCGACGAGGTGGAAGGCGAGCGTCGCGTTCTGCTCGACGACGAGCATCGCGATGCCCGACTCCCGGCGAAGCCTCGCGATCGCGTCGTAGACCGTGCGCGCGGTGCTCGGGGCCAGGCCCAGAGACGCCTCGTCGAGCAGGAGCAGGCGCGGACGCGCCATGAAGGCGCGAGCGACGGCGAGCATCTGCTGCTCGCCTCCGGAGAGCGCGGAGGCGTGCGAGCGGTATCGCTCCTTGAGGTTGGGGAACAGGTCGAGGCAGTAGTCGATGTCGCCCTGGATCGCCTTGTGGTCGCGCCGCTGGTACGCACCGACCCGCAGGTTCTCGCGCACGGTGAGGGCGCCGAGGGTCCCGCGGCCCTCGGGCACGTGCGCGATGCCGATGGACGCGACCTTCTCCGGCCGCATCCCGCGGATGTCGCGGCCGTCGAAGCGGATGGTGCCGGTCGTGCGCACCATCCCGCTGATCGCGCGGAGCGTGGTCGTCTTGCCCGCGCCGTTCGCCCCGAGGATGCCGACGGCACCTTCCTCGGGCACGCTCAGCGACACTCCGTCGAGCACCTGCACGGGACCGTACGACGCGGTCACGTCGACGAGTTCAAGCAGCGTCATCGGCGGCCTCCTTGCCGATGTAGGCCTCGATCACCCGGGGATCGCTCTGCGCCTCGGCGGCCGAGCCCTCCATGAGTTTGCGGCCGTGATCCAGCACGACCACGCGGTCGGTCAGTGCCGCAATGAGCCCCATGTGGTGCTCGACGATCACGACGGTGATGTCGTCTTCGTCGCGGATGGCGCGGACGGTTGCAATGAGCTGCTCGACCTCGGAATGCGGCAGACCCGCCGCCGGCTCGTCCAGCAGGAGCAGCTTCGGGTGCGACATGAGAGCCCGGCACAGCTCGATCGCCTTGTGAAGTCCGTGCGAGAGCTCGTCGGCATGGCGGTTCGCCGCCCACCCGAGGCCCGAGCGCTCCAGCAGCCGCAGGGCCTCTGTGCGCATCTCCCGCTCCGAGCGCCACGTGCGCGGCGTGCGGATGGCCCACTCGCCGGGGCCGCCCGGAAGACGCGTGTGTGCGCCCAGCATGACGTTCTCGAGAACGGATGCGTGCAGCTGCAGCGCCGGGTGCTGGAAGGTGCGGGCGAGCCCACGCCGCGCGAGGTGCGCCGGGGTCTGCCCGGATGCCTCGTCACCGTCGATCGTGATCGAGCCCGAACTCGGCCGGTAATGCCCGCTGATGCAGTTGAACAGCGAGGTCTTCCCGGCACCGTTCGGTCCGACGAGGCCGAAGATCTGACCGGGCTCCACATCGAAGCCGACGTCGTGGAGCACCGTGATCCCACCGAACCGCAGGTTCACATCCTTGAGGGTGAGTCGAGCCGCCATGGCCGCCTTTCCGTGTCGTCGCGTCATTGCGAGACCGGGGGTTCGCCCCGTTCCTGGGACGGTACGGAGTCACCCCAGGATTGTCAACGATTTTGGCGTCGATTCCGAGGCACGTTCTGGTGACACTCTCCCTCGTGCGGCGCGGTGCGGCGCTCGGATTTCACATGAACGGAAGTTCTTCCCATCGCCGATCGCGCCCGGCGCATGCTCGGCTCGACGAAAGGAAGGTCGACGATGACATCCGAATCCCTCGCCGCGGCGATCGAACGCACCGCAAGCCCGCTCGAGCTGCTGCGCAATCAGAACTGGCCGGCGTTCACGTTCCCGGTCGCCCCCGAGTTCACGAACTGGCGCGATGAACAGCGCGCCTGGAACACCACGGTCGCACTGATGGATCAGTCCCATCACATGACGCAGCTGTTCCTCGGCGGCAGTGATCTCATCGAGGTGCTCTCCTCGATCTCGCCCAACACCTTCGCCACGTTCCGCCCGGGCGTGGCCAAACAGCTCATCAGCGTGAACGAGTCCGGCTACCTCGTCGGAGACGGCATCCTGTTCTACAACGAAGACGCACCCGAGGGCCTCGTGCTCATCGGCCATCACATCCTGATCGACTGGGTGCGCTTCACCCTCGAGAAGGCCGCGGCCGAGGGCAAGGACGTGCATCAGCGCCTGGAGCCGAACTCGCACATGCGGCAGGGCCCACCCACCTTCTATCGCTACGAGCTGCAGGGCCCCGAGGCCGACCGCGTCATGGAGAAGCTCTTCGGCGGCCCGGCGCCCGACATCAAGTTCTTCCATATCGGCGACGTCACGATCGGCGGCCGCGCGGTGAAGGCCCTGCGTCACGGCATGGCCGGACAGCCTGGCTTCGAGTTCTTCGGCCCGTGGGCAGACAACGAACACGTGCTGCAGACGATCCTGGAGGCGGGCGAGGAGTTCGGCATCCGCCGCGTCGGCGCGAAGGCCTACTCGGCGACACCGCTCGAGTCGGGCTGGGTGCCCACGCCCTTCCCCGCCGTCTTCGACGACGACATGGCCGAGTACCGTTCGTGGTTGCCCGCTGAGCGGATCGGGTCGGTGGCGGGCTCGCTCACCTCGGACGACGTGCGCGACTTCTACCTGACGCCGTACGACATCGGGCTCGGCCGCTCGGTGCGCTTCGACCACGACTTCCACGGCCGCGAGGCACTTGAGCGGCACGCCGAGAACCCCCGCCGACGCAAGGTCACCCTGCTCTGGAACGCGGACGACGTCGCCGCGGTCGTGCGCTCGCAGCTCGAGCCCGGCACTCCCGCGAAGTTCCTCGACTTCCCCAAGGCGCGCTACGGGCTGTATCAGATGGACGAGGTGCGCCGCGGTGGCGAGCGCGTCGGCATCTCGACGGATGCGGGCTATATCGCCTACGACCAGCTGTACATGTCGCTCGCGACCCTGGCCGCCGAGATCCCCGACGGCGACGAGGTCGAGATCGTGTGGGGCGAGGATCCGATCTCGTGCAAGGACTCGGTCGATCAGAACCACCGCCAGGTGATCGTGCGGGCGACGGTCGCCCCCGCTCCGTACCACGAGTGGGCGCGCACGGTCTATCGCGCCTGATCGCGCGGCGTCGCCCCCCCGTTTGGGGCAGAGATCGTGTTTCGGGGCGCGCATTTCGCGCCCCGAAGCACGAATCGCGCCCCAAACCCACCCGGCACCCGCCGTACCCCGCGTCGAGGCGCTCGGCGCGGGGTAGGGTCCCGGTAGCGGGAGGAGTCGCGATGGCGCGAGGATCGGCCGGCGAATCGGCTCTGCATCGGCATCTGCGGGTGCTCGACGCCTTCGACGCCCTGCATCCGTTCCTCACACTGGGCGAGATCGCCGCGACCGCCCGCATCCCGGTGTCCACGGCGCACCGGCTGGTCGCGGAGCTGACGCAGGAGGGGTTGCTCGAGCGGCTGCCGGATCGCACGTACCGCCTCGGCGTGCGGCTGTGGGAGTACGCCTCACGCACCCCCGGCGCGCTCGGGCTGCGCGAGGTCGCGCGCCCGTGGCTCGCCGCGGCGCACGCCCGCATCCGCCAGCACGTGCAGCTCGGGGTGCGCGCCGAGCTCGACGTGCTGTTCATCGAGCGGATGTCGGCCCCGGATGCGGTCGTCAACGCGACGCTCATCGGCGGCCGCATCCCGCTCCACGCCTCCTCGAACGGCCTCGTGCTGCTCGCGCACGCACCCGCCGGCGTCGTGGACGAGGTGCTGCGCAGCCCGATGCGCGCGTACACGCCGTTCACGATCACGGATCCGCGGGCGCTCCGCACCGAGCTCGCCCGTATTCGCTCCGAGGGCTTCGCCGTGGCATCCGGCCACATCCACCTCGAGTCGCGGGGCATGGCTGTTCCGGTGCGCGGGCCCGAGGGCGAGGTGTACGCCGCTCTCGGAGCCGTCGTGCCCAACGACGGCTCGCCGGCGGCGGCCGTTCTCGAGACCCTGCGCGTGGCGTCGGCCGGGATCACCCGCGCACTGCGCGCTCTGTACGGTTCCGGCCTCGACGACGCGGCCGTCGTCCACGGTCCGCGTCCGGATGCGGGTGTCTCGGCGAAGTCCTGGGCGTACATCGCCGACCTCGCCGAACGCGCGGACGCGGCACCGAAGGTCCGCACGTGACGCGCATCGCCGTCATCGGGCTCGGCGAGGCGGGGCGCCGCTATGCCGTGGACCTCTCCCGGGCGGGCGCGGAGGTCCGCGGCTACGACCCGGACCCGGGCGCCGACGACCCCGCCGTTCCCCGCGTGAAGACCCTCGCCGAGGCGGTGGCCGCCGCCGAGGTGACCATCAGTCTCGTGGGCACGCACGCCGCGGTGTCCGTGGCCGAGCAGGTGGCGCCGCTGCTGAATGCGGGCGCGCTGTACGCCGACTTCAACACGGCGGCACCCGAGGTGAAGCGCGCGGTCGAGGACGTCGCCGTGCGTACCGGTGTGCACATGGCGGATGTGGCCGTGCTCGCACCGGTCACACGCGCCGGCGCCGGCACGCCGCTGCTCGCGAGCGGTCCGGGCGCGGCCCGCCTCGCCGCGCTGCTGCGGCCGTTCAACGTTCCGATCGATGCGATCGACGCCCCCGTGGGAGCTGCCGCGCGGCTGAAGATCGTGCGGAGCGTCTTCATGAAGGGGCTCGCGACCCTCCTGATCGAAACGCTCACGGCCGCGGAAGCAGCGGATGCGGCGGGCTGGATGCGGGGGCAGCTCACGGCGGAGCTGGGGCCCGACGCCCCGGCCCTGGTCGAGCGTCTGATCACGGGGACCCACGCGCATCGCACGCGCCGGGAGCAGGAGGTGCGCGACGCGCTGGACCTGCTGGGCGAGCTGGGCGCCCCGGACGACATGACCCGAGGGACGCTGGCCTGGTTCGAGCGACTCGGGCGCGAGTCCGCCTGATCGACGACCCCCAAAGAGGCATTTGACGGTAGGGGCGGCCGCTGGCGACGATTGTCGTCGTGTCCGACCTCGATTCGCTGCGCGCGACAGCGCACCCCATCCGTCTCCGGCTGCTGTCGCTGACCACGGGCGCCGCGATGAGCGCCGCCGAGGCCGCACGAGACCTGGGCGTCTCGCAGGCGAGCGCCAGTTACCACTTCCGTGTTCTCGAGCGCGCGGGTCTGGTGCGGGTCGTCGAGGTGATCAAGGTGCGCGGCGGCGAGGCCAAGCGCTACCGCCATGAGTCATCCGCGCAGCCGTTCGACGTGGACGCACCTCACGAACAGCTCCCACTGGAGGACCGACAGCTGTACGTCGAGGCTCTGGTCGACGAGCTGCGCAGGCGCAGCTCCCTGCGCATCGACGGCCCCGCGCTGTCGACGGATGCCGAGCTCTGGATCGCGCCGGAGCTCTGGCGGCGGGTGGTGCACCACATCGGTCAGGCGACCACGGTCCTCCACGCGGGCGCCCAGAGACCCCGCACTCCCGGAACGGTTCCGGTCTCGATGACGCTGTCCATGTTCCCCCTGCGCAAACCGTGACCACCGGCACGGTCAGCGCACGCGGCGTCCTCCGGCACGCCGCGTTCCGGTGGCTGCTCGCCGGACGCACGGTGGGCATCGTCGGCAACGCGGTCGCGCCCATCGCGCTCGCCTTCGCCGTGCTCGATCTCACGGGCTCTCCCGCCGACCTCGGCCTCGTCGTGGCCTCCCGCTCGGTGGCGAATGTCGCCGTGCTGCTGTTCGGCGGCATCCTCGCCGACCGTCTGCCGCGCAGCGTCGTGCTCGTCTCGACGGCCCTCGCGGCGGCCGCGACACAAGCGACGATCGCCGCGCTCGTGCTGACCGGATCGGCGACCGTCGCCCTGCTGGTGATCCTGAGCGTGGTCAACGGCGCCGTCGCGGCGGTCAGCCTGCCGACGACGGCCGCGATGGTTCCCGACACCGTTCCGGCAGAGGCGCTCCGCCCCGCGAACGCCGTCATCCGTCTCAGCCTGAACGGCGGCACGATCGTCGGTGCCTCCGCGGGCGCAGCGGTCATCGCCGTCGTGGGAGCGGGGTGGGGCCTGGTGATCGATGCGGCGGCGTTCGCACTGGCGGCCGCGTGCTTCGCGCGGATCTCGCTTCCCCGCGCGACGAACCCGGGCGCGGGTGAGCGGTTCTCGGTCCTGACGGACCTGCGCCAGGGATGGGTCGAGTTCTCGAGCCGGCGCTGGGTCTGGACGATCGTGGCGCAGTTCGCCGTGCTCAACGCCGCCTTCGTGGGCGCCACGACCGTACTCGGGCCGGTGATCGCGGACGCGTCGTTCGGACGTGCAGCCTGGGGTCTCGTCATCGCCGCGCAGACGGCGGGACTGGCGATCGGCGCCGTCGTAGCCCTGCGCTGGCGCCCGCGCCACGCGGTGGGGATCGGCGTGGGTCTCATGGCCGTGACGGCGATTCCCGTCGCGGCATTGGGAGTACTGCCCGCGCTTCCCGTGCTCGTCGTGGGGTTCCTGCTGGGCGGCGTCGCGATCGAGCTGTTCGCGATCGCATGGGATCACGCGCTGCAGACGCACATCCCCCGAGCCGCACTGTCTCGCGTGTACTCGTGGGACATGCTCGGATCGTTCATCGCCATCCCGCTGGGCGAGATCCTCGTGGGCCCGCTCGCCGACCGCTTCGGCACGACCCCGGTCCTGCTCGGTTGCGCCGCGGTCATCCTCATGGCCACCGGCGCGGCCGTCGCCACGAGGAGCGTGCGCACCGTGCAGACGGGCGACCTCCCGCACGAGGACGCGACGGCGTGATCCGGCTCCTATCCTGAACACGTGCGTCCGCTCCGCTTCGCCCTGGCCGCCGCGACGGTCGCAGCGGTGACGGTGCTCGCCTTCGGCGAGGTGACCCATTGGCGTGCGAGTCGGCGACGCCTCGGCTCGCCATCCGCGCGGGGCACGGAAGCCATCGTGGTTCTGGGCTACGGCAACCGCGAGCCGCGGGCCAACCGCGAGAACCGCTATCGCGTGCGGGCAGGGCTGCGCTCGATCGACCCGACGGCGACTCGCAGCATCCTGGTGTTCTGCGGCGGGACAGTGGAGGGTCCGATCCCTGAGGCGGAGATCATGGATGCGTACGCCCGCGACGAGCTCGGCTATCGCGGAGCATCCGTGTTGGAGCCGGCGAGCAGGTCCACGTGGCAGAACATCGAGAACGCGATCCCCCTGATCGAGTCCGCCGACGTCATCAAGATCGTGTCGAACTCGATCCACGCGGAGCTGGCCCGCGGATACCTGTGGATGCTGCGACCCGACCTCGCCGCACGGCTCGCGCGCGGGGCGGACTATCGCTTCGGCGAGATCGTCTTCGTGAAGCCGGTCGCCGCGTTGCTCGGCCGCAAGAAGCTCCGCCGCCTATGTAGGGAGTGAGGGGCGCATCAGGGCGCGAGTCACTCCCACCTGGCGGTGTCGGGATCGAGACCCTCGCTGCGGGCACGGGCGTCGATCGCGCGGCGCAACCACGCGGCAAGACCGGGGCGCACGCCGTCATAGTGCGCGGTGAAGGCGGGATCCGCTTCGTACATGCGGCCGAGACAGACCTGCATGCTGCGCGTGAGCGGGAAGTACTGCGAGAAGACCTCGCGGTGACGGTCGACGAGCGCGTTCGCACGCTCGCTGCCCGGCTCGGCGTCGGCATCCATCGCGACCGCCAGCTCCGCGTCCAGCGCGCTGACGGTCTGCACGATGCGCGTCCAGTCCGCCGCATCCCGCTTCGCCGCGCGTTCCGCGTACTGCTGCCACTGGCCGGTGTCGCCGTACCGCTCGCGCGCCTGCAGCGGCCACCGCGGATCCCACTCGGGGCCGAACGCCTCCACCTGCTCGCGCACGGTGAGCGTGAGGCCGTTCTCGTACGCGTCGATCATCCGCTCGACGTCCTCGCCGCGACGCCGCAGCTCCTCGATGCGCTCCCCCAGCCGCGCGCGTTGCGTGCGCAGCACGTCGGCCGCCTCGAGCGCCGAGCCGTCCACGATGATGCGGATGTCCTCGAGCCCGATCCCGAGCTCGCGGTAGACGACGATGCGCTGCAGCCGCTCCATGTCGGCACCGGAGTACCGGCGATAACCGCTGTCCTCGCGGACGGAGGGCTTGGCGAGCTCGATCTCGTCCCAGTGGTGCAATGTGCGCACCGTGACACCGAGCCGGCGCGCCGCCTGCCCGACGCTGAGGTCGCTCCCGTCAGACATGCTCACCATTGTCGTCTTCCTCGACGCCGATACCGGCGGCGCGCAGAGCGGCCGTCGCTTCGCCCGACGCATCGAACGGCTTGGCCGCAGTGAACACGACCCGGGCGTTCTCGGGCGTCAGCACCTCGAGGTCGCGAGTGTTCCAGGTGGTGTCGCGGGGGCCGGTCATCGCTTCCGCATCCACGGCGCGGACCGCATCCGCGATGTCGTCGATCTGGCCCAGCACGCAGGCGAAGCTGACACTCATCTCCGGCGGCGCCTGCGCCGCGGATGCCGCCGTCACCAGGAGGACGTCCTGGAACGCCCACCGCCGCAGGTGCACGAGCTGCCCCGGAATGGCGAACAGCTCGAAGAAGCCGAGCCCGCGCGTCCAGAAGTCGACGGATGCGGGCAGATCGACCGTCGGGATCGTGACGAACATGGGCATGCCGTAGATCCCGCGGAACAGTTCCGGGGCGGCGGCATCCGGCCCGGGCGCGGGCACGAGGCTGATGTCGAAGGCGTGGAAGAAGTCGCTCATGGGACCACCGTGCGCCCTCACGCCGCGTGAGGGTCAAGTCGCCGGGCCACCACCCGTGAGCCCCACGCGCGCGAGACTGCATTCCCAGCATGAAATCACGGGTAAACACAGTGAGCTCGTGCCCGAAGTGCAGTCTCGCGGCAGAGGAGGCTCCGCGTCCGCGCAGCGGGCGTGAGGACCGTCTCGCGGCAGGAATGCAGGGACAGCGGCAACGTCAGTGCACGATGCGCATGGTGCCGGTCGGAGCATCGACGCCGCCGACCAGCGCCTGCAGCCCGGCCTTGAGCCGCGGCAGGTCGACCTTGCCGTGGGGGCTGCGCTCGAGGGTGTCGCGGATCACGAGGTGCCGCGGCTTCTTGTACCCGGCGAGGCGGGCGTCCAGATGCGTGCGCAGGGCATCGCCGTCGATCACCGCCCCGTCGGCGGGAACGACGACGGCGGTCACCACTTCGCCGTAGCGCGGGTCCGGCATCCCGAACACGACGGCGTCGCCGATGGCGGGGAAGGCGAGCAGCGCCTCCTCCACCTCCGCCGGATACACCTTCTCGCCGCCCGTATTCACGACGGAGCTCCCTCGGCCGAGCAGCTCGACCGTCCCGTCGCCGTGCGCGAGAGCCCAGTCGCCGGGCATGACGTGGCGCACGCCGTCGATGACGGGGAAGGTGGCTCGCGTCTTCTCCTCATCGCGGAAGTAGCCCTTCGGAAGCGTGCCGCGGAACGCCAGGATGCCGCTTCCCCCGTCGAGGTGCTGCACCTGCTGCAGGTGCTCGTCGAGCACGACCGCGCCCGGCAGCAGGCGCAGCTCGCCCGGGAGATCGGCGGCGGATGCGGTGACGTTGACGGCGTAGGGACCGCCCTCCGTCGAGGCGAGCAGATCGGTGATGACGATCTCGGCCCGCTCGTGGAACCGGCGCTTCACCTGGGCGCTGAGCCGCATCCCCGAACTGATGATCGAGCGGACCTCGCCGAAGCCCGAGACGCCCGCACGTTCGAGCGCGTCGACGAGCGGCCGCCCGATGGCGTCGCCGGCGATGATGAGGCGCGTGGCCCGCTCGTCGAGGGCGAAGCGCACTGCGGCATCGGCGTCCAAGCGCGCGGAGGGCAGGATGAGCACGGTGCCGCCGAGCACGAGGGTGTTCATCGACGTGAAGAGGGCCGTGCCGTGAAGGAACGGCGCGAGCGGAAGCGTGCGGGTGACCGGCGGGTCGGCAGCCGCAGCGACAACTTCAGCCATGGACGTCGGCACCTCGAGCCCTGCCGTGCCGTAGATGGAGTAGAGCTGCACCGAGAGGATGTCTTCGGCGGCCCAGACGACCGCCTTCGGCTTGCCCGTCGTGCCGCCGGTGTACAGGCGCAGCTCCGCCCCTTCGGGCGGGGTCGGGAGAAGCTCGTGCGGCGTGGCGACCGCATCCGTCCACGTCGTACCTGCGGCGGGCACGGGACTCGGTCCGTCGTCGATCACGATGAGCTGCGGTGCACGGTCCCAGCCCTCGAGCGCATCGCGCACCACATCCGCGAGCGACGTCGGGTACACGAGCACCCTCGCGCCCGAGTCCTCGAGCAGCGCGCGCACCTCGACCGCGCGGTACCGGTAGTTCAGCGGGACGGGCGCGATCGCGCTGGCGAAGCAGGCGAAGAGGGTCACGAGGTACTCGGGACGGTTGTAGAGGAGGATCGCGGCCGAGTCCCCGGGCCGGAGTCCCGCCTGTGCGAGATAGCCCGACAGGGCGCCCGCGTCGCGCGCGAACCGTTCGTAGCTCATCGTCCCCGTGGGCGTGATGATCGCGGGGCGGTCTCCGAACGCGCGCGCGACCTCCTGCCACACGTCGCTGTAGTGGCCTCTCATCCGAACCCCTTCGTTCGATGTCTCCCGCGTGGCGGCGCGTCAGTGGTAGTAGCGCAGCACCAGCTCCGCCACGCATGCGGGCTTCGCCGCATCCTCGACCTCGAAGGTCACCGGCACCTCGATCTGCACGCCCCCGGCGACCTCGCTCGCGGTGCGTACCTCTCCCGACACGCGGATGCGGCTGCCGACGGGCACGGGGGCGGGGAAGCGCACGCGGTTGAGGCCGTAGTTGACGCCCATGCCCGCATCCTCGACGTCGAAGACCTCCGCCATGAGCGGCACGACGAGGCTCAGCGTGAGCAGGCCGTGTGCGATGCGCGTGCCGAAGGGTGTGGCGGCAGCGACCTCGGCGTCGAGGTGGATGGGGTTGTCGTCGCCGGTCACGCGCGCGAAGAGGTCGACCTCGTCCTGCGTGATCTGCCGCCACGACGACGGTCCGAACGTGCGGCCGGCGGAACCGGCGAGATCGGCCATGGTGAGCATGAGTCGGGGGGATTCAGCCACGGTGTCCTCCTTGCGCATCGTCGCGCGTATTTCAGGATGCCTGAAACAGTAGAGGGTGCGTGGATATCCGTCAACACTCCTCACCACGCCCGCTGCCGCGGCGTCACCGCCGCGCGTCGAGCCGGTAGAGCATCCCGAGCTCCTGCGCTCTGGCCCGCTGGAGCGTCGCGTCGGAGATGATCCGGCGTTCCCGGAGCACGGCGAGGGCAGCGTCGCGGTCCGCCAGGATCGCCTCCCGCTCCTCGGCCGGCAGCGCCGCGACGCGACCGCGCATGGCATCGGCCTCCGCGCCCGTGCCCACTTCCGCATCCTCGCCCGGATCTGCGTCCGCATCCACCGTCGACCGCGCTTCGAGAGGGCGGACACGGAAGCGGACGAGCATCCCGAGAGCGGCCGCACCCGCCACCGCGAGACTGACGACCGCCCACAACCGCGCTTGACCCCCGCCCGCGATGGCATCGAGATCGACGACCGCCGAGATCATCGTCAGGGCGATGAGCGACATCGCGACCCCGACGAGGTGCACACCCCACTCGACCCACGTGAACCGCGCCCCGCGCACGAGCCACGCGACGAAAAGCGCCGCCTGGCCCAGCGCCCCGATGGTGAGACAGAACGCGGCGATCGGCAGCGACTGTTCGGGATCGATGAAGTAGTAGCCGAAACGGTCGCCGGACATCACCGCCACCGCCGTGATGGGAGCGAAGAAGGCCACCAGCAGGAGCACCGCGAAGAACATCAGCGCGAGCCTCTGCCGCGGCGACATCCTCGTCGATCGATCATGACGGCCGGCCATGACGACACCCTGCAGACCGAAGTGCTCGACGATCTCCGGATGCCGCTGAAATGCGGTCGCCTCGAGCTGAGTGAACTTCACCTCGGCCAACGGCGAGTGGTCCTGCGCCCACGAGCGCGCGTCGGCATGCAGATAACCCATGGTCGGGCACGCTATCAGCGCAGGCGCAACGCGCTCCACGGGGTGTGCGCGCCGTGGGCGACGGTGCGAGAATCCCGCCTCGGGTGCGCTAGCGTGATCGCCGCGGAGGAGGCCCGGATGTCGGCACAGCGAGGCAGTCTCGTCTACATGGTGAAGCAGCTCGAGCTCGCGTTGCGCCCCCGGTTCCTCGCCGCGTGCGCGGCGGCAGGAATGACGGGCGCGCAGTACACGGCGCTCACCGTGCTCCATCGACGCCCCGGCATCAGCAGCTCCGAGCTCGCCCGCCGCTCCTTCGTGCGCGCGCAGACGATGGCCGGGATCATCGACCCGCTCGTGTCCGAGGGCTTCGTGCGCCGAGAGAGCGACCCGGCGCACGGCAGGCGGATCCTGCTGTACCTGACGGATGCGGGCGCCGCCGCCCTCGCTTCCCTCGATCCGCAGATCGCGGTGGTCGAGGACCTCATGCTCGCCGACTTCGACGACACCGAGCGCGAGACGCTGGCAGAGCTCCTGCGGCGCGCCCGCCGATCGCTCGACGAGCAAGGCCACCGCCCCGCGTGAGCCCCGCGCTCTAGCGGCGGAAGAGGCGCCCGAAGAGCCCACCCTCGGAGGGCTGCGGCTCATGGCCCTCGCAGCGATCGCGCTTCGGCACGCCGCGCATCACCTCGTCGACGTGCTGCCCGCATCCCGCCCACGTCGTCTTGCCGCACGTACGGCACGTCACCTGTCGACACATCTGTCCTGCTCCGTTTCCTTTCGGGGCGCCGCTCTGTGCGGTCACTTGCCTTCACGATACCCCCGGGGGTATATTCTCACACATGAGGACGATCATCATCGGAGGCGTCGCAGCCGGCATGAGCGCGGCGACGAGACTCCGTCGGCTCGACGAGTCGCGGCAGATCACCGTGTACGAACGCGGTGCGCACGTGTCATTCGCGAACTGCGGGCTGCCGTATCACGTCGGCGGCGTGATCCCGGATCGCGCGTCGCTGTTGCTGCAGACGCCCGAATCACTGGCGAGCAGGTTCGCCCTCGACGTGCACGTGCGCCACGAGGTCGTCGAGATCGACACGGCGGCACAGACGGTGACGGTGCGTGACCTCGAATCGGATGCGGAGCGGATCGAGCACTACGACGAACTCGTCATCGCCACCGGCGCCACGGCCACCCCGGGTCCGTCCGCCGAGCACGTGCCCACCCACACGCTGCGCAGCATCGAAGACGTGGACCGGGTTACCGAGGTGCTCGATGCTGCCGGACCGTCGCCGCGCGTCGTGGTGGTGGGCGCCGGATTCATCGGGCTCGAAGCGGTCGAGAACCTCCTCGCGCGCGGCGCACAGGTGACGCTCGTGACCCGCGGCGCACGGGTGCTCTCTCCGCTCGACCAGGAGATGGCCGCCCCCATCCTGACCCTCCTCCGTGACGCGGGCGTCGATGTGCGGCTCGGGGTGACCGTCACGGGTGCTGCGCCCGGGCAGGTTCACCTCAGCGATGGGAGCACGGTCGACGCGGTCCTGGTGATCGAGGCGAGCGGCGTGCGTCCCGACCGGCGTCTCGCGGATGCTGCCGGCATCCGCCTCGGGCCGACCGGCGGGATCGCGGTCGACGCGCGCCACCGCACCTCTGCGCCGAAGGTGTGGGCCGTGGGCGACGGGGTCGAGAAGCGCGACAGCCTCGACCGAGCACCGACACTCGTGACGATGGCCGGCCTCGCCAACCGGCACGGCCGAGCGGTCGCGGACGACATCGCCGGGATCGAACCGGACGAGGCGGCGCCGGCTCTCGGCACCGCGATCCTCGGGCTGCTGGGCACCACGGTCGCGCTGATCGGCTGGAACGAACAGCGGCTCCGGGATGCAGGGCGCCCGCACCGCATCGTCCACACGCATCCCGCGTCGCACGCGACGTACTACCCGGGTGCGCAGCCGATGGCGATGAAACTGCTCGTCGATCCGGCGACCGACCGCATCCTCGGGGCACAGATCGTCGGCGGCGAGGGGGTCGACAAGCGCATCGACGTCATCGCAGTCGCGATGACGGCGGGACTGACCGCCACCGCGCTGTCGCAGCTGGAACTCGCCTATGCGCCGCAGTACGGTTCCGCGAAGGATCCCGTCAACATGCTCGGGTACGTCGCGGAGAACACTGCTTCCGGCGCCACGCGCACGCTGCAGTGGCACGAACTCGACGCCGCGCTCGAGCGAGGCGCGATCCTGGTCGACGTGCGCACACCGGCCGAGCACGCCGCGGGCGCGATCCCCGGGGCGATCAACCTGCCCCTGGACGAGATCCGCGCCCGGCACCGTGAGCTCGGCGACCGTGCGATCATCGTGCACTGTCAGGTGGGCCAGCGCGGGCACACCGCCGCACGGCTGCTCGCCCAGCTCGGCCACGACGTCCGTAACCTCGACGGCGGGTATCGCACCTGGGCCGCCGGAACCGCTGCCTGACCCACCATCCGTCACCGAGGAGACACCATGGACACCTCCCACCGCTCCCTGCACGACGCCCAGGCCGTGAAGAAGGCCGCCAACCGACTCAAGCGCGCGCAGGGCCAGTTGGCCGCGGTCATCGCCGCCGTCGAGAACGGCGGCGACTGCCGCGACGTCATCACCCAACTCGCCGCGGTCAGCAGCGCGATCGACCGCGCCGGGTTCGCGATCATCTCGACTGCCATGCGCGAGTGCCTCGCCGACGCTCCGGCCGACCGGGACGCGGCGGATGGGGATGCCGCCGAGGACCGGCTCACGGTGGAGGAGCTCGAGAAGCTGTTCCTCACCCTCGCCTAGGGCGCCTCAGCCGCCCGGGCACTCGCACGGGCTGCCGCTCCGGCAGGGGGCGAGGCGTTGCATGTCTCAGTTGTTCACGCATAGCGGGCGGTTCACGAGCACAAGTGAGACACGGATGCGTCGAGATGCGCTGCGTGTCTCAGTTGTGCAGGTTCGCGGGGCGATTTGCGTGCACAAGTGAGACACGGATGCGTCGAGATGCGCTGCGTGTCTCAGTTGTGCAGATTCGCGGGGCGAACAGGCGAAAGCGGCACACCGCGCGGGCCGCTCCCCTCCACCCCGACATGCGGCGCCCGCCGGACACTATGTTTGGCCTATGCGGCTTCGCTCACTCTCGGCTCCCGGTGTGGTTCTCCTGACCTGTGTCGCGTTGGCGGGGTGCGCCTCCGGCGCGAACGCGCTAGACGAAAGCGCGGAGCCCACTTCGGTTGCAACGAGCGAGTCCCCGTCGCCCTCGGCGGGCGAGGTTGTGGCTCTGGCGCAAGCTCAAGCATGGCTGGACGCCACCAACCTTCCCGCGGGAGCCGTCACTCTTGAGGGCACGCCCCCGCGGTTTGGCTCGTACACGAGCTGGCCCTGCGGACCGTACGCAGAGGCGAAGGGCTATTGGCTGGTCCCCGCCACGACGGTCGCGGATGCCGGCAACTGGCTGCTCGAGAATCCACCGGCCGGCCTCATCACCACCCACTTCTGGCCGCTGGCCGAGGACGGCCCCGGCTCCGATTCGGCGATCATCGGCTACATCCCCACCGAGGGCGCGCAAGAAGGTGTCGTCTACACGCTGACGAAGGTGGACACGGACGTTGCCATCCGCGCAGAGGTCGCCGCTCAAACGGACACCGCCACCTGCCCACCCCTGCCCGAGGGCGGCATGTACGGAGCTCCCGGGCAGGGCTAGTTCACCCCGCGCGGTAGTTCTCCCGGGCGAAGCGGGAGTACGGCGCGGGGGCGACCGTCGCGCGGATCTCCACCTGCCGGTGCCGCTCGACGGCGGGTTTCGCCGAGTTGGGATCCTCGCCCCAGGTCAGCACCACCTCGGTCCCGGGTTCGGCGTGCGATGCGGCGATGCTCGCGAGCGACACGAAGGCCTGCTCGTTCGTGATGTAGCCGCAGTCGTGCGAGATGCCCACATCCACGCCGTCGGCGCGCACGCGATCGACCTGATACAGGCCGTACCGCGCCTTCGGGAAGTCGATGTACTTCGCCGGCAGCCCGTCTTCGACGAGGGAGCGTTGCGCGGCGGCGAGGTCGTCGGGGTTCCAGACCAGGGTCACCTTCACGCGCTGCTCGCCCGCCGCATGCGCTTCGAGCGCGGCGCGGCCGATGAAGTCGTGATCGAAGGCGACGCTGCGCCCGTAGCCGAGGTCGTACGGCGTGAGGTAGTAGTCCTCGATGCGGTCGGACACGAAGCTGCCGGCGAGGGAGCCCAGACGGGCGGCGGGCAGCCACGCGAGGTAGTCGTCCATCTGCGCGCCCGAGAAGATCGCGGGCAGCGGCGAGGGGACCCACGCCGACTCGAGGTTCGCCGACGAGTAGGCCTTCGCCCCCACGAGCACCAGGTCGAACTCCTCCCCCGCCGCGATGATCGCTTCGCGGATGCGGGCGCCGTCGACCCACGGCCCGAACAGCTCGAATCCGGGCTGGCCGGCCATGCCGTGCCGCAGCGAGCGAACGGTGACGCCGGCGATGTCGAACGTGGCCATGCCGAAGAACTTCGTGGGCGGTACGGGAGCACCGGTCAGCTTCTCCATGAGGGCGAGCGCGTGCGGGCCCTGCAACTCGTAGCGATAGAACACGGGGTCGACGCCGGGCGCGCGCATGAGCGTGTTCGCGTCGCGCTCGAACGTGACGTCGTAGTCGCCGGTCTCACCGATGAACTGCACCCAGTCGAGCACCATGTACCAGCCCACGAGGTCGTACACCTGCTCCTCGAGGTGGAACAGGATCGCGTCGCCGATGAGATAGCCCTCGTGGTTGACCGCGATGAACTGCTTCGCCGCATCCACCGGGAACCGGGCGAACGAGTTGACGCCGGTATCGCTCAGCAGCCGCAGCGCATCGGGCCCTGAGATGAACAGGTCGGTCATGTGGTGCGACTGATCCAGCAACGCCACGCTCTCGCGCCACGACCGCTGCTCACTGCGCCAGTTGCTGAATTCCGGCGTCACCGGGAAGATCGTCGGCTTGCTCTGTGCGTTGCGCAGCAGATCCACCGGGCTCCCCGCGCGGGCGATGGCGTCGAAAGCGGATGCGGACATGTGAACTCCCTCGTTCGGACGGGCGGCCGTGCCCGCATCCACAGGTTAAGAACCCGACGGCATCGACAGGGCGTATCTCGATTACCGATACTTATGCGGAGGCAAGGAAGCCTCAGTCGGGAGCAGCCGTGGATCTCAACCTCATCCGCGTGTTCGTGGCGATCGCCGAGACGCGGAGTCTCACGAGCGCCGCGCGTCGCCTCTACGTCACCCAGCCCGCGGTGAGCCAGGCCCTGGGGCGCTTGCGGCGCGAGCTGGACGACCCGCTGTTCCGACGCGTCGGCCGCGTGATGGAGCCCACCCCGTTGGCGGCCAGCGTCTACCCAGGGTTCCGCGACGCCCTCGCCGCCGTCGACCGCACTCTCGACGGCGTGCACCGCTTCGCCCCCGCCGACTCCGACCGCACCTTCCGCATCGCGCTGTCCGAGCTCGGCGAGATCGGGTGGCTTCCCGCGATCGTGCGTGCGGTGGGTGCCGAGGCGCCCCGGATGCGGATCGAGGTCGTGCCGATGGACGTGGCCGCCCTCCCGGATTGGCTGGGCCGCGGCGTCGTCGATCTCGCGGTGACGCCCTCCCACGTGCCGGGCCCCTTCGGGCGGACGGTGCTGAAGTCGCAGGGCTACGGCGTGGCGATGTCGGCCGCGCATCCACTGGCCGACGAGCCGCTCACGCTCGACGCGTACGCCGCCGCATCCCACGTCGCCGTCGCCAGCGACTCCGGCGCACCCGCCCTCGAGCGCGCACGCAGCGCGCACGGGATCGAGGTCGACGCCCGCATCGCCGTGAACCACCTGGCGTCGCTTCCGCCGCTTCTCGCGCGCAGTCGCGATCTCGTCGCGACGCTGCCGGACACGATCGCGCTCGGGTGGAGCCAGACGTGGCCGCTCGTGGTGCGCCCGCTGCCGTTCGAGATGCCGCCCTTGGAGATCGCGCTCTACCGGCGGTCGAGCTCCCAGCATCCCGCCGCGCTCGACTGGCTCTTCGAGACCGTCGCCCGCGCGATCCGCGGCTCCTCCGGACGGTTCGAGGCCATCCACGGCGAGAGGACGGCCTGACCTGCGTGACGCCCCCAGCACAGTGGGGGCGTCACGCAGGCACCGGAGTTCCGGAGCGACCCGCGCGACCCCTTCGTCGCGCGGGGCGCTCGCTCAGAGGCTTCCGGTGGTGCGCCACCCGCCCTGGTACTCGGCGCGCGCGGTGACCGCGTACGGCACCGGGCTGACGACGGCGCGCACCGCGATCTGATCATGCGGCTCGACCGTGGTCTTCTTCGAACCGCCGTCGGGCTCGCCCCAGACCACGCGCACCTCGGCGCCGACCGGCACGTCGCGGTCGACGGTCGCGAGCGACAGTCCGCGCTTCTCGTTCGCCGTGACGCCGGTGAACAGCGAGAGTCCGACGTTGTTGCCGTCGGCGTCGATGACCGCGTCGTAGTTCGACGAGCCGTAGTTCGCGTTCGGGAGGTCGAAGAACTGGTAGCCGACGCCTTCGCGGTCGATGACGCTCGTGAGGATCTTGGCCAGGTCTTCGTCGTTCCAGGCGAGCGTGACCTTCTTGCGCTGCGTTTCCGGGTCGATCTTCTCGAGCGCGTCGCGGCCGATGAAGTCGTGGTCGAACTTCACGAACGAGCCGTAACCCAGCTCCCAGGGGTTCAGGTAGTAGTCCTCGATGTTCTCCGAGACGAACGAGCCGGCGAGCGCGTTGATCGCCTCGTAGCTGTTGGCGGGCAGCCACTCGCGGTACGCGCGCTCGGCCTCGCCGGTGTAGATCGCCGGAAGCGGCGACGGGATCCACCCGGACTCGAGTGTGTTCGAGGAGTAGGCGCGCGAGCCGCAGGGCTCGATGCCGAACTCGCGACCCGCCTCGAGCACGGCGTCGCGGATCTTCTGGTGCTGCGCGTACGGCCCCCAGATCTCCAGTCCCGGTGCACCCGCCATCCCGTGGCGGAGGGTGCGCACCTTCTCACCGGCGATCGTCATCTCACCCATGTGGAAGAAGCGCACTTTCTCGAGCGGTCCGCCATTGAGCTTCTCGATGATGTCCCAGGCGTTCGGGCCCTGGATCTGGAAGCGGTAGTAGTCGCGGTGGACGGCGGCACCGTAGGGGCGCGAGGGCGAACGGTCGTCGTAGCGGAACTCGACGTCGTATCCGCCCGTCTCGGCGTGGAACTGGAGCCAGTTGGCGCCGGGCGCCCGGCCGACGTAGACGTACTCGTTCTCGGCCTCGTGGAAGAGGATGCCGTCGCCGATCACACCACCGTTGGATGCGGTGGGCACGAACTGCTTCGCGGTGTTCAGCGGGAAGTTCGCGAAGGAGTTGATACCGGTGTCGCTCAGCAGCTTGAGCGCGTCGGGCCCCGACACGAAGAAGTTGACCATGTGGTGCGTCTGGTCGTAGAGCACGGCCGTCTCGCGCCAGGCCTTCTGCTCCCGGCGCCAGTTGGAGAACTCGGCCGGCACGACCGGGTAGATATAGGTGCCGAGCTGCGAATCGCGCAGCATCTCGACGGTGTTCCCTCGCTCGTCCAGCAGCTCCTGCAGCGTCCGCGCCATGATTGCCTCGACTTCCTCGTCTGTGGGCCTGCCGCGATGATAGGCGGCTTTTACCTCTGCCCATAGTGGTTTCGCGATCCCAGATTGTCAACAAAATCTTGACCATTTCGCGGACCGTGTGATTCGCTGAGCCCACGAATCGGCACCGGCGTCGACTCCGGACGCCTGCCGCCACGCGTCGGCTCGACGCCGCCGAACCAAGGAGCGGATATGCCTGCAGTCACCCCGGCGCTACTCGTGGTCAGCGCCCACGCGGGCGACTTCGTCTGGCGGGCCGGCGGCGCGATCGCCGCCGCCACCATGCGCGGTGAGCGCGCCACAGTGGTCTGCCTGAGCTACGGGGAGCGCGGCGAGTCCGCGAGTCAATGGCTGGCGGGCAAGTCACTGGAGGAGATCAAGGAGATCCGCCGGGCAGAGGCCGAGGCTGCCGCATCCGCACTCGGTGCCGACATCGAGTTCCTCGATCTGGGCGACTACCCGCTGCGCGAGTCCCCCGAGGCCGTCGCGCGACTGGTCGATGTGTACCGCCGTGTGCAGCCGACCGTCGTGCTGACGCATCCGCTGCACGACCCGTACAACGGCGACCACCCGGCCGCCGCGCGCATGGCGCTGGAGGCGCGGGTGCTGGCCCAGGCGATCGGCGTCGCGAACTCGGACGGCTCGTTCCCGACGACGGAGACGATCATCGGCGCCCCGCCGGTGTTCTTCTTCGAGCCCCACCAGCCCGAGCAGTGCGGCTTCGTCCCGGATATCCTGCTGGACATCACCGCGGCATTCGACAAGAAGCGCGCCGCGATGGAGTGCCTGCCCGCCCAGAAGCACATGTGGTCCTACTACAGCGATCTGGCCGTGCGCCGCGGTGTGCAGGTCAAGCGCAACGCGGGCCCGAACCTCGGTCTCGCCCACGACACGATGGGCGAGGCGTACATGCGCTACTTCCCGCAGGTCACGGGAGTGCTCGAGTGAGCCCGCATGTCATCGTCACCGACATCGCGCGCGAAGAGGCCGGCCTCGTCGACGCGTTCGCTGCGCTGGGCTCGGCGACCGTGCACGAGGCGCTCGGCCGCACCGGTTACGCCGGAAGCGCGATCCGCCCCATCCAGCAGGGATCGGCGATCGCCGGCAGCGCCGTCACCGTGCTCACCGCCCCCGGCGACAACCTCATGGTGCACGTCGCCATCGAGCAGGCGCGCGCCGGCGACGTGATCGTCGTGGTCGCCACCGGTCCGTCCCCGTTCGGGCACATCGGCGAGCTGATGGCCACGCAGATGCAGGTCAAGGGCGTCCGCGGGTACGTCACCTCCGCCGGGGTGCGCGACACCGCCGAACTGCGCGCGATGGGGTTTCCCGCCTGGAGCCGGTTCATCTCGGCGCAGGGATGCCTGCGTGACAGCCCGGGCTCGGTCAACGTCCCGGTCGTCCTGGACGGCGTCGTGGTCGAGCCCGGCGACATCGTGGTCGCCGACGACGACGGCGTGACGGTCGTTCCGCGGATGCGGGCGGCCTCCGTTCTCGATGCGGCGCGCTCGCGCGCGGAGCGTGAGGCGACCAACCGCGCGAAGTACGAGGCCGGGGCCAGCTCCATGGACATCAACGGCCTGCGCCCGGTCATCGCCGAGCTCGGCATCGCCTACATGCCCCAGGCGGAGCGACGCGATGCCGACTCCTGATCCTGTACGCGACGGCGTCCGCTGCCTGCTCATGCGCGGCGGCACCTCCAAAGGTGCCTTCTTCCTCACCGAGGACCTGCCCGCAGACCCGTCCGAGCGCGACGACCTGCTGCTGCGGATCATGGGCAGCCCCGACCCGACACAGATCGACGGGCTGGGCGGCGCGCATCCGCTGACCTCCAAGGTCGCCGTCGCGGAGCGCTCGCGCGAGCCCGGATGCGACATCGACTACCTCTTCCTCCAGGTGGGCGTGGACGAACCTGTCGTCGCCGATGCGCAGACGTGCGGCAACCTTCTGGCCGCGATCGGCCCGTTCGCGATCGAGCGCGGACTCGTCGCGGCGGATGCGGGCGAAACCGTCGTGCGCATCCGTCTGCTCAACACGGGCGACATCGCCGAGGCCCGCTTCTCGACCCCCGACGGGCGAGTCGACTACGACGGCGACGAGACGATCGCGGGGGTGCCGGGAACCGCCGGTCGGATCGAACTCACCACCCGCGGGCAGAAGCCGCTGCTTCCCACCGGATCGGTGACGGACGAGATCGCGGGCCACCGCGTCACCCTCGTCGACAACGGGATGCCGGTCGTGCTGATGGATGCCGCCGAGTTCGACGTCGCCGGAGACGAGACCCCGGAAGAGCTCGAGTCCCGCACCGAGCTCCGCGAGCGCCTCGAGTCGATCCGCCGGGCGTCGGGCCCGCTCTTCGGGCTGGGCGACGTCTCGGCGCAGACGGTGCCCAAGATGTTCCTGCTGTCGCCCCCGCGCCGCGGCGGGGCGGTCGGCACCCGAGCGTTCATCCCCGCGCGGGTGCATCCCACGATCGGGGTGCTGATGGCCGCATCCGTCGCCGCCGGCATCCGCATCCCGGGCGCCGTAGGCTCCGCCTTCGCGGTGCTCGACGACGGGGAACAGACGCTGCTCGAACACCCCGACGGCACCTTCGCCGCCACCGTCGCCGTCACCGGCGACGCCGCTTCCGGCTGGCGCGCGAGTTCGTCGTCGGTCCGCACCGCACGAAAGATCTTCGACGGGCTCGTCTTCCCGAGACCCCGCCGCTGACCGTCAGAGAGGACACACCATGGCAACGCGCGACAACTTCGACCTCGCACACCTGGGCGGCGTCGAGCTGTTCACCCCGGTCTTCGAGGAGAGCCTGCACTTCTTCCGCGACCTGCTCGCGATGCGGGAGGTCGCCCGCATCGGCGACTCCGCGTACCTCCGCTGCTGGGACGAGTACCAGCTCTACACGCTCAAACTCACCGCATCCGACACCAACGGCGTGGGCCGTACGCTCTTCCGCGTCACGAGCCCCGAGGCCCTGGAGCGTCGCGTCGCGGCCATCGAGGCCGCGGGTCTCGGCCACGGCTGGCGCGAGCCGGAGGTCGGCGTCGGGCGCTCGTACGAGTTCGAGGATCCCGACGGCCACCTCATGGGCATCTACTACGAGACCGAGCACTACGTGCCCGACGACGAGGATCGCCCCGCGCTGAAGAACCAGGCGTCGGCGTTCCCCGGGCGAGGCGTCAACGCCCGCCGCATGGACCACATCAACTACCTCGCCGGCGACGTGACGAAGGCGGGCGAGTTCTGGCGCGATGTCATGGGCGCCCGCGAGTCCGAGCGGGTGCGGCTGGACGGCGGTGGCTACGCGGCCTGGTGGTTCCGGTTCCAGCAGAAGTCGTACGACGTGGTGTACAGCGAGGATTGGACCGGCGAGCACGGCCGGTTCCACCACTTCGCGCTCGCACCCGACACCCGCGAGGACATCCTCAAGGCCGCCGACATCTTCCTCGAGAACGGCGTGCACATCGAGTTCGGACCGTACAAGCACGCCATCAACCAGACGTTCTTCATCTACGTGTGGGAGCCGGGCGGAAACCGCATCGAGCTCGCCAACGCCGGCGCGCGTCTCATCCTCGACCCGGACTGGCCGGTCGTGGAGTGGTCGCAGGCCGAGCGGGCCAAGGGCCAGGCGTGGGGTGCGAAGACCGTGCCGACCTTCCACACGCACGGCACGCCGTTCCTGGCGAACCAGGCCGAGATCGACGAAGCAGCGATGAAGGGCGAGCCGATCCCCGCGCCGCAGAAGCGTTGAGCGGGCTCAGCCCCAGACCGATGCGGCGATGTCGACGACGGCCCGCACCTTCGCCCACTGCTGATCCTCGGTGAGCTCGTTGCCCTCCTCCGTGGAGGCGAACCCGCACTGCGGGCTCAGAGCGAGCTGATCGAGCGGGGCGAAGGCTGCGGCCTCGTCGATGCGGCGACGGATGTCATCGGCGCTCTCGAGCTCTCCGGTCTTGGTGGTGACCAGCCCCAGCACGACACGCTTATCACCCTCCGGCAGGAACCGCAGCGGCTCGAACCCGCCCGCGCGCTCGGAGTCGTACTCGAGGAAGTACCCGTCGTACGCCGTGTTGCCCAGCAGCTGCTCGGCGACCGGCTCGTACCCGCCGGATGAGATCCAGGTCGAGCGGAAGTTGCCACGACAGACGTGCGTGGTGACGGTGAGGTCGGCGGGCTTGTCGTCCAGGATGCGGTTGAGCAGGTCGGCGTAGCGCTCGGCGATGCCGTCGGTGTCGATCCCGCGGGCGCGGGCCTTCTCGAGCTCGGCCTCCGAGCACAGGTACGCCCACGCGGTGTCGTCGAACTGCAGGTAGCGCGCGCCCGCTGCGTAGAACGCGGTGAGCGCGTCGCGATAGGCGGCGACGAGGTCGTCCACGATCGCCTCGCGTCCGTCGTAGACGGCGCCATCGATGTGGCCCGGCTCCACCCGGAAGTCGAGCACGGTCGGTGCGGGGATCGTGAACTTCGGCAGCAGTCCGGTGCCGGCGGTGATCGCCGCCAGCGAGCGGTAGTGGGCGAGGAACGGGTGGGCGTCGTCGAACCGGATGGGCCCCGTGATCTCGATGCCCCGCGGCTTGGTCTGCACCCCCTGGAACTGGATGCCGTGGTCGAGTTCCACGATGTCGACGCCGCCCAGCATGCCGAAGAAGTCGAAGTGCCACCACGAGCGACGGAACTCGCCGTCGCTCGCGACCTCGAGCCCAGCGGCACGCTGACGGGCGACGAGGTCGACGACCTCAGCGTCCTCGACGGCGCCCAGCTCCGCGTCCGTCAGCTCCCCCGACGCGTGACGTCGACGCGCGGCGGCGAGGCCCGGCGGGCGGAGGAAGCTTCCGACGATGTCGGCACGGAACGGCGCTGAAGTGCTCACGTCGCGATGCTACCGACCCGGCGATGCGTACGGGCGACCGGCCCGGCCTGAGTTAACCCCCGTGACGTCGATCGCACCGCGGCGAATGCGGGGAGGCGTCGAGCACCTCCCCGCATCCGATCAGGAGCGCGCCTGGCCGCCGCGCCGTCGCGCGAACACGAAGGCGCCGGCGCCGAGCACCAGGACCCCTGCGCCGAGAGCGAGAAGCTCCCACGGGACCGTTGCGCCGGTCGAGGCCAGGGTTCCCGCGGGAACGATCGTGATGGGCACCCGCAGCGGCTCGAGATCGCCCGAGGCGATCACGAGCGTGTGCGCACCCGTGGGGATGCTCGCCGGGATCGTCGCACGGATCGTGATCCGACCCTCCGCATCCGCGGCGGGGATCCCGGCCAGCACATACGGATCGCTGCGGATCTCGGCGGCGATGCGCTGACCCGGGGTGAGCCCCGCAACCCGCGCGACGAAGGTGCCGCCCTGCTCGAATCGACCATCACCCACGTCGACCGTCGCCCACACCGACGCGCTCGGCGACGGCGACGGCGGGTTCGAGGGAGACGACGCCGCGGCCACCGGCGCGGTCGCGGCGGAGACACGGGATGCAGGCCGGTAGCCCTCGGCGACCACCGACACACGCACCGTGAGCACCGCGCCCTCGCGCTCCGCCTCGGGCGTGAACGAGGCCGACACGGCGCCCTCGATCGCGACGCCGTCGGCGAACCACTGGTACCCCAGCGTGGCGCCCGGCGTTGCGCTCTCCGCCGACACCGAGAGCTCGGCGCCCACGCGGGCCTCCCCCGCGACCGCGGGCGTCTCGAGGGCCGCATCCGGCTGCGTGTCGAAGCTCTGCCAGACGCCGGCGTAGTCCACCCGGCCCTGGCTGGGCTTCGACCAGTCGCAGACGCCCGTGGGGAAGGCGGCGGTCAGCCGCTCCCACTGCCCGTCGGTCATGACGGGGTAGTCCGCGCGCACCGGCTCCGCCAGCTGGCACTTCAGGACATCGCGAGAGAGGGATTCTCCCGCGACGTAGCGAGGCTCGGAGTGGTACGGGAACAACTGGTTGCAGGCACTCTGCGTGTTCTCGTAGTCGAGCTGCTCCGAGACGAATCCGTCATCGGTGTAGCACCCGTCGCCGAGACCGGCGGGACGAGCGGCGACCGTTCGTGCCCGGTCACCGAAGCCGCCCATCGCGACGATGTTGTCCAGCCACTCCTCCAGCTTGTCGAGACCCGCGGTGTACATCGCGCTCGCGTACCCCGCGTCCTTGCTCGTCCAGCTGACGTGGGTGTCCGCGTTGCCGTAGGCGTCGAGCATCCGCTCACGGATGATCGCCGAGCGATACCGTTCGTGGAAGTCACCCGTCGGGTCGGTGTAGCGACGCATCTCGATCACCGGCGTGTAGGCGAGCCCGCCGGTCATGAGGTTGATGCGGCCCGTGCGGTACGCCTGCTCGATGGCCTCGATGCTCGCCTCGGACCGCGCCGAGGTGCGCGTGCCGTCCACATCCATCCCCCCGGCGTTCTCGTTCAGAGCGACGAATTGCTCGGGCGAGATCGCGCCCGACTGAAGAGCCGCCAGACCGTACTGCACTCCCACGTTGTCCGGGACGACGCGGAGCCCGCGGCCCTGGTCGTCGACACCGTAGACGTTCTGCACCATGTCGGCGATCGTGCACCGCAGCCCGTCGGGGTTTGCCTCCGACCAGCGGTCGCCGACCGGAACGGCGGCGTTGCAGCCCGCGCGCGGATTGTCGACACCGGTGAACCAGGTGAAGCCGGTGCAGGTGAACAGCTGGGCATGCCCGGTCACGGCGAGCTTCTCCGCATCCGTCCATCCCGACCCTGCGGGCGACCCCCAGAATCCGAGCAGGTTGGTGCAGTCGTGCCCGGCGACGGTCGTGGTGCGCTCGTCCGGGTAGCCGATGTCGCCCATCACGCCGTCGATGATGCCGGGGTAGTTGTTGGCCAGCAGGAGTTGCTGCATGGTGCCGGCCGACCCGCCCGAACCGATCGTGTACGTGACGGGGCCGACCTGCTCGATCACGTGCTCTTTGACCATCATCGCGGTCTCCGCGCTCGTGACGTCGTTGCAGTTCTGCGCGAACACGTTGAAGGTCGCCGAGGCGACGATGTAGCCGCGCGAGAGCAGCATGTCGTTCTCGACGCCGCCGCTGCTCGAGCCCTGCCAGTAGCCCACGCCGCACGCGCCGCCGAAGGTGTACGCCAGCTTCCCGTTCCACCCAGCCGCATGCGCGGCATACGTGGGGGCGGGGTCGGCAGGCCCGGCGAGCATCGCCGTCTCGTAGACCGCACGGTTGATGGTGCCGCGCTCGATGCGGACGACATAGGGCACGGCGCGACCCTCGACGGTCGCGGTGGCGACGTTGCCGGGCGTGGAACCATCGGTGGGATAGTCGGCCCAGCCGCCGCCCGTGGTGCGATAGCGGAAGCTGACGCGCGCCTCGGCGACGTGGCAGTTCTCATCCGTGGGCCCGAGGTTCCACGGGGCCCCGGATGCGGTGCAGTACATCGGATGCTGGGGGCCGGAGAAGACCGGACCGGAAGCGGGATGGTTCTGAATCTCGAGGGTCTCGGACCTCGAGGCGGATCGCGCCGTCACCTCGCTCGTTCCGAGGGGGAGATCCTCGACGAGTCCGATGAGGCGCCCGTTCACGGCGGTGAACGAGCCGGTGATGTCACGCCCGTCCGCGGTCACGACCGTCGCCGCATCCGCGCCGTCCACCGCGATCAGCGCGTCGCCTCCCGTCACGGCATCCGCTCGACCGGAGAGCACGGTCAGCGAGAGGTCGTCCGCGGCGGCGGCCGACCCGAGCGGTGCGGCGAGCGCCACCACCACTCCGATCGCGGCAGCGGCGGACGCGAGCAGTCTCGCGCGAGGTCGTCGATGTCTGAGCATGCAGGATCCTCCGATGTGACGTCATCGTCATGGGGATGCCCCGTTGCACCCCCTCGGGGATGAGAGTAGAAGTAATTGTTACGAGCGTCAATGAATCTTTACATAAGCTGCACTCAGGATAGCCGCTGGGGTTGGACCAGCGGCGCGAGTTCCGGCTCGATGGCAGCGACGTGCTCCCGCATCCGTTTCTCTGCCGCGGGCCCGAGCGCGTCGTACACAGCGACGAAGGCGCCGCGTGCGCGTTCGCGCGGCCACCCCGCGGGCATAAGACGCATCGGATGACCGGGCTCCGTGTGGCGGAACGACTGCCAGGCGAGCATGAGCGAGGTGCGCCGCTCGAGCGCCGCCGCGGACGTGAGCTCCTGCCCGCCGTCGCCGACGCGCGCGAGGAACTCGGCATACTCCCTCTCCGCTTCCGAGAGATCCCACGCACGCGTCGGGCTGTCGCCCGGCGCCGTGGCCAACGCACCTCGCAGAGTGGAGACCTGCCCGACACCGAGGGAGGTGAGCGCGCCCACGGCTGCGTCGACCGAATCGAACGGCGAGATCCACACACCGTCGTACAGCGGGGCGTACCCGAGCCAGCGCAGTCGGGTGCGGGCGGCATGGCGCAGAGGCCGCTCCTTCTCGGGGATCGAGAAGAGCACGGCGCTCCACAGCCCGTCCCACACCGGATCATCCCGGCCGAAACGCCGAAGCCACTGGGCTTCGTCTGCCAGCACCGATGCGCCGCGGTCGGTGAGGGCGTGGCTCGTGCGCCGCCCGGACTTGCTCAGGACGAGGAGGTCGCGGTCGGTCAGTCGCGTCAGGCTCGCCCGCGTCGCGGGAGCCTTCACGCCGAGGTCGGACATCGCGGCCAGCAACGCCCCGGTCGGCAGCGGCGCATCCACCCCCCACCAGTAGTCCCCGAAGAGGGTCAGGATCTGGTGCGCCGGCGACCGCTTGCGGCCGATGCTGACGGTCGGCGCCTGTCGGGTGTCGCTCACCGCCCCATTCTGGCAGCGCACGCCGTGGAATCGCGGGGCCCGGCGCTCGACCGGCCGCGAGCGCGTGGAGCGAAGCGGCTCAGCGAGCTGCGGCCGTCAGTACACGTACTCCATGAGCTCCACCCCGAGCACACGGAAGGCATCGTGCACCCGCAGTCGATGGGCGATGGAGAGGTCGTCGAAGCAGACGAACAGCGCGTAGGCGACGCCCGCGCGGGGCCCGGCGAGCACGCCCGCCTCGGTGCGGATGCCGGATGCCCGGCCGGTCTTGTTCACGAACAGCAGCCCGTGCTCATCGTTGTCGTGCGCGAACGGGTCGAGCCCGGTGGCGGCGGCCACGAGCGAAAGGTCGTGACCGTGGCTCAGCCACTCCGCGACCTGCGCGCTGACGCCGGCGCTGACCGCCGTGCTGTTCACGAGCTCCGCGAAGAGGTGAGCGTACTCGCGCGCCGCCCCCAGCGCCACGTGCGGCGCATCGTCGGGGCCGCGCGTATCGCGGAAGCTGTCCATGAGGGCGGATCGGGTGAGCCCGAGCTGCTCGACGCGAGCGCGCACCGCCGGAAGCCCCACCCGCGACATCAGCGCGTTCGCGGCAAGGGCGTCGCCCGACGAGGCTGCGAGCAGCGCCACATCGATGAGCGGCAGCGCGGGCGCCTTCAGGTGCTGCCAGACCCCCGACACGGCGACGGGTTCGATGCCCGCCCGGTCGATGATCTCCAGCGGATCCAGGGTTCCCGCCTCGAACTGCGCGGCGGTCTCCACGAGGAGCGGCACGACGCCGAGCCCCGCGATGGGAAGGCTGCGGAAATCGTCGCCGGCGAGCACCGGCGAACCGAGGTCGAGGTCGTCGATTCGTACCGAGACCTGCGCCCCCGACGCGGCGAGCGCGTCGAGGGCCTTCAGGGTCGAGGTGAACGAGCGCCGTCCCGCGGCGGCGCGACGCGGAAGGCGCTTCGCTCCCCGCCGCGAGGGCGGCGCCGATTCCATTCCGCGAGAGGCCTCGGGAGAGCTGGGCACGGCGCAGGTCCTTCCTACCGGTTGGGGCTCGGGGATGCGGGCGAGACTACGCCCGACGGATCACGGCTCAGTTACCAGATGGTGACGCGCTGGTCGGCGTCGAGCCACAGCGCGTCGCCCTCGGTCACGTCGAACGCCTCGTAGAACGCATCGATGTTGCGCACGATCTGGTTGCAGCGGAACTCGTTCGGCGAGTGCGGATCGATCGTCAGCAGACGGATCGCCTCCGCGTCACGGCTCTTCTGCTGCCAGATCTGCGCCCAGCTGAGCAGCAGCCGCTGGATGCCGGTCATCCCGTCGATGACCGGATCCTCCGCATCCCCCAGCGACAGCCGGTACGCGCGGATCGCGATGCCGAGCCCACCCAGGTCGCCGATGTTCTCACCGATCGTGAGGGCGCCGTTGACGTGGTTCTCCTCGGGCAGCCCCTGCGGCACGAGTGCGTCGTACTGGGCGATGAGGTTCTTCGTGCGCTGCTCGAAGGCCTCGCGATCCGCATCCGTCCACCAGTCGCGCAGCGAACCGTCGCCGTCGAAGCGGCTTCCCTGATCGTCGAACCCGTGTCCGATCTCGTGCCCGATGACCGCGCCGATGCCGCCGTAGTTCGCGGCCGCATCCCGGGTCTCGTCGAAGAACGGATACTGCAGGATCGCGGCGGGGAACACGATCTCGTTCATGAGGGGGTTGTAGTAGGCGTTCACCGTCTGGGGCGTCATGTACCACTCGTCGCGGTCGATCGGCTGCCCGACCTTGCCCAGCTGACGGTCGTGCTCGTGCACGTGCGCGCGGCGCACGTTGCCGACGAGGTCGGCCGCGTCGAGCTCGAGCCCTGAGTAGTCCTTCCACTTCACCGGGTAACCGATCTTGGGCGTGAAGGCGTCGAGCTTGGCGAGCGCCCGCTCGCGGGTCTCAGGGCTCATCCACTCCAGCTGCGAGATCGACTGGCGGTAAGCCTCGATGAGGTTGGCGACCAACTCGTCCATCGCGGTCTTGGCCGCGGGCGGGAAGTGCCGCTCGACGTAGACCTTGCCGACGACCTCGCCCAGCGCCGCCTCGACCAGACCGACGGCGCGCTTCCAGCGCTCGCGGTTGACCGGGACGCCGGTGAGCTGGGTGCCGTAGAACGAGAAGTTCTCGTCGACGAAGGACGCGGGGAGGAACGCGGCGGCGGCGTGCACGATCTTGAAGCGCAGCCACGCCTTCCAGTCGTCGAGGCGCTGCTCGGTGAGCACCGTCCCGAGCGCCTCGATGAAGCTCGGCTGCGAGACGACGATCTCGGCGAACGCATCCGGATGGTGCGGGGCGACGCCCTCGAGCCAGGGCGCGAGGTCCACGCCGGCCAGTGCGACGACCTCATCCCACGTCTTGAGGTTGTAGGTCGCCACGGCGTCGCGGCTGCGGACGTTGTCCCAGTGGTGCGAGGCCAGCTCGGTCTCCAGCGCCACCACCCGCTCGGCGGCGTCGGCCGCATCCGCGACCTCGGCGAGCGTCAGGATGCGCTCGATGTGCTGGCGCAGCGCCTGGCGGGTCTCCTCGAACGAGTCGAGGCGGTAATAGCTCTCGTCCGGCATCGACAGACCGCCCTGGATGAAGAAGGGCAGGTAGCGCTGCGGGTTGCCGGGGTCGGGCTCGACGTAGAGCTCGACGATCCCGCCGACGCCGTCGCGCTCCAGTTCGCCCACGAGCCGGAGGAGGGAGGCGACATCGCTCACCGCATCCACGCGGGCCAGCTGATCGGCGAGCGGCTCGGTGCCGCGCTCGGCGATGCGTTCGGTGTCCATGAAGCTCGCGTACAGGTCGCCGATCTTGCGCGCCTCGGTGCCGGGATCGGCATCCTGCGACTCGAGGATGATGGCGCGGACGTCCTTCTCGGCCTGCTCGGCGAGCAGGTGGAAGGAGCCCCAGCGCGCCTTGTCCTCGGGAATCTCGGTCCGGGCGATCCATTCGCCGTTGACGTAGCGGAACAGGTCGTCCTGCGGGCGGATCTCGTTGCTCAGCTCGTCGAGCGCGAGACCGGAACGGGGGGAATCGGTCATGCGCACAGGATATGCCGCGCCGCTGGGCGAGGGCTGCAGCCGCCGCGACGTGCCGCCGCGTCCCTTCGCCAACCTCCGCGAGACTGCATCTCGAGCACGAGATCACTGTGTTTACCCGTGATCTCGCGATGGAAATGCAGTCTCGCGGGAGGGTACGGGCGTCGCTGGGGAGAGCGGATGCGGAGCGTCGGTGCGGCTCAATAGGGTCGAGGGGTGGCGGCGACACTCAATCGGCAGATCCTGAACCTCGCGGTGCCGGCGCTCGGCGCGCTCATCGCGGAGCCGCTGTTCCTCATCATCGACGCCGCGATGATCGGGCACCTCGGTGTCGTACCGCTCGCAGGCCTCGGCATCGCATCGGCCGTGGTGCAGACGATCGTCGGGCTGATGGTGTTCCTCGCCTATTCGACGACCCCCGCGGTGGCACGTCGCTTCGGCGCGGGTCAGCACGGCTCTGCCGTGACGGCCGGCGTCGACGGGATGTGGCTGGCTCTCGGCCTGGGCTTCATCCTCGCCGTGGCCGGATACCTCACGACCCCCACGCTCGTGGGTCTTTTCGCTCCCGCGGCCGACGTCGCAGCGGAGGCGGAGGCGTACCTCGGCATCTCGATGTGGGGTCTGCCGGCCATGCTGATCGTGTTCGCGGCGACCGGTCTGCTGCGGGGGATGCAAGACACCGTGACCCCGCTCTGGATCGCCGGCGCCGGCTTCACGGCGAACGCGGGGCTGAACTGGCTGTTCATCTACGGGTTCGGGTGGGGCATCGCCGGCTCCGCGGTCGGAACCGTCGTGGCGCAGTGGGGCATGGTCGCCGTGTACGCGCTGGTGGTGGGACGCCTGGCCCGGCGACACGACGCATCCATCCGTCCGCGGCGCGACAGCGTGTCGGGCGCCGCGCGCAGTGGCGGCTGGATGTTCCTGCGCACCGTCTCGTTGCGCGCAGCCCTCCTGGCGACGGTCGCCGTGGCGACGGCGCTCGGCACCCCCGAGCTCGCCGGCTGGCAGGTGGCGTTCACGATCTTCTCGACAGCAGCGTTCGCCCTGGACGCCCTCGCGATCGCCGCGCAGGCCCTGGTCGGTCGTGGGCTCGGCGAGGACGACCCCGCCTTCGTGCGCCGTGTGCTCGGCCGTACGGTCGCCTGGGGCGTGTGGTTCGGGGTGATCGTCGGGGCGCTGATCGGCGGCTTCTCCGGCGTGATCGGCCTCGTCTTCACCTCGGATGCGGCCATCGCCGCGCTCGTGCAGCCCGCGCTGATCGTGCTCGCCATCGCTCAGCCGCTGTGCGGCGTGGTTTTCGTGCTCGACGGCGTGCTCATCGGCGCCGGCGACGGCAAGTACCTCGCCCTTGCGGGACTCGCCAACCTGGTGCCCTTCGTTCCGGCGCTGCTCGTGGTGATGTGGGTCGGCGCCGCGGGAGCCGCGGGCCTGGCCTGGCTCGCGGTCGCCTTCTTCGGCGTCTACATGCTCGCTCGCGCCGTCACGCTCGGCTGGCGCGTGCGCACCGGCGCCTGGATGCGCATCCCCGCCTGAACATGCCGACCTGAGGCGCGCCGCTCAGTCGTATCCCCGCGCCTCGCCGCAGCCCGCAGCTCAGCCGCATCCCCGCCCGCGGCCCGCAGCTCACCGGCACCGCGCGCGGGCGGGCGCGAGACCCCCGTACTGCGTGTCTCAAACGTTCACCCCAACGCCAGCTGTTCCGTGCACAACTGAGACACGCATGCCCGGGCGCCCCCTTCGTGTCTCACTCATGCACGGGTGGAGCGCACCAGACGTGCACAAACGAGACACGAAGGGATAGGCCGGATGCGGGCACGCACCTCAGCCGCGGAGTCCGACCGCTACGTCGTTCTCACCGAGTGAGCACCCGATCCTCGAGCGAGCGTCCAATTGAGTGCTCACTCGGCGATCGACTGCCCACTCGACGGTCGTGCCTCGGCGGTCCGTGCCGCCGGTCCGGCCCGACGGCACCTGCACCGTCATGCCCCCCACGTCAGGATGTGGCATCCGCGCGCATGTCGGGGCAGGTGCCGCCGGGAGTGGTCGCCAACTCGAAGTGCCAGCGTTCGTTGGCGTAGGTCTGACACAGGCCGTACGCGGCCCCGTGCTCCCCGAGCCAGAGCTGAGCGTCGAGCGGTCCGATGTCGACGGCGTCGCCCGTCACGTGCTGGGAAGCCTCCGGCGTCGCCACGAACTGACGCGCGGTCTCCTCGTCACCGTAGTAGCGGATGGCGTCGCCCAGCAGCCACCGCTGGTACGCCTCGCTGCGCCATCCGCTGGAGATCAGCAGCGCCACCCCGTCACCTGCCGCGTCGGTCGTCGCGGCGTGCATCGCGTCGCGCAGCCCGGCGTCGAGCCCGGCGATGGCGGGCAGGTGATCGTCGGCCACGGTGACGGCCTGGTCTCCCCGGATGAGGCCGTTCGCCTCGTCGGGCGCGAACGACCCGTCCGTGGTGAGCGCGGCCCGCAGCCACACACCAGCGAGCGCGGCGAGCAGGATCGCGGCGACGAGACCGAGCGCGGCGAGCGCGAGGCGGCGGGACCGGGCCGGAGCGATGGCGGACGCGGGTGCGACGGAACTGTGCATGCCCCACATCCCACGCGTCGCCGTGTTATCACAGCGTCAGCACAATCGGATATGTCCGCGATATGCGCTCCCACCTAGACTCGCCGCATGCGGGTGCTGATCGTCGAGGACGAGTTGTTCCTCGCCGAAGCGATCCGCGACGGGCTGCGTCTCGAGGCGATCGCCGCGGACATCGCCGGCGACGGCGACACGGCGCTCGAGCAGCTCGCCGTCAACGCCTACGACGTCGTGGTGCTCGACCGTGACATCCCCGGCCCCAACGGCGACGAGATCGCCCGTCGTCTGACAGCCGAAGCCGCGGCTCCCCGCATCCTCATGCTCACCGCCGCCGACCGACTCGACGACAAGGAGGCGGGCTTCGCGAGCGGCGCGGACGACTACCTCACAAAGCCGTTCGCCCTGCGGGAGCTCGTGCTGCGATTGCGCGCTCTGGGGCGCCGCCCCGCTGCGGGCGCGCCTCCGACGGCCGAGCGCGCGGGGGTGACTCTGGATCGATTCCGGCGCGAGGTGTTCCGCGACGGACGCTACGTCGCCCTCACCCGTAAGCAGTTCGCGGTGCTTGACGTGCTGATGAGCGCCGAGGGCGGTGTGGTCAGCGCGGAGGATCTGCTGGAGCGCGCGTGGGACGAGAACGCCGATCCGTTCACGAACGCCGTGCGGATCACGATCTCCACGCTGCGCAAGCGTCTGGGCGAACCGTGGGTCATCGAGACGGTGCCCGGCGTCGGTTACCGGATGCTGCCGTGACGCCCCGCGGCGTCGGGGTCTCGATGCGCCTGAAGCTCGCGCTCAGCTACGCGGGCTTCCTCATCGTCGCCGGCGGCGCATTGGTGGCCGTCGGGCTTCTCGTGCTGCGCTTCGTGCCCCAGGGCGCCCTGTTCGGCATGGACGGTGACTGGGCGCCGAACCGCGCCGACCTGCTCGAGGTCTTCACACGGTACGCCGTCTGGGCGATCATCGCGCTCGTGCTGTTCGGCCTCGTCGGCGGCTGGATCCTCGCCGGGATCGTGCTGCGTCCGCTCAAGCGCATGACGGATGCGGTCGCTCTCGTGCGCGACGGCCGCCTCGACCACCGAGTCGCGCTGCCCGGACGCCGCGACGAGCTGACCGAGCTCGCCGACACCCTTGACGCGATGCTCGACCGTATCGAGCGCACCCTCGACGAGGAGCGCCGGTTCGCCGCGAACGCGTCACACGAACTGCGCACCCCGCACGCCGTCATCCGCACGCTCGTCGAGGTGGCGCAGGCGGATCCCGCCGGACGCGACATCGACACGACTCTCGCCCGCATCGGCGCGACGAACGACCGTGCGATCGAGGCGACGGAGGCGCTGCTCGCGCTCGCGCGGGTGGGCCGCGGCACGCCCCTCGCCCTGCAGCGGGTGGACCTGGCGGCGGTCGTCGAGACGGCGCTCGCGGATGTCCGCCCGGATGCGGACGCCGCCCGCATCCGCGTCGACACCGATCTGCGGGCGTCCGTCGTCACCGCCGATGAGGCACTCCTGCTGAGACTCGCCGCCAACCTCCTGCGCAACGCCGTCGTGCACAACGTCGACGACGGATGGATGCTGGTGCGCGTGCGGGAGGGCACGCTGATCGTCGAGAACGGCGGCGAGCAGCTGACCCCCGAGGTCGCCGCGACCCTCACCGAGCCCTTCGTACGCGGCGCCGGCCGCACCCGCGGGGCACACGGCCGTTCCGGGGCGGGTCTGGGACTCGCGATCGTCGCCTCGATCGTGCGCGCGCACGGGGCGACGCTGGCCGTGGCGGCGCGACCCACCGGCGGGCTGCAGATCACGGTTCACCTGCCGCGCTGAGCCGCTCCGGCCGCGCGGACGAGCGTCACCACGATCACACCGATCGCGCCCCCGCAGGTGTTCCACAGCACGTCGCCGGGATCCGGCACACGGCCGGGGATCGCCTCCTGCGCGATCTCCACGAGCGCCGACAGCGCGAATCCGGCGATGATCCCGACGGGCCAGGCCCGGCGGGGCAGCAGCAGCGCGAGGGTCGCGCCGACGGGGATGAACAGCAGGGTGTTGAGCACCTGATCCGGCCCGCCCGGAAGCCACATCAGGACGGGCTCGGCGAGATCCTGCAGCAGCCAGACGACGCGTCCCCGCAGCGGATGGACGATGGCCCAGGGAGCGAGGGTCAGCAGTGCCACGCCCGCGACGGCCGCGACGGCGGCGGCGAGGCGGGCTGGTGAGATGCGCGTGTGAGGCATGTGTCCTCCGGGGTTCGGGAGGATCAGTCCACGTCACGCGATGTTGCGGGAGCGTATGCGCCTCAGCGCGCCCAGCGACGACACCACTCGTACATCACGACGGCGGCGGCAGCGGCCGCGTTGATCGACCGCGTCGACCCGTACTGCGAGATCTCCACGACCCCGGATGCGGCCGCCACGGCCTCGGGCGAGAGGCCCGGCCCCTCCTGACCGAACACGAGCACGCAGCGTTCGGGAAGCTCCGCGTCCTGTACGGGGACGGAGCCGGGCACGTTGTCGACGGCGATCACGGGCAGCTGTTCCGCCGCAGCCCATGCCGCGAACGCTGCGACGTCATCGTGATGGCGCACGTGCTGATAGCGGTCGGTGACCATGGCGCCGCGCTTGTTCCAGCGGCGGCGACCGATGATGTGCACCTCCGCGGCGGCGAAGGCGTTGGCGCTGCGCACGATGGAGCCGATGTTCATGTCGTGCTGCCAGTTCTCGATCGCCACGTGGAAGCCGTGCCGGTGCGCGTCGAGATCGGCGACGATCGCCTCCATGCGCCAGTAGCGGTACCGATCGATGACGTTGCGGCGGTCCCCAGCGGCGAGCAGATCGGGATCGAAGTGCGTGCCGTCGGGCCACGGCCCCTCCCAGGGCCCGACGCCGTGCTCGGGAGCGGTGTCCGCGGTGGTGTCCTCCGGCTCGCCCGCATCCGTCATCCACCCAGGCTAGCCGCGCCCGCGCTCGCTTCTCACCCAGCGGAACAGCCCTTTTCGGTACCCCGAAAACTGCGATACGGTTTCGGCATGCCGAAAACACTGACCGCCGCGCCCGTGCAGGCGCCCGTGCGTCGGATGGCATGGCTGCTGGGGCCTGCACTCGTCGCCGGGGTGGCCTACCTCGACCCGGGCAACGTCGCCGCGAACATGACCGCGGGCGCGACGTTCGGCTACCTGCTGGTGTGGGTCGTGGTGCTCGGCAACCTCATGGCCTGGCTGATCCAGTACCTGTCCGCGAAACTCGGCATCGTCACCGGCCAGAGCCTGCCCGACCTCCTCGGCCACCGCATCCGCCGCCCGTGGGCCCGGCGGCTGTACTGGCTGCAGGCAGAGCTCGTGGCGATGGCGACCGATGTGGCGGAGGTGATCGGCGGCGCGGTCGCGCTCAACCTCCTCTTCGGCATTCCCCTCCTGTGGGGCGGCGTGATCACCGGCGTCGTGTCGATGGCCGTGCTGACGGTGCAGTCGCGACGCGGGGCGCGCGCCTTCGAGACCGTCGTCATCACGATGCTCATCGTCATCGTGATCGGCTTCTGCACCGGGATCATCTTCTCGCCGCCGGATGCGGGCGGCCTGGTGCAGGGCCTGGTGCCGCGCTTCGAGGGCACCGACTCGGTACTGCTGGCCGCATCCATCCTGGGCGCGACGGTCATGCCGCACGCGATCTACGCGCACTCCTCGCTGGCGCGCGACCGCTTCCCACTGACGGATGCCGCCCCTGCCGATCGCGAACGGCGGCTGCTGCGCGCCACGCGGTGGGACGTCACGATCGCCATGGCCGTCGCGGGCACGACGAACCTCATCATGCTGCTGCTTGCCGCATCCAGCCTCGCCGGGGTGCCTGGCACCGACTCCCTCGAGGGCGCGTACGCGGCCCTGTCGGCGGGACTCGGACCGGTCATCGCCACCCTCTTCGCCGTGGGCCTGCTCGCCAGCGGACTGGCCTCCAGCTCAGTCGGCGCCTACGCCGGCTCCGAGATCATGAAGGGGCTGCTGCACGTGCGCGTGCCGCTGCTGGCTCGGCGGCTCGTCACCCTCATCCCCGCCCTGGTGATCCTGGGGCTCGGCCTCGACCCGACGCTCGCGCTCGTGCTCAGCCAGGTGGTCCTCTCCTTCGGCATTCCGTTCGCCCTCATCCCCCTCGTCTGGCTGACGGCGCAGCGCGGCCTGCTCGGCCGGTACCGCAACCGGATCGCGACGACCGTCGCCGGAGCGGCCGCATCCGTGTTCCTGGTCGCCCTCAACGCGCTGCTCATCTGGCTCGTCATCACGGGCGGGTAGCCTGACGGGGTGCCCACATCCGCAGCCGTCGACGACTACCTGAAGGTCGTGTATCAGCACACGGAATGGCAGGACGAGCGGATCACGCCGTCGCAGCTCGCACAGCAGCTGGGGCTCGCGCCGTCGAGCGTCACCGAGATGGTGCAGAAGCTCGCCGCGGCGGGTCTTGTGAGCCATCGCCGTTACGGCCCGATCACGCTGACCGAGAAGGGCCTGGCGCGCGCCGCGGCGATCGTCCGTCGCCACCGCCTCGTCGAGACGTGGCTCGTGCGCGAGTACGGCTACACCTGGGACGAGGTGCACGACGAGGCCGAGATTCTCGAGCACGCGCTCAGCGACCGACTGCTCGATCGCATCGACGAACGTCTCGGACGGCCGCGCTTCGATCCGCACGGCGACGCCATCCCGGACGCGCTGGGTCAGGTCGAGCGTGTGCCGTTCGTGCTGCTCGCCGACGCACCGGCCGGGCACGTGGGTCGGGTCCTGCGCGTCAACGACCGCGACCCCGACCTGCTGCGCGAGCTCGAACGCCGCGGCCTGGACGTCGACCACCGCGTGGAGGTGCTCGAGCCCGCGCCCGGCCTGCGCGTGCGCGTGGACGGCACCGAGATCAGCATCCCTCCCGCTGCGTACGACGCGATCTGGCTCTCCGCCTGACGCGATCGGATGCGGTTCCGGCCGCGCTCAGCGGCGGGCTGCGTCGAAGGGCCACCGCATCCGCGTGGCCGCCTCGCACATGAGCCACAGCCGCTCGCCGATGGCCGGCTCCCGCAGGAACGCCGTCGGCTGCGCTGCTCGGGGCTGCCCGGTCACGATGCGTCCGGGTCCCCACATCTCGCCGCCTTCGACGTCAGGGTCGACGAGGGCGCGCACGAGCGGCCAGGCGCCGTGCTCCTTGGACTGCGTGAAAGGAGCTTGCAGATTGTCGAGGAACCGGCCCCAGCGCGAGGGCTCGTTGACCCCGCGGATGCCGACCGTGCGGCCGCTCGTCGAGTAGCCGGGGTGGGCGATCACGCTCGTCACGGGAACGCGGGCCTCACGCAACCGCCGGTCCGCCTCGAGGCCGACCACCGTGGTGACGGCCTTCGACTGCACGTATGCGCGCCACGGCGAGTAGCGCTCGACGAGCTGCGGATCGGTGGGGTCGTACTTCGAGATCGAGGTCGACATGCTGCCGAGCCACACCATCCGGCCGCGTCGGGCGGCGAGCGTGGTCAGCAGCGCGCCCGCGAGAGCGAAGTGGCCGAGCGCGTTGGTGGCGAGCACGAGCTCGTTGCCGTCTCGCGTGGTCTCGCGCTGGGCCGGCGGGTGAACGATCCCCGCGTTCAGCAGGAGGCCGTCGAGGCGGCCGCGCTGACGGACGGTGGCGGCCGCCGCACGCACCGAGCCGAGGTTGCTCGTGTCCAGCAGCAGCGTCTCGGCGGTGCCGGTCGCGTGCGGCAGGCGGGCCGACACGGCGGCGCGGGCGGCCGCGAGCCGGTTGGGGTTGCGCCCCGTCATGATGACGCGCGCTCCGGCGTTCACGAGCTGCTCGCTGGCGAAGTACCCGAGGCCCGCGTTCGAGCCCGTCACCAGGTAGGTCCGGCCCGTCAGGTCCGGCAGCCGGCGCGGATCCCAATCCGCCTCGCGAGCGCTCACGCGTACGACCCTAGTGCGCTGCGTGAGGTGCCCCCTCCACTCTTGAGCACTCCTTCGCACCCGGGTAGCCTGGCCGCCCCTCGGACACCGCTATGACCTGGCTTCGCAGACTCGGATACCGCCCGCGGGAGCCCTAGGCTGAGGCCATGCGCACGCGCGATGACATCGAATGCTGGCTCACCGACATGGACGGCGTGCTGGTGCACGACAACCAGGCGATCCCGGGGGCGGCCGAGCTGCTCGCGCAGTGGCGCGACACCGGCACACCCTTCCTGGTGCTCACGAACAATCCGATCTTCACCCCCCGCGATCTGAGCGCGCGCCTGAAGCGCTCCGGCCTCGACGTGCCCGAGGAGCGCATCTGGACCTCGGCGCTGGCGACGGCCGAGTTCCTCAAGTCGCAGATGCCCGGCAGCTCGGCCTTCGTCATCGGAGAAGCGGGGCTCACGACCGCGCTGCACGAGGCGGGCGTCGTCATGACCGAGACGCAGCCCGACTACGTGGTCGTCGGCGAGACGCGCCAGTACTCGTTCGAGGCGATCACGCAGGCCATCCGCTTCATCAACGCGGGTGCGCGGTTCATCGTGACCAACCCGGATGCGACGGGCCCCACTCCGAACGGCATCGTGCCTGCGACGGGGTCTTTCGCCGCGATGATCACGAAGGCCACCGGCAAGGAGCCATACGTGGTCGGCAAGCCGAACCCGATGATGTTCCGCTCGGCGCTCAACCGCATCGGCGCGCACTCTGAGAACACCGGCATGATCGGCGACCGCATGGACACCGACGTCGTCGCGGGCATCGAGGCGGGACTGCACACCGTGCTCGTGATGACCGGGATCAGCGACCCGGCGGAGATCGAGCGCTACCCCTTCCGCCCCGACGAGGTGCTCACCTCCGTCGCCGAGCTCATCGCACCGGAGCCCGTCGAGTCGGAGATGCCCGAGGGCATCTGAACGCGTCTCCGCGTCGCGCGTACGCCGGCGGGGCGAGTCTCAGCCCCCGCACTAGCCGTTCGTATGCGGCACGGCGTGATCGCCGGCAAGCGTCTCCATGGCGCGAGCGAGTAACCGGGTGGAGCGCAGCGCGGATTCATCATCGCGATCCGTGAGCCATGCCTCGGTGATCCCGTCGACACCCGCCAGGATGACCGATGCCCACGCGTCGACGGCATGAGGATCAAGGCCCGTGCGCCACTCCTGCAGGAGCGATTGAATGGCGTCGAGATCACGACGACGGGCCCGCTGGGTCAGCGCCAGGAGCTCCTCGTCGGTGCGCGCGTGGACACCGAGCTCACTCAGCGCGAGAAAGTGCGACGGGTCGGCCTGCGCCCGTCGCAGGTGCGCGACGAAGGCAGCCTCGAGTGCGGCGCTGAGGGGCACGGAGTTCGGCGAGCTCGCCTCGACGATCGCCTGAATGCGCTCGTTCTCGCGCTCGAGCAGCGCGCGAAAGAGCGCCGCCTTGGAGTCGAAGCAGTAGTGGAACACACTCTGCGGAACTCCGGCGGTCTCCGTGATGGCCCGTGTGCTCGCCGCCGCGAGGCCGCGTCGACTGATCACCGCCGTGGCCGCATCGAGGAGTTGCGCACGCCGCTCAGCCAGGCTCATTCGGGTCGAACCGTGATCAGCCATACCAGCACTGTAGAGCCCCGAAGCCGTCGCGTGTCAATCGCCTTGGTCGTTCGACTTTGTCAGATGACCAACTTTGATTACTCTTGTCGCGGAACCCGCTCGGGGTCGCCGGAAGGAGCAACGGATGAAGAACTGGCTGATCCTGGGGGTCGCAATCGCGTTGGAGGTGACTGCGACGCTGGCGCTTCGTGCCGCGATCGACACCCCGTGGTGGACGGTGCTGACCGTCGTCGGCTACGCCGGCGCCTTCGTCTCGCTGTCGGCTCTGCTGCGACGGGGCGCACCCATCGGCGTCATCTACGGCATCTGGGCCGCAGCGGGCGTTGCGCTGACCGCGGTACTCGGTTCTGTCGTGTTCGGCGAGCCGTTCACGATCCTCATCGGCCTCGGTATCGCGATCGTGATCGCCGGCGTCGTGCTCGTCGAGACGGGGCACGAGAAGCCTGCCTCGGCGAGCACGGAGGTGGCGCCGTGACCTGGCTCATCCTCGCTGGAGCGATCCTCGCCGAGGTCACGGCGACGCTGTCCCTCCGCGCCTCCGAAGGCCTCCGCAAGAAGGCATGGATCGCCCCCATCGCCATCAGCTACGCCGCCGCATTCGGCCTGTTGACCGTCGCACTGGCGGCCGGCATGCCCGTGGGAATCGCGTACGGCATCTGGGCGGCAAGCGGCGTGGCACTGACCGCGGTGGGCGCGCGGCTCTTCTTCAAGGACCCACTCACGCGCAGGATGGGAGCCGGCATCCTCCTCATCGCCGTCGGGGTGCTCATCATCGAGCTCGGGGTGGCGACGCACTGACAGCCGAGCCCACACGCCAACCAGGCTCGGGCTGCGACGTGAGACAGATCGCAGCCCGAGCACCGGCCGCGCCTTCGCCAGGATCTCGTGGCCTGTCGAGTCATATGCGACATCGCCCCCTGCCTGGGCCGGGCAAAGAAGATCCCCCGGCGCGCACGGGCACCGGGGGATCTCGAGAAGAGGATCAGCGGTAGGTGATGCTGAAGCCGTAGAGCTTGTCCGGGCCCCAATAGCCGCAGGCATCGCCGGCGAAGATCTCGCCACCCGTCGCGTTGATGGCCCAGCCCGTGACCTGCTCGGCGATCTGGCAGATGCCCTTCGTGGGGAAGCCGTGCAGCACGACGGTCTCATCCGCGAACGCCGGGGCGGCTGCTGCGGCACCGGCTCCGGTCAGAGTCGCGGCAGCGAGGAGCCCGGCAGCCAGGCGAGTGCGCTTCTTCATGTGCGTGTCCTTTCCGAGGGGTGTCCCGGAAGGGTGCCACGGGGCGCACAGGCCGCGCAGAGATTATCCACAACTGAGCCGCGCGTCAGCGGTCGCGCGGCTCCCTGTCGTCATGCTCCCGATCGTCGCGCTCGCGGCGCAGGAAGCGGATGAGCTGCAGGACGAACGTCACCAGCGCGCCCGCCGTGATGACCAGCGCGACCAGCAGCATGAGCGTGCGATCGTCCATCGTCAGCACCGCCCTGCAGGAGGAAGCCCGTGAACAGGACGATCGCTCCGCATCTGTCCTCCAGAGCGGAGATCTCCTGAATTGCGGATGCGGGCCGCCGCCATCACTGAGCGGGAAGACCCAGATCGTCGAGGTCGATCGCGGCGAGCCACTGCAGGCCCTCGGCTTCAACGGCCGCCTGGGCGCCGGTCTTGCGGTCGACGATCACAGCGACGGCGACGGGCTCGGCACCCTCTCGGCGCAGCGCCTCGACGGCCTTCAGGGCGGACTGGCCGGTCGTGGAGGTGTCTTCGACGACGACGACGCGCTTGCCCGCCACATCCGCGCCCTCGATCTGGCGACCGCGGCCGTGGTCCTTGGGCTCCTTGCGCACGACGAACGCGTCCAGGGGCGTGCCCGCATGCACCGACTCGTGCATGACCGCATTGGCGATCGGGTCGGCACCGAGGGTGAGGCCACCGACGGCGACGACCCCGTCCACATCGCGGATCAGGTCGAGCATGATCCGGCCGATCGCGGGCGCCGCACGGTGGTCGAGCGTCAGCTTGCGCATGTCGACGTAGTACGACGCCTTCTTGCCGCTGGAGAGGGTGAAGTCGCCGTGGAAGACGGCCTCTGCGCCGATCAGCGCGATGAGCGCCTGGCGGTCGGATTCGAGCTCGGGAGTGGATGCCGCGGTCACACCGTCGAGTCTAGGCGCGTGGACCGATGCACCGTGAGGGCGCGGGCTCGTCACAGGTAGTCGAAGTACCGGTCCCACCATGTCGGCTCGCCTCTGCCGAAGACGTGTCGAGGAATCGCGCCACGATACGGCGTCCAGAGCGGCTCCTCGGGAACGAGGACGTACCCGCCGGCATCCAGACACGCCGCGATCCGCTCGACATCGTGCGGATCGGCTCGCGCCCTGAACTCCTCATCACCGTGCACACCCGGGTTCTCGAGGGCCATGACGGCGAGCATGCCGAAGTTGGAGACCCGCACCACGAAGCGCTGCCCCGTCGCCGTGGCCTCAGCAGGGACGACGACCTGGGCATGGAAGCTCGCATCCTGCACGTGCAGATCCGCCGCGCATTCCGCCTCGAAGCCGCCGGACAGTCGCTCGGTCAGCTCGACGAACGCGCGCCGCGCGGCCGCCCGGTCGAAACCAGCCGGCGTCTCGATGTGGGCGGGATCGTCCAGCGCCTCCAGCAGCGGCCAGAGCGCCCTCGGTTCGGCTCGCACACTGCCAGTGTCTCAGGGCGTCACGGCGTGCGCGAGAGGAGAGGACGCGGCCACGCGCCGAGGGCGAGCACCGCGAGCACGGTCTGCAGGAGTCCGGTGCCGAAGTAGATGCCGTGCAGCGGCGACCACACCAGCAGCATCGCCAGCTCGACGAAGATCCAGATCATCATCACGAGACCCGCGGCCGCCTGCAGCCCCCAGGCCAGGGCGTAGCGCCGGTACTGCGCGATGACGGCGAGTGCCTGCATCCCGCCGACGACGACTCCCAGGATGACGCCGGGCCAGAAGTACGTGGTGAACGGGGTGCCCTCGAGCCACCCGAGAGGCACTCCTATCCCGCCGCCCGCGGTCAGACCGATCATCCCCGCGACCGCGGAGACGAGGTTGAACCACGCCACGACGAGGAGGGTGACGCGGAGCGCACGAGGCACCGTCATGGGCGCAGGCTACGCCGCGGGACACCGCATCCGTCACGGCGCGCGCCGGGACTAACGCCGAGCGCGATAGCGTCCGATGGTGCAGCTCACCATGACACCACCCACGGCCGACGAGTTCGCGGCTCTCTACGCGAGCACCGGATGGGGCGAGCGCACGGCGCAGCAGCTGGCCGCCGCGCTGGCGGGCAGTTGGCTCGTGTGCTGCGCGCGCGACGACGCGGGTTCGCTCGTGGGAATGGGTCGCCTCATCAGCGACGGGGTGCTGCACGCCTTCGTCACCGAGCTCATCGTGGCGGCCGAGGCGCGCGGCAACGGCGCGGGGGCACTCATCCTCGACGCGCTCGTGCGGGAGTCACGGCGGCGAGGAGTCGAGGACGTGCAGTTGTTCGCCGCGCGCGGCCGCGCCGCTTTCTACGAGCGCAACGGCTTCAGCCCGCGTCCCGCCGATGCGCCGGGAATGGACCTCGCCTGAGGCGCAGCCGCGCACTCAGGCGAGGTCACCTGTCGCTCAGGAGCAGGTGTAGGTCACCCCGTCGACCAGGTGGGTTCCGGGCCCGAGGTCCGCGCACTGAGAGATGAGATTGGCGAAGACCGCTCCCAGACTGATCGCGACGATGATTCCGATCACCAGGAAGACGGCGCCGAGGATGATGCCGACGAGTGCCGGCGTGTTCTTGTATCCGGCCTTCTTCGACTGCGAGTAGGCGACGATCGAGAGGATCAGTCCGATCAGGCTCGCGAAGAACGAGACGATCAGCCCGACGATTCCGAGGGTCTTGCCGGGGTACGAGCCGTTCGGGGCCGCCATGGGCTGCTGCGGCGGCTGGGACATGGGGGGCATGGGCTGGGTCATGATGCTCCTTCTGGTGGTTCTGCGGGGCGAGGGGGGAGTGCGAGGTCAGCCGCCGAAGAGACGGCCGAAGAACCCCTTCTTCTTCTCCCAGCCGTTGGCGGCGAGGAAGTCGAACAGAGGCTGCTTGATGCGGTCGGTGTCGAAGGACCAGCTGGCGGAGGTGCCCTCGCCCTCCGGCGTCGTGACGCGGGTGCCGGCGACGAAGCTGCGCGTCATCCGCGACTGCTTGCCCTTGAAGGTCGCGGTGCTCCCGCCGAAATGGAAGGACCCGTCGGTCGAGAACCCGCCGGACATCTTCGAGGTGGTCTGCGTCTCGTCCGCGTCGAACGTGCCCTCGCCCTCGTCGAACGTGACCTCGATGGAGTAGGCGTCGTCGATCTGACCAGCCCCGAGCAGGGCGACGTACTGCACGTGGGCGATGTCCCAGGTGCCCTGGATGCGGTCACCGACGGCGCGGAACACGAAAGGCGAATCGGGAGAGTTCAGCTCGTCGACGCGAGTGAGCAGCTCGGCAAGTGGCGTGCGCATGCCAGGAAGATACTCTGCCCGCAGTAGGCACGATCGACCACTGTGGACAACCAGTCCAAAGGTGTACAGTTCCCGGTCGCCGGCGTGCGGCGTCGGGGCCGGGTTTTAGGCTGGAGACATGCGCCTGGCCACCTGGAACGTCAACTCGATCCGCGCACGCGTCGTTCGCACCGTGGAGTTCTGCGTCCGCGAGAACATCGACGTGCTGGCCATGCAGGAGATCAAGTGCAAGCCGGAGCAGTTCCCCTACGCAGCCTTCGAGGAGGCCGGCTATCACGTCGTCGCCCACGGCCTGAACCAGTGGAACGGCGTCGCGATCGCCAGCCGTGAGCCGATCGCCGAGGTCGAGACGGCCTTCCCCGGGATGCCGGGCTTCCTCAAGGGACACGAAGGCCCCGACCTCCCGCAGGAGGCTCGCGCCATCGGCGCGACGATCGACGGCGTGCGGGTCTGGAGCCTTTACGTCCCCAACGGCCGTGGACTCGATGACCCGCACTACCTCTACAAGCTCGACTGGCTGGCCGCGCTCACGGGATACACCCGCGAGACCCTCGCGGCGAACCCCGATCTGCCGCTCGCCCTCGTCGGCGACTTCAACATCGCACCGACCGACGCCGACAACGGCGACCCGACCGTCGTCGAAGGCGTCACCACGCACGTCTCCCCTCCCGAGCGTGAGGCGTTCCGTGCCCTGCTGGATGCGGGACTCAGCGACACCGTCCGACCGCTCGTGCCCACCGGCTACACCTACTGGGACTACAAGCAGCTCCGCTTCCCCCGCAACGAAGGCCTGCGCATCGACTTCATCCTCGGCTCGCACGCCTTCGCGGATGCCGTCGCGGGCGCCGCCATCCACCGCGACGAGCGCAAGGGCGAGATCCCGAGCGACCATGTCCCCGTCGTCGTCGACCTCGACTTCGCGGGCGATGAGGACGACGACGACCGCCCCATGATCTTCGGCTGACCGAGTCCCTCGAACCGAACCTCCCGGTGTTGAAGGGACCCGAAACGTCACGCCTCCGGCCCGAACACGACATCACGAGTCCCTCGAACAGGTCCTCCCGATGTTGAAGGGACCCGAAACGTCACGCCTCCGGCCCGAACATGACATCACGAGTCCCTCGAACAGGTGGGTCTGAGACAGGGGAACGATCAGTCCGCGTCGTCGGCGAGGTGGAGGAAGCCGAGGGAGTTGCCGTCGGGGTCGTCGAGATCGCGCGAGTACATGGATCCGTACTCCTGCGGCGCCTTCGGCTCGGTGCCCCCGGCGGCGATGCCGCGCTCGACGATCGCATCCACCGCTTCGCGTGAGTCGAGCGAGAAGGAGATCGACACCTGCGCGCTCGTGCGCGGATCGGCGATCGGCTTGTCGGTGAACGACGCGAAGAAGTCCCGCATGAGGACCATGAAGAAGATGTTCTCGTCCCACACCACGCACGCCGCGTTCTCGTCCGAGAAGTCCGGGTTGATGTCGCAGCCGAGCGCCCGATAGAAAGCCACGCTACGCGCGAGATCGGTGGTGACCAGGTTGATGAAGACGCTGGTGGAGGCCATGCCCTGCCCTTCGATCGGCGAGGCCGTTCGCCGCGCTCTGGGTGGATGCTCGCACCGACGCCCCGGAGCGTCAATGCTCTCCGTCTGACGGGGGATGCCGCATCCGATGGCCCGCTCTAGGTTGGGAGGATGCTGCCGCTCACGCCCGCGCAACAGCGCGGTGATCTCCTGCTGGCCGCCGCCATGTGCATCGGCGCGCTGGTCAGCGCTGCACTCTCCTCTGTCGCCGGTATCTACGGCGAGCACCAGGGCTCGATGGCCGCCGCCGTCGTCTACGCGTTCGTGCTCGCCGTTCCGCTCGCGGTGCGCCGACGCTGGCCGGCCACGGTCGCCGTCGTCGTCAGCGGCGCGTACTTCGCCGCCGTGACCCTCCGGGTCCCCGAGATCTACGCGGGCAACATCGCCATGTTCATCGCCATCTACACGGTGGGCGCCTGGTCGCCGAACCGACGCCGGGCGATGTGGACGCGCATCGGAATCATCGCCGGGATGGCGGTGTGGCTGCTGGTGACGATGTTCGTCGACGCGACGAGCGACATCGAGGTCGAGGGCGTCTCGCGCGCGGGCGCCTTCTCGCCGTACGTCGCCTCGATGCTGCTCACGCTCCTCATCAACGCGCTCTACTTCGGCGGTGCCTACTTCTTCGGCGAGCGCACCTGGACGAGCAGGCAGCAGCGGTCGCTGCTCGAAGAGCGCACGGCGGAGCTCGAGCGCGAGCGCGAACGTAGCGCCGAGCAAGCGGTGGCGCTGGAGCGGGTGCGGCTCGCCCGCGAGCTCCACGACGTCGTCGCCCACCACGTCTCCCTCATGGGGGTGCAGGCGGGCGCGGCACGCATGATGATGAGCAGGGATCCGCAGGCGGCGGGCGAGACGCTGGCGCGCGTGGAGGAGTCGGCGCGCTCAGCGCTGAGCGAGCTGCGCCATCTGCTCGAGACGCTTCGTACGCCCGGCGACACGAGCGAGGAGACATCCGTCGGCCTGGAAGGTCTCGAGAATCTCGTCACCGAGGCGAGCGCGGCGGGGGTCGCCTGCGAGCTGCGCATCATCGGAGAGGAGCGCGACGTGCCCGACACGGTCCAGGTGAATCTGTACCGGATCGCACAGGAGGCGCTCACCAACGCCCGCCGCCATGCCGGCCCCGGTGCGCACGCCGACGTGCGCCTGCGCTACGCCCCCGAAGGGGTGGAGCTGGAGGTCGCCAACACCGGACGGCCGGTGGCCGAGATCACCCCCGGGATGGGGCTGATCGGGATGCGGGAGCGCGCCGCCGCATCCGGAGGCACGATCGAGGCGACGCCGCGATCCAGCGGAGGATTCGTCGTGCGTGTGCGCGTTCCCCTCACCCCGCTCGTCACGGCGGACGCTCGGTGAGCGGCCGCATCCGGGTCGTGCTCGCCGACGACCACGCCATGATGCGGGCGGGCTTTCGCACCATCCTGACCCTCGATGATCGCATCGAGGTCGTCGGCGAGGCGGGCACGGGCGCCGAGGCGATCGCGCAGGCCCGCGCGCTGCGTCCCGACGTCGTGTGCATGGACGTGCAGATGCCCGACCTCGACGGGCTGGAGGCGACCCGGCGCATCATCGCGGACCCCGACATCACCTCGGCGGTGCTGGTGGTGACGACCTTCGACCGCGACGACTACCTGTTCGCCGCCCTCGATGCGGGCGCCAGCGGGTTCCTCCTCAAGAACGCCGGCCCCGAGGAGCTGACGGCCGCGGTGCGGGTCGTCGCCGCCGGCGATGCGCTGCTCGCTCCGGAGGTCACCCGCCGCGTCATCGCCCGGTTCGCGAACTCCGCGGTGTCCGCATCCGCTCCCGAACCCCTGCCGGTTTCGAGCCCGCTGACCGAGCGCGAGCAGGAAGTGCTCCGTCTCATGGCGGATGCCCTGTCCAACGGCGAGATCGCCGAGCGACTGTACATCGGCGAGGCGACGGTGAAGACCCACGTGTCCAATGTGCTGGCAAAGCTCGGTGCCCGCGACCGGGTGCAGGCCGTCGTCCTGGCCCACCGCCACGGCCTCGCCTGACCCGGCCAGCACAGCGGCCCACTCCGCCGGAAGGGGGAGGTCACGAACCCGTCCGGGGAGGGAGGCGCGCAGGGATGCGGCGGACGTAACGTCGGAGCACGGACCAAGGAGGACGCATGCTGCGCCTGTCAGGAGTGACAAAGAACTACGGCACACGCCGGGTACTCGATGATGTCGGGTTCACGGTTGAGAGCGGCCGGCTCACCGGCTTCGTCGGCGGCAACGGTGCCGGCAAGACCACGACGATGCGCATCGCGCTGGGTGTGCTCGCGGCGGATGCGGGCACGGTCGAGATCGACGGCACGCCCATCACGAGCGAGGACCGTCGCCGCTTCGGCTACATGCCCGAGGAGCGCGGGCTGTATCCGAAGATGAAGGTCGGCGAGCACATCGCCTACCTCGCCCGCCTCCACGGCTACAGCAAGGCCGCCGCCACCGCGAACGCGGAGAAGCTGCTGGACCGCCTCGGACTCGGCGAGCGCCTCGGCGACACGGTCGAGACCCTCTCGCTCGGCAACCAGCAGCGCGCGCAGATCGCCGCGGCCCTCGTGCACGAGCCCGAGGTTCTCATCCTCGACGAGCCGTTCTCGGGTCTCGATCCGCTGGCGGTCGAGGTCGTCGCGGGAGTGCTCGCCGAGCGCGCCGCGACGGGGGTCGCTGTGCTGTTCTCCTCCCATCAGCTCGATGTCGTCGAGCGCCTGTGCGACGACCTCGTCATCATCGCGGGCGGCACCATCCGCGCGGCGGGTAGCCGGGAGCAGCTTCGCGCCGAGTACAGCTCGCCGCGCTACGAGCTCGTCACCGGCGGCGACCTGGGCTGGCTCCGCGACGTGCCCGAGGTCACCGTCGTCGAGCTCGCCGGCGGTGAGGCCGTGTTCGAGGCCTCTCCCGACGTCGCCCGCGCCGTCCTCTCCCGTGCGGCGGCATCCGGAGACGTCGACGCCTTCTCGCCGCAGCGTCCCACACTCACGCAGATCTTCCGGGAGGTCATCCGATGAACGCGCACACCCCCGCAGCCCCCACCACCGCGCAGAGCGTCTGGCTCGTCGCCGAGCGCGAGATCGGCTCGAAGCTGCGCAGCAAGTCGTTCGTGATCTCCACCGTCATCCTCTTCGTGCTCGCCCTCGGGGCGGTCGTCTGGGGCGGGTTCACGGCGAGCGACACGAGCGGCATCAAGGTGGCTGTGACCCCGGCGACCGCATCCGTCATCTCCGGTGTCTCAGGACTCGACGTGACGGATGCGGATTCCTCCGAAGCCGCCATGGCGCTGGTGACCGACGGCACCGTCGAGGCGGCTCTCGTGCCCACCGCGGATGTGCCGGACGCGACCGCTTCCGGCTCGTTCGACTACGCCGTGGTCGGCAAGGACGATCTGCCGTCCGGGCTCCTGTCGATGCTGAGCCAGTCGCCGCCGGTGCACCTGCTCGACCCCTCGAGCACCGACTTCCTGCTGCGGTACTTCGTGGCCCTCGGATTCGGCATCGTGTTCCTGCTGGCCGCCTCCACCTTCGGCGGCACGATCGCGCAGTCGGTCGTCGAGGAGAAGCAGACCCGGGTCGTCGAGCTGCTGATCTCGGCCATCCCGGTGCGGGCACTGCTGGCCGGCAAGGTCATCGGCAACACGATCCTCGCAATGGGTCAGATCGTGGTGCTGGCGGCGATCGCGATCGTCGGGCTCTCGGTGACGGGGCAGGATCTCGTACTCACCGGCCTCGGCGGACCCATCGTGTGGTTCGCGATCTTCTTCCTGCTGGGCTTCATCCTGCTCGCCGCCCTATTCGCCGCGGCCGGGGCCATGGTGTCGCGCATGGAGGACATCGGCTCGACCACCGCGCCTCTGACGATGCTCGTGATGCTGCCGTACTTCCTGGTCATCTTCTTCAACGACAACCAGCTCGTGCTGACGATCATGTCGTACGTGCCGTTCTCTGCTCCGGTCGCGATGCCGCTGCGGCTCTACCTGGGCGACGCGATGTGGTGGGAGCCGCTGGTCTCGCTCGTCGTCCTCGCGATCACGTGCGTCCTGGCGATCTGGATCGGCTCGCGCATCTACAGCCGTTCGCTGCTGCGGATGGGGGCACGCGTGAAGCTGTCCGAGGCGCTCTCGCGCAGCTGATCCCGCATCCGCACCACCGAGACTCGCGGTTCAGGGGCACCTCAGGTGCGATGGGCGGCGCGGCCGCCGTGCCCGCCCATCGCATCGGCGGCGCGCACCTGAGCGAGGTGGGACAGCGCCTGGGGTGTGTTGCCGATCTGTCGGCGGGCCGTGGGGTCGTACTCCTCGGAGAACAGCCCCAGATCGTTCGCGGTGGCGCAGGCGCGGTCCATGAGCGTCTGCGCATCGCCGACCCGGCTCATGCGGGCGTACTGCTCCACGAGCCAGAACGTGCACGCGATGAACGGATGCTCGCCGCCCGCCAGCCCGTCCACACCCGTCTGCGTGCGATATCGGTTGACGAGACCGTCGGGCATCAGCTCCGCTTCGATACGGGCGACCGTGGCGACCATGCGCGGATCATCCGGTTCGCAGAAGCCCACCTGAGGCAGCAGCAGGAGCGAGGCGTCGACCTCGGTCGAGCCGTAGTGCTGCACGAACGCTCCGGATGCCGCATCCACGCCGTGGGTGTCGATCTCCTCGCGCAGCCGGTCACGCAGCGCCTCCCACTTCTCGACCGGTCCGTCCTGCCCGTACCTGCGCACTGCCCGTACGCCGCGGTCGAAGGCGGCCCACATCATCGCGCGGGACTGGGTGAAGCGCTGCGGATCGCCGCGCACCTCCCAGATGCCGTTGTCGGGTTCGTCGATGCGGGCCTCGACACCGTCGAGCAACGCCCGCTGCAGCGCCCACGCGAGCGGGTCGTCGGGCACCCCGGCCACGCGGGCCGCCTCGAGCGACACCATGACCTCACCCACCACGTCGGCCTGGTACTGCGTGACGGCACCGTTTCCGACCCGTACCGGGGCCGATCCTTCGTACCCGGGCAGGCTCGTCAGCTGTCGCTCCGGCAGGTCGCGCTCCCCCGCGACGCCGTACATGATCTGCATCTGGCGAGGATCCCCCGCGATCGCGCGGATGAGCCAGGACCGCCACTGCTCAGCGACCTGGAGAAAGCCGTGCGCGACGAGCGCCTCGAGGGTGAGGGCGGCATCCCTGAGCCACACGTACCGGTAGTCCCAGTTGCGCTCTCCCCCGATCTGCTCCGGGAGCGAGGTGGTGACCGCCGCCACGATGCCGCCGGTGTCCTGGTGACTCAGCGCCCGCAGAACGAGCAGAGAACGCACGACCTCGTCGCGATGCGGTCCGTCATGATCGATGGATGCGGCGAAGCCGGTCCACCAGGCGCGCGTGCGCTCGAGCGCCACATCCACGTCCAGTGGGGCGGGCGTGGGCAGGTAGGAGGGGTTCCAGGTGGCGACGAGGTCGGCCGTCTCGCCGGCGGCGACGCTCACGCGCCCGCGGTGCGCGCGTCCGTGCGGGGTGAGCGCGACGCCGCGGACGACGAGCGCGTCGGGGCCGGCGATCGCGTGGAGCGCGGGAGCCGCCGCATCCCCCACCTGACGCACCCAGGGGATCGCGCGCGCGTAGTCGAAACGGATGCGCAGATGCGTCGTGAACTCGACGGTGCCGCTGATGCCGACGAGGCGGCGCACGATGTCGACGCGCCCTCCGTCGATGGGCAGGAAGTCGTGCACCTCGGCGACGCCGCTCGCACTCTCCCACCGGGTCACGAGCACGAAGGTGTCGCCGTCATAGTGCCGGCTCGCGAGGGCGTCCCGGTCCTCCGGCCGCAGATGCCACGCGCCCTGCTCGTTGTCGCCGAGAATCGCGCCGAACACGGATGCGGAGTCGAACCGCGGCACGCAGAACCAGTCGATGCTGCCCTCGCGCGAGACCAGGGCGGCGGTGCGGCAATCGCTGAGGACGGCGTAGTCCTCGATCGGGACGCTCATGCTCCGATCATGCCGTGTCACGGGGCCCGCGCCGCGTCCGGCGCGGCAACTCATAGCGGGGACTAACGTGGCCTGCGTGACTGACACCACACTCGTCATCTTCGGCGCGACCGGCGACCTCACGTCGCGGCTGCTGCTTCCCGCGCTCGCTCAGCTGCTGGATCGAGAACCCGGCCGCACCGTGCACCTGCTCGGAGCGGCACGCCGCGAGCTCAGCGAAAAGCAGTGGCGCGACCTGCTGAAGGCGGGCGTCGGCGACGGCCACGGAGAGGCGGTGGATCGGCTGGTGGCGGACGCGCGCTACATCGTCGCCGATCCGACCGACGCCAAAGACCTGAAGAGCGTGCTGGACGCGGTCCAGGGCCGCCCGGTGTTCTACTTCGCCGTCCCGCCCCAGGTCGCCGAGGCCGCGTGCGAGCAGCTCGCGAACATGGACATCCCCGAAGGACTCACCCTCGCGCTCGAGAAGCCCTTCGGCACGGATGAGGCGAGCGCCCGTTCGCTGAACGAGACCCTGCGCCGTGTCGTGCCCGAGAACCAGATCTTCCGCGTGGATCACTTTCTCGGCCGCTCCACCGTGCTCAACGTCCTGGGTCTGCGCTTCGCCAACCGGCTGTTCGAGCCGGCATGGTCCGCGGAAGACGTCGAGTCCGTCGTCATCCGTTTCGACGAGACGCTCGGACTCGAGGATCGCGCGGGCTACTACGACCAGGCGGGCGCCCTGATCGACATGATCCAGAGCCACCTGCTGCAGGTCATGGCGATCGTGGCGATGGAGCCCCCGGCGACGCTGCACGAGACCGATCTGCGCGATGCGACCGCGGCCGCGCTCCGGGCGACATCGCTGTGGGAGGACAACGCCGTGCGCTCCGCCCGCCGCGCCCGCTACACCGCGGGCACCGTCGGCGACGACGAACTCCCCGCCTACGTCGACGAGCCGGGCGTCGACCCCGCCCGCCAGACCGAGACGCTCGCGGAGGTCACCCTCGAGGTGCGCACGGCACGGTGGGAGGGGGTTCCCTTCACCTTGCGTTCGGGCAAGGCGCTCGGACGCAAGGACACCGAGATCGTGCTGACGTTCCGGCCCGTGCGCCACCTGCCGGCCGGCTTCACCGGGCACGCTCCCGGCTCGACCCTGCGGTTCTCGCTCGGCCCCGACAAGATCTCGCTCGGTCTGAACGTCAACGGGCACGAACCGTTCTCGCTCGTGCGGGAGGACGTGGAGGTGACCCTCGGCGACGGCGCACTCCTCGCCTACAGCGAGGTGCTCTCCAGCATCCTCGATCAGGATGCGGCTCTCGCCGTTCGCGGCGACGCGGCCGAGCAGTGCTGGCGCATCGTGCAGCCGGTGCTGGACGCGTGGCGACGCGGCGAGACGCCGCTGGACGAGTACCCCGCCGGATCGGCGGGCCCCGCCACCTGGCCGCAGCTGCCCTGAGGCGCGTCAGGGCTGCAGCACCGCCAGCACATTGCCCGCCGGGTCGGTGAACCATGCGATGTCGGGGCCGTGCCCGCCGCCGCGCATGATGCCTCGCTCTTCGGTGGCGAACTCCTCGTCGGCGTAGATCTTCGTCTCCACCCCGCGAGCACGGAGGTCGTCGACGGCCGCGTCGATGTCGGTGACGGGGAAGTTCAGCACGGTGTAGCTCGCCGGCTCATGATTCGGTTTCGTATACAGCAGCACCCGCGCCCCCGACGAGAGCTCCAGCTCCAGGAAGCCCATGGGGTTGTCGACGACCGTCAGGCCGAGCACGTCCGCGTAGAACGTGCGGGCCGCATCCGTGTCGTCGATGCTGAAACCGCTGAACGCGGCATCCGGTGTGAACATCGTGATCCCCCTCGATCGTCACGCCCCAGCTTGCTCCCGACGCGGGCGACTGTCGAGAGCAGATGCGGGTTCAGCGCTCGACGAGAACGCCGTCCGCGTCGGCCCAGACGTGGCGGCCGGGGGCGAACACGATGCCCGCGATCTCGACGGGCACGTCGACGTCGCCGACGCCGTCCTTCGCGCTCTTGCGCGGGTTCGTGCCGAGCGCCTTCACTCCCAGCGGGAGGGTTGCGAGCACGGCCGCGTCCCTGACCGCCCCGAACACGATGATGCCGGCCCAGCCGTTGTCGACCGCGGCGCCGGCGATGATGTCGCCGACCAGCGCCGACTCCAACGAGCCGCCGCCGTCCACGACCAGCACGGCGCCGTCTCCCCGCGTCTGCAGCACCGCCTTCACGAGGGCGTTGTCGCGATGACAGCGCACCGTGCGGACGGGACCGTCGAACGACTGCCGTCCCCCCAGGTCGCGCAGCTGCAGCGGGAGCGAATCGAGCTGCTCACCCCGTTCGTCGTACACGTCTGCTGTCGCGATCACCATGCATCCACGCTAGGACGCCGGATGCCGGGTGCTCGCGCTGTGCGCTGTGAAGTTCTTTCCACATTCACACCCGGCTCGGATCCGGGAACATTCCACCTCTGTATACCGTTGCATGGATCGGGCCGATGACGTCCCCCCGCATATTCGACCCCGAGGAGATCCTCATGTCTGACACTCTCGACCGCACCGCCCCCACGGACGCCCCCATTCTGGACGTGCTCTCGCAGCGCTGGAGCACCCGCGCCTACGACAGCGTGACCCCGATCGACGAGGACGCGCTGCGCGGCGCGCTCGAGGCGGCCCGCTGGTCCCCCTCCGCCTACAACAACCAGCCCTGGCGCTTCATCGTGGCCCGCCGCGGCACCGAGACCCACGCGAAGGTCGTCGCGAGCATGGTCGAGTTCAACCAGGCGTGGGCCGCTCCCGCCGGCGCGCTCGTCGTCTTCATCGCCGAGACCTCGCGTGGCGAGCACCAGTTCCCCTCCGCGTTCTACGACCTCGGCCAGGCCGCAGCGCACTTCACCGTGCAGGCCCACGCCAACGGTCTGTACACCCACCAGCTGACCGGCTTCGACGCGGCCGCGGTCGCCGAGGCCTTCGGCCTCGCCCCCGAGTTCACGCCCTTCTCGATCATGGCCGTCGGCAACCTCGGCACCATCGAGGACGCCCCCGAGTTCGCCCGTGACGGCGAGCGCGCCCCGCGCGTCCGCCGTCCCATCGAGGAGTCGGTCGTCGTCAACGACTGACCCTCCGGCCCACAGCTCGCCTGTCACAGATCGCCTCTCACGGCTCGATCTGTGACAGGCGAGCTGTGTCTTGAACGTGTGGCAGAGGGGCGTTCCGAGCCCGGCACTCTAGACGCCGCCACATCCGGGCACCAGCCTGCGCGACCTCAGCGCACGACGTGTCTATCGTGAGGCATGGTCCCGAGCATCGTCGGAGTGGGCACGGCTGTGCCGGACACCCGGCTCACCCAGTCGCAGATCCGCGACCTCTTCCTCGCGCAGCCGGGTCTCGACCGCCGCGCGCAACGGATCCTCGGCGCCGCGTTCGACGCCGCGGCCATCGACACGCGCCACACCGTGCTGGCATCCCTCACCGGCGATGCCCCGCCCGAGGCTCTCGTGGTGCGCGAGGGCGACCTGCTTCTCGACCCGAGCACCTCCGCGCGCAACGCCGAGTTCCGCCGGCTCGCGCCCGATCTGTTCGCGCGGGCAGGCAGAGCCGCCCTGGCCGATGCCGGAGTCGCGGCCGGGGACGTGACGCACGTCATCACCGTCAGCTGCACCGGGCTGTTCGCCCCCGGCCCCGACATGCTTCTCGTGCGCGACCTGGGGCTGCGCCCGGAGACCGAGCGCTACCACCACGGGTTCGTCGGCTGCGCAGCGGCCGTGCCGGCGCTGCGCGCGGCACACCGCATCGCCGTCGCCCAGCCGGGCGCCGTCGTGCTCGTCGTGTGCGCCGAGCTGTGCTCGCTGCACCTGCGCGTCAGCGACGACCCGGAGCAGATCGTCGCCGCATCCCTCTTCGCCGACGGCGCCGCAGCCGCCGTCGTGACCTCGCGGGAGCACGCGGGGCGCCGGTTCGAGCTGGCCGAGTTCCGCACTGCGCTGAGCGACGACGGCGAGCACGACATGGCGTGGACCATCGGCGACCACGGCTTCGAGATGACGCTCACCGCCGAGGTGCCCCGCATCGTGGGGCGCGAGGTCGCCGGTGCGGTCGCCTACCTCGACGATGCCACGGCCTGGGCGATCCACCCGGGCGGGCGCAGCGTGCTGGATCGGGTGGCCACCGGGCTCGGACTCACCGAGGCGCAGATGGCGCCGTCGCGCGAGGTGTTGCGCGCGTTCGGCAACATGTCCAGCGCGACGGTGTTGTTCATCCTCGACCGGATGCGGCGCGACCCCGTCCTCGCTGACGGGACCACCCTGGGGCTGCTGGCCTTCGGGCCCGGGCTGACGGTCGAGTCCGGACGTCTGCTCGTGCGAGGCGACGCGTGAACCTCGCGGAGCGCGATGCGTCGCTCCGCGAGCTGATGGACGACGCGGACTGCGACCCGCGGCTGCTCGCGGCGACGTACCGCCGCTTCGGTCTCGTGAACCGGTTGGTCGCGGGATGGACCGGCGTGTACCGGCACACGCTCCGTCCGTATCTGTCCGGCCTCGGACGCCCGGCACGCGTCCTGGATCTGGGATGCGGCGGGGGCGATGTGGCGGCGCACCTCGCCGCGCTCGCCCGCGCCGACGGGCTACGGGTGCAGTGGATCGGCGCCGACCCCGACCCGCGCGCCATCGAGGCTGCAGCCGCGCGGGCCGCATCCGATGTGTCCTTCCTCTGCACCGGCTCGGACGCTCTGCGCGAGAGCGGGGAGCGCTTCGACGCGGTGCTCTCGAACCACGTACTGCATCACCTGGATGCGGCGGAGCTCGCCGCGTTCGTCGACGACTCCGCCGCGCTCTCGACCGGTCTCGTCCTGCACGGCGACATCGAGCGCGGCCGTCTGGCGTACGCGCTGTACGGCATCGGAATCCTGCCGCTGGCGCCCGGCACCTTCCTGCGCACCGACGGGCTCCGCTCCATCCGGCGCAGCTATCGAGCCGCCGAGCTCGCGTCGCGTCTGCCCGAAGGATGGCGGGTGGAGCGCCCCGGCCGGTTCCGGGTGCTGGCTGTGAGGGACCCCCGTGCGTGAGGTCATCGTCGTCGGCGCGGGACCGGTGGGACTCCTGCTCACCGCGGAGCTGCGCCGGCTCGGCGTGGAGGTCACCACGCTCGAGAAGCGTCCCGGTCCCGGCGACGGCACGCGGGCGATCGGCATCCATCCGCCCGCGCTCGCCGCGCTCGAGGCCTCCGGCGCGACGGAGCGCCTGCTCGCGGACGCTGTGCGTGTCGAGCGCGGAGAAGCGCGCACTGACGGCCGACTCGTGGGCGCCGTCGACTTCCGTCGCCTGTCCGCCCGTTTCCCCTTCGTCGCGACACTTCCCCAGCGTGTGACGGAGGGAGTGCTGGCCGATCTCGCCGGGCCGATCGAGCGCGGGGTCACGGTGGCCTCCGTTCAGGACGAGGGCGACCGGATGCGGGTGCATACGGCCGAGGGGCGCGAGCTCACCGCGCGCGTGGTCATCGTGGCCGGCGGCTGGGGCGGGCGGGCCCTCGCATACCGCCCCGCCGCGATGCGGGCGCACGAGTACCGCGACCGCTACCTGATGACCGACACCGTGCTCAGCGCCTCCGACCCGGTGGCGGTGATCCGGCTCGACGCCGCCGGTGTCATGGAGTCCTTCCCGCTGCCCGGCTCCGCACGCCGCTTCGTGCTGCACGACGCCGAAGGCGGCCCGGACGTGCCCGACGCCCGATACGAGCGGATGCGGCGCGCGCTGCGCGAGCGCGGCGAGGAGGAGGCCGCCGAACGGATGCAGGTCGTGACCGCCTTCCGGGTGCGACGCCTCGTCGCTCCGCGCCTGCACCGGGGCGCTCTCGTGGTCGTGGGCGACGCGGCGCACGAGGTGAGCCCGATCGGCGGGCAGGGCATGAACCTCGGGCTGCTGGATGCGGCGACACTCGCCCCGCTCGTGGCCGAGCGGATCCGCACCGGCTCACCCGCCTCCGCCGCTCTCGACCACTGGGAGCGCCGGCGGGTCCGCTCCGCGCGCATCGCAGCCGGGATGGCGAGCGTGAACACCGCGATCGGACGCCCGGCGGGTGCGGTGGCTCACCGCATCCGCGGTGTGGCGCTCGGGATGCTGCTGCGCGGCCCTGTCGGGGCCGTGCTCACGCGCGCCTACGCCATGGGCTTCGACGCCGACGCCCGCTGAGCTCGTCCACAGGCGCCGACGGAGCGCGAGCCGATCTGACAGCATTCAACCGTGATGATGCGACGGTCCGGAATCCTCGGCGCGATGACCCTGGCCGCGGCAGCGCTCGTGCTGACGGCGTGCACCGCCGCACCGGACGAGCCGGACGAGCCGGCCGGCTCGTCGAGGCCGATCGCCTCGCAGGCACCCTCGACGACACCCGCTCCCGCGGCATCCGATGGCACCGCCGACGGTCCCGTCGAGAGTTTCCGCGCGTGGTTCGAGGCCACCCGGACCCCCGATCCCGCCGCGGCGTGCGCGGCGCTGTCACCCGCTCTGGCGGAGCGCATGCTCGCCGAGCTGAACCAGAACGGGCTCGCTCTCACCACCTGCGAGGAGATGATCCAGGCGACCTCGGAGCTCTACCGGTCGACCGGCCAGAGCGCCGACGTCGACGTCGACGTGCGGTCCGAGACGGCCACCGACGCCACGCTGTTCGTCACCTACGGCGCCTCAGGCGATTGCGGCACGGTCGTGATGCACCGCGACGCCGCGTCCTGGATCATCACGGACGAATCGCGCGAGTGCGCACGGTAAGAGTCCTCAGGCGGTGAGCGAACCGCCGGTCGCCACGAGTTGAACGGCGAGCAGGAGCGCCGCGCCCATCACGAGGCGGAACACGATGCGCCCCGGGCGGCGCGCCCACGCGCACGCAACCGCGACCACCGCCACGCCGACCACGGCGGCGAAGAAGATCCACGAGACGATCGGCACCGCATCCCTCACCGGCCCGAACCGGACGGCCACCGCCCCGCCGATGATCCCGGCACCCGCCAGCGCGCCCGACCAGCGCGCGCCGATCCGATGCGGCAGCCCGCGGATGCCGGTGCGCTGATCGTCGTCGAGATCCGGCAGCACGTTGGCCAGATGCACCGCAGCCCCCAGCGACGCGCCGGCGGCACTGGCCCACGGCGCCGCGAGCGCCGGCTCCGCGGCCGAGAGCGTCGCGAGAGACGGCAGCAGGCCGAAGCTCACGAGGAACGGCACGATCGAGAACGGCGTCGCCTTCAGCGGCGCGTTGTACAGCCACGCGGAAGCGATCGTCACCGACTGGGCGGCCAGCAGTCCCCATCCGAGCGGCGCGGACAGCAGGAGCGCGCCGACGACGGATGCGGTCGCCACCGCCCAGGCGATGCGCAGGCTCACGTCGCCGCGCGCGAGCGGCTTGTCGGTGCGGCCCACGGCGCGGTCGCGGCCGGCGTCGATCGCGTCGTTGGACAGGCCGATCGAGACCTGCCCCGCGAAGACCGCGGCCGTCAGCAGTGCGATGCGCCACGCGTCGAGACCTGCCGAGACACCGAGCGCGAGGGCGAGCACCGTCACCACCAGCGCAGGGCCCGGATGCGTGGACGCCCACAGGGCGCGCACGGTCGCCAGCGCACGGGTCATGCTCCGACCGTAAGCCGCCGCATCCGTGTCACCCCGCGGGTTGACGACGACGCGCCGCTCATCCGGTCGCGGTGATCTGCACCTGGATGCGGGCGATCGCCTCGCCCAGGCGGCCCCGTGCGAGCAGGCCACCCGCGACAAGCGGCCCCGATGCGTCGCGACCGACCGGCGGCAGCAGGCGCAGCGCCGCGCGCGCGTCGGGTGCGAGGAGAGCGAGCTGCCTGTCGATCTCGGTGTCGAACGAGCCCGGCGCCGCCGCATCCGCCGCCACCGCGGCATAAGCGGCCGCGCCCAGCGCGTGCGCGCCCATGTGCGCGACACCGGCCGCCTGTGCTGCGGAACGGGCGGCCGCGATCGCCGGGGCGCCGGTCACCGCGTGCGCGGCTCGGCCGGCGACGAACCGTCGCTTGATCTCCCCCGCCGCATCCAGCTCGCCGCGGGCGTACGCACGGGCACGCGCGATGGCGTCGCGGGGCCGGTCGTCATCGGGCGCCTCCGCCTCGAACAGGGCGAGCACGCGCTCGGCGCACTCCGCCGCCCACGCAGCGACCAGCCGGCGATCGGTGTCGTCGAGCGACTGCGGGGAGGACATCTCTCCTGTCTACACCGCACCCGGCCGTCGGCACACGATCGCACCGACCGGGCGCTCGCCCCGGGTCGCGCGTCGGTGCGTCTCCAGGATCTCGAACCCCGCGCGCTCCAGGCGCCGTTCCAGCTCTTCGGCGGGCCAGCGCCACGCCCCGACGACCGCGTGATCGAACGGCTCCACCGCATCCGCAGCGAAGAATCCGACGATGAGCGCACCGCCCGGGCGCAGCACCCGTGCGAACTCGGCGAACGGCACGTCGATGTCCTGCGGCGCGTGGTGGATGGTCGAGAACCACGCGAGGACACCGCCCAGCGCCGCATCCGGCTCGTCGATCGCGTCGATGGTTCCGAGATCGAACCGGATGCCGGGGTGGGTCGCTCGGGCCCACCGCCCGCCACCGCCTCAGATCCAGCCGCGCTCCTGCGCGCGCAGCAGCGCCTGCTGGCGCGTCTCGAGGTGCAGCTTGCCGAGGATCGATGAGACGTGGTTGCGCACGGTGCCGGGCGACAGGTGCAGGGTGCGGGCGATCGTGGCGATCGTCTGCCCCTGGGCCCCCGCCCGCAGCACGTCGAGCTCCCGATCGGTGAGGGGACTCCGCTCGTCGGCGAGCGCATCGGCGGCGATCTCCGGATCGACGTACCGGCGCCCCGCGGCGACCTGGCGGATGACGTCGGCGACATCCTGGGCCGGCCGGGACTTCGGCAGGAATCCGTCGACGCCCGCCTGCAGCGCGCGCCGGAGCACACCCGGCCGCGCGTGCCGCGTCACGGCGACGACCCGCGAGCGCGTCTGCTTGCGCACGCGCGCGGCGGCGTCGATGCCGTCAAGGCCCGGCATCTCGACGTCGAACAGGCAGACGTCGGGCTGCAAGCGCAGCGCCGCCGCCACCGCCTGCTCTCCGTCGACGCACTCGCCGACCACCTCGATGTCCTCCTCCAGCCGAAGCAGCGCGGCGAGCGCGGTGCGGATCATGTCCTCGTCGTCGGCGAGGAGCACTCGGATCATGCGCCGGCCCCCGTCGGCACGCGCACGTCCAGAACGAACACGTCGCCGTCGAGCTCGGTCACGAGCGCTCCCTGCGCCTCCGCGAGACGAGCCGTCATGCCGTCGATCCCCGCGCCCCGGCCGACGGCCGCGTGGCCGCGGTCGTTCTCGGCCCGGTACCGCCAGCCGGTCGCGTCGCGCTCCAACGAGAGCCGAGCGAAACGTCCGCCGCCGTGCTTGAGGATGTTGGTCGTGCTCTCGCGCACGACAGGGCCGAGCGTGCCACTCGGCGCGCCGGCGGCATCCGCGCTCACGGCGAGCTCGACGTCGAGCCCTGCCGCGCGCAGAAGGTCGGCGGCGTTGGCCAGCTCGTCGGGGAGCGGAACGCCGCGGAAGCGGGCGGCGAGCGCCCTCGTGCCCACGCGCGCCTCGTCCACCTCGCGGCGCGCGGCGCGGATGTGTGCGAGGGCGGCGGGCGGATCGGCGCTCAGGCGTTCGGCGAGCTCGAGCTGCAGCGCGACGACCTGCAGATGGTGGCCCTGCAGGTCGTGCACGTCGCTCGCCAGGCGCAGCCGTTCCTGGGTCGCGGCGAGCTTCGCCTCGGTGAGGCGGGCGCGGTCGAGCTCACGCACGATGTCCCACCACCACAGCATGCTGACGACGGTGATCGGCAACGCCACGGGGAACATGAAGAGCACGAAGATCGGGCCGTAGACGAGGGTCGCCTCGCCCTCCACCGCTCGCAGGTACTCGATCACCGCGACGGCGGCGAGCACGACGGTGACGAGCCCCGTGACCCGGGCCCGCACGCCAGGCGGCCATGGCAGGGTGCACACGAGTGCTCCCACCAGGGCCAGCGCCAGCGTGATACCACCGGTCACGAACGCGATCGCGATGGCCGCCGCAGCGCCCAGGGCGAACGCGGCGAAACGCACCCACCGGCGGCGTCCCGCCGCATCCGCCCGGAAGTAGTCCAGACCTGTCATGACGAACGCCACGAGCCAGGCGACGGATGCGGCCACGAACACCACCCGTTCCGCGGCGGACGCCGTGGCCCAGGTCGGAATGGCCCAGACCGTCAGGGTGCCGAGGGCGAAGAAGACGGCGGACGAGAACGTGTACCACCACGTCGCGCGCACGCCACGGCCGACGGCGGGCTCTGCGACGGCCAGGGGTGATGAAGCGCTCACGTCGACCAGGCTACGGGCATGACAAAAGTCACGCCCGACCCGCCCTTTCCTCCCCGGCGGAGGTGACGCGGCGGCACTGCCGGCGACGGGCCGCGCTCGGTGGGATGGAGATGTTCCCCCGACCGAGCACGCCATCCCCGACGGAGCCGACATGCACGATCTCATCGCAGGATTCCAGAGCCTCCTCGCCACCGTTCCCGATGTGGTGCAGCCGCTGATCGTCGCCCTGGCCGGCGCCGTCCCGTTCGTCGAGGGCGAGGGCGCGGCCGTCATCGGCATCGTTGGCGGCATCCACCCGATCGTCGCCGCCGTCGCCGCCGCCGTCGGCAACTTCGTCTGCGTGGCGATCGTGGTGCTGGTGGGGGCGGGCGTTCGATCCGCCGTGACCTCCGGGCGCGTCGCCACCGCCGGCGGTCAGGTCACCGAGACCTCGCCGCGGCGCGAGAAGTTCCAGCGCGCCTTCGTGCGCTACGGCGTTCCGGGCGTGAGCCTGCTCGGGCCGCTGCTTCTTCCGACGCAGCTCACCTCCGCGATGCTCGCCGGTGCCGGTGTCACCAAAGGTCGGATCCTGGTGTGGCAGGCCATCGCCATCACGATGTGGACCACGATCGCGACCCTCATCGTCACGGGCGTCTGGGCCTTCGCCGGCATCCTCTGAGCACGAGAGAGGCCCCGCATCCGTCGGGATGCGGGGCCTCTCTCGTGCTCAGTCGTCGAGCAGCTCGGCCTCGATGACGTCGTCATCGCCCGGAGCGGACTCGGATGCGGCCGAGCCCGCGCTCGTCAGCACGAGCTGCGAGCCGTCGGCGGCCACATCCACCCGCACGACGTCGCCGTCGTGCACGCCGCCCGAGAGGATCGCCATCGCCAGGCGGTCCTGGATCTCGGACTGGATGAGCCGGCGCAGCGGCCGAGCGCCGAACACCGGGTCGTAGCCGCGCTCGGCGAGCCAGGCGCGGGCGTCCGGGGTGACCGCGAGCGTGAGCCGGCGGTCCTTCAGCCGGCGCTGCAGCGCATCCACCGACAGCTCCACGATCTGTGCGAGGTCGTCCTGGCTCAGCGCCTGGAACATCACGATGTCGTCGAGACGGTTGAGGAACTCGGGCCGGAACGCCTGCCGCAACAGCACCTGCACCTGCTCGCGCTTCTGCTCGAGCGTCAGCATCGGGTCGATGAGGATCGGTGAACCGAGGTTCGAGGTGAGGATCAGGATGACGTTGCGGAAGTCGACCGTGCGCCCCTGTCCGTCGGTGAGACGCCCGTCGTCCATGACCTGCAGCAGCACGTCGAAGACCTCCGGATGCGCCTTCTCGACCTCGTCGAGCAGCACGACCGAATAGGGACGACGACGCACGGCCTCGGTCAGCTGACCGCCCTGCTCGTAACCGATGTAGCCGGGAGGTGCGCCGACGAGGCGCGAGACCGAGTGCTTCTCGCCGTACTCCGACATGTCGATGCGCACCATGGCGTGCTCGTCGTCGAAGAGGAACTCCGCGAGCGCCTTCGCGAGCTCGGTCTTGCCGACGCCCGTGGGGCCGAGGAACAGGAACGAGCCTGTGGGCCGGTTCGGGTCACTGATGCCCGCACGCGAGCGGCGCACCGCATCCGAGACCGCCTTCACGGCCTCCTTCTGACCGATCAGGCGCTTGCCCAGCTCCGCCTCCAGATGCACAAGCTTCTCGCTCTCACCCTGCAGCAGGCGCCCCACCGGGATGCCGGTCCACGCCGCGATCACCGAGGCGATGTCCTCGTCGGTGACCTGATCGTTCACCATCCTGTCGCCGGTCGACTCGGCCTGTTCGGCCACACCGAGCTCGCGCTCCAGCGCGGGGATCTCGGCGTACAGCAGCCGGGACGCGCGCTCGAGGTTGCCCTCGCGCTGCGCGCGCTCGGCGTCGATGCGCGCCGCATCCAGTCGGGTCTTGAGCTCGCCGACGCGGTTGAGCGACGCGCGCTCGTTCTCCCACCGCGCCTGCAGTCCGCTGAGGCGCTCCTGCTCGACGCGGAGATCCTCCCGGAGCTTTTCGAGGCGCTCCTTCGAGGCCGCGTCCTTCTCCTTCTTGAGTGCCAGCTCCTCCAGCTTCAGGCGGTCGACGTGGCGACGCAGCTCATCGATCTCCAGCGGTGCGGAGTCGATCTCCATGCGAAGGCGCGAGGCGGCCTCGTCGATCAGGTCGATCGCCTTGTCGGGCAGCTGCCGCGACGGGATGTAGCGGTTCGACAGCGCGGCAGCCGCGACCAGCGCGCCGTCCGCGATGGCCACTTTGTGGTGGGCCTCGTAGCGCTCCTTGAGTCCGCGCAGGATCGCGACGGTGTCCTCGACCGTGGGCTCGCCCACGTAGACCTGCTGGAACCGGCGCTCGAGGGCCGCATCCTTCTCGATGAACTCGCGGTACTCGTCGAGGGTCGTCGCGCCGATGAGGCGCAGCTCACCGCGCGCGAGCATGGGCTTGAGCATGTTGGATGCGGCCACCGAGCCCTCGCCGCCGCCCGCACCCATGAGCACGTGCAGTTCGTCGATGAACGTGATGATGCGCCCGTCGGACTCGGTGATCTCCTTGAGCACGCTCTTGAGGCGCTCTTCGAACTGGCCGCGGTACATGGCGCCGGCGACGAGCGCGGAGATGTCGAGGGAGACGAGTTCCTTGTTCTTGAGGCTCTCGGCGACGTCGCCCGCGACGATGCGCTGCGCGAGTCCCTCGACCACGGCGGTCTTTCCGACGCCGGGCTCGCCGATGAGGACGGGATTGTTCTTGGTGCGGCGGGTCAGCACCTGGCTGACGCGCCGGATCTCGCTGTCGCGACCGATCACGGGGTCGAGCTTGCCCTGGCGGGCGCGCTCGGTGAGGTTGATGCCGAACTGCTCGAGGGCGCTTTGCGACTCCTCCTGCCCGGGCTGTTGCGTGGCGTTCATGTGTTCTCCTGAAATCTCCGGGACTCAAACTTGAGTCTCACAGGCTCAAGTTTAGCACCGCGCGCCCCGCGGCACCAGAGGTGCTGACGGTCACGCGACGGCGGCGACCACCTCATCTACCGGACAGGCGAACCGGGCGCGATAGGCGGTCGGCGTCGTCGACAGCACGCGCGTGAAGTTCTGCCGCAGCACGGCCGCGGAGCCGAACCCGCACTCCGCGGCGATCCGATCCAGTCCGTAGTCCGTCTGCTCGAGCAGCCGCTGCGCGTGCAGCACCCGCTGGCGGGCGAGCCAGGATGCCGGCGTGGTGCCGAGGTCGGCCTTGAACCGCCGTGCGAACGTGCGCGGCGACATGTGTGCCTTGGCCGCCAACTGCTCGACCGAGAGCTCCTGGCGCAGGTTCTGCACCATCCACTCCGTCACCGGCGCGAGCGAAAGCGACGCCGTCTGCGCGAGCGGTCGCGAGATGAACTGCGCCTGCCCGCCCTCTCGCTGCGGGGCCACGACCATGCGGCGCGCGATCGTGTTGGTCGCCTCTGCACCGAGCTCCTGCCGAAGCAGGTGCAGGCACGCATCCAGCCCCGCCGCCGTCCCTGCGCTCGTGATGACCTTGCCGTCCTGCACGTAGAGCACGTCCGGGTCGATGTCGAGGCTCGGGTGCAGCTCGGCCATACGGTCGGTGTACTTCCAGTGCGTCGTGGCACGGCGCCCGTCGAGCACACCGGATGCGGCGAGCACGAATGAGCCGCTGCACACGCTCAGCAACCACGCGTCGCGACGCTCGGCGCGACGCAGCACGTCGGCGAGCCGCGCGTCGATCGTGCCCCACGTGTCGCGCGGAACGGGAGTGACCACGACGAGGTCGGCCTCGTCGGCGAAGGTGAGGTCATGCTCGACATTGATCGAGAAGCCGAGGTTCGACATGATCGCGCCCGGCTCGATGGCGCAGACGCGGAAGTCGAACATCGGAATGCCGTCGTCGGTGCGATCGATGCCGAACGCCTCGCACGCCAGACCGAACTCGAACGGGGTGAACCCGTGCTGGACGACGACGGCAACGGTTCTCATGGACTCTCCGGGTTGGCAGGATTAACGCGCTTATGGGCAATCCTGCCAGTCGTGGCGCGATCGCACAACACGTAGCTTTTCTGCCATGATCGCACTCATCGTCCTCGGCATCCTCTCGATCGTGGCTGTCGCCGCCACCGTCATCGCCGTCGCGCGAGACGGTTACGGTCCGGTGCGCACCGACTGGAGCCGCCTCCCCGACCGCGACGACCCCGTCGCCCCCGTCGCCCCCGCGGCCCCCTCGACCCGCGAGGCGCCCGCGACCCCCTCGACCCGCGTTGCGCCCTCGACCCGCGTTCGAGGGACCCGCGTTGCGACCGCGACGCCCGAAACGCCGCACATCGCGTCCCCCGAACACGAAGCGAGACCCGCCGCATCCGTTCAAGGGACCCGTACTGCGGTCCCGACGCCCGAAACGCCGCACATCACGTCCCCCGAACACGCGGGTTCTCACGCCCCGGCGTGACTCCGCATCAGCCGCCGCCCGCTCCCACCCGTTCGGGGGACCCGAGTTGCGGCCCCAACGCCCGGAACACCGCATGTCGCGTCCCTCGAACATGGAACGCAACGAAGCCCGTACGGCACGAGCCGCCGCGCGCAGGAGACGCCGCGCGCAGGAGGCGGGGCCGGCGGATGCGGGTCAGTCGCGCCCGGCGCGGGGATGCGGGGTCATCGCGCGCACCGTGTCGAGCAGGATGCGGGCCGAGCGCTCCCAGGAGAACCGCGCCACGTGCTCCCGTCCGGCAGCGATGGTCGCGGCGCGCACGTCGGGATCGTCCAGCTTCGCGACGGCCGCGGCGAACGCCCGCGAGTCGTGCGGATCGACGTACAGGGCGCCGTCTCCGGCCACCTCGCGGAAGATCTCGAGGTCGGTGACGACCGCGGGAACGCCCAGCTCCAGCGCCTCGGCGATCGGCAGGCCGTACCCCTCGTCGAGGCTGGTGGTCGCCAGCACCGCACGGTCGGCGAGCAGGCGCGCGTACGCCTCGTCGCTCACGCCGTTGTGGAACACGATGTCGGCGCCGTCGGGCGTGATCGCCTCGAGCTCGGCGCGGCGCTCGGTCGAGATGCGACTGAGCAGGTGCAGGGTGCGCCCGGGCAGCCCCGCCATCGCGCGCACGAGGTTCGCCACGTTCTTGTACGGCATGAACGAGCCCATGTACACGACGTTGCGCACGGGCCCGCTGGCGTCGACCGCAGCGCCGTCGAGCCGGTCGGCCAGGCGCTGCGGCGCGTTGGGGATCACGACGACCGGGCGCGAGGTGAGGTTCACGCCCGCGAACTGCCGCTTGCTCGTCTCACTGACCGTGGCGACCACATCCGCCGCGTTGAGCGTTAGCCGCTGCGGAAGGTAACTGAGGTGGAACAGTCGCCACCCGAGCCGCACGGCAGCGGGCAGATCCTTCGGCGGCGTGCGGTGGCGGTAGTAGATCGTGTCGTGCAGCGTGAGGATGACACGGAAGCGGCGTCCGCCCGTGCCGATCGTCTGCATCGGGGAGAAGACGACATCGGGCGCGAAGCGGTTGAGGATCCGGGCGGCGAACGGCTCACGCCACGAGGTCGGCGCATGGATCGCGAGGGTCTGCGCCGCCTCAGGGAGCAGCGCGATCTGCCGCGCGTCGTGCACGAGGAAGGTGACCTCGACTCCCGCATCCGCCGCGCCCGCCGACACCGCGGCCGCGAGCTCTGCGGAGTAGCGGCTGATGCCGTCGTGGAAGTCCGTGCGGATGTACCGCGCGTCGAAGAACAGCCGAAGCGGCGCGCCGGCCGTCACGATGCGACCGACTGGCCCCGGTACAGCTTCTCGAAGGTGTCGAGGGTGCGCGCGATGTCGTGGATCTCGACGCCCTTCAGCGAGGCCTCCTGCATCGCGCGATAGTCCTCGGGCGATGCGGTGAGCACCCGCGTGAGCTTGTCTGCGAGGTCGTCGGCGTTCTGCGGCCGGAAGAGCCAGCCGTTCTCACCGTCGTGCACGAGGTGCGGCAGCGCGAGCGCGTCGGCGGCCACGACGGGAAGACCCGAGGCCATCGCCTCCATCGTGGCGATGGACTGCAGTTCGGCGATCGAGGGCATCGCGAAGACGGACGCACGGGTGAGGATGCGGCGCAGCTCCTCCTCCTCCACACGACCGTGGAACGTCACACGATCGGCCAGCCCGAGTTGCTGCACGAGAGCGTCCAGCGACCTGCGCTGATCGCCGCCGCCGACGATCTCGACGGTGGCATTGAGGGCCGGGTCGAGCTTGGTCACGGCCTGCAGCAGCGTGTCGACGTGCTTCTCGGTGGTGAGGCGTCCGACGAACAGGATGCGGTTCCCGTCGCGCGGCGACAGATCCGCCGTGTAACCCGACGCGTCGATACCGCAGCTGATCGGGATCACGCCGTGGATGTCGATCGTCGCCTCGAGGAAATCGGCCGCGCGGCGCGTGGGAGTCGTGACAGCACGAGCGATGTCGAAGGTGCGCGACGCATCGTCCCACGCGAGCTTGACGAACACCTTGTCGAGCACGGGCGGCAGCGTCGTGAAGTCGAGGATGTTCTCGGCCATGACGTGGTTGGTGGCGACGACCGGGATGCCCCGCTTTCGCGCCTCGCGTGCGAGCCCGCGACCGATCACGATGTGGGACTGGATGTGCACGACGTCGGGCTTCACGCTGTCGAGCACCTGCCTGGCGTAGTGCTTGGAGCGCCACGGCCAGACGAAGCGGAGCCAGTCGTGCGGCTTCCAGCGCACAGCGGGCAGGCGGTGCACCGTGACCGGCACGCCCTCGATGATCTCGGTCGCCGGCGGGTAGGTGCGGTACTTGAGTCCGGGGGCGACGACATGCACGTCATGGCCGCGGCTCGTGAGACCGGCGGCGAGGCGCTCGGCGAAACGCGCGGCCCCGTTCACGTCGGGCGCGAACGTGTCGCAGCCCATGACGATCGTGAGGGGGCGTTCGGTATCCGGCGCCGGTTCGGGGACATCGGGCGTCGAGGGGGTAGTCACGTGTGGTGGCTGCCTCTCTAGGGGGTCGTTTGCGGGGTGCGCAGGCATGCCGAGTCTACCGGAGCCGTCCCGAGCGCCACCGAGGCACCCCGCCTACTCTGGTTGTCATGATGCGATTGCAGGCCGACGCCGATGGGGCCCAGTGGGTTGCCGTCACCGAGTCGTTGGGGTTGCGCGGGCGTCGCCACCGCAAGAAGGCGCTGCGGATGCTGATGGCACAGGGCTCGCTCGCCGCGGGCACCGAGCAGCGCACCGGCAGCGGCTTCGCGGCCTGGCTCGTGAGCCAGGCGACGCCGTTGCTCATGAGGCGTGCCGCGGGACGCGTCCTGGCGTGGATGTGGCGCGCTGACCCCGCACTCGTCGTCGTGCTCGCGCAGGTGCAGGAGGCGACGCCGCAGTTGCGCACCGCTCGCGCCATGATGCCGATGGAGTACGACGACACCGAGGACTTCCGCAATCCGCACCTCGGTACGGGCGAGCGTCTGCTCATGGACCTGCCGTCGAACCCCAAGGCACCGCCGTTCGCGACCTACACGTGGGACATCGGCACCCACCTCGTCACGCTGACCGCGGTCTTCGGCGACCGCGAGCGCGTGAAGACCGCTGTCCCCGCCGTGGACGCCCTCGCCCGCACGCTGCGAGCGGTCGATGACCTGCCGATCGGCGAGTCACCCGACATCCTGCGCATCGACCCGGCCTAGCCGCCCGGTCACGACGGACCGGGCGGCTGGGCTCAGTTCGAGGGCACGCCCGGGGCGGGCGGCGCCGTCGGCGGAACCGGGGCGGAGGGGACCTCCTCCGCGTTGACGGCTTCGGCCGCCGCATCCGTCGTCGCTTCCGGCGCCGCGGGGGGCTCTTCGACCAGCTCGGCGGCCGCCTGCTCGAACTGCGAGCGGTACAGACGCCAGTACGCGCCCTCAGCGGCGATGAGCTGCTCATGCGTGCCCTGTTCGACGATGTCGCCGTGCTCCATCACGAGGATGAGATCCGCGTCGCGGATCGTCGAGAGCCGGTGCGCGATCACGAACGAGGTGCGCCCCTCGCGCAGCGCCGCCATCGCATGCTGCAGCAGTAGCTCGGTACGGGTGTCGACCGAGCTGGTGGCCTCGTCGAGGATGAGCACCTCGGGGCGGGCGACGAACGCGCGGGCGATCGTGATGAGCTGCTTCTCTCCTGCCGAGACGTTCGCCGCATCCTCATCGAGCACCGTGTCGTACCCGTCGGGGAGGGTCTGCACGAACGGATCCACGCGGGTCGCGACGGCGGCCTCGACCACCTCTTCGTCAGTGGCGTTCGCGCGACCGTAGCGGATGTTCTCCCGGATGGATCCCGCGAACAGCCACGGATCCTGCAGCACCATGCCGGTGCGCGAGCGCACATCGTCACGGGTGAGTTCGGCGATGTCCTGCCCGTCGAGGAGGATGCGGCCGCCGTCGAGCTCGTAGAAGCGCATGATCAGGTTGACCAGCGTGGTCTTGCCGGCGCCGGTGGGCCCGACGATCGCCACCGTCTGTCCCGGCTCCACCCGGAACGACAGGTCGGTGATGAGGGGCTTGTCGGGCGAGTAGGAGAAGGCGACGTTCTGGAACTGGATGACACCTCGGCCACCGGCGGGCGCGGGAGCGTCGTCGGAGTCCGGCTCCTGCTCTTCGGCGTCGAGCAGATCGAACACACGCTCCGCGGATGCGGTGCCCGACTGGATGACGGCAGCCATCCCGCCCAGCTCCGACAGCGGCTGCGTGAACTGCTGGGAGTACTGGATGAAGGCCTGCACGTCGCCGAGACGCAGCTGTCCCGATGCCACCATCAGGGCGCCGAGCACCGCGATGCCCACGTAGGTGAGGTTTCCCACGAACATCATGCCCGGCATGATGATGCCCGAGAGGAACTGCGCCCGGAAGCTCGCGCGGTACAGTTCCTCGTTCTCGGCCTGGAACTTCTCGCGCGCATCCGCCTCGCGGCCGTAGACCTTGACGAGCGCGTGGCCCGAGAAGGACTCCTCGACGCGGGCGTTGAGCCTGCCGACCTTCCGCCACTGCAGCGCGAAGGACTTCTGCGACTTCGGCCCGATCACGCCGAAGATGACCGCCATGAGCGGCAGCGAGACGAGCGCGACGAGGGCGAGCTGCCAGGAGATGGAGAACATCATCACGAGCACGCCGACGACCGTCAGAACCGACGTCACCACAGTGGAGAGCGACTGCTGCATCGTTTGTGTGATGTTGTCGATGTCGTTCGTGACGCGGGAGATGAGCTCACCGCGCTGCACGCGGTCGAAGTACGACAGCGGCAGACGGTTGATCTTCGCCTCGACGGATTCGCGCAGACGCCACATCGTGCGCACCATGATCACGTTGATGACGTAGCCCTGGAACCAGGTGAGTACGGCGGATGCGATGTAGATCGCCAGAGCGGCCATGGTGACCACCCGCAGTCGCTCGAAGTCGATGCCGGCGCCCACGGCGAAGTTCGGCATCGCGCCCACGATGTTGGCGATGTCTCCCTGCCCCGCCGCCTGCAGAGCCGCGACCACATCGGCCTGCGAGGTGCCCGCGGGGAACTGACCGCCCAGGCCGGCCGAGACGACGCCCTCGAAGATGACGTTGGTCGCTTCGCCGAGCACCCGCGGGGCGATGACGGCCAGCACGACGCCCGCGGCACCCGCCAGGGAGACGAGCGTGAAGGCGACGGCATGGGGCTTCAGCAACCCGACGAGCCGCAGGAACGACTTTCTGAAGTTCGCGGCCTTGCCGGGTGCGACGGAGTCCCAGCTGCCCGAGTTCTGGCGCGCCTGCTCGGCGAGCTCCAGTTCGAGGCGCTCTTCTTCTGTCAGTGCGTCGGGCGTGCTCATGCGTCCACCCCCAGCTGCGATTCGACGATCTCGCGGTACGTGTCGTTGTCGGCGAGCAACTCCTCATGAGTGCCCACACCCACCATGCGACCGCCGTCGAGCACGACGATGCGGTCGGCGCCCGTGACGGTCGAGATCCGCTGCGCGACGACGATCTTGGTGACGTCGGGCAGGCGTTCCCAGAGCGCTTGTCGAAGCCTCGCGTCGGTGCGCAGGTCGAGCGCGGAGAAGGAGTCGTCGAACACGAACAGGTCGGGGCGGTGCACGATCGCCCGCGCGATCGCAAGGCGCTGACGCTGGCCGCCCGAGACGTTCGTGCCGCCCTGCGCGATGGTCGCCTCGAGGCCGCCGGACATCTCGGACACGAAATCCCTCGCCTGGGCGATCTCGAGCGCCTCCCACAGCTCGTCGTCGCTCGCATCCTCGCGACCGAAGCGGAGGTTGGACGCGACGGTTCCGGTGAACAGGAAAGGACGTTGCGGCACGAGGCCGATGCCCTTCCACAGCACATCGAGATCGGCCTCGCGCACATCGACGCCGGCAACCCGCACGGCACCGCCCGTCACGTCGAACAGTCTCGGGATGAGCGAGACGAGCGTGGACTTGCCGGAGCCGGTCGAGCCGACGATGGCGACCGTCTCACCCCGCTCAGCGCGGAACGAGATGCCCTGAAGCACGGGGGCGTGCGCGCCGGGGTAGCTGAACGACACGTCGTCGAGCTCGAGGGCGCCGGGCGCGGGGAAGACCGTGACGGGTCGCGTCGGGCGGGCGAGGCCTCCCTCGGCGTCGAGCACCTCGCCGATGCGCTCGGCCGACACCGCGGCGCGCGGGATCATGATCGTCATGAAGCTCGCCATGAGCACGCCCATGAGGATCTGCCCGACGTACTGCATGAAGGCGAAGAGCGTTCCGACCTCGACGCCGCCGGCGTCGATCTGACGGCCGCCGAACCAGATCACTCCGACGACCGTGACGTTGAGCACGAGCATCGCGAGCGGGAAGAGGAGGACGAAGAGCGATCCGACCTTGCGTCCGATGACCATGATGTCGGTGTTGGCGAGGCGGAAGCGCTCGGCCTCGATCGACTCGCGCACGAACGCACGCACCACGCGCACGCCGGTCAGCTGCTCGCGCATGACACGGTTGACGGCGTCGAGCTTCTTCTGGAACTGCCGGAACAACGGCACCATGCGGGCGATGATGAGCCCCGCCACGAGAAGCAGCGCGGGCACCGCCACGGCGATCAGCCAGCTCAGCCCCACATCCTGCTGCACCGCCATCACGATGCCGCCTATGGCCAACAGGGGTGCGGTGACGAGCATCGTGGAGCCCATCATCGCGAGCATCTGCACCTGCTGGACGTCGTTCGTGTTGCGGGTGATGAGCGAGCCCGGGCCGAACTGCGACACCTCGCGCTCGGAGAAGCCGCTGACCTTCTGGAACACGTCACGACGGATGTCGCGGCCGGCCGACATCGCGGCACGGGCGGCGAAGAAGGTCGCGATGACGGATGCGGTGATCTGCCCGAGAGAGATCACCAGCATGATCGTGCCGGTCGACCAGATGTAGCCGGTGTCGCCTCGGGCGACGCCCTTGTCGATGATGTCGGCGTTCAGTCGCGGCAGATAGAGCGATGCCATGGCGGAGGCGAACTGGAAGACCAGCAGAGCCAGCAGCCACCAGCGATAGGGCGCGAGATAGCGCACCAGGAGTTTTACGAGCACGGTGCCTCCCCAGGCGGAGCGCGGTTCACACGCCGTGCACAGGTTAGGCCCGACTTCCGACACCCCGCATCCGCCCGCGGTCGGATTTCGCTCAGGGCGTGGACTTCTCCGCGGCGGCGAGCGCCGCGCGGGCTGCGGCGAGCTCCTGCTCGAGCCGTGCGACATCGGCCCGCGTGGCAGGCAGCTGCTCCTGGTGACGTCGGGTGACCCGCTCCATGACCCACGACGAGAACGTCGCCACGATGAGCCCCACGAGCACCACACCGCCCACCATGAGCGCGACCGCGACGACCCGTCCCGGCACCGTGACCGGGGTGAAGTCGCCGTACCCCACGGTCGTCACGGTGCAGAACGCCCACCACACCGCATCCCCGAAGCTGCGGATGTTGCTGTCCGCCGCGTGGCGCTCGACCTCCAGCACGGCCAGCGCCGCGGTCCAGATCAGCAGCAGCGCCGCCGCGATGCCGTATACGAGCATCCGCGCCCGCAGCGAGCTGGCCGCGGTGCGGGTGAACGAGGCGATGCGGGTGAGCGCGCCGAGCAGGCGCACCGGCCGGAGGATCGGCAGCAGCGCCACCGCGAGGTCGAACAGGTGCGTCCGGAACCATCGGCCCTTCGGTCGCGACATCGCGAGGCGTGCGAGGTAGTCGACGATGAACATCACCCAGATGATCGAGAGGATCGACGAGGTGATGATCTCGGCGACGCCCGACACGTCGGCGATGACGTGCACCGTCTGGGTGAGGATGAACACGAGCGCCGCGATCGTCAGCGGCCAGTAGGTCATCCGCTCCCACCGCGCCGTCGCCGCGGTCTCACCGCGCGGGTTCACTCCCGCGCCGCGCTGCTGCCCATCCCCGTGCACACCTGCACTCTAGAGCGCACCCGGCCTCCTCACACCGCGACGTCGCCGACCAGGTTGACCCGGATGCCCATCGCATCGAAGGCCGCGGCCTTCGCGATGAGGGCACGGTCGGCCGTGTCGGCATCCGGCGCGTAGACGACCTGGGCGTGGTTCGCCTTGTGACGGGCCATGAACTGGTCGCGGCCGATGCCGTGCAGCACGACGTGGGCGATGGGCCACTCGGGGTTCGTCGCCTCCTTGCGACGGCGCGTCTCCGCCTCGGGCAGCTCCACCGCGCTCGCGCGGAAGATGTCGGCCTGCAGCACCCCGTCGGCGATGAACACGCGCGAGACGACGAGCTCGCCCGGCTTGCTCACGCCGTTGATCGTCGCGCCGCCCGCGGGGAAGAAGACGTGTCCCTGTCGCCAGCCCTCGGCCTTGTCCCAGCCGCCGAGATGAGATGCGGGAACCGACCCCGAGATCTCGTAGACCCACACGAACTCGCCGTCGAACTCCTCGCCCCACCGCACATCGTGCAGCGTGTTGTCGGGCACGAGCCCCATGGCGCGCCACACGCGATCGGTCACGAGCGCGTCGACCGCGACACCCTCGTCGGCCTCGTTGAAGTGCGGCAGCGCCCGGCCCGCGTGCAGTTCACGCCGTCCGTCGCGAGAGAACACCGGCGGCCGCTCGCTCGTGTTGAGGATGCCCTCGGCGAGATCGGATGCGGGCACGAGGTCCTTCAGGCCCTGCTGGTACTGGATGCCGACCGCATCCAGACCGAAGTCGTCCGCGATGCGCAGCGCGGCGATATACATCTTCAGCTGCCACTGGACCTGCTCGCGGGTGAGCTCGGTGGCCGGGTCCTCGCCGAAGCGGAACGTCATCCCCCGCTCGATCAGCCAGTCGAACGCGGCATCGGCGTCCGCATCCGTGACGGCGAGCATCTCGGCGTAGAGCGCGGACTGAGACAAGCGCTCCTTGTAGATGCCGGTCGGGTTCAGCAGCTCGTCGTCGAAGATCGCGTTGTACATGCCCATGCAGCCCTCGTCGAAGACGCCGATGATGGCCTTCTCCTCGCGCAGCTGTCGACCGATCGCCTCGCCGAGCTCCCGCTCCGGGCTCTCGGGCAGCGTCGGCAGCGCCCGCACGTGGGAGGTGTCGTGCGTGATGCGGCCGGTGCGCGTCCACTCGAGCAGCCCGTCGCGGAACCAGTCGTCCGCGAAGTCGACCGACCAGATCGTGGCGTAGGGCGTGCCCATCTTCGTGAGGCCCGCGTTCAGCCCCAGCAGACCCACGAGGCCCGGCCATTCGCCGGCGAAGTTCGCGACCGTGAGGATCGGACCGCGGTGGGTGCGCAGCCCCGCGAGCACGTGGTGCGAGTACTGCCACACCGCTTCGGCGACGATGAGCGGCGCCTCGGCGGGGATGCTCTTGAAGACCTCCATGCCCATGCGCTGGCTCGAGATGAATCCGTGCCCGGTCGCGGGATCGATGTCGTTGGCCCTGACCACGCTCCAGCCGAGCTCGCCGAGCACGCGCGTCACGGCGGCCTCCAGCTCGACCTGCGCGGGCCAGCCGGCGACGTTCGCCGACTCACGGAGGTCGCCCGACGAGATCAGGTACGCGGTGCGCGGCGGCGCCACGAGAGCGGCGGGAGCAGTGGGGAGGGTGTAGGTCATGATCGATCTCCTTGCAGAGCGGTGAGGATGTCGGCGCGCTGCGGCATCGACGCCGCGGCCCCCGGACGGGTGACGGTGAGAGCGGCCGCGGCGGATGCGGCCTCGAGTGAGGAGTGGAGTGTGGCGCCGGCGGCGAGCCAGGCGATCAGCACCCCGGCGAACGTATCGCCCGCGCCGGTGGTGTCGACGGCGGCGACGGGACGCGCGGCCACGGCGGCTGTGACGTCGCCGCGCTGCGCGACCAGCGCGCCCTCGGCACCGAGGGTCACGACGACCGTCCGGGCGGCACGGCTGAGCATGCGGGCAGCGTCCGCCGCATCCGCCTCACCGCTCAGCGCGGCGGCCTCGTGCTCGTTGACCAGAAGGACGTCGCTCAGCGAGACGAGCTCGTCGACGTGGGAACCGGGCACGGGGGCCGGCGTCAGCACCGTCGTCACCCCGTGTCCGCGCGCCCAGCGCATCGCCTCCAGGACCAGCGCGACCGGCCGCTCCAACTGGACGACGAGGTGGCCGGCGCCGGCGATGGCGGCCCGGTCCGAGTCGGACAGCCGGTCGCCCGCGTTCGCGCCCGCGACGACGACGATGGCGTTCTCGCCGTCGTCGGTGACCGTGATGGCGGCGATCCCGGTGGGCTCCGGGCTCGGCACGAGCCCGGATACGTCGATCCCCTGCGCGAGGAGGAAGCCGCGCAGGCGCCCACCGAACTCGTCCGCGCCGACCGCGCCGAGGAAGCAGACGCTCGCCCCGGCGCGCGCGGCGGCGACGGCCTGGTTCAGCCCCTTCCCGCCCGGTCCCGTCGCGAACGACGAGCCTCTGACGGTCTCGCCCGGACGCACCGCGGCCGCGACGCGGACGACGAGGTCCATGTTGGCGCTGCCGAGCACGGCGATCGACGAAGCCATGGCGGGGTCAGCGGTACGTCGCGATGACGCGCTCGATGTCGGCGAGCGCCGCCTCGTCCGGCTGCACGAGAGCCATGCGGCAGGTGCCGTCGGCGACACCCATCGACCGGTAGGCGGCCTTCATCCGGGCCATGTCCCCGCCGATGACCGCGACGATGTCGTCGACGGCCGCCTGCGCGTCGGCGATCTTCTGCGCATCGCCCGTGTCCGCCGCGGCGGCGAGGGCCCGGAAAGGCTTCGGCAGCACCGAGGACACGCCGGAGACGACGCCCTGCGCGCCGACCTCACCGGCGGCCACGAGGTCCTTGTCGGCACCGGTGTAGAGGATGAAGTCGTCCGGCACGACCTGGCGGTAGGCGGCGAGCTCGTCGAGGCTGAGTTCGCTGACCTTGGCCCCCACCACCGCGGGAAGCTCGGCGAGGCGCGCCAGCAGCTCCGGGCTCACCGTGATGCCGCTGCGTCGCGGATAGATGTAGACGTAGAGGGCGCCGTCGCCGACCGCCGCAGCGACCTGCACGAAGTAGTCGTACACCGCCGACTCGGCGGCGGGCAGGTAGTAGGGCGTGAGAGCGGCGAACTCGGTGACGCCCGCATCCTTCGCGATCTTCACGCGGCGCACGGCCTCGTAGGCGCTCGGCTGGCCGACGTGGGCGATGACGCGCATGCGTCCCGCGAGCTCCTCGACCGCAGCGCTGATGAGCTGCGCGAACTCGTCGTCGTCGACCGCGGGGAACTCGCCCGTGGTGCCCAGCACGAAGGCGCCCTCGTTGCCGGACTCGCCGACGTACCGGAAGATCGAGCGGCTGCCGTCGAGATCCAGCGAGCCGTCGGCGTGGAAGCTGGTGGGGATGGCGGTCACGATGTCGCGACGGGTCATGTCGATGCCTTTCGAGAGGATGCGGAGCGAGCCGCTCACGCGTAGGAGGTGTTGGCGGTGGGAGTCAGGACCAGCTCGTTCACGCAGACGCGCGCGGGCTGACGGGCGATCCAGGCGACGGCGTCGCCCACGTCATCGGGCGCGAGCATGAGCGCGCGCGCCTCGGCGGAGGGCGGGCTGGGTCGGGTGTCGAGGATGTCGGTGGCCACCTCGCCGGGGCAGAGGTGCGTGGCACGGATGCCGTGCAGCCTCTCCTGCGCGTTGAGCGTCTCCGCCATCACGCCGAGCGAGGTCTTGCTCATCGCGTAGGCGGCGCCCGCGCCGGGCGAGTGGCGCCACGCGGCCCAGGAGGAGACCAGCACGACGAGCCCCGCGCCGGCCGCCCGCATCCCGGGCAGGACCGCGTGGACCGCGCGCACCGCGCCCTGGAGATTCACGTCCATGACGTGCGCGATGTCGGTCGCCGACACCTGGTCCCAGAACCGGCGGGCGACGTTCGTGCCCGCGCAGTAGACCAGGGTGTCGATGCGGCCATGGGCCGCGGTGAGACGCGCGGCCGCATCCTGGACGGCGGCGTTATCGGTGACGTCGAGCACGAGTGCGGATGCGGCACCGCCGCTGCGATGCACCGCGTCGAGGGTCGCGTCCAGCTCCGCCGCCCGGCGGCCCGAGACGACGACGTGGAAGCCGTCGCGGGCGAGCGCCTGGGCCGCGGCGCGGCCGATGCCGGTTCCGCCGCCGACGACCCAGGCGGTGCGTGATGCCTCGCCCATCTCAGCCCTTGGTCGCGCCGGCGGTCAGACCGCTGACGACGTAGCGCTGCGCGAACAGCGCGACGATCATGACCGGCACGGTGATGACCACTGCGGCGGCCATGAGCCCGCCCCAGTCGACGGACGCGTAGCTCGTGAAGTTCACGATCGCGACGGGCAGTGTGCGGGTGGACTGGCTGGAGAGCACCAGGGCGAACAGGAAGTTGTTCCAGCTGAAGATGAACGACAGGATCGACGCCGTCGCGATGCCGGGCAGCGACAGGGGGAGCACGACGCGGACGAAGGCGCCGATCTTGCTCGAGCCGTCGATCTGCGCGGCCTCCTCCAGCTCCGTCGGGATGCCGTCGAAGAAGCTCGACATGATGGCCACCACGAGCGGCATCGTCACGAACAGGTGCGTCAGGATCAGCACCGTGTAGCTGCCGACGAGCTGCACCTGCGAGAAGAGGAAGTACCACGGGATGAGCAGGCTGACACCGGGGATCACACGCGCCATCAGCAGGAAGCCGGTCGTGCTGCGCACCTTGTACCGGGCGATGCCATAGGCCGCCGGTACGCCGATCACGAGCGCGAGCAGGGTCGCCCCGACGCCGACGAGCAGGCTGTTGCCGATGACCGGCAGGAAGTTCTGCACGGTGAAGACGGTCTCGTAGTTCTTGAGCGTCGGCTCGAACGCGAACATCTTGTCCGGGTTCACGACGTCGAGGTTGCGCTTGAAGCTGGCGAGCAGCATCCATACGAGCGGCACGAGGAAGGCGAGCACGACGAGGACGATTCCGACGACGCGCGCGGTCTGGCCGGCGATGTCGATCGGACGGCGGGGGCGGCGCTTCGGGGCGGCAGCGCGAAGGCCGCGACGGCCGACGGGCTGGACGAGGGCGCGGGTCTCACTCATACCCGGGTTCCTTTCTTGCGAAGGATCGCGAGGGCCAGCAGCACCACCACGATCAGCAGGAAGAAGAGGATCAGCAGCGCCGATGCCTTGCCGTACTGCGAGAACTGGAACGCTTGGCCGTAGGCGAGGATGTTGAGCGTCTCGGCCTCATGGCTCGAGCCGCCGCCGATGCCCTTGGTGGCGTAGATGATGTCGAAGGTCTTCATCGCATCGATGGAGCGGAGGATGGCGGCCGCGCCGATCACGGGTGCGAGCAGCGGCAGGGTGATGTGACGGAAGCGCTGCCATGCGTTGGCGCCATCCACCCGCGCCGCCTCGTCAGGCTCTTCCGGCAGGGTCGACAGGCCGGCGAGGAGGATCAGGATGACCATCGGCGTCCACTGCCAGACGTCGATGAAGATGAGGGTGTTCAACGCGGTCGAGGGGTCGCTCAGCCATCCTTGGCGCGGAAGGCCGAGGAACTGCATGACGCTGTTGGCGAAGCCGATGGACGGCTCGAAGATCAGCAGCCACATCATGCCGACGGCGACGGGCGTCGCCACGAGCGGCAGCAGGATGAACACGCGCACCAGGCCTTGGCCACGGAAGGTCTTACGCAGCAGGAGCGCGATCGCCAGGCCCAGGATGAGCTCGATGCCCAGCGCCAGGATCGTGAAGTAGGCGGTACGTCCGACGGCCGGCCAGAACCGGTCGGTGTCGCTGAGCCAGGTGACGTAGTTGTCGAGGCCGACGAACGAGAAGGGCCGGGTGACGGCGCCCGCGGAGTCGGTGAGGGAGAGAAAGACCGTGTACCCGATCGGGAAGGCGATCAGCAGCGCGATGAACAGCACCGACGGGACGATCAGGATCCACTTCAGACGAGCGTCGATCCAGTTGAGTGCGCGGTTGCCGAACGTCGACCTGCGCGCGGTGAGCGAGGACACGGAGCCTCCTTGGTCCGGGGTGGCCCCGGGCGGCGAGCGCCGCCCGGGGCCGTGAGATCACTTCTCGGAGTCGAGCAGTTCCTGGAACTGGGTGTTCGCGGTCTTGGCGGCGTCTGCGACGTCGCCTCCCTCGATCGCGGTGATGGCGGGACCGCCGACGATCTCGCGGGCCGCGGCGACCTGCTCGAGCTGCGGACGGTCGTGGCCGACGCCGTGGTCGCCCACGTTCTGGATGATCTCGACGAGACCGGCGGGGAAGGATGCGGTGGCCTCCGCGTCGTTCCAGGCCGACTCACGCGCGCCGGGAACCGTCTCGTTGGCCAGCAGCCACTTGGTGTTCTCCTCGTTGGTCACCCACTTGATGAACTCCCACGCGGCCTCCTTCTTCTTCGAGAAGGCGTTGATGCCGACGGTCTGCGGCACGATGTTGTAGAACTTCGAGCCGGCGGGTCCCTCGGGGAACTGCGCGAAGCCGACCGTGTCGACGACGGCGCTGTTGTCGGCGTCCAGGAAGGTGTAGGCCTGGCTGTCGGCGTCGATGTAGAACGCCGCCTTGCCCTGAGCGAAGAGGGCGGATGCCTCGACCCAGCCCATGTTGGTGGCTCCGGGAGGGCCCGACTGGCGCAGGAGGTCGCCGTAGAACTCGTAGGCGTTCTTCGCCGCCGGGGTGTCGACGCTGGCGTTGCCGTCCTTGTCCTGGAAGTCGCCGCCGAAGCTGTAGAGGAACGACGACAGCTGCGTGACCAGCGGCACGCGGGAGCCGCGCATGGCGATTCCGTACATCCCGTTATCCGGGTCGTTGAGGGCGGCGGCGGCCGACTTCAGCTCGTCGAGCGTCTTGGGCACGGGGATGCCGGCGGCCTCGAGTAGATCGGTGCGGTAGTAGACGATCTGGCGCTCGGTCATGACGGGAACGCCGTAGACGACCCCGTCGAGCTCCACCGCGTCACGGGCGGCGGACTGGAAGTCCTCCCAGTTCCAGTCGGCGTCGCTCTCGACCTGCTCGGTCATGTCGGTGAGCCAGCCGTTGCGCGAGAACTCGCGCATGACGTCCTGCACCTGGAAGGCCATGACGTCGAAGTCGGCGGACTGTGCGTTGAGCTTGACCTTGTAGTTGTCGTTGAGCTGCTCGTTGCCGTAGGCCTCGATGTTGACCTTGACGCCGGTCTCCTGCTCGTACTGGGTGCCGAGGGTCTTCAGACCTTCGACCCAGGGGCTGTTTGCGGCGACGACCGTGATCTCGGAGACGTCGGCGGAGTCGCCCGCGTCGCCTGTGCCGCTGGCGCAGGCAGTGAGGCCCAGGGCCGCGACGGCGCCGGCGGCGATACCGATGACCAGCCGACGGGGTCTGCGTGTCGTGAACATCGTTGTTCCTTTCAGGAGGTGGGTGGTGCGTGGGGTTCGGGTCAGAAAGCGAGGGCGGCGGGCACGCGGCCCGCGAAGACGTCGACGATGGCTTGCGCGGTCGCGAGGCCGATGCGCTCGTACGCCTCCGCACTGTCGGCGGCGGCGTGGGGGGCGACGACGACGTTGGCGAAGGAGAAGAGGGGGTTGTCCGCGGCGACGGGCTCCACCTCGAACACGTCCAGTCCTACCCCGCCGATGCGGCCGGACGCGAGTCCGCGCACCAGCGCCGCCTCGTCGACCAGGCCGCCGCGGCTCGTGTTGATGAGGAGGGTGCCGGGACGCATCGCGGCGATCAGCTCATCGTCGACGGTGTGGTGGGTGTCGGGCGTGTGCGGAGCGTGCACCGAGACGATGTCGACGTCGCGCACGACATCCGTGACGCGGTCGACGATGCGCACACCCAGACGCTCGGCCGCCTGGCGGTCGGCGAACGGGTCGAAGGCCACGAGGTCGACCTCGAAGCCGGCGAGGCGACGGGCGACGGTCTGCGCGATGGCGCCGAAGCCGATGAGGCCGATGCTCTTTCCCGCGAGCTCGCGGCCGACGTAGCGATCCCAACGACCGTTCTTCGTCGCGGCGTCGAGCTCGGGGATGCGGCGCAGCAGCGCCAGCATGAAACCGATCGCCAGTTCGGCGACCGCCGCGGCGTTGCCGCCGGGGACGTTCACGACGCGGATGTCGCGCGCTCGGGCTGCGTCGAGGTCGATGTTGTCGAGTCCCACGCCGAGGCGGGAGATGATCTGCAGCCGGCCGGCGCGGTCGAGAGCGTCGGCGTCGTAGACCTCGACGCCGGCGACGGCGGCATCCGCATCCGCGATGCGTGCGTGCAGTTCCTCAGCGGTCCACGGCACGGTGGACTCGTTCTCGACGAGCGTGAAGCCGTGCTCGAGAAGCAGCGCACGGCCGGAGGCGCACAGGGCCGGATAGCGGACCGGTCCGACGATGACGGTGCGACCTGCACCCACCGGTGCGGTCGAATCGTGTCCTGCCATCTGGGAGCCCCTCCTCGAAACGGGTCAGGGCTGCTCCAGGCGGAGCGACCGGTCACCGTTGAACGATCTGTTTTCTGTTAACAGTCAACATAGGACAGTAGGTGGGCCGTGTCAAATGCCCCCCGAGCGGGCATCGACGACGAAGGCGTCAGTGAGCGGCGTCGGGCAGGCTGCGCAGAGCGTCGCGCACGTGGCCCTTGGCGAGGGTCAGGTGCAGGTGCAGTCGCTTGACGGCGGCATCGGCGTCGCCGGTGCGGATGACATCGAGAAAGCCCTGATGATCGGCGGTTGCCGAGGCGATGTCGCTCGTGTCGCTGAGCTCGAACAGGATGGCGAAGATGCGCTGATACGGGCGCCACGCCTCCATCAGCCGGCGGTTGCGCGCGTTGACGTAGAAGCTCGTGTGGAACTGCATATCCGCATCCGCGAAGCGCTCGCCGTCGTCGCTCTCGGCGGCCGCAGCCATATCATCGACGATCGCCTGCACGCGGTCCCAGTCCTTCGAGCTGGCGTTGGCGATGGCGAGCCGGATCGCAAGGGACTCCAGCACCTCGCGCAGCATGTACAGCTCTTCGATGTCGGTCATGCCGACCGCGCGGGTGTAAATGCGCTTGCGGCGGTCCTCGACCAGACCCTCCGCCTCCAGGTGCCGCAGGGCATCGCGCACCGGACCGCGGCTGACGTCGAAACGTGTGGCGAGGGCATCCTCGGCAAGGTGCGTGTCGGCGGGGATGATCCCCTTGATGATCTCGACGCGAAGGCGATGGGCTATCTGGTCACCCATCGCAAGGGGGCGGAGATCGGACACGAGCACCTCACTGTCGTCGGTTAACAGTCAGCGTTGCACCGCGCTTCCCCGCGGGTCAAATCCACGCAGGCGCGGAATCAGTCCGCGGGAGGAAGTTCGCGCCGGGGTCGCCAGACCACGATCTCGGTGGAGCGACGCACGCGCGTACCCGAGCGCAGCGGGACCACGGAGCCCGAGGGGCCGGCGGCGAACACGCGCGCCCCTGGCCGGCGATCGAGCTCAGCGCGCATCGCGTTCTCCAGGTCGCGCACGCGGCCGTGAAGCTCTCGCACGCGGTTCTCGAGCTCGATGATGCGGGCGATGGCGGGTAGGCTCATGCCGTCCGCCGACAGGCGCGACACCTCGCGCAGCTGTTCGATGTGACGCACCGAGTACCGGCGCGAGCCGCCCTTCGTACGTCCCGGCACGACCAGTCCCAGCCGGTCGTACTGACGCAGGGTCTGCGGGTGCATGCCGGCGAGTTCCGCGGCCGTCGCGATCGCGAACACCGGCGCCTCGTCGTCGATCTCGTTCTCGTCCATCCCGCTCACCTCCTTGCCCCGATCATCTCGTCATCCGCGGGTGCCGCATCCGGGTTCGGATGCGGCACCCGCGAATCGTTCGTCAATTGCGCGCCTTGGCCATCAACTCAGCGCGCGGGTTCTCCTTGGGCTCGAGCTCCTGGAAGCGTTCGAGCGCTTCCTTGGCCGCATCGTCGAGGTGGGCGGGAACCGCCACCTGCACCTCGGCGAGCAGATCGCCTGTGCCCTTCTGGGTGTGCACGCCGCGCCCCTTGACCCGCAGGACCCGGCCGGACGGCGTGCCGGGAGCCACGCGCAGGCGCACCGGGTCGCCGCCCAGGGTGGGGACCTCGATCGTCGCGCCGAGCACGGCCTCGGTGAAGGTGATCGGCACGGTCAGGCGAAGGTTGAGCCCGTCACGCGTGAAGACCGGATGCGGACGCACCGAGACCTGCACGACGATGTCGCCGGCCTCGCCGCCGTCGGGCGAGGGGCGCCCGCGGCCGCGGAGTCGGATCTTCTGCCCGTCCGCGACGCCGGCGGGGATCTTCACCTTGAACGGCTTGCCGTCCTCGCCCTGGAGCGTGATGGTCTCGCCGCCCACGGCTGTGGCGAAATCGAGCGTGGTGCGCGCCGTGACGTCGGACCCCTTGGTGGGTCCGCCGAAGCCGCGGTAGCCGCCCGAGGTCTGACCGAAGCGGCCCGACCCGAACGAGCTCGATCCGCCGCGGTCGAACATCGTGAAGAAGTCCTCGAAGCCGCCCGCATCGAACTGGCTGCCGCCGCGGCCCTGGCCGAAGCGCGAGAACACGTCCTCGAAGCCGCCCGCACCCGCGCCGCCCGCGGTGAAGCGGGCGCCGGAGCCCATGGCGCGCATCTGGTCGTACTCCTCGCGCTGCTCCTTGTCGCTGAGCACCGAGTACGCCTCGCTGATCTCCTTGAAGCGCGCCTCGGCCGCCGCATCCCCGGGGTTCGAATCCGGATGGTACTGCCGGGCGAGCTTGCGGTACGTCTTCTTCAGGTCGGCATCGGAGACGTCCTTCGCGACGCCGAGCACCGCGTAGAAGTCCTTGTCGAACCAGTCTTGACTGGCCACGTTCTCCTCCTAGTCCGCCGGCACGGCGACCACGACCTTCGCGGGGCGCAGCTCGACGGAGCCGAGTCGGTAACCGACCTCGACCACCTCGAGGATCGTCGCCTCGGTCTGACCGGGTGTCGGCTGCTGGAAGATCGCCTCGTGCTGCTGCGGGTCGAACGCCTCGCCGGCCGCACCGTAGGTGACCAGACCCATGCGCTCGGCCACGCCGCGCAGCTTCTCGGCGATCGCCGCGAACGGGGTGCCCTCGGCGAGGTCGCCGTGCTTGGCCGCGCGGTCGAGATCGTCGAGCACAGGCAGCAGGTTCTTGGCCACCGAGCCCTTCGCGCGCTCGATCTCCACCTCCCGCTGCTCCTCCGTGCGGCGCCGATAGTTGGCGTACTCCGCCTGCAGGCGCTTGAGATCTCCCAGCAGGTCGGGGTCCTCCGCGGCCGCATCCGCGTTCTGCTCGGCACCCAGGATGTCGTCGACCGTCAGCTCCGGCTCCTGCGAAGCGGGGTCGGAGGCGTGTGCCTCCGACCCCTCCTCGCCGGGCCGAACCTCGTCGCCGTCGTCCGGCTGTGCGAAGTTCTTGTCCGTCATGGTCGTATCTCTTACTTCTTCTCGTCCTCGTCGTCGACGACCTCGGCGTCGATGACGTCCTCCTCGGGGTTCGGCGTGGTGCCGCTGCCCGGGTCGGTGGCGGACGGGTCTGCGGGCTGGCCCTCGGCCTGGGCGGCCTGGTACAGGGCCTCGCCCAGCTGGCTCTGGCTCTGGTTGAGCTTGTCGAACGCGGTCTTGACCGCGTCGTCGTCCTCACCGGCGAGCGCTGCCTTCAGCGCGTCGACGTCGGCCTGCACGGAGTCCTTGACCTCGGCGGGCAGCTTGTCGGCGTTCTCGGAGATCAGCTTGTCGACGGAGTACGAGAGGGTCTCGGCCTGGTTGCGGGTCTCAGCCGACTCGCGCCGCTTCTTGTCCTCGGCGGCGTGCTCCTCGGCCTCGCGCACCATGCGCTCGATGTCCTCCTTGGGAAGCGACGAGCCGCCCGTGATGGTCATCGACTGCTCCTTGCCGGTGCCCTTGTCCTTCGCCGAGACGTGGACGATTCCGTTCGCGTCGATGTCGAAGGTGACCTCGACCTGCGGGATGCCGCGGGGGGCGGGAGCGATGCCGGTCAGCTCGAATGTACCGAGCGGCTTGTTGTCGCGGGTGAACTCGCGCTCGCCCTGGAAGACCTGGATCGCGACCGACGGCTGGTTGTCGTCGGCGGTCGTGAAGGTCTCGCTGCGCTTGGTCGGGATGGCCGTGTTGCGCTCGATGAGCTTGGTCATGATGCCGCCCTTGGTCTCGATGCCGAGGCTCAGGGGGGTGACGTCGATGAGCAGCACGTCCTTGCGCTCACCCTTCAGCACACCGGCCTGCAGGGCGGCGCCGACGGCGACGACCTCGTCCGGGTTGACGCCCTTGTTGGGCTCCTTGCCACCGGTGAGCTTCTTGACGAGCTCGGTCACCTGCGGCATGCGGGTCGAACCACCGACCAGCACGACGTGGTCGATGTCGTCGACCTTGATGCCGGCCTCGCGGATGACGTCGTCGAAGGGCTTCTTCGTGCGGTCGAGGAGGTCCTTGGTGAGGTCCTCGAACTTGGCACGCGAAAGGGTCTCGCTCAGCGACACGGGGCCCGAGTCGGTCAGCGACAGGTAGGGGAGGTTGATCGAGGTCGAGGTCGAGCTCGACAGCTCCTTCTTCGCCTGCTCAGCGGCCTCCTTGAGGCGCTGCAGCGCGATCTTGTCGCCCGAGACGTCGACACCGGTGGTCTGGCGGAACTGCGTGATGAGGTAGTCGACGACGCGCTGGTCCCAGTCGTCACCACCGAGGCGGTTGTCACCGGCGGTGGAGCGCACCTGGATGGTGGAGAAGTCGTCGTCCTTGCCCACCTCGAGGAGGGAGACGTCGAAGGTTCCGCCACCGAGGTCGAAGACGAGGATGAGCTCGTCCTCCTTGCCGCGGTCGAGACCGTAGGCCAGAGCCGCAGCGGTCGGCTCGTTGATGATGCGCAGGACGTTCAGGCCCGCGATCTCGCCGGCCTCCTTCGTGGCCTGACGCTCGGCGTCGTTGAAGTACGCCGGGACGGTGATGACCGCATCCGTGACGCTGTCACCGAGGTACTGCTCGGCGTCGCGCTTGAGCTTCTGGAGGATGCGGGCCGAGATCTCCTGCGGCGTGTACTGCTTGCCGTCGATCGCCTGCGTCTTCCAGTCGGTGCCCATGTGGCGCTTGACCGAGGTGAGCGTACGGTCGACGTTCGTGACGGCCTGACGCTTGGCGGTCTCACCCACCAGAACCTCGCCGTCCTTGGTGAAGGCGACGACGGACGGGGTGGTGCGGAAGCCTTCGGCGTTCGCGATGACCTTCGGCTCGCCGCCCTCGAGGACGCTGACGACGGAGTTCGTCGTACCGAGGTCGATACCTACTGCACGGGGCATGTGTTTCCCTCTCCCTTTGCAAGGACCCTCGCGGATGCGACGGCCCGATGTGTGTGAAATCTGCTCGCCGACTCAGGTTGAGCCGCGATGACTCAAGGATAGACACATCGAACCTGAGCGTCAAGTGAACTTGATATGAATGCGCTCAACTTTGTTCGCCGGGGCGGCGGCCGTCAGCCGTTACGCTGAGCGCACCGCGACGATGCGGGCCGGCGCATCCGCGGCACCGGCTGTTCACCGAGAGGTCCTACCGTGCCCGACATGTCCGACTCGCCTGTCCCCGCCCCCGCGGAAGCTGCGGCGGCCTCCGTCGCCGGCACGCCCGCCCCAGAGCGCACGCGGCGCGGACCGGTGATCGCCTGGGGACTGTGGGACTGGGGATCGGCGGCCTTCAACGCGGTCGCCACGACCTTCGTGTTCACGGTCTACCTGACCAGCAGCTCATTCGGGAGCACGGCAGGCACCTCGGCGGCCATGTCGTTCGCCCTCGCCGCGGCCGGCATCGTCGTGCTGCTCACGGCGCCGGTCACCGGTCAGCGCTCCGACGTATCGGCGCACCGCAAGCGCTGGCTCGCCATCAACACGGCCGTGGTCGTGCTGATGCTCGCTCTCATGTCGCTCGTCGCGCCCGACCCGGCATATCTCTGGCTGGGCCTGGTGCTGCTCGCGGTCGGCACGGTGTTCTTCGAACTCGCGTCCGTCAACTACAACGCGATGCTCGCCCAGGTCTCGACGCCGAACACCGTCGGCAAGGTGTCGGGCTTCGGCTGGGGCATGGGCTACCTCGGTGGCATCGTGCTGCTGCTCATCGTCTACTTCGGCTTCATCAACCCGGAGGTCGGGCTGTTCGGCGTGACGAGCGAGAACGGCTGGGCCGTGCGCGTCTCGATGATCGTCGCCGCGGTGTGGTTCGGTCTGTCCGCGATCCCCGTGCTGATCGCCGTGCCGGAGAACACGCTCCTGCGTCCGATCGCGACAGAACGCGTCGGGTTCTTCGCGTCGTACGGGCTGCTGTTCCGCAACATCGCGAAGCTGTGGCGGGAGAGCCGCCACACGGTGTACTTCCTGTTCTCCAGCGCGGTCTTCCGCGACGGTCTAACGGGCGTCTTCACCTACGGCGGCGTGCTGGCGGCGGGCACCTTCGGCTTCAGCCCCGGCGAGGTCATCATCTTCGCCATCGCGGCGAACGTCGTCGCCGGCCTCGCGACCATCGCCTCCGGCCCCCTCGACGACCGCTTCGGCCCGAAGCCGCTGATCCTCGTCGCGCTCATCGGACTCATCGTCAGCGGCTCGTGCATCTTCATCTTCCACGCCGGCGGCGCGGGCATGTTCTGGGTGTTCGGCCTGATCCTGTGCCTATTCGTCGGGCCGGCGCAGTCCGCATCCCGCACCTTCCTCGCCCGACTCATCCCGCCCGGACGCGAGGGCGAGGTCTTCGGCCTCTACGCCACGACCGGCCGCGCCGCGGTGTTCCTGGCACCCAGCGCGTTCGGACTGTTCGTGGTCATCGGCGGCGCACAGTACTGGGGCATCCTCGGCATCGTGCTGGTGCTGGCCATCGGCCTCGCGATGCTCATCCCGGTGCGCGCCGCATCCCGCCGCCTCACCGCCTCCTCCGCGTGACCGGCCCTCCTCCCCCCTCCCCGGACCGCGAGACTGCATCTTTCGCACGAGATCACTGTGTTTACCCGTGATCTCGTGCTGAAAGTGCAGTCTCGCGGCTAGTAGGGCGATGAGCGGATGCGGCGTGGCCGCGTCTCGGCCCGATGCGGGATGCGGGTCAGCGCGTGGCGCGGGCCAGGTTGGCGCGCAGCTGGTCGGCGTTCTGGCGCACGACGTAGGCGGGCTGGTCGCGCTCGACGCGCCAGCTCTCGGCCAGCGGACCGACGGTGACCGTGTCGTAACCGAACTCGTCGTAGAGGGCCGTGATGAACGCGAGGCCCTCGTCCGTGTCGGCCGCCGTCGCCAGCGCCCGGCGGTTCTCGGTGCCCGCGGCGGTGCCGTCGGTGTTGATCTGGGCGGCCATGATGTGGTTGAAGCCCTTCACAACGGTGGATCCGGGCAGACGCTCCTGCAGCATCTGGCTCGTCGTGGTCTGCTTGTCCTCGAGCGCCTGGATGCGGCCGTCCCGCTCCCAGTAGTAGTTGTTCGTGTCGACGACGATCTTGCCCGCGAGCTCCGCGACCGGCACCTGGTCGATGGCCTTCAGCGGCACCGTGACGATCGCCCACTCACCGAAGGCTGCCGCATCCGCTGCCGTGGCGGCGTGGGCGTTCGGGCCGAGCTCCGCCACGAGGTCTGCCAGCGTCTCCGGCCCGCGGGAGTTGGCGATCGCCACCTCGTATCCCCGGTCGACGAGACCCTTCGCGAGGGCCGATCCGATGTGTCCTGCTCCGATGATTCCGACGCGTGTCATGGTGAAGGACAACGCCGACGGATGCGGCGCATTCCCGCTCAGTCGGCGATCCGCCGCATCGGCACGTGAGGAATGCCGTCCTCGTGGAAGCGCTCACCGTCGACGACGAACCCGAAGCGCGCGTACCACGGCGCGAGGTGCTCCTGCGCGTCGAGGACGATCGCCGCACCGGGCCAGCGCTCCCCCGCGCGCAGCACGGCGCGCGTCATGAGCCCGGCAGCAACGCCCCGCCCCCGCGCGGCCTCGGCCGTCGCGACGCGTCCGATGCGTGCGTGATCCGTGTCGTCATCGTGCAGCAGGCGGAGGGTCGCGACGACCTCCCCCTCCTGCTCGGCCCAGAACAGCTCCGCATCCGGCTCGAGGTCGCGTCCGTCGAGCTCGGGGTACGCAGCGGCCTGCTCGACCACGAACACCGTGACGCGCAGCCACATCAGCCGGTACAGGGTCTCGGCGGGAACGTCCGTGAGACGGGCGGAGCGGTACGAGAGCTGTGTCACTCCTTCACGTTAATGCGGGGGCGCCGCATCCACGCGGGCATCCGCAGGCCGCCCTCGTTCTCCTGCTCGACCTCCAGCCCGTAGTGGTCGCCGATCTGCTCGAGGAGCTGCGCACGCTGCACCCGGTCGTACACGCGCCTCTCGCGCTGGAAGGCGACGATCGTGGCCCAGCACATGAGCAGCATCACGACGCTGAACGGCAGCGCGATGAGGATGGCGGCGGACTGGAGGGCCGTGAGGCCGCCGGCGATCAGCAACGCGATGGCGAGCACCGCGGTGGCGAGGGTGAAGAACACGCGCACCCACCGCTTGGGCTCGGGGTTGCCGCCGGTGGCGAGGATCGACATGACGAGGGCCCCGGAGTCGGCGGAGGTGACGAAGAAGATGGTGATCAGCACGATCGCGCCGATCGTCAGCACGGGAGTGCCGGGAAGGAACTCGAACAGGCGGAACAAGGCGCCCTGCAGATCGACTCCGCCGTCGGTGAGCATCGAACCGGGGTTGTGCAGCTCCTGGTACAGGCCCGACCCGCCGAGTACGGCGAACCACAGGATGCCGACGAGCGTGGGCACCAGGAGCACGCCCATCACGAACTGACGTACCGTGCGACCGCGGCTGACACGCGCGATGAAGACCCCGACGAACGGCGCCCAGGCGATCCACCAGCCCCAGTAGAACGAGGTCCAGGACGCCTGCCACGCCTCGCCGGCGGAGCCCTGGAATGCGCTGACGGTGAAGCTGAGGCCGATGTAGTTCTGCAGGTAGGCCCCGATCGACTGCACCCATTCGCGCAGCAGGTACTCGGTCTGACCCACGACGAGCACGAAGACGAGCAGCACCCCGGCGAGGATGAGGTTGGCGCTCGAGAGCCACTTCATGCCCTTGGTGACGCCGGAGAGAACCGAGAAGAGCACGAAGACGGTGATGACCGCGATGATCAGCACGTTCATGAGGGTGTCGGGTTCGGGCAGACCGGTCGCCTGCAACCCCGAGCCGATCTGCAGCACACCGAGACCGAGCGAGGTCGCGACGCCGAAGATCGTGCCGCACAACGCGATCGCGTCGATGGCGTTGCCCCACCCGCCGCGCACGCGACGCCCGAGCAGGGGTTCCAGCGCCCAGCGGATGGAGATGGGGCGCCCGCGTCGGTGGATCGCATACGCCAGAGCGAGTCCGACGACGACGTAGATCGCCCAGGCCTGCACACCCCAGTGCAGGTAGGTCTGGGTGAGCGCGCCCTGCGCGAGCTGCTCCGGCGTTCCGGTGACACCGGGGCGGGGATCGACATAGTGGCTGAGCGGCTCGCTCACCCCGTAGAACACGAGACCGATGCCCATCCCGGCCGCGAACAGCAGCGAGAACCAGGCGCCGAGCGAGAACTCGGGCTCGTCGGTGTCCTTGCCCAGCTTGATGTCGCCGAAGCGACTGAAGCCCATGAACAGGGCGAAGGCCACGAAGAACGCCGCGATCAGGACGTAGTACCAGTTGAAGGTGTTCACGATGCCGGTCTGGATGGTGCCGAAGAACACCTCCGCCGCACTCGGGAAGATGATCGCGAATGCCGCGGCGATCAAGACGACGGATGCGGCGGGCCAGAAGACCCACCGAGCGATTCCTCGCGTGGGCGCGGATGCGGGCGGGGTGGCCGATTCGGGTGCGGTGCTCACCACCTCACCGTAGTCAGGTCGCGCGAGAGGCCCCCTCGCCTCTTGTGCTGCGCGGCGCCGCGAGGTAATGGCCGCGTCAGTCGCGGGATGCGGGCAACTGGAACCACGCGGTGGTGCCGCCGCCCTCCCGCGGCCGGATGCCGATCGTGCCGCCATGAGCCTGCACGATGCGACGGCAGGTGGACAGGCCGATGCCGGTGCCCTCGACCTCCGTGTTCGCGCGCACGAGCGGATCGAAGACGCGCTCGACGTCGTCGGGGTCGATGCCCGGGCCGAGATCGCCGACCTCGATGCGCCATCCCTCCTCTGTGCGCTGCGCTCGCAGATCGACCCGAGGATCAGGCCCGCCGAACTTCAGCGCGTTGGAGACGAGGTTCTGCAGCACCGCGCGCAGCTGGGTGGCATCGCCCGCCACGACGGGAAGGTCACCGATCGTGATGCGGGGGTCGTCGGCGGTGATACCCAGGTCGGCGCGCACGTCGTGCGCGAGCGCACCGAGGTCGGTGGGGGCGAGGTTCAGCACTCCGCCGAGGCGTGCGAAGGCGAGGATGTCGCGGATCATCTCCTGCATCCGAGACGTGCCGCGGATACCGGTGGCGACCCAGTTCTCCACGGACGGAGGAACCTTCAGCTCCTCCTCGAACTGCTCCTGCAGCAGGTGCAAGGACATCGTGACGGAGGTGAGGGGCCCTGCCAGGTCGTGACTGATCTGCCCGGCGAAGGCCGAGAGGTGATCGTTCGAGCGACGCAACTCGTCGCTCAGCTCATCCGCGCGCTGGAGCACGGTATGCAAGTAGCGCGTGCGGCGCTCGAGCTCGAGGATGTCGACGATCCGCGCGGCGAGAACGGCCAGCAGTGCTGTGCGGTGCTCGTCGATCTCGCGCGGCACGGTATCGAAGACGCACAGCGTGCCGATGGTTTCGCCCGCGAGCACGAGCGGATGGTTGGCATAGAAGCGGACGGCCCCGAGATCGCCCGTGACGAACGGGTTCGAGCGGTAGCGCGGATCCTCGCTCGCATCCTGGACGGCGACGGGTTGGCCGAGGTGCAGATTGAGCGCGCACATCGAGTCCTCGCGGCGGCAGATGTCCGCGTCGAACCCGACGGCGGCGAGCTGGTGCTGCGCGTCGTCGGTGATGATGTTGATCGTCGCCATCGGGACCTCGGCGACGAACGCGGCGAGCTCGACCACCGAGCGCAGCGCGTCGGGAGGGCTTCCCAGCACGTCGTACTCCGAGATCACTTCCTGCACAGTCATCGTGTCGTCTCCCGGCCCCGTGGTCGCGTTCTCGATCCAGGTTAGGGTGCTGCCCGGCACTGTGGCGCGCAGAGGGTCGAAAGGTCGCCCTGCGACAATGACGCCATGTCCACGGCTCCACCCGCATCCGTCTCGGAATCGCCTCTGAGCAGGATGCGGGGCATCGCGGCGATGGTGGCCGCGTGGCTGCGGCGGCATCCGTTCACGACCGTGCTGCTTCTCGTGATGCTGGTGACGAGCATCGCGCAGATCGTCATCACCTCACCGCCGGATGCCGATACCGGGCTGCTGCCGCCGTGGAACGACTCGTTCGACGACTTCCGCTGGTGGTCGGCGATCACCCCGATGTTCGTCACGGGCTCCGTGCCGGAGCTGCTGACGACACTCGTTCTCGCGGCCGTCGTGGTGAGCCAGGCGGAACGGGTCATGGGTACGGCGCGGGCGGCGATCGCCTACATAGCCGGCGGCTTGCTGGTCACCTCCGTCTCGATCGTGGTGGGGCTGCTCGAGGAACGCTTCCTCGCGTTCCTCCCGCTCAACGACGTCTTCTTCTTCACGCTCACCCCGCTGGCCGCGATCGTCTGCACGGCGATGGCGGCCAGCTGCTTCATCGGTGCGCTCTGGCGGAGGCGGGTGCGCCTCGCATCCCTTCTCGCCGTGTGCGTGCTCTTCCTCTACCGCGGCGATGCGGACAGCCTCTTCATCCTCGTGGCGCTTCCGGTCGGACTCGGCGTGGGCTTCCTGCTCGGCGGCCGGCGGGCGAAGACCCTCGTCGTGCGCAGCTCGCACCACGAGATCCGCGTGCTGCTCGCGTCGCTCGTGGCCGTGGGCGGCATCGGCCCCGTCATCGCGACGTGGTTCGGATCGGGCACCGGTCTGCTGTCGTTCTACGGGTTCCTCAGCATCGACCCGGTCGTCGTGGTCGACGGCACGACGTGCGCGTTCGGCTCCGCCGTCGACTGCCCCTCCGAGTACACGACGGCGGCCGAGGTGTTCCCGGCGGCGGGCTGGATCGCGCTGCTGCCGATGATCATCGCGCTGATCGCGGCGTGGGGCATCCTCCGCGGCCGGCGGGCGGCGCTGTGGATCGCGGTCGTTCTCAACGCCGCGGTGTTCGGCTGGATCCTCGTGCAGTGGATCACGCTGCAGCCCGAGACGGTCGCCGACATCGCGGCGTACCAGGGGACGGATGCGGAGACCTACGTCTGGCAGACGATCTCCGGCGCGCTGCTGGCCGCCGTCGCGCCGCTCGGCACGACGGTCGCGTTGCTGGTGTTCCGACGGCACCTCCGCGTGACGTCGAGCCCCGCCGCGCGGCGGCGCTACCTCGTGGTGCTCGGAACCGCGACGGTGCTCACCGCTCTCGTCGCGACCGCGGGACAGGTGCTCACCCGCCAAGGCCATGACCCGGTGATCGATCTGGGCGACATCCTGCTCGCTCTGCCGCTGCGCTTCATCCCTCCGACGCTGCTGCCGCCCGACGTGGTGTCGTTCGTGCCGGAGACCTTCGAGGCGCGCATCTTCTGGTATCTGCCGCCCGCGATCTTCTGGGCGGGGGCGGTGCTCGCGACGGCGTACCTGATCTTCGCGCCGGCCGCCGTCGGCGAGCGCGACGACCGCATCCGTGCACGCGAGCTGCTGCGCGCGGGCGGCGGCGACTCGTTCAGCTTCATGTCGACCTGGCCCGGCAACTCCTACTGGTTCTCCCCCGACGGCACCGCCGCGATCGCGTATCAGGTGCACCACAACGTCGCCGTGACGGTCGGCGGTCCGTTCGGCCCGGCGTTCGCGGACGTGCGCGTGTTCGAGCAGTTCGCGGCATTCTGCGGAGACAATGGATGGCGGCCGGTGTTCTACAGCGTGAGCGATGGGCCCAGCGCCGAGCTCGCGTCGCGGGGCTGGTACCGTCTGCGGATCGCCGAGGAAGCACTGCTCGACGCGCAGGAGTGGACCCCCGCGGGCAAGAAGCGGCAGGACATCCGCACGGCGACCAACAAGGCGGCGCGCGAGGGCGTGACGGCGGTGTGGACGCGCTGGGCCGATCTGTCCATCGCGCAGCATCTCCAGCTGCGCACGCTGTCGGAGTCATGGTTGGCCGATAAGGAGCTCCCCGAGATGGAGTTCACGCTCGGCGGCCTCGACCAGGTCGACGATCCCGATGTGCGCCTCATGCTCGCCATTGCCGAGGATGGCCGCATCGAGGCGATCACGAGCTGGCTGCCGTTGTACGGTCCCGACGGACTCCGTGGCTATGTGCTGGATGTGATGCGTCGGCGGCACGAGGCGTTCAACGGCGTGATGGAGTTCGTCATCGGCGCGGTGGTCGTGCAGCTCAAGGCGGAGGGGCTGCAGACGTTGAGCCTGTCGGGTGCGCCCCTCGCGTACACGGCGGAGGCGGGAGCGGAATCGGATGCGGTGCAGCGCATGCTCGATCTCGCGGGGTCGCTGCTGGAGCCGGGTTACGGGTTCCGCTCGCTGCACAGCTTCAAGCGCAAGTTCCAGCCCGACTTCGCCCCCGTCTGGCTCGTGGTGGCCGATTCGGCGGCGCTGCCGGCGACGGGTCTGGCACTCGTGCGGTGCTACCTGCCCCAGCTCACGCTGCGGCAGGCCGCGCGCATGGCGGCCACCCTCGGCCGCGACCGCGCACGGGGCTGAACCGGGTCAGCTGCCGGCGGCTCCCGCATCCGTGATGCCCACGTCGGTGACGTGGAAGTTGCGCGAGGAGCGGGACGCGGTGGGTCCGCGCTGGCCCTGGTAGCGGTTGCCGTAGGGGCCGGACCCGTAGGCGTTCTCGGCCGGCGAGCTGAGGCGGAAGAAGCAGAGCTGGCCGATCTTCATGCCGGGCCAGAGCTTGATCGGCAGGGTCGCGACATTGGAGAGCTCGAGGGTCACGTGACCCGTGAAGCCGGGGTCGATGAAGCCGGCCGTCGAGTGCGTCAGCAGGCCGAGGCGGCCGAGCGACGACTTGCCCTCGAGGCGGGCGGCGACGTCGTCGGGCAGCGTGACCCGCTCGAAGGTCGCGCCGAGCGCGAACTCACCGGGATGCAGGATGAAGGGCTCGTCGGGGCGCACCTCGATCAACCGGGTGAGCTCGGGCTGATCCTCCGCCGGGTCGATGAAGGGGTACTTGTGGTTGTCGAACAGCCGGAAGTACCTGTCGAGACGCACGTCGACGCTGGAGGGCTGCACCATCTCAGGGTCGGAGGGCTCCAGCCCGATGCGTCCGTCGGCGAGTTCCTGCTTGATGTCGCGATCCGAGAGCAGCACGGGCCCAGCCTAGCGAGCAATGCCCTTTGCTATGCTGGCCGCGTACCCCCGGGGCTGTAGTTCAATGGCAGAACTTCTGCATCTGCGACTCTCATTAGATGGAGTTTGACGGGGTTGGATCGGCTTAGACCCGATGCCAGCGTTCTCTAGGCGAAACACCCCGTCGCGAGGTTGATCGACGTCCACTGAGTTTGACCGGGTTAGATAGGCGTCTTTGCTCCAATTCGGAGACTAATCGGCAACCTATTCAGTCGTGCGCCTCCGCTAGCCTCAGACCATGACACGCACGCCAGAAGACGCCGGGGCATGGGCTCGCGCAATGCAGCCTGAGCGCTTCAGCGCCTCAGCGCCTCGCCCGTCGAGCGCGCCCGCAGGGCTCAGCGCCGGGAACCGACTTGCCGACCTCGGGCCTTTCACGCTGTACGCGTCGTACATCACGCGCGGCGACGAGCGCCAGTCGCTCGACGGCATCCGCGCATCCGTGGAAGCCACCGGGCAAGTCACGAAGCGCACGACCGCGACCCGCGTCATCGGAGGCATGATCGTCGGCGGCGCACCGGGCGCGATCGTCGGCGCCATCGCACGTAAGCGGCAGGATGAGCGCGAGCTGTACGTGCACGTCGAAGGCCCCGACTTCTACTGGGTCGAGTCGATCGACCCGAAGCTCGGCGCAGAGGCTCGACAGTTCGCCGCCGAGATTCATACGGCGGCCCGCTGGGATTGGTGACGCGTAGGCGGCGGCCACCAACGACGCTTCGCGCGGATCCCCACGACGCCCCCGCATAGGCTGAGAGAATGCTCGCCGGACTCGTTCAACCTCGGAAAACCCAGACGGTCGACGTCACCGGGCACACGCTCGAGGACGTACATCAGCAGCTCGTCGCGAAGACTCCTCCGGGCTTCATGCTGGCCGCCGGCCCCGTGCGCATGGCGAAAGCCACCACTGAGCTATCCGCCACGGGCACCTACACCGCGACGACCGTCGAAGAGATCGAGGCCGACGACATGGCCGCGCTCGAAGCGAAGGTGCCGGAGGGTTGGCGCCTGCTCAGCGTGCGTCGACTCTAAGGCAGCTTCCGGCCGTCACGATCCGGCCACGGGCTCGTCGCCGGCAAGCTCGGCGTGCTCGAGCGGAGCATCATCTGATGCAGCCTCATGCACGACTCGCGAAGGGTCGCCCCCCACCCGATCAGCTCACCGCGATACTCGGTGCGGTAGCGCGGCCCGTCCACCGTCCGGCGGATCTGAATGCTGCCGTACGGCTTCCCCGCGGGATCACTGAGCACCCACACGCCAGGCTCAACCTCCTGCGCAGTCATGATCGGGTGCCACTCAGCCACGCGGCAAGGATCGCATGCACCCCAGACGCCACGATGCACCCCCTCCCGGCCGGAGCCGGAAGGGGGTGAGTATTTCGTGCTTTGGTGAGGTCAGTACAGCGCGTAGTTGGCTTGCAGCGCCGCTCGGATGGCGTTGAGCTGCGAGCCGGTGAGGATGTCGGTGTAGCCGATGATCTCGGCCACGTCGAAACGGTAGATCGTGCCGCCCGACACACGCCGGCCGACGACCAGCTGCGACAAGGCCCCGGTTCCGAGCGTGCCCGTGACCTGTGTGGCGTCCTTCGCGACGATCGACGAGGCACCGTTCTGCACCGCGCCGAGCATGGACCACGCGTCACGGACGAGACCACCCGCCTGCACCGTGACGCCGCCGCCGCCGGATCCAGCGTTCACGTCCAACGTGGAACCCGACCCGTACTGCCACACGTACCCGGACGATCCGTAGATGCCGAGCGACCCGTTCGGGCTTGTGGCCGTCGGGATCCGAGCGAGCACGATCAGCGTCTTCAGAGCTGACGCGAACGTGTCGGCCTGCTGGAGGACGTCGTCCCCGTCCAGCTGCACGTACTTGTCGCCGGATGCGACGCGCAGCGTCGGGGAGCCGGTGAGCACGTTCAGCAGGCGCCCGTTGACGATGTCTCGCCACGACGTGACCGCGGTGCCGTCAGCGCCGTCGATGTCCGCAGCGATCCAGCGTG